>NZ_LGEC01000073.1 GCF_001279585.1 Nocardiopsis sp. NRRL B-16309 | reverse complement strand
CCCCCCGCCCCCCCCACGGCACACCACCCCCCGTGCCCGACCAGCCGACCGGCGGACCACCGGGCCGAGGCGGCCCGAGACGTGACGCGCGGCGCCCGTCGGCCCCATCACCACTCGCCCCCACGACCCCACCGTCGGCGCGCGATGTTAGCGCTAACAGAACCATCGCGGTTCCGACTCCTCCAGTCGGGACACGCACCGAGCCGAGGAGGCTCCCCCATGACGCGACACCCCCGCACCCCCTCCGCGTTCCCCTCCCGCCGCACGATGCTGGGCGCGGCCCTGGCGACGGGAGCGCTGTCAGCGATCCCGGCCGTCGCCGCCGCTCCCCCACCCGCCTCGGCGGCCGACTACCCCGGCCCCGGCCGCGTGACCGGGGACATCCGCGTGCACGACCCGTCCTTCGTCAAGCGGCCCGACGGCGGGTACCTGGTCGCCCACACGGGCCACGGCGTGGCACTGAAGACCTCCACCGACCGGACGGAGTTCAGGGACGCCGGCCCGGTCTTCCCCGACGGCGCACCGTGGACCACCCCCTACACGGGCGGCGACCGCAACCTGTGGGCGCCGCACCTGTCCCACCTCAACGGGCGCTACCACCTCTACTACTCCGCCTCGACCTTCGGCTCCAACCGGTCCGCGATCTTCCTGGCCACCAGCACCAGCGGGAACTCCGGAACCTGGCGCGACGAGGGCCTGGTCATCGAGTCGTTCACCTCCAACGACTACAACGCCATCGACCCGCACCTGCAGGTGGACGCGCTGGGCCGGTGGTGGATGGCGTTCGGCTCGTTCTGGTCCGGGCTCAAGATGGTCCGCATCGATCCGGCGACCGGCAGGCGCCGGGACGGGAACCTGTACTCGATCGCCGGGCGCGGGGGCGGAGCCATCGAGGCCCCGACCCTCTTCCACCGCGGCGGCTGGTACTACCTGTTCGTCTCCTTCGACCGGTGCTGCGACGGCGCGAACAGCACCTACCGCATCATGGTCGGCCGCTCCAGGTCCATCACCGGCCCCTACCGCGACCGCGACGGCACCGCCATGACCTCCGGCGGCGGCACCGAGGTCCTGTCCGGCCACGGCGGCATCCACGGCCCCGGCCACCAGGACGTCTTCGCCGACACCGACAGCGACATCCTGGCCTACCACTACTACGCCGACGACGGCACGGCGCTGCTGGGCCTCAACTGGCTCGGCTGGGACTCCTCCGGCTGGCCCTACGTGCACTGATCAGCGCTCCGCACCGCGTCGGTGCGGAGCCGGACGGCACCGGCCGGACCCATCGCCGACACACCGCCTGTGGACGGAGTGTGCGGAGACGGCGCCGGGGCCCGTGCGCGTGGCACGGGCCCCGGATGCATCGGTGCGACCGGACCGGCCGGTCAGCTGGTCAGCCGAGCTGGAAGTCGGCGACGCGGATGGGGCTGGAGGGACGGTCGCCAGCCTCCTGGTACAGGATCGACAGCACGCCCTCGGCGGCGACCCGGGACTCGTCCACGAGCACCTCGCCGAAGGAGTCGATGCCGGAGCCGTCGTGGACCATCGTCCAGTCGGTCCAGCCGGACGCGGCGGTCGCCGCCATGATCCGGCCGAAGGGCATGACCACGTACGCGGTGTCGTCCTCGGTCATGACCAGCCGGGACCGGCCGAAGGCCTGGAGCCGCTCGGGGATCTCCATCTTGTGCCACTGTCCGGCGCTGTCCTGGTGGACGTGGAAGACGTAGCCCTCGTTGCGGCGGTCCCGGACGAAGTCATTGGAGCAGTGCCCGAACCGCCCCGGCCGGTAGCTGATGAGGACGTGCGGGCGGCCCGCGTTGTCGACCGCCTGCGACTCCTGGTTCATCAGCGCGTAGTTCAGCGGCAGCGGATCCACCACGTGCCCGGGGGTGTCCACGGACACCCGGTGCGAGGTCCCCGTGACCGCGGCCACCGAGCCGTCGTCGGTGTGCCAGGTGCGGCCCTCGTCGTCGCTGTAGACGTAGCCGGTGTCGTGGTTGGACAGCCCGCCCGGGTGGCAGAGGATGTCACCGCCCGCGGCGGTCTCGCGCCAGGTGAACGACGCGTGCAGGCGGCCGTCGTCGCCGTAGCCGATGCCGTGCAGGTACATGTTGCGGCTCGTACTGACCGCGCCGTTGGCCTCGTAGGAGCCCTCGGGGGAGGACCACGCGCCCAGGTGCGCCCAGTCACCGCCCTCGTACTCGGCCAGTTCCAGCGTGCCGTCGCCCGACCCTCCGGTCCGGAAGGCGAGCTGGAGCCCGTCGTCGGGCGTGGTGACGAAGCGCGGGTAGGTGATGGAGCCGATGTCCAGGCCCGCCAGGTCGCGGCCGATCGGCTCGAAGGAGTTCGCCGACCAGGGCGCGCCGCCGTCGAGCAGGCCCGCCGCCGAGCGCGTGTAGTGGACGGGGGTGTTGTGGGTGTCCATGGCCACGTGCAGGCGGCCGTCCTCGGCGGAGACGCCCAGGGAGATGCTGTTGTGGGAGTCGTCCACCGTGAGCTGGTGCGACAGCCGGACGGTGCTCCACTCGCCGCCGTCGAGGTGGCGGCGGGCCAGGACCGCGTGCCGCGACTCGGTGTACCAGGCGGCGTACTGGTGGTCGCCGTGGGTGAGGATGCCGGACTGCTGGTAGGAGCCGTTGTTGACCAGGCCGTCGTAGGAGACGAAGTACAGGGCCTGCTCGTCCAGGGTCCGACTGCTCAGGGGCGTGGCCGAGGGCGCCTCGGCGGCCCCCGCCGGACCGGCGAGGGCGAGCGGGGCGCTGACGGCCAGGGCGAGGGCGGTGGCGAGGACACGGAACCGGAGATGTCTGCGGGGGGACATGGGGGCCTTTCTCGGGGGGGGTGGGGCGACGCTCCGCGCGCCGGGTCAGTCGAGGTGGAAGATCTCGGTGAGCGGGAGCATGCCCTCGTCGGGGCGGCCGGGCAGGTCCTCGAAGAACGGCGCCATCTCGGCCTGCCAGCGCTCGTTGACGTCGGTGCGGGCCATCGCCGCGCGGGCCGCCTCGAAGTCCTCGGTCTCCAGGTAGCCCACGACCATCCCGTCGTCGGTGCAGAAGAGCGAGTAGTTGTGCCAGCCGGTCTCGCTGAGCGCCGCGCGCATCTCGGGCCACACGACGGCGTGCCGTTCCTTGTACTCCTCCAGTCGCTCCCGGCGGACCTTCAGGACGAAGCAGACGCGCTGCACGGGGTCTTCCTTCCGTGGTGTGGGTCGGGGCGCGCCGCGGGAGACCGGGCGCGCCCCGACCCGTGGTGGGTGACGAGAGGACAACCGCGCCGAAGGCGTCCGTTGAGGGTGGACGCCCCCAGCGCAGCGCCCCCCGGCCGGCGGCGGGTGGCGGGCGGGCCACCGCGCCGAAGGCGTCCGTTGAGGGTGGACGTCTCTCGCAGAGCGCCCTCGGCCGGTGGTGGGTGACGAGAGGACAACCGCGCCGAAGGCGTCCGTTGAGGGTGGACGCCCCCCGCGCAGCGCCCTCGGCCGGTGGTGGGCGACGGGCGGGCCACCGCGCCGAAGGCGTCCGTTGAGGGTGGACGCCCCCCGCGCAGCGCCCCCCGGCCGGTGGTGGGCGACGGGCGGGCTAGAAGTCGAAGTCGTCGATGTTGTCCTCGTTGAACACCGTCGGCGGGCCGAGCACGACCTCGCCGTCCTCGCCCACGGTGTACTCGCCCAGCTCACCGGCGGTGAAGGTCTCGCCCTCGGCGCCGGTGATCTGTCCGGCCTTGAGCGCGGCACCCGTGTAGCCGGCCAGGTAGCCCAGCTCGCGCGGGTTCCACAGGGCGAACTCCTCGACGGTGCCGTCGTGGACGAACTCGCGCATCTGGTTGGGCGTGCCCAGGCCGGTGATGGCGACCTCGCCCTTGTACTCGGAGTCGCTGACGTAGCGCGCCGCGGCGGCGATGCCCACGGTGGTCGGCGACACGACGCCGTCCAGGTCCGGGTAGGACTGCATCAGCCCCTGCATCTCCTGGAAGGACTCCAGGTCGTCGTCGTTGCCGTAGACGGTGTCGACCAGCTCCAGGCCGGTGTACTCGTCCTCCTGCAGGATCTCCTCCATCGCCGCGATCCAGGTGTTCTGGTTGGTGGCGTTGGGGGTGGCCGACAGGACCGCGAAGGTGCCCTCGCCGTCCAGCTGCGCGGAGATCATCTCCACCAGCGCGCGGCCGATCAGCTCGTCGGAGGACTGGTTGACGAACACGTCGGTGCAGTTGGCGTTGGAGTCGTAGCCGACGATGGCGGCACCGTTGTCGCGGGCCTCGTTGAGTGCCGGGCAGACCGCGTCGGGGTCGTTGGCGGCGATCACGATGACGTCGCTGGCCGCCTGGCTGGCGGCGTTGATGTACTCCACCTGGGAGTCGGCGGTGGGCTCGGTGCCGCCGCGCTCGGTGTACTCGCCCGCCAGTTCGTCCACGGCCTCGGCGCCACCGGCGTTGACGATGTCGGAGTAGGGGTTGTTGAGCTGCTTGGGCAGGAAGTCGATCTTCAGGCCCTCGGGGATCTCCGCGTCGGGGTCGGCGGTACCGGTCGGACCGGAGCCGCCCGACTCGTCGGCGTCGTCGATGGTGGTGCCGCCACCGCAGGCGGCGGTCATCAGCACGGCGGCCGCCGCGGCGACGAGGGCCAGGTAGCGCGGGCGCAGGGGATCGGTCATGACTGTTCTCCGTTGTGTGGACGGTCGGTGGAGTCGGGGACGGGTGCGGGTGCGGGTGCGGGTTCGGGTGCGGGTGCGGACACGGGCTCGGGCGTGGGTTCGGGTGCGCGTCTGGCACGGACCTTGGCCACGAGGTTGGGCGTGACCACGGAGGCGATGAGGATCAGACCGGTGACGATCTGCAGGACCTCGCTGGACAGGCCGAAGAGCTGGAGCGCGTTGCGGATGACGCCGAGCAGCAGGACGCCGCACATGACGCCGAGGACCGAGCCGACCCCGCCGAAGATGGACACTCCGCCGAGCAGGACGGCCGCCACGACCTGAAGTTCCAGGCCGAAGGCCGTGTCGGCCCGGGAGGTGCCGTACTGCAGGGTCCAGAACACGCCCGCTCCGGCGGCGACGACGCCGCTGAGGGTGAAGAGCCAGAACTTGGTCCATCGGACGGGCGTTCCGGTGAACCGCGCGGCCTCGTCGTTGTTGCCGATGTCGAACAGCGAGCGTCCGATCGGGGTGGCGTGCAGCAGGACGGCGAAGAGCGCGGCCAGGACCAGCACCCCCACCGCGATCCACGGCAGTCCCTCGATGCCCAGGAAGGGGTCGCGGGCGCCGCTGACCCAGCTCTGCGGGTAGCTGGCCACGGCCCGGTCGCCCAGCAGGACGTAGGCCAGGCCGCGGTACAGGGCCATCGTGCCGATGGTGACGGCCAGCGACGGCAGCCCCATGACGGTGACCAGGACGCCGTTGAGGGCGCCCAGGCCGGCCCCGACGGCCAGGCAGATCCACAGCGCCGTCTCGATGGGCACCCCGGACTCCCAGAGCACGCCCAGGGTGGCGCTGGTCAGGGCGAGCGTGCTCGCCACCGACAGGTCGATCTCGCCGGTGACGACGATGAGGGTCATCGGCAGGGCCATCAGGGCGATGGCGGCGACGCTCAGCAGCAGGAAGCTGATGTTGCGTCCGGACGCGAACATGTCGACGAACAGGGACGCGCCGAGCAGGGTCACGACGAGTGCGGCGATGACCGGTGACTCGCGCAGGGACAGCAGCGAGGCGATCCGCCGGACGGGCCGTGGCCGGTCGGGGCCGGCCGCCGGGGCGGCGGGCGGGCTGGTGATGATGCGTTCAGGCGCCACGGGCACCTCCTCCTCGAAGCTTGCGGGCCGTGCGCAGCGCCAGCAGGCGGTCCAGTCCGATGGCGGCCAGGATGAGCGCGCCCACCACGGCCTGCTGCCAGAACTGGTCGATCTGCCAGATGGGCAGGGCGGCGGTGATGGTGGTGAGCAGGACGGCGCCCAGGGCGGCGCCGTAGACGGTGCCGACTCCCCCGGCGATGGCCACGCCGCCGACCACGGCGGCCGCGACGACCTGCAGTTCCATGCCGGTGCCGACGGTGGAGTCGACGGTGCCGTAGCGCGCGGCGAACAGGACGCCGGCGAGCCCGGCCAGGGCTCCGTTGACGGCGAAGGCGGTGATGACGCGGCGGCCGGCGGGGATGCCCGACAGGCGCGCGGCGTCGGCGTTGGAGCCGATCGCGTAGAGCTCGCGGCCCGAGCGGAAGTGGGCCAGGTACAGGCCCACGACCACGACGACGGCCACGGCGATCGCCGCGGGCAGCGGCACCCCGAGGACGGGGATCCGGCCCAGGGCGAGGAAGGACTCGGGCATGTCGTGGGCGTTGACCTGTCCGCCGCCCGCCCACCAGTGGTTGAGGCCGCGGTAGGCGTACAGGGTGCCCAGGGTGACGACCAGCGCCGGGACCTGGACGGCGGTGACGAGCAGGCCGTTGGCCAGGCCGCAGACCAGGCCGATGAGCACGCCCGCGGCCATGACGACCGGGACCGGCAGGCCCGGGAAGGTGACGAAGAGCAGACCGGTGCCGAACGCCGACAGGCCCATGACCGAGCCGACCGACAGGTCGACGTTCTTGGTGATCAGGACCAGGGCCTGGCCGACGGCCAGGACGGCCAGGACGGTGGCGCCCAGGAACAGGTCGCGCACGCCCTGGTGGGAGAGGAAGCCGGGGTTGTGCAGCCAGGTGGCCGCGATGAGGACGACGACGGCCAGCAGGACGCCGAGTTCGCGGATCTGGGGACGGCGGCGGGCGGTGCGCCGGGCGGCCGCCGGCGCTGCCCCCGTGGCCGAGGGGGTGGTCGCGGTGGTGGGTGTGCTCATCAGGCGGCCTCGCTCGGTCGCTGTCCGGTGGCCGCGTACATGACCGACTCCTCGTCGGCCCGGTCGCGGTCGAGTTCGGCGGTGACTCGGCCCTCGTGCATGACCAGGACGCGGTCGGCCATGCCCAGGACCTCCGGGAGTTCGCTGGAGACCATGACGATGGCCAGCCCCTCCCCCGCGAGCGTGGACAGCAGGCGGTGGACCTCGGCCTTGGTGCCGACGTCGATGCCGCGGGTGGGCTCGTCGACGAAGAGCACGCGCGGCTCGGTCGAGAGCCACTTGGCCAGGACGACCTTCTGCTGGTTGCCGCCGGAGAGGGTGGCGACGGCGTCGGTGTAGGCGCCGCACTTGAGCTGGAGCCGGGCGCCCCACTCCCGCGCGCTCTCGCGTTCGGCGCGGGCGCCGAGCAGTCCGAAGCGGCTGAGCAGGCCCCGCCGGGTGGCGGTGGCGTTGCGTTCGATGGAGGACTCCATGACCAGTCCCTGCTGGCGGCGGTCCTCGGGGACCAGGGCCATGCCGGCGGCCATGGCCGCACGCGGGCGTCCGGCGGGCAGGGCCCGGCCGGCGACGCGGACGGTGCCCGCGTCGTAGCGGTCGACGCCGAAGACCGCGCGGACGACCTCGCTGCGGCCCGCGCCCACGAGCCCGGCCAGGGCGACGATCTCCCCGGCGCGCACGGAGAAGGACACGTCGGCGAAGACGCCCTGGCGGCTCAGGCCCTCGACCTCCAGGACGGTGTCGCCGAACTCGGCGTCCTCCTTGGGGTAGAGGCTGCTGACGTCGCGTCCGACCATGCGCCGCACGACGGTGTCCACGTCCAGGTCCGCGGTGGGATCGCAGGAGACGTAGGCGCCGTCGCGCACGACGGTGATGCGGTCGCACAGACCGAACACCTCGTCGAAGCGGTGGGAGATGAAGAGCAGGGCCGCGCCCTCGTCGCGCAGGGTGCGGGCGACGGTGAACAGCCGCTCGGCCTCGACGCCCGACAGGGCGGCGGTGGGCTCGTCCATGACCAGGACGCGGGCGTGGCGGGTGATGGCCTTGGCGATCTCGACGAGCTGCTGGTCGGCGATGGAGAGACCGCGCGCGGGCCGGTCGGGTTCGATCGCCACGCCCAGCCGGCCGAACACCTCGTCGGTGTCGCGGCGCATGCGGGCGCGGTCGATGGTGCCCAGGCGGGTGCGCGGCTGGCGGCCGATGAAGATGTTCTCGGCCACCGACAGGTCGGGGAAGAGGGTGGGCTCCTGGTAGATGACCGCGACCCCGGCGCGCTGGGCGTCGGCGGGCGCGGTGAACTCGGTGGGCCGTCCGTCGACCAGTACCTGGCCGCCGTCGGGCCGGTGGACTCCGGCTATGGTCTTGACCAGCGTGGACTTGCCCGCGCCGTTCTCGCCCACGAGCGCGTGGATCTCCCCGGCACGCAGGTGCAGACTCAGTCCCCGTAGCGCTCGGACGCTCCCGAAGGACTTCGTGACGTCCACCAGCGCGAGGGGCGGAGGCACTGGTGATCGGTCGTCCGTCACGTGCGTCCTCCTTCTTCCAGTACCGATCTCCTGGGGTTCAGGAGATTCGTGCAAAAACGTTTTAATATGAAGTGGATGTTAAGTCCAGCACACTACCCCGTCAAGGGGATCACGGAGAAATCCCAGGTATCACGCTGGTAACGACGTCAGCTCGACCCCGGCGGGGCCGCCGGTTCCGCCGCCCGGAGGCACCGGGTTCCGGAAAGTTATTGACACGTTTCAATCCGAGTGTGAGCATGAACCGACGTTCTGAGGGCCGTGTCAGTAGCATGCGAGCGCGTCGCCCCGACCGTTCGAGCCCCAGTGGAGAACCCTTGAGCACCAGTCCACGCGCCACCCGCCGCACGGTGGGCATCACCGAGGTCGCCCGGCACGCCGGGGTCTCCCCCGGCACGGTGTCCAACGTCCTCAACCGGCCCGAGCGCGTCGCCGCGACGACCCGCCGCAAGGTCGAGGCGGCCATCGCCGAGCTCGACTACGTGCGCAACTCCTCCGGCAGCAGCCTGCGCTCGGGCCGCAGCGGATCGGTGGGCCTGCTGGTCCTGGACGTCACCAACCCCTTCTTCACCGAGGTCGCGCGCGGCGTCGAGGAGGAGGCCGCCACGGCCGGGCTGGCCGTGGTCCTGCTCAACTCCGCCGAGCAGCAGGACCGCCAGCGCCGCAACCTGCGCCTGCTCGCCGAACAGCGCGCGGCGGGCGCCGTCGTCATGCCCGTGGACGACGACCTGTCCGACCTCGTCTGGCTGGCCAGGCAGGGCACCGCCTGGGTGGCCCTGGACCGGGGCGACGTGTCGGAGGAGGTCGGGTGCAGCGTCAGCGTGGACAACCACGCGGGCGGGCTGGCCGCCGGACGGCACCTCATCGGACTGGGACACGAGCGGATCACCTTCCTGACCGGCCCGTTCGCGATCGAACAGGTACGGCGGCGCCACGACGGGCTGCGCGAGGCGTGCGCGGAGGCGCACCTGGACCCCGACCAGGCCGTCCGGGTCATCGAGCAGCCCCAGCTCAACGCCGACCACGGGGAGCGCGCCGTCGACGCGGTCCTGGCGGGCGGTCCCCGGCGGCGCCCCCAGGCGGTCTTCTGCGCCAACGACCAGCTGGCGCTGGGCCTGATGAAGGGCCTGGGCCGGCGCGGGATCCGGGTGCCCGAGGACATCTCCGTCGTCGGCTACGACAACGTCGACTTCGCCGACCTCGTCCACCCCGGGCTGACCTCGGTCGCCCAGCCCAAGTTCGACCTGGGCCGCTCGGCGATGCGCCTGCTCATCTCGGAACTGAACGACCCGGACCACCGGCACGAACGCACGTGGTTCACGCCCGAGCTCGTGGTCCGGGGGTCCACGGCCGCGCGCCGGACCTGATCCTCCTGGACTTCAGCGTCGTTTCGCGAAGACGCCCAGGCGTTCAGGGCCTTCGCCAGGATCCAGGGGAAGTCGGTACGACGGATTCTCCGGTTCGGCCCACAGCAGGACCCGACTTCGTTGACGTGTTCGAAGATGAAGGTGGTCGTGCGCATCGGACTTCCGTCCTCGCCTGAACAGGCGGAGGCGCTTGAGGCGCCCCTGCGTGCCTGCGTGCCTGCGTGCCTGCGTGCCTGCGCCCCTGCGTGCCTGCGACCAGGCCGCGAGCGCCGCCTCCCAGGTGGCGTTCGCGACCGGCGCCACACACAAGTACGCCCTCCAGGAACGCGCTTACACGGCCCTGAAGGTTGAGCACGGGTTGCCGGCCCAGCCAGCGGTGCGGGTGATCGGCAAGGTCGCCGACGCCTACAGCACCCGCACCTCCCACCTCAAGAAGGGGCTCCCGGGGCGTCGGGGGCGACACGGCGGCTGAGGCGCTGGTGGCGCTGGCGGGCGGCCTGGGCCGTGCCCAGCCCGAGACCGAAGGCGATCTCCTGCCAGGTCATGCCGCGCCCCTTGGCCATCTCCAGGACGCCGAGCTCCATCTGGTCGAACTCGGCCCGCGCGGTGGGCAGCAGGGAGAGCGCGGCGGTGAGGTCCTCGCGGTCGACGGCGGGCTCGCCCTGCTGTGGCGGAGCGCTGCCCGCGGCCGCGTCGCTCACCCGCCGTACGGCGTCGAAGGGCGCCATCGGCCTGCGGTACTCGTCCCAGCGGACGCGGTCCTCGCCGCCGGCGTGCCGTTCGGTGATGCGCGCCAGCGCCTCGTAGCCGCGGCGGCGGCGCTCCTTGTCTGGGTCGGGCGGGGTGAAGGCGTCACGGTGTTCGTCCATGACTCCACTCTGACTTTTGAACGATACGTTGTCAACTCCTCGTTGCAAACGAAGCCTTCCTGTCATTTCGGCAGAACCGTTCGACTTCGCCGAGACTCTCAGCTGGTGCTGTCACTCGGTTCCGGAGCGCCGCGCCGGAACCCGGACTGAACGGAGCGCAGCGCATGTCCCCCGACGTGGGTCCCCCCACCTCTCATTCCGCCCCGCTCCCCGAGGGCTTCGCCCCGCTCGACCCCGCGGACCCGGTGGCCATCGGTCCGTTCGACCTGGTCGGAAGGGTGGGCGCGGGCGGTATGGGAACCGTGTACGGCGCCCTGGACCGCGAGGGACGGCACGTCGCCCTCAAGGTCGTCCATCCGCGCCACGCCGCCGACCCGGTCTTTCGCGAGCAGTTCGTCCAGGAAGCAGAGCTGCTGGCCCGGGTGGACGCCGACTGCGCTCCGGCGTTCCTCGGCGCGGACCCGCACGCCGAGCGGCCGTGGATGGCCACCGAGTTCGTGCCGGGCCGCACCCTGAGCGGACACGTGCGCGAACACGGCACGCTCACCGGCGACCGGCTGCTCTCGTTCGCCGCCGGTACCGCCGAAGCCCTGTCCGCCGTCCACGCCGCTGGAATCGTGCGCCGCGACGTCAAGCCCGCCAATGTCGTCTTCGCCCCGGCGGGGCCCCGGCTCCTGGACTTCGGGATCGCCCGGGACACGCGGGACGAGACGGCCGAGGCCGGAGTGTTCGGCACCGCCGGGTGGATCGCCCCCGAACGCCTGGAGGGCATCGGTGCGGACCCGCGCTCGGACGTGTTCGCCTGGGGCGGTCTCGTCGTCTACGCGGCGACCGGACACGGGCCCTTCGGCAGGGGCGACACCGCCACGCTGCTGGCACGCACGCGTGAGGCCGAACCCGACCTGGAGGGGGTGCCCGAGGACCTGCGCGCGCTGGTCGCCCGGGCCCTGGACCGCGATCCGGAGCGTCGGCCCTCCGCCGCCGAGGCGTTCGGCACCGTCCTGTCCCTGACCGGCGAGCCGGTACTGACCCGTGAGGCCGCCCGAGTCCGGCTGCGCCGGCTGCTCACCACCGCCTGGACCGGGTTCGAGGCCGTACGCGGCGCCGGCCCCTGGGTGGCGGCCGCCGGGTCGGTGGCGCTGCTGTCCGGATCGTCGGCCGCCGTCGCGGGAGGCGGGGCCGCCGCCAGTGCCGCGGCCGCGGGCGGTGGAACGGCCTCCGGCGCCGCGGCCTCAGCCGCTGGAGCGGGAGCCCTCGCCGGTATGGGCAAGGCCACCGCCGCGCTCGTGGCGGTGGCGAGCACCGCCGCCGTCGCGACCGGCGGCTGGGTGGGCGGACAGCTGTACAGCGGCGAGCCGGTCTGGCCGTTCGGCGGCGGGGAGGCGTCGTCCGAGCAGGTCTTGGAGCCGGAGCCGGAACGGGTCGGGTACCGCGGCATGTCGCTCGCCCTGCCCGAGGGGTGGACGGCGGAGTTCGTGGAGGAGGAGTTCGGGGTCTTTTCCGATCCTGGGCCGTACACGACCGAGGAGTGGCTGGTCCTGTACCCGGGCGGGCAGGAGGCCTGCGACGGCGTCGAGTGGAGCTACACGGACGGCTCCGTGGCCTGCCGGCACATCAAGGTGCTCGGCCCGGAGGGCATCGACCACGGCGGCGAGGGCTACGCCACCATGCGGCAGAGCGGGGCTGCCGGCGGTGTGTACTCGTTCAATCCGAGCAGCAATCCCATGCCCTGTCCCGAAGGCGTGGCCACCTCCCCCGGGAACCCCGCCGCGTCAGCCCGCTGGGAGCGCGAGGACCGCGACGCCGGCGGGGAGGTGGCCGCCTACGCGGAGGGCCACTCGCTGTGCGTCGACATCGGCGACGAGGGCTCCTCCGGCTTCCTCCTCCACGACCAGCGCCTGTGGCTGTTGGAGGACCGGGAGATCCTCATCGTGGACGACTACGGGATCGAGGAGTTCGACGCGGTCCTGGCCGGTGCCCGGTGGACGGAGGCGGAGGAGGAGGCGACCAGCACACTGGAGTACCGCGGCATGACCGTGGAGCTGCCCGAGGGGTGGGAGGCCGTCCGGCAGGAGCGCACGTTCCGTACCGACGCCGGCGAGGAGATCGACGACGAGTGGTTCCTGGTCGGCACCGACCCGGACAGCGACTGCGCGTTCGAGGACCGGACGGACTGCCCGTACCTGGAGATCGCCGGTCCCGGGGCCATCGCCGCCGACGGCCTCACCGAGGACGCGATGTACTACCCCGGCGGCGGGATGGAGCTGTGCACCGACAGCCAGGCGGCCACCGCGACCCCGCCGCGCGAGGAGCGGTCCCTGGCCCCGATCGGTGAACGGATGGCCTACTACCGGGTGTGGAGCGTCCCGTGCCTGACGGGGATCGAGCCGAACGCGCCGACCGCCTACTACGAGCAGCGGTACTGGCTGCTCCCGGAGTCGCAGATCCTCGTCGTGGACAACTTCCGCACCGAGGGGCTGGCCGAGGTCCTGGCCGCCGCCGACCTGCCCGCGTGAGCCCTGCCCCGGCGTGTCCTGACTGGTGACCGCCGTCAGGGCACGCCCGGCAGGAGGTCAGCGCCCCGCCGGCTCCGCCGTGCTGCGGCGTACCACCAGGTCGGTGGCCAGGTCCAGGCGCAGGTTGGCCGGGCGCTCTCCCCGGGCCAGGGCGAGCGCCATCCGGGTGGCCTCCTCGGCCATCTCGGTGAGCGGCTGGCGCACGGTGGTCAGCGGCGGGCCCACCCACCGGGCGACGGGCAGGTCGTCGTAGCCGACGACGCTGAGGTCCTCGGGGATGCGCACGCCCAGCTCGCGCGCGGCCTCGTACAGGCCCATGGCCTGCAGGTCGCTGCCGGCGAAGATCGCGGTGGGCGGGTCGTCCAGCCGGAGCAGCTCGCGCCCGCGGTCGCGCCCGCTCTCCACGTGGAAGTCGCCGTAGCGGATCAGCGCGGGGTCCACCTCGATCCCGGCGGCGTCCAGGGCCGAGGTGTAGCCGTCGATGCGGGCCTTGCTGCACAGCACGGGCCGCGGACCGCCGATCACCCCGATGCGCCGGTGGCCGAGCTCGATGAGGTGGCGGGTGGCGGCCAGCCCGCCGTTCCAGTTGGCCGAGCCCACCGCGGGCATGTCGGGCCCGGGGTCCCCGGCCGGGTCCACGACCACGAAGGGGATGTCGCGGGCGGCCAGGCGGGCGCGCTGTTCGGGGGCCAGGTCGGAGAAGACCAGGATCGCGGCGGTGGACTGGCGCGCCAGGACGGCGTCGACCCAGGCCTCGCGGGGCGTCTGCTCGCCCCCCGACTCGGTGAGCACCACGCTCAGCCCCTCCGCGCGCGCGACGTTCTCCACGCCGCGGATGACCTCGATCGCCCACGCGCTGTCGAGTTCGTGGAAGACGAGGTCGATCATCGACGACCGTCCTCCGCCGGGACCGCGTCGGCGGCGGTAGCCGTGCCGGCGGATCAGCTCCTCCACGCGCGCCCGGGTCTGGCTGGCCACGTCGGCCCGGCCGTTGAGCACCTTGGACACGGTCGGCACCGAAACACCGGCGGCTTCCGCAATTTTCGAGATGGTGACCGGCTCCGAGAGCGTCGATCCTTCGGGTCCGGGGGTCGGGTCTGCACTCACGTCGCCTGATACTACGCGCTTCGGGGCGGTCCGGCACAGGGCATCGCAACCTGACCGGTATTGACGCCTCTCGTTGCGTCGGCGTAAATTCGGGCCACGCAGATATCGAAATACTATCCGATAGTTTCGGAGAGGTTGCCCATGACCACCCCCCGAGTCGCCGCAGCAGGCGCATCCGTCCTGGCCCTCCTCACCGCCACCGCGTGCGGAGGAGGCGGTGGCGGCGCCGCCGCGGACGAGGACATGCACGTGTGGATGTACCAGGACACGCTGGTCGTCGTGCAGGAGGCCGCCGTCGAGCGCTTCAACGAGGAGTCCGACGTCCAGGCCGTCATCGACGAGGTCCCCGGCGACAACTACGAGGAGCGGCTGCGCACGGCCATGGGCTCCAGCGAGCAGCCCGACGTCTTCTTCAACTGGGGCGCCGGCAGCATCCAGCCCTACGTCGAGCAGGACATGCTCATGCCCCTGGATGACCTCCTGGCCGAGGACACCGAGCTCGCCGACGCCTTCATCCCCTCCATCCTGGAGGCGGGCGAGGTCGACGGCGTCCAGTACGGCATCCCGCTGCGCGGCACCCAGCCGGTGATCCTCTTCTACAACGAGGCCGTGTTCGAGGACGTGGGCGTCGAGCCGCCGCAGACCTGGGAGGACATCCTCGACCTGGTCGACGCCTTCGACGAGGCCGGCGTGACCCCCTTCGCCCTGGCCGGGGCCGACCCCTGGACCGAGCAGATGTGGCTCCAGTACCTCGTGGACCGCATCGGCGGCCCCGAGGTGTTCCAGCGCATCCACGAGGGCGACATGGAGGGCTGGCGCGACCCGGCCGTCCTTGAGGCCGCCGAGACCGTGCGGGACCTGGTCGAGCGCGGCGCGTTCGGCGACGCCTACGCCTCGGTGAGCTACACCGAGGGCGGCGCCTCCACGCTCCTGTCCGAGGGGCGGGCCGCCATGCACCTGATGGGCTCGTGGGAGTACTCCACCCACCTGGACCAGGACCGCGACTTCGCCGAGGACGACCTCGGCTACACCGTCTTCCCGCCCGTGCCGGGCGGCGAGGGCGACCCCGCCAACGTCGTGGGCAACCCGACCAACTTCTTCTCCGTCACCGCCGACACCGCCCACCCCGACCAGGCCCAGGAGTTCCTGCGCTACACCTCCCAGGAGGAGTACGTGGCCGACATGGTCGCCAACGGCGAGGTCCCGACCACGACCAATGCCGAGGAGGCCGTCGCCGACAGCCCCAACCCCGAGTTCGCCACCTTCCAGTACGAGATGGTGCGCGACGCGCCGCACTTCCAGCTCTCCTGGGACCAGGCGCTGCCGCCCGAGACCGCCACGCCGATGGTCACCGAGATCGAGTCGCTCTTCAACGGCCAGAGCACGCCCGAGCAGTTCGTCGACGCTCTGGCGGCCCTGTGACCGGCTCCGCCACCGGGACCGACACGAGTGGGACACCGATGAGAGCTCTGCCCCAGAACCGCCCCGCCCGGTCCGGCTCCGCGCCGGCCGCGCCCGCCCCCTCCTCCCCCCGCAGGGCGCGCTCCGTGCGCCAGGTGGGCCGACCGGGCGGGGCCTGGGCCCTACCGGCCCTGCTGTACTTCGGAATGTTCGCCGCGCTGCCGATGGTGCTGGTGGCCTACCTGTCCCTGACCTCGTGGGGCGGGCTGGGCTCGCCGCGGTTCGTGGGCCTGGAGAACTGGTCGCGGCTGGCCGGTGACCCCGTCATGCACAACGCGGTGTGGCTCAGCCTGGTGCTCACCGTGCTGAACTGGATCGTCCAGACCCCCATCGCTCTGCTGCTGGGGGTCTGGGCGGCCGGCCCGCAGCGCAACCGCGCCGTGCTCTCGGCGATCTTCTTCCTGCCGCTGCTGCTGTCCTCGGCCGCGATCGCCATCATCTGGCGGGCCATGCTCGACCCCAACTTCGGGCCGCTGGCCTGGCTCGGCCCGCGGCTGGGCCTGGGGTCCGTGGACGTGCTCGGCGGGTCCACCAGCGCCTTCGCCGCCATCGTGTTCGTCACCGCGTGGCAGTTCATCCCGCTGCACATGCTCCTGTACCAGGGCGGCGCCCGCCAGATCCCGGCCTCCCTCTACGAGGCGGCCCGCATCGACGGGGCCGGGATGCTGAGCTCGTTCTGGCACATCACGCTCCCGCAGCTGCGGCACACCATCACCACGTCGTCGGTACTGATGGTGGTGGGGTCGCTGACCTACTTCGACACCGTGCTGATCCTCACCGGCGGCGGGCCCGGCACCGACACCACCATCGTGCCGTTCCTGATGTACCGCGCGGGCTTCCGCAGCTGGGAGCTGGGCTACGCCAGCGCGATCGCCTTCACCCTCGTGGTCGTGGCGACCGTCATCGCCCTGCTGCTGGTCCGCTTCACCGGCTTCGGCACGATGCGCAGCACCCGGGAGGGCATGTGAGCACCACGACCACCCGACCCCGCGGCACGGCGTCGGCCGTCCGGCCGCGCCGGTCCTGGCCGAACGGGAGCCGTCGGCGCCCCAACCTCCTCGCGGGCGCCGGATCGCTGCTGTGGCTGGCCGTCGTGGGCGTACCGCTGTACGCCCTGCTCGTGGCGACCTTCCAGCGCAGCGAGAACTACACGTCCGAGGGACCGCTGGCCCCGCCGAGCGACCCCACCCTGGACAACTACGCCACCGCGATCGAGAACGGGCTGCTGGGCTTCGTGCTCAACACCGCGGTCGTGACCCTGGCCGTCGTCGCGATCGTCGTGGCCCTGTCGGCGACCGCCGGGTACGCCGTGGTGCGCTCGCGCACCCGGTGGACCCACGGGGTCTTCCGCGCGTTCCTGCTGGGGCTGGCGATCCCGTCCCAGGCGGTCATCATCCCCGTCTACCTGATCATCGTGGAGATGGGACTGTACGACTCGCTCACCGCGATCGTGCTGCCCACGGCCGCGTTCGCGCTGCCGGTGTGCATGCTCATCCTGGTCGGGTCCATGCGCGACATCTCCGAGGAGCTGTACGAGGCCATGGCCCTGGACGGCGCCGGATCGGTGCGCACCTTCCTGCAGCTGGTGGTGCCGCTGTCCCGGCCGGGGCTGAGCACCGTGGCGGTCTACTCCGCCCTGCAGGCCTGGAACGGCTTCCTCTTCCCCCTCATCCTCACCCAGTCGCACGACAAGCGGCTCATCACGATGGGGCTCTTCGAGTTCCAGGGCGAGTACCGGGTCGACGTGCCCGGCCTGCTCACCGCCGTGGTGCTGTCCACCGTTCCGCTCTTCATCGTCTACCTGGTGGCACGCCGCTCGCTGGTGGCCGGACTGATGGGGGTCGGCGGCAAGTGACGCCCACCCGTCACCCGCCATCGCCCGAGGGGGCGCGTCCCGCGCAAGCCGGACTACCACCCTCAACGGACGCGCCCACGACAGCGACCCCCCGCCACGAGCACCCCCGAGGCTCCGCGACCCGGAGCACCCTGACAGAGAGAGAGCCTATGACGCGCGCTTCCGACTCCACGGACCTCGACGCCTGGCGCGACCCCGCGCTGGCGACCGACGACCGCGTCGACCACCTGCTGGGCCTGATGACCCTGGAGGAGAAGGCCGCTCAGCTGCGCGGCCTGTGGGTGGGCGCGGACGAGAGCGGCACCGGGGTGGCGCCCCACCAGCACGACATGGTCGAGGAGCCCCCGGTGTGGGAGGAGGCGATCGCCGACGGGCTCGGCCAGCTCACCCGCCCGTTCGGGACCGCCCCGGTCGACCCGGCCGCCGGGGCGCGCTCCCTGGCGCGGTCCCAGCGCGAGGTCGCGGCGGCCAACCGGTTCGGGATCCCCGCCCAGGTGCACGAGGAGTGCCTGGCCGGGTTCACCACCTGGAAGGCGACGGTCTACCCGGTCCCGCCCGCCTGGGGCGCGGCGTTCGACCCGGACCTGGTGGAGCGGATGGCGGCCCAGATCGGCGCGGGGATGCGCCGGGTGGGCGTGCACCAGGGGCTCGCCCCGGTGCTGGACGTGGCCCGCGACCTGCGGTGGGGGCGGATCGAGGAGACCATCGGCGAGGACCCCTACCTCGTCGGCACGATCGCCGGCGCCTACGTGCGCGGGCTGGAGTCGAGCGGGATCGTGGCCACGCTCAAGCACTTCGTGGGGTACTCGGCCTCGCGCGCCGGCCGCAACCTGGCCCCCGCCCCGGTGGGCCCGCGCGAGGTGGCCGACGTGCTGCTGCCGCCGTTCGAGATGGCGCTGCGCCACGGCGGCGCGCGGTCGGTCATGCACTCCTACACCGACAACGACGGCGTCCCGGCTGCGGCCGACCGCGAGCTGCTGACCGGGCTGCTGCGCGACACCTGGGGTTTCGAGGGCACGGTGGTGGCCGACTACTTCGGCGTCTCCTTCCTGCGGACCCTTCACCGGGTGGCCGAGTCCGAGGGGCGGGCGGCCGCGCTGGCCCTGTCGGCCGGGGTGGACGTGGAACTGCCGACGCTGCGCTGCTACGGCGCCCCCCTGGTGGCGGCGGTGCGGGCGGGCGAGGTCCCCGAGTCGCTGGTGGACCGGGCGGCCCGCCGGGTACTGCGGCAGAAGTGCGAGCTGGGCCTGCTGGACCCCGACTGGGATCCCGAGTCGGACGGTGCCGGGGCGGCGAGGGGCGGGGTGGACCTGGATCCGGCCCCGCAGCGCGACCTGGCCCGGCGCCTGGCCGAGGAGTCGGTGGTGCTGCTGGCCAACGACGGTGTCCTGCCGCTGTCCGCGGGCGGGACGATCGCGGTGGTGGGCCCCAACGCCGACACCGCCGAGGCCATGCTGGGCTGCTACTCCTTCCCCAGCCACGTGGGGGTGGCCCATCCCGACCTGCCGCTCGGGGTGGAGATCCCCACGGTGGTGGAGTCCCTGCGCGCCGAGCTGCCCGACACCGGCATCGTGTACGCGCGCGGCTGCGGGGTCGACGACGGCGACACCTCGGGCATCACCGAGGCGGTGGCGCTCGCGCGCGGGGCGCGGGTGTGCGTGGTGGTGCTCGGCGACCGGGCCGGGCTGTTCGGCCGCGGGACCTCGGGCGAGGGCTGCGACGCCACCGACCTGCGCCTGCCCGGGGCCCAGCACGACCTGGTGGCGGCCGTGGCGGCCACGGGCACGCCGGTGGTGCTCGTGCAGCTCGGCGGACGCCCCTACGCGCTGGACGGGCTGAGCGACCGGGTGGCCGCGGTGGTGCAGGCCTTCTTCCCCGGCGAGGAGGGCGGTCCGGCGGTGGCGGGTGTGCTCTCCGGGCGCGTCAACCCCAGCGGCCGGATGCCGTTCGGGCTGCCGCGCGGTCCGGGCGGCCAGCCCTCGACGTACCTCGGCCCGCCGCTGGCCGGGCGCAGCGAGGTGAGCTCGGTGGATCCCACGCCGCTCTACGCCTTCGGGCATGGGATGTCCTACACCGACTTCTCGTGGTCGCGTCCGCGTCTGGACGGAACCGTACAGGAGCCGGGGGACCCGGCGCTGGAGGTGGCCACCGACGGGGAGGTCACCGTCGCGTGCACGGTGCGCAACGACGGCCCGGTCGCGGGCACCGAGGTGGTGCAGCTGTACCTGGGCGACCCGGTGGCGGCGGTGACCCGCCCCGTGCGGCGGCTCATCGGCTACGCGCGCGTCGACCTGGAGCCGGGCGACGAGCGTAGGGTGGAGTTCGGGGTCCACGCGGACCTGGCCGCCTACACGGGGCCGGACCTGCGACGCATCGTGGACCCGGGTGACCTGGAACTGAGTCTGGCCGCGTCGTCCGCAGATCCGGGATTCACGTTCCGGATCCGCCTCGGCGGACCGGTCCGGGAGGTCGGACACACCCGTCGTCTACTCACGGAGAGCAGAATTCTCCGCCACCACATCCACCCGTCCTGACCCTGCCGAAACCTCCCCGTGACCTCCGCGTTGGCGCGCTCCGGCCCCGCGCGCGCCCACGCGTGCGTCGACCGTTCCGATCATCCGACCGCTTGAACCCGCCCGCGGGCGCCGCTAGGTTTTCGGCACCCGGCGGGTGGGAACCCGGCGGGTGAGTCGCTTCCGCGACGGATCGAAGGGGCGTATGAGCGATCAGAGCATTGACCCGAGTGCGGTGGCCGAGTCCGAACTGGCGACGCGGCGCGGGGTGTTCCGGGCGGTGGCCTTCCGCGATCCCGGGGACGGCAACGAGCACCTCGCCCTCGTGCTCGGCCCCCTGGGGGAAGGCGAGGAGGTCCTGGTCCGCGTGCACTCCGAGTGCGTGACCGGGGACGCCCTGGGGGCGCTGCGCTGCGAGTGCGGCGACCAGCTCGACGCCGCCCTGGACCGGATCACCGGCGAGGGCCGGGGCGTCCTGGTCTACCTGCGCGGGCACGAGGGCCGGGGCATCGGGCTGCTGGCCAAGGTCCGCACCCTCGCCCTCCAGGACCGCGAGGGACTGGACACCGTCGACTCGGCCACCGTGCTGGGCCTGCCCGTGGACGCGCGCGACTACGGCCCGGCGGCGCGCGTGCTGCGCCACCTGGAGGTGCGCTCGGTCCGGCTGCTCACGAACAACCCGGACAAGGGGCGCTCCCTGGAGGACCACGGCGTCAAGGTCTCCGCACGGATTCCGCTGCTGATGCCCGCCCGTGCGCAGAACAGGGCCTACCTGACGGCCAAGCGCGACCGGATGGGACACGACCTGCCACACCTGGACCCGCCCCTGGACGGACCCGACCCGGCGCTGGGGTGACCGGCCATGTGCGCTCCGAGCGTCGCCGCCGGCGTCCCGCCGGAGACGGGGATCCTGGCGTCCGCGGGCCTGGGTCTGGGGCCCGTGGGCTGGGCGATGGGCGCGGTCTACCTGGTGGCGGGCGCGGCCGCGCTGCGGTGGGCCATGCGCCGGGCCGGCCGGCGCTCCCTGGGCCCGGCCGACCGCGTGACCCTGGTGCGGGCGGTCCTGGTCGGCGGGGTGACCGCGCTGGTCGCCGACGGCGGCCACACCTGGGCCGTCGTGGCACTGGCCGTCCCGGCCCTGCTCCTGGACCTGGTGGACGGGTTCGTGGCCCGGCACACCAGGACCGAGTCGGACTTCGGCGCCCGCTTCGACATGGAGACCGACGCCTTCCTCATCCTGGTCCTGAGCGTGCACGCCGTGCAGTTCCTCGGGCCGTGGGTGCTCGTCATCGGCGCCATGCGCTACGTGTTCGGCGCCGCGGCGTGGGCCGCCCCCTGGCTGGCCGGTCCACTGCCGCCCAGCCAGGCGCGCAAGGGCGTCGCCGCCCTGCAGGGCGCGGCCCTGGCCGCGGCCGCCCCGGCGCTGCTGCCGGTGTGGGCCGCCGCCGTGCTGGTGGCGGGTGCCCTGGGCGCCCTGCTGTGGTCCTTCGGCCGCGACGTGGTGTGGCTGTGGCGCTCACGTGAGTGCGGCACGGCTCTGATCGCCCACGGCGAGTGAACCGGCGCCCGGCCCCGGCCATGGGGCCGGGAACCACGGGTGTCGAGAGTTGTGTCCAATGTGACTGACGAGGACAAGGAGAAACATGAGCCAGCAGGCACGGGCATTCTGGGTGCGTGCTCCCGGTGCGGGTGAGATCCGCACCGCCGCGCTGCCCGACCCCGGCCCCGGCGAGGTCCGCGTGCGCACCCTGTACTCGGGCGTGAGCCGGGGCACAGAGACGCTGGTCTTCCAGGGCCGCGTGCCCGAGCGCCTGTACCGCGTGATGCGCGCCCCCTTCCAGGAGGGCGACTTCCCCGGTCCCGTCAAGTACGGGTACCTGAACGTCGGCGTGGTCGAGGACGGGCCGCGGGACGTGGTGGGGCACACCGTGTTCAGCCTCTTCCCGCACCAGACGCGGTTCGTGCTGCCGGCCGACGCGCTGCGGTTCGTGCCCGAGGGGGTGCCGCCGGGCCGGGCCGTGCTCGCGGGCACGGTGGAGACCGCGGTCAACGCCCTGTGGGACGCCGCGCCGCGCCTCGGCGACCGGGCCACGGTCGTCGGCGCCGGGATGGTGGGCTGCTGCGTGGCCCGGCTGCTGGCCCGCGTCCCGGGCGCCCGGGTCGAGCTGGTCGACGTCGACCCGGCCCGCGCACGCGTGGCCGAGCGGCTCGGCGTCGGCTTCGCCGCTCCGGAGGAGGCCGCCGACGACCGCGACCTGGTCTTCCACACCAGCTCCACCGAGGAGGGGCTGGCCCTCGCGCTGCGCGTGGCGGCCACCGACGGCGAGGTGGTCGAGCTGAGCTGGTACGGCGACCGGTCCGTGCGCGTGCCGCTGGGCGAGGACTTCCACTCCCGGCGGATCACCCTGCGCTCCAGCCAGGTGGGCGGGATCGCCCTCGCCCGGCGGGGGCGGCGCGGCTACGGCGACCGGCTCGACCTGGCCCTGGAACTGCTCGCCGACCCCGCCTTCGACGCGCTCCTCACCGGGGAGAGCGCCTTCGACGACCTGCCCTCGGTGCTGCCCCGGCTCGCCGACGGCTCCCTGCCCGCACTGTGCCACCGCGTCGTCTATCCCTGACCGCGGCCGCCCCCACCGAAGGAGTCGCACTCCCGTGTTCACCGTCACCGTCCGCGACCACCTGATGGTCGCCCACAGCTTCCGCGGCACCGTCTTCGGTCCCGCCCAGCGACTGCACGGCGCGACGTTCGTCGTCGACGCGACGTTCCGCCGCCCCGAACTCGACCAGGACAACATCGTCATCGACATCGGGCTGGCCACGCGCGAGCTGGCCGCGGTGGTCGCCGAGCTCAACTACCGCAACCTGGACGAGGAACCCGCCTTCGCGGGGGTCAACACCTCCACCGAGTACCTGGCCCAGGTGATCGGCGACCGGCTCGTCGAGCGCGTCGACGCGCGGGCGCGCGGTCTGAGCGGACTGACCGTGACTCTGAGCGAGTCGCACGTGGCCTGGGCGAGCCACGACCGTGAGCTGTGAGTACCGTCTTCGTCGTCCCCGCCGGCGACGCCCCCAGCGGCGGCCACGTCTATGACGAGCGGCTGGCCCGATCGCTGGAGGCGGCCGGGCACCCCCTGCGGACCGTGGCCGTGCCCGGCGGATGGCCGCGGCCGGACGCCACCGCACGCGCGCGGCTGGACGGCGTGCTCGCCGGGCTGCCCGACGGGTCGACCGTGCTGCTGGACGGCCTGGTCGCCTGCGGGGTGCCCGAGGTGGTCGTGCCGCACACCGGACGGCTGCGCACGGTCGTCCTGGTGCACCTGCCGCTGGCCGACGAGACCGGCCTGTCCCCCGGCGCCGCCCGCGACCTGGCCGAGCGCGAGGGCCGGGTGCTGCGCGCCGCCGCGGAGGTCGTGGCCACCAGCACGGCGACCGCCGCGGACCTGGCCGCCCGCCACGGGGTGGCCCGGGTGCGCCCCGTGCCCCCGGGCGTGGATCCGGCGCCGGCCTCCCCGGGCACGGACGGGGCCTCGCACCTGCTGTGCGTGGCCTCGCTGACCCCGCGCAAGGGGCACGACGTGCTGCTGGACGCGCTGGCGCTGGTCCGCGGACCGGCCTGGACGTGCACGTGCGTGGGGCCCTTCGGCGACCCGGGACGGGTGGCGGCGCTGCGGGCGCGCGCCGGGTCGCTGCCGGTGCGCTTCACGGGGGCACGGACGGGCCTGGCCCTGCAGGCGGCCTACGACGCCGCCGACCTCGTCGTCCTGCCCTCCAGGGCGGAGACCTACGGGATGGTCGTGACCGAGGCGCTGGCCCGGGCGGTCCCGGTGGTGGCGACGTCGGTGGGCGGCGTGCCCGAGGCGCTGGGCCGCGACCCCTACGGCCGCCGCCCCGGACTGCTCGTCGCGCCGGAGGACCCCACCGCGCTCGGCGACGCCCTGCGCCGGTGGCTGACCGACGCCTCCCTGCGCGAACGTTTACGCGACTCGGCGCGCCTTCGGCGGCTGAACTTGGCAGGATGGAAGGAGGCGGCGCGGGCGATGGCCGCCGTCCTCGACGGGGAGGTGTCCCGATGACCGACGTGCCCCCGTTCGCTCCGGAGTGGCTGGCCCTGCGCGAGGACGCCGACGCCCGGGCACGCTCCCGCGAGCCGGTCGGGCTGATCGGCGACCGCGGCCGGGTGGTCGCCGACCTGGGCTGCGGCACGGGTTCGCTGGGGCGCTGGCTCTCCCCCCGCCTCCCCTCCCCCCAGCACTGGGTGCTGTTCGACCGCGACCCCCGGCTGCTCTCGGTGGCCGAGCGCTCCGTGCCCGGCGCCACCACCGAGGCGCGGCGGCACGACCTGGCGGCGCTGCGCTCGGCCGACCTGTCCGGGTGCACGCTCGTGGTGGCCTCAGCGCTGCTGGACGTGCTGACCCGTCCGGCGGTCGACACCCTGGTCGGGGCCGTGGCCGACGCCGGCTGCCCGGCGCTGTTCTCCCTGACGGTGGCGGGCCGGGTGGAGCTCTCGCCCGCCGATCCGCTCGACGGGGCGGTGGCCCGCGCGTTCGACGCCCACCAGCGGCGCGGGGGCCTGATGGGCCCGGACGCCGTCGGGGCGGCGCGCGCGTCCTTCGCCGAGCGCGGCGTCGCCACCCGCACGTTCCCCAGTCCGTGGCGGCTGGGCGGCGAGGACGGCGCGCTGTTGGCGGCGTGGCTGCGCGGCTGGGTGGGCGCCGCCCTGGAGCAGGACCCGGACCTGCCCGCGGACGCCTACCTGGAGCGGCGGCTGGAGGAGTGCTCGCGCGGCGCCCTGTTCGCCATCGTCCACCACACCGACCTGTGGGCCGATCCGGCCGGGGACGACCGATGAGGGCCCGCGCGTGGTTACGGGGCCTGGCCGGGGCGCTCGTCCTGGCGGGGGTGGTGTGGTGGTACCCGCCGGAGGTGTTCACCGACGCGTTCGTCCTGGTGGACGCGGGCGCGGTGGGACTGGCCCTGGGCGTGGGCGCGGTCACCACCGTGCTCAGCGCCGCGCGCTGGCGGGTGGTGGCCCTGGCCGTGGGCCTGCGGCTGCCGCTGGGGCGCGCGGTCGCCGACTACTACCGGGCCGTCTTCCTCAACGCGGTGCTGCCCGCCGGGGTGGTCGGGGACGTGCACCGGGCGCTGTGCCACGGCCGCTACGCCGGCGACCTGCCGCGCAGCGTGCGCGCGGTGGTGCTGGAGCGCCTGGCCGGGCAGGCCGTGCTGGCCCTGACCGCGGCCGCGCTGCTCTTCGCGCTCCCGGCCGCCCTGCTGGGGCCGGGCCTGCGCGCGGTGGGGGTGTCGGTGGGTGTGGTGGCGGTGCTGGCCGCGGGCGCGGCCCTCGGCCTGGCCGTGGGGCGGCGCCGCCGTCCGCGGTGGTGGCGGGCCCTGCGCGCCGCGGTGGCCGACGCCCGGACCGGGCTGTGGTCGCGTCGCACGCAGGTGCTGGCGCTGTCCGCGGGAGCGCTGGCCGGATACGTCGTGCTGTTCCTGGCGGCGGCGCGCCTGTCGGGCGTGGGCGCCCCGTGGCCGCAGCTGGTGCCGCTGCTGGTCCTGGCGCTGCTGGCGATGAGCCTGCCGGTCAACGTCGGCGGCTGGGGGCCGCGCGAGGCAGTCGCGGGGCTGGCCTTCGCCGCAGCCGGGCTGGGCGCCGAACAGGGCGTGACGGTGTCGGTGGTCTACGGGCTGCTCGCACTGGTGGCCGCCCTGCCGGGGGCGCTAGTCCTGGCGGTCCGTGCGCTCCAGGGCCGCGAGGTGCCCGGCGAAGGCGTCGACCAGGGCGGCGAGCAGCCGCCCGCCCTTGTCGGCCGTGGCCAGTGAGGGGCGGCCGACCACGCCGGTCGGTGTGTAGGGCGCCAGGCCCAGGGTGGGCATGTGGTCGCGCGGCCCAGTGACGTGGTCGGCGCGGGCGGCTCCGGGGCCGACCATGTCCGGATGGGCGTGCAGCAGGACGGAGGTCTCCAGTTCGCCCGCGTGCATGTCGGTGTCGTTGTCGGTGGCCATTCCGGCGGCGGTGCGGGCGGCCTCCCATTCGTGCGCCTGGGGGAAGAGCGCCATGGCTCCGCCGGACTCCTGCACCACGTTGGCGAGGACGTGGTTGCCGCCGTGGCCGTTGACCAGGACCAGCCGCGGCGTGCCGGACCGGCGCAGGGAGTCGGCGGCGTCGGTGACCACCGCGTGCAGGGTGCGCGCGGAGATGCTGACGGTGCCGGGCCAGGCGGCGTGCTCGTGCGAGCAGGACAGGGTCAGGGGCGGCAGGAGGCGCACGGGGTGGGCGTCGGCGAGCGCGGCGGCCACCGTGCACGCGATGACGGTGTCGGTGACCAGCGGCAGGTGGGGGCCGTGCTGTTCGAGGCTGCCGACGGGCAGCAGGGCGACCCGCGCGGCGCGCTCGCCCTCCTGGACGCTGGTGGTCAGGGGCAGCAGGGAGCGCGGGGTCCGGTCGTCCATGGGCCCAGTATTCCCTCCGCCGGGGACCAGGGGGTGAAGGGCGCTCGGACTCGTCGAGGACTCGGCGATCCCGGCCGGGTCGCGGGCGGAGTCCTCCTCGGTCCGTCCGCCACCGACCGAACCCGCTGGTCCACCCGGGCGAGAACGCCCCCGGGCATCGCTCCCGGGGGCGTGCACCGTGTCGGCCCCGCGCGCGGGAAGCCTTACAGGGCAGGCGATACGGAGTTGCGCGGGCGCGGCGCACGCACAAGACTGCGAGTACCGCGGCGCACCCCGCCCCTGACGAGAGGTCCCCATGACGGACACCCCCATCGACACCACCGTCGCCCACACGGCACGGGTGTGGAACTACTGGCTCGGCGGCAAGGACAACTACCCCGTCGACCGCGCGGTCGGCGACCAGGTCAGGGAACTGCTCCCCCAGGTGGTCGAGGTCGCCCTCGGCGACCGCCTCTTCCTGCGCCGCGCGGTCACGCACATGGCCGAGGAGGAGGGCATCCGCCAGTTCCTCGACATCGGCACCGGGCTCCCCACCGCCGACAACACCCACGAGGTGGCCCAGGCCTGCGCCCCGGATTCGCGCGTGGTCTACGTCGACAACGACCCCCTGGTCCTGGCGCACGCACGCGCCCTGCTGCGGGGCACCGAGGCGGGCCGGACCACGTTCGTGGGATCGGACCTGCGCGACACCGCGACGGTGCTCGAAGCCGCGGCCGAGACCCTCGACCTCTCCCAGCCGGTCGGCCTGACCCTGCTCGGCACCATGGGGCACTTCGAGGACATCGAGTACGCGCTCGGCATCGTCCGCACCTACATGCACGCCCTGGCTCCGGGCAGCTTCCTGGCCGTGTGCGACGGCGTCCTCGCCCACCTGGACCAGACCACCGACGCACGCGCCCTGGAGGCCATGGCGCGCTGGCAGGAGGGGGTCGCCCAGGCGTACCACATGCGCACGGTCGAGGACTTCACGCGCTTCTTCGACGGGTACGAGCTGGTCGACCCCGGGGTCGTCTCCGTGCTGCGCTGGCGTCCGCGGCCGACCGAGGTCGGGGGGATCCGGGACCTGCCGCAGTACTGCGGCCTGGCCCGCAAGGTCTAGGACGTGGTTCTTGCAGGCCTTCGGGTGAGCGGACGGTCGTCAGTCCCTCGCACGACGATGTGCGACGTTCGGCCTGGTGGTGCCGCACGAGCGCGGAGGCGCGGCGAGGCGGCCCGGCGGCCGCGAGCCCGCAATGCCGCACACCGCACGACCCAGGGTCCGCGAGCCGTGGCGCCGTCCCTCCGCCCCAACGCATGCGCGCGACAGAATGTCGTCGGGTGATCCTAGGTTGGCGACACCAGCCCGGGGCCACCGGGCCCCCACCAGAACGGATCGTTCCATGAGCACCATCACCCACTTCGTCGCCCAGTCCCTCGACGGCTACATCGAGGGGCCCCGTGGCGAGTTCGACTGGCCGGTGATGGGCCCCGAACTGTCGGCGTACTCGCGCGCGCTGGGCGAGGAGACGGACGCCTTCCTCTACGGCCGCGCGGTGTGGGACATGATGTCGGGCTTCTGGCCGCGCGCCGAGGAGTTCTCCAGCGACGAGCACGACCTCGCCTTCGCGCCGCTGTGGCGGGACAAGCCCAAGTACGTGGTGTCCCGCACCCTGGAGAAGGCCGACTGGAACACCGAGGTCATCGGGGAGGACGTGGCCGCGCGGCTGCGCGCGCTCAAGGAGTCCGGGACGAGCATGGTGATGTTCGGCGGCGCGGACCTGGCCGCGTCCCTGACCGAGGACGGGCTCATCGACGACTACCACGTGTTCGTGCACCCGGTGGTGCTGGGCGGCGGCAAGCCGGCCTTCCCCCACGGTGAGCGCCGCGGGCTGAGCCTGGTCGAGTCGCGCGTCTTCGACTCCCAGGTCGTCCTGACGCGCTACCGCCGCGCCTGATCCGCGCGGGTGCGCGCGCCTCCGGGCCCGGCCGGCGAAGGACCGGGCCCGGAGCGGACCGTGTGGCGGTGGTAGGTCAGTCCACCGTGACGGTCAGGGGATCGGCGAAGTCCCAGGGGTCGACGATCTCCACCTCGGAGACCTCGGTGCCCTCGGGCACGTCCACGACGGCCTCACCGCTCAGGGAGTTCCCCGGGTTGATGTCGGTGTAGACGAAGTCGCCGAGCAGGTCGAAGTCGACCGAGTGGGCGTTGCCGTCGGCGTCGTACAGGGTCACCGCGTCGCTCGCGTCGAAGGTCGTGGCCTCGTTCCCCTCGTTGGACACCTCCATCGCGATCACCTTGAACTCGCCCTGGGGGTACTCGGTGTAGTCGAACTCGTCGGTGTAGGACGTCTGGGTCCCGATGCTCACCACGGTGACCTCCCAGTCCCCGGTGGTTCCCGCCTCGCCCATGGCCACGGTCTCCCCCTCGGGCTCCGGAGCCGGCTCCGCGGGCTCCTCCTCCGCCGCGTCCGGGGCTTCCCCGACGGTTCCCGCCGGTGCGCCGGTGTCCTGGTTCCCGGCCGCGGAGACCAGGAGGACGCCCGCCACCAGCAGCACGAGCAGGGAGAACACCGACAGGACGGTGCCCCACAGGGCCATGGTGGTGCCCTTCAGATGGCCCGCGGCGCCTCGGATGCGCACGAAGGCCAGGATCCCGGTCACCACTCCGACGATCGGCGGGAACACCAGGAGTCCGAGCGGGGTGACCGAGGCGATGCCGGCCACGAGGGAGACGGTGGCCAGACCGGAGGTCTCCGCCGGAACGACCGGCTGGTAGTAGCCCTGGGGCGGGAATCCCGGGGGCGGCGTCCCCGCCCGGTACGGCGGCTGCTGGTTCATCGCGGTCTCCTCGGTCGGCCCCACCGACGGCGGCGTCGATGAGGGGCGAGCGCACGCCCGCCGCCCCGGACGGAGTCGGCCCCCGGCCGCGAGGCGTGCGCCCCTGCCCCACCACCACACATCAATCTGTGACCCATGTCACGACGACCTTCCGCCCTGGTCCCGGGGCCGTTGTCCTCGCAGACAGGGCCCTTCGGCCCTGGTCCGGAGCGGCCGGGGTCCCGGAAGGCGGACCGGTAGCCTTCCCCTCGGACCCGCCGCGGGCGGCCCCGCCGCCCGACCGACCCCACCGGGAGGACCCTCGTGGAAGCAGTGCTCTTCGACATGTTCGGCGTCATCGCCAGGGACCAGTCCGAGGAGGGCCGTTCGGCCCTGGTCCGGGCGGCGGGCGCTCGGGCCGAGGACTTCTGGTCCGCCTACTGGCACCCGCGCCAGGCCTACGACCGCGGCGATCTGGACGGCCCCGGCTTCTGGCGGGCGGTCGGCGAGCGGCTGGGCACCGCGTTCGACGACTCCACGGCCGCGGAGTTGGTGGAACTCGACGTGCGGAGCTGGTCGCTCGTGGACGAGGACATGGTCTCCTTCGTCGGATCCCTGGCCGCCGACGGCGTCAGACTGGGGCTGCTGTCCAACATCCCGTTCGAGAACGCCGACTACTTCGAGCGGCACCACGCACGCGTGCTGGACCTGTTCGAGGTCCTGGGCCTGTCCTGTCGGCTCAACCTCGCCAAGCCCGAGGCCGCCGCCTACCAGTGGTGCCTGGACGGGCTGGGAGTGGCGCCCGAGAAGGTGCTGTTCGTCGACGACCGGCGGCGCAACGTGGACGCCGCCATGGCGCTGGGCCTGCAGGGGCACGTGTTCACCTCGCGTGCCGCCCTCCAGGAGCGGCTCGGCCTCCGGTGACCCGGCGCCGGGTCTCGTCGACGCCGTGACCTGGGCCGGCGGCGTCACCACCGGCCCTGCGCCTCGGCGCACCTCCGACCGGACCTCAGGGCCGCGTCGTCGGACCCTGACGCTGGGCGGCCTCGGAAGCCTCGGCCGCCTCGGCGACGCGTTTGACGGCCGCCAGGCGCCGGTCCCAGTCGGCCGCGAGCGCGGACATCCACCGGGCGGTCGCGTCCAGCGCGGCGGACCGCACCGTGTACCGCACCTCGCGTCCGACCCGCCGTCCGATGACCAGGCCGGCGTCGTCCAGCACGGACAGGTGCTTGACCACCGCCTGACGGGAGACGGGCAGCCGTTCGGCCAGCGCGGTCGCACTCGCCCCGCCGAGGGCGGCGAGCAGGTCGAGCAGTCGGCGCCGCGTCGGGTCGGCCAGGGCGGCCAGGACGGCGTCGGCCTCGCCGGCGCCGTGTCCCGCGCCGGTCACCGGGCGGGCTGTTCGGCGCGCTTTCTGAAGGCCTCCAGCACCTCGGCCCAGCCGCCGGTGTTGTCCTTCACGGCCTGGTCGCGCAGCTCCTCGGAACCGGCCAGCGACGCGAACCCGCTCTCGACGACGCGCAGCCGTGTCCGGTCGCCCTCGGTGGTCAGCGTGAACTCCACGAGCGTGCTGTTGTCCTCGCGCAACTCCTCGCCCGGGAAGGCGCTGGCCCAGCGGTAGGCCAGATAGCCGGGCGGCTCCACCTTCTCCACGCGGACGGGGAAGTCGCCGTACTCGGAGCTGTGGGCCACGATCTTCTCACCCTCCCTGGCCACGGTTCCGGCCGCCGCTTCGGGATCGGCGACCCAGAACCCGGGCTGGGCGACCAGCGACCAGACCCGCTCCAGCGGTGCCGCGATCAGGGTGTCGCGCTCGATCCGATCCTCGCTCATCACACTCTCCTCCACCATGCCGATACGTGCAACTACAGGGTTGCACATGCGTCGCACTGAAGCAACCCCTGGGTTGCACGTGGTTCGGAATCCGCTCCCCCGGCGCCCCCGGTCGTCCGAGAACCCACCGGGGACGCGGTCAGGGGCGCCTGGCGAAGGCGGGGGTGCGCTCGGGGCGCAGGCCGACACCGATCACGTAGGCGGGTACGGTCCTCGCCCGGGGGAACCGTGCGGCCAGTCCGGTCATCGCTTCGGGTGGACCGGTGCGTTCGCGCTCCAGCACGGGTGCGATGACGTTCCGGTGCATGAGTCGTTGGAGTCCCTGCACCAGGACGGTGGCCGGCAGGCGGCGCCGGTGCACCCGCGCCAGGTCGCGGACGCTCAGGTGGCCCTCGCGCAACGGCTCTGCGAGGATTCCGGCCGAGGCGACCGCGTCCTGCACGGCCAGGTTGATGCCGACGCCGCCCGCCGGCGACATGGCGTGTGCGGCGTCCCCGATGCACAGCAGGCCGGGCAGGTGCCACCGGGTCAGCCGGTCGAGCCGGACGTCGAGGAACTTGACGTCGTCCATCGAGGCGAGGGTGTCGACCCGGTCGGCCAGCGCGGGCAGGCACTCCGCCAGCCGTTCGCGGAACCGTCCGATCCCTTCCGCGCGCCGTTCGGCGTCGCTCCCCTTGGGGAGGAGGTAGGCGATCTGGTAGTAGCCCTCGCGCGGGATGACCACGCACATCTGGCCCGGCACGATGTTGGCCTGGAGCGCCTCCATCCCGTCCCCGGGCCTGCGGGGCAGCCGCAGCCACCAGGCGTCGAAGGGCACCGCCGTCTCGTGGACCCTGAGCCCGGACGCGGCGCGCACCGTCGACTCGCGCCCGTCGGCCCCCACGGTCAGGTCGGCGCGCAGCTCGCCCTCCCCTCCCCCGCCGTCGCGGTCCCGGTAGCGGACGCCGGTCACCACGCCGCCCTGCCGGGTGAGTCCGGTGACCTCGGTGTTCATCCTCAGGGTGAAGTGCGGTTCCCGCTCGCCCGCCTCGGCGAGCAGGTTGAGCAGATCCCACTGCGGCACCATCGCGATGTAGGGGAACGGGACCCGGAGCCGCGTGAAGTCGGCGAACACCACCCTGTTCCCGTGGACGTCCGGCAGTGCGACCTCGTCCACCCGGCTGTGCGGCAGCGCCGCGAAGCGTTCACCGAGCCCGAGTTCGTCCATGAGCTGGATGGTGCTGGGGTGCACGGTGTCACCGCGAAAGTCCCGGAGGAAGTCGCCGTGCTTCTCCAGCACGGTCACGTCGACGCCGCCGCGCGCCAGGAGCAGCCCCAGCACCATTCCGGCCGGGCCGCCGCCCGCGATCACGCACGTGGTGTGTTCGGTCATGGTCGCCTCCGGCCCCCATCATCGGTCGGCGGGGCAGGCCGTGCAACGCCCCGGGGCCCGTGTCGGCGTGCCCGCCAGGGGATCGCGGCTCCCGTCGGGGTCAGGGTGCCCGTTCCGGCACCCGCCCCACCGTCCGCGCCCGGGCACCCCCGGTCCACCGATCGGACCACGCCGCGGGGCCCCGCCGGACGCGTCCGGCGGGGCCCCGCGGCCGCGCCTCAGGACCAGAGGCGCTGGTGAGCCGCTTCCCACGGCCGGGTGTCGCCGGAGGGCTCGTACCGGCGGGTCCCGGTCGAGGCGGCCACGATCCGGCGCAGCGCCGCGAGGTCGCCCTCCACCGCGCCGACGGCGCGGGCCTGCACCAGCAGGTTGCCGATCGCCGCGCCCTCCGTGGGTCCCGCCACGACGGGCAGGCCGGTGGCGTCGGCGGTCAGCCGGCACAGCAGCGTGTTGTGCGCGCCCCCGCCGACCACGTGCACGACGTCGACGTCCCGGCCGCTGAGCTCGGCGGCCTGGCGCACCGCCCGGCGATAGGCCAGGGCCAGGGAGTCGATGACGCACCGGGCCAGCTCGGCGTCGTCGGACGGCGGTCGCTGCCCGGTCTCGGCCGCCAGCTCCGCGATCCGCCCGGGCATGTCGCCCGGCGGCAGGAGCCGCGGGTCGTCCACGTCCACCACGCACGACAGGGCGGGCACGTCGGCGGCCCGGCGCAGCAGGTCCGCCAGGTCGACCTCCCGCCCCCGCTCACGCCAGGTGCGCAGCGACTCCTGCAGCACCCACAGCCCCATGACGTTGCGCAGGTAGCGCACGGTGCCGTCCACGCCGAGTTCGTTGGTGAAGTTGGCGGCCCGGCTCCGCTCGGTGCGCACCGGCGCGTCCAGCTCCACCCCGACCAGGGACCACGTCCCGCACGAGACGTAGGCGAAGTTCGGGGTGGCGGCCGGGACCGCGACCACCGCCGAGGCGGTGTCGTGCGAGCCCACCGCGACCAGCGGCGCCCCCGCGGCGGCTCCCACAGACTCCCCGCGCAGCGGGCCCACGACCGTGCCCGGCTCGACCAGGCGCGACAGCAGGCCGCGGACCGGCGTCCCGAACGGTCCTTCGAGCACGTCCAGGCACGCGTCGGCCCACGTCCGCGTGCGCACGTCGACCATCCCGGTGGTGGAGGCGTTGGTCAGCTCGGCGACCCGCTCCCCCGTCAGCCAGTAGCCCAGCAGGTCGGGGATGAGCATCAGGTCGCGGGCGGGCGCCAGCTGCGCGTCACCGGCCGCGGCGGCCAACTGGAAGAGCGTGTTGAACGGTTGGACCTGGAGCCCGTTGACCGCGTACATCCGGTCGGCGGGCAGGTGCTCGAACACCCGCTCCGGCGCACCGGCCGTCCGCGCGTCGCGGTAGTGCACCGGGTTGCCGAGCAGTGCGGCGTCGCCGTCCAGCAGGCCGTAGTCGACCGCCCAGGAGTCGATGCCCACCGAGGCCAGTCCCCCGTGGGGCCCGGCGGCCGCGCGCAGCCCCTCCAGGACGCCCCGGTACAGGGACAGGATGTCCCAGTGCAGGGTCTCGCGCCCCCGGCGGGGGACCGCGACGGGCCCGTTGGGGAAGCGGGCGACCTCCTCGGTGTGCAGGCGCCCCTCCTCCAGGCGGCCGGTGATGACCCGGCCGCTGGAGGCGCCGAGGTCGACCGCGGCGTGGAGGGAGTGCGCGCCGCTCATCGCAGGAAGGCGGCGGCGACGCCGGCGTCGACGGGGATGTGCAGACCGGTGGTGTGCGAGAGCTCCCCGGCGGTCAGCGCGAACACGGCGTTGGCGACGTGCTCGGGCAGGACCTCGCGGCCCAGGATGGTGCGCTTGGCGTAGAACGCGCCCAGCTCCTCCTCCGGGACCCCGTAGACCTTGGCCCGCTGCGCGCCCCAGCCGCCCGCGAAGATCCCGGAGCCGCGCACGACCCCGTCGGGGTTGACGCCGTTGACGCGGATGCCCTCGGAGCCGAGCTCGGCGGCCAGCAGGCGCACCTGGTGGGCCTGGTCGGCCTTGACCGAGGAGTAGGCGATGTTGTTGGGTCCGGCGAACACCGCGTTCTTGGAGGCGATGTAGACGATGTCGCCGCCCAGGCCCTGGGCGGTCATCAGCCGGGCGGCCTCGCGGGAGACGAGGAAGGACCCCTTGGCCATGACGTCGTGCTGCAGGTCCCAGTCTCGCTCGGTGGTCTCCAGCAGGGGTTTGGAGATGGACAGGCCCGCGTTGTTGACGACCAGGTCCACCCCGCCGAAGGCCAGGGCGGCCTCCTCGAAGGCGGCGGCGACGGCGGAGGCGTCGCTGACGTCGCAGGCCACGCCCACGGCGACGTCGTTCGAGCCGAGTTCGGCGGCGGCGTCGGCGGCCTTGCCGGCGTCCAGGTCGGCGACGACCACGCAGGCGCCCTCGGCGGCCAGGCGGGTGGCGATGGCCTTGCCGATGCCGCTCGCGGCGCCGGTCACCAGGGCGACGCGGGTGGCCAGCGGCTTCGGCTTGGGCATCCGGGCGAGCTTGGCCTCCTCCAGGGCCCAGTACTCGATGCGGAACTTCTCCGACTCCTCGATGGGCCGGTAGGTGGAGACCGCCTCGGCGCCGCGCATGACGTTGATGGCGTTGACGTAGAACTCGCCGGCCACGCGCGCGGTCTTGGCGTCCTTGCCGAAGGAGAACATGCCCACCCCGGGCACCAGCACGATCGCCGGGTCGGCGCCGCGCATGGCGGGGCTGTCGGGGGTGGCGTGGCGCTCGTAGTAGGCGCGGTACTCGGCGCGGTACTCCTCGTGGAGTTCGCGCAGCCGGGCGACGGCGTCCTCCAGCGGCGCGTCCGCGGGCAGGTCCAGGACCATCGGGCGGACCTTGGTGCGCAGGAAGTGGTCCGGGCAGGAGGTGCCGAGTGCGGCCAGGCGCGGGTGCTCGGCGGCGGCGAGGAAGTCCAGGACGACGTCGCTGTCGGTGAAGCGGCCGACCTGCGGGTGGTCGGTGGAGGCCAGCCCGCGGATGACCGGGGCCAGGGCGGCGGCGCGCTCGCGGCGCCGGGCCTCGGGCAGGGCGCCGTAGCCCTCCAGGGCGGGGCCGAAGGGCTCGGGGCGGCCGCGCTCGGCGAGGAAGGCCTCGGCCGTGCGGATGATCTCCAGGGAGTTGGCCTGGCACTGCTCGCTGGTGTCGGCCCAGGCGGTGATGCCGTGGCCGCCCAGGACGGCGCCGATGGCCTGCGGGTTCTCCTCGGCGATCCTGGCGATGTCCAGTCCGAGCTGGAAGCCGGGACGGCGCCAGGGCACCCAGACGACGCGGTCGCCGAAGCACGCGCGGGTCAGTTCCTCGCCGTCGGCCGCGGTGGCCAGGGCGATCCCGGAGTCGGGGTGCAGGTGGTCCACGTGGGCGGCCCGCACGAGCCCGTGCATGGCGGTGTCGATGGAGGGTGCCGCGCCGCCCTTGCCGAAGAGGCAGTGGTCGAAGGCGGCGACCATCTCGTCCTCGCGCTCCTCGCCGGGGTAGACGTCCACGAGCGCGTGGAGCCGGTCCAGGCGGAGCACGGCCAGGCCGTCCTCGGTGAGGGTGCCCAGGTCGCCGCCGGAGCCCTTGACCCACAGCAGTTCGACGGGCTGCCCGGTGACGGGGTCGGTCCGGGTGCCGGCGGCGGAGGTGTTGCCCCCGGCGAAGTTGGTGTTGCGCGGGTCGGAACCCAGGGTGTTGCTGCGCTTGATGAGGTCGTCGATGACGGAGTCGGCCATGGTGGTCTCCTGGTCGGTCTCGGCTGTGCGGTGGGGGCGGGACGGGCTCACGCGCCCCACCCGGCCTGGGTGCCGCCCTTGCGCTCGTCGATGACGCGTTCCATGTAGCCGGAGGCGGCGTGGGCGGCCATGGGGTCGGCGGCCAGGCCCAGGTCCTCGCGCAGTCCGGCGAGCAGGGGGCGCACGTCGGTGTTGAAGGCGTCCATCATCACGGCGTTGGCGGCCAGGACGTCGCCCTCGGCCTGGGCGGCGGCCAGCGCGTCGGCGTCCACGAGCAGGGCCTTGGCGGTGGCCTCCTGCACGTTCATGACCGAGCGGATCTGCCCGGCGATCTTCGGCTCGATGTTGTGGCACTGGTCGAGCATGAAGGCCACCTCGGTGTCGGCGGCCAGGCCGCCGCCGCGGGCGACCTCGTACATGATGCGGAAGAGCTGGAAGGGGTCGGCGGCGCCGACCATGAGGTCGTCGTCGGCGTAGAAGCGGGAGTTGAAGTCGAAGGCGCCCAGGCGGCCCGCGCGCAGCAGGAAGGCGACGATGAACTCGATGTTGGTGTGCGCGGCGTGGTGGCCGGTGTCGACGCAGACCACGGCCTTCTCGCCGAGTTCGAGGCAGTGCGCGAAGGCGGTGCCCCAGTCGGGGACGTCGGTGGCGTAGAAGGCCGGCTCGAAGAGCTTGTACTCCAGCAGGATGCGCTGGTCGGGGCCGAGGCGGCCGTAGACCTCGGACAGGGCCTCGGCGAGGCGGTCCTGGCGGGCGCGCAGGTCGTCCTGGCCGGGGTAGTTGGTGCCGTCGGAGAACCACAGCTTGAGGTCGCGGGAGCCGGTGGCGTCCATGACGTCGACGCAGTCGAGCAGGTGGTCGGTGGCCTTGCGGCGGACCCTGGGGTCGGGGTTGGTGACGCTGCCGAGCTTGTAGTCGTCGTCCTGGAAGACGTTGGAGTTGATGGTGCCGATGCCGATGCCGAGGTCGCGCGCGTGGGCGGCGAGCGCGGAGTAGTCGTCGACCCGGTCCCAGGGGATGTGCAGGGCGACGGTGGGGGCCACGCCGGTGAGGCGGTGGACCTCGGCGGAGTCGGCGATCTTCTCCCAGGGGTCGCGGGGCACGCCCGGCTGGGCGAACACCTTGAAGCGGGTGCCGGAGTTCCCGAACGCCCAGGAGGGCAGCTCGATGTGCTGGCGTCTGAGGACGTCCAGGACGTCCGCGCGGCTGTCTGTGGAGGGGGCCACGGTGGGTCTCCGTTCGGGTGGTGGTCGGCGTGCCGCTGGGGTGGGCCGGTGGTCGGGCAGGCCGATTGAATCGTTTCATTCCAACTTCGCAGAAGTTATCGCCGTGCGTCCCGACCTGTCAATATCTCCTCACCTGGCTAGGGAGCACATCGCCAGGTGACCAGCTTGAAACGTTTTACCTTCAAGGCGTTCCCGACCGGCGCGCGGAGTCATGGGTCACACGCCCGGAGCCCCGGCCCCACGCGGCGGCGGACGGTGTGGAATCGTTCCGTTCGCAGGGGCCGGCACGGCCGCGCGAGGCGGAGGGCGGACACCGGATGGCGCACGAGGGGACGCACGCGACCACGACCCCCGCTCCCCCGCCGCTGCCCGGGCCGCCGCCGCTGACGCAGGGCTGGCACGACGCCGTCTTCGTGCACTGGCGGATCGCCCCGGAGCGGGTCGCACCGCTCCTGCCCGCCCACACGCGCCCCGACGTCCTGGACGGCGACGCGCACGTGGGCCTGGTGGCCTTCCGGGTGCCCTTCACCACGGCCGCCGGGACGGTACCGCTCGGCGGCTTCCACGAGGTCAACGTGCGGGTGTACTCGGTGGACGAGCGGGGCCGCCAGGGCGTGGTGTTCCTGTCCATGGACGCCGACGCGGCGCACAGCGTCGTGGCGGCCCGACTTCTTACGGGGCTGCCGTACATGTGGTCGGACGTGTCCCTGCGCACCGCGCGCAACGGGGTGCGCGCGGGCGCCGTGCGGCGCCGCGTCCCCGGGCGCGGCACCGGGGGCCACTGGCGGGTGGCGGTGGACGGGCCCGTCGCGGAGCCCTCGCCGCTGGAGCACTTCCTCACCGCGCGCTGGGGCCTGCACACCTCCCACCTGGGCGCGACCCGGTGGATCCGCGTGACCCACGAGCCGTGGCCGCTGCACCGGGCCCGGCTGCTGGACTACCGGGGCGACCTGCTGGACGCCGCGGGGGTATCCGTCACCGATCCCCGGCCGGTGTCCGTGCTGTGGTCGCCCGGGGTGACCGCGGGCGTGCGCCCGACCCTGGCCCCGGTCCGGTCGTGAACGAACCGGTGCCGCGGCCCGGCGCCCCGTAGGGGTGAGGGCAGGTCGGGGGAGGTCGGTTCGCGCAGAAGCGGCCCGGGGCCACGCCCAGGCGGCGCGCAGGTGGCCGGTTCGCACAGATGTGGCCCGGTGATCAGACCCGGGCGACGCACAGGTGGTGGGTTCGGGCAGACGCGGCCCGGTGATCAGACCCGGGCGGCGCGCAGGTGGTCGCGCAGGGCGCGGGCGACCCGGGCCATGAGCGCCTCGGCGCCCGGCTGGCTGTAGGCGGGCACGCGCGAGGCCGTCATGGCGGCGACCGCGAACACCTGCCCGTCGGCGTGCTCGACCACGCCCACCTCGTGGCGCAGGTGGAGCAGGGTCCCGGTCTTGGACGACCACTGGGACGCGTCGGAGCTGAAGTCGGGCGCCAGCCGGTGCCGCAGCACGTTCCCGGCCATGAGCTCGCGCACCCGCGCGGCGACCTCGGGGGTGATCCCGGACGGGGTCCACACCGCCTGGAGCAGGTCGACGAAGGCGCGCGCCGTCCCGGAGCTGGCCCGGGTGATGTCCAGCTGCGGGATACGGTGCCCCCGCCCGGGGGTGCCCGCGCCGATGGCCAGGACGTGGGCGAGGTCGACCTCGGCGGGCGAGAGGCGGTCCGCGGGAGTGCTGGTGAGCTCGCCCATGGTGTGCCGGACGGTGACGCCGCGCAGCCCGAGCGCGCGCAGCACGGCCGCGACCTCGGCGGGCGGCGTGAGTTCGAACAGTGCGTCGGCCGCCGCGCTGTCGCTCAGGCACGTGCTCAGGTAGAGGAGGTCGTCGATCGAGATCCGGGCCGGGTGCCGGAACCGCGTCACTCCGATGGGGCCCGGCGTGGTGACCCTCCCGGGCTGGACGAGGACCTGGGTGGCGCCGTCGAGTTCCCTCCGGTGCACGCGTTCCAGGACGGCCAGGGCGAGCGGGATCTTCACCAGGGAGGCCGACGGTAGCTCCAGGTCGGGTTCGATACCGAGTTCCTCCCCCGTGCGCAGGTCCCGGACCAGGAACGATCCGTCCAGCCCGCCGGCGTCGAGTTCCTCGCGCAACTCCCTGAGCAGCGCCTGGCCGTTCATCGGACCTCCTCCGTGGCCTCCGGGGTGCCCAGGCAGTGCCCGAGCGGCTCGTACAGGGCACCGCGCAGGGGCTCGGCGTCTCCGGCCTCGTCGGCGGACACGTCGTAGCCGCGTGCGAGACGGATCTCGCCGAGGGGGCGCCAGTGCAGGCCCAGTTCCTCCGCCTGGCCGCGCGAGCACAGCAGGAGGTCGGCCGACGCCAGCACCTCGGCGGTGGCGGAGGCGAGGGAGGCGGCGACCGCGACCTGTCCGGGCCGCAGGCCGACCGCGTCGCGGACGCGGGTGAGCGGGTCGCGGATGTGGGGGACGTCGTCCTCGGGCTGGATCCACACCCGGCGGGCCCCCGCAGGCGGGTCGGTGCGGCCCACCCGCAGGGTCTCGACGTAGGCGACGGCCACCGCGGGCTCGACCGCCGCGGCCACCCCCAGGGGCACCGACCAGGCGGCCTCGCCCGAGGGCACGGCGATGACGGCGGCGCGGACCTCGCGCGAGCGCAGCAGGTGGACCCGCTCGCCGGGCGGGCCCGGTCGCGGGTCCAGGCGCAGGCCCTGGCGGCGGCCCTCCGCGGCCAGCAGCGCGAGTTCGCGGGTGGGGCACACGTCGGGGACGGCCAGGCCGAAGGGCGCCTGGCGGGCCCGGTGCGCGTCGTGCTCCATCGACTCGGCCAGGTCGACCAGGCGGCGGGCGGAGGGCAGCATGTCGCGGCCGAAGCGCGTGAGGGTCGCCCGGCGCGAGGTGCGGTCGAACAGGCGGGCACCTAGGTGCTTCTCCAGGGCGGCCACCCGTCGGCTCGCCACGGGCTGCGGAATGCGCGCGGCGGCGGCTCCGAGGGTGAAGCTGCCGCGATCGCTCACGTAGACGAAGGCCCGGCAGGCCCCGACGAGGTCCATGCACCACACACTATGCCGAAAACGCATGGGAGTGCTCATTCGCGTCTTGGACAGCATGAGCGGGGAGCGCGAGACTGCTGAGCGTCACCGATCGAATCCGGACGGGGAGTCCCACCATGCGTGTACCCATCACCCGACACCAGGCCCTGGCGGCGCTGGCCACCGTGGCCCTGGCGCCGCTGACCGCCTGTGCGACGCCCGGAGCGGCGGAGGCGCCCGCCCCCTCGGCATCGCCGACACCGTCGGCGTCGGCCGCCGCCGCGGACGCCGACTTCGCGCGGCTGGAGGAGGACTTCGACGCCAGACTCGGCGTCTACGCGCTCGACACCGGCAGCGGCGAGGCCGTCGGGTACCGCGCCGAGGAGCGGTTCGCCTTCGCCTCGACCATCAAGGTCGCGCTGTTCGGGGCCCTGCTCGAACGGGCCACGCCCGAGGAGTTGGAGAAGGACGTCACCATCACCGAGGACGACCTGGTCAACTGGAACCCGGTCACCGAGGACAACGTCGGCGGCGACATGTCCCTGTTGGAGCTGGGCGACGCCGCGCTGCGCTACAGCGACAACGCCGCGACCAACCTGCTGCTGGAGGAGCTCGGCGGTCCCGACGCACTGGACGCGGCGCTGGAGGAGATCGGCGACGACGTCACCAGCGTCGACCGGATCGAACCCGGCCTGAACGAGGCCGTCCCGGGTGACGAGCGCGACACCAGCACTCCGCGCGCGATGGCCACCACCCTGGAGGCCTTCACCCTGGGCGACGTCCTGCCCGAGGTCGACAGAGAGATCCTCACCGAGATGATGCGGGGCAACACCACCGGGGACGACCTGATCCGCGCCGGCGTCCCCGACGGCTGGGAGGTCGGCGACAGGACCGGCGCGGGCGGCTACGGCACCCGCAACGCCATCGCCGTGGCGTGGCCGCCCGAGGACGACCCGATCGTTGTCGTGGTCATGTCCAGCCGCGACCAGGAGGACGCCGAGTACGACGACGCCCTCATCGCGCAGGCCACTGAGGTCGTGGTCGAAACCCTGTCCTAACCTGGAACCGGTCCCGGCCGCCGACGGCGCGCCGGGGCCGGTCGTGTCCGGCACCCACGAGTTCGAGGAACAGCGTGAGCATCTCCACCCTGACAGCGACGGCCTTCCGCGCGGTGGCCGCCTTCGAGGCCCTGACCTGGGGAGGGCTTCTGGTCGGTATGGGCTTCAAGTACCTGGTCAACGGCAACGAGCTCGGCGTGCACGTCTTCGGACCCATCCACGGCGGGGCGTTCGTCGCCTACGTGCTGGTGACCCTGTTCGCGGCGTTCCGGCTGCGCTGGGGCGTGTGGCCGACCCTGCTGGCGCTGGCCGCCTCCGTACCCCCGATGGGCACCCTGGTCGCCGACTGGTGGCTGCACCGCACGGGCCGCCTGACCCCGCCCGAGCAGCGCTCCGCCGCCGACCGGACGCCCGAGACGGTCGCCTGACGGCTCCGGTCAGCGGCATGAGGGCGGGCACGAGCGTGTGTGCGGGCGCGGCGGGCGCACCGGTACGAACGCGGGTCTGCGTGGCCCCCGGCCGCAAGGAGCCAGGGGCTCGCGCGGGGGCACGGCCACCGCCGGTCAGAGGCCACAATGGACCCATGGCCCGATCCCGCCGACGCACCACCGCGCCGCTCGACACCGACCCCTGCCCCTGCGGTTCGCCGCGCGCCTACGGCCGGTGCTGCGGCCCGCTGCACCGGGGCGGGTCCGCGGCGCCCACCGCCGAGGCGCTGATGCGCTCCCGCTACAGTGCCTTCGCGGTCGGTGACTCCGACTACCTGATGCGCACCTGGGCGGCCGGAACCCGGCCCGCCTCGCTCGACCTGGACCCGCGTACCGAGTGGGTGCGCCTGGAGATCCTGGGCACGGGCGAGGGGACGCCGTTCCACAACGAGGGCACGGTGTCGTTCCGGGCCGTGTACCGGGAGAACGGGCGCGAGGGCGAACTGCGGGAGGACAGCCGGTTCGTCCGCGAGGACGGGTCCTGGGTCTACCTCGACGCCCTCGCCTGACCAGCCCTGCCGTACTCCTCCCGCCGCCTGCGCAGGAGTCCGCGCACACCGTCGATCGCCGCCCGCGCCCCGGGGCTGTGGGCATCGCCCGGGCCATCCTCCGGCGGCTCCGGGCCACGGGCCGCTGCCGCCTCGGCGAGTGAGGCGCGCAGCCGACCGACCAGCACGGGATCGACCTGCATGGCCTGGGCGTCCGCGCTGGTACCCGCGCCGGGGGCCGTGTCCGTACCAACCTGAGCGACGATGCCCGGAGTGGTGCCGACGCCGGGCCCGGTGGCGCCGCCCGTGTCCGTGGTGGCGCCCGAGACGGGCGCTGAACCGTCGAACGGTTCGGGCTCCGATGGCCGTGCGGGCCGAGCTGTCGGCCGCTCGGGATGGAGGAGTTCGCCGGGCACGCTCCGGCACGACCCCTGGCAGGCCCGGCACCGCCCACCGGGAACGTTGCGCACCCCAGGATGCTCAGGGCAGGTGCGTGGCGCGGTTCCCGACGCGTCGACCTCGAACGCGGGCGGATGGTCGAACACGTCGCCGCCGCCTTCGTACGGCACGCGCGGCAACGGGATCGACAGCGGTCCTCTCGGCCGGTGCACACCCGCTCCGAGGCGGCCGTCCAGGAATTCCCGGGCCGAACGCGGATCCGCCAGACGCCGGATGAGGGCGGGAAAGGGTCTGATCAAGGTGTCCGCCCCGGACAGCAGAGCGGACAGCGCGGAGGCGTCCAGACCGGCCTGGGCCAGGCGCTCGACGGCCCGGGCCAGGGCGGCGCGGTCCGCGCCCGGGTCGCGCAGGGCCCGGTCGGGGATGTCGGCGACCGCCTCCAGCGCGTGCGCCTCCGCCGTCTCGCGCGCCTTCGCGCGTCCTGTGGTGTCGCTCCCACGGACGGACCGGGCGGCCTCGTCGTAGAGGGGTGGAATGGGAGAGGGGTCTGCGGATCGATCTGAGACGCCGCCGGTGTCGATCTGACCTGCCGCGGAAGTCGCCGGGCCGGGACGCGACCGAACGGTCAGCGGCTCCTCCCCCAGTACCGCGCGCTGCCGATTGATCTGCTCCAGCACCAGCGCAGGGTAGGCCCGAGCCGGGACCATCAGCTCCAGCACGGCGGGAAGGCGGTCGCCGTACCGGCGCCGGGCCGCGAGGACCTCGGCGAAGAACCGGCGCGCCTCCTCCGGCGCGAGCTTGCGCACCAGCCCCGCCCGCACGAGGTCGGCGAGGCCGCGCTTGACGGTGGAGGCGCTGGCGAGCCCGCCCGTGCGTTCGCTGACCGTGTCCACGAACAGGTAGCACCAGCGGCCGTCGACGTCGACGGCACCGGAGATGATCCTCGCGACCAGGTAGGCGCGCTGGGAGGGCATCAGCCCGGCCCGCAGCGCGTCGTCGATCCAGATCGAGGGGTGGAACCCGTCGGCGCGCATCGAGCGCAGGGGGCGCTTGCGGGGACCGGTGGTCGCGGCCGGGACCGGATCGGGGTTCGGGCCGGGTCGGATAGGCGGAGTCGCCTGTACTTCGGGGCTGGAGAAGTTACACTTCACTCCGAGCCGCCTTCCTGGTTGTGCAGGAATCGGTGGTCAGAGGCCGTCCACGTGTTGGTAGCACAGGGCGGCCTCGATTTTTTGCGCGTCACGACCGCGCAGGCGAACAGGAGTTCGCATGCGCCGCGATCACGAAGCAGGATGCCACACCACCACGGTGTGTGCGGGGCGTTTGACGAAAAGTCCGCTGGGCTCTCGGCACGGGACCGCTACCGTGTCCAGCCGCGAACGCCCCACGTGCTCGGGAGGCTTTGACATGGCCAGCAAGTTCACCGAACTCGCGATCGACTGCGCCGACCCCGCCGGTCTCGCCCGGTTCTGGTGCTCGGTCCTGGGCTACGAGGTACAGGACGTCGACGAGGACGACGGGCTGGTCACCATCGGCTCGCCCGAGGTCCCCGAGGGTAGAAGCCGCCCCGGTCCGGTGCCGCCGTCCCTGACGTTCGCGCGCGTGCCCGAGGGCAAGACCGTCAAGAACCGGCTCCACATCGACGTCAACCCGACCGACAGGGAGCGGGACGAGGAGGTCCGCCGCCTGCTGGACCTGGGTGCCCGGCACGCCGACGTCGGGCAGACCGGCGACGTGAGCTGGGTGACGCTCTCCGACCCGGAGGGCAACGAGTTCTGCGTGCTCGCGGGCCGCCACCCCTGAATTCGTGGAAACCCGGTGGACGCGAGCCCGGCTCCGCGGCCACCATGGGCCGCGATGACAGAAGCGAGGGACCCCTGGGCGGCCGCAACGGCGGCGTCACGCGATGAGCGGCTGCGGCTCCATCGGCGCACGGTCAGGCACGGCGACCGCAGGTACACCGTGGTCAGCCTGCGCCCCTCCGACCCGTGGCGGTTCGGGGTCCGGATCGACGAGTGCACCATGATCACCTCGGACGTCGCGGGCACCCGGGTGCTGGGTCGGTTGCTGTGGGGGCTGGCCTTCCAGCGGCGTCCGGACACCGTGCTGCTCATCGACTCCCCGCACCTGGTGCCCAACCCCTACGACGGGCTGCCGAGCCCGCGCCTGGCCTTCGTTCCGGCACCGCTGGCCACCGTCGACACCTCGGCGGCACGCCGTCTCCGTCGGCAGAGGCCCTCCCGGCGCCCCTCCGAGGGCACCCTCACGTGGAACACCCACAGCTACCCGGACGCACTCGCCGCCCGCCTCGCCTGGCAGCGGAGGGTGTGGACGAGCGGCCACGGAGTCGAGCACACGTGGACGGAGCCGCCCAGGGGACCCGAACTCAGGGTCTTCGGTGACTTCGTGACCATCAGCGGCGACCGCGGAGCACTGCGGCAGTGGGCGCTCGACCTGGGCGGCGCGGGCCTCTTCTGGCACGCGGACCAGTCCTGCGCGGAACCCGACTTCGGCTTCGCCTTCGACGTGCACGCGATCCGCCACTTCCGCCGCCAGGTCTCCATCGCGGGACGGGCCCGAAGCGAGGTCACGGGTCAGGACGACGCCCCCACCGATCCGCGCATGCTGAGCGAGCGGATCACCCGCCACGCCGAAGCCGTCGCCGCCAGGGAGCCGGGGCCCTGGGACCCGTTGCGCCCGATGCCCTTCGGATGAGCGACGAGCCGCACGGGTGGACGCGGCCACGGCGGGCCGCACGCGGACCGGCGGTCAGCGACTCCCGCGCCGGTCCGGCAGGCCCGCGGCCCGCCGCAGTCGCGCGAACTCCTCGGTAAGCGGGCCCAGCTGCCAGTGCGCGTTCCTGCCACTGGGGTTGGGCAGGAGCCACACCCGCGTCTCCCCCATCCCGATGTCCTGCGGCCCCACCTTCGCGCCGCGGTCGCCGAAGGCGTCCCGGAACGCGGTGACGCCCAGGACGGCCAGCCACCGGGGACGCCACAGCTCGACCTTGCGCCGCAGCCTCCGCCCGCCCTCCACGGCCTCCGCCCGGCTGAGCTCGTTCGCCTGCGCCGTCGTCCGGTCGACGACGTTGGTGATGCCCAGGCCCAGCGCGAGGAGTTCGTCCTCCTCGTCCGGCCGCAGGCGGCGGGGCGTGAATCCGGATCCGTGCAGGGCGGGCCAGAAGCGCGTGCCCGGATTGGCGAAGTGGTGCCCGGCCGCCCCGGACGCCAGACCGGGGTTGATCCCGCAGAAGAGCACGTCCAGGCCCTCCACCACGACGTCGGGAACCACCTTGTCCCGGGCCGCCTCCAGCTCCGCCCGGCTCGGACCGGGCACCCGGCGGCCCCTGGCCGGTGAGTCGTCGTTCGGGGGCATGAATCCACTCTCCTCCGGGGTCGGTGCTGCGGGAGCGACCCGGTCCCGGTCTCGACGGAGGCATACGCCCCGACCGCCCGTCGGCGAAGTACGCCCTGGTGCGGGCGGGGATCAGCCGGAGGGGAGGCGCAGCAGGCGTTCGGCCACCTCGACGAGATCGGAACCGCTCACGTCAGGTGCGGTGAAGACGTCACCGTAGCGGCCCTCCAGCCGCGAGCACCAACCGGTGAGACAGCCGGCCCGCTTGGCCCCATGGCAGTCCCAGGCGTGTACCGCGACCATCGCCATGCCGCCGGGCGGCGTCCCGAGTTCGCTGGCCGCCACACGGTAGATGGACGGTGCGGGCTTCCAGATACCGGCCTGGACGGCGGTGACCACGTGGTCCACATGGCGCGCCAGCCCCGCCCGTTCCAGAAAGTGCGCCGTGTTCGCTGCGCTGCCGACGGTCAGGCAGCCGACCGTCAGCCCGGCTTCGGAGAGCCGGCGCAGCGCCGGTTCGGCATCCGGATGGGCGGGCAGCCGACCGAACCCCTCCAAGACGTGGTCGATGTCGGCCTCGGTGGCGGTGTGGCCGGTGTCCGTGAGCAACGCCTGCCGTGCCACCGGGTCGAACGAGGCGAAGTCCCCGGCGAGGGTCAGCGCCATCGAGTCGCGTTGGAACCGCATGAACCACGGCTCCAACAGCCCGGCGGGCTGGCCGACCTCCTCCAACCGCGTCCGGAGCGGTTCCAGGTCCACCAGGGTTTCGAGCACATCGAAGGCGACGGCGCGCGGTCGGGTGGTCATGAGGCCTTCCTCGGTTGGCGGTTCCTGCTGCCGGACCCTCCGGGGTCCGATGCCGAGGGAGCCGCGTTCCTGGAACTCTCCATCCACGGCGCTCGGCCGTCCCCTCCCGCATCCTACGAGCGCGGGTCGGCCGATCCCTGGATTGTGGCGCCGCCGCGTCGCGACGACGGCGTCCGGCCCGCGCGAGGAGGACACCGACCCCGTCAGCGCTCTCCCGGCCGTCGAGCCTGCGGGACGTGGGACGTGCGTACGGACGTCAGCCGATGGTCCAGAGCCTCGGTGTCCCGTCATCGTTGCCCGCGACGAGACTGTTGCCGTCGGGGCTGAAGGCCACCGATGTCACCGAATCGTCGTGATCGGTGAGGGTGGCGATCTGATGACCGGTGTCGACGTCCACCAGGCGCACGACACCGTCGTTGCCGCCGGTGGCCAGGGTGGTGCCGTCGGGGCCGAACGCCACCGAAAGCACACTCTCGCGGTACTCCGCGAGGGTGGTGATCTGCTCGCCGGTGCCGACGTCCCACAACCGTACGGTGTTGTCGAACCCACCGGAGGCGAGGGTGGTGCCGTCAGGGCTGAACGCCACCGCCGCCACCGTGACCTGGTGTGCGGTGAGGGTGGCGACCGGCTCGCCGGTGCCGGCCTCCCACAGGCGCACGGTGCCGTCATTGCTTCCGGTGGCCAGGGTGGTGCCGTCGGGGCTGAACGCCACCGAACGCACGCTGTAGCTGTGGCCGGTGAGGGCGGCGACCTGCTCACCGGTGCCGACATCCGACAGACGCACGGTGTCGCCGTCGGCGCTGGCGACGAAGCGGCCGTCGGGGCTGAACGCGACCGCGTACACCGACCCCTCGTGTCCGGTGAGGGCGGCGACCTGGTCGCCGGTGCCGGCGTCCCACAGGCGCACGGTGTCGCCGCCACCGGAGGCGAGGGTGGTGCCGTCGGGGCTGAACGCCACCGAATGCACGTCGTCGCTGTCGCCGGTGAGGGTGGCGACCTGGTCACCGGTGCCCGCGTCCCACAAGCGCACGGTACCGTCAGAGCCAGCCGTGGCCAACGTGTCGCCGTCAGCCCCGAACGCCACCGCGTCCACCGACCCCTCGTGGCCCGCGAAGGTGACGTCCGCTGTCGGGAGGTACTCCCCTACCACGAGGGCGACCAGAACCGCGACCGCGATCGCCGCGCTGATGTACCGCCACATGTTCTTCCTCGGTCTCCCCGCACCGGAACCCGCCGTCACCGTGGCAGGAGCCGTGGAGACCGCGGTGTCGGTGGCAGAGGGCCGTGTTCGGCCACTGGTGGACGTCAAGGCACCGCCCGCGCCGGTCCCGGTCCCGAAACGGGGGTCTCCGGTGGGAAGCACAGGCGCTTCTTCCGCAACGGAGGGGTCCGGTGCCACGGGCGGGGCCGTGTCCGGTCCCGGTCCCAGGATGCGGCGCGAGGGCCGGGAACCGGGGCCGAGTTCCTCGAAACGGTTGAGGATCTGGCTGGGAGTGGGCCGCCGGTCGGGGTCGTGGTCCCAGCATTGGCCGATCAGTGTCCGGATGTCCGGGTCGAACTCTCCGGGGTCGGGCGGCGGGCTGATCAGGCGTCGCAGTGTCTCGGCCATGGTGGCCCCGGAGAAGGGGTTGGTGCCGGTGGCGGCGTAGGCGAGCACCGTCCCCAGGGAGAACACGTCCGAAGCCGGGCCGACGCGGGAGCCGTCGGTCTGTTCGGGGGACATGTACGGCAGGGTGCCGAACACCGCTCCCTGGGTGGTCATGCTGTCGGCGTCCAGCGGGCGGGCGATACCGAAGTCGATGATGCGGGGCCCGTCGTCGGCGAGGATGATGTTGGCGGGTTTGAGGTCGCGGTGCACCAGGCCGCAGGCGTGGATGGCTTCCAGGCCCTCGGCGAGCCCGGTGGCCAGGCCGTGGAGGGCGGGCGGGGTCATGGGGCCGTGCTCCCGGACGGCCTGGCCCAGGGTCGGACCGGGGATGTGGGCGGTGGCGATCCAGGGCAGGTCGGCGTCGGGGGCGGAGTCCACGACCTGGGCGGTGTGGAAGCCGCCGACCCTGCGCGCGGCGTCGGCCTCGCGGGCGAAGCGGGCGCGGAAGCCGTCCTCCCGCGCGAGTTCGGGAAGGACGACCTTGATGACGAGCGCGCGGCCGGAGGGGGTCCTGGCGAGGTAGACACGACCCATACCGCCCGCGCCAAGGCGGTGGGTGAGGCGGTAGGGGCCGATACGGGTGGGATCGCTCGGGTGCAGGGGGTGCAAAGGACTGGTGCTTTCCGGACTCGCACGGGAATGAGCTGGACGCTCTGGAGGGCTCTTGGTCAGATGCCGGTGTCGGTGGTGGGGTTCGACCACCGGTGGCGGTGGTCGGTTCCTTCCTGTCTGCTTCGTCGTGTCCGTGCTGTCCTCTGGTGGTGCGGGAGCCCGGGGGGTGAGGGGTCGAGGTCCGATCGGGCCGCGTGCGGCCGGTGGGCGGCGTCCCGGCCGCTCCTTCTCCGGGATCCTCACCCTCTGAGGAGGGCGGGGCCGCCGTGCCGGGACGGCTCTGGCAGATCCGACCGGGTCAGCCGCCCGCCTCCCGCGCGGCGAGCGGGCTCCCGGCCACGTCCACGACGCGTCCGAGGCGGGCGAGCGTCTCGGCCCGGTGGGAGGCGATGAGGACGGTACCGGGGAACGCGGCGATGACGTCGGAGACCAGCCGTTCGGTGGTCGGGTCGAGACTGGCGGTGACCTCGTCCACCAGCAGGACGCGTGGTCGGCGGGCCAGGGCGCGGGCCAGGCACAGGCGTGCCCTCTGTCCGCCGGACAATCGCACACCCGCCTCGCCGAGGTCGTCGTCCAGACCGATCCACGAGGCGGCTTCGACCCGTTCGAGCAGGGCGGCCAGGTCGTCGTCGGACCGCGGCCCGCAGCCGCGCAGCAGGTTGTCGCGGACGGTGCCGTGGAAGAGCACCGCGTCCTGGTCGACCAGTGCGACGGCCCCCCGCAGCGCCGCGTCGTCGAGATCGGCGAGGGGGATGCTCTCGCCCTCGGCCCTCACGAGTTCGACCGTGCCCGCCGAGGGGTCCCAGAGGCGGGTCGCGAGCGCGATGACCGTGCTCTTGCCCGAACCCGAAGGGCCGACCAGCCCGACGTGCTCGCCGGGAGCGAGGTCGACGGACCAGGACCTGAGCGTGGGCTGCCGGCCCTCGTAGGAGAAGGACACCTCCCGGAACCGGAGGCCGAGCGGCCCGGCGGGCAGCCGTCGGGGCGCGTCGGGAACACTGACGACCGGGGGCCGCCGGATTCCGGCGGCGACGCGTTCGGCGCCGGCGACGAGCGGGTGGAGCCGGGTGAGGGTGTCCGTGGCGTCGACGACCGCGGCGATCCCGGCCAGGGCCAGCGCGATCAGCGCGGGCAGCTCCGCCGGGGCCAGCCGCACCGGGGCGCCTTCGGTGAGCACGCCCGCGGCGGTGGCGCTGGTGGCGATGACCCCGACGACCACGGCGGTGAGGATGAGTTCCCGCAGAGCGGTGACCAGCTGCGAGAGCAGTTCACGCCGACGCGCGAGGGCGGTGGCGCGCGCGGTGGCGGCGCTGGTCTCGGCGACGATCCGGGGGACGAGTCCGTAGGCGAGCACCTCGCGCAGGGCGCCCAGCGCGTCGACGATGTGCTCGGACAGGTCCGAGCGCTCACGCTGTTCCCGCTCCCCCAGGCGTCGGGCGGCTCCGGCCCAGTACAGCGCGCTGGTCGCCACGACGGCGGCGCCCACGAGCATGACGAGCGCCGCTTCGGGCAGCAGGACGGACGCGGTGGCCAGGGAGGCGGCGAACAGCGTGAGCGCGGCACCGAGCTGGGCGATCGTGTGGGCGTAGAAGAACTCGAGCTTCTCGATGTCCTCCATCGCGACGGTGGCCGCGCGCCCGGAGTGCTCGCGCCGCCGACCCGGAACACTGCGCGCGTAGGCGTCGAACAGGGCCATCCTCAGCCGGGCCAGCACCCGGTAGGCCAGGGCGTGCGAGACGTCCATCTCCCGCCAGGTCAGCACCACGCGCAGCAGCACGAGCCCGAGGACCAGGGTCCACCAGAGCGGCCCGGGCGGTGTGCGCTCCACGACGGCGTGGCCGACCGCCCAGGCCGTGAGGACGGCCAGAGCGGCCAGGCCGAGCGCGCTCGCGGTGCCGAGCACGTAGCTCCAGAGCATCCCCCGCCATTGCGGCCGCAGTACGGGCAGCAGTGCGCGGAAGGCGCGGGACGCGGAGAGGGGCTTCACGGGGCACTCCTGTGCAGGTGTCCGGCGTCGAGGCTCAGCACGTGGGGGACCTCGGTGAGGGTCTCGGAGCGGTGGCTGATCATGATGACGATGCGGTCGCGGGCGACACGGTGCAGGGTCTCGATGACGTCCGCGGAGCGGTCGGCGTCCAACGCGCTGGTCGGCTCGTCGACGAGCAGGACCGGGCGCCGGGCCAGCAGTGCGCGGGCCAGGGCGAGGCGCTGGCGCTGTCCGCCCGACAGGCTGGTTCCGGCTTCGGTGACCTCGGTGTCGAAGCCGCGCGGGAAGCGCCGGATCTCGTCGAGGACCCCCGCGGCGCGGCAGGCCGCGGCCAGGTCCGCTTCCGCGGTGGCGCCGGCGACCGTGAGGTTGTCGCGGATGGTCCCGGCGAAGAGCACCGGCCTCTGGGAGACCACGGCGATGTCGCGGGTCCGCAGCGGTCGGCGGTCGAGCTCGATGCTTCCGGCGCGCGGGGTGAGGAAGCCCAGGAGGAGGTCGAAGAGAGTGGACTTTCCCGCCCCGGAGGCTCCGACGATCGCGGTGAGCGCGCCCCGCCGGGCCGTCAGGTCGAGATCGTGGATGACGTCCTCGGGTGCGTCGGGGTAGCGGAAGCTCAGACCGGTCACTTCCAGTGTGTCGGCACAGGGGTCGTCGGTCGCCGGACCGTTTCCGGGGTCGGGCGGGATGGTGGCGGCGGCGGGGGCTGCGTCAGTACGGGCGGGGCCCACGGGGTCGGCGTCGTCGCGCTGCTCGGTGAAGGCCCCGATCCGCTGGAGCCCGGGGATCGCGGTGAGGCCGAGGAATCCGGCGTGCCAGTGCCGCGAGAGGTCCCGGACGGGACGGAACGCCTCGGAGGAGAGCAGGAGGATCAGGTAGGCCTCGACGGCGGGGGCCTGCCCGGTGACCGCGTGGGCGATGGCGAGGGCGGCGGCGGCGACCGCTCCCCCCTGGACGGCCGCGTCGGTGACGGCCGTCTCGCCCAGGGAGCCGCGCATCACCCGTTCGGTGGCCCTGCGCAGCGCCTCGGATCGGTCGTCCAGGCGCTCGCGCGTGCCGGACACGTCGCCGAGCGTGCGCAGGGTGGCCATACCGCGCAGGGATTCGAGCAGGTCGGCGCTGAGCGCCTCGTAGCTGTCCCAGTGGTCGAGCCCGCGCCGGGCCATCATCCGCTTCCACGCCAGGGGCCCCGCCAGGGCGAGCACGATCCCCGCGGCGACGCACGCCCCCGCCCACGGCGAGAGCGCTACGAGTGCGATCACGACGATCGGGCAGGTCAGGAGCAGTTGCACGATGGCGGGAACGTACTTGGAGACGTAGGCGTCGATGCCGTCGACGCCGTCACCGAGGCCGGCGCGCATCGAACCGTCCCGGGCCGCCGTGTCGTGCAGCCGCGCGGGCACGAGCGCGGCCCGCATCGCGCGGCGGCGGACCGCCTGTCTGACCCGGCCCCCCAGATGCGCGGCGGCCGACGCCTGGGCCAGGGAGAGCACCAGGCGCAGCAGGGCGATCCCGAGGATCAGCGACAGGGCGACGAACACGTCCCGGGCCTGCCCGTGCAGCACCGCCGACATCGACCAGGCGATCGCCACGGCCTGTCCGACGTGGCTGAGGAAGACCAGGACCAGCAGGGCGACGCTCCGCGCCAGGGCCGCGGGGAACCGGGCCGCCTCCCGCCACAGCAGGGGAACGATCATCATGCGTCCGACTCCTTGTCGAGGTCGCGTGCTGCGGGGAGCATCGCCGGGGCGTGCACGGTCCAGCGGCCGCGCGTGGCGACGAATCACGACACCGGTCGGCAGCGCCATCGGCGGGGCAGGGCGCCCGCCCGGCACAGGGCCCGGCACAAAGTCGCGGTGGCCTCGGCGGAGGGCGCGTCCGTCGCGATGGTCTCGTCCGCGACCGGTGCGCCCCGAGGACCCGGATCCCGCGGGCCTGGGCCGATACGGGTCCACTGGGGAACGAGACTCACCCTAATTGAAAACGATTCCCATTTCCAATAGTCTGGGCCCGTGACCTCCCAGGAACCCCTCGGCTCCGACCACGGCGCGGGCCGCACCCACGCCGTGGTCGAGGGCACCGTGAAACCGCTCGGCAGCGCCGTCCTCGCCGAGCACGCCGGGTTCCTCTCGCTCCCCCGCCATGGCGAGGGCAGCCTCGCAGGGGCCTTCGTCGACGACCGCTCCGGCGTGCGCGGGGGCTCCGGTCCGGCGAGGGACGACGCCTCCCGGCGGCCGTCCCCGGTGAGCACCTCGTTCGCGGCGCCTCGGGCCGCTACGCGGCGATGAGGACCGGGCTGGGCGCGAACGCACAGGCGTGGAGCGACGTCCTCACCCGCGTCGAGCCGGGCGCCCTCCCGCTCGGACAGCGGTGGGCCGAGTTCGGATCCTCGGACACCCCCGAGGGAATCGCGCACCCGCGCCGGATCCCACCGCCGCACCGTGCCGGAGCCCTGGACGCCGGCACCACCGGATCAGCACCGACCGCCCCTTCGACGACCTGAGAGAACCCCCGCGACAGATGGCACCAGCAACCAACGGGAGAAACGTGTCGACTCCCCTCCAACGCCTCCTGCCCCGCGCCCGCCCCGCAGGAACTCCCCCCGGCGGCGCCCCGGCCCCGGCCGCCCCCGCGTCCGACCCCCGGCGGCGGGGCGTGCTCGCCGCCCGGCTCCTCGTTCCGGTCCTGGCCCTCGCGCTCGTCGCGGTGGTGCTGCTGTCGGCCAGTGTCGGCACGATCGACGTGTCACCGGCGGAGGCCCTGCGCATCGTCATCGGCCATCTCGTGCCGGGCATGCCCTGGATGTCGGACGGGTCGCTGACGACGGTGCAGGACAACGCCGTCTGGCAGTTCCGGCTGCCCCGCGCGCTCCTGGCCGCGACCGCCGGCGCCGCGCTGGCGCTGGCCGGCGCGCTGATGCAGGCCGTGGTCCACAACGCCCTGGCCGAGCCCTACATCCTCGGCGTCTCCGCCGGCGCCGGAGTCGGCGCGGTCTCGTTCATCGTCCTGGGCCTCGGGTCCAGCGCCCTCGGAGTCGGGGGCGCGGCCTTCCTCGGCGCGCTCCTGGCCACCGCGGCCGTCTACGCCCTGGCCCACAAGAACGGACGCATCGCTCCCCAGCGCCTCATCCTCGCCGGCGTCGCCCTCGGCTCGCTGTTCAGCGCAGCGACGAGCTACCTGACCATCACCACCGACGCGCAGAATGTCTTCAGCATCATGTTCTTCCTGCTGGGTTCGGTCTCCGCCGCCACGATGGGCCACCTCGCGCTGCCCTCGGCGGCGCTGCTCATCGTGGGGCTCCTCGCCGCCTTCCGCGCGCGGGCGCTCAACGCCCTCCTCGTCGGAGACGACGCGGCCGCGTCGCTGGGCGTCGACGTCAACCGGCTGCGCAGCGGCACACTCGTCGCCGCCGCCCTGCTGACCGGATCGGTCGTCGCGGTCTCGGGAGGCATCGGCTTCGTCGGTCTGATCATCCCCCACATCGCCCGCATCACCGTCGGTTCCGACCACCGCAGGATGCTCCCGGTCGCCCTGCTCGGCGGAGCGGTCTTCCTCGCCTCCTGCGACTTTCTCGCTCGTACCCTGGCGGCTCCCGCGGAGGTCCCTCTGGGCGTGCTCACCGCGATGGTCGGAGCACCGTTCTTCCTGTGGCTGCTGCGGCGCGACCGCGCCGACAGCGTGGGGGCGGGCCGATGAGAGTCGAGATCGAGAACCTCACCGCCCACCGCGGCGGACGTCCCGTCGTCACCGACGTGAGCGTCTCGGTGCCCTCGGGCACCGTGCTCGGGCTGCTCGGGCCCAACGGGAGCGGCAAGTCCACCCTGCTGCGCGCCGTGTCGGGGCTCTCGGCCCCCTCAGCCGGCCGCGTGCGCTTCGGCGGCACCGACATCACCGCGCTCAAGCGCCAGGACCTGGCCCGGCACGTGGCGGTGATGGCACAGGAGCACAGCGAGGAGTTCGAGATCCCCGTGCTCGACATGGTGCTGCTCGGACGCATCCCGCACGGACGCGGGTACGGACGCGACTCCGACCGCGACGTCGCCCTCGCCCGCGAGGCCCTCAGCCATGTCGGCGCCGCGCACCTGGAGACCCGCTCGTTCTCCGCGCTCTCGGGCGGCGAGCGCCAGCGCGTGCTCTTCGCCCGCGCGCTCGCCCAGGACACGCCCGTACTCGTCCTCGACGAGCCCACGAACCACCTCGACATCGCCCATCAGCTCGAACTCCTCGACCTGATCGGGACGACCGACCGCACCGTGCTGATCGCCCTGCACGACCTGAACCTGGCCGCGCGCTCCTGCGACGCCGTCGGGGTCCTGGCCGAGGGGCGCCTGCTCTCCCTCGGCACCCCGGACGAGGTGCTCCACACAGACCTGGTCCGTTCGGTCTTCGGCGTCGAGTCGACAGCCGTCGCCCATCCGCGTTCCGGACGGCGGCACCTGCTCTTCGACGCCCGCGGCCCGCTGGAGCCGAACGACCACGGACCCGCGAACCCATCCCCGACAGAGGAAGACGTCACCACCCCATGACAGGCACCACCAACCGGCCCACGTCCCGGCGCCGTTTCCGTCCCCTCAGCCTCTCGACCGCCTGCGCCGCCCTCGCCGTACTACCGCTGGCCCTGACCGCGTGCGGCAGCGGCGTCACCGCCGACCCGGCGGGCACCGAGGACTCCGGAGAGACCGTGACGGTCGCCAACTGCGGGCGGGAGCTGTCCTTCGACACCGCGCCCAGCAGTGTCGTCGGCCTGATGCCCTCGCAGACCGAACTGCTCATCCGGCTCGACGCGGCGGACTCCATCGTCGGCCAGGCCCAGACCGAGGTCTCGGCACTGCCGGACGACATCGCCGGCCAGGCCGCCGACATCCCGGTGCTCAGCGCCGACGCGCCGCCGGCCCGCGAGGACCTCCTGGCCGTCTCCCCCGACTTCGTGGCCTCCCCCACCGAGTACGAGTTCACCGCCGAACAGGGTTTCGCCAGCATCGAGCAGCTGAACGAGAACGGCGCTCAGGCCTACGTCGCGACCGGCGGCTGCGCCGACCGCCGCAGTACCGCGGAGGTCACCGACCTCCTGACGGACATCGCCGACCTCGGCGCCATCCTGGACGTCCCCGACGCGGCCGAGGAGCTGGCACAGGACGTCGAGGGCCGGCTGGCCGCCGTGGAGGACGCGATCGGCGGCTCCGCACAGCCCACGGTCGCCCAGGTCTACGTCGAGGGCGACTCGTTGTCGGCCATCGGCGCCGGCATCGAGGCGGACATCATCAGGGCCGCCGGCGGCGACAACGTCTTCGACCCCGACGCCCCGGAGTTCGCCGACTTCTTCGCCGCACAGATCAACCCCGAGGAGATCATCAGCCGCGAACCCGACGCCATCGTGTTCGGCGCGAGCGGGCCCGAGCACGAGGAGGAGACCCGCGAGTACCTGCGCAGCACCTTCCCCGACGTCCCGGCCGTGGAGGACGACCTCCTCATCGCCATTCCCGCGAGCGACCTTTACCCCGGAGCGCTGGGGAACATCGACGCCGTGGAGACGATCGCCCAGGGGCTCTACCCCGACGCGTTCTAGCCCGTCGGCCGAGCTCGGCCCGTGGCCCGGACACCGCTCCGGCCGCGGGCCGAGCCGTTCCCCGCACACCACGACCAGGGGTACGCCCCCGGCGCTGGTAGCCGTGTGCGGCCGGGGTGGGACGCGGCAGGTTCAGGAGCAGAACCAGTGGCCTGTGGGACGGCCGGGGCACGACCGGCACTCGAAGACGTCGATGCCGCCGGCGTCTCCCGGCATCAGCCCAGCGGCGTTGTGTGCTGCTCGGGCCCGCTCGCAGTCCCTTGGCTCCTCGCGTCGTTCGGCCGGTCCTCCACAGGGAGCCAGGTGCGCCACGAAGCCCCGTCGTACTCCCACCTGTACCGGGAGACGCTCGACGTATCTCCTCAGCCTTGCGGTGCGGCGTTGACGCAGTACACGTGGGCGTTCAGGTCGGGTTCGTGTTCGAGGAGGTGGTCGGTGGTCTCCCAGAACAGGGGCAGCCACGGGTGCGGTAGGGCCTTCTCACGGTCGAGGCGGTCACCGTAGAAGGGGTCCCCCTCGTGGAATTGGGCCGCTTGGACGAGCGAGCACGCGGGAGCGGAGGAACCCTGCACCGGGCCCACCCGGCAGCCGAAGGTGGTCCGGTTGGGACTGGGCTCCAAGGGGTTGCCAGGGGCCCAGGCGTCGTCCATGACGACGTCGATGTAGGCCTCGTGCACGTCGCCGTGGTTGTAGAGGTGGGCGTAGTAGATCGCGAACGCGCCGTGCTCGCTGTTGACGAAGCCGCAGATCCTCAGGTGCTCGGAGTCGCAGTGGTCGCACGTGAAGGGGGTGACCTGGCGGTCAGGGTCGATTCTCAGTTGCATCCGCGGATTCTCCCATCCCGTACCGACGCTCATCTCCGGCCACGTCACAGCCGCCCTCGGCAGCGTCCCATCTCCGGAGCTCGAACCCCTCGGGCCGGTCGCGCCCTGCCCCGGCCCAGCTCCGTCCCCACCTGATCGAGACGCACGCGTCTTGTTCCAGCTGCCCCGGAGCAGCAGGAGCACGCGGCCACCACGGCGGGAGTGGCACGCGAGAGCGAAGAGGTCGTGCTCGTGGGGCCGGGCTTCGGCAGTCACGGCCGCCGCCCTCACCGAGACCAGCGAAGTCGCCTCAGAACATCACAAAGTCGTCACAACACTCCAAGGCCGACCCCCATGCATCCATCGAATTACTTAGGCTAGGCTTGCCTAAGCAAAGACCTCGCTTAGGAGACCCTCATGAAGTCTGTCCCCCACCCGTTCGCGGCACTTCCCCTGACCCTGGTGTCCGCCCTGACCCTCTCCGCCTGCACCGCCGGCCAGGAGGAGACCGAAGAGGCCCCCGCTTCGAGCGCGACGGTCGAGGTCGAGGTCGAGGACAACAACGGTACACAGACGATCAACACCCCGCCCTCGTCGGTGGTCGCGCTCGACAACCGGACCTACGAGACCCTTGCGGACTGGGGCGTGGAACTGTCCGCCGGCTCCGTGTCGCTCATGCCCGACACCATCGACTACACGCAGGATGACTCGATCATCGACCTCGGCCCGCACTACGAGCCCGACCTCGAAGCAGTCGTCGCCGCGGAGCCGGACCTGATCGTCAACGGCCAGCGCTTCACCCAGTACCACGACGATCTGGCCTCGCTGGTTCCCGAGGCGGCCATCCTCGACCTGGACCCGCGTGAGGGTGAGCCCTTCGACGCCGAACTCAGGCGCCAGGTCGAGGTGCTGGGCGAGGTCTTCGGCAAGCAGGACGAGGCCGCGCAGACCGTCGCCGACTTCGACGAGGCCATCGAGCGGGTCGACGAGGCCTACGACGAGGACCAGACCGTCATGGCCGTCAACACTTCTGGCGGCGAGATCGGCTACCTGGCTCCAGGAGTGGGCCGCACTCTCGGCCCGGCCTTCGACATCTTCGGACTGACCCCGGCTCTGGAGGTCGAGGGTTCCAGTGACGACCACCAGGGTGACGACATCTCCGTCGAGGCGATCGCCGATTCCGACCCCGACTGGATCCTCGTGCTGGACCGCGACGCCGCCATCACCGCCGAGGAGGAAGGCTACGAGAGCGCCGAGAACATCCTGGCGAACACCGAGGCCCTGTCGAACGTGACCGCCGTGGCCGATGAGCAGATCGTCTACATGCCCGCCGACACCTACCTCAACGAAGGCATCCAGACCTACACGGAGTTCTTCGACTCCTTCGCCGACGCCCTTGAGGCGCGGGCTTGATCCGGTCCATCCCCGCGCGGACGGTCGCGACATGACCGCCACCGTCCGCGCGCGCCGTTCCGTGGAGGTGAGCGGATCATGACCACCGCGGCTCCGACCCCGGCCCGGCCACGGGGCGAGGGGCGTCTCCTCAGCTGGAAGCTCCTCATCGGCGTCACCGTCGTGAGCGCACTACTCGTGTTGTCCCTGTTCACCGGCGTGTACGACGTCTTCGGCGCCGATGACGGCCGCGAGATGTTCGCGATCACCCGTATCCCCCGCACGATCGCCCTCGTCCTCGCCGGTGCGTCCATGGCGATGTCCGGCCTGGTCATGCAATTGCTGACGCAGAACCGCTTCGTCGAACCGACGACCACCGGCACCACCGAGTGGGCCGGACTCGGTCTGCTCACCGTCATGATCCTGGTACCGGGCGCGAGCATCACCACCCGTATGGTCGGCGCGGTGATGGCCGCCTTCGTCGGCACGATGGTGTTCTTCCTCTTCCTGCGCCGAGTCACGCTGAAGTCCTCGCTCATCGTGCCGATCGTGGGCATCATGCTGGGCGCCGTCGTCAGCGCGGTGTCCACCTTCGTCGCGTTGCGGACCGACATGCTCCAGAACCTCGGTGTGTGGTTCGCCGGCAGTTTCACCTCGGTGTTGCGGGGACAGTACGAACTCCTGTGGATCGTGGCCCTGGTCACCGTCACGGTGTTCGTCGTGGCAGACCGGTTCACGGTCGCGGGCCTGGGCGAGGAGATCTCCACCAACGTCGGACTCAACTACGACCGCGTCATCCTGCTGGGCACCGGACTCATCGCGGTGGCGACGGGCGTGGTGACCGTGGTCGTGGGCAACCTGCCCTTCCTCGGGCTGATCGTCCCCAACGTCGTCTCGATGATGCGCGGTGACGACCTGCGCACGAACCTGCCGTGGGTGTGCCTGCTGGGCATCGGGATCGTCACCGTCTGCGACCTGATCGGCCGGACCATCATCATGCCCTTCGAGGTGCCGGTGTCCCTCATTCTCGGGATCGTCGGCGCCGCCGTGTTCATCCTTCTCCTGTTGAGGCAGCGTCGCCGTGGCTGACACGAACGTTTCCCGTGTGACCGGACCGCCGGCCGCACCGCAGCACCAGCGTTCCTCACGTCCCCTGGCCACCCCACGCGCCCGTCTTCGCTACTGGACCATCATCGCGGTGCTCTCGGTGGCCGCGGCGGTGTTCGGCGTGGGCCTGCTGGCCTGGGACAACCCGATGCCGGTGGGATCGGACGGCTTCTGGCGCATCGCCGAGATGCGCGCCACGAACCTGGTGATCATGGCCGTCGTCGCGATCTGCCAGTCCGTCGCCACCGTCAGCTTCCAGACCGTCACCAACAACCGCATCATCACCCCGTCGATCATGGGGTTCGAGGCGCTCTACACCGCCGTACAGACGACCGCCGTCTACCTCCTGGGCGTCGCCGGGATCATGGCGGTCCAAGGCGTCTCCCAGTTCCTGTTGCAGATCGCCCTCATGGTCGCCTTCGCCATGCTGCTGTACGGGTGGCTGCTGTCCGGCAGGTACGGGAACCTGCAGATCATGCTGTTGATCGGCATCATCATCGGCGGTGGTCTCGCTTCGGTCTCCGCGTTCATGCAGCGGCTGCTCACGCCCAGCGAGTTCGACGTACTGGCCGCACGGCTGTTCGGCAACATCGCCAACGCCGACGCGTCCTACCTCCCGATCGCGGTACCGCTGTGCCTGGTCGCGACCGCCCTGTTGTGGGCGCGTTCGCGTCGGCTGAACATCATGGTGCTGGGGCGTGAAGCCGGCACGGGACTGGGTCTGGACCACCGCCGCGAAACCATGCGCGTGCTGTTCCTGGTGTCGGTCCTGATGGCGGTCTCCACCGCACTCATCGGTCCGATGACCTTCCTGGGATTCCTCGTCGCGACGCTGGCCTACCAGTTCGCCGACACCCACGACCACCGGTACGTCTTTCCCGTATCAGCGCTGACCTGCTTCGTCGTACTCAGCGGCGCCTACTTCGTCATGCGGAACATCTTCCACGCAGGCGGTGTGGTCTCGATCCTCATCGAGCTCGTCGGCGGGCTGGTGTTCCTTTTCGTCATTCTCAGAAAGGGCCGACTGTGATCACCCTGAACGGTGTGCGCAAGGAGTACGGCAACGAGGTCGTGATCGGCCCCGTCGACCTGCGGATTCCCAAAGGCGGTGTGACCGCCCTGGTCGGCCCGAACGGCGCGGGCAAGTCGACGCTGCTGACGATGATCGGCCGGCTGCTCCGGCTGGACCAGGGCACCATCGACATCGCCGGTCACGACGTGGCGAAGACGGCGTCCAAGGACCTGGCCAAGGTCGTCTCGATCCTGCGCCAGGAGAACCACTTCGTCACCCGGCTCACGGTGCGCCAGCTCGTCGCTTTCGGCCGCTTCCCCCATTCCCAGGGGCGACTGACCGCGGCCGACGAGGAGACCATCAGCCGGGCCATCGACTTCCTGGACCTGACCGACCTGGAGCACCGCTACCTCGACGAGTTGTCGGGGGGACAGCGCCAGCGCGCCTACGTCGCGATGGTCCTCTGCCAGGACACCGAATACGTGCTGCTCGACGAACCTCTCAACAACCTCGACATGCGGCACTCGGTGCAGATGATGAAGCACCTGCGCCGGGCCGCGGAGGAACTGGACCGTACCATCGTGATCGTGTTGCACGACATCAACTTCGCCGGGCACTACGCCGACCACATCTGCGCGGTCAAGGACGGTTCCGTCGTCGAGTTCGGCGCACCGGACGAGATCATGACCGACGACGTGCTCACGCGGGTCTTCGAGACCCCGGTGACCGTCATGGAGGGACCGAACGGCCCGCTCGCGGTCTACTACTGACCGGCGAGGTGTTGTGCGCCCCGAAGCCGACGTCGCGCCGGAGTTCAGTGCCGGGTGGGCCTACCCGGCCGATGACCTGTCCGCGCGCGGTGTGGGTGACAGGCATGGCTCTGCCTCCGACCGAGTCACCGACATCGCCCTTGGAGACGGTCATCCTCACCCCAAGGGGACGACCTTGATGACGAGTTGTCGGGCCCGGAAACGGACACGGCCGCCATCCTGCACACCTGCACCGGCCCTCCCCCTCCAACAGGGACAGAGGTCCTGAGAGACCCGTCATGCCCCCTCGGCGTCGGACCGGCTCCGGTCGGCGGCCCGGGCGGTCCTGTGCGCCCGCCACGAGCCGGTGAGGAGCAGTGCGATGCCGATCGCCATCGGCGCCAGCAGCGCGACCATCTGGAGGTCCGGCCCCGGGGCCAGGGGCACGAGGGGCAGGGAAGTGGCCATGACCACCCCGGAGGCCATCGTCCAGGGGGCGGAGAGCCGGTGGACGATGTACCAGGCCCTGTCGTCACCCAGGGTGTAGGCGGTCCGGATGCCGAAGACGACGTTGGGGCTGATCCGGCCGCGTGCGCCCAGATAGGCCCCGGAGCACAGGGCCGCCACCATGGCGACCACCGACGCCAGGAGCAGGTACAGCGGCCAGCCGGTCAGCGGCGGGTCCGATGATGCCAGGACCGTGCCGTGGACGGAGGTGATGAGCACTGGGGCGACCCCTCTCCTGTTCTTCGGGTTTCGCGTGCATCGGGCCCGCGGGTCTTCTAGTCGGCGGATACGGGCTCGGGATCCGGGACGGGCTCACGAGCGGCGCCGGCGCCCGCCTGGGCCGTCGTCGCCTCCTTCACGTCGGTCTCACCTTCGGTCCTCCTGCTCCTCCTCCTGCTCATCCTTCCGGTCAGGACCTCCGTGAGGGGGTCACCCGGGCGCAGCAGGTAGAGCATGAGGGCGCCGAACATGATGGTGGAGAAGCCCGGCAGCCCCATGAGCACGGCAATGCCCAGGTGGAGGGCGACACCCAGGCCGAGCCCGAGCCGCCGCAGCATCGGTCCGGCGAACAGACAACAGGCGAGGAAGAACTCCAGGGCCAGCGTCCCCCAGGTCAGGGACGCGACCACGACGCCGTGCGACAGCAGCCACGACATCGGCGCGTACAGGGGCTCGGGGACCGCGAAGGTGGGGAACATGGTCCAGTGCCAGCGGCGCCACGTCGTGCTCCAAGGGATGGGATTCTCGAAGGGGCCGTGGTGCGACGAACCAGTGGAACCGGTCCGTCTCGGTGAGGGCATCCACCACACGGTCCAGGTCCTCGGGCCCGCAGTCCGCCACGTCCTTCACCGGGCATCGGCCATGACCGAGATCCGGCTTCTCCTCGGTCTGAGCCGCGGGGTCCGATCGGAGAACAGGTCAGGAATAGCCGGGGAACCACTCCCTGGCCAGGCGTTCCCGGTCGCCATCCTCCTCCCACCGGAGGGCATTCACCAGGACCAGCATCTCGTAGGCCGCCATCGACGTGTTCTTCGCGTAGATAGTGACGACCTCCCCCGACAACAGCTGCACGTAGGCGGTGCCTCTGCCGCTCGCCAAGGCCGATGTCCTCCAGTGGAGCACCACGCGTTCGCCGTTCGCGTTCTGGCGTTCGGTGCACTCGTACTCGGGGTCCAGCGCGATGCATCCCCACAGGAGCGGATCCCCGTGAAGTAGCTGAGAGCGGAAGGACATCCCGGCCCCCATGTCCTCCAGGCTGTTCCACGTGGTGACGTCGACCGTGTCCCGATAACCTCGATCCGTTCGCACGTCCTTCTCGTGATAGCGGATCTCGTACCCGCGAACGCGCGCCCCTTCGGAGTTCGGCCGGCCGACCACCCAGGCGACCTCCCACCCGTCCGCGTCGAGCACGACCAGGTCGGCGTCGATGCCGTGGAGCCACTCCAGCTTCCGTTCCGTGTCCCTGTCCCGTTCCCAGCTCTCAATGGCCGGTCCCACGTTCGGCGCTGTGCCGACACCGGCGACGAGCACGAGGACGATGAGCACCGCCCCGAGCCTGCGGTGGGCGGCCAGAGCGAGCGAGGCGGCGACGGCCATCACCGCCGACCACACGAGGTGTTCCACCAGTTCCATGCGTGGCAGGACGGACCAGAAGAACGTGTACTGCACGACCGTGTAGACGTGCGGGACCGCGGCCGCCAGCGTGAGGAGACCCGCCTTGAGGACGGGACGCCGCACTGTGTGGGCGGAGATGCCAGACGATGGTGAGTGGGGCGGGGGCGGAAGTTCGAAGAAATCCAGGTGAATGCCGAACAACAAGGTCCCGAGAACGCCCGCTCCGGCTATGAGGGCGAGGACGATCACCGCTGGAATGACGGGGGGCCCGCTGTCTCGGTTCGAGAGCAGGAAGAGGGGGGAGAAGAGCGCCACGGACATCGCGCTCGTGTACAGCAGGGAGTGGCCGAGCAGGGCGAGCCGGCGTCTGATCGACGAGGGGTTCACGGTGACGAGTCGCTCCAGTCAGGGCGGTCGGATCCGGTGTCAGGGGCGGTGGTGGCCCCATTCGTCGGCCAGGTGTTCCCGGTCGCCGTCCTCCTCCCAGCGGAGGGCCTCGACGAGTTCCAGCAGGTCATCGGTGTCCGCTCCCGTCCTGGCGTAGACGTTGACGAGTTCCCCCGAGCCCAACTCCACGTCGACGTCGCACTTGCGGATCCCCGGATCCCAGGGTCGGCACCGGATGACCACGCGTTCCCCACGGGAGTTGGTGTGTTCGCTGCACTCGTAGGCGAACGCCCGACTGTCGCACACGGCCCAGAGCGGGTCCTCCGCGTCCCCCCAGTGCCTCACCACGGCCATGTCGGCCACGCTGTTCCAGGTGGTGACCTCGGCGATGCGCGGATAGAGGTCGGAGATCCCTTCGTCCGGCCAGTAGACGATCATGTACCCGCGGATCGGCTCCCTGGGCCGTTCCCGTTCTGCGGGGTAGGGCCGTGCGATCACACCGGTGGGCCGCCACTGCTGCGAGTCGAGGACGACGAGGTCGGTATCGATCGCCTGGAGCCACTCCAGCCTGCGCTCCCTCTCCTCGCGCTCCTCCCGCAGCTCGACGACCCACGCCATGCTCGGCCTGGCACCCACCCCGGCCGTGAGCACGAGGACGAGCAGGACCACGGCGTACCGGCGGCGCACGACCACCACGAGCACGGCGGTGACGGCCAGCACCGCCGTCAAGGCGAGCACGTCCCCGGCCGTGGGGAGCGGCCCGAGGGACTGGGCCAGCACGTCCTCGACCGTGGGGGCCGGCCAGTTGAACCGGAAGTACGCGTGGGCCAGCAACGCATGGAGGCTCGGGGCGACGGCCGCCACCGAGAGCAGCCCGGCGCTGAGGTAGGGCCTGCCGATGCCGCGGGAAACCAGGTACCCACCGAACCGCGCGGTCCCGAACCAGGCCGCCGCGGCCATGGCGAAGAGGAAGAACGTGATGCCGGTGAGCCCGGGAGCGGCGCGCCCCGTCGTCGACGGCAGGCTGAGGGCCACCGGCAGCACGGCCGCCGCGGCCGTGTACAGGAATCCGGCGCCGAACAAGGCGGCCCTGTGGGATGTGGTGGGCGGAGCGGACGGTGATCCCGAAACGTCCGGGCCGGGTGGGAACTGGGGAGCCATGGCATGTCCGTTCGTCAAGGCGGTCCCTTGTGGGATGCGCTTTCCAAACGGACGGTTCCACTCTCGGCAGTACGACGTGCGGCAGCGCCAGGTCGTCTCCGGCAGTCCAGGTCCCAAGAGCGCGGCCGGGCAGCGCACCATCACTCTCGACCAGGACACGGTCGAGGTGTTGCGGGCGTGGAAGGGGTTCCAGAACGAGGAGCGCCTCAAAGCAGGCACGAGCTGGACGGATACGGGGTTGGCGTTCACCCGCAAGGACGGTTTGGGGTGGCATCCGGCACAGGCCAGTGACTGGTTCCTGCGGATCTCGCGGGCGGCGGGGCTGCCGCCGATCACGCTGCACGGGCTGCGCCACCGGGCCGCCTCGCTGGCGCTGGCCGCGGGGTCGGACGTCAAGGTGGTCTCGAACGAGCTCGGGCACGCGACCGTCCATTTCACCCAGGACACCTACCAGGCGGTGTTCCCGGATCTGGCGAAAGCGGCGGCCGAGGCGACCGCGTCGCTGCTGCGCGGCGGGCCGGTTCGGGCGGAGGCTCCGGTGCCGTAGCTGGAGTGGGGAGTACACCAGGAGCGAGAGAGCGGCTCTCACCCCAGGCCAGAGCACGGGTTCACCCCGGCTGGCCTGGGGTTTCGTCATGCCCGAGGGTGATATCCGATCAGATCGAAGGTCCCCTGGTCAGGTCACCGCTCAGGCAGTTCGTCCTGCCAGCGTTGCAGGACCTGCTCGCTGTGCTGTGTGTCGGGGTGGCCGGGTCCGAGCACCCGTATCTCATCGTGCACAAGGGCGGTGAGAAGCTCAACGGCTCGGACGGCGTCGCCGGACTTGTAGGTCTGCCAGGCGAGGTTGTGGCGGGTGGTGAGGGTGTGGGGGTGGTCGGGGCCCAGGACGCGCAGCCGCGCGGTGAGGAGGTCTTCATAGGCGGTGACGGCTTCGGCGGGGTTTCCGGATTCGCCCCGCCAGTGGGCGAGGTTGTGGCGGGTGGTGAGGGTGTCGGGGTGGTCGGGACCCAGGACGCGCAGGTTGTCGGTGAGGAGGTCTTCATAGGCGGTGACGGCTGCCGCTAGGTCCCCGGTTTCGCCCCGCCAAGCGGCGAGGCGGCCTCGGGTGGTGAGGGTGTCGGGGTGGTCGGGGCCCAGGACGCGCAGCCGGTCGGTGAGGAGGTTCTCGTAGGCGGAAATGGCTCCGGACAGGTCCCCGGCTTCGCCCCGCCAGTAGGCGAGGCCGGCACGGGTGATGAGAGTGTCGGAGTGGTCGGGGCCCAGACGCCGCTGGGCTGTCTCAGTCATGTACTGCCAGTAGGCCACGGCCTCACCCACGCGACCAGCCTCACCCAGACTTCTACCCGCGCGGAACAGAAGCGTGTGCCCGTCGGGTTCCCACAGCCAGTCCTCGCTGGTTCGTCCCTCCACCTCCTGATGGCTGCGCAGGATGGCGGTATTGCTGCGAAGGTGCTGGGCCAGGGCGGTGTCCCGTTCGACCTCGGGCCACACCTGGGTGAGCGCCTCCGCCAGAGTGTGTATACCGCGCGGGGTAGGTCTCGTGGCGGTGTGTTCACGGGTGGCGCGCTGCACCAGATGGTGGGCGCCCACCGACACCTGTCCGGGTGCGTCCCCGTCCGCGGTCGTGGGCGGGTTGGTGCGGGTGATCAGGTTCAACCGGACCAGATTCGCCAGGGCGGTACGGGCCTGGTGCGGGGTGAGCGCGGCCGCGGTGGCCGCTGTTCCGGTGCGGTGGTCGGTCAGGTATTCCAGGACCGGTGAGGTGGTGAGCAGCCGTTCGGGGATGCCGGTTCCCTCCAGGAGGGCGATGAGCCCCATCAGAGGCCGGGCCGTACCCCGGGGCTGGAAGGTGTCGGCCTGGGTGAGGGACAGCTCCCAGGTGGCGGCGAGCGGGGTGGGGAGTTCCCAGTCGGGGAACACCTGGTCCAGGGTGTTCATCCGGTCGTGGAACACCTGGAGATAGTGGTCACAGCTCAGGCCGAGTTCGGCCATGTAGGTGACCGCCTGTCCTAACGCTAGGGGAAGGTACGCCAGGTCGTGGGCGAGGGCGTCCAGTTGCCTGGTGGTGTGGGCGATCCTCCCGGCCGCGTCCAAGGCTTCGGTGAGAAAGGCACGGGCTTCATGGGGGGTGTAGACGTCAACCTCGAGCAGGTGGCGCCCCTGGACGGTGAGGGAGTGGTCGCGTCGCCGTGTGGTGACCAGGACCCGGCCGTGGGGCTGGTCGTGCGGGGGCCACAGATCGTGTAACGCCGCGGGGTCGGTGAGGTCGTCCCACACGATGAGCCATCGGCGATTCTGATGCTTGTGGGGGTCGCCGAGCCAGGCAAGGAGAAGCCGTGCGGCATCTTCCGGGTCGTCCGGAGCGGTGGTGAACAGATGCTGTGCGGCTTGAGCGTAGGCATAGGTGACCTGCTCGCGGGTGGAGGCGTCGGCCCACACCAGTATGTCGACGCGTTGGTCGGGGTCGGTCATGCGAGTGCGGGTGTGGTGGGCGGCGAGCTGGGTTTTGCCGACCCCGCCGGCCCCGGAGAGGACCTGCCGCGGGGCGACGGTTCCGAAGCTGCGCAGTGCTTGATCGAGTTGGTCGGCGATGCCCCGGTGTTGGTAGTGGGCCGCTTCCTCGGGGACGTTTCCCACACGAACCGGCCAGTCCACCTGATGGCGTGGAAGGTGGTTGTGCTGTTCGTTGATGAACGTCCCGTTGAAGCGGTGGAAGTCGTTGTGGTCGCGCCCGGCGGAGGAGTGCTTCAGGGTCATGTCACGGCTCTGGAGGACGGTGCTATCGGAGATGTCTCCGTCCACGGTGTTGACGACGCTACCCTGCTCTGTCCTCGCCCTTTTCATGTGACCGATTGTGGCGTGCGAACCCCCTGTCAGGTAAGGGGTCTCGGCTGAATTGGGTGGATACGGCCGGTGAGGCAGTAGCCGGTCCTGGGGCGCAACGTGTCCGCACGACGGTGTCGGGGCGGCTGTGGGGCTCTGGCGGGCACCCTGGGCGCTCGCCGCTGGGGCCACGGGATGGCAAAGTGCTCCGCGAGGTTCTCGTTCACCTGTACTGGACCTTGCACCGGGGGGCACACGGGGAGCATTTCAGGCCCCTCAGACGGGCCTCGCGCCTCGTCTGTTCGACTCGTGCACCCGGCTTGACCTGGGGCTTTGCGGCGCACCCGGCAGGATTCGAACCTGCGGCCATCGGATGAGAAGTTCGCTGGTTACGTAACGTGGCGTGTCACTACGTACCGTTTCATGCCACCCCATCCGATCCGTCGTGCCGTTTGGTGCCGTGTGACGCCGCCCTGTGTCGTGTCAGTACGGAACTGCGGAGCATAAACGGAGCACAAACGGACGGTGGGTGGCGTCCGATGGCACCTCGCGAGGTTCTCGCCAACTACGAATCGCCCTCTGGCGTGGCCGGTCTACAGGTCGCCCTGTTGCTGTTCACCGGGGGCTGTCCGTGTTCGTTCACACGTCGACTTGATGTTTCGGGTATTGGCCCGTGCTCGCCGTCTAGAGTCTTGATTGTGGTGTACGTGCTGAACTCGCTCCTGGGCCGTCTCGTCGGTTGCCGACTGTACTCGGTGCAGTTTGTGATGGACTACGTCCAGTTGTGGTTCGACAGCGAAGCGTCTAGCGACACGCCCTCGCTCACCTGTGACATTCTGCCCCACGTAACCCTGGGTGGCCGACGGTTCGCTCCTGCAGAGCCCGGCTGGGCGGAGGCGCTGCGCACTCTCATCGGCCAGAACGTGATCGCCACGCAGGAGAGGGCCGGCATTGGACTCAAGCTCGACTTCTCCAGAGGCGCGGTCCAACTTCATCCGACCGAGGCCGAACTCGACGGCCCGGAGATCGCGATGCTCAGCGGCTTTGACGATCGCAGTTTGATGGTGTGGCGGCCGGGTGAAGAAGTGTTCGAGGACCTGTAGCGAGGGCGTTAACTGCTTGCACCCTGTCTTGGGCCGGAAGTCATGAGGTTCTGGTGTGTGTTGGGATCGCCTCCCGTCACTCGTCAGCGTTGCGCTCAGCCCATGACTGGGTGGGGGCCGACATGGCAGGGCCTCTCCGGTGAGGACCTCGATCCGCCCGAACGGCTGACCCTGCAGCGGCGACGTGCCCTTCTGGTCAGTCGGCGAGCATCGCCAGCAGCAGCACGCCGCAGAAGATGAAGAACGCTGTTGAGGGCCACGAGGAGAACTGCCCTTTGAAGTTGCGCGCGGTCACGTCGCCTCCGAGCTCTGAGAGGGTGGAGAAGGAACGTCAACTGAGTATCACCGGCCGATGACATTCCGCAGCGTTTGGCCACAACAGGCCGCCACTGGAACGGAACCCGGTGTGCTGTCTCATCCCACCGTCGGTGGAGGCGAACTCAGCACCAGCATCAACGGCAGGCCCGCCAGCGACGCCCACCGGATTCCGTCCTCGACCCTGCTCTTGCCCGTGTGGAACGCCACCGGCGACCTGAACATCCACCACCTCTTGCCGCGCACCACGAACGGCCAGGCCAGCGGCACCCCCGACCGGGTCAGCCAGTCACCCAGAACGTGTGTCAGCGCGCCGACGGAGACCGTCACCCCGATCAACCACGGCGCAGGCCCGCCACCCTCAGCGAACATCGCACCAGCCGCGATGACGACCGCTATCACCGACGCCGCGATTCTTCGCTTCCTCAGCGGCCCCCACTTCTTCAAGGACCGTGCGACCGTCCCCAAGCCCAGCGCGGCCGTCGCGAACACCACCAGCCCGGTGCCCAGCGGCGCGATCGCCGCTACCGCCAACGCCGCCAGGCCGAAGGCCGCGCACGCGGGGATCGTGTGTGTCAGGTACCGATGGGCCCCGTCTTTGGCTGCGGCCAGCTCCGTTTCCGTGGCTGTGCGTTGGTACACGTGCCGCGAGGCCTCCCGCAGCTTCTCCGACACCTTCTCCGTCACCAGGCCCAGCGACCGGCCCACGGTGCTGCCCGGCTCGTCCAGATCGGGAAGCAGCGCGGCACCCGCCCCGACCGCGGCGCACAACAGGACGTCCGCGGGATCGGAACCGCACAGCACACCGGTGGCCGCACCTGCGAGGACACCGGTCGCGGCATGCGATGAACCCATCATCAGTACCTCCGGGCGGCAAAGGGGGAGGGCGTCCTCACGGTCTCTCGGACAGAGGTGTCCTGCACCGCTGGTGACGGAGGCTCTGGTACGCGCCGGGGTTCAATCGGGCCGTTCTGAGGGTGACCCGGACTCCTGGATGGAACCTATGGCTTGTGCGCCGGTGAGTCGGGCACCCACTCATCGTCCAGGACCGAGTGCACGATGGAGTCGCGCCAGGCGTCGCGGGTCCAGAGGTGACGGCGGATCCGTCCTTCCTCCACCATCCCGGCCCTGAGCATGACGCGCTCGGATGCCCGGTTCTGCGGGGAGCGGGCACCCCACATCCGCTTGAGTCCCAGCTCCTGGAAGCCGAACCGGAGAAGGAGCCCGACGAGCTCGCTGCCCAACCCCTGCCCCCACAGGTCGGGCCGGAGTGCGAACCCGATCTGTGCGCTGTGGGGCCGCTCGTCCACGGCCAGACGCGCGGCACCGACGAGGTGATCCCCTCGTGCGACACCGAGCATGTAGACGCCCCTGTTCTCGCGCTGGGCGTCGGCGACCGCAGCGTCGATGATGGAGGCGCACTGCTCCTTCGTGCGTGGCGTGAAGGACAGGTGCCGAACGGCCTCCGCGTCGCCGTAGACCTGGAGCAGGCCGTCGACGTCGTTGAGCCTCAGCTCCCGGAGGGTGAGCCTGGAACTGGAGAGTTCGACTGGGTGCATGTCCGGCAGGCTAGCGGCCCGTTGTCAGCGCTGAGGCGAGGGTCTGGCTGTAGGACTCGATCTCCTGGCGGAGCCGGGCGACCGCCCTGCTTCCCGTGTAGTCCGGGCCGCGCAGGGCACCGTGTACGCGCATGACGCCGTTCACCACTCCGGCCACACGCTTGGTGGCGGGCAGATCCAGGACCGGCTCGAGGGCTTGGGTGGCACCTTCGATCTCTCCCAGTGACACTCGGGAGTAGCTGAGGTCGGCGCGGGCTCCGGCCTCGTCCTGGTAGGCCCAGTCATCGGACCCCTCGGCGGCCGCGGCTTCGTAGAGGGTCACGGCCTCCAGGGCGACCTGCTGGGCCTGTTCCTCACGCCCGGGGATCCAGATCTGCGTCTCGGCTCCGTAGTAGAGCTGGCGGCAGTGCGCGAAGCGCATCAGACCACCGAGGTCGTCCAGGTCGTCCGGGCTCAGCCTTTCGCGCAGGGCCGCGGCTTGCTGGAGGTCGTCGAGCGCGCGTTCTCCGTCGCCCAGGGACGCCCACGTACGGGCGCTCTGGGACATGAGCCATATGGCGGCCGTGCCGGTGTGTTCGGTCGCCAGATCACGTGCCAGTCCCGCGTACCGGGCGGCTTCCGTCGGCCACCCTGCCCAGTAGGCCATCAGGCTCTGCTGGGCACGCACCCGGACACGCAGTCCGTTGTGGTCCGCGTTGTCGGCGCAGATGAACGCGGTCCGAGCCTGCTTCATCGCGGCGTGCGGGTCACCGAGGTCATGACTCGCCTTGGCCAGCATCATGCTCAACAGCCCGCTCAACGTTCATGGGGTGTGGGCTGGTGTGTGCAGGAGACCCCCTGCACACACCGCGCCAACGCGAGCAGGGAAGGCTCGGTCACGGCGAGCACGGCCCGGTCGAGGCCGCTCGACTGCTGGAGTTCTGTTGGGCGGACGATCGTCGTCTCGGGGTGCTAGCTTGCGCGGAACCTGGCGACGACGAGTGGAGGTCCTGTGACAGACACGTTCTCCCCTATCCCCGAACTCAATCTCCTCAAGGAGTTCTACGACACCCAGGACGACTACTTGGCCCCGGGCTTCGAGATGTACGACTACGGCGCGGAGTACGACCAGGACCCGCCGGAGCTGGCCGAGCGACTGGTCTACTTCGCACAGGCCAACGGCAGTGGGTCGTTGTACGGCTTCTGGCGCAGGGACGACCGCGAGGACGTGGCGACCCAACCCGTCGTCGCCGTGGGCGACGAGGGTGGCATCCATCTCGTCGCCCGGGACTTCCGGGAGTTCCTCCGTCTGCTCGCCTCCTTGCCCCCTGACTGCGAGCCGGACATCGACTGGAACGGCTTCGGTGTCCGCGCACTCTTCGACCCTGAGGACGATGACTACGAGCCGCTGGACAACAAGCCTTTCCTTACCTGGCTGGACCGGACATGCGGCATCACGCCCGCCGACGAGTGGGAGACCGTCGTCGACGACGCCGAGGCGAAGCTGGGCAGGGAGTGGGGGGCCTGGATCCACCCGATCGTGCCGGACGCGGTCTGGTCACCGGTCCACGAGCTGAACCTCCTCAACCGGTTGAACGGTGCGACCTTCGGCGCGCTCGCCAACGGCTTCTGGCTGGTTGAGGAATACGGCGAGGGCACGCTGGCGATTGAGCAGAATGGCGAACGCAAACGGTTGGGATTTCCTGTCCTCGCCGCCGACCTGGAGCCGTTCGCCACCAATGACAGCGACACGTTCTTCGCCCTGTGGCGGCTCGATGGCCGCGCCGACCCTGCCAGCCTGCCCGTCGTGGCGGTGGGGAAGGAAGCGGACGCGCACGTCGTCGCCCGTGACGTCCCGGAGTTCCTCACCCTGGTCGCGGGCCTCACCGACACCGAGATTCGGTGTGATGGGGACGGGGTGGGCCTGCGTGTGTGCGAACTGGCTGACAAGCGTGCGGAGTTCCTCTCCTGGTTGGAGGAGACCTGCGGTCTGCGCCCTGCCGCCGACCCGGCCGCCGTCATCGAGACCGCTCAGGCCGAACTGGGCGAACGGCTGGTACTCGCGCTGGCCCGAGACTGACTCTCGCCTGTGTCGGCTGCGATCGGTGTGGCGCGGCAGGCCGTTTCTGCGCCCGAGGCGGCGAAAGCCGAACATCGTTGCAGTTGTCTGGTAGTAGCAGCTCGACCGTGCCAACTACCCGGGTGTCGGCGTCAATGACGCCTTGGTGGGGGGAGTCACGGTCGTTCTTGGACAGCGCAGCGATGGTGTGTTCCCGTGGGCGGCTGACACGCCCAGGTGGCCCCTGGGGCAGGGGCCGGGGGTGTGGGGGGATGCGGCGGTACAGGGCCGTGTTCGCTCCCTGATGGGCGGACGCGGGGCATCCCGCCCTTGGGCTCGCAGGGTCACTGGGCGGCAAAATGCTCCGCGAGGTGCTCGTCCACCTGTACTGGACCTTGTACTGGGGTATCTCAATGGCCGTGTCAAGTCGCTGAGGCAACGGGATGGGCGTAATGGCGCCCATCCCGCAACATCGCCCACAGCACGTTGATCCGCTGCC
>NZ_LGEC01000072.1 GCF_001279585.1 Nocardiopsis sp. NRRL B-16309 | reverse complement strand
AAGTGCTGGGTGGGTGTGTGGGTGGTGACGTGGCCGCGGGTGGGGGTGGTGCGGCCGGTGAGCAGGTGGGTCAGGGCGGTGGTGGCGGTGCTGGTGAGGCCGATGAGGGCGACGTGTTCGTTTTCGTGGATGGTGAGGTCGAGGTGGTCGACCAGGGTGGTGTGGTCGTGGGTGAGGGACACGTCGCGCAGCTCGATCAGGGGCGGGGCGGCGGCGGGTGTGGTGTGCGGTGTGCGGTGGAGTCGGCCGCGGTCTGAGAGCCTCACGGGTGTCCGTTCGTGTGTGTGGTCGTCACCTGCCTGGGATTGTCGCGTGCGGGTGAGAGTTCTGGTGATGTGTTCGGTTCTTGTCGGCGTGTTGGGCGCGGGCGGGGCTGGGTCGCGTCGGTGAACCCGAGGAGGTCGGCGAGGCCATCGCCGCGGTGGCCTCCGAGGGCCTGCGCTGGGTCACCGCCCAGCGCATCGAGGCCTCCGGCGGCGCCCTCCTGTGACCGGGCGAGGGCCTGGGAAGACGCAGGCGGCGACTCGCTTCCAGCCGGTCTCGTCCTCGCCCGGAACCGGCGCATCAGGGTTCCGGGCGCGGCATGAGCCCGCGCCGACTGACACCCCTCGGGCCCGGGGCCGGGGGGCTTGGGCGCGGGCATCGGTCGGCCCGGGCCGGGGCCGCGGTGGCAGGAAAGGTGGGGTGTGCGACCTTGTGGCCGCCGGGCGGGGCGGCCGAGGATGAGGGGCATGAGCCACGAGGTCGTCATCGCCCTGTTCGAGGGCGTGCAGAGCCTGGACGTGACGGGTCCGCTGGAGGTCTTCTCCGGCGCCTCGCGCGCTCCGGGGTCCGCCTACCGGGTGCGCACCGCCTCCCTGGGAGGGCGCACGGTCACCTCCTCCAGCGGGCTGGGGCTGGCGCCGCGGGCGGACCTGGGCGCACTCGGGCGGATCGACACCCTGGTGGTGCCCGGAGGCGAGGGCACCCGGGAGATGGATCCGGAGTTCGTGACGTGGCTGGCAGGGGCGGCGGGGCGGGTGGCGGGGGTGTGCACGGGCACGTTCTGGCTGGCCGAGGCGGGGCTGCTGGACGGCAAGGCGGCCACCACGCACTGGGCGCACTGCGGGCGGCTGGCACGCGAGTACCCGCGGGTGCGGGTGCGCGCGGAGCCGATCTTCGTGCGCGAGGGCGCGGTGTGCACCTCGGCCGGGGTGAGCGCGGGGATCGATCTGGCGTTGGCGCTGGTGGAGGAGGACCTGGGACGGCAGGTGGCGTTGGCGGTGGCCCGCCAACTGGTGGTGTTTTTGACCAGGCCCGGTGACCAGGCGCAGTTCTCCACCCATCTGGCGGCGCAGGCGGCGCAGCGGCCGGCCGTGCGCGAGGTCCAGCACTGGATCGCCCAGCATCCGGGCCGGGATCTGCGGGTGGAGGTGTTGGCGCGGCGGGCGGCAATGTCGCCGCGCCAGTTCGCACGGGTGTTCGCCGCGCAGGTGGGGGTGAGCCCGGGCCGGTATGTGGAGCGGGTGCGGTTGGAGACGGCCCGGCGGGTGCTGGTGGAGGGTGCGGCGCCGGTGTCGGCGGTGGCGCGCCGGTGCGGGTACGGGACGGCGGAGGCGATGCGGCGGGCGTTCGTGCGGGCGCTGGGGTGTTCTCCGGCGCAGTACCGGGAGAGGTTCGGGTCGCGTGTGTGAGGGCGGCCCCGGGGTGTTCGATGGTGTTCGAGTGGATGGGAGTGTGTGCTGATGCGGGTGGCGATCGCGTTGTTCGAGGGGTTCACGGTGCTGGACGCGGTGGGTCCCTACCAGGTGTTCAGCGGTGTGCCGGGTGTGGAGGTGGTGCTGGTCGGTGAGCGGGTGGGGCCGGTGCTCGACCATGTGGGGTCGGCGCGCATGGTGACCGAGGCCGCTTTCGCCGAGGTGGAGCGGGCCGAGGTCGTGGTGGTGCCGGGCGGTCCGGGCCAGGTGCACCACATGGACGGCGGTCCCGTGCAGGAGTGGGTGCGGGCGGTGGACGCCACGAGCACGTGGACGGCGTCGGTGTGCACGGGGTCGTTGATCCTGGCGGCGGCGGGGCTGTTGCGGGGGCGGGCGGCGACCTCGCACTGGCTGGCGGTGGACCAGTTGGGCGCGTGGGGTGCGAGCGCGTCGCCGGAGCGGGTGGTCTTCGACGGCAAGTACGTGAGCGCGGCGGGGGTGAGCGCGGGCATCGACATGGCGTTGGAGTTGACCGCGCGCGTGTGGGGGCCCATGGTGGCCCAGACGGTACAGCTGGCCATCGAGTACGACCCGCGGCCCCCTTTCGGTGCGGGCTCGCCCACCGGTGCGCCTGCTGAGGTCGTGGAACTGCTGCGCGGGCACGCGGACGCGGTGTTGCGGGGTCGGTGAGGCCGCTTCGTGGGCTCCGGGGCCGCCCGTGGGGTGTGCGGGTGTGACGAGGAGAGGCGGAACGGCGTGGAAGATGTGAGCGCGACCAGTGCCCAGGCGGAGGCCGTCATGAGACGGTACGAGGCCTTCGCCGTGGACTACGAGCAGGGGTCCTCACCGGCCTATGCCGAGATCGCGCGGGAGTTGGCCCGCGACCGGACGGTGGTCGAACTGGTGTGCGGGCTGCCGGAGGGGAACAAGCGCCAGCCGAACCTGCTGTTGGCGGCGGTGCGCTACCTGGGCGGCCCGGTGGACACGTGGGCGGGGTTTCGCGCCTATGTGGTCGAGCACTGGGAGTCGGTGAGGGCGGTGGTGCTGGAGCGCCGCACGCAGACCAACGAGGTGCGGCGGCTGGCGAGCATGCTGCCGGTGCTGGCGTCGCTGCGGGGGCCGCTGGCCCTGGTGGAGGTGGGCGCGTCGGCGGGTCTGTGCCTGTACCCGGACCGGTACCGGTACTCCTTCGACGGGGCCGCGCCGATCGGTCCGGCCGACAGTGAGGTGCTGCTGGAGTGCGCGACGTCGGGGCGGGTGCCGGTGCCCGAGCGGGTGCCGGAGGTGCTCTGGCGGGCGGGGATCGATCTGGACCCGCTGGATGTGCGCAGCGAGGAGGACGTGCGCTGGCTGCGGGCGCTGGTGTGGCCGGGCGAGGCCGAGCAGGAGCGTGTGGAGCGGTTGATGGGTGCGGTGCGGGTGGCGGCGGCCGATCCGCCGCTGATGGTGACCGGTGACCTGGTGGAGCAGGTGGAGTCGGTGGTGCGGCGTGCGCCCGCGGAGGCGACGGTGGTGGTGATGCACAGCGCTGTGCTGCCGTATCTGCCCCAGGAGCGGGCGAGGGCGTTCGTGCAGGCGATGGACCGGGTGCTGGGGCACTGGGTGGCCAACGAGGGGTGGCGTTCGCTGCCGGGGTGGCCGCGGGTGCGCCCGCCTGGGGAGAGCGGTTTCACGCTGGCGCTGGACGGTCGGGTGATGGGCTACACCGGTGAGCACGGCCAGAGTGTGGCCTGGGCCGGCTGAGCAGGCGCCTGGGTCGGGGCCGGCCGGGTGCTCGCCCGGCCGGGCGGCCGTTGGCGGGCGGGTGTGTGCGGGCCCCTGCCCCTGGTGGGAGCGGGGGCCCGTGGTGTGTCACCAGCCGGGGTGGGCGTCGACCTCGGCGATGAGGGCGCGTTTGCGGTCGGGGTCGAGGAAGGCGGCGGTGAAGGAGTTGCGGGCGAGTCGGCGCAGCTGCTCGGTGTCCAGGCCCAGGTGGGTGTGCAGGGCCTGGAAGTTGTCGTGGACGTAGCCGCCGAAGTAGGAGGGGTCGTCGGAGTTGACGGTCACGAGCAGGCCGGCGTCCATGAGGGCGGGCAGGGGGTGGTGGGCCATGTCGTCGACGGCGCGCAGGCGCACGTTGGACAGCGGGCACACGGTCAGGGGGATCTGGTCGGCCGCCAGGCGGTTCAGCAGGGCCGTGTCCTCCAGGGCGCGGATGCCGTGGTCGACGCGTTCGACCTTGAGCAGGTCCAGGGCCTGCCAGATGTAGGAGGCGGGGCCCTCCTCACCGGCGTGGGCCACGCAGCGCAGGCCCATGTGGCGGGCGGCGGCGAAGACCTCGGTGAACTTGGCGGGCGGGTGGCCGACCTCGGCGGAGTCCAGTCCCACGGCGGTGATGCGCCCCAGGTGGGGGCGTACCTGGTGCAGGGTGTCGAGGGCTTCGTGGGCGGGGCGGTCGCGCAGGAAGCACAGGATGAGGGCGGTGGAGATGTCGTAGCGGGCCAGGCTGGTGTCCAGGGCGGCGGTGAGGCCGTCGATGACGGTGTCCAGGGGGACGCCGCGGCTGGTGTGGGCCTGGGGGTCGAAGAAGATCTCGGCGTGGCGTACGCCCTGGGCGGCGGCGCGGGCGAGGTAGGCGTGGGCGAGGTCGGTGAAGTCCTGGGGGGTGCGCAGGACGTCCATGAGCTCGTAGTACAGGTTCAGGAAGGACTGCAGGTCGGAGAAGGAGTAGGCCTGGCGCAGGGCCGTGACGTCGGCGTAGGGCAGGGTGATGCCGTTGCGTTCGGCCAGGTCGAAGGCGAGTTCGGGCTCCAGGGTGCCTTCGATGTGCAGGTGGAGTTCGGCTTTGGGGATGGGCATGGGGTGTGCGGCGGCCTTTCGTGTCCTTGGGGGCGGGCGTGTGGCCATTGTCGCTGATGGGGGCGTGTGCGGTGGCCGGTGGCGGGTGTGGTGTGCGTCGATGGGACCGGTGACGGGGCCCGCCCCCCCCGCGGGCGGGCTCCCGTGTAGGCGGGCGCGGGCGGTCAGGGCAGGTCGGCGTAGCGGTCGGTGGCGGCGCGGGTGGCCCCGTGCAGGGTGATGGCGCCCGCCCCGTGTCCGGCTCCTTCGACGATGACCAGGTCGGCGCCCGGCCAGGCGCGGGCGAGGTCGTAGGCGGTGTCGGCGGGGCCGCTGATGTCCAGGCGCCCGTGGACGAGCGTGGCGGGGATGTGGGCCAGGTCGGGGGCGCGGGCGAGCAGGTGGCCTTCGGGCAGGAAGGCGGCGTGGGACCAGTAGTGGGTGACCAGGCGGGCGAAGGCCATGCGGAAGGCGGGGTCGCCGAAGCGGGGGTCGGGGGTGGAGCCGGGGGTGGCCGAGACGTGGGTGTCCTCCCACGTGCACCAGGCGCGGGCGGCGTCGGAGCGCACCCGCGGGTCGGGGTCGGCCAGGAGGCGGGCGTAGGCGGTGGACAGGTCGCGCGGGTCGGCGTCGGGTCCGGCGGCGGCGCGGAAGCGGTCCCATTGTTCGGGGAAGATCCGGCGCATGTCGTGGGTGACCCAGGTGATTTCGCGCCGTGTGGTGGTGGTGACGGCGAGCAGGACCATGGCGCGGACGGGTTCAGGGTGGGTGTGGGCGTAGGCCAGGGCCAGGGTGGTGCCCCAGGAGCCGCCCAGGACGAGCCAGGAGTCGATGTCCAGGTGGTGGCGCAGGGTTTCGATGTCGGCGACCAGGTGGTGGGTGGTGTTGGTGGACAGGTCGGTGCGGGGGTCGGCGGCGCTGGGGGTGCTGTGGCCGCTGCCGCGCTGGTCGAGCATGATGACGCGGTGGCGGGTGGTGTCGAAGAAGTCGGTCCATCCCGGGTGGGCGCCGGAGCCGGGGCCGCCGTGCAGGACCAGGGCGGGGCGTCCGTGGGGGTTGCCGTGGGCCTGCCAGTACAGGGTGTGGCCGTCGGTGGTGGGCAGGGTGCCGTGGGCGTGGGGTGTGCTCATGGTGGTCCCTGAGTTCGTGGGTGTGCGGGTGGTGGCCGGGGGCGGTGCGGGGGTCGGTGGTGCTGGGCGTACGCTTCGTTGCTGGTGGGTGAGTTGTCGACGTCGTAGATGAGGTGCCCGTGTCCGGTGGTCCCGATTCCTTCCTGGCTTTTTGGCGTGCGCGCCACCTGTGCACGTTGGCGGGTCCGCGCCCTGACGGGAGTGTGCACCAGGTGCCGGTGGGGGCGACCTACGATCCGCGCGAGCACCTGGTGCGGGTGATCACGGCGGCCTCCAGCTACAAGGCGGTGAACCTGGCGGCGCGGCCGGGGACGCGGGTGTCGGTGTGCCAGGTGGACGGGCGATGGTGGTCGACCCTGGAGGGGCCGGCGGTGGTGGTGTCCGACCCCGAGGAGGTGGCCGAGGCCGAGCGCCTGTACGCGCTGCGCTACCGTGCGCCCCGCCCCAATCCCGACCGGGTCGTGATCCGGATCGGTGTCGAGCGGGTGCTGGGCAACGTGCGCCCCGCCTAGGGCGTGCGGGGCGGGGGGCTCTGCGCTACGCGGGGTGGGGGCGGGTCGAACGGGCGTGTGGTCGGGCCGAGCAGGGTGTGCGCGGGTGCGGCGCCGCCGTGCCCGAGGCGGTCCCGGATCCGGCGGGCCGACCAGAGCACGCCGCCGGCGCAGGCGGCCAGGGCGGCGACCACGGCGCCGATCGCCTGCATCCAGTCGGTGACCGAGGGGCCCGGTGCGCTCGGGTCCGTGGTGCTCTGGGCGGTGGCGGTGGGCTCGGGTGAGGGTGGGCCATCGTCGGTGCGGGCGATCACGGTCGTGCCGTCGGGCATCTCGATGACCGCGGGGCCCGCACCGACAGAGTCTGGCCCGGGGTGGGGGAGACCACGGGGTAGGCGGTGCCCGGAGGGGGTGGTGCGGTGGCGCCGTCCTGGTCGTGGCGGGCGGTGAGGGCGTACACGCCGGCGGCGGTCGCGGTCAGGAGCCCGGCCAGGAACAGGGCGAACAGCATGGACCGCGCCCGGGGGTCGCTCATGGCGCCACGATGCCCGCCGCTGCGGCGGGGGCGCAACCGCGGTTGTGGCGGCGGCGCGCTCAGGTGGGGAGGTGCACGTCCCACAGCCGTGCCAGTGCGGTGCGGCCGGGGCCGGTGACCCGCAGTGCGCGGCCCGAGCCCACGCGTTGGCACCAGCCCGAGTCCAGGACCCATGCGCACAGGGCCGCTCCGGCCGCGCCCGCCAGGTGGGGTCGGCGCTCGGTCCAGTCCAGGCACGCGCGGGCCAGCGGGCGGCGTGTGCCGCGGGCCAGGGCGATGCCGTGTTCGTCGAACCAGGCCAGGCCCGCCCGGGTGAGCGCGAATCCGGTGTCCTGGGTCAGCAGGCCCTGGCGGGTCATGGCCTCGGTCACCGCGCACCCCAGGTGTCCGGCGAGGTGGTCGTAGCAGGTGCGGGCCCGGGCCAGGGCGGCGTCGGCGCGGTGGCGGCGCAGGGTGGGCGCCGGTGCGGCGCCGGGTCCAGGGGCGGCGTGGGCGGCCAGGGTCTCCACCAGGTGTGCGGTGCGGGTGTCGGCCAGGCGCAGGTAGCGGTGGCGGCCCTGGCGGTGCTGGGTGAGCAGGCCGCCCTGGACCAGGCGGGTCAGGTGTTCGGTGGCGGTGGAGGGGGCCACGCCGGTGTGGCGGGCGAGTTCGCCGGCGGTCCAGGCGCGCTGGTCGAGCAGGGCCAGGCACATCGCGGCGCGGGTGGGGTCGGCGAGCAGGCCCGCCAGGCGGGCCAGGGCGGCGGCGTGGTCGTGGGGTGGGCGCATGGGTCCAGGGTGTGTGGTGGCGGGGCGGCCGCGGTGTGGGCGGGTCGCCCCCCGGGGGGTCAGCGGGTGCCGATGATGACGGTGGCCTCCTGTTCGGGGCAGTGCCGTACCCGGCAGGTGAGGCCTGCGCCGGTGAAGGCGTCGCGGGCCGCGGTGATCTGGTCGTGGCCGACTTCGATGAGCAGGTGGCCGCCCGGCGCGAGCCAGTGCGGGGCCTGGTCGGCGACGCGGCGAACCAGGTCCAGGCCGTCGTCGCCTCCGTCCAGGGCGCGGTGCTGTTCGTGGTCGCGGGCCTCGGGCGGCAGGAGGGCGATGTGGCCGCTGGGGACGTAGGGGACGTTGGCGACCAGGATGTCGATGGTGTGGGCCAGGTGGTCGGGTAGGGCGTGGAAGAGGTCGCCCTGGTGCAGGTGGGCGCGGGGCAGGTTGTGGCGGGCGCAGGCCAGGCTGGCGGGGTCGATGTCGGTGGCGTGCAGGCGCAGGCGTGGGTGGTGGTGGGCCAGGACCGCGCCCAGGGCGCCGGTGCCGCAGCACAGGTCCACGGCCACGCCGGTGGGCGGGGCCAGGGCGGTGGCCTGGCGGGCCAGGTACTGGCTGCGGGGGCGGGGGACGAACACGCCGGGGTCCACGCGCAGGCGCAGTCCGCAGAACCGGGCCCAGCCCAGGACGTGTTGCAGGGGCACTCCGGCGCAGCGGTGGCGGGCCATGCGGTCGAGTTCGCCGGGGGTGCGGGCGGTGGCGGTGATCAGGGCCGCCTCGTCTTCGGCGAAGACGCATCCGGCGCGGCGCAGGCGTTGGGTCAGGGCCGACAGGGCGTCGGTGTCAGGGTGTGGGAGGACCACGGAAACCTTTCGATCACGTGGGTCGCCCGTGGTCAGGGGGTGGTCGTGCCACCCCGTGGTGAGGGCGTCCCTGTGGTGACTGCGAGGATCGCTGCTCACCTCCCCTGGCCGTGTCGTGGTTGGCGGGTGCCAAACTACACCATCGGCGGGCCTGGTCAGCGGCGGGGCGGGAGGGGGATGCGGTCCAGGTCGCGGGCCAGGTGGAGGGTGCCGTCGAACTCGGTGGCGGCCTGGTCCAGGAAGCGTTGGTCGTCGCCGTGTTCGTAGCGTTCGGAGATGTGGGTGAGCACGAGGGTGCGTGCGCCGGCGCGGGCGGCGATGCGGGCGGCCTGGCGTGCGGTCAGGTGGCCGTGGGCGCGGGCCAGGTCGCTTTCCTGTTCGAGGTAGGTCGATTCGATGACGAGCATGTCGGCGTCCTGGGCCAGGGTCAGGGCTTGGTCGCACACGCCGGTGTCCATGACGAAGGCGAAGACCTGGCCGGGGCGGGGGCGGGCGCACTGGGACAGGTGGACGGTGTGGCCGTGGGGTGAGGTGACGGTGCCCTGGCGGCGCAGGTCGCCGATCAGTGGTCCGCTGATGCCGTGGTGGGCCAGGGCCTGGGGGAGCATGCGCCATCCGTCGGGTTCGGCCAGGCGGTAGCCGTAGGTGGGGATGGAGTGGGCCAGGGGCAGTGCGCTCAGGTGCAGGTCGTCCTCGCCCAGTGGGCAGCTTCCTTGGCCGCCCACGCCCTGGCCCTGGACCAGGGCGCTGTCGTGGAAGGCGCTGGCGTGGCGCAGCCGCTCCCAGTAGTGGCGGCCGGCGTGGGGGTAGGCGACGCGGACGGGGTGGGTGAGGCGGTCGCGGGAGATGCGTTGGATGATGCCGGGCAGGCCGAGGCAGTGGTCGCCGTGGAAGTGGGTGACGCACACGCGGGTCAGGTCGGAGGCGGACAGGCCGGCGTGGCGCATCTGGCGCTGGGTGCCCTCGCCGGGGTCGAAGAGGATGCCGTGGTGGTCCCAGCGCAGGAAGTAGCCGTTGTGGTTGCGGCGTTTGGTGGGCACCGCGCTGGCGGTGCCCAGGACGTGGAGTTCGCGTGCGGACATGGCAGGGATCCTGCCACAGCCCGCCGGCGGGGGACCGGCAGGCGGAGGCGGCGTGCGCCGCCCGGTGGCACCGGGCGGGGCCGGGTGGCCGGTCCGGCGGCGGCTGCTCCGGGGCGCCACCCGCAATATTCCTTGTTTTCCTCTCACGTGCTCGGTTGTACTGGAAAACAGGGAAGGTTAGGGTGTGATGGTGGCAGAACATCTCTATTCCGTGGACCAGGTCGCCGAACTCCTGGGACTGCACGTGCGCACCATCCGCAACTACGTGCGCGACGGGCGGCTGCACGCCGTACGCATCGGCAAGCAGTACCGCATCAGCGCCGCGGACCTGGAGGCCTTCACCGGCACCCCCCTGCCCGGCCCCCCGGACGGGTCGGAAACGGCGCGCCGCCACACCGAGGCGTCCAGCATCGTCGAGATCGAGGGCGTGGACGCCCGCACCGCCGACCGCGTCACCACCCTGCTCACCGCCATGGCCTCGGGCCCCCGCCCCGGCGGGGCGCCGCTGCGCGTGGAGACCGTCTACGACCGCGACCGGGCGCGGATGAAGGTCGTCATCCTGGGCGGCCTGGGCGAGACCGCCCGCCTGTTCGACTACCTGGAAGGCGTCCTGGCCCCATGAGCACCATCTACACCTCCCCCGGCGCGGAGCGAGAGCTGCGCGAGCACTACCTGCGCGAGCTGCAGGCCTGGCCGGTCCCGGCCGAGCACCTGCGGGTGCCCACCGGGCAGGGAGAGACCTTCGTCCTGGCCTGCGGACCCGCGCAGGCGCCCCCGGTGGTGCTCCTGCACGGCTCGGGCGCCAACGCCACCGCCTGGGGCGGCGACATCGCCGCCCTGGCGCGCGGGGCGCGCGTGTACGCCGTCGACCTCATCGGCGAGCCCGGTCTGAGCGCCCCCGCGCGGGCGCCGCTGGAGGGCGGGGCGCACGCCCGGTGGCTGGAGGAGGTCCTGGACGGGCTCGGGCTCACCGACACCGCGGTGGTGGGCATGTCCCTGGGCGGCTGGATGGCGCTGGACCTGGCCACCCGGCGGCCCGAGCGGGTGCGGCGCCTGGGGCTGCTGTGCCCGGGAGGGCTGGGCCGCCAGAGCATGGGCAAGGTGCTGGGGGCCCTGGCGCTGCGGGCGCTGGGGCCGTGGGGCAAGCGCCGGGCGGTGCAGGCCATGACCGGGCTGTCCGCGCCCGAGATGCGTCCCGTGCTGGAGGCGGTGGAGCGCACCTTCGCGCGTTTTCGGCCACGTACCGAACGCCTGCCCCGCTTCGGCGACCAGGCGCTGGGCGCCCTGACGATGCCGGTGCTGGCGATCGTGGGCGATCGCGACCTGATGTTCGACTCGGCCGAGAGCGCCGCGCGCCTGCACGCGTGCGTCCCCCACGCGCAGGTGCGGGTCCTGCCCGGTACCGGACACGCGATCCTGGGACAGGGCGAGGCGATCGCGGAGTTCCTGACCGGATGAGAGACGCGCGGTCGGCCGCCGTGCCCGGAGCGTGACGGGACGGCGGCGCTGATCGGCGGGGGCCGCCCGCGGGTGGGGGCGGCGAGGGCCCTCGGAAGGGGGCGGGGGTGGCCTCAGCCACCGTCGCGAAGGCCCTCGCCGCCTGTGCGGGGTCGATCACCGGCCGTGCGGGGCCACCGTGATCGGCGCTACGGTCACAGGTTGGTCCACATGTGGGAGGAGATGTTGTTGTTCAGCCGCTGGCCGGCGCCGGCCCCGGTGTTGGCGTCGAAGGTCCAGTGGTTCAGGTTGGCCAGGGCGACGCCGTTGTGCACTCCGCGGCGGGCGCCGGAGTGGTTGAGCCCCCAGTAGACCCACACGTCGTCGAGGTTGCCCGGGTAGCCGTTGTTCCACAGCGAGGACGTGGTGTTGCGGCACGATCCCCAGTTGGTGGAGTTGCCCGACCAGGACGCGCACAAGCGCTTGAAGTCGACGTCGTAGTAGGCGTAGAGCCTGCCGTCGGCGGCCGGGGCCGCGGTGTGGGGGCCGGTGTCCGCGGCCTGCGCGGCGGGGGTGTGGAACAGGGTCGCGGCGGTGATCGCGGCGGCGGCCAGGGCCATCATGCGCTTGGTCCTCATGGGTGTTCGCCTTTCGTGCTGTGTCTGTCGCTGATCCGGGGCGGGGTCACCCTCGGTGGCGGGGGACTGTGGTGGGCTCGGCCTCATCGACGATCAGGCGGGCCCGGGGCAGGGCGTCCGTTTGCAGGCGCCGGTGGGTGTGCAGTGCGGAGCGGTGGCGCTCGCGCAGTTCCTGGCCGTGCTCTTCCTCCAGTTCGGTCGCGGTCCGTGCCAGTCCGGAGTCCAGGGCGCAGTGTGCCTCCGCCAGTGCGAGCCCGACCTCCTGTTCCGGGGGCAGGGCCTCGTGCGGGGCCAGCAGGGCGGAGCGGATGTCGGCCGGTGTGGCGTAGTCGTGTCCGGCGGCGCGCATGCACTCCGCCCAGGGCCGGACGGCCTCCAGGTAGCGGGGGTCCTGGGCCACGCTCTGGTAGCGCAGCGCGGGAAGGGCGTCGGCGGTGGTCCGGGCCTGGAACCAGGAGGCCAGGTCGCCGTAGAGCTCCCGGTCGGCCTGGGAGCGGCACCCCTGGTCGCTGCGGGCGAGTTCCATGCCGTCGGGTGTGGTCGCGGTCAGCCCGACGGGAGCGGGTCCGTTGGCGGCCACCAGTGCCTGGGCCCGGCGCTGGGGGGACAGGTTCTCGAAGTAGCGCTGGTTGGGGTCGTTCTCGCGTGCTCGTACGGCCTCGCGCCGAAGCTCGGTTCCGTAGCCGTGTTCGAGGGCCCACTCCGGATCGTCGATGAGGTAACGGAATTCCTCAACACCGGTGGGAGTATCGTCCGAAACGATCTGGTACTCGAATCCGTGGTTTTCCATGCATTCTCGGAGCAGGAGCTGTTCGGCTGTGGCCAGAAGGCTTTCCTGTTCCGGTGTGATGTGGGGTGTGGAGGAGTGGCGGTCCTGCTGGCCTGCGGAGCAGGAGGTGGACAGCAGGCCGGCCAGGGCCAGGGCGGCCAGCGGTGCGCGGAGGTTTCCCGAGCGGGCTGTACGGCACCGGCCGCGCCCGGCTTCCGGTTCCTCTTTCACGGGGTTTCCTTCCTGCCGGCGCCACTCACTCTTCGCTGATATCGCGATTATTATGAGCACTCGATTCGGGGTTCGTGCGTACGTTTTCCTCCTGGCGACACCATGGCGGCAATCGGGAAGTCTGAAATGTCAAAGAAGAGCGCAAATCTACGCATTTATTTCAGCCGTGACGACCTCATGCGCCTGCGTTTGGCCGACTGCGCCCATCCCCTGTGGGAGACCGTCAACAGCCTCCACATGCTCCAGCACAGGCAGGGCGCCCTGATCTTCGACCCGTGGCGCGCGGACGTGCACCGGGCGCTGCTGGACGGCGGCCCCGGGGAGCGCGCGCTGCGGCTGCTGTTGGCGCTGGCTCCCTACGGCCACTACTGCCCCGACTTCCTCACACCCACCGACGCGGGCCCGGGTCCAGATCTGGCGATCGAGTCCGTGCTGGCCACGCCGCGCGCCCGCATCCGCCAGGAACTGGGCACCCTGGCGGGCCACGCACGCTCGACCCCGCCACTGGACTGGCTGGCCTCGGGCGGGGCCGCGCCCATGCGCCTGCTCGGCCAGGCCCTGCGCACCTACCATCGCGCCGCGCTCGCCCCGCTGTGGACCCGCATCCGCGACCAGGTGCACACGGACCTGGCACACCGCGCGCGTGCTCTGCGGGTCGGGGGCGCCGAAGCGCTCCTGGTCTCCCTGGGCCCCACCGCGCTGTGGAGGCCGCCCGTCCTGGAGATCGACTACCCCTTCGACCGCGAACTCCACCTGCACGGACGCGGCCTGCTCCTGGTGCCGTCCTTCTTCTGCTGGGGCCGGCCCGTGGCCCTTGCCGACCCCGGCCTCCCACCGGTCCTGGTCCACCCCATCGAGCACAGCCCCGGCTGGGCACAGACGGCTCCACACCCGACCGGCCTCGCCCCGCTCCTGGGGCCCACCCGCTCCCGGCTCCTGGAACTGGTGGCCGAGGGCGGGGTGTGCACCACGACGGGCCTGGCAGCCAGGCTCGCCGTGTCCCCCGCCACGGTGAGCAAACACCTGAACGTCCTGCGTGGGTCACACCTGGTCCAGAGCCGCCAGGACGGCCGCTACGTCCTGCACAGCGTCACCGCCCTGGGCCTGGATCTGCTGCACGCCCCCTGAACGCCCGCGCCCCGCACCTCGGCGGCCCGGCACAGCGACTCACGCACCGGCCTACCGGAGCGGGGCCCGCAGTGCCGCGCCGGTGGCCCCGCACCGCGGCACCACAGGGCTCAGGCCCCGGCTCTGTGAGACCGGCCGCGCGCCGATACAGCGCGAGCTGTACCCATCTCGTTTTGCATGGTCGCACAGCCGCCTGAATAACGTTGCGGCCCCGGCCTGCGGGCCGCGGGGGCGTGCACACCCCTCAGAATGCCTGACCTCCGATAAGGTTCACTTATCGGAGGTCAAGATTGGGGGCTTTCCCAGGGCTTCAGGGGGTCAACGCAACTTATTACGTTATAGAGAAACGTTTCCAACGAAACGAAATTGACGGAAGCCCGAGGGGTGCGCCGCGCGGCCGTCGTTCCTGGCGGACCGGGCGATTCCTCAGATGAACTGGCGAGGCGAGAGCCCTGCGGGTTGGTCTGCCCCGGGGAGCGATCGGCGAAGGCCATCGGCACAGGGCCCTGCCCAACCGGCGCGAGGCCAGCCGGTGCGGGGGCGCGGTGCAGTCGAGCCGCCCGCTAGCCGGGCACCACCGGTCCCTCCCAGGCCCCGAAGAGGCCGTGGTCTACCGTGGCGAAATCGCGGGTGGCCACGTCCGGTCATGGCCACACCTGGACGCCCCGACCATGGCGCGGCACGCTGTCCTCGTCCTCTTTACCTTTGACACGAGGAGTTTTCGCCATGCTGTGGAAGAAGAAGGCCGCCGCGGCGGGGGCCGTCGCCTCCGTCGCACTCGGGCTGAGCCTGGCCACCGCCGCACCCGCTGCCGCCGCGGACGGTGAGTGGGTGCGGTACGGCAACACGAACCCGATCACCTCCAGTTCCAGCACCTGGCGCTGCGGCGGCACTGAGGCCATCTCCACCCATCTGTACGCGCAGGTGTGCGCGATCAGAGCGCCGGGCGGGGCGCACGTGCAGGGGGCGGTGATCGTGCGCAACAACGCCAGCTACAGCCGGTCCGTCTCTGCAGATATGGCCCTGTTTAGAGGTGTCGGTATGGGCGGTTGGAACTGTGGCACAGGAACCATCCTGTCGGACTCGTGGTCGGTGTGCTTCGGGTCGACCATCCGCGACCCCTATCCTTCGGGGGAGGTGATCGCCTGGGGCTACGCCAATGGCACAGGCTTCAGCGGCAGGCGGTCTCCGGGCGCTGTCAGGGGCAGGCGGCCGTGGAGTCGGCACCGGGGGCGAGGTAGACGCCGCTGCCCACGTTCTCGGCGCCGGCCGCCTCCAGCAGTGCCCCGACCAGTCCGGGGAAGCGCTCGTCCAGGTCCTGGCGGCGCAGCGTGACGAAGCAGCGGGTGCCCTCCTGGCGGGTGCGGGTCACCCCCGCGTCGCGCAGGACTCGCAGGTGGTGGCTGAGCGTCGACTTGGCCACCGGTGCCCGCAACTCTCCCCACCCGCGCTCGGCTCCGTCGGCGAGCACCCGCACGAGCCCGATGCGCAACGGGTCGCTGAGCGCCGCCATCACCTCGGGCAGTGACAGTTCCCCGGTCGCCGGATGGTGTGCACGTCTCATGCCCCCATGCTAGCTTGTTCGATATTCGACGAACAACGAACAATGGAGTCGGGTTGACCGAGACACAGCAGCACCAGCACACCGACCTCCAGGGCCGGGTCGCCATCGTCACCGGCGCCGGATCGGGCATCGGCCGCGCCACCGCGATCGCCATGGCCCGCGCCGGAGCCCGCGTCCTGGGGGTGGGCCGGCGCCACGAGGCGCTCCAGGCGACCGCCGCCCACCACCCCGGCATCGTCGCCCACCCCGCCGACCTGCGCGCCCCCGAGGCCCCGGCCCAGGTCGCCCAGGCCGCGACGCGTCAGTGGGGCCGCATCGACGTGCTCGTCAACAACGCCGGCGCCACCGCGATGATGCCGCTGGCCGAAACCGATGCGGACCGCGTCGCCGCGCTGTTCGCGCTCAACGTCACCGCCCCCAGCCTCCTGGCCGCCGCGGCCCTGCCGCACCTGCGCGACCGCAAGGGGACGATCGTCAACATCTCCAGCACCTATGGCCACCGGCCGCTGCCCGGCGGCGCCCACTACGCGGCCTCCAAGGCCGCCATCGAGCAGTTGACGCGCAGCTGGGCGCTGGAACTGGCCCCCGAGGGCGTGCGGGTCAACGCCCTGGCGCCGGGCCCCACCGAAAGCGAGGCGCTCTCGGCGGCCGGGCTCGCCGAAGCCGACATCGACCGGATCAAGGAGGCCGAGGCCGCGCGGATCCCGCTGGGCCGGCGCGGTGACCCCGAGGAGGTCGCCCAGTGGGTGCTGCGGCTGGCCGACCCGGGCACGACCTGGCTCACCGGGCAGGTCCTCACCATCGACGGCGGCCTCGAACTCGCCTGATCCCGGGCCGCGCCCCACAGGCCCCACGGCATGGGTGGCGTAGGATCGAGTCCCGATATCGGTTGCGTCACTGTGGGAGGCGGGTGCGGGGATGCGCGAGTTCCAGCGGGGCGCGGTGCGGCTGCACATCCTCCACCACGCCGCCGAGGAGGAGATCCACGGCGCGTGGATGACGCGCGAGCTGGCCTCCCACGGCTACGACATCAGCCCCGGCACCCTCTATCCCACACTGCACCGCCTGGAGTCCGACGGTCTGCTGGCCTCCCGGCAGGCCGTGGTCCAGGGGCGCACCCGGCGCCTGTACCGCCTCACCGAGGCGGGCCGGCGGGTGCTGGACCAGGACCGGGCCGCGCTCAGGGAACTGGCGCGCGAGGTGCTGGGAGACCAGGCGCCCGGGTGAGCGCGCCGCCGTGCCGGCCCCGGCGGCGAAGACCCCTGTCACGCCGTGACTGCCGGACAGGGCCCGGGCCTGGACTGGGCGGGGCCCTGTCCGGTCACAGGGCGAGGAACCCGATCGCACCGGCCGCCACCACGACCGCCCAGGCTGGAAGCCGCCACACCGCCAGGGCCACGAACGCGACCGCGGCCAGCGCCATCGTGGCGGGCGAGACCACGCCCTGGAGGAAGACCGGGTCGTACAGGGCCGCCGCCAGGACCCCCACCACCGCCGCACCCGCGCCCGCCATCGCCCGCCGGGCGCGCGCGTGGTCGCGCAGCCGCTCCCAGAACGGGAGCGCGCCCACCACCAGCAGCGCCGAGGGAAGGAAGATCGCCACCAGGGCCAGGGCCGCGCCCAGCAGCGGGCTGCCCGCCACGGGCATGAGCGCCCCCAGGTAGGCGGAGAAGGTGAACAGCGGTCCCGGGACGGCCTGCGCCGCCCCGTACCCGGCCAGGAACGAGGCGTGGTCCACCGCTCCGGAGCCCACCACCTCTGTTTCCAGCAGCGGCAGGACCACGTGGCCGCCGCCGAAGACCAGCGACCCGGCGCGGTAGAAGCCGTCGGCCGTGGCCAGCGCCGCGTTGCCGCTCAGCGCGGCCGCCGCGGGCAGGCCCGCCAGCAGCACGGCGAACACGGCCAGGCAGGCCACGGCGGTGCGGCGCCGCACGGGCACGCTCGCACCGTCCGCTTCGCTGTCGGTGCCCGTCCGCGCGGTGAGCCAGAACAGGCCCGCCAGGGCGCCCAGGGCGATGGCCGCGACCTGGGCCAGGGCCGAGGGCACCAGCAGGACCAGGACCAGGGCGGCCAGTGCGATGGTGGCCGGGCGCTTTCCTGCTGCCAGGTTGGTGGCCATGCCCAGGACCGCGTGGGCGACCACGGCCACCGCCGCCGCCTTCAGGCCCAGCAGCCACCCGGCTCCGGGTTCGGCGCCGATGGCCTGCACGCCCAGGGCGAAGGCCGCCATGAGCACGGCCGAGGGCAGGGTGAAGGCCGCCCAGGCGGCGGCCATTCCGGCGTATCCGGCGCGGCGCAGCCCGATGGCCATGCCGACCTGGCTGGAGGCGGGGCCGGGCAGGAACTGGCACAGCGCCACCAGGTCGGCGTAGGCGGCCTCGCCGAGCCAGCCGCGGCGTGCCACGAACGCCTCGCGGAAGTAGCCCAGGTGCGCCACGGGCCCGCCGAACGAGGTCAGGCCCAGCAGGAGGAAGGCGCGGAAGACCTCTGCGGCCGTTCCGCGCCCTCCCGGCGCGGTGGGGGTCGTCGGGGTCTGCTCGCTCATCTGGGCACCGCCCCGCCGGGCGCGCCGGTGGGAGGCGCGGGCGGCGGTCGCCCTGGTGCAGGTGGGGTCGGGGGTGGGTACACAGTCGCTTCCTTCCCTGGCGGGCTCACGCCGAGAGTTCCGATATCGCTGAACGATATCGGAGCACGTCATCGTGGCCGCCCGGTGGGGGCCGCTCCCGGGTGGGCGGTGTGCGGGGCCGCGGAACCCGCGCCAGATCACTCACGGTTCTCCACTCCCGTCGTGGCGTCCCCGGTGGCGGGGACGCCTTGGCCGGTCAACCTGTGCCCGGGTTCCGGTGGCGAGCCCGGGCGCCGATGGGTCAGTCCAGGCAGAACTCGTTGCCCTCGGGGTCGGCCATCACGATGAAGCCCGCGCTCCAGGGCGGAGCGGGTTCGTCGCGGCGCAGCCGTGCGGCCCCCAGTGCCACCAGCCGTGCGCACTCGGCCTCCAGGGCGGCCATCCGGGCCTGGCCCTCCAGGCCCGGTGCCGCGCGCACGTCCAGGTGGAGGCGGTTCTTGGCGACCTTGTCCTCGGGGACCTGCTGGAAGAAGATCCGCGGACCCTGCCCGCTGGGGTCCTCGATGGCGGACTTGGTGTTGCGCTGCTGGGGCGGTACGCCCATCCGGGCCAGGAAGTCCTCCCAGGCGGTGAGCGGGTCGGTGCCCTCGGGCACCTGGATTCCGGGCGGGCCTGGGTGGACGTAGCCCAGGGCCTGGCGCCAGAACGTCGACAGTGCCCGCGGGTCGTGGGCGTCGAAGGTGACCTGGATCGTGCGGCTCATCGCAGGGCTCCGTTCACGGTGGCGAGGATGTCGGGCTGGAGGTTACGGAAGCGGTCGGTGTGCATGGCCCCAATCTCGCACCGAAACCGGACAGGATCGGTCCGCTATCGTGCGGTGAATGGGCGACATGGAGGCGGCGGGCGGTGAGGGCCGGGGCACCACGGAGCGTGTGCTCACGCTGCTGGGGTTGTTGCAGCGGCGCCGGGTGTGGACGGGTCCCGAGCTCGCCGACCGGCTGGGGGTCACCGCGCGTACGGTGCGGCGGGACGTGGAGCGCCTGCGTGCGCTCGGCTATCCGGTGCACGCCGAGCAGGGGGTGGGCGGCGGGTACCGGCTCGGCCGGGGCCAGGACCTGCCGCCGTTGCTGTTGGACGACGAGGAGGCGATCTCCACGGCGCTCTCGCTGCTGGCCGGAGCGGGCGGCGCGGTCGCGGGAGCCGGTGAGGCCGCCCTGCGTGCTCTGACCAAGCTCGACCGGGTGCTGCCGTCCCGGTTGCGCGAGCGGGTGCGCACGCTCTCGGGTGCGGTGGAGTCCTTCGGCGGAGGCGGTACGCCGGTCGGTGCCGAGGTGCTCATGACGCTGGCCCGGGCCTGCCGGGAGGAGGTCGGGGCGGGCTTCGACTATCCCTCCGGGGCGGTGGACCAAGTAGGCCCGAAAGGGGCAACGGCACCACGGGGTCCTTCACGAACCGGTGACAGGTGCTGGTCTCTCCGGTCGGTTGCGGTCCGCTCACCCGATGCCATCGCCCAGGAGTAGGGGTCGAGGAGGATTGCTACAGGATTCAGCGGTAGAGCCGTGATCTGGGCGACGGTTCGGTGACGGCGCCGATTTGCCCTGTTCGCGGCCCCTACGTTCGTGGCCATGCCGCATGGATACCTCTCCGATGAGCAGATCGCCCGCTACGGCCGCTTCCCCGACGAGCTGTCGGCGGGCGACCTGGAACAGTTCTTCCGCCTGACCCCCCATGCCCTGGAACTGGCCGCGGGCAAACGCACCCCGCCCACTCGGCTGGGGTGGGCTGTGCAGTGGGGCACCGTGCGCATGCTCGGGGTGTTCCAACCCGACCACCCCACCCGGGTCCCCGAACGCGCGGTGGCTTTCGTCGCCGATCAGCTCGACGTCGACCCGGGCCGCCTGGAGGAGTACCGCACCCGGGCCCAGGCCGCCTAATAGCACTCCTGGCAGATCCGCGACACCTTCGCCTACCGCGAGTTCTCCGGCGGAGAAGAGGACCTGCGCTCCTACCTCGCGGCCCGGGTGTGGGCGAGCGAGGAAGGCCCCCGCGCCCTGTTCGACCGGTCCGTGCTCTACCTGCTCGAACACCAGATCCTGCTGCCCGGCCTGACCGTCCTCTCCCGGCTGGTGAGCGGGGTGCGCAAGGCGGAGAACACCCGCCTGCACCAGGTGGTGGCCCAGCGCATCCCGCACCCGGTACGCGCCGAACTGGGCGCCCTGCTCCAGGTCCCCGACCATGCCCGCTTCTCCGAGCTGGAGCGGCTGCGCACCGAACCCGACCGCGTCTCCAGCCCCGGCCTGGTCCAGGCCCTGGACCGCACCAGCCAGATCGCCGGGATCGGCGCCGGGAAGGTGCAGGTGGACGACGTCCCCCAGATCAAGCTGGAGACGCTGGCCCGGTACGGCATGCGCTTCGTCGTCCCCTCGCAGAACCTGCACGCCCGGGCCAACCCCAAGTACTTCGGGCTGCGCAAACGCGGCGCGACCTGGCTCAACGTGGTCAACGACCAGGTGATGGGCCTGGGCGGGCTGGTGGTGCCCGGCACCATCCGCGACTCGCTCTACATTCTGGATGCCCTGCACGCCCGCGATGGCGGCCCCAAGCCGGAGATGGTCATCACCGACACCGCCTCCTACTCCGACATCGTCTTCGGGCTGTTCGCGATCTGCGGCTACCAGTGCTCCCCGCGCATCGCCGACCTGGGCGACACCCGCCTGTGGCGCACCAACACCCGCGCCTCCGACGGGCCCCTGGACCAGATGTCACGCCACACTGTGCGTCTGGACACGGTCCGGTCCCATTGGGTCGACATGCTCCGCGTGGCCGGATCCCTCACCACCGGTGCGGTGCAAGGCTACGACCTGGTGCGCATGCTCTCCCGGGAAGGCCGCCCCACCGGGCTGGGGGACGCCTTCGCCCACTACGGGCGCATCTTCAAGACCCTGCACCTGCTCCAGTTCCTGCACGACGAGCCCTAGCGGCGCATGATCGGTGCCCAGCTCAACGTCTCCGAATCCCGCCACGCTCTGCGAGCCGATCGTGCTCACCGAGTGCGCACGGCTCGTGGCGCTGGCTGGGGGCCAAGCGGCTGCGCCGCGACGAACCGGCTCCGCCGCTCAGTGCCGGCTCCAACGTGATGGCCGACCCCGAGGGCAACGAGTTCTGCCTGGACTGAGATCCGTGCCGATCCGCGCCCGCGCGGGCGCGGATCGGCACGGACGCGTCAGCGCCCTTCGCCGTCCTGGCGCACGGTGGTGGCGATGCGGGACAGTGCGGCCCCCAGGTGGCGGCGCTGAGCGGCGCTGAGCGGATCGAACACGAGCCGCCTGACCTGCTCCACGTGTCCCGGTGCGCTCTCGATGAGCTTGTGCCGGCCGGTGTCGGTCAGCGTGGCGAGGGTGTACCGCCCGTCGTCGGGGTCGGGGCGGCGGGTGACCCAGTCGCGTGCCTCGAAGCGGTCCATGACCTTCGACAGGCGGGGCTGGGTGCTGTCGCACATCCGGGCCAAATCGCTCAGCCGCATCGTCGCCTGCTCGGCCGTGGACAGCCGGGCCAGGACCCCGTACTCGAAGTTGGAGATGCCCGCGTCCTTCTGCAACTGGCGGTCCAGGGCCGCGGGCAGGGCGATGACGACCGTGAGCAGTGCCTGCCACAGGTCCTGCTGCTCGTCGTCGAGCCAGGGTGAGTGGGTGTCCATGAGTACCATCATAGTTGCCCAGTCAAGTCACATCACTTGCCCAGGCATGTCTTTCTGAGCTACCTTTCACTTGCTGAGGAAAGTAAAAATACTTTCCTCAGCAAGTGAAGGAGACGATGCCCCATGACCACATCGAGTGGCCTGAACTCCCTGTTCCCCTCACGCCCGCCGGCCGCGGCCTACGACGACCTACTGGCCGACGCCCTGCCCCAAGCCCGCGCACAGCGGGCGTGGACCCCCTCCGACGGCCCCATGCCCAGCCTCTTCGTCAGCCACGGGGCACCGTTCACCCTCGACGACCCGCAGTGGCTCGGCGACCTCTACGCCTGGGCCCGCTCCATGCCCAAGCCCAGGGCCGTGGTCGTCGTCTCGGCCCATTGGGAACAGGCGCCGCCCGCGATGTCCGGGGCCGCGGCCAGCACCCCGCTGCACTACGACTTCAACGGGTTCCACCCCCGCTACAAGACCCTTCCCTACGCGACCCCGGACGCCTCCGACCTGGCTCGGCGGCTCGTGGGCGCGCTGGGCCCCGGCACGGTGCACGAGTTCACCGACCGCGGCCTCGACCACGGCGCCTTCATCCCGCTCATGGCCATGTACCCCGCGGCCGACGTCCCGGTCCTGCAGATGTCGATGCCCAGCCTCGACCCCGGTGCGCTGTTGGACCTCGGGGCACGTCTGAGGCCCCTGCGCGACGAGGGCGTCCTCGTGCTCGGCTCGGGCTTCATGACGCACAGCTTCGCCGTCTTCCGCAGCCCCGGGCTCGCCACCGACACCGCGGCCTTCGACGCATGGGCCGTCGAGGCCCTCGCCCGCGGCGACGCCGACGCCCTGGCCGACTTCCGCGCCAAGGCGCCCGGTGCCGCGATCGCCCATCCCACGGCCGAGCACTTCGTGCCGCTGCTGGTCACCGTCGGCGCCGCCGACGACCCCGCCAGCGCCGTGAGCGCCATCGACCGGATGGTGATGGGCAACTCGACCCGGTCGGTGCAGCTCAACTGAGCGCGCCGACCTTCACGAGCCCCCCACCCGATCGCCCCGCTGCGGGGCGACGACGCCAACACACAGGAGAAGAACCCATGAAGGCCATGCGATTCCACGAGTTCGGCGGCGCCGACGTCCTGCGCTACGAGGACGTCGAGCGTCCGCGCCCGGGTGCCGGGCAGGTGCTCGTGCAGGTGGCGGCCACGTCGTTCAACCCGGTCGACGACCACATCCGCGCGGGTGCGCTGGCGAAGATGCTCCCGATCACCCTTCCGTACGTGCCGGGCATCGACCTGGCGGGCACCGTCGCCGAACTCGGCCCGAAGGTCGAGGGGGTGCAGGTCGGCGACCGGGTGGTGGCGATGCTGCCCCTGGACTCCGCGGGCGGGGCGGCCGAGTACGTGCTCGTTCCGGCCGCGTCCCTGGCCCCGGCGCCCGGGTCGATCGAACTGGTCGAGGCCGCGGCGCTGCCCCTGACCGGCCTGGCGGCCTGGCAGACGGCGTTCGAGCTCGCCGCGTTGGCACCGGGGCAGAGCGTGCTGGTCAACGGGGCGGGGGGTGCTGTGGGCAGCCTCGTGGTGCAGCTCGCTGTGGACGCCGGGGCCCACGTGAGCGCGGTGGACGTGCCCGGCCACGCCGACCGGCTCCGGTCCTACGGTGCCCACCGTGTACTGGGACCCCTCGACCTCGCCGCGGGTCCGGCCGCCGTCGGCGGTCCGTTCCAGGCGGTGGTCAACCACGTGCGCCTTCCCGAGGAGGGGCTCGCGCGGCTGACGGACTACGTCGCTGACGGCGGTGTCGCCGCGAGCACCGCCGGGGCGGTTCCCGAGGCCCACGGCCGAGGGGTGCGCAGTGCGAGTCTGTGGGTGCGCAGTGACGGGGCCCAGTTGAGCGAGCTGGTGGCCAAGGTGGACGCGGGCAGGATCCGGATCCACGTGGCCGCCCATCGGCCGGTGTCCGACCTGGTCGGCGTGCACGAGGACGCCGGTGCGGGGCGGCTGCCCGGCAAGACGGTCCTGCTCGCCCCCTGACCGGGCTCCCCTCCCGCAGGGGCGTTCCCCTGGGCCCCGCCAGACTGACCCCCGATGGGCGGGCCTTCTCGGGTCGCAGGAACGGGCCTCCAGGACCCCAGTGTCAAGCCAAACTTGACGCCAGATCCTGGAGCAACCCTCCTCGATTTCCATGTCCCTCAACCACCGTCTCGCACATTTAGTACGGGTGCTACGCGTGCGAGACGACAGATCGGGCTCCTAGGAAGGGAGCTGTCCCAGCCCTTCGATAGCTGACCGTGCCCGCTCATGGGCGCCCTCACGCGACCCCGAGGCTGCTCCTTGGGCAAGCGGGGCCAGGCCCCCTTCAGCACTCGGAAGGCCCGCCGTCGAAGGAGGGGCGTCTCCCTGCACGCCCGGCGACGGGACAAGTAACCCGTGAGTAGCGACAGTCGATTCTGCGGCCTTCGGGAACGGGTGTAGCGGTGTGGCCAGGGGAACACCGGCCCCCCGCGTGGCCGGAGTTGCCTACGGGTCCCGGTCGCCCCGGAGGGACGCCCCGCCATGTCGCGGAGGTTCTTGTCCGAGGCGCAGGCGGGCCCAGGCCACGGCGTTCTCGATCGGCTCGCCGGTCTTGGGGTTACGGCTCGCCGGTCTTGGGGTTACGGCTCGCCGGTCTTGGGGTTACGGTCCTTGCGCGCGGCTCGGTCCTGGAGCCCGAAGGGGTGACGGGACTGGTCCGCCCTTCAGGCGGCCAGGTCCAGGACGGTGAAGTCGATCTCGTCCAGGGCGGGGTCGAACGCCTCCGGTTCGATCCCCAGCACGTCGGTGGCGTAGGCGCCGAACCGGGTGATGTGGGCGCGGATGTAGGGGGACAGGGCGGCGATCTCCTCGGCGGTGATGGTCCACCCCTGCCTGACCAGGTCGCGCACCACCTCGGCGATGTCCAGGGCGTTGTGGAAGATGACGAGGTTGGCCAGCAGCGTGTTGAGCTTGATGAGCTTCTCCGGCTCGTCGGGGTCGTTGTCGGCGAGCACCCCGTTGTTGCCGAACCGCAGCCATTGGGAGAAGTCGTTGTAGGACTCGACCTTGTTGGTGGCCGCAGTGATCCGGGCCCGCAGTACCGGGTCGGCCAGGTAGCGCAGCAGGGACACGGTGCGCACCGACCGGCCGACCTCGCGGAACACCTTGTAGATGCGGTTCTTGCGCGAGTTGGCGCGCAGCCGGCGCATCAGCGTGGCCGAGGACAGGCGGCCCTCGCTGATGGAGATGGCGACCTGCATCAGGTCGCGCCAGTGCCGCTCGATGAGCTTCCAGTCGATGACGTTGCGACCCCGCTCCCCGTACAGTTCGTCGGTGCTGGGGTAGATCACCTGGTCGGATGCGCGGAAGAAGGTCAGGTCCTTGAAGTTGCGGATGCGGGGCATCAGGTCGAACCCGAACAGGGTGGCCAGGGTGAACACCGGCGCCGACTGGCCCTGGGTGTCCGTATGGACGGTGGAGGGCTTGCCGCCGGAGGTGTTGTCGAGCAGCCCTTCGATCAGGTGGACCGAGAACCCCGGCAGCTCCACCGACGCATCCACCAGGCGGTCCAGCGCGGCATTGATCAGGTCGGGCGGGTAGTTCCTGGACCGGGCGGCCTCACGAATCGCCTCGGCGGCGATCTTGCGGGCCCGGGGCGGGTCGTAGGTCACGCCCAGGCGGGTGCGGATCTGCTTGCGGTGCCACTTGGCGGTGCGCCCCGCCCCGTGGTCGGGTTCGACGTCCTCCGGGTCCAGGTGACGGCGCACGGGCGCACGTGGTCGACCACCTCGTCGGGGACCTCACCGGCGGAGGGGAAGCGCGCCATCTTCTGGTGGCACTTCAGCGCGAGCACCACCGCGAACAGCGCCTCGAGGCTGTTGGTCAGCTTGGTCGCCCACGTGACCTCGTCGGCGGTAGGAGTGAAGGACAGGTGCAGCATCCGCGCTGAGGTCAGCTTCTTGAACTGCGGGTAGGCCGTGCGCTCGATCGAGGTCACCGGCGGCCCTCTCCAGAACGGGGGTAGGGGGTCGCGGACACGGTAGCCAGAGGCCGATCAGGAGCGTGGGGGTTTCACCGAACCGCAACCCAACACGGGCTCACATCACGGGCGAGCGGGGCCGTTGCCCCTTTCGGGCTTACTTGGTTCGCCCCCCTCCGAGGGCGGGGTGCGGCGCCGCAGGGTGGAGCCCTACCGCCTGGTCGCCTCCGACCGGCGCTGGTATCTGCTGGCGTTCGATCTGGACCGCGAGGACTGGCGCACCTTCCGCGTCGACCGCATGAGCGGGGTGTCGGCCCGGACGTGGCGTTTTCACCCGCGCCCGGCACCGGAGGCGGCGCCGTTCGTGCAGGAGGGTGTGGCGAGCCGGGTCTACCGGTACCAGGCGCGGTTCCTCGTGCACGCCCCGGCCGAGACGGTGCGGGCGCGGATTCCGGCGTCGGCGGCGCTGGTGCGGAGCCGGGGGAGCGGGCGCTGCGAGGTCGTCAGCGGTGCCGACGACCTCGACTACGGCCTCATGCACGTGGTCCTGTTGGGGCACGGTTTCGAGGTCATCGAACCCGCGGAGCTGGTGCGGCGGTGCGGTGTGCTGGCCGAGCGGCTGCGGGCGGCGGGTGGGCCGTCCGAGTCGGGCGCTTCGCCAGAGCCGTGAGCTGTCGGGCCCCGGCCGCACGTCCCGGCCGATTCCGTGCGGTGGTGTGAGCCGGGGCGAGGGTGGCGGTCGGCGGGTCGGTGGTTCAGGCGGTGCGCGCCCGGGCGCGGTCGACGATCTGGGCGAGCCGTTCATGGTGGGCGCCGGGCCAGTACACCCGTTCGCACGAGCGGCATTGGGCGAAGGTGTCGTAGGTGGCGCGGGTGCCGGCCCGGAGTTCGCTCTGGACCTGCTGTTTGGTCGCCGGTTCCACCAGTCCGTTGCAGGCGGGGCAGCGGGTGAAGGGGGCCAGGGGCGGGTCGAAGCGGCGCAGGACCTCCTGGAGTTGGCGGTCGGGTGCGGTGTGGTGGACGTGGGCTCCGGCGAGCAGGCCGCGTCGGCGCAGCAGCCCGCGGTCGCGGGTGAGCAGGATGCGTCGCTCGTCGTTGGCCTGCTCGACCAGGGCGTCGTCGTCGCGGTCGTTGTCGTAGGCGGTGTCCACGCCCAGTAGGCGCAGGCGGCGCGCGAGGGTGCCCAGGTGGACGTCGAGCAGGAACCGGGTGTGGCCGAAGGGTGTGTCCTGGGGCTGTTCGGGGGCGTCGATCTCGATGGTCTGGCCGTCGGTGGGTCGGTGGGCGGTGGTGACCTCGGTGCCGTCGGCGCGCAGGCGGCCGATCTCGGTGCGGGGTGGGCCCAGGGACTCGATGACGTGGCCCAGGGTGCTGGTGGCGTCGTGCTGGACGCGGACCTGGTCGCCGCGGTTGCGGGGCAGCAGGAAGAAGCGGAGTTCGGGTGCGAAGCGCAGTGTCAGGGTGACCTGGTCCATGCCCTCAGAGTGCCATGGCGGCCGCGGGCCGGGCCAGCGCCGGTCAGGGGCTCTCGGTCTGCCGCCGGGCCAGGAACTCCTCGAAGGTGGTGCTGCCGACCGTGCGGTCGGGGGCCAGGAGTCCGCCTTCGCGGCAGGCGGCCATCATCCGGCCCGGTAGGCGTATCGGGCGCACGCGCCGTTCCAGGTCCCGGGCGTCGAGGTAGGCGCGGGCCAGGTCCGGCAGGGTCCGTACCTGGGGTCCGCCCATGTCGGGGACTCGTCCGGCCGGTGGGCCCTGGGCGAGTTGGGCCAGGCGGGCGGCGACCTCGTCGGCGTCGATCGGCTGCAGGGGGATGTCGGGGCAGGGCAGGACGGGCAGTCGGGCCATGCGGGCGCAGAGCGCGCGCACCAGGTCGTGGAACTGGGTGGTGCGCAGCACGGTCCAGCCCAGCGGGCCGGCGGCCAGGGCCTGTTCCACGGTGTGCTTGGTGCGGTAGTAGCCCAGGGGCACCCGGTCCACGCCCACGATGGAGATGTAGACGAGGTGGTCGATGCCCGCGCGGCGGGCGGCCCGGATCAGGTGGGCGGCCGCCGGGATGTCGCCGCCGGTCGGGGAGCTGGCGCAGTGCACGACCACGTCGGCGCCGTCCAGGGCCTCGGTGAGCCCGGTGCCCGTGCGCAGGTCGACGGCGTGCGCACGCGGGTCGTCCGGGTCGGCGTGGCGGCTCAGGGTGCGGACCCGGTGTCCGGCGGCACGCAGCCGTTCGGTCACGGGGCGGCCCAGTGTTCCGGTCGCCCCCGTGACGAGGACGCTCTTGACCGCGGCGGTCGCGTGGGGGCCGTCGTCTGTCATGGGGCCAACGCTAGCACCGGGCCCGCGGCCGGGTGCGGGCTCACACGCGGTCCAGGGGAACGTGCGGGGCCCGCGGCGGGCGTACGTGCACGGCCATGCCGGGCTCGACGGTGCCGCCGGCGCGCACGACGCCCATCACACCGCCGCGCCGCACGATGGCGCCCTGCTCGTCGCGGTGGGCGAGGTGTTTGAGCAGGCCGGGGGCGAAGGCGTCGATCTGGGTGCAGGGGTTGCGCAGGCCGGTCACCTCGATGACGGACGTGCCCACGTTCAGCAGGGTGCCGGTGGACAGGCCCAGCAGGTCGAGTCCGCGTGTGGTGATGTTCTCGCCGAGCTGTCCGGGGGTGAGGGTGTATCCGGCGTCGGCGAGGGAGTCGAAGAGTTCGGTGTGGATGAGGTGGACCTGGCGCAGGTTGGGGCGGGTGGGGTCCTGGGCGACGCGCGAGCGGTGCTTGACCGTGGTGCCCATGTGGGCGTCGCCCTCCACGCCCAGGCCGGTGAGCAGGCGGATCCGGGGACGGACGGGTTTGCTGAAGGTGTGGTGGGCTCCGGCGCTGACCGCGACGACGCAGGCGTGCATGGGCGGTGCTCCTGACGGGTCGGGGGCGTGCGCGGCGGGATCCAGCCTGCCACGGCGGTGCGGTGCCCGCCCCCGCGGGGCCCGGGCTCACAGGCCCAGCGGTCCGGCGCGGGTGGTCGGGACCTCAGGCGGGCCGGGGCACCCGCTCCAGCGCAGCCGTTCGAGCAGGCAGGCCGCGTACGGGCAGCGGCTACCGGGTCGGATCCTCGCATGGCGGGCGCGGGGTGGGATGCGGGTGGGGCCGGTGTGGTTCGGGTGAGGACGGTCCCGGCCGGGTAGGGGCGCGGATGTGGCACCGGGTCAGCGGTGCCCGTGAACCGAGGACGAGGGGGAGCCATGGCTGACACGCTCACCGGTCGCCGGATCGCGATCCTGGCGGCGGACGGTGTGGAACAGGTCGAGCTGGTCGAGCCGAGGAAGGCGCTGGAGCAGGAGGGGGCGCAGACGGAGCTGGTCTCGTTGAAGGAGGGGACCATCCAGGCGATGAACGGCGACATCGCGCCGGCCGACCGGTTCACCGTGGACCGGCGGGTGCTGGAGGCGCAGGTCGGCGACTACGACGCCCTGATGGTGCCGGGCGGGACGGTCAACCCCGACAACCTGCGCAAGAACTCCGACGCGGTGGGCTTCGTGCGCGGGTTCGTGGAGGCGGGCAAGCCGGTCGCCGCGATCTGCCACGGGCCCTGGGTGCTGGTGGAGGCGGACGTGGCGCGGGGGCGCACCCTGACCTCCTATCCGAGCCTGCGCACCGACCTGCGCAATGCCGGGGGCGAGGTGGTGGACGAGGAGGTGGTCACCGATCAGGGCGTGACCACGAGCCGTAGCCCCGACGACCTGCCGGCCTTCTGTGAGCGGATCGTGCGCGAGTTCGCCAAGGCCTAGCGGTGCCGCCGCGGGAGCGGGGCCGTGCGGTGCCGATGCGAGCGTCGACACCCGGTGGCGGACGCGCGTGGGGCGGCCGACAGTGTCGGCCGCCCCACGTTCTGCGTGGTGTCCGGGCTACTCCTGGTCGGAGTCCTCGGGGTGGGCGCGCAGGTTGAGTACGGCCGCGAGCAGGCCGCCCCAGAGCACGATGATGAACACGATCATCATGACGATGGCTCCGAAGGACATCAGCGTCCCCCTTCCTCGTTCGTGGCCGGTCCCGAACCGGCCTCGGCGGCCTCGTCCCGGGCGTCGTTGGCGGCGAGCTGGTCGGCGCGCTTCCACGGGATGAGGGAGACGACGACGCCGAAGACGATGGCGCCGATCGCCACACCCCATCCAGCGGTGAGCAGGAAGGACATGCTGTAGCCCTCGTAGGCCTCGGCCAGTTCGGAGCGCAGGCTGTCCCACATCATGAAGCCCAGCAGGATCGGCGTGATCACGCCCAGGCACACCCGCCACCACAGCGCGAGCCGGATGGTGGAGGTGGCGTTGGCGTGGCGCTCGAAGTAGGGCAGCTTGCGCACGACCCAGCCGAAGACGATCACCATCACGAGCCCGGCCAGGGCGATGCCGTACTGGTTGATGAAGTGGTCGGCGGCGTCGAGCAGGTAGAGGCCCTCGTGTGTCGGGAAGAGCAGGATCGAGGCCAGCGCGGTGGCGCCGCCGATCATGAGCACGGTCGGAACGCGACCCAGCCCGGTGCGGTCCTGGACCGCGGAGACGATCACCTCGACGATGCTGATCAGCGAGCTGAGCCCGGCCACCACCAGGGAGACGAAGAACAGCACGCCGAACAGCGCCCCGGCCACCGGCAGGGAGGAGATGATCTGCGGGAAGACGACGAAGGCCAGTCCGGGGCCGGCCTGGACGACCTCGGCCACGCCCACGCCCGCGGCGTTGGCCATGAAGCCCAGCGCGGCGAAGACGCCGATGCCGGCCAGGAGCTCGAAGGAGCTGTTGGCCAGGCCCGCGGTGACGGCGGTGCCGGTCAGATCGGCCTTGCGCCGGAGGTAGGAGGCGTAGGTGACCATGATGGCGAAGCCGATGGAGAGGGAGAAGAAGATCTGGCCGTAGGCCTGGATCCACACCCTTCCGTTGAGCATGGCGCCCCAGTCGGGCGTGAACAGCGCGTCCAGGCCCTGCGCGGCCCCGTCCAGGGTCAGGGCCTGCACGACCATGATGAGGAACAGGAACACCAGCAGCGGGATGAAGAACTTGTTGGCCTTCTCCACGCCCTGGCGGATGCCCAGGGCGAGGATGGCCAGGACGATCACCCACACGCCCACCAGCGGCCAGGCCACGCCGGCGACGTAGCCGGAGACCATGCCGGGCGCGTCGCCGAGTTCGAGGAAGTCGCCGTAGAAGAACGCCTCGGGGTCCTCGCCCCACTCCTGGCCCACCGAGAAGATCGCGAAGCGCGCCGCCCAGGCGATGATGACCGCGTAGTAGGTGGCGATGACGAAGCAGATCGCGACCTGCCACCAGCCGATGACCTCGGCGGGGCGGGTGATGCGCCGGTAGGACAGTGGTGCCGAGGAGCGGTAGCGGTGCCCGATGGAGTATTCGAGGATGAGCAGCGGAATGCCCGCGGTGAGCAGGGCGATGAGGTAGGGCACGAGGAACGCGCCGCCACCGTTGTCGTAGGCGATGTAGGGGAATCGCCAGATGTTGCCCAGTCCGACGGCCGATCCGATGGCCGCCAGAAGGAATCCCGCGCGCGTCCCCCACTGCTCGCGAGGCTGTTGGACCATGTTCAGGTCTCCTAAATCATCCCGTAGTTCGCGATCCGCACCGTAGCAGGAGTTGGCCTCAAGAGCATGGTGGGACGCGGCTGGTGTGCAGGTTGGCGGGCGAACGCCGACCTTTTGGGCTGATCTGTCCAAGGTCGTGGGGGCGGCCGGATCAAGGCGGACTTGACGCGCGCCTTCAGCGGCGCTGCTCCGGGCGCCGCTCGCGGGCCGGGCCCCGGTGGCCGCTCCAGGCCTGCCCGCCGCGTGGGGGGCGGTCTCGATGGCGTCCGAGGACCGGATCCTCGCGCACACCCGGGGTTCCCGGCCCCCGCACCGGCCGGGCCGGGCGTGGTCGACCGAGGTCGAAGGTCACCGCGCCGTGGGGATGGCGCCCCAGGACGCGGACCGCTGGGTGCGCTCGGCGAGGATCCCGCACTCCCACGGCGACGCTGGACCATCGCGGTCCAGGACGGCCGGGTGGTCGGGCGGGTGCGGGTGCGCTGACCGGGCCTCCCCCGAACCGGTGGCCGTCCGCCCGCCCGGCCGTGTCCGGGGCGGCGCGCGTCCCTACTTCCTGTGCCGGGGGCGGGGGCGCAGGCGGGCGTTGGGCAGCGTCGGCGCGGGCAGCGGCGGGCCCTCGTCCCCGGTGACGGGGGCGAACCTGGGCGCGGTGCCCGGGGCCTCGCGCTCGCCCTCCCAGCGGGTGCGCGCGGCCACGATCTCCTCGTGGCCGCGGCCCACGAAGTTCCACCACATCACCAGGTCCTCAGCGAAGGGCTCCCCGCCGAGGACCAGCAGGTGGGCGTCCTGGTCGGCGCGGAGCCCGACCTCGGTGCGCCCGGGGTCCAGGTAGAGCAGGGAGCCGGCCTCCACGCGGTGCCCGAGCGCGTTCACCGTGGCGTCCAGCGCCAGGACGCCGTGCTCGAAGGCCGGGTCCAGGGGAAGGTCGACGCCGGTCCCCGCGGACAGCACCACCTCGGCGCCCATGAGCGGGGTGTGCACGCGGGCGGGGGAGCGGCGGCCCGCGACCTGGCCCGCGATCACCGTGACCCGCGCTCCCCCCGTCCGCCACACGGGCAGGTCGTCGTGGTGTTCGAAGCGGGGCGCGCCCTCGCGTTCGGCCTCGGGCAGGGCCACCCACAGCTGGGCGCCGTGCAGGCGCGCGGGCGCCTGGTCGGGGCTGCGCTCGGAGTGGGCGATGCCGTGCCCGGCGGTCATGAGGCTGAGCCGGCCCGGGCGGACCAGCTGGTCCGAGCCCAGCCCGTCGCGGTGGCGGACGTGGCCGTGGACCAGCCAGGTGACCGTCTGCAGGCCGATGTGGGGGTGGGGCGGGACCTGCATGCCGCCCCGGGCGCCGACGTCGGTGGGCCCGTAGACGTCGGCGAAGCACCACGCGCCGATCATCCGCCGGTTGCGGCCGGGCAGGGCGCGGCGGACGGTCATGGCGCGCGCCCCGCCCAGGGGGACCTCGCGCGGCTGGAGGAGTTCGGTGCCCGGGGCGGGTGCCGCGTTCTCCACGCACACGCGCTGTTCGGCCGGGTCGGCTTCGAGGTTGCTCACTCCGGTGAGGCTACCCACACCCCGCCTGGCCGGCACCCGGAGCGGGTCGGTGCCGCGCCCCGGATCCGGCGGGGTGGGGCCGCACGCGCAGGTCCGAAGGTCCCTCTGGTGCGGAGGGGGTGGTGTGCCGTACGATGGAAAGCGCTTACCTACTGAGAGGCGGAAAAGACACATGCGTGATCACGTGCTTGGTGTCGCCATGAACGGCGTCACCGGACGCATGGGGTACCGGCAGCACCTGACCCGGTCGATCCTGGCCATCCGCGAGGCGGGCGGCGTCGCCCTGCCCGACGGGTCCCGGATCATCCCCGAGCCGGTCCTGGTGGGCCGCAACGAGCGCAAACTGAGCGAGATCGCCGAGCGCCACGGCATCGAGCGCTGGACCACGGACCTGGACTCGGTCCTGTCCGACGACGGTATCTCCCTCTACTTCGACGCGCAGATCACGCACGCCCGCGAGGCCGCCGTACGCGCCGCCATCGCCGCGGGCAAGCACGTCTACGTCGAAAAACCCACGGCGAGCACCCTCAGCGCCGCTTTGGAGCTGGCCAAGCTCGCCCGCGACGCGGGCGTGTGCAACGGCGTGGTCCAGGACAAGCTCTTCCTTCCCGGCCTGCTCAAGCTGCGCCGCCTGATCGACTCCGGCTTCTTCGGCGAGATCCTGTCCATCCGCGGCGAGTTCGGCTACTGGGTCTTCGAGGGCGACTGGCAGCCCGGCCAGCGCCCCAGCTGGAACTACCGCGCCGAGGAGGGCGGCGGCATGGTGCTGGACATGTTCCCGCACTGGCACTACATCCTGGAGCACCTCTTCGGCCAGGTGCGCAGCGTCACCGCGAAGGTGGCCACGCACATCCCCCGCCGCTGGGACGAGAACGGCGAGCCCTACCAGGCCACCGCCGACGACTCCGCCTACGGCATCTTCGAGCTCGACGGCGGTGTCATCGCGCAGATCAACTCCTCCTGGAACGTGCGCGTGGCCCGCGACGAGCTGGTGGAGTTCCAGGTCGACGGCACCCACGGCAGCGCCGTGGCGGGGCTGCGCTCCTGCCGCGTCCAGCACCGCTCGGCCACGCCCAAGGCGGTCTGGAACCCCGACCTGGCCGACGACGGCCGCTACCGCGAGCAGTGGGAGCAGGTGCCCGACAACACCGAGTTCCCCAACGGGTTCCGCGCCCAGTGGGAGAACTTCCTGCGGCACGTGGTCACCGGCTCGCCCTTCCCGCACGACCTGCTCTCGGGGGCCCGCGGCCTGCAGATGGCCGAGGCCGGCCTGCGCTCGGCCGCCGAGGGCCACACCGTGGAACTGGACGAGGTCACCCTGTCATGAACACCCTGAGACTGCCCACCGACGACGGGCGGATCGAGGCCTACACCCTGCGCGGTACGCCTGTGGCGGCCTCGCCCCTGCCCCCGGCCCGCACCCGTACCGCCTACGCCGCGGCCCACGTGGTCGCCGACCCCGCGCGCCCCAACGCGCCCGGTGCCCCCGCGGCGGTGGACTGGCAGGCCACGCTCGCCTTCCGCCACCACCTGTGGGACCAGGGGCTGGGCGTGGCCGACGCCATGGACACCGCCCAGCGCGGCATGGGCCTGGACTGGGCGGCCACCGCCGAGCTCATCGGCAGGTCCGGCGCGCAGGCCGCCGAGCGCGGCGCCGCCCTGGCATGCGGTGTGGGCACCGACCAGATCGCCTCTTCGCGGACCGACCTGGAAAGCGTTATCACGGCGTATGAGGAGCAACTGGACGTCGTCCAGGCGGCCGGGGCCACCCCCGTCCTGATGGCCTCCCGCGCACTGGCCGCCTCCGCGCAGGGGCCCGACGACTACGCCCGCGTCTACGCCCGGCTGCTCAAGCGGGCCGAGCGCCCGGTGATCCTGCACTGGCTGGGCACCGCGTTCGACCCGGCCCTGGCCGGCTACTGGGGCTACGCCGACCCCGCCGAGGCGATCGAACCCGTCGCCGGGCTCATCGCCGAGCACGCCCAGGCCGTGGAGGGCATCAAGGTCTCCCTGCTGGACGCCTCCCTGGAGGTGCGCCTGCGCCGGCTGCTGCCCGAGGGCGTGCGCCTGTACACCGGCGACGACTTCAACTACCCCGAGCTGATCCAGGGCGACGACCAGGGCCACTCCCACGCCCTGCTCGGCATCTTCGCCGCCATCGCGCCCGCCGCCGCCCGGGCGCTGGCCGCCCTGGACGAGGGCGACACCGCCCGCTACCGGGCCCTGATGGAGCCCACCGTCCCCCTGGCCCGGCACCTGTTCGCCGCCCCCACCTTCTACTACAAGGCCGGCATCGCCTTCCTGTCCTGGCTCAACGGCCACCAGAAGGGCTTCCACATGGTGGGCGGGCTGCACAGCGCGCGCGACCTGCCCCACCTGGCCCAGGTCGTGCGCCTGGCCGACGCGGCCGGGGCGCTCAGCGACCCCGAACTGGCCGTGGCGCGCATGCGCGCCCTGCTGGAGGTCTCGGGGGTGGAGCAGTGACCGCGACCGCCTCCGGGCCGGGGCCGATCACCCCCACCGCCGTGGACCTGCCCTCCGGGCGCCCCGCCGGAATACCGACCCCCCTGCCCGGCGACCCCGCGCTGGCCCGGCTCTCCCTCAACCAGGCCACCGTCAAGTACTGGAACCTGGTGCAGGCGGTGGACGGCTGCCTGCGGGCGGGGCTGCCCGCCATCGGCGTGTGGCGCGAACCGGTCGCCGAGATGGGGCTGGCCGAGGCCGCCCGCCTGGTGCGCCGGTCCGGTCTGCGCGTGTCCTCCTACTGCCGGGCCGGGTTCCTGACCGGGCCCGACCGCGCGCGGGTGCTGGAGGACAACCGCCGCGCCATCGACGAGGCCGCCGAGCTGGGCGCGCCCTGTCTGGTGATGGTGGTGGGCGGGCTGCCCGAGGGCGAGCGCGACCTGGCCGCGGTGCGCGAGCGCATGGTCGAGGTGCTGGCCGAGCTGGTGCCCTACGCCCTCGAACGCGGTGTGCGCCTGGCCCTGGAGCCCCTGCACCCGATGTTCTGCGCCGACCGCGCCGTGCTCTCCACCCTGGGCCAGGCCCTGGACGTCGCCGAACGGTTCGACGCCCGCGCGGTGGGCGTGGTCGTCGACGCCTACCACGTGTGGTGGGACCCGCAGGTGTACGCCCAGATCGCCCGGGCCGGCGCGGGCGGGCGCATCGCCTCCTTCCAGGCGTGCGACTGGGAGCTGCCGATCCCCTCCGACGCGCTGCTGGGCCGCGGCATGGTCGGTGACGGCCACGCCGACGTGCGCGGTCTGCGCCGGGCCGTGGACGCGGCGGGCTACACCGGTGACATCGAGGTGGAGATCTTCAACGAGCGCGTCTGGTCGGCCGACGGCGACGAGGTGATCGCGACGGTGGCGCGCCGGCACGTGCAGTACGTCCTGTGACAGGGCCGGGGGCGCACGCCCTCGGCCGACCCCCTGGGCCCGTGGACCGCACGGGCCCGTGAGCGAGGAGTGGCATGAACTTCGACGGAATCCTGTTCTTTCCCCTGACGCCCTTCGACGGTGAGGGCCGGGTCGACGAGGACGTGCTGGCCGAGCACGTGGCCTCGGGGGTCGGGCACGGCGCGGGCGGTGTGTTCGCGGCGTGCGGGACCGGGGAGGTCCACGCCCTCTCGGCCGTCGAGCACGCGGCCGTGGTGCGCCGGTCGGTCCAGGTGACCGCGGGGCGGGTGCCGGTGGTGGCGGGGGCCGGCGGCAGTGTGGGCACGGCGATCGAGCAGGCCGCCTCCGCCCGCGAGCTGGGGGCGGACGCGGTGCTGCTGCTGCCGCCCTACCTGGTGGGCGCCCCGCAGCGGGGCCTGGTGGAGTACGTGCGTACGGTGACCTCGGCGGTGGACATCCCGGTGATCGTCTACCAGCGCGGGTCGATGGTGTTCACGCCCGAGAGCGCGGCCGAGCTGGCGGCGATCCCGAACGTGGTGGGGATCAAGGACGGGACGGGCGACCTGGGGCGCGTGCGCCAGATCGTGCTGGCCGTGCGTGCGCTGCGCGGTGCGGAGTTCACGTTCTTCAACGGGCTGCCCACGGCGGAGCTGACCGTGCCGGCCTACAGCGCGGTGGGTGTTCCGCTCTACTCCTCGGCGGCGTTCGCGTTCGTGCCGGAGGTGGCCAACGCCTTCTTCACGGCGGTGCACGCGGGTGACGAGTTGGCCGAGACCCTCACGCGCGAGTTCTTCGAGCCGCTGGTGCGTCTGCGCGACCGGGTGCCGGGGTACGCGGTCTCGCTGGTCAAGGCGGGCGCGCGGTTGCGGGGGGTGGACATGGGCGGGGTGCGGGCCCCGTTCGTGGACCCGACCCCCGAGGAGGAGGCCGCTCTGGCCGGGCTCATCGAGACCGGCCTGTCACTGGTCAAGGAGGGCTGAGCGTGCGTGTGAGCGGGGTGGGTGCCCGCGCCTACCGGCTGCCGCTGCACCGTGCCTGGGACGGGGGTGTGGACCGCAACGACCTGGTCGTGGTGCGGGTGCACACCGACACCGGGCAGGTGGGGACGGGTTTCGCCTGGACGCCGCTGATCGGTGCGCGTGCGGTGGAGGCGCTGGTCAACGACGACTGTCCGGCGGCACTGGTGGGCCGCGAGGCCCATCCGGCGCTGTGGGACGAGCTGTGCTGGCACCTGCGGGAGGCGGGCACGAGCGGTCTGACGCTGATGGCGGCGGCGGGGATCGACATCGCCCTGTGGGACCTGCGGGCCCGCGCGGCGGGGGAGAGCCTGGTCGAGGCGGTGGGGCGCCGGCGCGAGTCGGTGTCCGCCTACGGCAGCGGGGTGAACCTGGACTATCCGCTGGCGGACCTGGAGGACCAGGTGCGCCGGTGGGTGGGTGCCGGGCACACCGCGGTCAAGATCAAGGTGGGTTCTGCGGAGCTGTCGCGTGACGTGGAGCGCGTGGGCGCGGTGCGGGAGCTGGTGGGGCCCGAGGGCGTGTTGATGGTGGACGCCAACCAGCGCTGGGACGTGCCGGGGGCGGCGCGGGCGCTGGGCGCGCTGGCGGACTTCGATCCGTTCTTCGTCGAGGAGCCGTTGCCGGCCCAGGATCTGGAGGCGCACGCGCGGCTGCGTGAGCGTACGGGGGTGCCGTTCGCGATCGGTGAGAACCTGCGTACGGTCCAGGAGTTCGAGCGGGCGGTGGAGCTGGGGGTGGTGGACGTGGCCCAGCCCAACGTGGTGCGGGTCGGGGGGATCACGCCGTTCCTGCGGATCGCGGAGTCGATGGCGCGCCGGGGCGTGCCGGTGGCTCCGCACCTGTTGCCGGAGCTGTCGGGTCAGTTGGCGCTGTGCCTGCCCCGGGTGGCGATGGTCGAGGAGATCGATCGCGCGTCCTTCGCCGAGCTGGGTGCGTTGGCCCGCCCCAGCGGGGTGGAGTTCGACCGGGGGCGGGTGCGGGCCGACACCGGGCCCGGCCACGGCCTGGTGTTCGCCGACACGCTCACGCCGGTCGCCGACCACTTCCCCTAGCACTGGTGGTGCGGCCGGTGGTGCGGGGCGTCCTCCTGGTGGGGGCGCCCCGTTTCCGTGGGGCGGGGTGCTTGGTTGCCGTACCGGGGTGGGGCCGGTCAGTGGGGCGGGCGGGTGCGGGTGTGCTGTTCGTGGTGGTCCAGGACGGTGGCGAGCAGGTCGGTCAGGTGGGCGCGTTCGTCGGGGGAGAGGGGGGCCAGGAGGGTGTCCTGGGTCGCGGCCAGTTGCTCTTCGAGCCGTCGCAGCCGGTGTTGGCCCTCGGTGGTCAGGGAGATGATGTTGCGCCGCCGGTCGGCGGGGTCGGGGGTGCGCTCGACGAGGGCGGCCTCGGTGAGTTCGTTGACCGTGGCGACCATGTCGCTGACGTGGATGCCGCTGCGGCGGCCCAGTTCGGCCTGGCTGGCCGGTCCGGAGTCGTGCAGCGTGGCGAGCAGGCGGTAGTGGTAGCCGCGTGCGTTCAGGGAGGAGAACCCGTCGGCCACCAGGCGCTGTGCGTGGTGGGCGGTCTGGTTGAGCAGCCAGCTGGGGGTGCGCTCCCATCGGGCGGCGGGGTGCTCGGGCGGTGTCTGCGGCGGGTTCTGCATGGGTGGGAGTCTAGCGAATCGTTGGGGCGCCCAACGGTCGTGTTATCGTTTGCTCGGTAAACGTTAGTGACACGAACATTCAGGCTCCAAACGAACTCCGGGAGTTGGGACCATGACCACGCCGTTCCGCATCGCCGTCCCCCAGGCCGACCTCGACGACCTGGCCGACCGCCTCTCCCGCACCCGCTGGCCCAACGAGGTGGCGGGCGCCGGGTGGGACTACGGCTTCCCGCTGGCCAGACTCAAGGAGCTGGCCGAGCACTGGCGCACCCGCTACGACTGGCGCGCCCACGAGGCCCGGCTCAACGCGCTGCCGCACTTCACCACCGAGATCGACGGACAGAACATCCACTTCGTCCACGTGCGCTCCCCGAACCCGGACGCGCTCGCGCTGGTGCTCACCCACGGCTGGCCCGGCTCGTTCCTGGAGTTCCTCGACGTCATCGAGCCGCTCTCGCGCGACTTCCACCTCGTGATCCCCTCCCTGCCCGGCTTCGGGTTCTCCGGACCCACACACGAGCGCGGCTGGGACATCGTCCGCATCGCGCGGGCCTGGGCCGAACTGATGGACCGGCTCGGCTACGAGCGCTACGGCGCCCAAGGCGGCGACTTCGGCTCGGGCGTGTCCACGGCGCTCGGCGCGGTGGCGCCCGAGCGGGTCGTGGGCGTGCACGTCAACTACCTGCCGACCCGGCCCGACCCGGACGCCGGCGTCGCCCTGACCGAGACCGACCAGGCCCGGCTGGACAGGGTCAGGCACCTGATGGCCAACCGGCCGCCCTACCAGGCGCTGCAGGCCGCCACCCCGCAGACCATCGGCTACGCGCTGACGGACTCGCCGGTCGGCCAGCTGGCCTGGATCGCCGAGCGCTTCGCCCAGTGGACCGACCCGCGCACGCCGGTCGACGACGAGCGGATCCTCACCGACGTCGCGCTGTACTGGCTGACCGCCACCGCGGCCTCCTCCGCACGGCTGCACCACGACGCCCCCCGGCGCACCGAGCCCTGCCCGGTACCGCTCGGCGTCGCCGTGTTCGCGCACGACATCACCCAGGCGGTGCGTCCCCTGGCCGAGCGGCTCTACGACATCCGGCACTGGTCGGAGTTCGAGCGCGGCGGCCACTTCGCCGCGATGGAGGTGCCCGGCCTGCTCGCCGGGGACGTGCGGGACTTCTTCCGCACCCTCGCCGAGGAGGGGGCCCGGGTCGACTGAGTACGGGTACTCAGCGGCTTCTGGGTCGCCGTGCGCATGTGCGGCCAGGGCGCGGAGCCTAGGTTCGGGGCATGACCCACCTCCTCATCGGCCACACGGCGATGGTCCTGCACTTCGCGTTCTTCGGCTACGTCGTCCTCGGGGGCTTCCTGGCCTGGCGGTGGCCGCGTGCGCTGTGGCCGCACGTGGGCACCGCCGCCTACGCGCTGGGCATCGTCATCGTCGACTGGCCGTGCGTGCTGACCGAGGTCGAGAACTGGTCGCGGGCGGCGACCGGGCGCACGGTGATGGAGTCGGGCTTCATCGACTTCCACATCACCGGGACCCTCTATCCGCCGGAGCACCTGCTGACCTCGCGCCTGGTGATCGCGGGGGTCATCGCGCTCTCATGGGCGGGCGCCGCGGTGGTGCGCGCCCGATGCCGGGACGGGCGCCCGCGCCGGGCGCAGTCCGGACACGGCACGGCCCCGGGCGCGCGCACGCACCAGGGGCCGTGAGCCTGGTCGGGATCAGCCGGTCTTGGCCGGGCCCGTGCTCTCGCGCTCGACGACCTCGCCCTTGACCGTCACCACGCGCGGCTGTTCGGCGGGCTCGCCGTCCAGCGCCAGCTGCGCGGCCATCTCGCCCATCTCCTCCAGGGGCAGGCGGACGGTGGTCAGGGCCGGGGTCAGGTCGCGCAGGGTGGGGATGTCGTCGAACCCGGCCACCGACAGATCCTGGGGCACCCGCATGCCCAGGTCGCGCAGGGCCGCCATCGCGCCGGTGGCCATGACGTCGTTGACCGCGAACAGGCAGGTGGCGTCGGTGCCCACCGCCATCAGCCTGCGGGTGGACTCATAACCGCCGTCCCGGGTGAAGGCCCCGTGCACCACGTTGTGGTGGGCCAGTTCCAGCCCGGCGCCCGAGAGCGCGGAGTGGAACCCGTCCAACCGCTCGCGGGCGGTCTGCAGGTCGGTGGGCCCGGCCAGGATCGCGAACTCCCGGTGGCCCTGGGCGATGAGGTGCCGTGCCAGGTCGGCCGACCCGGTGTGGTTGTCGGGGGTGACGGTGTCGGCGGGCAGGCCCTCCTGGGACACGCACGCCACCCGGCCGCCCTGGCGGCGGAACATGGTGATCTCCTCGGCCAGGCGCCGGTTGCTCTCCTCGTCGGTGGAGCGCGAACCCACCAGCACCACCGCGCGCGCCCGGTGGGCGCGCAGGGTGGCCAGGATGCGGCCCTCGTTCTGCGGGGCGTGGCTGGTGGTGCCCAGGACCAGGACCAGTCCCTGCGCCTCGGTCTGCCGGGTGACGCCGGCCGCGATCGAGGAGAAGTAGGGGTCGGCGATGTCGTGGACGATCAGCCCGACCAGCGAACTGCTGTTGCGGGCCAGCGTCTGGGCGGAGGCGTTGGCCAGGTAGCCCAGTTCCTGGGCGCTGGCCGTCACCTTGTCCCGGAGCTTCTGGCTCACCTGGCGGGTACTGCCGTTGATGACCCTCGAAGCCGTGGCCAGGGACACCCCGGCGTGTTCGGCGACCTGCTCCAACGTCACGTAACCGGAGTTCACGCCGCTTCCTCTCCTGCTGCGCGCCACTGGAAAACTCTTTCCTCTCTAGCGTAGCGGAGCGTGCGCGCGGTCAGCGGCGTTCGAGTGCGTCCAGGACGTGGGCGGGCACCTGCTCGCGCCAGGTGCGGGAGGGGTTCCACCCCAGTGCCTCGCGGGCGGCCCGCGAGCTGAAGACGGCCCCGCCGCCGGCCAGCGCGGCGGCGTGCTCGGCCGTGGCGGGGTGGTACTTCGGCAGCAGGGCGTCCACCGGGCCCGGGGCCAGGGGGTCGGCGGCCATGGCGTTGAACACCTGGCCGCCGGTGACCCGGTCGGGGTTCTCGATCACCAGCGCGAACAGCTCCCCGGCGTCGCGGGCGTCGACGTAGTTGAACAGGGAGGCGGCCGCCAGGGCGGGGTCGGCCAGGCGCTCGGCGATGGTGTGGCCCTGCTGGGTGACCGCGCCCTCCCACTCCTCCGGTGCCACGACGTAGCCGGGGCGCAGGCACGTCATCGTGCAGGCCTGGGCGGTACGGGCCAGGGCCGCCACGGTCTGCTCGATGAAGGCCTTGCTCAGCCCGTAGGCGTGCCAGGGCCTGACCGGGTGCTCCTCGTCCAGGGGCAGGTAGTCGGGCCGCCACGAGGGGGTGTTGTACCCGTAGACCGTCGGGCTGGAGGCGGCCACCGCCGAGCGGGCGCCGTGGGCCTCGGCTGAGGAGAGCACCGCCCAGGCCAGCCGGGCGTTGACGCTGAGGGTGTCCAGGTCGGGGCTGGCGAAGGGGACGGCGATACCGGCCAGGTGGACGACGGCCTCGGGACGGGCGCGGGCGAAGACGTCCTCTCGTTCGGCCGCCACGAGCAGGTCCGCGGTCATCACCTCGGTGCCGGGCGGCGGCGGGGCGGTGTCCACGGAGGTGACGGTGTGGCCGCGCTCGGTGAGGGTGGCCACGACACTGCGGCCGAGCCTTCCCGAGCCGCCGGTGACGAGAACGCGCATAGGAGTCGTCCTTCTGGTGCTGGTGGATGTGGTGGGCGTCCTGCGGTGCTCAGGCCAGGGAGCGGGCGGCCGCGGCCAGGGCGGCGGGGTCGGCGGCGTGGCCGTCGTGGACGGCGGTCCGCAGGCCGCGGCGCAGTTCGGCGCCCGCGGGCAGGGGCAGCCGGGTGTCCCAGGCCAGGGCGGGGCCGACACCGGGGTACTCCCGCGCCCGCAGGAACCAGGGGTCGGTGTCGGGGCCCGTCTGGAGGAAGAGGAGGGTCCAGGGTGCTCCGTCGGCGGTCCCGGACAGGGCGAGCCACGGTGCGCGGGACCCGTGCAGGGCCTGTTCTCCCTCCAGTCCGTCGGGTCCGGTGCACACGGGCGGGGCCGGCGCGTGGGGCGCGCGCCAGAACAGGCCGCCGTATCCGGCGCCGGGGCGGCCGTTGGTGGCGGGGCTGCCCACGCTCAGGTCGCGGCCGGAGGTGTTGCGCAGGCGCACCGACACCTCCAGCACCCAGGTGTGCCCGTCCAGGTCGCGCGCGCGTGTGGTGCGCTCCTCGCGCAGCAGTTCGGCGCCCCCGGGGTCGGTCCAGGACAGGACCTCGACGTGGTGGTCGTCCTCGCGGGCCGTCCACGACACGTGTTCCTGTCGGCCGTGGTTGTCGAGCAGGACCGACCCGCGGTCGGGGGTGAAGGTGCGCCCGCCCCAGAAGCTGGTGCCGGACACGTCGGGCACGGCCACGCTCACACCGAAGTGGTGCAGGTGGTCGGCGGGGCGCTCCTCGGTGACCACGGTGCCGGACTTGGTGCGGACCGGGTGCAGGTAGGGGCGGGGGGACAGGACGGGTTCGATGTCGGTGCCGTCCTGGCGGCTGGCCAGGACGGTGCTGCCGAGTACGAGGTCGACGGTGCTCATGGGGCTGTGGTTCCTCCGGGTGGCCGCGGGTTCAGGACCCGGCGGCCGGCTCCGACCGTTGGGCGGGGTAGCGGGCGGGCTCGAGTTCGCTGAACAGGGACAGGGTCTGGGAGCTGCGGTGGACGAGGGCGTCGATGCCGTCGATGATCCGGCGGGTGCCCTCAGGGGTGCGGGTCACCTCCACGTGGTCGCCGGGCAGCGGGGCCGGGTCCGGGGCGGTGCGGACCGCCTCCAGGACGTGCATGAACGCACGGGTGGCGGCGGGCGGCACGAGCAGCGGCGCTCCCGTGCGCAGGTGGTCGACCAGGTTCTCCAGCAGCGGGGTGCGGGAGTGGGTGGTGGTCTCCGGTGCCCGGCCCGGGCGGTGCACGGTGACGCGGTCCAGGGTGTAGTCCAGGTCGATCCGGCCCAGGTCGCCGTGCACGATCAGGCGCGGGGGCTCGCTGTGCGCGGCGCACAGGGTGACGGCCACCGTGATCGTGGTGCCCTCCGCCGTGCGCAGGCGCAGGCAGGAGGTGTCGTCGCTCTCGATGGGATGGGCGTGGAACAGGTCCAGTTCCACGCTGCGCGGCGCCTGTTCCCCGGCGTCGGCCACGGCCAGGGCGGTGGCGACGGCGTGCGCGAAGGGGTTGGTCAGGGCGCCGTCGACCACGTCGCGGCCCGCGAGGCGGCGGCGGCCGGCCCAGGGCGCGCGGTCGTAGTAGGCGGAGGTGCGCACCCAGGTGCCCTGTCCGCCGATGCCGCGCAGCCGGCCGACGGTGCCCTCGGCGATCATCCGCCGCACCTGGGCCACCGCCTGGGAGCCCAGGCTCTGGAAGCCGATCTGGCAGGCCAGCCCCGAGCGCTCGGCGATCCCGGTGAGTTCCTCGAACTCGGCCAGGGTCGCGGTGGTGGGCTTCTCCAGCAGGACGTGGGAGCCGTGCTCCAGGGCCACGCGCGCCAGGGGCAGGTGGGTGTGGATGGGGGTGACCAGGAGGGTGATCTCGGCGCCGGTGGCGTCGATGGCCTCGCCCAGGTCGGCGTGGAAGGGGAGGGGGCCGTGCCCCTCCAGGTCGTCGCCGGGCTCGGGCGGGCGCTGGTCGCACACGCCGGCCAGGCGGACCAGCCCGGCCGCCACCGGGGCGCGCAGGGCGCGCAGGTGGTGGCGGCCGTGGCCGTGCAGTCCGACCAGGAGGACGGGCACGGGGGCCGGGGTGCTCATGCCTGGTCCTTGAGCAGGTCGGCGACGGTGACGGGGGCGCCCGAGGCGATGGAGGCGTTGGCGGCCAGTCCGGTGAGCAGGGCGTTGCCGCCGTCGGCGTGGTCGGGGCGGACGCCGTCGTCGGCTCCGGAGAACAGGGAGTCGAGCATGACCTGGTCGCCTCCGCCGTGGGGGCCCTCGCCGACGGCGGCGGGGATCTCCTCGGGCGGCTGCCAGTGGCGGCGCAGCCACAGGCGGGCCTGGGAGTGGTCCTTGGGGGCGGGCATGCCGCGCACGGGTGTGTTCTCGTCCTGCTCGGGCGAGGTGTACTCGAACTCGGTCATGTCCAGTTCCAGGCGGCCGCGGCTGCCGGTGAAGGAGATGCGGTAGCCCTCCCAGGGCGCGTAGGCGACCAGGTGGTAGCTCAGCCGCGCGCCGGTGTCGTAGCCCACCAGCACCGACATGTCGTCCTCGATGGTGATACCCGGCCCGAAGACGTTGAGGTCGCGCCGGTAGCCGTCCTCGTGTTCGGCCTCCAGGTAGAGCGCGGTCAGGTCGGGGCTGTCGCTCATGTGCAGGGCGAAGGGGTCGCTCTGCGCGGCGGGGGCCTGGTGGCCGCGCTCGTACTGGGCGCCCAGGCCGTGGCGGCGGGCGTTGTCGGGCCCGTAGAAGAACAGCCCGCCCTGGGCGAAGACCTGGGTGGGGGCGGCGCCGATCCACCAGTTGACGAGGTCGAAGTGGTGGCTGGCCTTGTGCACGAGCAGACCGCCGGACTGGGACTTGTCGCGGTGCCAGCGGCGGAAGTAGTCGGCGCCGTGGCGCAGGTCCAGCAGCCACTCGAAGTGGACCGAGCCGATCTCGCCGATGGCTCCGGAGGCCAGCAGGTCGCGGACCTGGCGGTGGACGGGGTTGTAGCGGTAGTTGAAGCCCACCGTGACGCGGCGGCCGGTGCGGGCCTGGGCCTCGTTGATGCGGCGCAGGCCGTCCAGGTCGGCGGTCATGGGCTTCTCGGTGATCGCGTCGACGCCGGCGTCCAGGGCGGCCACGACGTAGTCGGCGTGGGTGCGGTCGACCGTGCACACGATGACCTCGTCCACGCGCTCCTCCCGCAGCATGCGGGAGAAGTCCTCGGCGGCGTAGGTGGGCACCGGGTCGAGTCCGGCGTCGGTGACGATGCGGTTGTGGACGGCCATCCGCGTGCTGTTGGTGTCGCACAACGCGACAAGTCTTCCCTGGTCACGATGGGTGCTCGTGAGGGCCCAGGTGTACATCCGGGCGCGCGACCCGGTTCCGACGATGGCGTACCTGCGTAGAGTGGTGTCGTTCACAATCGACATGGTAAACGCTTTCCTGCCATCAGGACAAGAGGACCCCCGCCGAGACGGGGAGGGTCGTCACCTGATCGTCAATTACCCCAGTGTGTTCATAGAGTTTCACACAGTGACGCTCACGTGAGGAATCGACGCGGATGGCTCGTATTCATCGGGTTTTCCGCGGGGAAAGCGCCGCCGCCCCTGTAACGATCCGGGGTGTAGATGGCGTTCAGGGGGAAACGAGTCGTTGACACCCATGAAACCCGGTGCTAGAAACTGAACATCCTAGTACGTGGATAGCGCTTACCAAGTCGGTCGTCGCTGATCCGGCCCGTGTTCTCGGACACGTTCCACGCACTTCACCGTGTCCCTCCAGCGAGATTGGCGGTCTCCAGTCATGAAACCAGGCCCGAACGTGCTCGCCGCCACCGCGGCGGCCGCCCTCCGGGGTGGTGGAACGCCGTGAGCGCGCTGCTCCAGCGCAGGCCCAAGGCGGACCCCGTCGCGGCCGCGCCCGCCGCCAGGACCAGGACCCGCGCCCGCAACCAGGGCGCCAAGCAGCGCGAGAACCTCGCGGCGTACGGCTTCCTGGCCCCGTGGTTCGTCGGACTGCTCTTCATCACCGCGGGCCCCCTGCTGGCCTCCCTGTACTTCTCCTTCACCGACTACAACCTCATCGGCGACCACAGCTGGGTCGGTCTGGAGAACTACAGCCGCATGCTCGAGGACGAGCGGCTGCACAACTCCCTGCGGGTCACCTTCACCTACGTGTTCGTGTCGGTGCCGCTCCAGCTGGTGCTCGCGCTGGCCCTGGCGATGGTCCTGGACCGGGGAGTCCGCGGGCTGCCGCTGTACAGGTCGGTCTACTACCTGCCCTCACTGCTGGGCGGCAGCGTCGCGATCGCCATTCTCTGGCGCCAGGTCTTCGGCGCCAACGGCCTGATCAACCAGGTCCTGGGCTTCTTCGGCATCCAGGGCGAGGGCTGGGTCTCCCACCCCGACTACGCCCTGGGCACCCTGATCGTGCTCAACGTGTGGACCTTCGGCGCGCCCATGGTCATCTTCCTGGCCGGCCTGCGCCAGATCCCGCGCATGTACTACGAGGCCGCCTCGGTCGACGGCGCCGGCCCGCTGCACAAGTTCTGGCACATCACGGTCCCGCTGCTCACGCCGATCATCTTCTTCAACCTGGTCCTGCAGATCATCAACGCGTTCCAGACGTTCACGCAGGCCTTCATCGTCAGCGGCGGTACCGGCGGTCCCTCCGACTCCACGATGTTCTACACGCTCTACCTCTACCAACGCGGCTTCGGCTCCTTCGAGATGGGTTACGCCTCGGCGATGGCCTGGCTGCTGCTCATGATCATCGGAGGGTTCACCGCGGTGAACTTCCTCGCGTCCAAGTACTGGGTCTTCTATGGCGACTAAGACGACGGCCCCCGCGACCACGCAGGAGCGCTCCCGGGCCGCACGCACACGACGGCTGATCGTCCACATCGGGCTGATCGGGTTCGGGCTCATCATGCTCTACCCGCTGCTGTGGATGCTCGCCAGTTCCTTCAAGCCGACCGAGGAGATCTTCCGGGCCCCCGGCCTGATCCCCGAGACCTTCCACCCGAGCAACTACACCGAGGGTTGGACGGCGCTGCAGTTCCCGTTCCACCACTACCTGCTCAACTCGGCGATCGTGGTGGTCGGCGCGATCATCGGCAACCTCATCGGATGCTCGATGGCGGCCTACGCCTTCGCCCGCCTGGAGTTCCGGGGCAAGCGGCTCTTCTTCGCCATCATGCTGGCGACCATCATGCTGCCGATCCACGTCGTGATCGTGCCGCAGTACATCATGTTCGCCGAGATCGGCTGGATCAACACCTTCCTGCCGCTGATCGTGCCCAAGCTCCTGGCCACCGACGGCTTCTTCATCTTCCTGATGGTCCAGTTCATCCGCGGCCTGCCCAAGGACCTGGACGAGGCCGCGCGCATCGACGGCTGCGGCCACGTGCGGATCTTCTTCCAGATCATCATGCCGCTGTCGCTGCCGGCCCTGGCCACCACGGCGATCTTCACCTTCATCTGGACCTGGAACGACTTCTTCAGCCAGCTGATCTTCCTCACCAGCCCGGACATGTACACCGTGCCCGTCGCGCTGCGCACCTTCGTGGACTCCAGCTCCCAGACGTCCTGGGGTCCGCTGTTCGCCATGTCGGTGATCGCCCTCGGACCTGTGTTCGGCTTCTTCCTCGCCGGACAGAAGTACCTGGTCAAGGGCATCGCCACCACCGGTATCAAATAGTCGAAGGGACATACGACAATGCGTGCAAACCCTGGCAGCGGGCGCCCCCGGGCCCGCGACCTCAACTCTGACAGGCGCCTACGGCGCAGCTCCCTGCTCAAGATCGCGGCCGGCGTCGGCGCCGTGGTCATGGCCGCCAGCGCCTGCGGCGCGGACTCCGGATCCGAGGACGGCGTGGTCGAACTGCGCTTCTCCTGGTGGGGCGCGGACGACCGCCACGCGGTCACCCAGCAGGTCATCGAGGAGTTCGAGGCCGCCAACCCCGACATCCGCATCGTGGGCGACTACACCGACTGGGGTTCCTACTGGGACCGGCTGGCCACCAGCACCGCGGCCGGCGACGCTCCGGACATCATGACGCAGGAGGAGCGCTACCTGCGCGAGTACGGTGACCGCGGAGCCCTGGCCGACCTGAGCCAGTTCGAGTCGCTCGACCTGTCGAAGATCGACCCGCTGGTCGCCGAGAGCGGCGACATGAACGGCGAGACCTACGGTGTGGCCACCGGCGTGAACGCGTACACGATCATGGCCGACGTGGACGCGTTCGAGGAAGCGGGCGTGGAACTGCCCGACGACGAGTCCTGGAGCTGGGACGACTACGTCGACCTGGCGATCGAGATCTCCGAGGCCACCGACGGCGAGATCGTCGGCACCCAGAGCATGGCCTTCAACGAGGCCGGCTTCCAGATCTTCGCCCGCCAGAAGGGCGAGAACCTCTACAACGAGGACGGCACCCTCGGCTACTCGGAGGAGACGCTGGCCGAGTGGTACGGGCTCATCGACAGGCTCCAGGAGGAGGGCGGTCAGCCCACCGCGTCCGAGAGTGTGGAGATCGAGGCACTGGGCCCCGACGGGTCGGTGCTGGCCGCCAACTCCGGCGCGATGGCACACTTCTGGACCAACCAGCTCGGCCAGCAGACCGACACCTCCGGTCACGAGATCGAGCTGCTGCGCTACCCCGGTGAGACGACCGAGGACCGCAGCGGCATGTTCTTCAAGCCGGCCATGTTCTACTCCGTCTCGGCCGAGTCCGAGCACCCGGAGGAGGCGGCCCGGTTCGTGGACTTCCTCGTCAACAGCAACGAGGCGGCCGAGCTGATCCTGGCCGACCGCGGCCTGCCCGCCAACATCGACGTGCGCGGGCACATCGTCAGCCAGCTGCCCGAGGCCGACGCGCGCAGCGCGGTGTTCCTGTCCGACATCGAGGGCACCATCGAGGACGGCAACCCGCCGCCGCCGATCGGGGCCGGCGAGGTCGTGAACATCGTCAAGCGGGCCTCGGAGGAGATGAGCTTCGGCAACCTGACGCCTGAGGAGGCCGCCGCGCAGTTCACCTCCGAGGTGGAGGCCGCCACGCAGGGCGGCTGACCCCCTCACACGACGGGCCCGGCGATGGGAAGCGCTCAGCTCCCGCCGGGCCCTTCGTGTGCGCGGTGGCCGGGGCTCACGCGTGCGCCGGCACGGAGTCGGCGGTCAGGGAGAGCTGGGCCCAGGCCACGTCGCGCCAGGCGCCGTCCTTGTGGCCGATCTCGCGCAGGACGCCGACCGGTTCGAAGCCCAGGGCGCGGTGCAGGCCCTGGCTGGCGTCGTTGGGCAGGGTCATGCCGGCCAGGGCGGTGTGCATGCCGCGTTCGGCCAGCCGGGGGAGCAGGGCGCCGTAGAGGGCTCGGCCCGCGCCCGTGCGGCGCCGGCCCCGTTCGAGGTAGACGCTGACCTCGCAGGACCACTGGTAGGCGGCGCGGGCGCGGAAGGGGGACCCGTAGGCGTAGCCCACCACACGGCCCTCCTCCTCCAGGACGAGCCAGGCGTGCCTGCGCTGGGAGTCGGCGATGCGCCGGGCCATCTCCTGGACGGTGGGCGGCTCGTACTCGAAGGTGATCGAGGTGTCGGTGACGTAGGGGGCGTAGATCGCCGCGCACGCCCGCGCGTCGGCCGCGGTCGCGTCGCGCACGTGGGCCGTGGTGAGTGGGGTGTCCATGTGTTCACCATAGTGGATGTTTGTGTGCACTATAGTCAACGCATGAGCGATGCACTGGGTTCAGCCCTGGCCACCACCCTGCGGGACCTGCGCAGCTCGCGCGGCCTGTCCGGCGCCGCCCTGGCCGAACGCTCGGGGGTCTCGCGGGCGATGATCAGCAGGGTCGAGCGCGGCGAGACGCAGCCGACCGCGCAACTGCTCGGACGGCTGTCGGCGGCGCTGGGCATGAGCCTGTCGGAGCTGGTGGCCCGGGCCGAGCAGGGGGAGCGGCGGCTGGCGCGCCGCTCGGAGCAGCCGGTGTGGACCGACCCCCTGACCGGCTACCGGCGCCGCGCGGTGACGCCCACCGCGGGCGGGCCGCTGGAGCTGGTGGAGGTCGAACTCCCGCCGGGCGCGGAGGTCTCCTATCCGGCCGACTCCTACCGCCACCTGCACCACCAGATCTGGGTGCTGGAGGGCGAGCTGGCGTTCCAGGAGGGGGACCACCTCCACGAGCTCGGCCCGGGGGACTGCCTGCAGATCGGCGCGCCGGTCCCGTGCGTGTACCGCAACACCTCCGGACGCGCGTGCCGCTACCTGGTGGCGCTGGCCCGCCGGGAGTCCTGAGCCTTTCGCCCGGTCCGCCAGGCAGGGGGCGATGGTGGGCGGGAGGGGTCGGGGCCGAAGGCTCTCGGTTGAGGGTGGAAGCCCCCACTTCGCGCGAAGCGCCGTGGGGCGATGGTGGGCGACGGGCGGGAGGAGCTGGAGCCGAAGGCTCTCGGTTGAGGGTGGAAGCCCCCACTTCGCGCGAAGCGCCGTGGGGCGGTGGAAGCCCCCACTTCGCGCGAAGCGCCGTGGGGCGATGGCGGGCGACGGGTGGGAAGAGCTGGAGCCGAAGGCTCTCGGTTGAGGGTGGAAGCCCCCCTCGCGAAGCGCCGTGGGGCGATGGCGGGCGACGGGCGGGAAGGTCACCGCCCGGCCGTATGATCTGGTCCGATCATCCCCTCTCGACTCCGGAGGTCGGCGTGTCCGTGGAGCCCGTGCGTCACCGCGCCTCGGGGCTGGCGTTCGCGCTGGCCGCGGCCCTGTTCTTCGGCGGGGCCGGGGTGGCCGCCCGCCCGCTGCTGGACGCCGGAATGGACCCCCTCCAGGTCACCTGGCTGCGCCTGGCCGGAGCCGCGCTGCTGCTGTCCCCGGTGGCGCTCCTGCACTGGCGGGTGCTGGTGCGGCGGCCACTGCTCGTCGTGGCCTACGGAGTCTTCCCGATGGCCGGGGTCCAGGCCCTGTACTTCGCGGCCGTGGACCGGATCCCGGTGGGCATCGCGCTGCTGATCGAGTTCCTCGGCCCCGTCCTGCTGCTGGTGTGGTTCCGCCTCGTGCGCCGGACCCGGGTGGCCCCGGCCGCGGCGGTGGGCGTGGTCCTGGCGGTGGCCGGGCTCGGCCTGCTGCTGGAGGTCTGGTCGGGGATGAGCCTGGACCCCGTCGGTGTGGCGCTCGCGCTGGGCGCGGCGGCGGCGCAGGTGGGGTTCTTCCTGCTGTCGGACGCCACGGGCGAGGACGCGGACCCGCTGGCCGTGATCGCCATCGGGTCGATGGTGGCGGCCGCGCTGCTCGCCGTCCTCGCGCGCCCGTGGACGGTCCCGTGGGGGACGCTGGCCGAGCCGCTACCGCTCGGCGGAGCGCAGGTGCCCGGCTGGGCGATCGCGCTGTGGTTGGCGCTGGTGTGCACGGCGCTGGCCTACTTCGCCGGGGTGGGAGCGGTGCGCCGGCTCTCCCCGCAGGTCGCCGGGGGCGTGGCCTACCTGGAGGTGGTGACCGCGATCGTCCTGGCGTGGGTGCTGTTGGGCGAGGCGCTGAGCACCGTGCAGGTCGTGGGCGCGGTCGTCATCGTGGCGGGCGCCTTCATCACCCAGACGGCGGTGCCCTCGGGGCCCGCGCCGACCGGGACCGGTGGGGAGCCGCGGGACGCTGAACCCGGGCTCGTGTCGGCGGCCGGCACCGCGGGCACGGACCCGCAGGAGAGCTGAGGCGCGGCCGGGACGGATCCGGGTCGGGCCCGGGACCGCGTCGGGGCGTTCGAACACCGCCGACGTCCTGGCGGCTGGAGGTGGGGCAGCTCCGAACCGGCGGCTCCGGTCGGCGGGAGCCGCCGGGCGTGCGGCGTGGAAGCCGAAGGTGGGGGCCTCCGCCCAGAGGCGGAGCGACCCGGGCGTGTAACGTCGACGAAACATACTTCGTCCCCCTCGGGGACACGACCGCACGCCACCGCACGCCGTCGTCGCGGCCTGTCCGGCCGGGACGACGGCTCCGAAAGGACCCTTCACGTATGTCCGCTGCCAACGAGTCCGCTCTCGACAACCACCATCCGGGAGTGCGTTCGGCCTTCGAGCACGTGGCGCGACGCAACCCGGACGAGCCCGAGTTCCAGCAGGCGGTGCTGGAGGTCCTGGACAGCCTCTCCCCGGCCCTGTCCCGGCACCCCGAGTACGCCCGCGAGCGGATCCTGGAGCGCCTGTGCGAGCCCGAGCGCCAGATCGTCTTCCGCGTCCCGTGGCGTGACGACCAGGGGCACGTGCACGTCAACCGGGGTTTCCGGGTGGAGTTCAACAGCGCGCTGGGCCCCTTCAAGGGCGGTCTGCGCTTCCACCCCAGCGTCAACCTGGGCGTGGTGAAGTTCCTCGGGTTCGAGCAGATCTTCAAGAACGCCCTCACCGGTATGAGCATCGGCGGCGGCAAGGGCGGCAGCGACTTCGATCCCAAGGGGCGCTCGGACACCGAGGTGGAGCGGTTCTGCCAGTCCTTCATGACCGAGCTCCACCGCCACCTGGGCGAGCACACCGACGTCCCCGCGGGCGACATCGGTGTCGGGGGCCGGGAGATCGGCTACCTGTTTGGCCAGTACCGGCGCCTGTCCAACCGGTGGGAGGCCGGCGTCATCACCGGCAAGGGCCTGGACTGGGGCGGCTCACGGGTGCGGACCGAGGCCACCGGGTACGGGAACGTGCTGTTCACCCAGCGGATGCTGGAGCGCGTGGGCCAGAGCCTGGACGGCCAGCGCGTGGTGGTGTCGGGATCGGGCAACGTGGCGATCTACTCGGTGGACAAGGCCCGCCAGCTGGGCGCGACCGTGGTGGCCTGCTCCGACTCCAGCGGCTACGTCGTGGACGAGCGCGGCATCGACCTCGATCTGCTGCGGCAGGTCAAGGAGGTGGAGCGCGAGCGGATCAGCGCCTACGCCGAGCGGCGCACGGGTGCCCGCTACGTGGAGGGCGGCAACGTGTGGGACGTGCCCTGCACGGTCGCGCTGCCCTCGGCGACCCAGAACGAGCTGGACGCCGACGCGGCGCGGACCCTGGTCCGGGGCGGCGTCAAGGTGGTCTCCGAGGGCGCGAACATGCCCACCACGCCCGAGGCCGTGCGGGTCCTGCGGGAGGCCAAGGTGCTGTTCGGGCCGGGCAAGGCGGCCAATGCCGGCGGGGTGGCCACCAGCGTGCTGGAGATGCGGCAGAACGCGCGGCGCACGTCGTGGTCCTTCGAGCACGCCGAGCAGGAGCTGGCGGAGGTCATGGCCGGTATCCACGACCGCTGCGAGGAGGCGGCCGAACGCTACGGGTCGCCCGGCGACTACGTGCTGGGCGCGAACGTGGCGGGCTTCGAGCGGGTGGCGGGCGCCATGCTCGCCCAGGGTCTCGTCTGAGCGGATCGGCGGGACGGCGGGACCGGGGCCCGCGACCGGCAGGTGGCGCGGTCGGCGCGGTCCCGCCCGCCCGGTTCAGCGGTGGCGGTCCAGGGCGGTGTCGAGTGCGCCGAGGTGGTCGGCGACCGGCCCCAGGGTGAGGAGGCCGCTGCCCGCGCCCGCCCGTTCCGCCGCCGCCGGGGCGAGCGCGTGGCGGGCGCGCCGCATCGTGTCGCGGTCGTCCAGGCGCAGGGCCGCCCGGGCGGTCAGGCTCCACAGGGCCTCCGACAGCAGGTCCGCGGGCGGGTCCGGAACCCGGCGCAGCGCCGCGGCCGCCTCGGCCGCGCGGTCCCGCGCCAGCAGCACCAGCGGACGGGTCCAGGCCGCGTAGGGGCCCCAGTCGGCGGCTTCGTCGGCCGGTGCGGGCAGCCCGCGCCGCTCGCGCAGGCACAGCAGGGCCAGGGCGGGCAGCCCTGCCGCCAGGCCCGGCATGCCCGAGCCCTCCAGGTGCGCGGCGGCCTCCCGGTAGGCGGCCTCGGCGGCGGCGTAGGGCACCCGGTCGTCGTCGGCCAGGCACATCGCCCGGTACCACCGGGTGAAGACCCCGGCCAGCGGTCGCTCGTGCCGGACGGCCAGGCGGTCGACGGCCGCCGCGTCGTCGTCGGCGCCCGCCCGGTCTCCCAGCGCGGAGCGCGCCTGGAGGCGGACCAGGCGACCCAGGACCTCGAAGTCGGCCAGGCCGTGCCGGGCCGACAGCTCGACCAGCTCGGCGCCGACGGCGTCGCGCTCGGGTGCCCGGCCGGTGCGGTCGAAGCTCTGCATGAACACGCCGTTGAGCGTGAAGGCCAGCAGGGCGGCGTCGCCCAGCCGCCGGGCGATCCGCTCCGCGTCGCGGGCGGCGCGGCGGGCGCGTTCGGAACCGGTGCCGCGCGACTCCAGGGCGACCGTGGCCAGCAGTCGGGCGCGGACCGCCTCGTGGCCGTGCGGGGGCAGCGCGGCCAGTGCGCGCTCGGCGGCGGCCACGACCTGTGCGGCCTGCGCGGGGTCGTCGGAGCGGGTCCAGATCGCGGGCACGTCGTAGGCGCCGATGACGCGCGCGGTCAGTTCGGGGTCGCCCAGCTCCTCGGCGGCCGTGATGGCGGCGGTGCGCTGTCGGCGGGCCTCTTCCAGGCCTCCGGCGCCGGTCACCGCGAGCCCGCGCAGCAGTCCCACGGTCGATTCCAGGCGTGCGCGGGACCCGGCGGCCACGGTGCGGTCGAAGGCGGCGCTGGCCCTGGCCCACACGTGCTCGGCCGCGTCATCCGCCGCGGGTTCGGGGGTGGTCCTGTCGCCGGTCGCGGAACCGAGTTCGTCGCCGGTCTCGGGCCCAGAACCGGGTACGGGTACGGCCTCGTCGCCGTATGCGGGCTCGGAACCGGGAACGTTGCCGGTCGCGGGCCCAGAGCCGGGCACGGCGTCGGCCGCAGGATCGGGGGCGAACTGCTCGCCAGCGCCGGGTTCACGGGTCGCGGATCCGAGTTCGTCGCCTGACACGGGCTCGGGGGACAGGTGGTCGGCGTGGTGGAGCACGTCCTGTTCCAGGCGGCGCAGGCGCGGGCCCGGGTCCACACCCAGCTGTTCGACCAGGAGTGTGCGCGCCCGGCGCAGCACCGCCAGCGCGTCGCCCTGGCGGCCGGACCGGTACAGGGCCAGAGCGAGCAGACGCCAGGCGTCCTCGCGCCAGGGGTGCTCGGCGGCGTGCGCGTCCAGGTCGGCGACGGCCTCGGCGGCCCGACCCAGGTCGAGCCGGGCCCGGGCGTACTCCTCGACGGCGTGCAGGCGCAGCTCCGCCAGGCGGGAGCGCTCGCTCCGGGTCCAGGGCTCGTCGGCGAAGTCGGCGTAGGCGGGGCCGCGCCACCGGTCCAGGGCCGCGCGCAGCCGTGCGAGCCGGACCCGGGCGGGCAGCGCGTCGGCGCCGGACACCTCCCGCTCGAAGCACCAGGCGTCCACCGTGTCCCACCCGGTGCGCAGGGCGTAGCCGGGCCCCTCGGTGACGAGCAGCCGGGCGGGCGCGCGCGGTGGCCGCCCCGGCTCCAGCGCGCGTCGCAGGGCCGCCACGAAGGTGCGCACCGCCCCGACCGCGCCCGGGGGCGGGTCGTCCCACAGGTCGTCGACGAGGCGGTCGACGGGCACCACCCGGCGGCGCGCCAGCACGAGCCGGGCCAGGACCGCGCGGTGGCGCGGCCCCTTGAGCGCCACGGGCTCTCCGGTGCCGTCCCAGGCCGCGACCGGCCCCAGAACCCCGAACTCCGCCTCCACCGGTCACCTTCCGCCTCGGCCCCTGGCGGGGCGCGCGCTCATCGGTTGCTCATTCGCGACGGGCACGCTGCACGTACCGGTTCGTCGACGAAGGAGAAGAAGAACCATGATGCCTGCCGGATTCGAGTACCAGAGCGTCCGTGTCGCCGACGGGGTGTCGCTGCACGCGGCCGTGGGCGGGGCGGGCCGCCCCGTCGTGCTCCTGCACGGCTTCCCCCAGACCCACCTGATGTGGCGCCACGTCGCCGCCGACCTGGCCGCCGACCACACCGTGATCTGCCCCGACCTGCGCGGATACGGTGCCAGCGACAAGCCCGAAGAGGACGGCGCCGACACCTATTCCAAGCGGACCATGGCCGCCGACGTCGTCGCCCTGGCCCGCGCACTGGGCCATGAGCGCTTCGCCCTGGCCGGACACGACCGCGGGGCCCTGGTGGCCCTGCGCGCCGGGCTCGACCACCCCGGGACCGTCAGTCACCTGGCCTGCCTCGACGTCCTGCCGACCCTGGACATGTGGGAGGTGCTGCACGGCGCCGACGCCGCGGTGGCCTTCCACCTGTACCTGATGGCCCAGCCGCCGGGGCTGCCCGAACGGATGATCGCCGCCGACGCCGACGCGTTCTTCGGACACTTCCTCGACCTGTGGGCGGGTGACGCGGGCGCGATCCCCGACGACGTGCGTACCGCCTACCTGGACGCCTGCCGCGGCGCGGTGCCCTCGATCGTGGCCGACTACCGGGCCTCGGCCGGTGTGGACGTCGACCACGACCGGTCCGACCGGGACGCCGGTCGCCGCCTGGAGATGCCGGTGAGCGTGCTCCAGCAGGACTGGGGCGCCGCGCTGGGCTACGACGCGGCGGCGGTGTGGTCGCGGTGGGCGGCGGACCTGCGCCACTCGACCGTGACCAGCGGTCACTTCATGGCCGAGGAGGACCCGGCCGGGGTGGTCAAGGCCCTGCGGGAGCTGCTGGCCCGCTGAGCCCGCGCACGCGGCCCGGGACCCCCGGTCCCGGGCCCGAGCGGTCAGGCGGTGCGCGATCCGGCGCGGCGCGCCGCGGGAGCGGTGCTCACCACAGGTGGTGGACCTGGGGCCGGATGAGCTCGTCGTAGACCTCGCGTACGCGCGCGAGGGCGGTCTCGTCCAGCGGCGGCAGCTGCTCCGCGGCCGCGTTGGCATGGGCCTGGGCGGCGTTGCGGGCACCGGGGATGACCACGCTCACCCCCTCCTGGTCCAGGATCCAGCGCAGCGCGAACTGGGCCATGGTGGCGCCCTCGGGCACCAGGGGCCGCAGCCGCTCGACGGCTTCCAGCCCGGTGGCGAAGTCGACGCCGGAGAAGGTCTCGCCCTTGTCGAAGGCCTCGCCCTGGCGGTTGAAGGTGCGGTGGTCGTCGTCGCCGAAGGTGGTGTCCCGGGTGTAGCGGCCGCTGAGCAGTCCGCTGGCCAGGGGCACGCGCGCGATGATGCCGACTCCGGCCTCGCGCGCTGCGGGCAGGACCCGCTCCAGCGGCTTGTGGCGGAAGGCGTTGAGGATGATCTGGACGGTGGCCACGTTCGGGCGGGCGATGGCGGCGAGCGCTTCGTCGCAGGTCTCCACCGACACGCCGTAGGCCTTCATCCGGCCCTCCTCGACCATGCCGTCCAGGTCGTCGAAGACGGCGTCGGTGGCGATGACGGCCGGGGGCGGGCAGTGCAGCTGGACGAGGTCGAGGGTGTCCACGCCGAGGTTGCGGCGGGAGTCGTCGTTCCAGACGCGGAGGTTGCCGGGGTTGTAGTTCCCGGTCTCCTGGGGCAGGCGCCGGCCCATCTTGGTCGCCACGGTCAGGTGCGGGTACTCCTTGAGGAGCCGGCCCACGAGCTGCTCGCTGCGCCCGTCGCCGTAGACGTCGGCGGTGTCGACGAAGGTGACGCCGTCCTCCACCGCGGCGTGCAGGGCGGCCATGGCGTCGCTCTCGCTGACCTCGCCCCAGGCTGATCCGATCTGCCAGGCGCCGAAGCCGACGGCCCCGACGGGCGTGCGTGTACGGCCGAGTTCGCGTGTCTCCATGACCGATGATCCTACGCCTGCTGGGAGCGCTCCACCGACACCGGACCTGCGCCTGGGCGTAGCCCGAATCCCGCGCGACATCCGGGTCACGGCCGGCCTGTAGCCGGTGCTGAACCGATGCGCTCCACCCGGTCGACGCTCGGCGGCGCACAGCGCGCCGGGCGCCGACCGCATCCCGCCCGGGCGCTCCGTGGTCAATACACCTGGGGCGTGGCCGGGCCGATCCGGGCGGCCACGCCGTCGAGCAGGGCCTCCAGCCCGAACCGGAAGGTCTCCCACGCCTCCTGTTCGAGGTAGGGCTCGTTCGGGTCCTCGTTGCTGAACGCTCCGCTCTCGGCCATTCGGGACAGCACGGGGAACCGCGCGGCGAAGTCGGGCGCGACCTCCTCCAGTTGTCCGGAGCGCCCGTACCACCACTCGTCCTCCGGCTGGCCCGTGACGACCGCGGCCTGGCGGGACTCCGCGGCCGTCTGCACGAAGCCGCGGACCATGGTGAACAGGCTGCCGAAGGTGCTGCGGATCTGGTCGGGGGCCAGGCCCGCCTCCTCCAGGACGGCGGCCACCGACTCGAAGACCCGGTACTCGTTGGGCCCCAGGACCGGACGGGCCTGGGAGACCTCCAGCGTCCAGGGGTGGCGCAGGTAGAAGTCCCACAGGCGCTGGGCCCAGTCCGTGACGGCCTCGCGCCAGGGCCGCGCCCGCGCCTGCTCGGCCGCCTCGGCCAGCTCACCGAAGGCCTGGTCGTACATCAGCTCGACGAGTTCGTTCTTGCTGGCCACGTAGGTGTACAGCGACATCGCTGTGCGGCCCAGGCGTGCGCCGACGGCCTTCATGGACAGTGCGCCCATGCCCTGCTCGTCGGCGACCGCGATCGCCGTGTCCACGACCAGGTCGACGCTCAGTTCGGGTTTGGGCCCCGGGGCGGTCCGCTCGTCCGGGGCCTGGGACGCGCGCCACAGCAGGGCCATGGAGCGGCGGACGTCACTCTGTCCGGCGTAGATGACCACTTGCATCTCCTTAGTGGATAAACTAATGTTCGCAGGCCGTCAGTTTACCGCATAAGGATTTCCGAGGAGCAGTGTGCCTTCCGAACCCATCGCCATGGCGGACACCCACGACACCATCCAGGTCAGAGGGGCCAGGGAGAACAACCTCGCCGACGTGTCCCTGGACATCCCCAAGCGCCGTCTGAGCGTCTTCACCGGGCTCTCCGGCTCCGGAAAGTCCTCGCTCGTCTTCGGGACCATCGCCGCCGAGTCCCAGCGGCTCATCAACGAGACCTACAGCACCTTCGTGCAGGGCTTCATGCCCAGCCTGGGGCGGCCGGACGTGGACGGCCTGCGCAACCTGAGCGCGGCCATCATCGTCGACCAGGAGCGGATGGGCGCCAACTCCCGATCCACGGTCGGGACCGCCACGGACACCGCGGCCATGCTCCGCATCGTCTTCAGCCGCGCCGGCACCCCGCGCCTGGAGCCCTCCAGCGCGTTCAGCTTCAACAGCGCCGAGGGCATGTGCCCCGAGTGCGAGGGTCTGGGCCGCACCGACCAGATCCACCTCGACGAGCTCTTCGACCGCGACCTGTCCCTGAACGAGGGCGCCATCACCGTCCCCGGCTTCGCCGTCGGCCACTGGCACTGGCAGGTCATGGCCGACTCCGGGCTGCTGGACGCCGACCGCAGACTGCGCGACTACACCCCCGAGGAATGGGAGACCTTCCTGCACCAGGGCGCCACCAAGGTCAGGGTCGGCCGCCACTCCCTCAACTACGAGGGCCTCGTGGTCAAGGTGCGCCGCACCATCCTGTCCAAGGACCGCGACGCCATGCAGCCCCACCTGCGCGCGTTCGTGGACCGGGCCGTGACCTTCTCCACCTGCCCGGCGTGCGAGGGCTCGCGCCTGAACGCCCAGGCCCGGTCGGTCACGGTCGAGGGGCGCACCATCGCCGAGTGCTCGGCCATGCAGATCAACGACCTCGCCCGCTTCGTACGCTCCATCGACGAGCCCTCCGTCAAGCCGCTCGTGGACAACCTCGGCCACACCCTGGAGTCGCTGGTGGAGGTGGGCCTGGGCTACCTGAGCCTGGACCGGGAGTCGGGCACGCTCTCCGGCGGTGAGGCACAGCGGGTCAAGATGGTCCGCCACCTGGGCTCCAGCCTCAGCGACGTCACCTACGTCTTCGACGAGCCCACCGTGGGGCTGCACCCCCACGACATCGAGCGGATGAACACGCTGCTGCTGAGCCTGCGCGACAACGGCAACACCGTCCTGGTCGTGGAGCACAAGCCCGAGACCATCGCCATCGCCGACCACGTCGTGGACCTGGGCCCCGGCGCGGGCCCCGACGGCGGGCGCGTCATGTACACCGGGGACGTGGCGGGCCTGCGGGCCTCGGGCACGCTCACCGGCCGCCACCTGGACCACCGCGCGACCCTGCGAGCCCGGACCCGCGAGCCCCGGGGCTCCATTCCCATCCGGGGCGCGAACACCCACAACCTGCGCGACGTCGACGCCGACGTGCCCCTGGGCGTACTCACCGTGGTCACGGGCGTGGCCGGGTCGGGCAAGAGCTCACTCATCCACGGGGCGCTGCCGGGCCGCGAGGACGTGGTGGTCGTCGACCAGTCGCCGATCCGCGGGTCGCGCCGCTCCAACCCGGCCACCTACACCGGCCTGCTCGACCCCGTCCGCACGGCCTTCGCGCGCGCCAACAACGTCAAGGCCTCGCTGTTCAGCGCCAACTCCGCCGGAGCGTGCCCCGAGTGCAAGGGCGCGGGCGTCATCTACACCGACCTGGCGATGATGGCCGGGGTCGCCACCACGTGCGAGAAGTGCGAGGGGCGCCGGTTCCGGGCCGAGGTCCTCACCCACGAGCTGCGCGGCCGCAACATCAGCCAGGTGCTGGCGATGTCGGTGGAGGAGGCGCGCGACTTCTTCCCCGGCGGGAACGCGCGCGCCATCCTGAACCGGCTGCACGACGTGGGGCTGGGCTACCTCGGGCTGGGCCAGCCGCTGACCACGCTCTCGGGAGGCGAGCGCCAGCGGCTCAAACTCGCGATCAGCATGGCCAGGCAGGCGGCGGTCTACGTCATGGACGAGCCCACGACCGGCCTGCACCTGGCCGACGTGGACCGGCTCCTGGCGCTGCTGGACCGCCTGGTCGACGACGGCAACACGGTCGTGGTCATCGAGCACCACCAGGCCGTGATGGCGCACGCCGACCACATCATCGACCTCGGCCCGGGGGCCGGGCACGACGGCGGGCGGGTGGTCTTCGAGGGCACGCCGGCCGACCTGGTGGCGGGCGGTGACACGCTCACCGCCCGCCACCTGCGCGCCTACCTGGGCCTGTAGGAGCGGCGGCGGGTCAGCTCGGGTCCTGCTCCAGCAGGGCCTTGAGCCGGCCCAGCCGCTCCCTCCACAGCGCCTTGGAGCGGGCGGTCTCCTCGGCGTCGGCGAGCTTGGAGTGCTCCAGGGCGACCACCGTCTTGGCGGGGCCCTTGGCGGTGAACTCGAAGGCCAGCCGGGTGCCGGCGTCGAAGTCCGCGCGCAGCCGCTTGGGGGCGTTGGCCGTGCGCACCGACAATGCGTGGCCCCGCAGCCAGCGCTCGCGCCCGGCCTCCTCGGCCACGGCGGCGAAGGCCCGCTCGGCGGGGACGTCGATGGTCCGGCTCACGGTGCAGGAGAACCCGTCCTTCTTCTGGCCGGGGACGCGCAGTCCGCGCGCCTGCTCGTAGGCGACGGTGACGGTCTGGGCCCACCAGCCGCCGACCCCGTGCTCACCGACCAGCCACGCGGCCATCTCGGTGTGGGTGCGCTCGGTGGCCTTCCAGGCGTCGAGCAGGGCGAACCACGCGTCGTAGCCGCGCCCGGTGCCGCGGCGCAGGGCCTCGTCGGAGACGCGGCTGCTGATCGCCGCGGTCGTCGGGGGCGTCGCGGCCGGGCGCTCGGAAGCGGGCCCGGCGGTCGTGGTCGCGGGCTCCGGGGCGGTGGGCTCCCCGCCCCGGCCGACGAGGTGGGCGCGCGCGGCGGTGTAGCTCTCCCCGGTCTTGTCCATCCGGGTGCGCACGCGCTGTTTGAAGGACTTCTGCCTGGTCATGGCGGCTCCTCGGCGACAGCGGCGAAAGCCCACGCCTTCCCCGCCCGCCGGTGGGGCACCTCATGCCGGCGTCCCGAGGACTCACAGTCCCCTTTGCCCCCGTCAGGGCCGACGGCGTGGGCGTCGAAGCCGGGGGTTGGGCGCGGGACCGCGCCGGTGACCAGCCTACCTCGTCGGCCCCTTCGGGCTCCAGCCCCCGGTTCCGGTTCACCCCAGCAGGGCGAACCCCGCCCACCAGCCCAGGGAGGCGGCGGCCAGCCCCGCCATGACGGTCAGCACGACGTTGAGGGCGGCGTAGCCGCGGGCCCCGGACTCGGCCAGGCGCAGGGTCTCGTAGCTGAGCGTGCTGAAGGTGGTCAGCGCGCCGCAGAAGCCGGTGCCCAGGGCGGCGGTCGCCGCGCCGGGCAGGGCGCCCGAGGCCGCGGCGGCCACGACCAGGCCGAGCACCAGCGATCCGCCGGTGTTGACGGTGAAGGTGCCCCAGGGCAGGACCGTGGGGCCCAGGGACTGGACGAACCGGTCGATGAGGTAGCGGCCGACGGCGCCCAGCGCCGAGCCCGCCGCGACGGCGGCCGCGATCGCCGCGCTCACTGGCCGGTGCCCCGCTCCGGGCCGGAGACGATCTCCACCTCGTCCAGCGTGATCAGGCCCTCGGTGCCGAGTTCCTCCAGCCGGGGCAGGAAGGCGCGGACGCGTTCGGGTGCGTCGATGACGACCACCGCCACGGGCAGGTCCTCCGACAGCGCCAGGACCCTGGTGGTGTGGACGCGGTGGGAGGCGCCGTAGCCCTCGATGCCGTGGAAGACGCTGGCCCCGGCCAGTCCGGCCGCGTGCGCGCGGTGCACGATCTCGGTGGACAGGGGTTTGCCGTGCCAGGTGTCGCTGTCGCTGTCGCTGACGTAGACGGTCAGCCGCAGGGCCGTGCCGGTCATCGGGTGTCCTTCCTCGACGGGTCGGCGGAGCGTGCCCGGCGCCAGGCGGCCAGGGCGCGTGTGAGTGCCATACCCGCCCAGGCGGCCGCCAGGGCGCCGACCACGGTGGCGAGCAGGTAGGCCAGGGCGGTGCCGGGGGATCCGGCCCGGACCAGGCCGACGATGTCCACGGCGTAGGTGGAGAAGGTGGTGAAGCCGCCCAGCAGGCCCACGCCGAGGAAGGGGCGCAGCAACCGGTGGGGCCGGGCGACCTCGGTGACGAGGACGACCAGGGCGCCCATGGCGAAGGATCCGGTGACGTTCTCGGCGAAGGTGGTCCAGGGGAAACCGGCGCCGTCGTGGGGCGCCAGGAGCAGCAGGGCGTAGCGGGCGCTGCCGCCCAGGGCTCCACCCGCGGCCACGGCCAGCAGGGTCTGCCCGGTACCGCGCCGGCTCGGCCGACTTGTCACGTCGCTCTCCCTCCCAGGCGCCCGGGACGGCGCCGGGAACGGTCATGGTCGACCGCCAGCATGCCACCGACCGGCGCGGACGTGCCGCAGGCCCCCCGCGTGCGGCCGTCTCCCCGGTGTGGCGCCACCGGGGAGACGGGGTCCGGATCAGTGCGCCGTGACCGGTTTCGCGACGGGCTCGGGCTCGCCGGTGGCGAACTGGGTCCGGTACAGCTGCGCGTAGCGGCCGTTCCGGGCGAGCAGTTCGCTGTGCGTGCCGCGCTCGACGATCCGTCCGGCCTCGACCACGAGGATGGCGTCGGCGGCGCGGACCGTGGAGAGCCGGTGGGCGATGACCAGTGCCGTGCGCCCGCGCAGGGCCTCGGTGAGGGCGGCCTGGACGGCGGCCTCGGAGGTGGAGTCCAGGGCGGAGGTCGCCTCGTCGAGGATGACCACCTCGGGGCCGGTGATGAGCAGGCGGGCGATGGTCAGCCGCTGGCGCTCGCCGCCGGAGAAGCGGTAGCCGCGTTCGCCGACGACGGTGTCCAGGCCGTCGGGCAGGGCGGCGACGAGGTCGTCCAGGCGGGCGCGGCGCAGGGCGTCCCAGATCTCGGCGTCGGTGGCCTCGGGGCGGCCCAGGCTCAGGTTGGCGCGGATGCTCTCGTGGAAGAGGTGGCCGTCCTGGGTGACCATGCCCAGGGTGGCGCGGATGGAGTCGAAGCTCAGGTCGCGCACGTCCACGCCGCCCAGGCGGACTGTTCCGGCGTCGGTGTCGTACAGGCGCGGGGCCAGTTGGGCGATGGTGGACTTGCCCGCGCCGGAGGATCCGACCAGCGCGACGGTCTGGCCGGGTTCGATGCGGAAGGACACGTCGCGCAGGACGGGGCCGTGGTCGGCGGTGTCCAGGGTGGCGACCTCCTCCAGGGAGGCGAGGGAGACCTTGTCGGCGGTGGGGTAGGAGAACTCGACGTGCTCGAACTCCAGGGCGGCGGGCCCCTCGGGCACGGAGCGCGCCCGGGGCTTCTCGTCCACGAGCGGCGTGAGGTCCAGGACCTCGAAGACCCGGCTGAAGCTGACCAGGGCGCTCATCACCTCGACGCGGGCCCCGGCCAGGGCGGTCAGGGGTGCGTACAGGCGGGTCAGGAGCATGCCCATGGACACCACGGTGCCCGCGTCGAGCTGGCCGCGCAGGGCGTAGAAGCCGCCCAGTCCGTAGACCAGGGCCAGCGCGAGCGCGGAGACCAGGGTCAGGGCGGTGAAGAAGACCTCCTGGACCATCGCGGTGCGCACGCCGATGTCGCGGACGCGGCCGGCGCGGCGGGCGAACTCGGCGGACTCCTCCCGGGGGCGGCCGAAGAGCTTGACCAGGGTGGCTCCGGGCGCGGAGAAGCGCTCGGTCATCTGTGTGCCCATCGCGGCGTTGTGGATGGTGCGTTCGCGTTCGATCCGGGCCAGACGGGCGCCCATGCGGCGGGCGGGCAGGACGAAGGCGGGCAGCAGCAGGAGCGCGAGCAGGGTGATCTGCCAGGACAGGGCGATCATGACGGCCAGGGCCAGGACGAGGGTGACCAGGTTGCTGATCACGCCGGAGAGCACGTCGCTGAAGGCGCGCTGGGCGCCGATGACGTCGTTGTTGAGGCGGCTGACCAGGGCGCCGGTGCGGGTGCGGGTGAAGAAGGCGACCGGCATGCGTTGCACGTGGTCGTAGACGGTGGTGCGCAGGTCCAGGATGAGGCCCTCGCCGACGCGGGCCGAGAGCCACCGGACGACCAGGCCCAGCCCGGCCTCAGCGACGGCCACGGCGGCGATGAGCCCGGCCAGGAGGAGGACGGGGCGTAGCGCGCCGCCGTCGACGATGGTGTTGACCACCCGCCCGGCCAGGAGCGGGGAGGCCACGGCCAGGACGTCGCTCGCCACGCTCAGCGCCAGGAACCAGGCCAGGTGGCGTGTGTGGGGGCGGGCGAAGGCGGCGATGCGCCGAAGGACGGGGAGGGAGAAGGGGCGCTGGTCCTCCCGGGCGTGCATCGCGTGGTACACGGAGTTCCACGCGGCCATTTCCATGCTCATGTTCGACCACCGGACGGGTTGGGGCTGTTGACCGGAACCCTAGAACCTCAACATTTATTGAGGTCAACTCCCGTCGCGGGCGCGCGCGTCCCGGCCCGCCGCGGCCCTGGGCCGGCGGGGCGCCGCGGAGAGCACGCTCACCGCGTTGGCCCCCACGATCGCCGCCACCGCCAGCCACTCGACCAGGGTCAGCACCTGGCCCAGGACCACCAGTCCCACCAGGGAGGCCAGGACGGGGTGCACGCTCATGAACAGCCCGAAGAACCGCGCGGGGACGCGGCGCAGCGCCAGCAGGTCGACCAGGAAGGGCACCGCCGAGGACAGCACACCGGCCGCCGCCGCGCAGGCCAGCGCGCCCGCGGTCGGGGGGTGCAGGACGAACACCGCGGCGCCCACCGGCACGAACAGCAGCCCGGAGACGAGCGCGGCCGCCGCCGAACCCTCCACCCCCGGCAGCCGTCGCCCCACCGTCCGGTTCAGCAGGATGTAGGCCGCCCAGCCCACCGCCGCCGCCAGGCCCAGGGCGATGCCGATGTGGTCGGTCGCGGGCTGGGGGCGCATCAGCACGGCCACCGCCCCGGCGGCCGAGAGCGCGCACAGCAGGTCGGTCGGCCTGCGGGAGGCCGCCAGGGCGACCGCCAGCGGCCCCAGGAACTCCAGGGTCACCGCCAGCCCCAGACCGATGCGGTCGATCGACAGGTACAGCGTGAGGTTCATCGTCGCGAACACGGCCGCCAGCCCCAGCACCGGCCACCACTGGGCCCGGGTGAAGGAGGCCAGGCGCGGCCGACCCACCGACAGCAGCACCACGGCCGCCACCCACTGGCGGACCGCGACCACCCCGGTCGGGCCGATCGCCCCGAAGGCCAGCGCACCCGTGGCCGCGCCGACCTGGTTCGAGAGCCCACCGGCCAGCATCAGGGCCACGCCGGTCGCCCGGCCCGATCGTCGCGTCGAAGTCTCCATGCCAGCGAGCATGGGCCCCCCGATCGGATGCGCAAAATGCATGCTTGCGCCCATCCATACGCTGGAGTCATGGACGTCGAACTACGCCACCTGCGCTGCCTGGTCGCCGTCGTGGACGCGGGCACCTTCACCGACGCCGCGCTCGACCTCGGCCTCTCCCAGGCGGCGGTCTCGCGCAACGTGGCCGCCCTGGAGCGGATCCTGGGCGTGCGCCTGCTGCACCGCACCAGCCGGGAGGTCGCCCCCACCACCGCGGGCGTGCAGGTCCTGGCCCGCGCGCGGCACCTGCTGGCCGGCGCCGACGACCTCGTGCGCGAGGCGGTCTCCGGGCACACCCGGCTGCGCATGGGACACGCGTGGTCGGCGATGGGGCGCCACACCGCCCGGTTCCAGCGCCGGTGGGCCGAGCGCTACCCCGACATCGACCTGCAACTGGTCCGCGCCAACGCCCCGACGGGAGGACTGGTCGAGGGGTTGTGCGACATCGCGGTCGTCCGCGCCCCGGTCGACGACCGCCGGCTGGAGGGGGCGGTCGTCGGCCACGAGAGGCGCTACTGCGCCCTGGCCGCCGACGACCCCTGGGCCCGGCGGCGCTCCCTGACCCTGGCGCACGTGGCCGAGCGGGTCCTGCTGGTCGACCGCCGCACCGGGACGACCACCCTGGACCTGTGGCCGCAGGACCGCCGGCCCGAAGTGGAGCACACCGGCGACATCGACGACTGGCTGTCCGCGATCACCGCGGGACGCGGGGTCGGTATGACGCCGGAGAGCACGGCCACGCAGTACCGGCGCGACGGGGTCGTCTTCCGCCTGGTGCGCGACGCCCCCTCCGTCCCGGTGCGCCTGCTGTGGCGGCGGCACGACCCCCACCCGGCCACCCACGGAGCGGTCGCGCTGCTCACCGAGCTCTACCGGGGGCGCTGAGGCCGAACCGGGCCCCTCAGACGGAGCTGGGCACGCGCGGCGGGACCTGGACGGGCTCGGGCGAGGGCCCGGCGGCGGCGCGCACGCGCACTCCGGCGTCCTCGGGAGCCAGGAGCACGGCACGGGCCAGCCCCGCCTCGGCCTGGGCGCAGGCGCGCACCACCAGCGGCGCGGTCAGGGTGAACAGCGCGCCCGCCACCATGTGGATCAGGGTGGTGGCCAGGAACGGGGACTCGGGGAAGACGCGGCTGCCCACGTCGGTGTAGCCGGGGACGGCGTAGAGCGACCACCCCCACACGGGGTGGAGCAGGCCGCCCAGGGCTCCGGCCCACCAAGCGGCGGTGAGGACGAAGGCGACCACCGAGACCGGGAAGCGCACGACGGCGTACAGGGCGTCCAGCCAGCTCTGGGGGCACGAGAGCGGGGTCAGCGCCCGGCGCAGGGCACCGGCGTGCGGCGCGGGGGAGCGGTAGGGGCGGCGCTCGACGGGGCCTCCGGCCACGTCGGCCAGGCGGACGCGGTCGAGGTGGGAGGTCGCGCGGGCGACGTAGAGGGTGCCGGCCAGGACGAACAGGCCCACGACCGCGACGACCGAGCTGGCGCCCGCGGCGAGTCCCGCCAGGACCGCGGCGAAGGAGACCACGGCCACAGGGAAGCCCAGCAGCACGTAGCGGGTCTCGGCGGCCAGGCGGGCGAACGGTGTGTCGGTCGTGTCCATGGCATCGAAGCTACGCCCGCGGGGGCCGAAAGTCGGGCCTGTACACACGAGGAGCGGTGGTGGGGTCCGCACCACCGCCCTGTGCCGCGTCGGGGCCGCGCTGGAGCGGCCCTGCGCCCGACCTCCGCCCCGGTGCGCGCCGGCACCCGCGGAGTGGCGATACTGGATCGCGACACACCCACGGCGCAGGAGGACAGCGTGACCAGCAGCCACCACGACCCGGCCCGACCGGAACCGGCCTACCGCGACGCCGCCCCCGCCGACGTCCCCGCCCTGGTGGACCTGGTCAACGCCTGTTACCGCGGCGACTCCTCCAAGCAGGGCTGGACCACCGAGGCCGACCTGCTGGACGGCCAGCGCGTGGACGCCGAGGGCGTCCGGGCCCTTCTGGACCGCGCGGACACCCGGCTGCTGGTCGCCGAGGTCGACGGCGACCTCGTGGCGTGCTGCGAAATGCGCCGCGAGGGGGAGGACGCCTACTTCGGCATGTTCTCGGTGCGCCCCGGACGGCAGGGCGGCGGTCTGGGCCGGATCGTGCTCGCCGAGGCCGAGCGCTCCGCCGCGGCCGGCTGGGGCAGCCGGCGCATGCGGATGATGGTGATCCGCCAGCGCACCGAGCTCATCGCCTGGTACGAGCGGCGCGGGTACAAGGCCACCGGCAAGACCGAGCCCTTCCCCTACGGCGACGAGGCCTTCGGCCTGCCCAAGCGCTCCGACCTGGAGTTCGTCGAACTCGTCAAGGACCTGCCGGTCGATGTGACCTGAGTCCGCCCCGCCCGGGGCCGTCCGCGGAACCCGCATGCCCGACCGCGCGTCCAACCCCCCGACCGCGCACGGGCACCGACAGGAGCACGCATGACCGACGACCACGGCCTCACCGGCACGGACCACCCCGCCGAGGACACCCCGGCCGCGGGGCTGCTGGCCCGGCTACGCGGCAGTGAGCTGGCCGATGACGTCCTGAGCTGGCACGACTGCTACCTGGACCGGGCGGGAGACGCCGGCGCCGTGCCGCTGGCCCTGGCGTCGGGCGAGCCGCTGACCGGCCTGGCCACCACCGCCGGAGGCGAGTCGTTCCAGCTCTGCGGCGGGGACGAGCGGCGTCCCGTCTTCTACTACGACGACGCCGAGAGCGTGCTGGTGCTCGGCCGGGACCTGGCCGAGGCGGTGGAGCTGCTCATCGGAGTGCCCCACCTCATCGGTGTGTCCCACACCCTGGCCACACAGGGCCCCGCGGCGGCCACGGCCAAGCACGCCGAGATGGTCGCCCAGGACATCGCCGTCGACGAGGAGGAGAACCCGCCCGGAGCCCGCCACCTCAGCGCCTACCTGCGCTCCCGTGACGAGACCCACCGGCGCCTGGCCGCGGAGCTGGGCGTGCGCGCGCTGCCCGTGTCCGCGCTCCTGCACCGGTTGGACGAGACCGCCCGGGCGGTGGCCCCCGATCTGGAGGTGCTGTGGGTCGATGCGGGCGAGGTCAACCCGATCCCCCACGCCCTGGAGCCCCGGGCGTGACCGGGACCCGGGGCGTGTTCAGCCGCGTTCGAGGTTGGCGGCCATCCGTTCCAGCACGTCGACGGTGGCGCGGTACTCCTCGGCGCTGATGCCCTGGGCCAGGCGGCGGCGCGCGCCCTGCACCTTCTCGAACAGGGCGTCGTGCGCGGCCTCGCCCTGGACCGACAGGGACAGGGCGACCAGGCCCTCGATCCAGCCGCGTGCGCGCAGTTCGTCCACGACGGGGGCGACCGAGGGCTCGTCCTCCTCCAGGAAGGCGGCCAGCCTGCGGTCCAGGTCGGCGATCGTGCCCGGTTCGGTGTGCAGGGAGGTGAGCACCTGCCAGTGGCGGCGCCCCAGGGACTCGGCGGCCAGGGTGCGGTCGAGATCGTTCTCGATGAGCCGGTCCAGGTGTTTGAGCCAGTAGCCGATCGGTAGGTCGGACAAGGTACCTCCAGCGGGAACGGCGGTGTCCGCACGGGAGTCGACGATATCCCCGCGCGGGCGGGCGCGCCAAGGACGCGCGGGGTGTCGTCGCCACCGCCCGGGGTGTCCGCGTGACCGTCTACGACACCGGTTCCTGGTCGGCGTCCTCGGAGGGGCGCCTGGCCTTGGGGCGGGCGCGCAGGTGGGCCCGCTCGCCCTGGCGGCCGAAGAGGCTGAGGATCTCCACCGACTCCTCGTCGGCGGTACCGAACCAGTGCGGCACGCGGGTGTCGAACTCGGCCGCCTCGCCGGGGCCGAGCACCAGGTCGTGCTCGCCCAGGATGACCCGCAGCCGCCCGTTGAGGACGTAGAGCCACTCGTAGCCCTCGTGGGTCTGCGGGTCGGGTTCGGAACGGGCTCGATCGCTCGGCAGGACGATCTTGTAGGCCTGGATACCGCCCGCCCGGCGGGTCAGCGGGATCATCGTCATGCCGTTGCCGGTGACCGGGCGCAGGTGGACGCGCGGGTCGCCCGTGGGCGGGGCGTCCACGAGTTCGTCGAGCGAGACGCCGTGCGCCTTGGCCAGGGGGAGCAGGAGTTCGAGGGTGGGCCGCCGGTCGCCCGTCTCCAGCCGGGACAGGGTGCTCACCGAGATGCCGGTCGCCGCGGCCAGGTCGGTCAGCGTCGTCTCGCGCTGTCGCCGCAGGGCCCGCAGCCGGGGTCCGACACTGTCGAGGGCCTGGTCGAGTTCGTGGTCCATAGGTGCACTTTGCCATATCGGCAAGAGAGTTTGTGGATTCTCGCGGTCGGCCCGCATGGTGGTCGTGGAGGTGGTCGAGATGACCGATCGTCTGGGAGACGATTACGACGTGGTGGTGGTCGGCGGCGGTGCCGCCGGGCTGAACGGGGCCCTGATGCTGGCCCGCTCACGCCGCTCGGTGGCGGTGATCGATGCGGGAGCCCCGCGCAACGCTCCGGCCGGGGCCGTCCACGGACTGCTGGCCCTGGACGGCACTCCGCCCGCGGAACTGCTCGAACGCGGCCGGGCGGAGGTGCGCGGTTACGGGGCCCACGTGGTGGAGGGCGAGGTCGTCTCCGCGACGCGGGAGGAGACGGGGTTCTCCGTGGAGCTGGCCGACGGCCGCGCGGTGCGCGCACGGCGGCTGCTGGTGACGACGGGGCTGGTCGACGACCTGCCGCCGGTGCCCGGGGTGCGGGAGCTGTGGGGCACCGACGTCCTGCACTGCCCGTACTGCCACGGCTGGGAGGTCCGGGACCGGGCCGTCGGCGTGCTCGCGACGGGTCCGATGTCGGTGCACCAGGCACTGCTCTTCCGCCAGCTCAGCGACGACGTCGTGTTCTTCGCCCACACCGCGGAGCCGCCGGGCCCGGAGGACGCGCGGAAGCTGGCCGCGCGCGGCATCACCGTGGTGCCGGGCGAGGTCGCCGGGCTGGAGACCAAGGAGGGGCGCCTGTCGGGCGTGCGTCTCGACGACGGCACGGTGGTCGGGCGCCAGGCGCTGGCCGTGGCGCCGCGGATGGCGGCCCGGGCGGGGTTCCTGTCCGGGCTGGGCCTGGCCCCGAGCGCCCACCCCTCGGGGATGGGCGAGCACATCGCCGTCGACGCCACCGGAGCAACGGACGTGCCCGGCGTGTGGGCCGCGGGCAACGTCGCCGACCTGGCGGCACAGGTCGGCGCCTCGGCGTCGGCGGGCGCCCTGGCCGGGGCCCGGATCAACGCGGACCTGGTCGCCGAGGAGGCCGAGCGGGCGGTCGCGGTGTACGAGGACCCGTTCTCGCCCGAGTCGGAGTCGCGGGTGAGCGCACGGGTCCTGGGCGATCGGCGCCACGGACGGTGAGGGACGGAGGGGGGACCGCGATGCCCGAGGAGTTCAGCCGCGCCTACTGGGAGCAGCGCTACGAGGGGCACGGCCACGGCCATGGGCAGCCCTTCCACGGGAGGGCTCCCAACGCTCAGCTGGTGGCCGAGACCGGGGACCTGCCTCCCGGAACGGCGTTGGACGCGGGCGCGGGCGAGGGGACCGAGGCCCTCTGGCTCGCCTCGCGCGGCTGGCGCGTGACGGCGGTGGACATCGCCGAGGGCGCGCTGGAGCGTGCGCGCCGCCACGCCGCCGGCCTGGACCGCGATGTCGCCGACCGGATCGCGTGGGTCCGGGCCGACCTGACCGACTGGACACCCCGGGAGCGCTTCGACCTGGTGTGCAGCCACTACGCGCACCCGCAGGGCCCGCCCCAGGAGCTGTACCGCCGCCTGGGCGAGGCGGTCGCGCCGTGCGGCACGCTCCTGGTGGTCGGCCACCACCCGTCGGACCGGCACTCGCGGGCTCCGCACGCCGGGGTGGCAGGCGCCCACGTCACGGCGGAGGAGATCGCGCGGGCCCTGGACCCGCGCGAGTGGGAGGTGGTCACCGCCGAGACCAGGTCCCGCACGGTCACCGTCGCGGACGGGCGGGAGGTCGCCATGAGCGACGCCGTCCTGCGCGCCCGCAGGCACGGCTGACCCGTGGGGCCTCCCGGGGAGCGGTTCGGCCCAGGGAGGTCCCACGACTTTCAGACCCGGCACACGATGGCGCCGCGGGGCACCGCGAACACGCCGTCGGGGTCCTCGCTCCAGGCGGTCCACCCGGCCGAGATGCGCTCCAGGTCCTCGCGGGTGGCGAAACCCTCGGCGACCGCCTGGCGGCCCATGTCCGACTCCAGGATGCGCGTGGCCCACATCCGGCCCCACCAGGCGCGGCGCTCGGGAGCGGAGTGGTTCCACACCTCCGTCGTGTAGGTCACGTCGGTGAACCCGGCCCGGCGGGCCCAGGCGACCATGCGGCGGCCGGCGTCGGGCTCGCCGCCGTTGGCGCGGGCGACCCGCTGGTACAGGTCCATCCACTCCCGGATCTCGGGCAGCAGCGGGTACCAGTACATGGCCGAGTAGTCGCTGTCGCAGGCCGCGACGATCCCGCCGGGGGCCGCGACCCTGCGCATCTCGGCCAGCGCCCGCACCGGGTCGGCCACGTGCTGCAGCACCTGGTGGGCGTGCACGATGTCGAAGGAGCCGTCGGGCAGGTCCAGATCGTGCACGTCGGCGACCCGGAAGTCGATGGCGTCGTTGCCCGCCTCGCGTGCGGTATCGCGGGCCAGTTCGACGGCCTCGGGGGAGGAGTCGACCGCCGTGACGGGGCCGGGGGCCACGCGGGCCGCCAGGTCGGCGGTGATGCTGCCGGGTCCGCAGCCCACGTCGAGCAGGGAACGGCCGGGCACCATCTCGTCCAGCACGTAGGCGGCGGAGTTCTCCGCGTTGCGCCAGCGGTAGGAGTCGGTCACCGAGCGGTGCTGGCCGTGGGTGTAGCGGGACATGGGGTCCGTCCTCGTCGTTGGGGGTCACACGTTCCGACGCCTGCGACGATACACCTTCATCTCTATTATTGAGATCTGGTTCTCATCATATGAGACGCCAATCGAGTCGGGTCAAGATGCGGTGGGCCGTCGGGAAAATCCGGGTGGCCGATGAGTTCCGGGGGTCGCGCGAGTCAGTCCGGGCGAGGAACGTGGTGGGCAGACACCTACAACCCAAGGACGAGACCATGGCCGAGTTCAGCAGGATCACGCCCTGCCTGTGGTTCGACACGAGGGCCGAGGAGGCCGCGGAGTTCTACGTCGGGGTGTTCGAGAACTCCCGCGTCCTGGAGACGACCTACTTCGGCCCCGGCGGCATGCGCCCGGCCGACATGGTGCTGACCGTGGAGTTCGAGCTGGACGGCCAGGCGTTCACCGCGCTCAACGGCGGCCCGGAGTTCACCTTCGACGAGGCGGTGTCCTTCCAGATCGCCTGCGCCGACCAGAAGGAGGTCGACTACTACTGGGAGCGGCTCACCGAGGGCGGCCAGGAGAGCCAGTGCGGGTGGCTCAAGGACCGCTTCGGCGTCTCCTGGCAGGTGGTGCCCGCCGAGGTGATGGAGATGACACGGGACACCGACCCCGAGCGGCGGCGCCGGACGACCGAGGCGCTGCTGAAGATGGGCAGGATCGACATCGACACGCTCCGCCGCGCCGCCCAGGGAAGCTGACCGGCACCGGGGCGGGGCCGCCCGCCCCGCCCCGGATCCCTCAGTCGCGCAGGGCGCAGTCGCCGCACAGGCCGCCCCCGGGCAGCCGGTAGTACAGGCAGCAGGTGCTGCGCCGGAACACCGCGAGCCCTGCGGCGTCCACACCCCGGTAGCCGCCGGTGCCCGCCAGGGCCGGCCGGGCCAGCAGGTCCCGTGCCACGGACTCGGCGGCGGCGCGCACCCCGGGGCGGTCCGCCCCCAGGGCCCGGACGGCTCCGGCCAGCGCCGCGGCCGTGTTCCCCCGCAGCAGCCCCGGCGCCACCCGTCCGGCCGCCGTCAGCGACTCCGCCACGCGGGCCGCCGCCCCCGTGACCACGGTCGCGTGGACCCAGTCCGCGACACCCGCCGTACCCCCGCGTACGCGCGGCGCCCTCCGCTGGCGGGTGACCGGCTCGACCGGGGCGCCCGGACGCCAGCCGAAGGCCCGCGCGTCCAGCAGGACGCCGTGGCACAGCCCGGCGGCCAGCACCGGGGCCAGCAGCCGGGTGGCCAGCCCCTGGTGGAACAGCGAGGCGGCCACCCGCCACTCCACCGACGCGGGGCCGCCCCCCGACGCCGCTGCCAGGCGCTCGCGCACGTGCGCCACCTGCCTGGCGGCCTCCTCGGCCGTGCAGTCGGCCACCGGGCGCAGCCCCGGCTCCCCGGCCCGCACGCCCACGCGGAAGAACGGGTTGATCCGGCCCACGTCGTCCAGGACCGGCCCCACCGGCACACCCGCCGCATCCATGTCCGTCCCCTCCCTCGTCGCCGCCCCGGTGCCCGGTAGTGCTCACACCACCACGACCTCTCGTGGTGATGACCTCGTCCCGCGGGGCCGGGAAATCCTAGATTGGACAGGTGACCGAACAGAACACCGGCGGCGGCGTGCGGAGCACGGGAGGCAGGGCCCTCCCGCGGCTCTTCTCCGCCCTGCCCCGGGTGACCGTCGATCACGGCCCCACCTGGAAGGCGCGGTCGATCGAGGTCCTGCACCTCATGACCTCCCTGGCCCTGGCCCTGTTCTACCTCGTGCCGGGTTTCATCCTCGTGGTGTCGGCGACCTGGATCGGGCTCACGATCGCCACGCCCTGGCAGGAGGCCCTGCCCATCCGGGTCTGGCACGAGCTCGTGGTGGACGTGGTCGTCTTCGTCGTCCTCATGCCGCCGGCGGCCACCCTGACCGCCAGGCTGGGCTGCGCCGTGCAGCGCAGACGGCTGGGCACGGTGTTCGGGATCGTGGAGAGCGGTGCGCCCGACCCGCTGGCCGACGACACCCCGCTGCTGCGGACCTGGCGCTTCGTGTTCGGCCGCGATGCCTGGTCGATGGTCGCCTACACCACGATCGCCGGCCTCCACGGGCTGCTGGCCGGCGGCCTGGTCGTGGTCCTGGTGGTGTGCGGCGCGGCGTCCGCGGCCGCGGCGCTGCTCGGCCTCGCCTTCGTCCTCCTCCTGGGCAGCGCGGCCGACCTGGTCGGCCCGCTCCTGCTGGTCTTGGTCGGCGCGCTCGCCGCCCTGGTGGGACTGCGGCTGACGCCGTACCTGGTCGCCACCGAGGTCCTGCTGCACCGCGTGCTGCTCTTCGACGCGCCCGAGGTCCGCGTGCGCCGCCGGCTCATGCACCTGCAGAACAGTCGGCTGCGGATGGTCGACGCCGCCGAGGCCGAGCGCACCCGGATCGAGCGCGACCTCCACGACGGAGCGCAGCAGCGCCTGCTCGCGCTGACCATGACCCTGACCCGGGCCCGCGCGCGCGTGGCCTCTGACCCCGCACAGGCGCTGGAGCTGATCACCGAGGCGCAGCGGGAGTCCAAGGAGGTCATGGACGAGCTGCGCCAGGTCGCCCGCGGCCTGCACCCCCGGGTCCTGACCGACCACGGCCTGGCCTCGGCCCTGCCGGTGGCGGCCGGTCGCGCACCCGTCCCCGTCCGGGTCGACATCGACCTGGAGGAGCGCCCCTCCCCCCGCGCCGAGGCGGTCGCCTACTACGCGGCGTGCGAGGCGCTCAACAACGTCACCAAACACGCGCGGGCCCACGAGGTCACGATCGCCGCCGAGCGGGTGCGCGGTGCCGCTCGCGGGCGCCGCGACCTCCTGCGGCTCACCGTCACCGACGACGGCGTGGGCGGCGCCGACCCCGAGTCCGGAACCGGCCTGTACGGGCTGTGGGACCGCCTGGACGCCGTCGACGGCACCCTGAGCGTGCACAGCCCCGCGGGCGGCGGAACCGTCCTGACCGCAGACATCCCATGGGAGGCATGACCGTGCACAGCGTGTCGAGCACGCAGGAGCAAGCGGCCGGGCCGCGCGTCATCATCGCCGAGGACTCGGTCCTGCTGCGCAGCGGCATGGCGCGGCTGCTGGAGGACTCGGGGGTCCGGATCGTCGACCAGGTCGGCGACGCCGAGGCCCTTCTGGCGTCCGTGGAGGAGCACCCGGACGTCGACCTGTGCCTGGTCGACATCCGGATGCCGCCCACGTTCTCCGAGGAGGGCATCCAGGCGGGCGTGCGGATCCGCCGGGAGCACCCCGAGGTGGCCGTGCTGCTGCTGTCCCAGCACGTGGTGAGCCGCTACGCCGCCGACCTGCTGGGCGGGGGGTCCACGAAGGTCGGCTACCTGCTCAAGGACCGCGTCGCCGACATCGACGAGTTCCTGGCCGTGCTCAAGCGCGTGGCCGGAGGCGGCGCCGCGATCGACCCCGAGGTGGTCACGCAGCTGCTCAGCCGCCGCCGCGACAGCGCCCTGGAGCGCCTCTCGCCCCGGGAGGCCGAGGTCCTGGGGGTCATGGCCGAGGGGTTGAACAACGCGGGCATCGCGGCGCGGCTCACCGTCACCGAGCGGGCCGTGGAGAAGCACATCCGCTCCATCTTCACCAAGCTCGACCTGGGCCAGGACGACCACGACCACCGCAGGGTGCAGGCGGTCCTGCGCTACCTGCGCGGCTCCGACCAGCCGTGACCGACGACCAGTCAGGAGGCGCGAGCCTTCGGGAGAGGAACGAAGTGACTTTCAAGGCACGGGGCCTGTACGCCTCGTCGAGCAAGGAGCCCCGCCGGTCCCGCGTGGGACTGTGGCTGCTCCTGGGGCTGGTCCTCGTGGCCGCCGTGGGAGCCGTGACCGCCGTCGCGGTCCTGGGCCGGGTCGGGCTGGACCGGGGAAGCCAGGTCGAGACCTTCGACGCGCCCACCGAGGTGGTGATCGAGAACGGGACCGACGGCGCGGTGGAGGTCACCGGCGGCAGCGGTCCGGAGATGGTCCTGGAACGGCAGATGCACGGCTCACCGCTGAAGGAGCCCGTGGACGAGGTCGAGGAGGACGAGGGGCGGGTGGACGTGGAGGCGCACTGTGAGGGCGTCCCGTTCATCGGCCAGTGCGCGGTGGACTACACGGTCGCCGTCCCCGAGGGCACGGCCGTCTCCGTCGAGACCCGCAGCGGACCGATCACCGTCAGCAACGTGGACGGCGAGCTCGAACTGTCCACCACCAGCGGAAGCGTGGACGTGGACGGCAACGCCGGGGACGTGGAGGTGGAGTCGACCGCCGGCGCGGTGGAACTGGCCGGTGTGGAGGGCTCGGCGGACGTCGAGACCACCAGCGGATCGGTCACCGCCGCGGGCGCGGGCGCGAGCCTGGACGTGTCCACGGTCTCGGGCAGCCTCGACCTGTCGGAGTTCGAGGCCGACGCGGTGGAGGCCGAGTCCACCAGCGGCAGCGTGTCCGTGGGCGGGGGGTTCACCACGGCCGAGGTGTCCACCACCTCGGGCAACATCGAGGTCGCCACCGAGGACGCCTTCGACCTGCTCTCCCTGGACTCCGTCAGCGGCAACAGCAGCGTGGAGGTCCCCGACGGCACCTACCGGGTCACCGGCGAGTCCGTCTCCGGCAGCCGTTCCGTCGACGTGGACACCTCGCCCGACGCGGAGGCGCACATCGACGCCAACACCGTCAGCGGGACGCTCACGGTGGACTGACCGGAACCGGCGCGGGGGCGTGGGCGTCCGAACCGCTGTGGGGCCGTCCGTGACCGCGGACGGCCCCACAGCCCGAGTCACGTGGCGCGGGTGACGACTGGTCGCGGGAACGGCGCCTGCACCGGCAAGGACGAGGCAGGGACTCAGCCGCGCTCGAAGCGCAGTGCCGCCCAGTCCGAGTCGATCGGCACCTGGACGGTGCCGCGCCAGCCGGCGTCCACGAGCAGGTCCCACCCCTTGTCCGCGGCCAGGTCGGTGATGATGGTGCCCCCGCGCTGGGGGTAGCAGATCCACAGGCGGGTGCGCGGGCCCATGACCTCCCACACCCGGGGTGTCTCCCGGTCGACCGTCCCCCGGTCCAGGGCGAACAGGTGGACGTCGTCGTACTCGGCGCCCTCGATGGGGCCGAGGTCGATGTGGATGTCGGGCGGCGGTTCGAGCAGCCGCAGGTAGCGTTCGGGCGCGTTGAGGATGAGCAGCCGGTCGCCGGGCTGCACTCCCATTCTCTGGGCGAGCGTGTCCGACATTCCTCCTCCTTCGGTCCCGCGCGTGCGGCTTTCGCGTCTCCCCGACACCGTACGGTCCAAGGGACGGGAAACCGAGGACCAGGTCCGCCTCGACCCCGACATGACCGTCTTTTTAGGATGCCTCCATGACACATGACAACGGTGGACCGCGCTGGGGCGTAATCGGCACCGGCGGGATCGCCCACTCCTTCCTCGAGGGCCTGCGGGCCTCCTCCTCGTCCCGCGCCACGGCGGTGGGTTCACGGACCCTGGCGCGGGCCGAGGAGTTCGCCGACGCCTGGGACGTACCCGGCCGCTTCGGCAGCTACGAGGAACTGGCGCACAGCCCCGACGTGGACGTGGTCTACATCGCCACCCCCCACCCCTGGCACCACGAGGCCGCGCTGCTGTGCCTGGAGGCCGGCAAGCACGTGCTGGTCGAGAAGCCCATGGCGATGAACGCCCTCCAGGTGTCGCAGATGGTCGAGGCCGCCCAGGAGAACGACCGCTTCCTCATGGAGGCGATGTGGACGCGCTACCTGCCGCTGTACCGCCGGGTGCGGGGGCTGGTCGCCGACGGGGCGATCGGCGAGGTGGGATGGATCTCGGCCGAGTTCGGCTTCAACGCCCCCTACGACCCCGACCACCGGCTCTTCAACGCCGCCCTCGGCGGCGGCGCGCTGCTGGACCTGGGCGTGTACCCGCTGGCCCTGGCCTCGCACTTCCTGGGCGAGCTGACCGTGGTGGGCGCCACCCGCGAGCTCTCGCCCGACCGCATGGTCGACGTCACGACCACGGTGCTCGTGCGCGGGCAGGACGGCGGCACCGCGAGCGTGTCGTGCGCCTCACGCCGGACCCTGCCCAACCGGGCCGTGCTGGCCGGGTCGCGGGGCTGGGTGGAGATGCCGACGTTCTGGGCCGGCACCGAGGCCGTCCTGCACCGCGACGGCCACGAACCCGAAGCCCTGCACGAGCCGTTCCGCGCCAACGGCTACGAGTTCGAGGCCGACGAGGTCGCCCGGTGCCTGGCCGCCGGTGAACGGCAGAGCCCGGACATGCCCTGGTCGGAGAGCCTGCACCTGGCCCGGCTGATGGACCAGGTCCGCGACGTGGGCGGCCTCGTCTACAGCGCGCCCACCGTCAAGGCCGTGCCCCTGGGTTGAGCCCGCCCGCGCCCGCACCGGTGGGCACGCTGCGCCGGACGCCGTCGCGCGTGGTGCCGCGGTGCCGCACTCCGGCCGGGGGGCGGGCCGCGGACCGCCGCGCCAGCGCCCGCCCGGCGAGGATGCGGACCAGGGCGGGCGCGCTGACCCGGGCCACCACCAGCAGGGCGTCCTTGGGTCCGATCTCGCGGGCGAAGTAGGCGTCCAGGTGCTCGTCGCCGCTCTGCGGCCGCACGCCGTAGATGTCGCCGTCGAACATGCGGTAGGCGTCGCGTACGAGGAGGGTGTCGGGGTCCAGGCGCGGGCCGTCGCCCAGCCACGCGGCCGCGTCGCCCGCCAGGCGCCGGACCCGCACGGGGAGGGGCCGCTCGCGGTGCGGGTGCACGCGGTGCCGCCCCAGCCCGTCGCGCCAGGCGGAGTAGACGGCGGGGTGGCGGGTGCGCAGCACCACGTAGGTGGCCGACAGCGGGTGTGCGAGGACCTCGCGGGTCAGGAAGTGGGCCATGAGGGCCGCGGAGAGTCCGAAGCGGCGGTGGGCGGGGACGACGCCGGCGGCGTCCAGGTACAGGGCGCGGCGGGAGGCGAAGCGGCGCCGGTGGTAGCCGCCCCATCCCACGGGGGCGCCGTCGGGGCCCAGGACGAGGGCCAGGGTGGAGATCTGGTCGAAGAACCCGTTGCTGACACGGTTGCGCCAGTAGCCGGAGTGGTCGGCGGCGAAGGCGCGGGCGGCCAGGTCGCGCAGGATGTGGTGGAGGCGGTCGCGGCAGTCGGGGGCGAGGTCGGCGGGGGAGTCCCATCGGGCCAGGCGGTACCCGGGACAGAGGTCGCCGATGACCGGTGGCGCACTGAGACGGTGCAGGTCCGGGTACTGGAGTCGGGTCGGGCTGGGCACGTGCACACCAACTAACGTCACTCTTCGGAACTGAATGACTCCCCAAAGTAGCGCCTTGGGACGTCTACGGGGCGGACTTCGCCCGAACGCGGGTACTCGGCGGCTACCATGAGCGCACTGGTTCTCCCACGATCGGTAGGCAGACATGTGCGCACAGCCCGTCCCGGACTGGCTCATTCCTCCGCCCGAAGGATTCAGAGCCGAGGACCTGGACGCCCTGCCCGACCTGCCCCCACATACCGAACTGATCGACGGGAGCCTCGTCCTCGTGAGTCCGCGGAAGGGCTTTCACAGCACCGCGATCGATCTGCTCGTGATGGGCCTGCGGCGCACGGTCCCTGACCACTACCGCGTGCGGCGCGAGATGACGGTCACCCTCGGCAGCCAGCAGCGCCCGGAGCCGGACCTCATGGTGGTCGACACCTCGGCCGTCGACGAGGAACAGACCAGTTTCGCTCCTGAGTCGGTGACCCTGGCGGCCGAGGTGGTCTCCCCGGAGTCCGTCGCCAGGGACCGCGACCGCAAGCCGGTGCTCTACGCGCGCTCGGGCATCCCGCACTACTGGCGCGTCGAGCAGGGGGACGACGGCCCGGTGGTCTACGTCTACGAACTGGATTCGGCTGGTCCCTGCTACGGCCTTACGGGGATCCACCACAAACGCCTCGCACTCGACGCGCCCTACCCCATCGACATCGACCTCACCGAAATCAGTCGACTCTGAACGGCCCGGCGCCGGACGAGGCCCTCTGGAAGCGGGCGGACAGGCGGGCCATGTGCTCGCGCAGCTCGTCGGGCTCCTCCACCTCCATGTCCAGGTCGAGCATGCCCAGGTAGCAGGCCATGTAGAACAGCGAGTCCCCGGCGCACAACAGCACGCACGAGTGCTCGTCCACCGGCTCGACGCGTCCGTAGTCCGAACCGATCCTGCGCTGCGCCTCCTCCGCGGACACCAGCAGCCGCACCCGCGCCTTGTGCGGCCACATGTGCACGTTCATCCGCTCGGCCAGGTAGGTCGCCACGCCCTGTTCGGGCGGGTCGCGGGGCGGCACGCGCGGACCGGTCAGGGCGAGGGGTTCCATCCGGTCCACGCGGAAGGTCCGCCAGTCGTCGCGGGCGGTGTCCCACGCCACCAGGTACCAGCGCCGGCCCCGCGCGACCAGCCGGTGCGGTTCCACGATCCGGCGCGAGGCGGTGCCGTCGGAGCTCTCGTAGTCGAAGCGCAGGATCTCGCTGTCCCGGCAGGCCGAGGCGACCAGGGTCAGTGTGTCGGAGTCGACCGTGGGCCCGGCGGCGGGCATGGGGACCGTGAACGAGCCCAGCGCGTCCACCCTGCGGCGCAGCCGCGAGGGCAGCACCTGCAGGAGCTTGGCCAGGGCGCGCACGGAGGTCTCCTCGATCCCCGACACCCCGCCCTGCGCTGCCGTGCGCAGGCCCACCGCGACCGCGACGGCCTCCTCGTCGTCCAGGAGCAGCGGGGGCAGTGTGGCCCCCGCGCCCAGCTGGTAGCCGCCCCCGGTCCCCATCGTGGCCTGGATGGGGTAGCCGAGTTCGCGCAGCCGCTCCACGTCGCGGCGCACGGTGCGCGGGCTGACCGCCAGGCGGTCGGAGAGCTCGGCCCCGGGCCAGTCCTTACGGGTCTGGAGCAGGGACAACAGGCGCAACAGGCGTGCTGAGGTCGCTTTCATGGACCGCAGTCTGCCAGGAGTGGAGGACAGACACTGTCCTTCACCCGCGCAGGAGTGCGGTGGCCGCGCCGACCTGCAGCACCGCGGCCACCGCGAGGCAGGCGACCGGCGCGTGCTCGGCGAGCGGGCCGGCCGCCGCGGCCCCGAGCGCGAAGGCCGAGATCTTCAGGCTGGCCCCGGTGGTGAAGACCTGGGCGCGCAGGTGCGCGGGGGACTCGCGGTGGCGCACCCGGAACAGCGCGGTCAGCTGGGGCCCCTCGGCCGCGCCGACCAGGGTGGCGGCCGCCACCAGTCCGAGGGCCGAACCGGCCAGGGCCGCGGCCCCCATGCCCGCCGCCTGCACCAGGAGGCAGACCAGCACCACCGTGTCGGGCCGCGGGGACGGCGCCGCGCGGGTGAGGAGGAGGTTGGCCGCCAGCGAGCACACCGCCATGAGGGACAGCAGCAGCGCGCCGTGCGCCTGGCCGCCCAGGAACCGGTCGCCGAGCCCGGGCAGGCAGACCACGAACATGCCCGAGCCGGCGATGGAGACGACGGTCGCCGCGGTGACCCGTCTGAGCGGAGCGTTGCCCAGGACCGCTCGCACGCCGGCGCGCAGGTCCGACGCCAGGGGAGCGCGGGCGGCGGTGGCGCTGCGCCCGGGCAGGGCCCAGGCCACGGGGACCGCCACGGCGATGAGGGCGACCGCGCCGGCGACCGCCGCGGGAGCGCCCAGCAGCGCGGCCGCCAGGCCCGCCGCGCCGGGGCCGAGGAGGCTCGCGCCGCCGAAGGTCATCGCGTCCAGCGCGCTGGCCCGGGCCAGCCGCTCGGCGGGCACCACACGCGGCAGCTGAGCCGTCCAGCCGCCCGACAGCGCGGGACCGAGCAGGCCGGTCGCCAGGGCCGCGCCCACGACGAGGGGGAGGGGCAGGCGGCCGAGCGCGGCGGCCACGACGGCCAGACCGGCGGCGTAGCCGACCAGGGCCGCCGCCAGCAGCCTCCCGGGGCGGGAGGCCCGGTCCAGGGCGGCGCCCACGAGGGGACCTCCGAGCGCGGCGGTCACGGTGATCCCGGCGAGCAGGGCCGCGCCGGTGGCGACCGATCCGGTGGACGCTGCGCCGAGCAGGAGCACGGCGGGGCCCGACATCTCGTCGCCCGTGCGCGCGGCCAGTGCCCCGGCGGTGGAGCGGAACAGGGAGTGGCGCTGACGCTGTGGCATGGCCGAGACGGTACGAGGGTAACGGGAAAGATCGGAAGAGGCGTTACAGTGGGGACCGTGCCCCCGACGAACGCCATCACCGGCCGCTCGGTCCGCGCCGTCGCCGAGCGCACCGCCGACCTGCTCAACGCCCTGGCCCGCGACGACGTCCGGCCGGAGGAGATCGCCGGGGTCCTGAGCGACCACGGTGAGCACGACCCGGTCGTGACCGTGCACGACGTCGAGTCGATGCGTGTGTCCGCCGACCTGCTCCGCGGGGTCCTGGCGGCCAACGACGCCGCCGAGGCGGCCGGGCGGATCAACGGCGTGCTGGCGCGCGTGGCCCGTCCGCCCCGGCTGACCGACCACGGCGGGACCTCCCACTGGCACGTGCACGTGGACAGCGACGACGACGCCCCGCTGGCGGAGTGGTTCCTGGCCTCCGCCGGGATGGCGCTGGCACTGCTGGTCACCGACCGCCAGCGCCCCCCGGGCGGGCTGTGCGCGTCCCGCGGGTGCGACCGCGCCTTCCTCGACGCGGGCAGCGGGAGCCCCCGCCTGTACTGCTCGCGCCGGTGCGCCACCCGCGAGCGGGTGGCCGCCCACCGGGCCGGCCGGGCGTGAGCGCGTCCGTCAGGCGGTGACGGCGACCGCCTCCACCTCGACGAGCTGGTCGTCGTAGCCCAGGACGGTGACGCCGAGCAGGGTGCTGGGCGCGTCGTGCCCGCCCATGTGGGAGCGCACCGCCTCCCACGCCTCGACCAGGTCGCTCTGCCGCGAGGAGGCGACGTAGACCGTCGTCCTGACGATGTCGCCGAGGTCGGCGCCCGCGCCCCGGAGCGCTTCGCGCAGGTTGCGCATCACCTGGTGCGCCTGGGCGGCGACGTCGCCCGGGGCGACCGTGGCGCCGTCCTCGTCGAGGGGGCAGGCCCCCGCCGCCCACACCACGCGCGAGCCGGGGTCGGCGGTGGCCGCGTAGGCGTACTCCACGTGCTGGGTCAGGGTGTCGCTGCGGATCAGGGTGACCGCGCTCATCGGGCTCCTCGCCGTTGGTCCGGGTCGCGCCCGCGCGGGCGCGCGGGCGTTCCGGTGCAGGCTTTCGCACCCGCCACGGCGCCGTCAATATATTTTGACAGCCGAAGGGTCGTCAACATATATTGACACCATGAACGAGACGCCGACCGACCCCGTCGACCCGGCCACCGGACTGAGGGCCGTCGCCGCCCTGCGCAAGCTCGCCGACCACCTGGAGGCGCTGCACGTGCGCGAAGCCCGCGCCCGGTCCTGGTCGTGGCAGGCCATCGCCGACGTCCTCGGGGTCACCCGCCAAGCGGTGCACCAGAAGCACGCCCCCCGGGCGCGACACTAGGAGGAACCATGTTCGAGCGCTTCACCAAGGACGCGCGCGACACCGTGCGCGACGCGGTCGCCCTGGTGGCGGACCGCGGAGTGGACAAGGTGGCACCGGAACACCTGCTCCTCGCCCTGGCGGCGCAGGAGCAGAGCACGGCGGCACGCCTTCTGCACGAGCACGGCGTCACCGCCGCCGACCTGGAGTCGGGCGGGGCGCAGGCCGGCCCGGCGGGACTCACCGACGAGGAGGTCGACGCGCTCAGGGCGGTGGGCGTGGACACCGACGAGGTCTTCCGCAGGATGCGCGAGTCCTTCGGCCCCGACGCCCTGCGCCCTGACCCGGCGGCCCGCAGGCCCCGCAAGCGCGGACGCCTGGGCGGGACCTTCGACGCCGACGCCAAGAAGGTGCTGGAACTGAGCCTGCGCGAGACCATCGCCCTGGAACAGCGCGGCATCGACACCGGCCACATCCTGCTGGCCCTGCTGCGCCACGGGCTGTCCGCCCCGATGGCCGCGGTGCTGACCCGCCAGGGCCTGACCTACGACGGCGTGCGCGAGCGGGTGCGCGACGCCGGGGACGAAGCCGCCTGACGGCGGCACTCCGCCGATCACGTTCCACGACGGACCGCGACCCACTGCGCGTGCGGGGGCCTCCAGTCTCCGCGCGGGGGAGGAGGCCCCCGTCGTCCCGCGCCTCAGGAGCCGTGCGCCGTGGCGGACGACACCTCCGGCACGTCCGTCCCCCGGTCGCCGAGGTCGGGGACCAGCACGCTCAGGCAGGTCACGCACGCCTCCAGCTTCTCGAACTCGGAGATGTCCACCGGCAGCACGCGCCACCGCTCGGCGGTCAGTTCGTGGATGGTCGCGGGCGCGGACGCGCTGACCAGGACGTCCCGTCCGCCCAGCGGGAGCACGTGGGCGCCGGGTTCCTCCGGCGCCCGCCGCAGCGGCGGCAGCGCGCCGCTGTCCACCAGCTCCGGCAGGCCGATCAGGGTTCCGTCGGGCAGCGCGGTCACGGCCGACTTCAGGTGCAGCACCTCGCGCAGGGCGACGCGCTCCACCTTGCGGCCCAGCGGCGCCAGGAGCGCTTCGAGCTGGTCGGCGCCCGCGGCGTTGGTGCGCCCGCCGAGGCCCACGTACACGGACGCGCCCGCCTGGAGCACGTCGCCGCCCTCCAGGGTGCCCGGTGCGGTGATGTGCTCCACGCGCAGGCCCAGGGCGCGGGCCGCGGCCTCCGCTCCGGCGACCTCCCCGCGCCGCTCGGTTGCTCCGGGCCGGGTCACGACGGCCAGGCCCTCGCACACCACCAGGGTGTCCTCCACGAACACCGAGTCGGGGTGGTCGGGCGCCGGATCCACCTCGTACACCCGCCAGCCGGCCGAGGCGACCGTCTCCTGGAAGATCGCGTACTGGCGCGCGGCCAGTACGGGATCGACCGGGGACCGGGGGATGTGGGTCACGATGCCCTGGTCCAGCGCGGGGCCGGGCCGGCGCATCAGCGCGACCCCGTAGTAGGTGTATCCGTCCACGCGACCTCCAGGGGCGGGGTTGGGGAAGTGCACAACGTATCGCCACTCCTTACCCGGTTCCCGGTTGCGGCACGCGGGTCGTCCGGCTTGTTCCCCGAGCCGGGCCGGGGCAGGGTGGTGGCATGGACGTGATCGTGGTCGGCGGCGGGATCGTAGGGGTGAGCGCGGCGTTCCACCTGACGCGCAGGGGCGTGTCCACGGCGCTGGTGGACGCGGCGCACACCGGACAGGCCACCGGGGCGGGGACGGGGATCGTCTTCCCCTGGCCCTTCCCGTGGGACGCCCCGGCCGTGTGGGACTTCAAGGCGCGCGCGGCCGAGCACTACCCGCGCCTGATGGCCGAGCTCGCCGAGGACGGCCAGGCCACCGGCTACGAGGTGGTCGGCGGGATGTCGGTGGACCGCGAGGGCGACGACGCCGGATACGACCTGATGAGCACGCTGGCGCAGCGGCCGGAGTTCGCGTCGATGGGCCGGGTGGAGCGCCTGGCGCCGGGGGAGCCGCGCGTGCGCTTCCCGCTGGTTCCGGAGCCCTACGGCGGTGTGTACATCGAGGGGATGGCCCGCCTGAACGGCCGCGCGGCCCGGGCCGCCCTGTTCAACGCCGCCGAGGAACGCGGTCTGCGCTACTACAAGGGCGACGCGCGCCTGGCGTGGAACGGGCACCGTGTGACGGGCGTGCACGTGGGGGCGGAGGAGTTGGAGGCGCCGGTGGTCATCGTGGCCGCGGGCGCCTGGTCGGCGGGCCTGGTGGCCGTGGCGGGGGTGAGGCTGCCGGTGTTCCCCGTGCGCGGGCAGATGACGCACTTCGCCCTGCCCGGGAGGGACACCCGGGGCTGGCCGGTGGTGCGCTTCGGTGAACGCGGCTACTTCGTGTCGGCGTTCGGACCGGACCGGGTCGTCACCGGCGGCACGGTGGAGCCGGACGCGGGGTTCGACCGACGGGTGACCGCGTCGGGACTGCTGCACAACCTGGCGACCGCGGTGGAGGTGCTGCCGGGCCTGGGCGAGGCCACCGTGGTCGAGACGCGGGTGGGCTTTCGTCCGGGCACGCACGACGGGCAGCAGCTGCTGGGCGCCGTCGACCGCCTGCCGGGTGTGGTGGTGGCGACCGGGCTGGGGTCGGAGGGGCTGACGTTCGGGCCCTACCAGGGGCTCGTGGCGGCACGGCTGGCGCTGGGGGAGGACGTGGGACTGGACCTGGCGCCGTTCCGCCCGGACCGGCCGGGGCGGGAAGCCGCCCTCACCCGGGAGGAAAAGTGATGCGGATCACCCCCAAAACCGGCTGATCCGATTTGACATTTTCGCGATTCCGCTTGCTAGAACTCTAGTTCTGCCCTTGAGGACAAGCGGCAGGACTTCTATACTGAGGAGTTTTGGTGAGCCAGGAACTGCCGGTCCGCCATCTTCGCGTCGCCTCGTCGCGCCGGATCACACCGCGCATGGTGCGGGTGACCTTCACCGGAGACGGCCTGGCCGGAGCCGCCCTGTCGGGACCCGACCGCCAGGTGAAGCTCTACTTCCCCCGACCGGGCCAGGAGCGCCCGGTCCTGCCCCGCCCCGACGGCGACGTCATGCGCTGGTACGAGGCCTACAACGCGATCCCCGAGGACGAGCGCCCCTGGATGCGCAGTTTCACCGTCCGCGGCCACGACCCGGCGCGGGGCACGCTCGACATCGACTTCGTCGTACACGGTGACTCCGGCCCCGCCACCCGGTGGGCCCGGCACGTGCGCCCCGGCGCGGTCCTGGGCATGTTCGGCCCCTCGGACCTGTTCGCCGTCCCCTTCGACCTGGCAGGGCCCGACCACGTGGTCCTGCTCGGCGACGAGAGCGCGCTCCCGGCCATCGGCACCCTGCTGGAGGCCCTGCCCGATGACACCGCCGCGACCGCCGTCGTCGAGGTCGCCGACGCGGCCGAGGAACAGCCCCTGCCCGAACCCGAGCGCGTCACCCTGCACTGGGTGCACCGCGAGGTCGTGCCGCACGGACAGCGGCTGGTGGAACGGGTCCGCGCCGCGGACCTGCCGACGGAGCGCGTGGCCGTGTGGATCGGCGGCGAGGCGGGCACGGTCCGCACCCTGCGCCGCCACCTGGTCGGGGACCGGGGCATCGGCAAGGCCGTCATCGACTTCACGGGTTACTGGCGCCGGGCGCTGACCCAGGACGACGCGCCCACCTCCGAGGACATGGCCGACGCCCGGGAACTGCTCGCCCGCGCCCGGGCCGACGGCGGTGCCTGGCAGGGGTAGGGCCCACGGGTCCGCACACGGCGGCGGGCCGCTCGCGGGCCGGGGCGTGTCCGGGCGCGTGGCCGGGGCGGAGGCCGGGCCTCAGGGCGCGGGCGACCCGTGCTGGTCGAGGTGCTCGCGGAACCAGTCGATCATGAAGCGCTGAGCGGCGATCCCGTAGTCGAGTGTCGCGCGCTGGTGGACGAAGACGTCGCGGTGCTCCTCGGGGACGTCCACGGTCTCCAGATGGGCGTCGAGCGCCGAGAGCGTGGCGAGGTCGGCCTCCGCGCGCGCCGTGATGCGGCGGAGTACCGGCCCGCGTTCGTCCGGCTCCAACAGGCCGAGGAAGTAGAGCCGGGACAGCGCCGCGGTCTCCAGGTCGGGCCCGGTCGGCTCCTGCGTCATCCACGCGTGCCACTCGGCGCGCCCGGCCCCGGTCACGCGGTACACCTTGCGCCCCCGGCCGCCGGGTTCGACGCTGGCGACCTCGATCGAACCCCGCGCCAGGAGGGTGTCGAGCGCGCGTTTGATGCTGCCCGAGCTGGCGCTGTAGAAGAGCGCGACGCCCTTCTCGAACCCCTTGATGAGGTCGTAGAAGCTCTGCGGGGCGATCAGGAGGAGTCCGAGGATGACGTGGGCCATGGGAGGAGTCTAGCCCCTTGATATCTCGTAGACATGTCTAGTAGACATATAGCTATCGAGGCAAGGAGGCGTTCCCGTGACACCGCCACCGCCCACCAGGACCCGGGCACCCGACAACCGCGTTCCCGACGGCGTCGACGCACGCCTGATGCGTCTGACGGAGAACTTCGTCGCCCGGAACGGCTTCCACCACGCCAACGTCGCCCTGGCCGGCGGTGACGGCACACGGCGCTGGTCCGGTGCCGTCACCGCCGGCACCGGCGACGAGCCGTTGCGCCCCGACACCCCCTTCTTCGTCGCGAGCATCACCAAGCGCTTCATCGTCACGCTGGTCCTGCAGGCGCACGAGCGCGGCGAACTCGACCTCGCGGCGCCGGTCGGCCGCTACCTGTCGCCGGAGACCCTGGCCGGACTCCACGTACTGGGCGGGGTCGACCGGACGCCGGCGATCACGGTGCGCCACCTCGCGAGCCACACCTCCGGCCTGCCGGACCACCTGGACCGGCGCCGCGGCGAACCCGGCCCGATCCGGCTCCTGGCCGCCGGCCGCGACCTCGCCTGGACCTTCGAGGACACGCTGCGCACGACGCGTGAGCGACAGCGCCCGCACTTCGTGCCGCAGGACCCCGCCTCCACCCGGCAGAAGGCCCGCTACTCCGACACCGGCTTCCAACTGCTCATCCGGATCGTGGAGGCGGTCACCGGCCGCACCTACGCCGACCTGCTGACCGAGCGGATCCTCGACCCGCTCGGTCTGGCGCACACCTGGCTGCCGGGAGAGCGGCCCACCGACCCGGCGACTCCGCCGCCCTCCCCTCTGCACGCGAAGCGGCGCCGGGTGGAGGTGCCCGCGCTCATCGAATCCAGCAACGACCTGTTCAGCACCACCGGAGACCTCCTCACCTTCCAGCGGGCGCTGCTGGGCGGCGCGCTCTTCGCCCACGCCCGCACCGTCGGGCTGCTCACCGAACGGCGCAACAGGCTGCGCAACGTTCCGGTCCTGCGCTACGGGCTGGGCACGATGTCCTTCACGGTCGGCCGCCTCGCGACGGCCGGGCGCCGCCCCGTCACGCTCGTCGGCCACTCCGGAGCCACCGGGACCTGGCTCTTCCACTGCCCGGAGCTCGACCTGCACCTGTGCGGCACGATCGACCAGACCAGGGGGCAGGCCCCTCCCTTCCGGCTCATGGCCGGGTGCGTGCACGTGTGGCGCACGGGCGAGGCTCCACCGGCCCGACCCGCCCATCGGTCATGATCGCCATGGGCGGCAGGGGGCCGCTGAGAAGGGCGGAGACGGGTGGAGCACGAGTTCTCGGCGAGTCTGACCACACTGCTGCTGGTGCTCGTGGCCGCGGTGGTGGCGCCGCTGATCGCGGACGTGGCGGCGCGCTGGGTGATCCTGCCGGGCGTGGTGCTGGAGATCGGCCTGGGCATCGTGCTGGGCCCCTCCGGCACCGGACTGGTCCAGGAGAACGACATCATCACCGCGACGTCGAGTATGGGCCTGGCCCTGCTGATGTTCATGGCCGGGTACGAGATCGACCCGGCGCGCGTGACGGGTGGGCCGCTCAAACGGGCGTCCGGCGCATGGCTGTGCTCGCTGGTGCTGGCACTGGCGGTGGCCTGGCTGGTGGTCGACGGGGCGCAGACGGTCCTGTTGATCGGTCTGGCCATGACCACGACCGCTCTGGGGACCGTCCTGCCGATCCTGCGCGACTCCGGCGTGCTGGGCACGCGTTTGGGCGACCGGGTCCTGACCGCCGGGACCGTCGGCGAGTTCGCGCCCATCGTGGTGATCGCGCTGCTGCTCAGCGGGTACCGGCCGCTGACCGGCTCGCTCCTGCTGCTGGCGTTCTTCGCGGTCGCCGGATTCGCCGCCTGGCGGATGGGGACGCGCACCTACCCGCGGCTGCAGCGGCTGGTCAGCGCCACGCTGGGCACCAGCGCCCAGGTGGCGGTGCGCCTGTGCCTGCTGGTGGTGGTCTTCATGCTCTGGGTGGCGTCGAGCCTGGGCCTGGACACGGTCCTGGGGGCCTTCGCCGCGGGGATGATCGTGCGCCTGATGCTGGCCAACAACCACCCGGGGGAGGCCGAGGAGGTCGAGAAGCGGCTGACGGCGGTGTCCTACGGGTTCTTCATCCCGGTGTTCTTCGTGGTCACCGGGGTGCGCTTCGACCTGGGCGCGCTGCTGTCCGAGGTGGGGGCGATCCTGACCGTTCCGCTGTTCCTCGCGCTGTTCCTGATCGTGCGCGGCCTGCCGGTCTGGCTGTTCTCACGCGACGGCCTCACCGCCCGCCAGGGTTCGGCGCTCGCGCTGTTCTCCTCCACTGCGCTGCCGATCCTGGTGGTGCTCACCACCATCGGCACCCAGGCCGGGGATATGGACAGCGCGCACGCCGCGGCCCTGGTCGGCGCCGGCATGCTCTCGGTCCTGATCTTCCCGCAGGCGGCCCTGGTACTGGTGGGACGCGAACGGAGCCAGGTGGGCTCCACGGGAGGGTGAGTAGGTGTACTCATGCGTACGGTGCCGGGGCGGGTGAGGATGGATCCATGAGCATCCCCACTCCCCAGACCCGGACCACGGCGCAGTACTTCCTGCAGTCGATCATCGCCTTCGCCGTCTCGACCGTCGGCGTCGCGGTGGGCATCGTCTACCTGCCCGTCGACCTGTGGATCCGCGCCTTCCTCGGAATGAGCGTGCTGTTCGTGATCACGGCGACCTTCACCCTGGCCAAGTGCGTGCGCGACCGCCAGGAGGACGCGCTGGCCGCAGAACAGGCCCAGTACTACCAGCAGCAGCCGATCTGGAACGGCGCGGACCAGCAGTCCGCGCATCCCGCGTGAGGGGGTGCCGCCGCGCGTGCCACGCGGCGGCACCCCCTCACGCACAGGAGGCGTGCCGGCGGTCAGGCGTTGGGCGGAAGAGCGGTTCCAGCGCCCCGCCGGCGCGCCTTGAGCAGGTCGTGGCGCTCCCTGGGGAGCGTGGGCTCGCCGGCGCTCTGGATCTCGAACCCGGCGTCCTCGATCATCTCCCGGTCGGCGCTGCCCTCCTGCCCCTCACTGGTGAGGTAGTCGCCGAGGAAGAGCGAGTTGACCAGGTGCAGGGCCAGGGGCTGTAGCGAGCGCAGGTGGATCTCTCGGCCGCCCGCCAGGCGCACCTCCACGTCGGGGAAGACCAGCCGGGTGGCGGCCAGGATCCGCAGGCAGCGCTGCGGGGTCAGTTCCCAGGTGCCCTCCAGCGGTGTGCCGTCGAAGGGCATCAGGAAGTTGACGGGCACCGAGTCCGGCTCCAGCTCGCGCAGCGCGAACAGGGCGTCCACGAGGTCGTCGTCGCTCTCCCTCATCCCCGCGATCAGGCCCGAGCAGGGGGACAGCCCGGCGTGCTTGGCCTGCTCGACGGTGTCCACCCGGTCGGCGAACTCGTGCGTGGTGCAGATGTCGGCGTAGCGCTCCTCGGAGGTGTTGAGGTTGTGGTTGTAGGCGTCGGCGCCCGCCTCGCGCAGCCGGTCGGCCTGGCCCTGGGAGAGCAGTCCCAGACAGGCGCACACCTCCACGCCCGGGTGCTGCTGCTTGATGCCGGAGATGGTGGGGGCGAGCCGGTCCACGTCGCGGTCGGTGGGGCCGCGGCCGCTGGCCACCAGGCACACGCGCGAGGCGCCCGCCTCGACGCCCGCGGACACGGCCCTGGCCGTCTCGTCGGGCTTGAGCCAGGTGTACTTGACGATCTCCGCTTCGGAGCCCAGGCGCTGTGAGCAGTAGAAGCAGTCCTCCGGGCAGAGCCCGCTCTTCATGTTCACGAGGTAGTTGAGTTTCACCCGGCGGCCGAAGTAGCGCAGCCGGACCCTGAACACGGCGGCGACCAGGTCCATGAGGTCGTCGTCCGAGCTGGAGAGGACCGCGAGGAGTTCGGCGCGGGTGGGGAGCTGACGTCGCAGGGCCTTCTCGGCCAGGGGCTGGAATGTCGTCACGGGGACGATCCTGTCGACAGACCCGGCCGAGCACAGCCCTCGAACCCGCCAAAAAACGCGGCCCGAGTCTTGTACGGGCCCGTGGCCGCGGCGTCCACTCCGTCGGTGCGGCGGCCCCGTCCTCGGCCGGGCGGTGCGAAGGGGCCGTACCCGGTGGTCGTGCGGACGGCCCGGCGGGCCCGAGAACGGACCCGGCCCGCCCCACGGGTCCCAGCGGCGGGTCAACGATGGTTCCGAAATCGCCCCCGAAGGCGTTGCGCGAGCGGCCTCCGGCGCGCTTGTCCCGCACCCTGGAGCCGTGGCGCGCCCATCGGCGCGTGCCCGGGAAGGAGGCTGCAAGGTGAGCGACGCAGGCAGGAAGGCGACCGGGTCCTCCGTCGAGGGTGAGGTCAACATCGTCCACGTGACGCTGATCGCCGCCGCCGCGGCGATGGGCGGATTCCTCTTCGGCTACGACAGCGCGGTCATCAACGGCGCCGTGGACGCCATCCAGCAGAGGTTCGACGTGGGTCCGGCCACACTCGGCTTCACGGTCGCCGCGGCCCTGCTGGGCAGTGCTCTGGGCGCCGCCACCGCCGGGTCCCTGGCCGACCGGTTCGGCCGCATCCGTGTCATGCAGATCGCGGGCCTGCTGTTCGCGGTGAGTGCCGTGGGCTCGGCGCTGCCCTTCTCGGTGTGGGACCTGACCGCCTGGCGGGTCGTGGGCGGTGTGGCCATCGGCATGGCGTCGGTGATCGCGCCGACCTACATCGCCGAGGTCTCACCGGCGGCCTTCCGCGGTCGGCTGGCCGCACTGCAACAGCTCGCGATCGTCCTGGGCATCGCCATGTCGCAGCTGGTCAACTACACCGTGGCACAGAGCGCGGGCGGCAGCGCCCAGAACGACATCGGGCCGTTGCAGGCCTGGCAGTGGATGCTCGGCATCGAGGTGCTGCCCGCGCTGCTCTACATCGGACTCAGCCTGACCATCCCCGAATCGCCCCGGTTCCTGGTCCGGGAGGGGCGCGTGGCCCAGGCCCGCCGCGTCCTGGCCGAGGTGGAGGGCGGCGACCGTGTCCAGGTGGACCGGCGGATCGGGGAGATCCACGAGGCCCTGGGCGCGGAGCGGCGCCCTCGGCTGAGCGACCTGACGGGCCGCTACGGCCTGCTGCCCATCGTGTGGATCGGCATGGCGATCTCCGCCTTCCAGCAACTGGTGGGCATCAACGTGATCTTCTACTACTCCAGCTCGCTGTGGCAGTCCGTCGGCGTGGCCGAGAGCGACTCCCTGTTGCTGAGCCTGTTCACCTCCGTGGTCAACATCGTGGGCACGGTCATCGCGATCGCCCTGGTGGACCGCATCGGCCGCAAGCCCCTGCTGTTGGTCGGGTCGGCCGGCATGACCGTGGCCCTGGGGCTGACCGCCTACGCGTTCAGCAACGCGGAGGTCGTGGGCGAGGAGGCCTCCCTGTCCTTCGGCTGGGGCGTGCTGGCGCTGGTCTCCGCCAGCTCGTTCGTGCTGTTCTTCGCCCTGTCGTGGGGTGTGGTGGTCTGGGTGCTGCTGGGCGAGATGTTCCCGCTGCGGATCCGTGCCGCGGCCATGGGCGTGGCCACCGCCACCCAGTGGATCACCAACTGGCTGATCACGGTGAGCTTCCCCAGCCTGCGCGACTGGAACCTGAGCGGCACGTACACCCTGTACGCGCTGTTCGCCCTGTTGTCGTTCTTCTTCGTGTGGCGGTTCGTGCGCGAGACGCGCGGCAAGACCCTGGAGGAGATGCGGGGCTGAACGCCCGGCTCAGCGCTCCAGATCGATCTTGCGCTGGAGGAACTCCTCGCGGTCGACTTCGCCGCGGGCGTATCTGAGCCGCAGCTCCTCTTCCGCCGCGTCCAGGCCCTGCCTGGGCGCGGCGTCGTGTTCTTCGGGGAAGGGACGCGGGCGGTCCGGTCCCGGCAGGCGGGACGCGGAGCCCGCCGCCAGGACGAGGAACAACGCCATCGTCACCATGAGGACCATCACGAAAGCGCCCATCGCCAAGGCCATGACCCACTCCTGGTTCGGTGAAGGTGGAGTGCTTCTCCCTCTAGTTGTACCCACGCGGCGGTCCCGCCGCCAGGGTGCGGACGGGGCCTGTGGACAGCGCCGCCCCTCGGCCGATCCGTCCCCGTCACGGGCCCCGTAACCTGGAGTGTCGCGACCGGGAGGGAAGGGGGTGAAATGCGCGTTCTGCTCGTGGACAACCACGACTCCTACACGTACAACCTCTTCCAGCTCATCGCGCGCGTGCTGGGCCGGACGCCCGAGGTCCTCACCAACGACGACGCGCGCTGGGACGGGTTCGACACGTCCGACGTGGACGCCGTCGTGGTCTCGCCCGGGCCCGGCCGCCCGCACAACCCCCGCGACCTCGGCCGGGTGCCCGACCTCCTCGCGCACACCGGCGTGCCCGTGCTGGGCGTGTGCCTGGGCCACCAGGCCATCGCCCTCCTGGCCGGTGCCGACGTGGCCTCGGCCCCCGAGCCCCGCCACGGCCACCTGTCCCGTGTCCGCCACACCGGTCGCGGCCTGTTCGCGGGCCTGCCGCAGGACTTCACGGCCGTGCGCTACCACTCGCTGGCCGTCCGCGGACCGCTGCCGCCGACGCTGACGGCGACCGCCTGGGCCGAGGACGGCGTGGTCATGGGCCTGGAGCACCGCGACCTGCCCCGGTGGGGCGTGCAGTTCCACCCCGAGTCCGTCGCCGGAGACTTCGGTGCCGAGCTGGTCGGCGCCTTCCTCGACCTGGCCCGGGCGCACAACAGCGGACAGCGGCCGGCCGGGCCCGACCGCCCCCCGGCCGAGTCCGGACCGCGCCAGCTCTCCTTCGGACCACGCGACTCCGCACCGCACGAGTCCACCCCAGGGCCACTCGCATCCGGGCCTGCGCTGCACGATCCCGTCTCCGGGCCGCACGAGTCCGCAGCCGGACGACACGGTCCCGCCTCCGCGCGGGGGGCCGCGGCCGAGTCGGTCGATCCGGCCCCGAACGGCCGGAGCGGGCTCCGGGCACCCGTCCCGCGCACACTGGAACTGCCGGTCGCCGTGGACGCCGAAGCCGCCTTCGCCCGCCTGTACGGCGACGCCGAGTACGCGTTCTGGCTGGACAGCTCCCGCCCCCAGGGACCCGCCCGCTTCTCCTACCTCGGCCGCGCCACCGGCGAGGTGCTCACCTACCGGGTGGGCGAACCGGGCGTGCGCGTCCGCTCCGCCGACGGCACCGAGCACCAGGAGGCGGGCAGCGTCTTCGACGCCCTCGAACGGCGCACGCCACCGCCCGCCCCCAGCGCCCTGCCCTTCGACTTCACCGGCGGCTACGTCGGCTACTTCGGCTACGAGCTCAAGGCCGACTGCGGCGGCGCCGCCGTCCACACCGCGCCGACCCCCGACGCGGTGTGGATGCGCTGTGACCGCTTCGTCGCCGTCGACCACCGGCTCGGCCGCACCCACATCGTGTGCGCCGACGACGCCCCGGACGGCGACGCCTGGCTGCGGCGCACCCGCGATGCGCTCATCGGCCTGGCGCCCCTGCCCGGCCCCGCGCCCGCCTCGCCCCGCGCCGATCTGGCCGGGCTGCTGGAGCGCCCCCGCCAGGCCTACGTCGACGACGTCAAGGAGTGCCTGGGCCACCTCACAGCCGGCGAGAGCTACGAGATCTGCCTGACCAACCGGGTCCGCCTGCCCGACCCCGACGGCGACGACCTGGACTTCTACCGCCGCATGCGCGCCGTGAGCCCCGCGCCCTACGCCGCGCTGCTGCGGCTGGGCGGGGTGAGCGTGCTGAGCGCCTCACCCGAGCGCTTCCTGCGCGTGGACGGCGACGGGGTGGCCGAGAGCCGACCCATCAAGGGGACCGCGCCCCGCCACGGCGACCCCGACGCCGACGCCCGGGCCGCCGAGGAGCTGCGCACCGGCGCCAAGACCCGCGCGGAGAACCTCATGATCGTGGACCTGCTCCGCAACGACCTGGGGCGGGTGTGCGAGATCGGCACCGTCGAGGTTCCCGCGTTCATGTACACCGAGTCCTACGCCACCGTCCACCAGCTCGTCTCGACCGTCCGGGGCCGCCTGCGCGCGGACGTGTCCGCGGTCGGGGCGGTGCGCGCCTGCTTCCCCGGCGGGTCGATGACCGGGGCCCCCAAACTGCGCACCATGGAGATCATCGACCGGCTGGAGTCCTCCGCGCGCGGGATCTACTCCGGTGCGCTGGGCTACCTCTCGCACTCGGGGACGGCCGACCTGAGCATCGTCATCCGCACCGCCGTGCGCGCGGGCGGGGAGCTGTCGATCGGCGCGGGCGGCGCGATCGTGCTGGACTCCGACCCCGAGGAGGAGTACGCGGAGATGCTCCTCAAGGCCGAGGTCCCGGCCCGCGGCCGGTGACGAGTCCCCTCCGGCTCCCGTCCGACGTCCGCGCCGGCCGGCCGCGCGGTGCCGGTGGGACCGGAAAAAGGGCTTGCCCCCGCGCTCGGCAGGCTCGAAGCTGGTCGCCCATGGAGATCCCTCGACACCAGATCCGCGCCCGGTTCACCGATGACACGGTCACCGTGTACCAGGCCTACCACCCGACCATCGGCGGTCCCGCCGTCCGCGACGGCCGCTTCCCGCCCTCGTGGAAGCGCGAGCGGATGACGTGGATCAAGCCGTCCTTCCTGTGGATGATGTACAGGTGCGGCTGGGGGCGGAAGCCGAACCAGGAGACGGTTTTGGCCGTCGAGATCACCCGTGGGGGCTTCGAGTGGGCGCTGCGCCACGCGTGCCTGTCGCACTTCACCTCCGGCGTGCACGCCGACCACGGGGACTGGAAGCGCCGGTTGCGCGAGAACCCCGCCCGCGTGCAGTGGGATCCCGAACGCGACCTGCTCCTGCGGCCCCTGGGCCACCGCTCCCTGCAACTGGGGCTGGCCGGGGAGGCCACGCGCCGCTACGCCGACGAGTGGGCGGTCTCCTTCACCGACGTGACCCCGCTGGCCCACGAGGTCCACGCCCTGGTCGGGGCGGGCGACCTGGAGGGTGCGACGCGCCTGCTGCCCCGCGAGCGCCCCTACCCGGTCGGGGAGGGGGCCCTGGACCACCTGCGCCCGGCACCGGCGTGAGCGGCGGGCGCCGTCAGCCGCGCGACGGCGGTGGCGCACGCGGCTCGTGGTGTGGCCGGTGCGCCTGTGGCGGGCACCGGCCCCGGACACAGCGAAGGTCCCACCGATGTGCTCGGTGGGACCTTCGACGTGCGAGACCGGTACGGCGGTCGCCTCTCGGCTTGGGGCACAACACGGTTCCTGCCGCCCGGTCACCCGTGAGGGAGCCGGACGCGGTATTCCGTGAAGGCGGTGTGTGAGCCCGGGGGACACTTTCTACCGCACTGGCCTGCGAAGGGTGTAACCCGAAGGGGCCGCCGGGTATTCCAGGGCCCGGATCCGGTTTCGGCCCGTCTTCGGGTGACGGCCCCGGACCGCGTTCACGCAGCCTCCACCCGGCGGTCGAGGGCTCTCGCCCCCGGGCGCCGGGCCCTCACCCGAAGACGGGCTCGCCCTCGCGGACCAGGCGCCAGTTGGGGGTGTGGAAGTCGGCCGGGTCGATCGTGCCGGTCGCCGTGGCGTGGTCGATCAGGGCCTGGCGCACCTCGACCTGCCGGTTGTAGACCACCGGGGCGTCGGCGATGTGCGGGAAGCCGCCGCCACCGGACTGGCGGTAGTTGTTCACCGCCATCACGAAGCGCTGGCCGTCGGCCACCTCCGCGCCGTCCAGGGTCAGCGAGGTGATGCGCTGCCCCGCGGGCCGGGAGATGTCGATCTCGTACTCCAGTCCCGCGATCTGGTCGAAGTTGTAGTCCGGGGTGCCGCCCGCGTTGGTGATCTGCTCGGGGTCCACCGCCGCCCCCGGGGCGACCCGCTCGAAGTAGCGTGCGGAGAACTCCAGGTACGCCCGCACCTGGGCGCCGGTGAGCTCGCTGGCCAGCAGTGTGTTGTCGAACACGTACAGACCGGCCATGTCGCGGATGCTGACGTCACCGGCGGGGAAGGAGGCCGAACGGCTGAAGGGCGCCGCGATGGAGATGACCGGCAGGTCCGCCTCCGGGGTCCCCTCCAGAGCCGCGCGGACCGTCTGGATCTGCACGTGCTGGATGTAGTCCAGGATCGGGGTGTCCGTCCAGCACGCCTCGGCCGCGCTCAGCTCCTCGGTGGAGGTCGCGATCACCTGGTTGACGTAGTCCACGGCGGTGGCGTGCTGGCCCTCGACCGCCGCCACGACGTCCGGGTCCTCCTCCACGGTGTTGGCGTTGAGGGCGACCGCGCTCTTGGACACCACCCGCCACCGGCCGCGCTCACGGCGCAGCGCCAGGTCCATGACCGACAGGCGGCGCCCCCAGTAGGAGGGCATCGACATCAGGACGTCCTCACCCGTCACGCGGTTGGTCACGAACCGCTCCGGCACGTCCCGGTGGGCGTGCCCGAACAGGATCGCGTCGATGCCGGGGACCTCCTCGGCGACCATGGCCGAGGCGTTCTCCACCGGCAGCCCCTCGCCGTAGGAGGAGGTGCCGCTGTCCCCGGAGTGGGCGCTGACGATGACGATGTCGGCGCCCTCGGCGCGCATGATCGGCACCCAGTGGGCGGCCGTCTCCACCAGGTCGCGGAACTCCAGCTCGCCCTCGACGTGGCGGCGGTCCCAGATGATGGAGCCGGGGTTGGTCAGCCCCAGCACCCCGACCACCAGTGGCTGCCGGCCGGGCTTGTTCGTACAGGTCACCCGCATGCGCTTGAGGACGTAGGGCTTGTAGGCGGGATCGTCGGTGCCGTGGTGGACGGCGTTGGCGCCCAGGACGGGGGCGTCCATCTGCTCGATCCAGGCGTCCAGGTGCGCGAGGCCGTAGTTGAACTCGTGGTTGCCCAGGGCCACGGCGTCGTAGCCGACGGCGTTCATCGCCCGCGCCATCGGGTGGGTCTCACCGGTCTCGGTGAAGGGCTCCACGGTGTTGTAGTACGTGGCCAGGGAGGAGCCCTGGATGGTGTCCCCGGAGTCGAATAGCAGGGTGTTGTCCGTGCCCCGCTCGGCCCGCACCTGCTTGATCAGGCTGGCGGCCTTGGCGATGCCGATGTGGTCGCCGTCGCCGTTCTCGTACTCGGCGTTCTTGAAGTAGTCCCAGTTCAGGCAGTAGCCGTGGAGGTCGGACGTGCCCATGACGGTGATGAGGGCGTCGCGGGCGGAGGACGCGGCGGCGGTGCCGGGCCACCCGGCCAGGGCCAGTGCTCCGGCGGCGGTGAGTCCGCCGATCGCACCGCGTCGGGAGAGGGGGGAGTCCGCGGCCATGGTGGTTCTACCTCCGGGGGTTCGGGGAAGCGGGAGCGCTTCAGGTTAGTGAGACGCGCCGGGGGACGGAAGGGCACCGGTGTTAACAATCGGTGCACCTTCCGCGCCTGTCGGGTGCACGGTGTCCGATTGCCCGGCCGTGCCCGTGGACCGTCACGGGCCGGAGCTGCCGGGGCTGGCGTGCCACAGTCCGCGCGGGGCCGCGGTGACCGAGGGCAGGTCGGCGTAGGGGGAGACGCGGAACCCGCTGGAGTAGCGGATCCGGCGCCCGCCCACGCCCCGGGAGGGCCGGACGGGGCCCTGGGGACGTAGAGCGTCGGCCAGGCCCCCGGCTCCGGACTCCTCCCACGCCGCGCCGAGCTCGGCCAGGTCGTAGGCGTGGGTGGCGGTCACCGTGGCCATCCCCGACCCGGACCGGCGGATCCGGCCGCGTACGGCCAGCAGCCAGGACCCGAACACGGTGGCCGCGCACCGGTCCTGCACGGACTCGAAGAAGGTCAGGTCCACCAGCCCGGTCGCGTCGTCCAGGGTGGTGAAGATGATCCGCTGCCCCGACCGCACCGCGGGGGTCTGGGTGGCCACCTTCACCCCCGCCACCAGCACCTCCTGCCCGTTGGGGACCAGGTGCAGGTCGCGGGCGGTGACCAGGCGGTGCCCGGCGGCCAGGGCGGCCAGCAGTTCGGCGTGGCCGTCCAGCAGGTGCCGGTCCACCTCGTAGCCCAGCACCTCCAGTTCGGCGCGGACGCGTTCGTCCTCGCTCATCTCCGGCAGCGCCCCCTGCGCCGGGGCGGCCCCCGCCATCGGCAGCGGGATCTGGCCGCCGTCGGTCCTGGTGCGGCCGGCGCGTTCCAGAGCGCTGACCTGGAGGAGGAGGTCGCGCCGGTGGGGTGCGGCCGGGTCGGAGCCGATCCGGTACAGCGCGTCGAAGGCGCCCACCCTGACGAGGTTCTCCAGCACGTCGCGGGACAGGCGGGCCCGGTTGGCGGCGTCGGGCAGCGAGTGGAAGGGGCGCTCGGCCAGGACCCGGCCGATCTCGGCCGCGGTGATCCCCCGGACGTCGGCCAGGGATGCGCGCACGCCCCAGGTGCCGTCCACCTCCTCCACCCGCCACTGGTCCTGGGAGCGGTCGATGTCCACGCCCAGGACGGGGACGCCGAAGCGGCGGGCGTCGTCGATGATGGCGCGGCGCGGGTACATGCCGGGGTCGTGGGTGAGGACCCCGGCGTAGAAGGCGGCGGGGTGGTGGCGTTTGAGCCAGGCCGACTGGTAGGTGGGCAGCGCGAACGCGGCCGCGTGGGCCTTGCAGAAGCCGAAGGAGCCGAAGGAGGACAGGATCTCCCAGACCCGTTCGACGATCCGCGGGTCGTGCCCGCACTCGTCGGCCATGGTGGTGAAGGTCTGCCGCACCTGGGCCCGGCCCTCCTCGGTACCGAGCCGGCGGCGCATCGACTCGGCCTGGTCGAGGCCGCAGCCGGTCATGGCGTGCAGGGTCCCGATGACCTGTTCGTGGAAGATCACGACCCCGCCGGTCGGGGCGAGCAGGTCGGTCAGGACGGGGGAGGGGTGGATCGGCGGGCTCAGGCCGTCGCGGGCGGCCAGGTAGGGGGTGATCATGTCGCTGCCGACGGGGCCCGGCCGGAACAGGGAGATGTCGCAGATCAGGTCGTCCATGCCGGCGGGGCGCAGGCGGCTGACGAGTTCGCGCTGGCCGGGCGACTCGATCTGGAAGCAGCCCAGGGTGGCCGAGGAGGAGATCATCCGGTACGTGGACTCGTCCTGGGGCAGGGTGTCCAGGTCCAGGTGTTCGCCGGTGGTGCGCGCCACCTCGTGGCGGGCGTGGGACATGGCCGACTGCATGCGCACGCCGATGACGTCGAGTTTGATCAGCCCCATCTCCTCCACGTCCTCCTTGTCGAACTGGACCATGGGGTAGCCGGCGCGGCTGGGTTCCAGGGGTGTGCGCTCGCGCAGGGTGGAGCCGGAGACGACCAGGCCGCAGGGGTGCATGGCGATGTGGCGGGGCAGGCCGTCCAGGCTCTCCGCGAGCCGGAAGAGGGTCTGGGCGGCGGCCGATCCCAGGCCGGTGCCCTGGAAGCCGCGCAGCTCGGGCAGGTCCTGGGCGGCGGAGCGGATACGGCGGGCGCGCACGTGGGGGAAGGCCTTGGCCAGGGCGTCGATCTCGTGCGGGGGGATCCCCATCGCGGCGCCGACGTCGCGGATGGCGCTGCGGGCGCGGTAGGTCTCCATCATGGACACGCAGGCGGTGTCGGGGTAGGCGGCGAAGACCGCGTCGTAGGCCTCCAGCCTCCGGGCGGACTCCACGTCCAGGTCGATGTCGGGCAGGCCGCTGCGGCTGCGGCTGAGGAAGCGCTCCATGAGCAGCCCGTGGTCCAGGGGGTTGATCGCGGAGATGCCCAGCAGGTGGTTGACCAGGCTGCCGGTGCCCGATCCGCGGATGGAGCACCGGATGCCCTTGTCGCGGATGCGTGCGGCGGCGTCGGCGACCGTGAGGAAGTAGGCCGACAGGCCCTTGTGCTCGATGACCTCCAGTTCAGCGGCCAGGCGGTGCACGGCGCCGGGGTCGCGGTGCAGGCCGAGCCGGTGCAGGCCGTCGTCGCAGTCGCGCCAGAGGCGGTCGCGGAGGTCGTGGACGTCGGGCAGGTGGGCGCGGTCCATGCCCAGGTCGGCGTCGGGGTCCATGGCACAGGAGGCGGCCAGGGCGTTGGTGTGCGCGATCAGGCGGCGGGCCGCGGTGTCGTCTCCGCACAGGCGCCGGGCGACCTCCAGCATCTGCGCGCCGCTCTTGAGGTGGGCCTGGGCGGTGGCGGGTCCTGGGCGGGTGCCGCCGGGCAGCCAGCGGCGGGCCTCGTCCAGGACGTGGGCGACCTCGGCGTCGGTGGAGCCGGGGTAGCGGACGGCGTTGGTGAGCACGGCCAGGGTACGGGTCCGGGCGGCCAGGTCGAGGAGGGCCTGGGCGGTGCGCCGGTGGCCGGGGGTGTAGTGGTCGACGAGTTCGATCACCGTCTCGGCGGTGGCGCGCCAGCGGTCCAGGAGGCGCTGGGCGAGGCCGGGGCGGCCCTGGGCCAGGGCGGTGCCGACGTCGGACTCGGGGCCGAGCAGGACGACGAGGCCGTCGGCGTGCTCGGCCAGGGAGTGGAGGGACAGGGCGGGGGTGTCGGCCGCGGTGTCGTGGGCCCGGGTGACCAGGCGGCACAGGGAGGCCCAGCCGCGCCGGCCGCGGGCCAGGAGGGTGACGCGGCCGCCGTCGGGCGCGGCCACGGCCAGGTTGCAGCCCAGGACGGGGCGCAGGCCCGCCTTCTGGCAGGCGCGTACGTGTTTGACCATGCCGTAGACGCCGTCGCGGTCGGTGAGGGCGAGCAGGCCCATGTCGAGTTCCGCGGCGCGTTCGACGAGTCGCTCGGGCGGTGTGGTGCCGTAGCGGGCCGAGGCCGAGGAGACGACGTTCAGGTGCGCGAAGTCCGCGTGCCCGTGGGCCTGCGGCATGTGGTTCCTCCCCTGGGGTGGTGCACCGGGTTCGGCACGGGTGCTGGCGTGACCCATGGGGAAGAAGTGCCGAAATCGAACTTATGTACGAATCATAGCTCGGATCACCGCGAACACAAACCCCTGACCTGCCCAAACGCGAATTCGGGTGGCCCCGCGGACGTCGCCTGACGCAGGATGGCCGACAGGACAGGGGTTCCCGTCGCCTGGCAGATCCTCTGTCGCAGGGCACGTCCGCGGAGGGGGTCGGGTGAGACCGGGAGGCCGCCGCCCCGCCGCGAGGGAGGACGCCCGCGCGGCCGCACAGGTGAGACACCCCACGAGCACCCGGAGGGCCGCGGCCGGGCTGGCGCGGATTCGTCCTTCCCCGCACCTCTTGACCGGAGTGAGCTGCATCACTTACGTTCGCTCTCGGAACACTCGTTCGCAAAACGTACACCTTTGGGTCGTCGTGGAAGCGCGCGCCACCCCCGCCGGTCCCCGGCCGCGGGCGCGACACCCCCGACCGCCGACCGACTCAGGAGCGACACATGCGTCCACACGTGAGCGCCCTCGGCGCCGCCACCGTCCTGCTCCTCGCCACGGCCTGCGGCGGTGCGGGCCAGGACGGGACCGGCGACGGCGAACTGCGCGAGGTCACCGCCGGAGCCATCCCCATCGTCGACGTCGCACCCCTGCACCTGGGGGTGGAGCAGGGGTTCTTCGCCGAACGCGGCATCGACCTGGCCATCGAGCCCGGCTCGGGCGGCGCCGCCGCCATCCCCGGCGTGATCAGCGGCAACTTCGAGTTCGCCTTCGGCAACGTCGTCTCCCTGATGGTCGCCCGCGACCAGGGCCTTCCCCTGAAGGTCTTCTCCAACGGCGTGGCCACCAACGGAGAGCAGGGCGCCGACTTCAGCGGCGTGTTCGTCCTCGACGACAGCCCCGTGGAGACCGCCGCCGACCTGGAGGGCCTCACCGTCGCCGCCAACAACCTGCTCAACATCGGCGACACCACCGTCCGCGAGTCCGTGCGCCAGGCCGGCGGCGACCCCTCCACCGTCGAGTTCGTCGAGATGGCCCTGCCCGACATGGCCCCCGCCCTGGAGAACGAGCAGGTCGACGCCGTCTGGCTGGTCGAGCCGTTCACCACCATGGCCATCGAGGCCGGCCACCGCGAGATCGCCTCCAACTTCGTGGACACCCACCCCGAACTGACCGTGGCGACCTACTTCACCTCCGAGCAGATGATCGCCGAGGAACCCGAACTCATCGACGACCTGGACGCCGCCCTGCGCGAGTCCCTCGCCTACGCCGAGGCCAACCCCGACGAGGTCCGACGGATCGTCACCACCTACACCGAGATCGACGAGGAACTCCTGGGCGAGGTCCGGATGCCCCGCTGGCCCGCCGAGGTCAACGAGGAGTCCATCGGCGTCCTGGCCGACCTCATGGTCGAGGACGGGATCGTCGACTCCGAGCCCGACCTGGCCGCCCTGTACCGCTGACCCCGGGAGCCACCACGTGCCCGACCACCACCGGTCCCCCGAGACGGTCCGCGACCACACCCTGCGGCTCCTGCGCGAACTCGGCCTGACCACGGTCTTCGCCAACCCCGGATCCACCGAGGTCCCCTTCCTGGTGGACCTGCCCGACGACATCGACTTCGTCCTCGGCCTGCACGAGGGCTCCGTCGTGGGCATGGCCACCGGCTGGGCGCTGGCCCGCGAGCGCCCCGCTCTCGTCCAGCTGCACACCACCGCCGGGCTCGGCAACGCGGTCGGCGCACTGGCCACCGCCCGCGTCAACCGCGCCCCGCTCGTGGTCCTGGTCGGCCAGCAGGACCGGCGCCACCTCGCCCACGAGCCCTTCCTGGCCGGACGCCTGGAGGGCCTGGCCGGGGACTACCCGGTCGCCGTCCACCAGCCGGTGCGCGCCCAGGACGTGCCCGGGGCCGTGGCCCGCGCCCACCACGAGGCGGTCCAGGGCCGCGGACCCGTGCTCGTCGTGGTGTGCATGGACGACTGGGACCGGCCGATGGACCCCGACCAGCCCCGCGCGGCCCCCGCCCGGGTGGCGCGCCCGCTGCACGTGGCCCCCGACGACGCGGCCGCCACCGAGATCGCCGCCTTCCTGGACGGGGCGCGCTCCCCGGCGCTGGTCGTGGGCGCCGGAGCCGACAGCGCGCCCGCCTGGCGGGCCCTGACCGGCCTCGCCGAACGGCTGCGCGCACCGGTCTTCCAGGAGAGCTTCGGAGCCCGCGCCGGCTTCCCCCAGGACCACCCCCTCTTCGCCGGCCACCTTCCGGCCGAGCGCTCCAGGCTGCGCGCGGCCCTGCGCGGGCACGACGCCGTCCTGGTGGTCGGCGCCCCCGCGCTGCGCCAGTACATCTACGCCGAGGGGCCCCTCCTCGACCCCGGAACCCAGTTGGCCATGGTCGGTGAGGATCCCGGCGAGGCCCACCGCGCTGCGGCCGACCTCGCCGTCATCGCTCCCGTGGCCCCCTTCACGGCCGCGGTGGCCGCCCTGGTGGAGGAGCGTCCCGACGCTCCCGCGCCGATCCGCACCGCCCCGGCGGCGGACCCGGAGGTACCGGCTCCGCCCGCCGAGGGAGAACCCCTGCGCGCGGCACACGTCCTGGCGGCGCTGGCCGAACGGATCGCGGCGGACACCGCCGTGGTCGAGGAGACCCCCTCCAGCCGGCCGCGGCTGCACCGCCTGCTGCCCGCCCGGGCGCCCCTGGGATTCCTGTCGGCGGCCATGGGCGGCCTGGGCTTCGCCCTGCCCGCGGCGACCGGCCTGCGCATGGCCGACCCGGCCCGCCCGGTGGTGGCGGTGGTCGGCGACGGTTCGGCGCTCTACCAGGTCCAAGCCCTGTGGAGCGCCGCCCGCTACCGCGTCGGTGTGCTCTTCGTCGTGCTCTCCAACGGCCGCTACGCCGTGATGGACCGCCTGGCCGAGCACGGCGGCGGCAAGGCGCCCTGGCCCGGCTTCCCCGAGGTGTCCCTGGCCGCGCTGGCCCGCGGACTGGGCTGCCCGGCCGTGGAGGTCGCCACGCACGCCGAGCTGTGCCGGGCGCTGGACGAGGCCACCGCCGGCCTGGCCCAGCGCGACACCCCGCTGCTCCTGGACGTCACGGTCGCCCCCGATCCCGACTTCGCCCCCTGAACGGGGCCCGGGGAGTCGGCCACCGCCACCACGAAGGGAAAGAGAACGCATGCCACCCATGTCACTGCCGCCCTTTCGCGCCGACCACGTCGGCAGCCTCCTGCGCCCCGTTCATGGGATTTGAACTCGCGCCAGCCCGTCCAGGCGAGCGGTCCCGGTCTGTCGTAGGCGGGTGCGATGGTGCGGAACGTGCAGCTCCGATACCAGTACCGCCTCTACCCGGACGGGGACCAGCGCGCCGCGCTGACCCGGTTGTTCGGGTGTGTGCGGGTGGTGTTCAACGACGCTTTGGAGCGGACCGCTCCGGTCAAGGCGTCCAACAAGCTGCTCGGATCCCCGAAGGCGAGGACCGCTGAGGGCCCCTACCAGCGAGTGCCCAAGAACACCGAGTTGTCCAAGGCCCTGATCACCCAGGCGAAGCAGACCCCCGAACGCACGTGGCTCTCGCAGGTGTCGGCGATCCCGCTCCAGCAGGCGTTGCGGGACCTGGACAGGGCGTGGGCGGCCCACGAGGACTCCAAGACCGGAACACGCAAAGGACCGAAGGTGGGTGCACCCCGGTTCAAGTCCCGCCGCGACAACCGCCAGTCGGCCCGGTTCACCGCCAACGCCCGGTGGAGGATCACCCCAGCGGGGAAGCTGTCCCTGCCCAGGGTCGGGGACGTGAAGGTGAGGTGGTCGCGGAACCTTCCCTCGGCACCGACCTCGGTCACCGTGATCAAGGACGCCGCCGACCGGTACTTCGCCTCTTTCGTGGTGGAGACGACCGCCGACGAGATGCTGCCCGAGACGACGCCCGAGGTCGGGATCGACCTGGGTCTGACCCACTTCGCGGTCCTGTCGGACGGGACCACAGTCACCAACCCGAGGTTTCTGCGCCGCGCTGAACGCAAGCTCAGGAAGGCCCAGCGGGACCTGTCCCGCAAGGCCAAGGGGTCCAACAACAAGGAGAAGGCCCGCCACAGGGTCGCCCGCGCGCACGCCGGGGTGGCCGACGCGCGTAAGGACTTCCACCACAAGCTGTCCACCACGCTGGTACGCGAGAACCAAGCAATCCACGTGGAGGACCTGTCGGTGAAGGCCTTGGGGCGCACCCGTATGGCCAAGAGTGTGCACGACGCCGGATGGTCGGCGTTCGTGAACATGCTGGAGTACAAATCCTTCCGGTACGGGCGCGTCTTTTCGAAGGTGGGCCGTTGGCTGCCCTCCTCGCAGACCTGTTCGGAGTGCTGGGCCGTCGACGGGCCCAAACCGTTGCACGTGCGCGAATGGACCTGTAAAGCGTGCAAGACCATCCACGACCGGGACGTGAATGCGGCCCGTATCGTCCTGGCGGCCGGACGGGCCGACAGGAAGAACGCCTGCGGAGGGACCGTAGGACCAGCCGCGTGACGGCTAGCGGGACCCGGCGAAACAGGAACCAGCGAACGCCGTGAGGCGCGAGCACCACCTGCCTGCGAGGGCGGGTGGCAATCCCCATCGATCACGACGGGGGAGGACGTCAAATCCGACAGATGAACGCGGCGCTGGCCGACCGCCCCGAGGGGATGCGGGTCACCACCCACATGTGCCGGGGCAACTTCCGCTCCTCCTGGGTGGCGCGCGGCGGCTACGACCACGTCGCCGAGGAGCTGTTCAACGAGCTGGCGGTCGACGGGTTCTTCCTGGAGTTCGACGACGAGCGCTCGGGCGGGTTCGAGCCGCTGCGCTTCGTCCCCGAGGGCAAGTTCGTCGTCCTGGGCCTGGTCACCACCAAGCGGGGCGAGCTGGAGAGCAAGGACGAGCTCAAGCGCCGGATCGAGGAGGCCGCCCGCCACGTGCCGCTGGAGCAGCTGTGCCTGTCGCCCCAGTGCGGGTTCTCCTCCACCTTCGAGGGCAACGACCTCACCTACGACGAGCAGGTCGCCAAGCTGCGGCTGATCGTGGAGACCGCCGAGGAGGTCTGGGGGTAGGTAGGACGCTCCCGATGGCGCGGACCCTCTCGCGCCGACGTCCGGTCCCGGACGCGCCGCGCGAGGGGATCCGCGTCTGAGACCGTCCACAGGCTGCGGAACGGCCATGTTCGACCTGCGACGGCACGCGATACGGTAACGGACATGGGAGACACACCGACACGACCGTCCACGTCGGCGGAGGACTACGTGAAGGTCATCTACGACCTCCAGGAGCGCGGCACCGGCCCGGTGACGATCTCCGGGATGGCCGAACGGCTGTCGGTGTCCAACTCCTCGGTCTCGGGCATGCTCCGCAAGTTGAGCGACATGGGCCTGGTGGAGCACCAGCGCTACGGCGCGGTCAGCCTCACCGAGTCCGGCACCCGGGCCGCGCTCGCGGTCCTGCGTCGGCACCGGCTGCTGGAGACCTACCTCGTCGCCGAACTCGGCTACTCCTGGGACGAGGTGCACGACGAGGCCGAGATCCTCGAACACGTGGTGTCGGACAAGTTCGTCGACCGGATCGCCGCTCACCTGGGCGACCCGGTCGTGGACCCGCACGGCGACCCCATCCCCACCCGCGAGGGCGACATCGTCGAGCGCGAGTCCTTCCTGCTGGCGGAGGCCGAGCAGGGCACCCGCGGCGTGATCGTACGGGTCAACGACACCGACCCCGACCTCCTGCGCTACCTCGCCGACATCGACATCGGCATCGGCATGACCGTGGAGGTCCTCAAGCGCCAGACCTTCGCCGGATCGCTGCAGATCGCCGTGCGCCCCGGCGAGGGCGCGCCCGAGCGGCCACAGGACCTGGGGCTCGTCGCCGCCGAGGCCCTGTGGATCAGCCCGGACGCCAAGTAGGACCCCCGCCGCGGCCGCTCGGCGGGTCCGGCCGGCGGTCAGCCGCGCGGTCGCACGCCGGGGACGCCCTCGTCGATGACGAACCGCGCCAGGTCGCCGATCGGTGCCCCGGGCTCGCTCACGTAGTCCACGACCCGGTAGTCGGCGGTCCACTCGGTGGGCGTGACCACGTTGCGCACGTAGCCGCGCCGGCGGTTGAGGTAGTGGATGTGCGGGTTCTCCCTGAGCTGGACGGCGTCCGTGGGGCGCTGGTCGAGTCCGTCGCCGCCGCTGGTGAAGGACGTGCCCACCAGCTCGGTGGCCACGGTGGCCGAGTCCGGGTCGTCGAAGTCGGCCTTGACGTCGCAGACGTAGTTGGCGTGGACGTCACCGGTGACCACGACCGGGTTGGCGGAGCGGGCGAGCCGGTCGCGGACGCTGTCTCGCTCCACCCGGTAGTTGTCCCAGGCGTCGTCGCTGAAGGCGGTCTCCCCGCCGCCGGCGAAGTCGCGCTGGGAGAAGAAGACCTGCTGCGCCAGCACGTTCCAGCGCGCCCGCGAGCGCGCCAGTCCGTCGAAGAGCCACTCGCGCTGCCGCCGTCCGAGCAGCGTCCGGTCGGGGTCGTCGCGCTCGCCGTCCTCGACCTGGGCGCTGCGGTACTGGCGGGTGTCGAGCAGGTGCAGGTCGACGAGGTCGCCGTGGGAGAGCCGGCGGAACAGCCGCTGGTCCGGCCCGTCCGGGCGCTGGGACGAGCGCAGCGGCATGTGCTCGTAGTAGGCCTGGAAGGCGCGGGCGCGCCGGCGCAGGAACTCCCTCGGGTCCACGTCCGCCTCGTAGGAGGTGTCGTCCGCCCAGTTGTTCTCGACCTCGTGGTCGTCGAAGACCACCGCCCAGGGGAAGGCGGCGTGCGCAGCCCGCAGGCCCTCGTCGGTCTTGTACTGGGCGTGCCTGATCCGGTAGTCGGCGAGCGAGGTGGTCTCGTGGGCGGGGAGGTGGCCGCGCCCGATGGTGCCCTGGCCGCCGCCCTCGTAGATGTAGTCGCCGAGGAAGGCCACCAGGTCCAGGTCCTCCCGCGCCAGGTGGGCTTGGGCGGTGTAGTGGCCCTGGGTGTAGTTCTGGCAGCTGGCGAACGCGAAGGAGAACCGGTCGGGGGAGGAGCCCGGCGCCGGGGCGGTCCTGGTCCGGCCGACCGGGCTGATCTCGCCGCCCGTGCGGAACCGGTAGAAGTAGGTCGCCGCGGGGCGCAGGCCGTTGACCTCCACGTGGACCGAGTGCGCCGCCTCGGGGCCGGTCTCGACCTGCCCGGAGGCGGCGATCCTGCGGAAGTCCTCGTTCTCGGACACCTGCCAGAGCACCCGGACCGGCCGGTCGGGCATGCCGCCCCGGCCGTCCTCGGCCAGGGGGTCGGGGGCCAGGCGGGTCCAGAGCACGACGCCGTCGGGGAGCGGGTCGCCGGAGGCGACCCCGAGGGTGAAGGGGTCGGACACGCGTGAGCGCGCCCGGGGCGCGGTGCCCGCGTGCGCGGCGGGCGCGGCGGCGCCGACCAGGGCGGCGGCGCCCAGGCCGACGGCTCCGCCCACCAGGACCTGGCGGCGGGTCGCGGCGGGCGCGCGGACGGACGCGGTGCGGGCGGAGGGCACGGGGGTCGGGACGGGGGAGCCGTGGGGGGAGGCGACGGTACCGGGCATGCGCGGTCTCCTGAGGTTCGGCGAGGGTCCCGCCCCTCGGCCGGTGGCGAGCGGGACCGTGCTCCATCCGGCCACGGAAGGCGGAACGTCCCAACTACGGCGCGGTGAACGTTTCGACCCGTTGCGTGACGACAAGGTTACAGAAAGTCGCTATTGCCGGACGTGGCGGCACGCGGAACCGCGCGGAGTCGCGCTGTGTCAGCGGGAGGGCACAGCACGCGCCCGGACGGAGTCACCCGCGGGAGCGGCCCGGCGCCCCGCGGCGTCCGTCAGCCCACGGGCTCCGGAGGAACGCCGGGCAGGCCGTCGATGCTGGCGGCGTTGCGGGTGCGCCAGTAGCCGGGGAAGTGGTCGGGGCCCTGGCGCTCGTGGTGGCGGTCCAGCAGGTCGCGTTCCCCGCGCAGGTCCATCAGGGGCACGGAGAAGCCGCAGGAATCGGAGATGCGCTCGACGTCGACCACGATCACCGAGCGCTGGCCGGTCGTGCGCTCCTTGGGGAAGTGCGCCCGCAGGTCGCCGAACTCGGGGTCGGAGGGCAGGACGACCCGGCCGCGGCCGTGCAGGCGCACGATGTCGGGCGGCCCGTCGAAGGCACAGAACATCAGCACGATGCGGCCGTTCTCCCGCAGGTGGGCGATGGTCTCGGTGCCCGATCCCGTGTAGTCGAGGTAGGCCGCCCTGCGCTCGCCCAGGACGGCGAAGGTCCCGCTCATTCCCTTGGGGGAGACGTTGACGTGGCCGTCGCCGGCCAGCGGCGCGGTCCCCACGAAGAACACCGGCTGGGCGAGGAGGAACCGCGCCATCCGGTCGGTGATGGTGTCGAATGTCTTGGCCATGGCCCAGAGTCTTCCACCGTGCACCTCGCGAATGTCAGGCGGGTGTCGGCCGGTCCCCGCGCCATCACCGGCGCGGAGCCGAGGTGCCGCACGCCAAGTCGGCCGGAGAGGCCCGCGACCGGCCACCGCGCGCCGGGGCGGCGCGTGGGGCGGCGACCGCGATCGGCGCGGCCTGCCGGGGGAGCGGACGGTCGGGTGGTGCGGGCGTCCCCGCGGCACCGCTTCGTGCGGCGCCGGCTCCGGGAGCACGGCATGGCCGCCCTGCCCGTCCTGTACCGGCCGGTCTGAGAACCCCGGTTCGACCTGCGCCGATCCCCGGGACCGATACCATCGGCCCATGAACGGGGATGCCGACGACGGCGCGCGTGTACCCGACCGTGAGCTGGTCGAGGGGGCGCTGCGGTACGTCCCCCTGTTGGAGACCTACTACCGGCGCGCGCACACCGAGATGCCCGACGAGCTGCGGCGGCTCTTCCAGGACCACCACCTGACCGCCCGGCACGGCGCCGTGCTGGTCCAGCTCACCCACGACCAGCAGCCCAGTGTGGGAGAGCTCTCGGCCCGCCTCGGGGTGGGGCTGTCCACGGTCAGCGAGATGGTCGGCGACCTGTCCCGGGTGGGCCTGGTCGTGCGCCACCGCGACCCCGAGAACGGGCGTCGGGTGCTGGTGGCGCTCGCCGACGACCACAAGGACACCATGCGCGCGTTCATGGCCAGCCGCGCCGGTCCCCTGCTGCGCGTGTTCGACCGGCTGACCCCGAGCGAGCGCGAGGGGTTCGCCGCGGGGCTGCGGGCCTGGGCCGAGGAGGTCCACCGCGGCTGAGCGCGCGCCGGTGCGCGGGTGCGGCCGTATCCCCTCGCGCCGTCCGGTGCCGGGCGCGTATCCTGACGGCATGCGTCGACGACATTGATCCTCCACACGGTCCGCGGTCCGGGCACGAGGCCCGCCGGGTGCACACCCGCCCCGGTGTCCTCGTCCGCCCGACCGAAAGACCTCCATGCCATCGCTGCCGCCGCGTGCCCCTCGCACGCGTCTGTCCCGCCTGACCCGGCCCGTCTACGCCTACGCCGCGTTCGAGGAGTTCATCCTCCTCTACCCGCTCTACGCCCTGCTCTTCCACGACACGGGCCTGAGCGTGGCCCAGATCAGCTCCCTGTTCGTCATCTGGGCCCTGAGCGGCGTCGTGGTCGCCGTGCCCGCGGGCGCCTGGGCCGACGTGGTCCCGCGCCGCCACCTGCTCGCCGCGGCGCCCCTGCTCGCCGCCGCCGGCTTCACCCTGTGGCTGCTGCTGCCCTCCTACACCGCTTTCGCGCTCGGGTTCGCCCTGTGGGGCGTGGGCGGCGCGCTGTCCTCGGGAGCCTTCGAAGCACTCGTCCACGGCGAGCTCGACCGTCGCGGCGCGGCCGACCGCTACGCGCGCGTGATGGGCACCGCGCGCGCCCTGGGCGTGGCGGCGGTGGGTGCGGCCACCCTGCTCGCCGTGCCCGTCATGGCCGTGGGCGGATATCCCGCGATCGGGGCCGCCAGTGTCGCCGCGTGCGCGCTGTGCTGCGCGGCCGCGCTCGCCCTGCCCGAACACCGCGCCCCTGACACCCGCCCGGAGGGGCCGCGCACCGCGACCGCCCGCTACGCCGCGGCCCTGCGCGGCGGGCTGGCCGAGGCGGCGTCGAGCCGCCCGCTGCGCCGCGCGATCGCGCTGGTCGTGGTGATCACCGCGCTGTGGGGCGTGCTGGACGAGTACGTGCCGCTGCTGGCCGACGAGGCCGGTGTGCCCGCCCGGACCGTCCCCCTGGTCGTGCTCGCGGTATGGACGCTGGTCACCCTCGGGGGCCTGCTCGCGGGCGCCGCCGACCGCCTGCCGCCGATCGGCCTGGCCGTCCTCGCGGCCCTGGCCGCCGTGGCGGTGGGCACCGGCGCCCTGCTCGGATCGCCCGCGGGCTGGGTCCTGCTGGGCCTGGGGTTCGGCGCCTGCCAGACGCTGAGCGTGGTCGCCGACGCCCGGCTGCAGGCACGCATCACCGGCCCCGCGCGGGCCACGGTCACCTCACTGGCGGGCCTGGGCACCGACATCCTCACCGTCTCCGTCTACGGCCTCTACGCCGGCGTGTACGCACTCGTGGGGCACGCGGTGGCCTTCGCCCTGGTCGCGGTCCCCTACCTGCTGGTCGCCCTGTCCCTGGCCCGGGTCCGGCCCCGCGATGACGATGAGGGGGCCGTACCGGGCGGCTCCGGCGCGGCCCGGGTGACCGACTAGGGCGGTGGCCGAGGAGGGCTCGGCCGGGCGGGACCGGCGGTCGTCGAAACGTGTCGCGAACCGTTGGTCCTGCCCGACCATGAGGTTGCTCAAACTTGGTGTTGTCTTTCCCACCCGTTCCATCTGCGGCAAAAAGGCAGGTCATCACGTACGTTGCACGTATGAACTTTATCGGATCGATACCCAAGTCGATGTTTGCGGTGACCTCCGGCGTGCTCCTCACGGGAGGACTTCTCCTGGCCGGCACGGGCCCCGCCGCCGCCGCGTCCGCCAACCAGGCCGCCGCCAACGCCCTCAACGACTCGCTGAACTCCGACATGGCCGGCTACATGACCATCGACCACGTCGCCAACGCCCGTGAGGTCATCGAGGTCGCCAAGGACCGCGACCTGGGCGAGGAGGCGGCCACCATCGCGATCGCCACCGTCATCGTCGAGACCCACCTGGACAACCTGCCCGGCGGCGACCGCGACAGCGTCGGCCTGTTCCAGCAGCGCGACCACTACGGCTCGCACGAGGACCGGCTCGACCCCACCTGGGCGGCCGACGCCTTCTATGACGAGATGGAGTTCGTCTACCCCGACGGCAGCTGGGCCGACGAGCCGATCGGTGACGTGGCCCAGGGCGTGCAGCGCTCCGCCTACCCCGACCGGTACCAGTACCAGGCCGACGACGCCGAGATCATCGTGGACCGCCTCTGGTAGGGGTCCCTCCCAGGACCGTCAGTACGCGTGCGGACCCCGCTCACGCACGCTCGACCATACCCAGCCAAGCCCTGTGGCGGCGCCGAACCCCGGCGCCGCCACAGGCGTCCACACCTGTAGTCGGGCGCTCTCGCGCTCCGACCCACCGCGGCGGGCACGCGCCCGCCGCGCGCTCCGTGCCCGAGGACGGCGGGTCACGGCGCACGACGGGCCGTAGGCGTCGAGGGACCGCCTGCGGCCCGATCGCCGTGTCGGCCCCTTTCCCGGCCCCCGACGGCTGTCGCGCACCTTGCCCGGGTGACTAGCATCGGTTCTTGTGGCACACCAGACGAGGAACACCGCGAACGGTGACGGCCCGCGCACGGCCTCAGTGCGCGGGATCAGCGTCAGTTACACCGACCGTGGAACCGGATACCCCCTCCTGTTCATCCACGGCCACCCCTTCGACCACACCATGTGGGAACCACAGGTCCGAGCGCTGGCCGGCCGCGGCTACCGGGTGATCGCGCCCGACCTGCGCGGCTACGGCCGCAGCACCGTCGTCCCGGGCACCACCACCCTGGACACCTTCGCCCGCGACCTGGCCGCCCTGTTGAACCACCTGGGGCTGGACGTGGTCGGCGTGGTGGGGCTGTCGATGGGCGGCCAGATCGCCCTGGAGCTGTACCGGCTCTTCCCGGACCGCGTCGACGCGCTGGTCCTGGCGGCCACCAACCCGCACGCCGAGACCGAGAAGGGCCGCCGCGCCCGGGCCGAGACCGCCGAGCGGCTGCGCACCGAGGGCATGGGCGGCTACACCGACGACATGCTGGTCGGGATGATGAGCGCCGCCAACGTGCGCGACCTGCCCGCCGTCGCCGACCACGTGCGCGCCATGATGTACGCCGCCCCGCCCGAGGGGGCGGCCGCGGCCCTGCTGGGCCGGGCCCAGCGCCCCGACTACATCCCGCTGCTCAAGAGGATCTCCGCGCCCACGCTGCTGGTGGTCGGCCGGGAGGACGAGTTCACCCCGCCCGACTTCACCGAGTCCATGCACGTGCTGGTCCCCGACTCGTCCGTGGAGATCATCGAGGGCGCCGGCCACCTGCCCAACCTGGAGCGCCCCGACCGGTTCAACGAACTCCTGCGCCGTTTCATGGAGGCCGGACGCCGACGCGTCGCGGGCGGGTGAGCGGACCCGCCCGCCCGCGGTCGTCGCAGCCGGCGGTTCAGGACTCGCCGGGGCCGGCTCCCGTCGGCGGAGCCCCGGCCCGGTCCTGCTCGGGAGCACCGGATGCGTCCGCGCCACCCGCACCGCTGGTGTCGCCGGGAGCGTCCGCGTCCCCGGAGCCGCCCGGGGTCCGCAGCATCCCCTTCTCCGTGGCGGCGACCACACGGGTCACCGTCAGGTCGCCGGTGACGTTGCACATGGTCCGGCCCATGTCGAGGATCGCGTCGATCCCCGCGACCAGGGCCACCGGCCCCATGGGGAGCCCGACCGAGGTGGTGGCCATGGACAGCATCAACAGTCCCGCCCCGGGGACCCCGGCCGTACCGACCGAGGCCAGCACGCCCACGACCACGACCGTGCCCAGCTGGGCCAGGGTGAGTTCGACACCGGCGACGTTGGCGACGAAGACCGTGGCCGCGCCCACGTAGATCGCGGTGCCGTCCATGTTGATGGTGGCGCCCAGCGGCAGGCTGAACCCGTACACGCCCTCGCGGACCCCCATGCGCTCGGCCGCCCGTGAGGTCACCGGCAGCGTCCCGCTGCTGGATCGGGTGACGAAGGCGGTCAGCATGGGGTCCTTGGCCGCGGCGAAGAACCGGCCCACGCCCGCGCCGAACAGCAGGAGAAGGAGCACGTACACGACGATCTGCACCAGGATCGCCAGGTAGACCGCGCCCGTCAGCTCCAGCAGCGGGCGGACGGCGTCAAGCCCGGTCTCGGCCAGCACGAGCGCGATCAGCCCGAACACGCCCACGGGCGCGTACTCCAGGACGCCGCGGATGACCCTGAAGACCAGCTCCACCGCGCCGTCGACCCCGCGCCGCAGGAACACGCCCAGGTCACGGGTCCGCTCGTCGGCGCTGTTGAGCATGAACGTCAGGGCCAGCCCGAAGACGACGGCACCGAACATCACCGCCAGGACGTTGCCCTCGACCAGGGCCTGGAACGGGTTGGCGGGGATGATGCCGAGGAAGGTCTCGCTGACGGCCGGGACCTCGGCCGCCTCCTCGGCCTCACCGGGCATGCGCAACCCGGTGCCGGGCGAGATCGCCAGCGCCAGCAGCAGCCCCGCCATGATCGCGAACGCGGAGGTGAGCAGGTAGAGGGCGAAGACCTTGGCGCCGATCCGGCCCAGCCGCTGGGGCGAGACGGCCGCCACGCCCGCGATGAGCGTGGTGACGATGAGCGGGAGCACGAGCATCTGGAGCAGCCGCAGGAACACCTGTCCCAGGACGTCCAGGACCGGCAGGGCCCAGGCCGCGCCGCCCGACAGGTCGATCGCCAGACCGACGACGACGCCCGCGACCAGGGCGACGGCCAGCTTCCAGATGAGGGGGATGTCGAGATAGCGCCGCCAGAGCGAACGCGGTGCAGCGGTGGAGTCCATGGACCTCGTCGTCCTTCGTCCTCGGGGGAGTGAATGGTCGGTTTATACCGAAGGCCCGGCCGTTGACACGTCACGATCGTGTTGCCGTCCGTGACCACCACCGCCCACACGGCGCCGGGGCTGCCCCGCCGCGCGCGACAGGGCCGCCGGTCCCGGGCCGATTCGCCCGGGACCGGCGGCCCCACCGCCTCCGGCGCCCCGGACCCGCGGTGCTACACGCGCTCGACGGGCAGCCACAGCTCGGCCCGGGCGGCCGAGGGGTCGGCGCCGTCGTCCACGCGCAGGATCGAGGGGCCCTCGACCATGCGGTACCCGGGGTGGGCGGGGAACCACTGGGCGAACGCGTCCGCCCACAGGCGCTGCAGGGACTCCGGGTAGGTCCGCGGCCCCTCATCGGAGGGGAAGACCGCCCAGGTCCCGGCGGCCACCTCCAGGCCGTCCATCCCCTCGGGCACGGCCGCGCAGGTGGCGGCCGCCCGGTAGTAGTCCAGCTCACTGCCCTCGCGGCGCTGGGCGTCGACGTCGTCGGTCACCGACACGACCCCGCGCGGCTCCTGGTCGGACAGCCGCCCGATCTCCTCGTTGGTCGCGGGGTCGATCGCCCGGACGAACGCGGTGATGGCCGCGTTCTCCCCCTCGTACACCAGCGGAACCCGGGCCCGGACTCCGACGAGCCGGAACGCCTCCTTCTCCACGATGCGGTAGCGCACGGCGGAACTCCCTTCGATGGTCAGACGAAACGTCATCCTCGGCTGGGAGGTGAGCACCGCGCCGGTCCGGCGGGCCTGGCCGGGGCCGACGCCGTGCATGGCGCGAAAGGCCCGGGCGAAGGCCTCGGTGGACCCGTAGCCGTAGCGCACCGCGACGTCGAGCAGGCCGTCGTCGCCGTCCACCACCTCCGCGCCCGCCAGGGTCAGCCGCCTGCGCCGCACGTACTCCGACAGCGGCATCCCGGCGAGGGCGGAGAACAGCCGGCGGAAGTGGTACTCCGAGGTCAGCGCGGCCCGCGCCAACTCCGCCACGTCCACCGGCGCGCCGAGGTCCTCCTCGATCATCTCCAGAGCCCGGTTCAACCGGTCCAGCATGGCCCTCTCCTCCCTTGGTCACCACCGACGGTAGAAACGCGTACCCCGCCCGCACCCGACAGTTCGCGACCAGCTCCGATCGGCCACCGCGGGTCACATCCAAGCAGCCCCGGGTCACCGCAGGCCGGTTTCCGGGCAAGTCAGGGACATCCTTGGGCAAGGAGCGTGTCTGGGGCGACGTGGCGTGGGTACCGAAGGCACCATCAGGCCCAGGATGGCCCCCAGGCCGACCCCGAAAAGGAGGTGGCGGGGCGGGGGAGACGCGCCCCGCGGATCATGGACCTTGGTTTTCTGCGACCTCTGTACGAGAGCGACAGCCTGGTCGCCTCGGTGCACCTGGACACCAGCCGCGACACCACCGACGCCGACAGGGCGATCGAGCTGCGCTGGCGGCACCTGCGGGACGAGCTCGCGGAACTGGGCACCGACGAGGCCACACTCGACGCCCTGGCGGAGGCCGTGGTCGAACGCACCTCGCGGGCGTTCGGCAGTCACGGGCAGGCGCTGTTCGCCTCGGAAGGTCAGCTCCTGGACGCGCACACCCTCGCGGTCCCTCCCCAGCGCGACAGTGCGACGTGGATGCCCGTACCGGACGTCCTGCCCCTGGTGGTCGACCGCGACCGCCGGGTCCCCTACGTCCTGGTGGCGCTGGACCGGGTGCACGCGAAGGTGTTCGGCTACCCGGCCCACCCCACGCACGGAGCCGTGTCCGAGGACGAGCTCACCGGTGAGGACACGCGCGGACTGGACGTGGAGACGCGCAGCGGCCCCGGCAACCGCAGCGGCTACAACGGCCGCTTCGCCAACAAGTACGTGCAGCAGGAGCTCTGGCGTGAGAACACCGCCGCGGTGGCCGAGCGCATCAGGGAGGCCGTGGCCCAGGTCGGCGCCGAGGTGATCCTGGTCGGCGGCGACGACGAGGCCATCGCCTACCTGCGCGAGAACCTCGGCGAACGGCGCCTGACCATCCCGGTGCGGCACATTGCGGGGGGCCGGGGCGGCACCGACGCCGAGGACCGGCTGCACGAGGCGGCCGAGCAGGCCCTGCGCGAGTTCGTGGTGGAGAAGCACGACGCCTTCCTGGCCGACTACCAGGAGAAGCTCGCCCACGACCAGGCCGTGAAGGGCACCTACGAGACACTGCCGATGCTGTCGGAGAAGCGTGTGGAGACCCTCGTCCTGGGCGCCGACCGGTCCCAGGAGCCCCATCTGTGGGGTTCGGTCGACGAGCCGAGCATGGTGACGTCCAACCCGTCCAAGCTGGGCGGGCCGGACTCGGTGTTCAAGGCCCCGGCCAGCGCGGTGATGCTGCGCTCGGCGGTGATGGGCCACGCCGCGTTCACCGAGATGCTCGACCACGGGGAGCCCAGCGGTGAGAGCGGGGCGACCCTGCGCTTCCCCAAGTAGCGGCCGGCAGCGCCGCGGTGGCCCCGCCCCGGACGCGGGGCCACCGCGCCCGCGGGCCTCGCGCCCGGCGGGTCCTCAGGAGGCGGCGGTCATGCCCAGGAGTGTGAGCAGCTCCGGCTCGGTGACGAAGTCGATGCGCTGGCCCCGCTCCCGGTAGGTCTCGGCCTGGCGGTGCTTGGCGGTCTTGCCCCCGCCGGCGTTGCCGCCGACCACGAGGACGTCGGTCTTCCTGGTGACGTTCTTGGCCGGATGGCCGCCCGCCTCGGCGACGCGTCGCCACACCTCGGGCTTGTCCATCGACTCCAGGTCACCGGAGACGCACACCGTGCGCCCGTACAGCGGCCCGGCGGGGTCGGCGTCGGGGGAGGCCTGGGGCAGCGGTGTGCGCGAGACCCGCTGGTAGTGGGAGAAGCGGTCCTCGCCCGCGGGCGCCGCGGCGGGAACCGACACGGGCGGCGGCGCGGCGGACGCGTCGACCCGCACGCTCTCCAGCCGGCGCAGCCGCACCCCGGATGCCCGCGCGAGCTCGGGCAGGGACGCGGTGCCGTGCCGCTGCATGGCGGCGATCATGATGTGCGCGGCGGCCTCGGCGTCGGCGTCGGCGCGGTGGTGCCGGGTGATGGTGTGCCCCACGTGGGCGCTCACGGTCGGCAGCCGGTGGTCGGGCAGCTCGCCCCAGGTGCGGCGGGACAGCACCAGCGTGCACGCGTAGTCCCAGGCCGGGTGGGAGAGCCCGCTGATCTCGCTGGCCTGGCGCAGCACGCCCATGTCGAAGGCGGCGTTGTGCGCCACCAGTGGCCCGCCCTCGCTGAACTCGACGATGCGCTCCAGCACCTCTGGCCAACCGGGGGCGCCGACGACGTCGGCCGCGGTGATGCCGTGCACGGCGGTGTTGTGCCGCGAGAAGAAGTCGACCGGGCCCGGCGGGCGGATCAGCGTGGTGAGGCGGTCCACGACCACGCCGCCGCGGACCCGGACCAGGCCGACCGCGCAGGCGCTCGCGCGGTCCTGGTTGGCCGTCTCGAAGTCGATCGCGGTCCAGGCGTCGCCCACCGCTCACCTCCTGATGCTGGGAACCGTGTCGACAGTACCGTCGCGCGGCCCCCGCCGTGACCGGTATCGGATCTCCGGGGAAGGGGCCCGCTCTCATGGCAGGGCCGGTCGTCGCGGGCGGGCCCGCGAGGGGACGAGCGATGCGTGAGGCCACTGGTGTAGGCGAGCGCACACGCGCGGTGCCGCTGGACGGGTCCCGCCACTCGGTCAGCCGGTGCGGTCCGCGCCGCCCACGGTCAGGGGCAGGTCCTCGGGCAGGTCGTCCAGGCGTGCCGTCTCGTGCAGGTGGTGGACGCCGGCGTCCAGGCCCTCCACCAGTGCCGCCGCCCACGCCGTGATGTGCGCGGTGGCCCGCGACTGGCCGTGCCCGTGCGCCCAGCGGCGGGCACGGCCGGCCTGTGCGAGGACGACCCAGGCGTCGGTGCCCAGCGCGTGGATGCCGGTGGCCGCGCGGGAGGCGCCGGGGACGCGCGTGAGCAGGGCGAGCCCGGCGGTGAGCATGCGCGAGTCCAGACCGAACCGGGTGCGCACCGGTCGGCCGAGGTCGCGGGTCAGAGTGTGCTGGTCGCTGAAGTCGGCCCGGTACAGGCGGCGCCGTCCCAGTCCGGGCAGGTCGAAGGCGCGTCCCCGGGTGAGGTTGCGCACCGGCGCTCCCGTGGCGGGGTCGGGGAAGGTGCGGCCGAGCAGCCCCAGGGACCAGGCGGTGGCGGCCTCGCCGTGCTCCTCACCTGCGCCCAGGACCACGGCGAGGTCGAGCGGGTCCCCGCCGGGGGAGTGGTCGTGCACGGCGGCGGCCAGGAGGTTGGTCAGCCCCGGCGCCAGGCCGACACTGAGCAGGACCGGTGAGCGGGGCCGCAGCTCCTCCAGGGCGCGCACGTAGTCCGTGGTGGCGGTGGCGTCGACGAACGCGCAGCCCCGATCCGTTGCCGCCGACACCAGGGCCGGGTCCTCGGCCCCGGAGGCGTTGACGACCACGTCCACGCCGTCGAGCGCGTCGCGGTAGCCGCGCAGGCCGGTCTCGGCCAGATCGCAGGGGCGGTCGGCGCGGCGCGGGTCGCGTCCGGCCGTCGACACGGTGTGGCCCGCCTCACGAAGGGCCGCCGTGGTGAGGGCTCCCACCGCGCCGTAGCCGCCCAGGACGAGTGCGTGCATGTCGCCTCCAAAGTATTTGTAGTATTACTACTATAAATTACTAGCTCCCGACACTTCGGAGGCCCAGCGATGGACGCACCCGCCACCGACGGCCGGGCCGCCCGGTCCCGTGCCACCCGCGCCCGGGTGGCCGCCGCCGCGACCCGGCTGTTCACCGCGCACGGCTACGCCGCGACCAGCATCCAGGCCGTGGCTGGGGAGGCCGGGGTGGCGACGCAGACGGTGTACTACGCCTTCGGCAACAAGGCGGCCGTCCTGAAGGAGGCACTCGACCAGGCCGTGGCCGGGGACGCCGCGCCGGTGGCCACGCTGGACCGGCCCTGGGTGCGCGCGGCGCTGAACGCCCCCGACGCCGGTGAACAGGTCCGCCTGCAGGTGGAGGGGACCAGGGTGGTCATGGAGCGGGTGGCACCGCTGGCCGAGGTCGTGCGTGGAGCGGCCGGCTCCGATCCGGAGCTGGCGGAGCTGTGGCGGACCAACGTCGAACACCGACGCCAGGTGCAGGCGGTATTCGCCGGGGCCTTGGCCGACCGCGGAGCGCTGCGTCCGGGCCTGGGGGTGTCCGAGGCCGCCGACGCCGCGCTGGCACTGCTCAGTCCCGAGGTGTTCACCCTGTTCACGGTGCACAGCGGCTGGACGGCCGAGCGGTGGTGCGCCTGGGCCCGTGACGCCCTGCTGCGCCAGCTCACCGACGTGGCGGACGCTCAGCCCCGCCGGTGACCAGGTGTGCTTGGCGCCCGCCGCGCGAGGCGGTACACCTGACGGTCATGGGCGACGGCAGACAGATCACCTGGGACGGCTTCGTCAACACCCGCGACCTCGGCGGGCTCCCCACCCGTCACGGCGTCACCACCAGACCTGGAGCCTTCCTCCGTTCCGCCGACCCGCGTTTCGTGACGGCCGAGGGATGGCGGGCCGCCCACGCGGCGGGGGTGCGCACCGTCGTCGACCTGCGCAATCCCGACGAGATCCGGCCGGTCACGGGCGATGGCCCCACACGCCCGGTCGGCGCCGCCCAGTTCCCCGCGTCGGCGGCCACCGCGCCGCTGCCACCGGGTCTCGTGCGCGTGGAAGTGCCGTTGGACGACGTCGGGGACGTCGGGTTCTGGCAGGAGATCGACCGCCGAGGGCTGCACGGGACCCCGCTGTACTTCCGTCCCTTCCTCGACCGCAAACCAGAACGGTGCGCGGCGGCGGTCACCGCGCTGGCACGGTCCGGGCCCGGCGGCGTCCTCTTCCACTGCGGGGCGGGGCGCGACCGCACGGGGATTGTCGCCCTGCTGCTGCTCGCCCTCGCCGGGGTCGAGCCCGAGGCGATCGCCGACGACTACGCGTGGTCCGCCGGCGCGCTCGCGCCGCTGTTCGCCGCGCTGGGGCAGCCCGACCAGGGGCCGGTGATCGAGTCCCGCCTGGCCGAGCGCGGTCTGACACCGCGCGGCTGTGTACTCGATGTCCTGCGGGACCTGGACGCACGGTCCTACCTCCTGGCGGCGGGTGTCGCCGAACGCGACCTCGCCCGGCTGCGGGCGCGTCTGCTGGGCTGAGCCGCGCCCGCGGGCGTCAGGCGGGGGGGGCGGGGTCCGCAGGGGGGCGCCAGCAGCGGCGTCCCCTTCCCCGTGCTGCTCGACCGGCAGGGCGGGCGGGAACGCCCGGTGGGGCGGTGGGGCTCCGTCTAGCGTTTCCACATGATCGATCGCGTCAGGACACGCCTGCGATGTGTAAGTTTGGGCCGCTTGTGGTAAAAGTTAGGCGTGCCGAACTTTAGTGATGGTTCCCCTTCAAAACCTTGGTCGGCCACGCTCGCCGCCACCGCCGCGCTCACCCTGGCCGGCACCGCCTGCTCCGCCGCCGCCGGCTCGGACCCGGCCGACGACGGGCGGCCCACGGTCCTGACCACGTTCACCGTGATCGCCGACATGGCCGAGAACGTCGGCGGCGACCGCGTCGAGGTCGCCTCGCTCACCCGGCCCGGCTCCGAGATCCACGGCTACGAGCCCACCCCCGACGACCTCGTCCGAGGCCAGGACGCCGACCTCATCCTGGAGAACGGCCTGGGCCTGGAGGCCTGGTTCGAGCAGTTCACCGCGCGCGTGGACGCCCCCACCGCGCTGCTGACCGAGGGCATCGAGACCATCCCCATCGCTTCGGGAGAGTACGAGGGCGAACCCAACCCCCACGCGTGGATGTCACCCGACAACGCCCTGGTCTACGTCGACAACATCCGCGACGCCCTGACCGAACTCGACCCCGAGGGCCGCGACCACTACGCCGAGGCCGCCGAGGCCTACAAGGACGAGATCGGCGAGGTCGGCGCCTACCTGGAGTCCGAACTGGCCGCGGTCCCCGAGTCCCGCCGCGCCCTGGTCACCTGCGAGGGCGCCTTCCCCTACCTGGCCCGCGACGCCGGACTCACCGAGCGCTACCTGTGGCCGGTCAACGCCGAGACCGAGCCCACCCCCCAGCAGATCGCCGCGGTGACCGAGTTCGTCCGCGACAACGACGTACCGGCCCTGTTCTGCGAGAGCACCGTCAACGACGGCACCCAGCAGGCCGTGGCCCGCGAGACCGGCGCCGCCATGGGCCAGACCCTCTACGTCGACTCCCTGTCCGAGGGCGGCGGCCCCGTCCCCACCTACCTCGACCTGCTCCGGTACGACGCCGAGGCGATCGTCGCCGGGCTGACCGAGAGCACGGGAGGCTGAGATGACCGCGGCCATCGAGGTCACCGGCGCCACCGTCCGCTACGGTGACGTCCTGGCCCTGGACGACGTCGGCCTCACCGTCGCCCCCGGCCGCGTCTGCGGACTGCTGGGCACCAACGGCTCCGGCAAGTCCACCCTGTTCAAGACCATCCTCGGCCTGGTTCCCGCCGAGAGCGGGCGGGTCCGCATCCTCGGGCACACCGGCACGGCCGCCCGGCGCCGCGGACTGCTCGGCTACGTCCCCCAGGCCGAACAGGTCGACTGGGCCTTCCCCGTGCGCGTGCGCGACGTGGTGATGATGGGCCGCTACGGACACGTGGGGCCGCGCCGCCGGTCCCGCCCCGCCGACACCCGGGCCGTCGAGCACGCCTTGGCCCGCACCCACCTCACCGACCTGGCCGACCGCCAGATCGGCGCGCTCTCCGGCGGTCAGCGCAAACGCGCCTTCGTGGCCCGCGCCATCGCCCAGGAGGCGGACGTCCTGCTCCTGGACGAGCCCTTCGCCGGGGTCGACAAGCGCTCGGAGGCCACCATCACCGAACTGCTGCTCCAGCTGCGCGACGGCGGCCGCACCCTGCTGGTGTCCACCCACGACCTGGCCCAGGTGCCCGCCCTGTGCGACGAGGCGGTCCTGCTCCAGCGCCACGTCATCGCGCGCGGCAGCCCCGAGGAGGTCCTGCGCCCCGAGACCCTCATGGCCGCCTTCGGCGTCCGGGCCCAGGAGGAGGGATCGCCGTGGACACCCTGATCACCGGCGTCGTGGACTGGTTCACGGTGCCCCTGCAGTTCGAGTTCGTCCAGCGCGCGCTGCTGGTCGCCGTCGTCGCGGGCGTGGTGTGCGCGGTGCTCTCGTGCTGGATGACCCTGGTGGGCTGGTCGCTGATGGGCGACGCCGTCTCCCACGCCGTCCTGCCGGGTGTCGTGCTGTCCTTCCTGTTCGGCCTGCCCTTCGCCGTGGGAGCCCTGGTCTTCGGCGCCGGGTCGGTGGCCCTGATCGGCGTGGTCAACCGCACCTCGCGGGTCAAGGAGGACGCCGTCATCGGGGTGGTGTTCACGACGATGTTCGCCCTGGGGCTGGTCCTGGTCTCGCGCGTGCCCAGCCAGACCGACCTGGGCCACATCCTCTTCGGCAACGTCCTGGGCGTCTCCGACGCCGACATCTGGCAGGTCCTGGTCCTGGCCGCCGTGGTCCTGGCGGTGGTGTGGTTCAAGCACCGCGACCTGACCCTGTACGCCTTCGACCCCGTCCACGCCCACGCCGTGGGCATCAACCCGCGCCTGCTGGAGACACTGCTGCTCGGCCTGCTGTCGGTGACCGTGGTCGTGGCCCTGCAGGCGGTGGGCATCATCCTGGTGGTGGCCATGGTCATCATCCCCGGCGCCACCGCCTACCTGCTCACCGACCGGTTCGAGCGGATGCTGGCCATCGCCGCCGCCGTGGCCGCGCTGGCGGCCGTGACCGGGGTGTACGCCAGCTTCCACCTCAACGTGTCCACGGGCGGGTCGATCGTTTTGGCCCAGGCCTCGGCGTTCACGCTGGCCTACCTGTTCTCGCCCCGCCAGGGCGTGCTCCGGCGCCGCCGGATCCGTCGCCCGCGGCCCCGGGCGGCCACGGCGTCCTAGGCCACGGGCCTCGCACCTCTTTGCTGTTGTGGCAAAGAAGTGTGCCAGAGGGGGGCGGTCGCGGCAGATTGGCAGGCGAGGCGGTCACGCGGCCGCATCGAACCGCCACGGAGGACGAGGACCATGGACGCCCGGTACTGGGACGAGAAGTACGGCCAGCGCGAACAGCTCTTCAGCGGCGACCCCAACGGCGTGCTCGTGAGCGAGGCCGCCGATCTCGAACCCGGGCAGGCCCTCGACGCGGGCTGTGGTGAAGGCGCCGACGCCCTCTGGCTGGCCCGTCGAGGATGGCTGGTCACCGCGGTCGACATCTCCCTGGTCGCCCTGCGCCGCGCCGCCGAGGCGAGCGCGGACCTGGCCGACCGGGTGGCGTGGACGCGGGCCGACCTGGCCGCCGTGCCGCCGCCGGCCGGCGCGTTCGACCTGGTCTCGGTCCAGTACGTCCCGTTGCGCAAGCAGCCGGACCACACCGGGCTGCGCGGCCTGCTGGCCTCCGTCGCCCCCGGCGGCACGCTGCTCGTGGCCGGCCACGACCTCACCGACCTGCCGCCGCACCACGAGAACGGCTTCGACCCCGCCGCCTTCTACGAGCCCTCCGACATCGCCGAGCACCTGGGCGGGGACTGGACGGTCCTGGTCGAGGAGACCCGTGCGCGCACCGCGCCCGCACCGGCGGGCACGCACCACACCCACGACACCGTCCTGCGCGCCCGGCGCGAGCGCTAGGCCGGGACGGGTCCTCCGGTGTCCGTGCCGCGCGTCACCGGCCGCGCAGGGGCCCACGCG
>NZ_LGEC01000071.1 GCF_001279585.1 Nocardiopsis sp. NRRL B-16309 | reverse complement strand
CCCACGCGCGAAGCGGCGCTCTCAGAGCAGCATGGCCAGCTGGCGGGCCTGGGCCACCAGGGCGCCCTGGGAGTCCCAGATCTCCATGTCCTCCTCGTGCAGGCCGCCGGCGACGTGCTTGGTGTAGACCCGGCAGGCCAGCCACCCGGGGGCGGGCCGGGCCCGCACGTGCACGGTCAGCTCGACGGTGATGGTGCCGAACTCACCGATCTCCAGCACGGCGGGGATGGCGAAGTCCACCATGGCCGCCAGCGAGCCCGTGTCGGCCTGGCGGCCGTCGGCGAAGCGCATCCAGAACTCGTTGTGGGGGCGCCCGTCCTTGTGGCCGTCCATCCACCGGGGGCGTTGGGGGAAGCGGTAGTGCACACGGTGCGCGATGCTCACGCCCTCGGGGCGGTCGAACTCCGGCAGCACGGGGCAGTCCTCGGGCGCGGGCAGCCGCGGCGGCCCCTCCAGGGACAGGACCCGGGCGCTGGGGTCGGGGGCCAGGTCGCCGTAGGTGGCGGTGGCGCGCACGATCTCCTTGCCGCCCTGTTCCAGGACGGTCTCGCCGGTGGCCGTGCGGCGGCCCTCGCGCAGGACCCGGGTGCGGATGTCGGCGGAGCCGGGGGCGGCCGGGCGCAGGAAGAAGGCGGAGGCCACCAGGGGGTCGGGCTGGCTGAGGGTCTGGCCCAGGGCGTTGAGCGCGGTACCCAGGACGTAGCCGCCGTTGGGGTGGGTGGTGAAGGTGGTCCAGCCGTCGGTGAGTGTGGCTGTGAACTCGCCGTCGTCGCGCTTGTCGACACGGGTGTCCCGGTCGTACTCGAACTCGGCGGCGGATTGGTCAAGGCTCATCCCCACATGTTACTCGCCGGTAGATCTGTGGGGCGCACCGCCTTCCGCCACCGTTTGACCCTCACGCCGCGTCAGGCCCTAGCGTCGTGCACACGTCACCACCAGTGGGGGAACCGTTGGCACACACCGTCGGCGAGGTCGCGCGGATGAGCGGGCAGACCGTGCGCACACTGCACCACTACCACCAGATCGGGCTGCTCGTACCCGCCGGGCGCACCGCGTCGGGGTACCGCCGCTACAGCGACGACGACGTGGAGCGGCTCCGGCAGATCCTCACCTACCGCGAACTCGGGTTCGGACTGGACCGGATCGCCGAGATCCTCGACGACCCCGGGGCCGACACCCGCGCCCACCTGGCCCGCCAGCACGAGCTTGTGACCGAACGCATCGAACGGCTGCGCGCGATCGCACGCGGCCTGGAACACCTGATGGAGGCCGACACCATGGAACTCGACCTGACCGCCGCGCAGCGGCTCGAACTCTTCGGCGACTTCGACGTGGACGCCCACGCCGAGGAGGCTCGCCGGCGCTGGGGCGGCAGCGACGCCTTCGCCCGCTCACAGCGCCGCGTGAGCTCCTACGCCAAGGCCGACTGGGAACGGCACAACGCCGAGGCCGCCCAGGTCTACCGCGCCCTGGCCCGGCTGATGGACGAGGGGGCGCCCGCCGACGGCGAGGCCGCCATGGACCTGTCCGAGCGGCACCGCGAGCACATCACCCGCTGGTTCTACGACTGCACCACCGAGATCCACCGCGGCCTGGGGCGGCTGTACGTGGACGACGCGCGCTTCACCGCGACGATCGACGCCCACGCCGAAGGGCTGAGCGCCTACCTGTGCGGGGCCTTCGCCGCCAACGCCGACCGCCAGGAGGGGCGCGGGGCGCACGGGCACTGACGACCGTCCGCCGCGCCCACCGCGGGCACCGGGGCCCTGGGCGGTCCTCGCCCACCGCGTGGTCGGGGACGTGACCGCCGCGGCCTGCCGCCGCACGCTTCCAGGCCGCCCCGGCGTGCAGTTAGTAGTCGCGCCAGGCCGGGGCCGCCTCGGCGGCGTAGGCCGTGAAGTCCTTGGGCGCCCGCCCCGTCACGCGCAGCACGTCCTGGCTGGGCTCGGCGTCGCCCATCGCCCTCAGCGCCGCGAACGCCGCCACCGCTCCGCGCGCCTCCTCCTCGGGCAGGCCCGCGGCGACCTGGTCGCGCACGAACTCCTCCGGATCGCCCTGGAAGTCCACCCGGTACCCGGCCGCGCCGCTGATCGCCTCGGCGGCCTCGCCGAAGGTCAGCGCCCGCGGCCCGGTGACCTCGTACACGCGCCCCGCGTGCCCGTTCCCGGTCAGCGCGGCGGCCGCCACCGCCGCGATGTCGCCCGCGTCCACGAACGCCTGGCGCACCCCGCCCACCGGCAGGGTGATCCGTCCTGCGCGCACGGGCTCGCGGAAGAACCCCTCGTCGAAGTTCTGGTCGAACCAGTCGCAGCGCAGCACGGTCCACTCCGCGCCGCTCTCGCGCACCGTGCGCTCGGCCGACAGCAGCCGTTCGTCGCCCATCTCCTCGATCGCCCGGCTCGACAGCAGCACCAGACGGCGCACACCCTGGTCCACCGCCAGCCGCACGAACTCCGGGTCCACCGGCACCCCGTCCGGCGCCATCAGGTACACGGCGCCCGCCCCGTCGAGCGCGCCCCGCCAGGTGTCGGGCCGCGACCAGTCGAAGGGCACCCTGCCGCGCCGCGAGGCCGCCCGCACGGGACGGCCCTGGGAGCCCAGGAGTCCGGCCACCCGCCGCCCGGTGGTCCCGGTGGCGCCCAACACGAGAATCGGTTGTTCACTCATGCGCCCACCCAAACATCCGGAGGCGACATTCGCGACGACCACGGCCTGCCGCGGACGTTCGGTCGGCGTGGCGGCGCCCGATCCGGGGCACGGGAGAGGCAGTGCCGTGGACACCCGGTGGGTCCACGCATCCGCCTGAGGGGGAGACCGCCTGTGCGCTGGACCGTCCATTCGGAGAAATCGCTCTACACCGACCCCTGGATCGACCTGCGGATCGCCGAGGTCGAACTGCCCGGCGGCCGGCGCATCGCGCACCGCCTGCTGCGCCGCCCGCCCGGGGCGGGGGTGGTGGTGTGCGACGACCAGGAGCGCGTCCTGCTGCTGTGGCGGCACCGGTTCATCACCGACACCTGGGGCTATGAGATCCCCCTGGGCGGGGTCCTGCCGGGGGAGAGCACGATGGCGGCCGCGGCCCGCGAGACCGAGGAGGAGACCGGCTGGCGTCCGGGCCCCCTGCGCCCGCTGCTGTACACCCAACCCTCCAACGGCCTCACCGACAGCGAGCACCACGTCTTCACGGCCGACTCCGCCGAACGGGTGGGCGCCCCCACCGACCCCTGGGAGTCCGAGCGCATCACCTGGCTGCCCCTGGCACGGGTGCCGGACCTGGTCAGGGAGCGCACGCTGGTCAGCGGCACGTCGATGAACGCCCTGCTGTACCTGTACGCCACACGGCCGCGGACCTGACCCCAGGGCCTTCGCGGCGCTGGGCGCGGCGCCGTGAGACCGCGACCGACTGGTGCCGACGCGCACGCGAGCGCTACCGTGCGGGCATGGAGAGCACACCGCACCGGCGCGGCGCCGAGGTGGCCCGCGCCCTGGCGGACCTCACCGTCGAGGTGGAGGCGGCCTGGTCACGCACGTGCGCGCGGTGGGCGGTCGAGCCGGGCGGCCCGCAGGAGCACGACCTGGCCCGCCTGGTGGCCGAGGGACCCGACCAGTTCGACTGGCGCGTGGTGGACGCCGCCCTGGAGCGGCTGGCCTGCCCCGAGTGCGGGCGGGCGCTGGGGTCCGGGGCACGGGGCTGCGGGCCCTGCGACGAGGCCGACGGCTACCGCTACGCGGCCCGCGAGAGCGACCGCCCCGGCGCCGCCCCCGGCCACGAGCACGCGCTGCGCGTGGCCTGGTCGGTGAGCCGCCACCCGCACCGGCACGCGCCGCGGGCCGTGTGCGGGTTCGAGCTGGCCCTGGCAGAGATCCACGCCGACCGCCTGCCCACCACCGCGCGGGCCCAGTCCTACCGGGCGATGATCGACCGCCTCACCGACGCCGAGGTCGAGCGGGTCGCGTCCCTGGCGGAGCTGGCGGCCCTGGCCGGGCGCCGCACCGGATGAGCCCTGCGCGGCGCCCCGCACAGGCCAGGGCCCGGCGCCAGCGCGCCCGCACGGGCACGGCCGAGCGGGCGGGGAGGGGCCTCAGCCCTCGCCGCGGCCCTTCCCCGCTCCGGTCCGCGGCCCCGCCCACGGCCTCAGCGCAGCAGCGGCAGCCGCCGGGTGATCTTGTTGACCGCGCCGCGCGGCCCGAACAGGGCCAGCCCCACGTACTCCACCGCCTCGGGCTCGGTGCGGGCGAGCGCATCCAGGTAGGACGCGTAGTCGCGGGAGCGCCGCGCCACCTCGTTGAAGCCCACCACGGTGACTCCGCGGGCGTCGGCCTCGGCCTTGAGCGCGCGCAGCGCCGCACCGGAGGCGGCCAGGGTCGGCACGGGGTGCGGGTTGAGCCCCGCGTGGACACCGCCGCCGGCGTCCTTGCCGTCGGCCGCCACCGAGTCCTCCAGGCGCCCGCCCAGCGCCAGACCGAGCACCGCGCCCGCGTTGGCGGCCAGCGGGGCCTCCAGGTCCTCACGCAGGACCACGACCACCTTGGTGGCCGGTATGGTGACCTTTTCCTCGTTCATCTGCTGTGTCATGAGTCCAGACACTAGACATCCACGCGGTGGAACTGACCTGGGACCGAACGAAATCCGAACGGGGGCGTAGGCTCACCCGTATGGACGAACTTGATTCGGCGATCGTGCGCGAACTCCAAACGGATGCGCGCCAAACCAACCGCGCCCTGGCCGGACGGCTGGGCATCGCGCCCTCCACCTGTCTGGAGAGGGTGCGCCTGCTGCAGCGGCGCGGCGTCATCCGCGGCTACCACGCCGACATCGACCCGGCCGCGCTCAACCGCCGGGTCGAGGCGTTCATCTCGGTGCAGCTGCGCCCGCCCAGCCGCCAGGTGATCGAGGGCTTCAAGGCCGCGATGTTCGCACTGCCCGAGGTGCTGGCGGTCTACGTGGTGGCCGGCGAACAGGACTTCCTCGTGCACGTGTCCCTGCCCTCACTGGACACCCTGCACAGCTTCCTCATCGACCGGCTCACCCAGCGCCGCGAGGTGGTGAGCTTCCGCAGCCAGATCATCTACGACAGCGCCCGCAAGAGCGTCCACGCGCCCCTGGAGTGAACCTCACCGGACCGCCACACCGGAGGCGGGGAACCGCCACCGCGCCGCACGCGTCCAACCACGCGAGCACCGCACGCGAGGGGGAGGGCCATGGACAACTGGACACCGGGGACCGGGATCGCCCTGGGACTGTGCCTGGGCGTGGCCATCGGCGCGGCCCTGGACAACGTCGGCGCCGGGATCGCCCTCGGCCTGGTGCTGGGCACCTGCCTGGACGCCGGCGGGCACAAGAGGCGGCGGGGGGAGGAGCCCGACGGACGGTGAGGCCGGCCGCCCGCCACCGTGTGCAAGACCACACCGGGCCTGAAACGCGTGTGCCACACGCCCGACAACGCCCGTAACATGGGGTTCTCACCGCCGTAGGGCCCCCTGGGTGAGGCGACTGTTTCTTGCGTGTTACGGCTGGACATGTCGCGGACACGCAAGCTTCCTACCTTCGGTTTTGTCACCAACCGTCGAACAGGAAGGCCCGGCCGTGACCCCCGAGACTGGCCAACGCGCCGCCCGCACAGGCAAGACCTGGATCACCGACTGGGATCCGGAGAACGACACGTTCTGGCAGGAGAAGGGGCGCCCGGTCGCCAAGCGCAACCTGTGGGCCTCGATCTTCTCCGAGCACATCGGCTTCTCCATCTGGAGCATCTGGTCGGTGCTGGTCCTGTTCATGACCCCCGCCACCGGCTTCGACTGGGCGCCCGAGCAGAAGTTCCTGCTGGTGTCCGTGGTCGCCTTCGTCGGCGCGGTCCTGCGCGTGCCCTACACACTGGCCGTCCCCTTCTTCGGCGGACGCAACTGGACGATCATCTCCTCCACCATGCTGCTGGGCCCCACCGCCCTGGCCGTCTTCCTCATCCAGGCACCGGAGACGCCCTACTGGCTCTTCCTGGTCCTGGCGGCCACCGCGGGCATCGGCGGCGGCAACTTCTCCTCCTCCATGGCCAACATCAACTTCTACTTCCCCGAGAAGGAGAAGGGCTGGGCCCTGGGCATGAACGCCGGCGGCGGCAACATCGGCGTGGCCACCGTCCAGCTGGTCGGCCTCGGCGTCATCGCGATCTTCACCGCCCAGGCCGGACACTTCGTCCCGCTCTTCTACGTGCCGTTCATCCTGCTGGCGATCTGGGTCGCGATCCGCCACATGAACAACCTCACCAGCGCCCGCAGCGACGCCTCCGCGCAGCTGGCCGCCACCAGGGACCGCCACTTCTGGATCATGTCCCTGCTCTACGTCGGCACCTTCGGGTCCTTCATCGGCTTCGGGTTCGCCTTCGGCCTGCTGCTGCAGAACCAGTTCGGCCTCGAACCCCTCCAGGCCGCCTCCATCACCTTCCTGGGCCCCACCATCGGCTCGCTCATCCGCCCCATCGGCGGCAAGATGGCCGACCGCTTCGGCGGTGCCCGCGTCACCCTGTGGAACTTCATCGCCATGGTCGCCGGCACCGGCGTGGTCGTGGCCGCGATCAACGCCGACTCCCTGGCCGTGTTCATCGCAGCCTTCTGCGTGGTGTTCGTCCTGACCGGCATCGGCAACGGCTCCACCTACAAGATGATCCCCTCCATCTACGCGGCCAAGGCCCAGAACGCCATCGCCCAGGGCGCCCCCCGCGAGGAGACCCTCTCCTACAACAAGCGCATCGCCAGCTCCATGCTCGGCCTGATCGGCGCGATGGGCGCCATGGGCGGCGTCGCCATCAACCTCGTCTTCCGCGAGTCCTTCCGCGCCACCGAGTCGGCCGCCCCCGGCTTCCTCGCCTTCCTGGCCTTCTACACGGTGTGCGCGATCATCACCTACGCCGTCTACATGCGCACACCCGCCCTGTCGGCCCCCGCCTCCACCACCACCCCGACCGGCACCACGGAGACCGTCGCACGATGACCCACGGCACGAGCACCCAGACCCACTGCCCCTACTGCGCCCTCCAGTGCGCCATGCACCTGGACACCGGACCAGACGGACGGCTCGCCGCCCGGCCGGCGGACTTCCCCACCAACCGGGGAGGCCTGTGCCGCAAGGGGTGGACCTCCGCCGAGGTGCTCACCGTGCCCGACCGCCTCACCCGGCCGCTGATGCGCAAGGACCGCGGTTCCCCCCTCACCGAGGTGGACTGGGACACCGCCCTTGACCACATCGCCGAACGCCTGCTCGCCCTCCGGGCGGAGTCGGGTCCCGACACGGTGGCGGTGTTCGGCAGCGGCGGCCTGACCAACGAGAAGTCCTACACCCTGGGCAAGTTCGCCCGCCTGGCCCTGGCCACCTCCCAGATCGACTACAACGGCCGGTTCTGCATGTCCTCGGCCGCGGCCGGCTCCACCAAGGCCTTCGGGCTGGACCGCGGGATGCCCTTCCCGCTCACCGACGTCGGCCAGGCCGAGGTGGTCCTGTTGGCCGGAGCCAACCCGGCCGAGACCATGCCGCCCATGATGGGCCACCTGTCGGCGCCCACCCTGATCGTCATCGACCCGCGCCGCTCGGCCACCGCCCGCGTCGCCCTGGACAACGGCGGCCTGCACCTGGCCCCCCGGCCCGGCACCGACCTGGCCCTGGCCCTGGGGCTCCTGCACGCCGCCCGCGTCCAGGGCTGGACCGACGACGACTACCTCGCCCGCCGCACCACCGGCTTCGAACGGGCCTGGGAGCACGCCGCCGCCTGGTGGCCCGAACGCACCGAACAGGTCACCGGGGTGCCCGCCGCACGCATCCGCGCCGCCGCCGACCTGCTCGGCGCGGCCGCCCGCAACCGCTCCGCCTACATCCTGACCGGGCGCGGCACCGAACAGCACGCCAAGGGCACCGACACCGTCTCGGCGTGGATCAACCTGGCCCTGGCCCTGGGCCTGCCCGGCCGCCAGGGCTCCGGCTACGGGTGCATCACCGGCCAGGGCAACGGCCAGGGCGGGCGCGAGCACGGCCAAAAGGCCGACCAGCTGCCCGGCTACCGCAAGATCGCCGACCCGGGCGACCGCGCGCACGTGGCCGGCGTGTGGGGGGTGGACCCCGACACCCTGCCCGGCCCCGGCCGCTCGGCCTTCGAACTCCTGGACGCCCTGGGCGAGGGCGGCGGACCGCGCGCCATGCTGCTGTTCGGCTCCAACCCGCTGGTCTCGGCCCCCGACTCCGAGCGGATGCGCTCACGCGTGGCCTCCCTGGACTTCCTGGTCGCCGCCGACTTCGTGCTCTCCGAGACCGCCGCCATGGCCGACGTCGTGCTGCCCGTGGCCCAGTGGGCCGAGGAGTCGGGCACCATGACCAACCTCGAAGGCCGCATCCTGCGCCGCAACCGCGCCACCGCACCGCCCGAGGGCGTGCGCACCGACCTGGAGGTGCTCTCGGCGCTGGCCACCCGGCTCGGCCAGCCCGCCGAACGCTTCCCCACCGACCCCGACACCGTCCTGGCCGAGCTGGGCCGCGCCTCGGCCGGGGGAGCGGCCGACTACTCCGGCGCCACCCCCGAACGCCTGGAGTCCGGCGAGGCCCTGTACTGGCCGGTCCTGGCCGACGCCGCGCCCACACCCCGCCTGTTCCTGGACGCCTTCGCCCACTCCGACGGCCGGGCCCGCCTGGTCGCCGTCGCCCACCGCCCCCCGGCCGAGGAGACCGACGAGGACTTCCCGCTCCTGGCCACCACCGGCCGCCTCATGGGCCACTACCAGTCCGGCGCCCAGACCCGCCGCGTGCCCGAGCTCAGCGCGGCCGAACCCGAGGTGTACGTGGAGGTCCACCCCGACACCGCGGCCCGCGCCGGGGTCGCGGCGGGGGAGTGGGCCACCGTCTCCTCCCGGCGCGGGCGCACCCGCGCCCGGGTGCGCCTGGACCACACCGCCCGTCTGGACACGGTGTTCCTGCCCTTCCACTTCGGCGGCGAGCACAGCGCCAACAACCTCACCAACCCGGCACTGGACCCCACCAGCCGCATGCCCGAGTTCAAGGTCAGCGCGGTGCGGCTCGAACCCGCGCCCGCGCCCTGAGACCCGCCCGCCCCGTCCCCACCAGACCCGGCCGACGCCGCCCGGGACGCCCACACCCACCCACCTGGAGGCAGTAGTTGAGCACCGTGCAGGGCGCGTCCCCGCGCCAGATCGTGGTCGTCGGCAACGGGATGGTCGGCGCCCGCTTCGCCGAGGAGACCGCCAGGCTCGACCCGGAGGGGCGGCGGGTCCACGTCACCGTGGTCGGCACCGAACCCCACCCCGCCTACAACCGCGTCCTGCTCTCGGGCGTGGTCGCGGGCGACTACACCCCCGAACAGATCCGCCTGCCCGTGCCCGAGACCCCCGGCGTCACCGTCCGCCCCGGCCTGACCGCCACCGCCCTGGACACCGCCCAGCGCACCGTGACCCTGGACGACGGCTCCCAGCTGCCCTATGACGAACTGGTCGTGGCCACCGGCGCCCGGGCCTCCTTCCCGCCCGTGACGGGCGTGGCGGCCAAGGACGGGCGCCCGGGCGAGGGGGTCACCGCCCTGCGCGATCTGGCCGACTGCGACCGCCTGCTGTCGCTGGTGCGCCCCGGCGCCCCGGTGGTGGTGCTGGGCGGCGGCGTCCTGGGCCTGGAGGCCGCGCGCGGCCTGGCCGGGCGCGGCGCCCGAGTGTCGGTGGTGGAGTCCTCGCCCTGGATCATGCGCCGCCAGATCGACAAGCCCGCCGCCAAGATCCTGGGCCACCTCTACGAGGACCTGGGCGTGACCGTCCACTCCTGGCGGGTGGCCTCGCGCTGGGTCCCGGGCACCGGGCTGGAACTGGACGACGGCCGTGTGCTGCCCGGCGACGTGCTCGTGGTCACCGCCGGGGTGCGCGGCAACACCGAACTCGTCAAGGACGCCGGGATCGAGGTCGAGCACGGCATCCTGGTCGACGACTTCCTGAGCACCTCCGACCCGCGCGTGCACGCCATCGGCGACTGCGCCCAGCACGCCGGCGGCGGCGCGGGCCTGGTCCAACCGGGCTGGGAACAGGCCGCCGTCCTGGCCCGCCGCCTGACCGGCACCGACCCCCAGGCCCGCTACACCGGCTCCAGCCCGGTCACCCGCCTCAAGGCCGAGGGCATCGAACTGACCTCCTTCGGGCTGGTGCACGAGGACGACGACGCCCCCGGCCTGGAGACCGTCACCGTCAGCGACCCGCACGGGGGCCGCTACGCCAAGCTCGTGGTGCGGCAGGACAAGGTGGTGGGCGCCGTCCTGCTCGGCTTCCCCGAGGCCGCCGCCACCGTCTCCCAGCTGCACGACACCGGCGCCCCGGTGCCCGCCGACCGCCTGGCCCTGGTCCAGGGGCTGCCCACGGCCGCACCGGACCAGGACGCCCCGGGCGCCCCCGAGGCGCTGGTGTGCCGGTGCAACGCGGTCACGCGCACCGACATCGAGCAGGCGTGGCTGGACGGGGCCCGCGACCGGGACGCCATCGCCTCGGCCACCCGCGCCACCACCGGGTGCGGCGGGTGCGTGCGCGACGTCAACGCCCTGCTGGCCGGACTGGACTCCAACAACGCGGCCCCGGTGAGCTGACCCGCGCCCGCCGGTGCCCGCCGCCCAGCCACGGCGGCGGGCGCGGCCCCGTGCCTCAGTGGGCGGTCAGCGCGCACACCGCGCACGCCAGCGCGGCCACCGAGGCCAGGGTGCGCAGGTGGTTCCACCGCACCCACACCCCCTCGAAGCGCGCCCGCACCGCGGCGGGGTCGTCGACGCGCCCGGCCGGGCCCGCCCGCTCCAGGGCGTTGTTGCGCGGCACGTTCACCGCGAAGGTGACCGCGTACACCGCCACCAGGGCCGCCAGCGCCGCCGCCGACCACACCGCCGCCCCCGAGTGCCCCGTGCTCGCCTGCAGCACCAGCGAGGCCAGCACCGTCACCGGCGCGCCCACGAACACCACCGCGAACCACGGGTTGAGGATGGCCACGTTCACACCCTGCATCGCCTCGATCATCGCCCGGTCGCCCGCCCGGCCCAGCCCCGGCATCACCGCGATCGAGAACGCGAAGAACAACCCGGCGAACAGGCCCGTGAGCACCGCCGCGAGCACCGGCACCAGCGCAAGCATCACCTGAACCATCCGCCACTCCCCGGGTCCGCGTGCTCCGCTGAAGCCGCCACTATGCCCGACCCGCGCACGCACACGCCAGCGGATACGGCGCCGCCGCACCCCCGAGACCACCACGCCGCATGTCCTACCGTTCAGTAGGCGAGGCGATCGGGCGCCGATTGTCGGCCCTGACCCCCTTTTCCTACCCCCGGTGTCGCTATAGCGTCGTCAGGTGTGCGCCTGCCCCCACTCGTCGGCCGTCAAGCCCACCAACGCCGCCTGCGCGCCGCCGCCGCTCCCGGAGCCGTCGTCCTCCTGGCCGGCCCGGCCGGATCGGGCAAGACCCGCCTGGTCCACACCCTGGCCCAGGATCCCGACACCACCGTCCTGACCGGGCACTGCCCGCCCCGCACCGACCCCTTCCCCTTCGCCGCCCTGGTCGACGCCCTGCGCCAGGCCCCCGTCCCCGAGGGGCTGAGCCCGCTGTGCGGCGCCCTGGCCCCCCTGATCCCCGAACTCACCGCCCACCTGCCCCGCACCCCGCCCCCGGCCCCCACACCCGCCGCCGAACACCACCGCACCTACCGCGCCCTGGCCGAACTCCTGGACGCCCTGGGACCCGCCGTCCTGGTCCTGGAGGACGCCCAGTGGATCGACCCCGCCACCCACGACCTGCTGCGCTACCTCACCCCGCGCCTGCCCGCGCACCTGTCCCTGGTCCTGACCTACCGCCCCGAGGAACTGCCCCGCTCGGTCCGCCTGGCCGCCCTGGCCGCCCGCACACCCCCGGGCACCCGCCACGTCGAACTCACCCTGGGCCCGCTCACCGTCCAGGACACCCACACCCTGGCCGAGCACGTCCTGCACCCCCACCCGGTCACCCGCGAGGACGCCCGCCGCCTGACCGAGTGGACCGGCGGCCTGCCCCTGGCCCTGACCCAGACCCTGCACCACCTGGCCGCCACCGCCCCCACCGAGCCCACCGGCCCCGGCAACGCGCCCCTGGTCCCGGCCCGCCCGCCCGTGCCCGCGCCCCTGCGCGACTGGCTCCTGGACCGCGTACGCTCCCTGGGACGCGACGCCCGCCGCCTCGTCCACGCCGCCAGCGTCCTCCAGGGCCCCGCCCACGAGACACACCTGGCCCGCATCGCCGCCCTGCCACCCGAACGCGCCGACAAGGCCCTGTCCCAGGCCACCCGCCGCGCCGTCCTGACCCCCACCGCCCCCGCCACCCTGGCCCTGGCCACACCCCTGCTGCACCAGGTCTGCCACGACCACCTGCGCCAGGACCGGCGCCGGCGCCTGCACCGCGCCGCCCTGCGCGTCCTGGGCCAGAGCACCGACCCGCCCCACGCCCTCCTGGCCCGCCACGCACGCGAATGCGGCGACCACGACGCCTGGACCGACCACGCCGCCCGAGCCGCCGAACAGGCCCTGGCCGCCGGCGAGGACGCCACCGCCGTGGCCCTGCTGCGCGACGCCCTGACCCGCCCCGACCTGCCCGCGCCCCGCCGCCGCGACCTCGCCCTGACCCTGGGCCGCGCCGCCCTGACCGGACTCAGCGCCGACCACACCATCACCGTGCTGCGCGACGTACTGACCACCCCGGGCATGAGCGCCGCCGAACGCGGCGAACTGCGCATGGAACTGGGCCTGCTCCTGCTCAACCAGGCCGCCCGCGGGCGCACCGCCCGCGGCGAACTCGTGCGCGCGGCCACCGAACTCTCCACCCGCCCCGACCTGGCCGCCCGCGCCATGTGCGCCCTGGCCGTGCCCCGCTCCACCCCCGACCCCGTCGACACCCACCGCCGCTGGATGGACCAGGCCGTCACCGCCGCCCGCCGCAGCCGCGACCCCGCCACCCCCCAGGCCGTGGCCGTCAACCAGGCCACCCTGCTCGCCCAGATCGGCGACCCCGCCGCCTGGGACATCCCCCTGCCCGACCCAGGCACCGCACACGCCCACCCCGCCCCCGACGTGCTCGCCCGGCGCCGCGAGTTCGCCCGCGGCTCCCTCAACCTCGCCGACGCCGCCCTCATGCTCGGCCACTACGAGCGCGCCGACCGCCACCTGGACGACGCCGCCCAGTGGTCGCCGCCCGACCAGACCCCCTACGTGCACGCCAGCGCCCGCACCCTGCGCCTGATGCTGGACTGGGCGCGCGGACACTGGGCGGGCCTGGCCGAACGCACCGAACGCGACCTGCGCTCACCCAGCCTGGCCCGCCTGCACGCCGTGACCGCCGAACTCACCCTGGTGCGCGCCGCCCTGGCCCTGGCCCAGGGCGACCCCGCCACCGCCCAGACCCGCCTGGGCCACCTGCGCGCCGACACCGGCGCCGAGGACGCCCCCGACTACACCGTGCCCGTGCGCGCCCTGGCGGCAGGCCTGTCCGCGCGCCTGGCCACCGCCCAGGGCGACCCGGCCGCCGCCTGGCACCACGTCCAGGACCTGGTCTCCCTGGTGGCCGGCAAGGGCGTGTGGGTCTGGGCCACCGACCTGCTGCCGGGCCTGTGCGCGCTGATCGCGTGCGGGCGCCGCGCCGTGGCCCGCGACCTGTGCACCCGCTTCGCCGCCGGCCTGCGCGGCACCGACGCCCCCGCCGCCCACACCGCCCTGCTGCGCCTGGAGGCCGCCCTGGCCCACGACGAGGGCGCCCACGACCGCGCCCTGGTCCTGTACCGCCAGGCCGAGGAGCGCTACCTGGACATGCCCCGCCCCTACGACGCCGCCCAGGTGCGCGAGGACAGCGCCTGCGCCCACCTGGCCCGGCCCGGCGACCGCGGCACCGCCGCGGGCCTGGCCGCCCTGCACACCGCCCTGGAGCAGTACACCGCCCTGGGCGCGGCCTGGGACGCCGCCCGCGTACGGCGCGCCCTGCGCTCCCACGGCGTGCACACCGCCCCCGACACCGGCCGCGGGCGCCGCGGCGCCCGCCTGTCCCCGCGCGAGGGCGAGATCGCCGCCCTGGCCGCCCAGGGGCGCACCAACCGGGAGATCGCCGCCCTGCTGCACCTGTCCCCGCGCACCGTGGAGACCCACGTGGCCAACGCGCTGGGCAAACTCGGGCTGCGCTCGCGCCGCGAACTGCGCACCCCCACCGACGCGGCCCCTACGTAGCCGCTCCGCGACCACCGAACTACGTAGCGACTACGTATTGTCCGGCCACGGTGCGCCACGCACGATGACGCCAGGGTGATGACCCCATCGCCCCAGGGCGAGCATCCGCGGAGCACGCCCTAGTGATCCCCCGCCCACGAAGGGTTCCCCCATGCGAAGAATCGGCGCCGTGTTCACCGCGGCCCTGTTCCTGCCCCTGCTGGCCGCCGCCCCCGCCTCCGCCGCCCCCGAGGTGCCCGACTTCCTCACCGACGCCGCCCCCGGCGAGCGCACCTACATCGTCGTCCTGGACGAGGGCGCCGCCCCCGACGAGGTCGCCGAGCGCAACGACGACGACCCCCGCGGCGTCTACGAGCACGCCCTGACCGGCTACGCCGCGGACATGACCGCCGACGAGGCCGCCGACCTGCTCCAGGACCCCGACGTGGCCTACGTCCAGGAGGACCAGCCCGTCCACGCCTTCGACCAGGACGTCCCCACCGGCCTGGCCCGCGTCTTCGCCCCCGACAACCCCAACCTGGACATCAACGGCCAGGACGACTACGTGCCCGACGTGACCGTCGCCGTCCTGGACACCGGCGTGGACGGCTCCCACCCCGACCTGAACGTCTCCCACTCGGTCGACTGCACCAGCGGCACCTGTACCGCCAACACCGCCACCGACGGCAACGGCCACGGCACCCACGTGGCCGGCAGCGCGGCCGCCATCGACAACGGCGTGGGCGTGGTCGGCGTCGCACCCGGCGCCAACGTGTGGAACGTCCAGGTCCTGAGCTCCTCCGGCGGCGGCACCCTGTCCGGGATCGCCGCGGGCGTGGACTACGTCACCGCCAACGCCGACGAGGTCGCCGTCGCCAACATGAGCCTGGGCTGCAACGGCTGCACCGACCAGGCCCTGAGCGAAGCCATCACCGGCTCGGTGGACGCCGGCGTGGCCTACGCCATCGCCGCGGGCAACGACGGCGTCGACGGCGCCAACTTCTTCCCCGCCAACCACCCCGACGTGCTCACCGTCTCCTCCATGGCCGACTCCGACGGCGAACCCGGCGGCAACGGCGGCACCCTGTCCTGCCGCAACGACGCCGACGACACCCTGTCCACGTTCTCCAACTACGGCTCGGTCATCGACATCGCCGCCCCCGGCTCCTGCATCACCTCCACCTGGCCCGGCGGCGGCTACAACACCATCAGCGGCACCTCCATGGCCTCACCCCACGCCGCCGGCGGACTGGCGCTGCTGGCCACCGGCCAGGCCAAGCCCACCGACCGCGCCGGGGTCATGGCCCTGTACGACACCCTGACCGGGGCCGGCAACCACGACTGGACCGACACCTCCGGCGACGGCTCCCACGAACCCCTGATGGACGTGGGCGACCCCGAGGTCTTCCCCGCCGACGGCGACACCGCCCCGCCCGAGGGACCCACCGCCCGCCTCACCCACTCCTGCGACGACACCACCCTGGAGTGCTCCTTCGACGGCAGCTCCTCGGCCGGAGAGGTCACCGACTGGGCCTGGGACTTCGGCGACGGCACCACCGGCAGCGGAGCCACCACCACCCACGCCTACACCGAACAGGGCACCTACACCGTCGAACTGACCGTCACCGACGAGGCCGGGCGCTCCCACAGCACCCAGACCGAGGTGTCGGTGGGCACCCCCGACCACACCGCGCCCACCGCCGCCTTCACCGGGTCCTGCTACTCGTTCTTCTCCTACTGCAGCCTGGACGCCGGCTCCTCCACCGAGGGGGACGCCGCCATCGACTCCTACCACTGGGACTTCGGTGACGGCACCACCGGCAGCGGTGTCACGACCTGGCACTTCTTCCCCGGACCGGGCACCTACACCATCACCTTGACCGTCACCGACACCACCGGCGCCACCGGTTCGCTGTCCAAGACCGTCACCCTGTCCTGACCCCCGCACCCGCGGCCCCCGACCGTCCCACGGTCGGGGGCCGCCCGCGCGCGCCGCTGCACAAACCGCGCACCCCCGCCGAACCCGACCGCCGTTCGCGGCGTCTGACCAGCAGGTGACCGGCACCCCACCGGGAGACCGCACAGACCGACCGCGAGGGAGTCCCCCAGACCATGTCCACACGACTGACAGGAGCGGTCAGCGCGGCCGTGGCGCTGAGCCTTCTCCTCAGCTCCTGCGGCATCATCCGCGACCTGACCGGCGGCCGGATCGGAGCCCAGGGCGAGAACGAGAACACCTCCCAGGAGGCGGCCGAGGAGGTCTCCTACCCCGAGCTGCCGTTCGTGCGCCAGGCGCGCATGTCGATCGAGGACGGCAACGACGTCCAGTTCGAACTCACCGTCAACAGCCTGGAGAACAACGGCGAATACCTCATGCTGGAGGTCGAGCACAACTTCCTCGAACCCCTGCCCGGCACCGTGACCGGCCGCAACGCCCCCGTACGCCTGGTCGACCCCATCTCCGGCGAGGTCATGCGCGGCCTGCGCGACGCCGACAACAACGACGAGAACTACGGCACCTACTTCGTCCTGGGCGACCCCTTCATGCCCACCCACGAAGGCCTGCCCACGACCATCCGCCGCTACTTCCCCGCCCCCACCGAGGACGTGGAGTACCTGTCGCTGACCGGCGCCGGCGTCGGCCACATGCCCGGCATCCCCGTCACCTACGTCGACGACTTCACCCAGGCGCCCGAACCCAACGCCCAGGACTACATCGACCCCGACACCTTCACCCAGGACCCCGAACTGCCCGAGGAGATCTGGTACCCGGACAACGTCCCCGAGCCGGGCCTGGACACCTCCGCCTCCCTGCAGTCCATCGAGAGCTTCGTGGACGGCCCCACCGCCTCCACCACCCGCTCGGGCGACCAGGAGACCATCGCCCTGCACTCGGACAACATGTTCGGGGTCGACGAGTCCGAACCCACCGCCGAGGCGGAGGAGACCATCCGCCAGGCCGCCCAGTCCCTGCGCGAGAACCTGGGTCCGGACGTCAACGAGATCACCGTCATCGGCCACACCGACGGCCAGGGCGCCGCCGACTACAACCAGACCCTGTCCGAACAGCGCGCCGAGGCCGCCAAGGCGCTGCTGGAGGAGGAGCTGGGCACCGAGTTCACCTTCGTCACCGAAGGCCGCGGCGCCACCCAACTCCTGGCCCAGGAGGGCGGCGCCGACGACGAGCAGGCCCGCGCCCGCAACCGCCGCGTGGAGTTCGCCTACCAGGTGCCCCTGGACGACACCACCGACGACCAGGGCGGCGAGGGCCTGGACTCGGCCCGGCGCCACGTGGGCCCGCCGGCCCCCTACTTCGAGAACACCGAGCCCTTCACCACCGTCTCCCACAACGACGTGGACCTGCACGTGTACCCGATGGTGCGCGACGGCGCCTACCTCGTGCAGATGGTCGGCTTCCAGAACTCGACCCTGCAGGAGCTGGAGGCGGACCTGGACGTGGACGAGGCCGTCATCCCCGGCAGCCCCGCCCAGTACACCGAGGGCACCATGGGCGGGTTCCGCCTGCAGGAACCCGACAGCGGCATCATCCGCTACGTGGTGCGCATCCACATGGCCGACGGCGCCTACGAGGACTTCGCCGACGAGATCAACACTCTGGCCCCGGGCGAGCAGTACTTCGCCATCGCGGTCTTCCCCGCCCCCGCACTCGACGTCACCGAGATGACCCTGCACGCCGGGGCCTTCGGCGAGGTCGCGGGCGTGCCGATCCAGTAGCACCGCGCCCGCACACACCGAGGGTGCCCCGCCCGGACCGGGCGGGGCACCCTCACGCGCCCTGTCGGCGCCCCGGCCTCACACGGCCGGGACCGGGACGCGGCCGGGCTCGGCCTCGGGCAGCCCGCGCCCGCACCGGCCGCACTCGGCGCGCCGGCGCACCGCGTAGGCGGCGGTCGCCACCGCCAGCGCCGCGCCCCACAGCGCCATCGACGCGAACACCACGCTGTGCAGCTGCTCGGTCAGGGGAGTGGCGGAGAGGTCCTCCGTGGCCAGCTGCACCAGCACGCTGCGCCCCATGGACACCAGCGCCACCGTCACCAGCGCGGCCGGGACCACCGCCAGCGCCACCGGCACGCGCCGGCCCGCCAGGCCCACCATCCACCGCGGGAAGCGCACCCCCCACCGCTGGACCAGCCCCAGCATGAGCACCGCGCCCACCACCCCGGCCGAACCCAGCCCCACACCGATCAGCACGGTGCTCGGGTCGGACACCATCATCGCGGTGTCCTGCTCGCTCATCCCGGGCGCGACACCGAACAGCCACGGGAAGCGCATCATCGGGTACAGCAGCGCCAGCACCACCCCGGCCGCCACCGCCCAGCGCCCCACCACGGCGGCGCGCGCCCGCACCCGGCGCTCCTCCCGCGCGCTCCAGGCCCGGCCGCGCCCACAGCTCTGGCAGGCCCGCAGCCGGGCCCGGCGGTGCGTGAGCGCCGCGGCCACCCACAGGGCGGTTCCCAGGGCGCACCAGAGCAGCGTCAGGCCCGTCGGGTCCAGGACAGCCTCGATCCAGGCGGCGAACAGGCCGGGCACGAACCAGCCCACGAACGGCATCACCATCGAGTAGCCGAACAGGGCCAGCAACGAGCCGTCGACGAAGACCACCAGGACCAGGGCGGCCATCGCCCAGGCCGCCACCTCGGCCGGGCGCCCTCCCGCGCCCTCGCGCCGCAGCAGCGACAGGGCGCTGACGACGCCGGCGGCGCCCACGCCGATGGCGGCGGCCGAGGCCACCGCGAGGCCCTGTCCGGTGAACAGTGACCCGAAGCCGTCGGTGTCGGGCACGCCCCGGGGCAGGACGCCGGCCAGCCAGCCCAGGCCGATCCCCAGCAGAGCGGCCGACCAGGCCAGGACGGACCAGGGGACGAGCAGGGTGCGCGGACTCTCGTGGGTGTGCGGGGAAGCGGTGGGCGGTACGGGGGCCATGGGGCTCACTCCTGTGTGGTGGCGCGTGTTCTCGATGCCTCCACCCTCGCCGAGCGCACCCCGCCCGCACCTCCCCCCGCAGCCGGAACCGCCTCCCTCCCACGGGGGAGGGGCCGCGCCCGACCCGTCACCCCTTCAGCAGGCCTCCAGCCGGTCCGAGCTCACGGTGTAGCTGGCCCCGTCGAAGTCCGCTGTGAGCCTGAGTTCCCCGCCCAGCGCCCGTACGTATCGCGCGATCGCGTCCACGGTGAACACCTCGCCCTGCTCGATCTGGCTCACCCGGCCCTTGGTCACACCCATCCGTTCGGCCACATCGCCCTGAGTCAGGCCACGCTCCTTGCGGATGCCCACCAACCGTTGGGCGTCCACCCTCGCCAGCAGTGCCTTGCGTCGCCGCTCGGCCGCCTGTGTGCCACCCACACGTTCGACGTAGTCGTCGCGATCCCACTTGCTGTATCCGCTCATCGTTCCTCCTCGGATCGCCGCTCAACGTAGTCATGGAACCGTTGCTCGGCCAGGGGAACGGCCTTGTCGTACCACCGGTTCCAATGCCCTGCCTTGTCTCCTGCCACCAGGAGGATCGCCGGACGCCAGGGATCGAAGACGAACAGGACGCGTACTTCGCTTCGCCACGTCGACCCGGGTCGCAACTCCTTGATCCCGACCCGGCCGGGCGGGGGTCAGGGGCAGCGGTGGGCGGTGGCGAAGCGCTCGCGGTAGGCGGAAGGGGTCAATCCCAGGTGGCGCCAGAACACCCGGCGCAGCGACTCGTCACTGCCCAGTCCGCAGCGCCGGGCGGCGCCCGAGACGCTCTCCCCGGCCTCCAGCAGGGCCCGCGCGGCCTCCAGGCGCACCGCCTCCACATGGGCGCCGGGCGTGGTGCCCAGCCGTTCCCGAAAGAGCCGGGCCAGGTGCCGGGTGCTCACCCCCGCCCGGGCGGCCAGCGCCGGGGCGGAGTGGTCGGCGCCCGGATCGGCGGCCACCGCGTCCAGCACCGGGCGCAGCACGTCCCCGCGCGGGCGGACGGTGCGCGAGGCCACCGAGAACTGCGACTGCCCGCCCGGCCGCTGCAGGAACACCACCAGGTCGCGGGCCACCCGCCTGGCCAGGTCCGAGCCCTCGTCCTGCTCCACCATCGCCAGCGACAGGTCCAGGCCCGCGCTGACCCCCGCAGAGGTCAGCACGCGGCCGTCGCGCACGTAGATGGCGTCCGCCTCCACCCGCACCCGGGGGTACAGGCGCGCCAGCAGCGCGGCGTGGCGCCAGTGCGTGGTCGCCCGCCGCCCCTCCAACAGGCCCGCCCCGGCCAGCACGAACGCGCCCGTGCACACCGAGGCCACACGTTCGGCCCGCCCCGCCAGCGCCTGCACGGCCCCGGCCAGCCCCCGCGGCCAGGGGCTGCGGGGCAGCTCGGGCGAGCCCGGCACGACCAGCGTGTGCACGTCACCGACCTGGTCCGCGGCGCCGTCGACCTGCACGCGCACACCCGCCGAGGTCCGCACCGCCCGCCCGGTGGGCGAGCACAGCCGCACCGTGTAGGACCCGCCCAGCCCCGCGGCGGTCGCGAACACCTCCGCCGGCGCGGTCACGTCCAGCAGCCGCACACCCTCATAGGCCATCACCACGATGGCGCGTCCACCCATACCGGCGAGCCTAGCCACACCGCATGTCCGAATGTACGGGGTGGGTGTCCGCACAGACATCGCCGCCGGGCCCGCCCCCGCGCCAGGATCGACCCACGAGCCCCCGAGCGAGGAGACCACCACGATGCGACCGCCCCTGCCGCCCTTCACCGCCGCCGACGCCCGCACCAAGGTCCAGGCCGCCGAGGACGCCTGGAACACCCGCGACGCCCACCGGGTCTCCCTGGCCTACACACCCGACTCCCAGTGGCGCAACCGCGACCGCTTCCTCACCGGACGCGACCAGATCCAGGCCTTCCTCACCGACAAGTGGCGGCGCGAACTCGACTACGCCCTGCGCAAGGAGCTGTGGGCCTTCGGCCAGGACCGCATCGCCGTGCGCTTCCAGTACGAGTGGCACGACGACCAGGGCCGGCACTGGCGCAGCTACGGCAACGAACTGTGGGAGTTCGACGACCAGGGGCTGATGCGCCGCCGCGAGGCCAGCATCAACGACGTGCCCATCACCGCCGACCAGCGCCGCATCCACGGCCCCCGCCCGCCCCACGAGCACGGCGTGCCCCTCCCCCTGGCCTGAACCGCACCCCGAGGGGGTTCAGCCGCGCGCGGCGGTGAAGGCCTTGTCCAGCGCCGAGACCAACGCCTGCACCGGCTGGGCCCCCGACACCCCGAACGCCCCGTCCATCACCACGAAGGGCACCCCGGTCGCGCCCAGCCGCCGCGCCTGGTCGCCCTCCTGGCGCACCTGGTCGGTGAAGTCCTCACCCGCCAGCACACCCCGCGCCGCCCGCGCGTCCACCCCCACCTGCGCCACCAGCTCCACCAGGGTCTCCGGGTCGCTCAGATCACGGGCCTGCACCAGCTGCGCCAGCAGCAGGCGGTCCATCACCGCGCCGTCCAGGCCGCTCTGCCGGGCCAGGTGCACCAGCCGGTGCGCGTCCAGGGTGTTGACCATCAGCGCGCCCGCCAGGTCGTAGTCCAGGCCCTCCGTGGCGGCCACCAGCGCCACCTGCTCGGTCATCGTCCGCACCTGCTCGGTGGAGGCCCCCATCCTGGCCGCCAGCGACGCGTACACCGGCTCGCTGCGCCCCCGCGGAAAACCCGGGTCGAGCTGGTAGCTGTGCCAGACCAGCTCCACCTGCCCGGCGCCCTCGAAGCGCTCCAGTGCCGCCTCCAGCCGGCGCTTGCCGATGAAGCACCACGGGCACACGATGTCGGACCACACGTCGACCCGCACGAAGGACCCCCACTCTCACCCGACACGACACGCCTGCCACCACCAGCCAGTATGCGGGCCGCCCCCGACCAGGACAATGACGCCTCAGCCCAAACCCTGGCGCACCCCGGCCACGTGTTGGGCCACGGCGCAGCGGGCGCTCAGGCCGGGCGCGCGAAGGTGATGATCTCCTGGCTGGTGGCGGTGAGCGGGCGGCGGTCCCAGTACCCGTACTGGGCGCTCACCCTCAGCCCGGCCTCGGCCAGGAACCCGTTCAGGGCGGGGGCGTCCAGGAACCGCAGGGTGCTGCGAGAGCCCAGGGTCCCCTGCCACCCCTGGACGCTGTAGTCGCTGGTGAAGGTCACCAGGTCGCTCTCCACCCCGACCAGGCGGTGCACACACCTGGCCAGGCGCCCGCCCGGGCCCCGCACCGTGCGCACCAGCTCCGGATCCCACGCCCGCCAGCCCCGCGCGCCCGGATTGCGGGTCTCGAACACGAACCGGCCCCGAGCCGTCAACACCCGCCGCACGGCCGCCAGATGAGCACGCAGCTCCTCGTCGGTGGTGAACACCTGGAAGGCGTGCCCGGACATCACGACCAGATCGAACCCGCCCTCCAGGCACGACCCGTCCTCGGGGCCCCGGGCCAGGTCGCCCAGCACCCACTCGACGTCGCCCCGGCCCCGACGGGCGACCTCCAGCATCGCCCGGGCCGGATCCAGCCCCACCAGGCGCCCGCCGTGCCCCCTCTCCCGCGCCACCCGCTGCAGCTTGCCCGTCCCACACCCCACGTCCAGCACCCGGCGGGCGCCCATGACCAGATCGAGGTAGAAGTCGTCCTGGGGGGAGCACCGCCAGAAACTGAAGTAGTCATAGAGCTCGGCCAGGTCCGGATGGGAGAAGTGTCGATCCACCATCGGGCCATGATGGGCGCCCGCCGCCCCGCGGCCAAGCCGATTTCCGGCCCGCGCAACCCCCCGCCGCCCGCGGGCGCCACCACCGCCCACCAGGCCAACGTGACCAATCACGCACCCCCCACCTGCAATGACAGGACATCGAAACACCGCCGACACAGACGGCTGATGCGCGGGTAACACCCTGCGGGTTGCCTGAAACAGACCGCACCCGCACCAGGAGGAGTCCCACCCGCCATGGAAGAACTCGTCGTCATCGGCAACGGCATGGTCGGACACCGGCTCGTCGAAGCACTCCGCGACCGCGACACCGACCACCACTGGCACATCACCGTCGTGGGCGAGGAACCCCGCACCGCCTACGACCGCGTCGCCCTGTCCTCCTACTTCGACGGCGCCGACGCCCAGGACCTGTCCCTGGGCGACCTGACCGGCCCCGGTGTGGACATCCACGTCAACGAGCGCGCCACCGGCATCGACCGCACCGCACGCACCGTCACCACCGCCACCGGCCGCACCCTGGGCTACGACCGACTCGTCCTGGCCACCGGCTCCACCCCCTTCGTGCCCCCCATCCCCGGCCACGACCGCCCCGGCTGCCACGTCTACCGCACCATCGAGGACCTGGACGCCATCACCGCCTCCGCCCAGGGCGCCACCACCGGCGTGGTCATCGGCGGCGGCCTGCTCGGGCTGGAGGCCGCCAACGCCCTGCGCCTGCTGGGCGTGCAGCCCCACGTCGTCGAACTCGCCCCCCACCTGATGCCCGCCCAGATCGACGAAGGCGCCGGCGCCCTGCTCAGGAACCTCATCGACGACCTGGGCGTGCACGTGCACACCGGCACCGCCACCACCGCCATCGAGGACACCCCCCACGGCGGCGGCCACCGCCTGGTCCTGGACGACGGCTCCCACCTGGACGCCGACCTCGTCGTGTTCTCCGTGGGCATCCGCCCCCGCGACGACCTCGCCCGCACCAGCGACCTCGACCTGGGCCCGCGCGGCGGCATCGCCATCGACGACACCTGCACCACCAGCGACCCCCATATCCACGCCATCGGCGAGGCCGCCAACCACCGCGGCACCGTCTACGGCCTCATCGCCCCCGGCAACGCCATGGCCGAAGTGGTCGCCGACCGCCTCCTGGGCGGCGACGCCACCTTCACCGGCGCCGACACCTCCACCAAGCTCAAACTCCTGGGCGTGGACGTGGCCAGCTTCGGCGACGCCCACGGCCGCACCGACGGCGCCCTGGACGTGGTCGTCAACGACGCCGCCTCGGGCCGCTACGCCAAACTCGTGCTCTCCGACGACGCCACCACCCTGCTCGGCGGCATCCTGGTCGGCGACGCCGGCGCCTACGCCACCCTGCGCCCCATGGTCGGCTCACCCCTGCCCGGCGACCCGCTCGCCCTGATCACCCCCGAGGGCGGGGCCGCCCTGGGCGCCGACGCCCTGCCCGACTCCGCGCAGATCTGCTCCTGCAACGCCGTCACCAAGGGCGAACTGTGCGAGGCCATCCACACCCAGGACGCCACCGACGTCCCCGCCCTCAAGGCCTGCACCAAGGCCGGCACCAGCTGCGGCTCGTGCGTGCCCATGCTCAAGCAGATCCTCACCCAGGCCGGCATCGAACAGTCCACCGCCCTGTGCGAGCACTTCCCCCAGTCACGCGCCGAACTCGTGGAGATCGTGCGCGCCACCCGCACCACCACCTTCTCCGCGCTCATCGCCGCCCACGGCACCGGCACCGGCTGCGACATCTGCAAGCCCGCCGTCGCCTCCATCCTGGCCTCCCTGGGCGGCGGCCACATCCTGGAGGGCGAACAGGCCACCCTGCAGGACACCAACGACCGCTACCTGGCCAACATGCAGCGCAACGGCACCTACTCCGTCGTCCCGCGCATCCCCGGCGGCGAGATCACCCCCGACAAGCTCATCGTCATCGGCGAGGTCGCCCGCGACTTCCACCTCTACACCAAGATCACCGGCGGCCAGCGCATCGACCTGTTCGGCGCCCGCCTCGAACAGCTGCCCGCCATCTGGTCACGCCTGGTCAACGCCGGATTCGAATCCGGACACGCCTACGGCAAGGCCCTGCGCACCGTCAAGTCGTGCGTGGGCACCACCTGGTGCCGCTACGGCGTCCAGGACTCGGTCGGACTCGCCATCCGCCTCGAAGAGCGCTACCGGGGCCTGCGCTCACCCCACAAACTCAAGTCCGCCGTCTCCGGATGCGCCCGCGAATGCGCCGAAGCCCGCAGCAAGGACTTCGGCATCATCGCCACCGACCAGGGCTGGAACCTGTACGTGGGCGGCAACGGCGGCTTCACCCCCCGCCACGCCGAACTCCTGGCCTCCGACCTGGACGAGGACACCCTCATCCGCTACATCGACCGCTTCCTGATGTTCTACATCCGCACCGCCGACCGCCTCCAGCGCACCGCCCCCTGGATCGAAGCCCTCGACGGCGGCCTGGACCACCTGCGCGACGTCGTCGTCCACGACTCCCTGGGCATCGCCCACGAACTCGAACAGGCCATGGCCGACCACGTGGCCGCCTACGCCGACGAATGGGCCGCCGTCCTGGCCGACCCCGACAAACTCGCCCGCTTCGTGTCCTTCACCAACGCCCCCGACACACCCGACCCCACTATCAGCTTCACCACCACCCGCGAACAGCCCACCCCCACCACCCCCCTCAACCTCGGC
>NZ_LGEC01000070.1 GCF_001279585.1 Nocardiopsis sp. NRRL B-16309 | reverse complement strand
GATGGGGCACGCGGGCGCGATCGTGTCGGGTTCCTCGGGCACGGCCGCGGCGAAGAAGGAGGCCCTGGAGGCCGCCGGAGTCAAGGTCGGCAAGACCCCCACCGAGACCGCGCGGCTCGCCCGCGCCGTCCTGAACGGCTCCGGCCACCGAGAGGAGGCGGGCGCCGGATCCACCATGGCGCCCACGGCCCCATGACAGCGATCCTCAAGCCCGGCACCGACTGGGCCACGCTCTACGAGCGCTGCCGCGCCATCGCCCCCGAGGCCTTCGCGGCCGACCGCGTCCTCAACCGCTGGGGCGGTGAGTGGCGCGCCGACGGCGAGCCACGGACCGCCCACTCGCCGGTGGACGGCTCGGAGATCGCGGGCCCGCCCATGCTCGACGGCCCCACGGCCGCGCGCGCCGTCGCGGCGGCCGCCACCGAGCACCGGGCCTGGACCACGGTCCCCCTCGACGAGCGCCGGGAACGGGTGCGCGCGACCGTCCGTGCCTGGGGCGAGCACCGCGACACCCTCGCGCTGGCACTCGTGTGGGAGATCGGCAAGCCCTGGCGCCTGGCCCGCCAGGACGTGGACCGGGCGATCTCCGGCGTGGAGTGGTACCTGGAGGAGATCGACCGGATGCTGGACGGCCGGGTCGCCCTCGACGGGCCGGTCAGCAACATCGCCAGCTGGAACTACCCCATGAGCGTCCTGGCGCACGCGATGTGCGTGCAGGCGCTGGCCGGGAACGGCGTCATCGCCAAGACGCCCACGGACGGCGGCCTGGTCTGCCTGACCCTGGCCGTGGCCCTGGGCGTGCGCGAGGGGCTGCCGTTCACGCTGGTCGGCGGCGGCGGGCGCGACCTGTCCCCGTCCCTGGTGCGCGGTCCGGAGGTCGGGTGCGTGTCCTTCGTGGGCGGGCGCGACGCCGGCGGGCGCGTGGCGGCGGACCTGGCCGACCTGGACCGGCCGCACGTGCTGGAGCAGGAGGGCCTCAACTGCTGGGGCGTGTGGGAGTTCGACGACTGGGACACGCTGTCGGCGCAGATCCGCAAGACCTTCGACTACGCCAAGCAGCGCTGCACGGCCTACCCCCGGTTCGTCGTGCAGCGGTCCCGGTTCGACGCCTTTCTCCAGGCCTACCTCGCGGCCGTGGGCACGGTCCGCTTCGGCCACCCCCTCGCCGTCGCCGACCCCGGCGACGACCTGCCCGAACTCGACTTCGGTCCGGTGATCAACGCGGCCAAGGCCAAGGAGCTCCACGACGCCGTCGCCGAGGCGGTGGCGGGCGGCGCGGTGCCGCTGTACCGGGGCTCACTGGACGACGCCCTCCTGCTGCCGGGCCAGAACACCGACGCCTACGTGGCGCCGGTGGCCCTGCTGGAGCCGCCGCGGCCCTCGCCGCTGTTCCATGCCGAGCCCTTCGGGCCGGTGGACTCCATCGTCCTGGTGGACACCGAGGCCGAACTGCTGGCCGCCATGAACGCCAGCAACGGCGCTCTGGTGGCCACGATCTCCTGCGACGACGCCGACACCGCCGCGCAGCTGGCGTCGGGCGTGCGGGCCTTCAAGGTCGGCGTCAACCGCCCCCGCTCCCGCGGGGACCGCGACGAGCTGTTCGGCGGCCTGGGCGACTCCTGGCGGGGCGCCTTCGTCGGCGGTGAACTCCTGGTGCACGCGGTCACCCGGGGTCCGGCGGCCGAGCGCCTGCCCGGCAACTTCCCGCACTACACACTGCGCCCGGAGGCACGCGCCTGACGAGCACGTCGGGAAGGGCCTGAGAAACCATCCAGGAAGGACGGCCGTCCGGGGGACCACGGGAGGGTCCTCCGGACGGCCTCGTCCGTGCCCCGCCGACCCGCCGGGCCGCCGCTGATCTGGGACGTCAAATGGGGACCGGCCGCACGGCCGGTCCCCGGCGCGTTCTCAGGCGGGCGGGGACGGCAGGAGGCGGGCGCGCAGGGCCGTACAGGCCTCGACGTAGGCGTCCAGGTGCTCGGCGGCGAAGGCGTCGGGGTCCCAGTCGCCCGGGGCCGCGTCGACGGGTCCGTCCGCCACGAACCCCCACCCCTCCTCACCGCCGACGAGGGACAGTCGGCGCACGTCGTAGCCGTCGCCCTCGTAGGTGTCGATGACGCGGCACTCGGCCTCCGTCAGTTCCGACAACAGCCGGCCGGAGGCGGTTCCCGAGGCCGGGACCAGGGCCGGGTACGGGTGTGCCGCCAGGGGCGCGGCCCGCCAACCGGGTGCCGCGGCGGGCGCGGAATCCGGCACCCGGCCGAGCAGCGCGCGCAGGATCTGGGGGAAGAGGAGCGTGCCGTAGACGAAAAGCGGCTGCCGCCGCTCTGACAGTCGGTCCATAGCCGAACACACTACGCCGGGGGGTCGGGTCCGGTCGGCGCAGGGGGCTAGCGCGCCGGCCGGACCCGCGTCTACCGACCCGGAACGCGGATTCCCTCGGTGGCCGCAGGGGGCGCGCTGGGCGCCCCCTCCAAAAGGATCCGTTGCCGTCCGGCGTAGACGTTCATGGAGCTGCCGCGCAGGAAGCCGACGAGGGTCATCCCCGCCTCCGCGGCCAGCTCGACGGCGAGGGACGAAGGAGCCGAGACCGCCGCCATCATGGGGATCCCGGCCATCCAGGCCTTCTGCACCAGCTCGAACGAGGCGCGCCCGGACACCATCAGCACCGTGTCGGCCAGCGGTACCCGGTCCGAGCGCAGCGCCCATCCGACCAGCTTGTCCACCGCGTTGTGGCGGCCCACGTCCTCCCGCAGCGCCAGCAGTTCGCCCTCGGAGGTGAAGAGCCCGGCCGCGTGCAGCCCGCCCGTGCGGTCGAACACCCGCTGGGCGGCGCGCAGGCGGTCCGGCAGCGCCGTGAGCGTGTCGACCCCGACGCGCAGCCCGTCCCGGCCCACGTCCCACGGCGCCTGCGTGCGCACGGCGTCCAGGCTGGCCTTGCCGCACAGCCCGCACGAGGAGGAGGTGTAGAAGTTGCGCTCCAGCGAGGTGTCGGGCGGCGGGACGCCCGCGGCCAGGGTCACGTCGAGCACGTTGTAGGTGTTCGAGCCGTCCTCGGTGGCTCCGGCGCAGTAGCGGATGGCGACCAGGTCGCTCTCGCGGGCGATGACGCCCTCGCCCACCAGGAAGCCCGCCGCCAGGTCGAAGTCGTGACCGGGGGTGCGCATGGTGATGGTGAGCGGCGAGCCGTCCAGCCGGATCTCCAGCGGCTCCTCCACGACCATCGTGTCCACGCGCTCGGACGCCGATCCGTCCCTGATCCTGAGCACCTTGTCGCGAACCGTGACCCGACCCATGACCGCCACCGCCTTCCGGTGCATCCGCCTCTACTGTGACCGAACCAGTGCCCTGCGCGGAACCCTTCGCCAGGACCCTTCGCGGAGCCCGGCGGGCTCCCGCGCGTCCGTCCCCTCCAGGGGCCCTACAGGGGGCCCCTCTCCGCTCCCCGCTCGCCACCCCCGCCCCGGCGCTGCACGTGCTGGAAACCGAACCGGCCCTTGATGCACAGGTTTCCATGGGTGACCGGGTTGTCGTGCGGGGAGGTGACCTTGACGATCTCGTTCTCCTGGACGTGCAGCGTCAGGTTGCAGCCCACGCCACAGTAGGTGCAGATCGTGGTCGTCTCGGTCTGGGCCTCCTCGTCCCAGGTACCGGCCTGGCGCATGTCGAACTCGGTCGCGAACGAGAGCGCCCCGGTCGGGCACACCTCGATGCAGTTGCCGCAGTACACACAGGCCGAGTCGGTGAGCGGGGCGTCGTGCTCGGTCGAGATACGGGCGTCGAAACCGCGTCCCGCCACCCCGATGGCGAACGAGTTCTGCCACTGGTCGCCGCAGGCGTCGACGCACTTGTAGCACATGATGCACTTGGAGTAGTCGCGCACGTACAGGTCGTTGTCGATCTTGGGCGGCTGCTCGACCGTGGCCGCCACCGACCCGTCCCCGGCCTCGTGCTCGCCCGCCCGGCGGGCGTCGCGCTCACCGAGCGGCGCGGGCTCCGAACGCGGGCCGAACCGGTCCGGCTCGGCCTCGTAGCGCTCCATCCACTCCGGGACCTTCGGCGTCGTGGACAGGTCGACCGAGGAGCCGAGCAGCTCCAGGACGAGCTTGCGGCTGTGCCGCACGCGCTCGGAGTCGGTGTTCACGGACATGCCGGGCTCCAGCTTGCGCGAGCAGGCGGGGGCGAGCGTGCGCGCGCCCTCCACCTCCACCACGCACACCCGGCAGGCGTTGCGCGGGGTGAGGGTGTCGCCGTAGCACAGGGTGGGGATCTCCGTCCCGGAGGCCGCGCAGGCGTCCAGGACCGTGGTGCCCTCGGGGACGCGCACCTCCTCGCCGTCGATCGTCGCGTCGATCAGGCGCTTGGGCGGTGCGAGGTGAACGAGGACGGTCATGTGTACTCCTTCGTCGCCGCCCGCGTGCCCGGGGCGGTGTGTGCTCTGGTGGTCGTCGGCATCAGGGCGTCCGCTCCCGTGCGGGCGCGCCCGGCGCGTCGAACAGCCCGAGCCGGTCCACGGCCGACTCCACGGCGTTCCACGCGGTCTGGCCCAGGCCGCAGATCGAGGCGTCGCGCATCGCCTGGCCGACCTCGCGCAGCAGCGCGACCTCGCTCGCGGGGTCGCCGCCCCGGCTGATCCGCAGCAGCGACTCCTCCTGGCGGACGGTGCCGACCCGGCAGGGGACGCATTGCCCGCAGGACTCGTCGCGGAAGAAGGCGGCCACGCGCACGAGCGTGGCGACCAGGTCGGCGGTGTCGTCCAGGACCAGGACCACGCCCGACCCCAGGGTGGTGCCCGCCGCGCGGGCCCCCTCGAAGGTGAGGGGGATGTCCAGCTCGTCGCCGCGGACGAAAGCCCCGGCCGCCCCGCCCAGCAGGACCGCCTGGATGCTGCGGCCCTCCGGCATGCCGCCCGCCGCCTCGATGAGGTCGCGCAGCGTGGCGCCGAACGGCAGCTCGTACAGGCCGGGGCGGCGGACGCCGCCCGACAGGCAGAACAGCTTCGGCCCGGTGGAGCCCTCGGTGCCGACCGCGGCGTAGGCGGGCCCGCCCATGAGGAGGATCGGCAGGACGTTGACCAGCGTCTCGACGTTGTTGACCGCGGTCGGCTTGCCGAAGAGCCCCTTCTCGACGGGGAAGGGCGGCTTGGTGCGCGGCTCGCCGCGCTCGCCCTCGATCGACCCGAAGATCGCGGTCTCCTCGCCGCAGATGTAGGCGCCCGCGCCCCGCCGGATCTCGATGTCGAACGAGAACCCCGAGCCCAGGACGTCGTCGCCGAGCAGGTCGCGCTCGCGGGCCACGGTGATCGCGTTCTCCAGGTGGCGCAGGGCCCGCGGGTACTCGCCGCGGATGTAGAGGTAGCCGGTGTGGGCGCCGATCGCGTACCCGGCGATGGTCATCGCCTCGATGAGGGAGAAGGGGTCGCCCTCCATGATGACGCGGTCCTTGAAGGTGCCCGGTTCGCTCTCGTCGGCGTTGCACACCAGGTAGTGCGGTCCGTCGGGCTGGCTCGCGGTCGCCTGCCACTTGCGCCCGGTGGGGAAGGCCGCGCCGCCCCGCCCCACCAGGCCGGAGTCGGAGACCTCGCGGATCACCCCGGCCGGGCCCAGGCGCAGGGCCTCGCGCAGCGCCAGGTAGCCGCCCTCGGCCCGGTAGTCGTCCAGGCTGAGCGGGTCCACCCGGCCGATCCTGCGGAGCAGCACGTGGTCGGGGGACCCGGCGTCGGGGACGGCGTCGGCGGGAGCGGGCTCGGGGTCGGTCCCGGGCAGCGGAACGTCGTCGAAGGTGGTCGGGGCGGCCGGGAGGTCCCGGTCGGCGGTGCCGGGGCCGTGGGCCGGGACGCCGTTGGCCCGGCCGTTGGAGTGTCCGTTCGCGGCCGGTTCGGGGGAGGCCGCGGCCAGGGTGTCGATCGCCCCGGGGGTGGCGGGCGCGGCGACGGCGGACCGGGGGCGGGGCCCGGCCTCGATGGCCAGGGCGGCGGGTGCGCGCTCGCACATCCCCAGGCAGGGGCTCTCGTGCCAGGTCACGTCGCCGTCGTGACCGCCGGGCGGGCCGTGGCGCTCGGCGAGCCGGTCGCGCAGCGGCCCCGACCCCTTGGCCGCGCAGGCGATGTCGGTGCACAGGTGCACGACCCGCCGGGGCCGCTCCTGGAGCGCGAACATCGCGTAGAAGGAGGCGACGGCGTAGGCCTCGGCCGGGGGGACGGTGAGCCGGCGGCAGACGTGGTCGAGTGCGCCGGGGCTGATCCAGCCGACACGGTCGTTGACCGCGTGCAGCGCGGGCAGGAGCAGGTCGCGCCGGTCGCGCGCCGTGTGGCCGCCCCGGGCGTAGCGCAGGTCGGTGTCCAGCCGGGTGCCGCCGTCCCAACCGGACTCGGGCGGTCCCAGGACGGAGTCGACGGCCTCGCGTTCGGTGTCAGTGGGCGTCTCGTCCAGGAATCTCAGGTCCACGCCTGGGTCACCTCTTCATCGCGTGTAAGCCAGATCACAGGATTCTGTATGCAGTGGACAGTATGATGAGTGCGGCCGGATGACAACCCCCCAGTGTGAAGTGGGTGGGATCCGGTGCGGGGTGGGTGGCCTCGTGGCCGCGGCCGCCCACCCCGAGGGGCCGGTCGGCGAGGTCGCGTCCGGCGGGTGTCGCCCGTCGTGGCCGCCCACGGCCCGCCGCCGGGCAGCCCGGAGGCGGCCCGACACCGGCTCGCGCGAGCCGGTGTCGGACGCGCGCGGGGCGGGGTCCGGCCCCCGCGGCCCGTCGTTCGACCGGCCGCGGGCGGCCTTCCGCCGCCGGGGCCCTGAGCGGGACCCGGCGGGCGGCGGCCCCGACCGCTGAGTGGCGCCTCAACGGACGGAGACCGGCTCCTCGGCGCCCTCGGTGACCCGTTCGATGCTCACCGCGGCGGCCTTGTACTCGGCCGTCCCGGCGATGGGGTCGGTGGCGTCGATGGTCAGCAGCTGGGTGTCCACCTGGTGCGGGAAGTGGAACGTCATGAACACCAGCCCCGGGCGCATGGCGTCGCTGATCGAGACCGGGACCAGCACCGAGCCCCGGCGCGAGGAGACCCGGACGACCTCCCCGTCCGCCACGCCGAGCTTGTCCGCGTCCTCCGGGGACAGGTCCAGCAGCTCGCCGCGGCGCAGGGGGGACGAGAACCCGCCGGTCTGGACGCCCGTGTTGTAGTCGTCCAGCCGCCGGCCGGTCGTCAGCCGGAAGGGGAAGTCCTCGTCCAGCAGGTCCACCGGGGGCGAGTGGCCGACGATGCCGAACGGCGCGGGCTCGCCGCGCTCGGCCGGATCCTGGGCCCACAGCCGCCGGTGCAGGAAGCTGGGCTCCAGCTCGTCCTCGGAGAAGCACGGCCACTGGATGCCCTGGTGCTCCTCCAGGCGCGCGTAGCTCATGCCCCGGTGCATGGGCGAGAGCGAGCGGACCTCGTTCCAGATGTCCTCGGCCGCCGGGCGCTCCCAGTCGTGGCCGAGCCGGGTGGCCAGGTCGCACATGATCTCGATGTCGTCGCGGGCGCCCTCGGGCGGGTCCAGGGCCTTGCGGACGAGCTGCACCCGGCGCTCGCTGTTGGTGAAGGTCCCGTCCGACTCGCACCAGGAGGCGCTGGCGGGGAGCACCACGTCGGCCAGTTCGGCCGTGCGGGTGAGGAAGATGTCCTGCACGACCAGGTGGTCGAGGCTGCGCAGGCGGCTCGTGGTCTTGTGGGTCTCGGGCTCGGACTGGACCGGGTTCTCCCCGATGACGTAGAGCGTCCTGATCTCGGACTCCTCCATCGCCTCGAACATCTGGGTCAGGGTCTTGCCCTTGGCCCCCTGGATCGGGCGCCCCCACACGTCCTCGAAGCGCGAGCGCACCCGCGCGTCGAGGATGTCCTGGAAGCCGGCGAGGCGGTCGGGGATGGCGCCCATGTCGCCGCCGCCCTGCACGTTGTTCTGGCCGCGCAGCGGGTTGAGCCCCGAGCCGTACCGGCCGACGTGGCCGGTGAGCAGGGCGAGGTTGATGAGGGCGCGGACGTTGTCGGTGGCGTTGTGGTGCTCGGTGATGCCCAGCGTCCAGCACATCTGGGCGCGCTCGGCACGGGCGTAGGCGTGCGCCAGTTCGCGGATGGCCTCCGCGGGCACGCCGGTCTCGGCCTCCGCGGCGCTGAGCGTCCACGGTTCGACCAGGGCGCGGTACTCCTCGAACCCGCTGGTGGCGCGCTGGACGAAGGTCTCGTTGGCCAGCCCCGCGTGCAGGATCTCGCGGGCGATGGCGTGCGCCAGCGGGATGTCGGTGCCCACGTTGAGGCCGAGCCAGCGGTCCGCCCACTCGGCCGTGGACGTGCGGCGCGGATCGACCACGAACAGCCGGGCGCCGTTGCGCACGCCCTTGAGCACGTGCTGGAAGAAGATCGGGTGGGCGAAGCGGGGGTTGCCGCCCCAGATGACGATGAGGTCGGTGTCCTCGACCTCGGCGTAGGAGGAGGTCCCCCCGCCCGAGCCGAAGGCGGCCGAGAGCCCGGCGACGCTGGGGGCGTGGCAGGTGCGGTTGCAGGAGTCGACGTTGTTGGTGCCGATCACGACGCGGGTGAACTTCTGCGCCATGAAGTTCATCTCGTTGGTCGCGCGGGCGCAGGAGAGCATCCCGAAGGAGTCGGGTCCGTGCTCCTGGACGCCGCGGCGGAATCCGGCGGCGGCGCGGTCCAGCGCCTCCTCCCAGGAGGCGGGGCGCAGTTCGCCGCCGTCGCGGACGAGGGGTCGGGTGAGTCGGTCGTAGGGGGCGGAGAAGTCCATGAGGGCCCTCGCTTGGTGGTCGTGGCCTTTGGATACTGGATACAGCATGGATCCGAGGCGGACAAGGGTAGGGGACGGCCGGGCGTCAGGACGCCGCGGCGATCCGCTGGTTCAGCAGCCCCGCGACGGCGTCGACCGCGCGCAGGGTCGGAACGGGGGCGCCGGTGAGGTCGGCCAGTTCGACGACGGCGGACAGGATCACGTCGAGTTCCATCGTGCGCCCGCGTTCGAGGTCGTGCAGGGTGGAGGTGCGGTGGTCGCCGGTGCGCTCGGCGCCGGCCAGCCGCCGGTCGATCGACACGCTCGGGCGCACTCCCACCCGTGCGGCGACCTCCAGGGTCTCGTTCATCATCGTGCGGGCCAGGTCGCGGGTGGAGCGGTTGCGGCAGATCTGGGCCATGGTCGACCGGGTCAGCGCGCTCAGGGGGTTGAAGACGATGTTGCCCATGAGCTTGACCCAGATGTCCTCCCGCAGGTCGCGCTCGACGGGGCACTTGAGTCCGCCGGCCTCCATCGCGGCCTGGAGGTCGCGGCAGCGCGCGGAGTCCGAGCGGTCCGGCTCGCCGATGGAGAACCGGGTGCCCTCGATGTGCCGGATCACCCCCGGGCCCGCGATCTCGGTGGCCGCGTAGACCACGCAGCCGACCGCGCGTTCGACGGGGATGACCCGGCTGACCGCGCCGCCGGGGTCCACGCTCTCGATCCGGTGCCCGGCCAGCGGCCCCTCGACGCCGTGGAAGTACCACCAGGGGACGCCGTTCTGCGCGGCCACGACCGCCGTGTCCGGGCCGAGCAGGGGGCGCAGCAGGGGGCCGCAGTCCGCGTAGTACTGGGCCTTGAGCCCGAGGAAGACGATGTCGACCGGGCCGATCTCCGAGGGGTCGTCGGTCGCGTGCGGGTGCGCGGTGAAGTCGCCGCGCGGGCTGAGGACCCGGACGCCGTTCTCGCGCATGGCCTTCAGGTGTTCGTTGCGGGCGACGAGGTGGACGTCGGCGCCGCCTCGGTGCAGGGCGGCGCCCGCGTAGGCTCCGATGGCTCCGGCGCCCAGGACTGCGATTCGCATGAGCGACTCCTTCCCATTCACATACTGTATACAGTATTCTCCAAGAATCGCCATACCCCTCTGCGGCAGGGAGAGAAGGAATGCTCGACGCGGACGGTCCGGAAACTTCTCCGCTTCTTCACGTCCGAGCCCGTCCTCACGGCTCCCTGTCCTGGGGCGCGGCGCGTGACACCGCGCGGGCGACCGGCGCCGAGGGCGCGTCGCCCACGGCCGAGGTGCCGCTGTCGGCGGCCCTCGGTGCCGTCCTCGGCGCCGACCTGGTGTCGGCGATCGACGTGCCCGCGCTCGACACCGCCGCCATGGACGGGTACGCGGTGGCGGGGGAGGGCCCCTGGTCCGTCCTGGGCCGCTCACTGGCCGGGCGCGGCACGCCGGTCGCCCGCCTGCGCCGGGGCGAGGCCGTGGAGATCGCCACCGGAGCCGTCGTCCCCGACGGCACGCTCGCCGTCCTGCCGCACGAGGAGGCGCGGGCGTCCGGCGACGTCGTCCACGGGACGTGCGCGCCCGGGCGGCACATCCGCCGCCGCGGGGAGACCGTCCCGGCCGGGGCGCTGGCGGCCCGGCGCGGCGCCCCGGTGACCCCGGCCCTGCTCGGACTCGCGGCCGGGCTGGGCCTGGACGGCCTGCCCGTCACCCGTCCCGCCGTCCGGGTGTTCATCACGGGGGACGAGATCGTGCACTCCGGCCGTCCCCGCCCCGGATCCGTGCGCGACGCCATCGGTCCGGTCCTGCCCGGGCTCGTCGCCTGGGCCGGCGGCCGGTGCGAGGGGCGGAAGGCGCTGCCCGACGGCCGCGCCGCCCTCGTCTCGGCGCTGGACGGCCTGCCCGGGGACCGCGTCGCCGCGGTGGGCGGGTCGTCCTCGGCGGGGCCGGCCGACCACCTGCGCGCGGCGCTCGCCGAACTCGGTGCCAGGACCGTGGTCGACGGGGTGGCCTGCCGTCCGGGCCACCCGCAGCTGCTCGCGGTCCTGCCCTCGGGCGCCGTCGTCGCCGGCCTGCCGGGCAATCCCGGTGCCGCTCTGGCCGCAGCGCTCACCCTGCTCGTCCCCGTGCTCTGCGGGCGCACCGGGAGGCGGGACCCCGCGCACGGCGGACGGCGGGCCCGGCTGTCGGCGACGACCGGTTCCCATCCCACCGACACGCGACTCGTGCCCGTCCGCCTCCACGGCGGCCTCGCGGTCGAGATCGAATCCCGCGGCCCGGCCGACCTGCGCGGGGCCGCCTCCGCCGACGCCCTGGCGGTCCTGCCGCCCGAGGCCGAAGGGGGCGCGGCCGACGGCACGGTCGAACTCGTGGTGGTCCCGACGTGACGCGCACGAGCATTGTTCTTCGTACACTGTCTGCAATGACCACGCACGGATCCGGGAGCCGTCCTATGTCCCCGCAGGGATTGAACGCCGCCACGAGTCGGGTGCAGCGCCCGGTACCGCTTCGGGAGGCCGTGTACGAGGCCATCCTCGACCTCATCACCACCCGCACGCTCTCCCCGGGCCAGCACCTGGTCGAGACCGAGCTGGCCCAGACGCTGGGCGTGTCCCGGCAGCCGGTGCGCGAGGCCATGCAGCGCCTCAGCAACGAGGGGTGGGTGGACCTGCGGCCCGGCTACGGGGCGTTCGTGCACACCCCCACCGAGAGCGAGGCCGACCAGCTGCTGGCGGTGCGCTCCCTGCTGGAGACCGACTCCGCCCGCCTGGCGGCCGAGCACGCCACCCCCGAACAGATCGCCCGGCTGCGCGAGCTGGTGGCGGTGGGGCGCGCCGCCGCCGAGCGGGCCGACACCGACGCCGTGGTCGAGGCCAACGCCGACTTCCACCGCGCCGTCACCGAGGCCTCGGGCAACCGGGTGCTCGCCGAGCTGGCCGGCCAGGTCGACCGCCGGGTCCGCTGGTACTACGCGCCCGTCGCCCGGATCCGGGGCTCGGCCTCGTGGGACGAGCACGAGAGCCTCGTGGACGCGATCGAGGCCCGCGACGCCGACACCGCGCTGCGGCTGATGGGCGAGCACACCGAGCGGACCCGCCGGACCTACCACGAAGAGGTCGACCGCGCCTGACGGCGTCCTCGCAGGCTCGGACGCGTGCTCGGGGCGCCGAGAGGCCGGTGTTCCGCGCCACCCCCAGGTGGTCCCGCAGGCTGAACGGCCGGGTTCAGAGGTCGGCGAGGAGGCGTTCGACGATCTGGGCCACGCCGTCGTCCTGGTTGGAGGGCGCCCGGTGGAGGCCGAGCGCGGGGTCGAGCAGGCCGGGGTGGCCGCCGGCCATCGCGTAGCCGCGACCGGCCCAGGTGAGGGCGGGCAGGTCGTTGGGCATGTCGCCGAAGGCCACGACCTCCTCGGCCGCCACACCCCACTCCTCGCAGAGCAGCGCCAGCGTGCTCCCCTTGGTCACCCCGGGGGCGCTCAGCTCCAGCAGGCTGTGCGCGCCGGAGTAGGTGACCTCCACCAGGGGGCCGACCGCCGTGACGGCGGCCTCGTGCATGAGGTGGACGGGTTCGTCGGGGGAGCGGACCACCAGCTTGGCGACCGGTGTGGCCCGGTCGACCAGCTCCTCGGTGGAGTAGACGATCTCGCGGTCCCAGGCCAGGGACATCGGCCCGGGCAGGTAGGCGGGCTCGTGGAAGAACGCCGCGCCCGTCTCCACGCCGAACCCCGGCATGGGCAGCGCCTGGCCGAGCTTCTCGATGACCGTGCGGGCGGTCGTGGCGCCGATCGCGCGGAAGCGGTCGCTTCCGTCGCCGGTGCGGTAGTGGGAACCGTTGCTCCAGACCACGGCGCCGCAGTCGAGCTGGTCGGAGACGATGTCGGTGGCGCGTCGCGGGCGGGCGGTGGCGACCACCACGCGGGCCCCGGCCTGGACGGCGAGGCCGAGGGCGTGGCGGGAACGGGCGGAGAGGGAGCCGTCGGAGCGGAGGAGGGTACCGTCGAGATCGGTCGCGATGACCCGGGGAAAGACCATGTCTCGGATTATGGCCGCCGCCGGGGACAGTGAGGGCGGCGGGTCGTAGGCTCCCGGTCATGGACTGGCTCGACCGGATCGCCTCCGTCAGGCGCTGGGAGCAGAACGGCTACCGTGCGCCCCACAAACCCCTCCTGTTGCTGTACGCGCTCGGCCACCACCAGCGGTACGGGCCGCGGCCGATCGAGTACGGCGAGGCGGAACAGCACCTGTCCCGGCTCCTCAGGGAGTTCGGTCCGCCCCGGCGGACCACGCCCGCCTACCCCTTCCACCACCTGGCCACGGACGGGTTCTGGACGGTCACGACCGCCGAGGGCGAGGGCTCTCCCGCCGCGAGCCCGACGGCGCTGCGCCGGACGCGGGCGCGCGGCGGCCTGAGTCCGGACCTGCTCCGGGCGCTGGACACCGAACCCGGTCTGCTCGACCGCATCGCCCGCCACCTGCTCGACGCCAACTTCGCGCCGTCCCTGCACGCCGACATCCGGCTGCTGGCCGGGCTGACCCTGGACACCGGCGCGGACCGGGGGTTCGACGCCCGTCCGGATGGCGTGCGGCGCGACCCCGGGTTCCGGGACGAGGTGCTGACCGCCTACGAGCACCGCTGCGCCTTCTGCGGTTTCGAGGGGTGGATCGACGGCCTCACGGTCGGACTGGAGGCGGCGCACGTGCGGTGGTGGGCCCTCGGCGGGCCCGACGACACGGGCAACGGGCTGTGCCTGTGCTCGATCCACCACCGGCTCTTCGACCGGGGCGTGCTGGGCCTGACCGAGGACCGCGCCGTCACCGTCTCCACCCGGTTCGTGGGCCGCTCGGCCGGTGCCGAGCAGGTGGTGCACGCCCTGGCGGGCCGCCGCGCGCACGACCCCCAGCCGGGGTTCGCGCCGGTCGGAGCCGACCACATCGCCTGGCACCGGCGCGAGGTCTTCCGGGGACGGCCGCGCCAACGCGCGGCGGCCGGAGCCTGAGCCGGGGCGGGCCCGGCGCGGCCTGCGCGGAACCGGCGCCCGGTTCGCCGCGTCCTACGGGGCGCACCGCCGCGACGCCCCCCTCCACCGGAATGAGAAGCCGACGTGATCCCCGTACCCGCGCCCGTGACCGTCCGAACCGACCGCCAGGAGGTGCTGGGCGGCCTCGTCGGCCCCCGCCTCGTCCTCGCCGCGGGGGACTCCTTCCCTGACACCGGCGGGATCGTCGGAGTCGGGGCCCCTGGAAACGGGTGTGCGGGCCGGGTGGTGTGGCACGGCGCCGACGGTGCCGCGCTCATCACCGTGGACGGCGACCTCCCCCGGCCCGGGCCGACTCGTTGGGGTGTGCTCCCCGAGGGACGGCGCACCCCCTGCACGGTCCTGACCGGGGACGGCGCCGTCCGCACCACCGTCGAGCCCGCGCAGGACGTACCGGACCGGTTCTCCGTGGACGCCCGCGACACCGGCGCTGACATCACGGGCGCCCCCGTGGTCTGCGGTGACATGGTCCTCGGCGTGGTCCTTTCCGGACCGTCGCACCGGGTGCTCCCCCTGACGGCCCTGCCGGCCGTCCCGGCGGCACGAGCCGTGCTCGACCACCACGGGGTGTCCGGCCGGGCGGAGCCGATCGGGACCGCGATCCCAGCGGAGTCCGGCCTCCCCCGCGATCTGGCCGTCCAGCGGCTGCACGGCATCGCGACGAGCCCACCGCCGTCCGGACCTGCTGAGTTCGCCCGGCTCACCGACACGTGCCTGGGTCTGGCGACCGCCCTCACGACGGACGTCGTGGAGGCCGCGGATTCCGTCGCGTCTCCCGGGCCCCTCCACGCGGCGCTCGACCGGTTGGCCGCTGATCCGGAGACCCCGGTGGAGGTCTTCGTTCACCTCTTCACCGCCGAGGTCCGCGGCCTGCGGGCATGGAAGGCCGCCTTCTGCGCGATCGCCGCCCGGCGGTTCGCGGACGAGGCCGGACGGCCGCGCGCCCGCCTGCGCGCGGGGGCCGTCGTGAACGCACATCGCCTCGCCGCCCGCGCCCTGGCAGGCGAGGAGCGCTTCGCGGCCGTGTCCGACACCCTGGCCGAGCTGCGGGTCTTCCTCGAAGGACTGCCGGACGACGAGCACGACGCACACCGCTCGGCGGAGATCGCCGCACTCGGCCATCACGCCCTGACTCTGATGCGGAAGGACAGGTCCCTGGAGGCCGCCGAGACCTATGGCGTCCTGGCCATGGCCTGCAAGGCGGCCGTCGAACGCGGGGTGGGAGACCACCGCTCGGAGTTCGTCGGGGCCCTGTCCGCTCGGGCGGCCATGCTGATGTTGCTCGGACTGCCCGCCGAAGCCCTCAAGTGCGTGTCCTCCGCCGTGCGCGTGGGCGAGAAGCTGCGCGAGATCGACCCGGGCTCCGTCTCCGAGGCTCTCGGGGACGCGCACGGGCAACGGGCGATCCTGCTCCGCTCCCTGGGGCGCACGGCCGAAGCGGAAGCGTCCGAAGCCCTCGCGGCCGAGGTGGCGGGGCCACGGCCGGAAGGCCCTGCCGACCCGACCGAGATGGTCATGCTCCTGGGCTCGCGTGCCAAGGAGCACACCGTCGCCGGGCGGCACGCGGAAGCGGCCGAGACGCTCGCGGAGGCGGTCCGGTACGTCCCCGCCGGAGACCAGGCGGACGAGATCGATCGGAGGACGTTGGGGATCCTGCTCAGCGCCCGGGCCGAGGCCCTGGTCCGGGCCGGACGCCCGCAGGAGGCGCGGGAGGTCGCCGCCCGGGCCGCCGAGGCGGGCCGACGTCCAGGAGCGCCCGGCGCAGGGCCCGCCGCGGGCCGATGACCCTCTGACCCGCTATGACAGCGCCCGCGGTCTTCTGGCCTACCGTTGGGAGGGGGACGGCTCGGTCGACGGATGAGTCCGTGCCCACTCGACGGGCACCCGCTCGACCACGCCGCCCCGGAAGACGTCGTACAGGTCCAGCGACTCCAGGTGCACGTAGCCGATGTGGCAGTCGCAGCTGGTCAGCGGGCACGCGCGCGGTCCGGTCCGGCGCAGGAACGACCCGTCGTACAGGTTCCCGAGCGGCGTGTCCACGAAGTGGCAGCGGCGCACGTTCCCGTCCCCGTCCACCGACAGCACGCTGTCCCCGGTCCGGCAGGGCAGGCCCCGGCTGGCGTGCGGGTGGCGGCTGTAGTGGAAGTGCGGGTCGAGTTCCTGCCAGGCGGCGGCCTCGTCGTCGGTGTAGGTCCGGCCCTCGGCGGCGTTGACCCACAGGTACACCTCCCCGGGCAGTGCGGCGCGCATCCGCCGGGCCGCCGCCAGGTGGTCCGGCTCGCCCACCACGCCGACGCTGAACCGCACGCCCAGCTCGGCCAGGCGCCGGGCCTTGGCCAGAAAGCGCTCGTGGGCCACCTGCCCGGGGTGGTAGGTGGTCCACAGGGCGGCGCTGCCGAGGTCGCAGTCGGCGAGCCACTCCACGCGCCCGCTCAGGTTGGTCTGGACCGCCACCCGCTCCACGTGCGGCAGGCGGCTGAGCCGGACCATCGCCGCGCGGTACCAGGACCGGACCAGTCCCTCGCCCCACGGCGTGAAGAGCACCGAGATCCGGGTGCCGGGGTGCTCCCGTTCCCCGTCCGCGACCCAGTCCGTGAAGCGTTCCAGGGCCGCCCGGTCCGCGCGCAGGGTCTCCGGCCGGTCCCGCCGCTTGGCGAAGGGGCAGTACGGGCAGTCGTAGTCGCAGCTGGCCAGCGGCCCCCGGTACAGCAGGGTGAGGTGCGGCGGGAGCGCGCGAGCGGGCCCCACCGGCCCCGTCGCGCCCACCGCATCCTTCCCGCGACCCGGATCCATCGGTCCCGAGGGCCCCGCCCCCGCCATCGTGCTGACCGGTTCCGCTGATGCAGTGGCGCGCTCGGCGTTCGACGTGCTCACCAGCCCCAATCGCACCACCGGCCCCATCCCCTCCACCGCGCTCACCGGGCCTCGTAGTCGGCCATGAGGGCGACCACGTCGGGGGAGAAGAACATGGGGCCGATCGCGTCGGAGTGCGCGATCCCCTCCTCGGTCAGCCGTACCCGCGCGGCCCCCTCCTCCCGCACCAGCCAGCCGCGTCCGGCCAGCGCGGCGAACTCGTCGGGGAAGTCGGACTCGGGTCGGGCGGCGAACCGTTCGGCGTAGGCGGCGGCGTCGAGCCCCTCCGTCCGCAGCAGCGACTGGAGCACGTGGCGGCGGCGCCGTTCGCCCCCGTCGAGGCGGAATCCCACCTCGGCGCGGGAGAGCCCGGCGCCGTCGCGGCTCACGAAGTCGGCGATGATCGACCGCACCTGGCCCACGCCCACGGCGTAGTCGAACGAGTAGTGCGTGGTCGAGGTGTAGGAGCGCGCCCCGCAGCCCAGGCCGACCATCCCGTCGGTCTGGCAGCAGTAGTCGGGGCCGACCGCCTCCGGAGCGTCGGCGCGGCGGAACATCCGCATGGACACCTGCTCGTAGCCGCGCTCGCGCAGGTGGTCGCGGCCCTGGCGGTACAGGCCCAGGCGGTGGTCGTCCCAGTCGCGGGCCCTGCGCCCCAGACCGGTGAGCGGGCGGACGTAGAGCGGGTACAGGTAGACCTCCTCCGGCTCCCACTCCAGCGCGGTGTCCAGCGAGTACGCCCAGGTGCGCGCGTCCTGCCGGTCGATGCCGTAGATGAGGTCGACGTTCAGGCCGGCCCGGGTGTGCTCGCGGATCGCGGCCAGCGCGCGGTCGACCTCGGCGCGTTTTTGCGGACGGCCCGCCGCGTGCGCCTCGGAGTCGAGGAAGCTCTGCACGCCGATGCTCAGCCGGGTGGCGCCGCGCTCGGCCAGGACCGCCAGCCGTTCGGGGGTGGCGGTGGCGGGCGAGGTCTCCACCGACACCGGGATGGCCGCCAGGTCCACGCCCAGGGCGCGTTCGGTGAGGTCGTAGACCCGCGTCAGCTCGTCGGCGGTGAGGTAGGTGGGCGTACCCCCGCCCAGAGCGGCACGGGCGAACGCCGCCCCCTCAGGCAGGGAGGCGGCCACCGTGTCGGCCTGCCGCTCCAGGGCGTCCAGGTAGGCGCTCACCTGCTCGGCCGGGGGCGTGGACCGGGTGAAGAGGTTGCAGAACCCGCAGCGCATCTCGCAGAAGGGGATGTGCGTGTACAGCGACAGCGCGCCCACGTCCTCGCCCCGCCACAGGTCGGACAGCAGCGGGCCGGAGCGGGGCACCGGAGCCGGAGGCTCTCCGTCGCGGGTGGTGGAGGGCGACGGGTGGGAGAAGGGCCGGTAGGCGCTCTTGTGCGGATACGCGTACACGTACGACCGGTAGGGCGAGTCGGGTCGTACCGGCTCCGGGCGCGGGGTGATCACGGCCGTCACGGGGTCTCCTTTCGGACGGTGTGGCCCTGGGGCAGCACCGTGTGGGTGTAGGGGACCGTCCAGACCGTCTCGTGGCCGATCCGGTGGCCGGTGTAGCCGTCCTCGCCGTAGGCGGTGCCGTGGTCCGAGCAGGCGATCACCAGGCACGGGCGGCGGGCGGCCATCGCCTCCAGCAGCGGTGGCAGGTTGCGGTCGACGTACTCCAGGGCGGCGGCGTGGGTGGCGGGGGTGTCGCCGTCCCCGGGGCGGGCCCCGGGCAGGTGGAACCAGTTGGGCTGGTGCAGGGCCGCCACGTTGAGCAGCAGGAACAGGGGCCGGTCCGCGGGTCGGCCGGTGGCGATCCGGACCGCGCGCTCCACCTGGTTCTCGAACGAGTGCGGGTCGGTGACGCCGAACGCCTCCTCCCAGTGGCTCTCCAGGAACAGGTCCGGCAGCACCGACCCCAGCGCCGACCGGCGGTTGAAGAAGCCCGTGCCCCCGACGCACGCCGTGTGGTATCCGGCCTCGGCCAGCCCGGTGGCGAGGTCCGGGGCGTCGAAGGTCCAGGTGGTCGGCGCCGTGGAGGCGCTGCCGGGGAAGTCGGCCGCGAACAGGCGCGGGCGCGGCCCCGGCGCCGCGGGCGTGGGCAGGAACCCGGCGAGCATCGCCAGGTGGGAGGCGTAGGTGAAGCTGGCCGGGGCGTGCCTGCGCTCCCACCGCCCGCCGGGCAGCAGCCCGGCCAGGTGCGGGGTGCGCCCGGCCGCGGCCAGCGCGTCGGCGGTGTCGAAGCGCAGGGTGTCCAGGGTGAGCAGCAGGATGTCGTGCGTGCCCACCACGGCGTTCATGTCGAGTTCGGCTGCGGTGGCGGTGTCCATCGGTTCTCTCGTCGGAATCAGGCGGGAAGGGCGGGGGAGGGAAGGGGGAAGCGGCCGTCGGCGAGGGCGCGCAGCTGTTCGGCGTAGGTGTCGCGCCCCTCGTGCAGCACGCGGGGGAGCAGGTCGCCGAAGGCGTTGACCTCGCACACGGTGAACGCGGACCAGCCGGGGGAGACGAGCAGGTCCACGCCCGCGTGCAGGGTCCGGGGGAAGCACGCCCCGGCGGCCTCGGCGACCGCCATCGCCGCGCTCCAGGCGTGCGGCCCCATGGCGTCGCGCAGGCCGTCCAGGTCACCGCGGGCGTTGCCCAGGTGCAGGTTGGTCAGCGGCGAGCGCGAGGACCGCACCACGGTGTGGGTGGCGCGGCCCGCGACCACCAGCACCCGCAGGTCCACCACCGCGCCGTCGAACCCGGCCTTGGGCACCCACCGCTCCACGTGCAGGCCGTCGGGGGCCAGCGCGTCCACGACCGCCGCCACGTCCTCCTCGTCGGTGTAGGTGCGCAGCCGCAGGTCGTTGTACAGCGCGACCGAGCCGTCGCCGGAGCGCACGAGGTCGGCCGGGGTGACCGCCCGGATCCGCCCGCCGGGCGCGGTCGCCAGGGCGATCACCCCGGAGGCGGACGAGCCGTGCGCGGGCTTGACGAAGACCCGGGGCCAGCCGTGCCCGGCCATAGCCGCGCGCAGCGACGCGTACCCGGTCACGGGTTCCCGCACGGCGGGGGCGACCGGGACCCCGGCCGCCGCCAGCCGCGCGTGGCAGCGGCGCTTGTCGCACATGTCGATCAGGTCCGCGGGCTCCTGGAGCAGGTGGGCGCCGGGGGTGGCGGCGACCGCGTCGGCCAGTCGCGCCAGGGCCGCCCGGAACCCCGCGTGCTGGGGCCCGCTGCCCTCCGCCCGGTAGAGGTCGGGTGCCCGCGGCAGGCCGCGGAGCAGCCGCGCGGTCTCGGCGTCCTCCCCCGGGGAGTCCACCCGGACCAGGGCGTTCTCCGGCAGGTCCACGGGCCCGGTCGCCAGGGCGCGCCAGGGGACGACGACCGGGTCGGGCAGCCCGGCTCCGCGGGCGGCGGCGGTGAACAGTTCCAGACGGCGGTGCCCGGGGATCCCCACGACGGCCAGCGGTCGTGTCGACGCGCTCACTCGCCGACCGCCGGGAAGCGGCTGACGACGACACCTCCCGACCCCTCGAACACGTGCGGCTCCCGTCGGTCGGAGACGTCGGTCTCCACCCCGGCCTTGGTGAACTCGGTGCGCAGGCGCTCGGCCGTCTCCTCCGACAGGTAGTGGTGGTGCAGGTCGAGCCGCTGGAGTCCGTGCAGGGCCGGGGCCGCGAGCAGGAGTTCGGCGCCCTCGTCGGTCAGGGAGCCCAGGGACAGGTCCAGGACGTCCAGGCGGAAGACCACCGGCGCCTCGGCCACGACCCGGGCCCAGTCGTCGGCGTTCTCGGCGTTGCGCAGCCCCAGGTGGCGCAGGCGGGGGAAGGCGTCGCCGGACAGGACGGCGGCCAGGTCCTCGGGCGTGGTGTCGTTGCCGTACTCCTCCTGGCCCAGCCACAGTTCCAGGCGCTCCAGGGCGGGCAGGTCGGCGGCGGCCACGTCGCGGGCGACCTGGCCGGGGAGCCCGCCGGTCTGGACGGTGAGGCGCCGCAGGTGCTCGTGGCGTCCGACGCCCAGGCCGAGGCCGTCGGTCCCGCGCACGGTGAAGCCGGTCAGCCGGGGGTACGCGGCGAGCAGGGGCGTCAGGTCGCCGTGTTCGATCCAGGAGATCTCGCTCTCCTCCGACACGACCTCGGCGAAGAAGAGCGAGCGCAGGTTCGTCAGCCGGGAGGCGAGTCCGGCCACCTGGTCGCGGGCCTCGTCGGACATGAACTGGTAGTCGTCGGGGACGTGGCCGACGATGAGCGCCCGCACCGTGTGGGGCGGCACCTCCCTGACGAACCGTTCAAGGTACGCGGGCAGGTCCTCCCGCGGTTCCTCGTCCGGCTCCTCCATGCGCAGCCGCCAGGCCACCGAACCGGGATCTTCGAGGGCGGCCGCCAGTACGGCGTGCGGCTGGACCGGGTTCGGCGGGGCGTGGTCCAGGGTGTCGAGACCGGGGAACTCCACGACGGGGAGTCCGGCGAACTCGGAGATGTGCTGGTGGTGGAGCATGCGGCTCTCCTGGCTTGGTGGGGAGGGTCGGGTGTGGGGGACGCGGGTGGGCGGGCGGTGGCCCAGGCGGGCCAGGGGTGTGTGCGGGTCGCGCGGATCTGGCGCGGGGCGGCGGGGGACGGTTACTCGTGGAAGGCGACGTAGGTGTGGCCCTCCTCGATCGCGACGTCGCTCGCGGAATCGGAGAGGTCGACCTCGGCTTCGGGGAAGGCGGCCCGGATCCGGGCGCGCATCCCGGGACTGACGAAGAGGTCGAAATGCTCCTCCCACGACTCACCCTCCTCCCTGTCCTCGCCGCGCTCGCACACGGCGTCCAGCTTCTGGGGGTGGGACAGGTCGATCCGCAGCCGCCAGGCGACCGAGGCGGGGTCGGCCAGCGCCTCGGGGGGTACGGGCGGGGGCCCGTCGGCCGTCCGCCGGGAGGGGAACTCGACGACGTGCAGGCCCGCGAACTCGGTCAGGTGGTCATGGGTCAGCACGCGGGCTCCTCGACAGGGGGCGGATGACCATTGTTCTACCGGTCGGGGGCGACAGGACCGCCGCCGACCGGCTCACGCACACAGACGTGGGCGTCCGCCGCGCCGTTCCCCGGTGTCGCGCACGCGTGCAGGATCTCCCGCATCCGGGAGCAGGCGAGGAAGTCCTCGTGTGGGCAGTCCACGGCGTGCGCCACGAGTTCACGGGCCGACCGCAGCCGTTCGATCCGCTCGTCCAGCTCCGTCAGGAAGGCCGTGAGCCGGTCGCGGCGGGCTGCGCCGTCGGGGGCCTCGACCACCTCGCGGATCTGGTCCAGGCTGAGCCCCGCCGCCTTGGCCTGCAGGATCAGGGCCACCCGGAAGCGGTGTCCGTCGTTGTACCGCCGCCGGTCGCCCACGCGCCGGGCCGGGTGGAGCAGCCCCGCCGACTCCCAGTGCCGCAGGACATGGGTGGCCAGACCGAAGATGCCCGCGAGTTCGCCGATCGTCAGTTCACCATCGTTTGACTTCATGTCGACATTAACTTCCAGACTGGTCGCGAGGTCAAGGAGACCGGCGGAACCACCACGGAGGCGGACATGGACGAACGGACCACGCGTGTGCGGAGCGACTGGGACCGGATGGCGGCCGGCTACGACCGGGGCGCAGGCCCCGACCGCTGGGTGCTGGGCCGCACCCGCGCGGTGCTGTGCGGCGGTGCGCGGGGCCGGGTCCTGGAGGTCGCGGTCGGCACCGGGCACGACCTGGCCTACTACCCGCCCGGCACCGACCTGACGGGTGTGGACCTGAGCCCGGGCATGCTCTCCCGCGCCCGTGCCCGGGCGGAGGCGGTCGGGATCGAGGCCGCGTTCGTGGAGGGGGACGCCCAGGACCTGCCCTTCGGCGACGGTGAGTTCGATTCGGTGGTGTGCGCGCTCGCCCTGTGCACCATCCCCGACCAGCGCGCGGCCGTCTCCGAGATGTGGCGGGTGCTCCGCCCCGGCGGACGGCTGGCGCTGGTCGACCACATCGAGTACACGCGTTGGCCGCTGCGCGGGCGCGAACGGCGCAAGGCGCGCCCCCGGCGCAGGCCGCTGGACATCGTGTCCGAGATCGGGTTCCAGATCGACCGTCACGACCGCCTGGCCCTGGGGTTCTTCGATCGGATCGTCGCCCGCCGGCCCGTCTGACCGGCGCGATGGTCGGCGAAACACCGAGCGGGTGACGGGATTCGCGGCCCCGGTGGTGTGAAAGTGGGCCCATGGCTACGCACAGTGAACTCCGCGACTTCTGGGAGCGCCGCCTCGAACGGGACTGGACCGAGAGCGGCGTCGGCTACCGGGCCCTGGGGCGCCCCTTCAACACGTGGATGTACCGGGTCCGGGAGGAGGTGTTCCTCCGCGAGGTCGGCCGTATGGGCGCGTCCGGATCCAGCGTCCTGGACGTGGGCAGCGGCACCGGTTTCTACGTGCGCCTGTGGGAGCGGCTCGGGGCCGCCGACATCACGGGCTGCGACATGACCGACGCCGCCGTCGCGCGGCTGCGCGAGCGCTACCCCGACCACCGGTTCGTCCGCCAGGACGCGGCCGACCTCGACGCCTTCGACGACGCCTCCTACGACGCCCTGTCCTGCATGGACATGCTCTTCCACATCACCGACGACGACCGCTACGCGAACGCGCTGCGCGAGTTCTCCCGGGTCCTGCGCCCCGGCGGGACGCTGGTCCTGTCCGAGAACTGCCTCCAGCGCCCGGAACAGCGCGGCGAGCACCAGGTGAACCGCACTCTGGAGTGGATCGCGGGCACCGCCAACAAGGCCGGGTTCGACCTGGTCCGCCGCGTCCCCATGCTCGTGCTGATGAACGCCCAGGTGGACGCCTCCCTCCCGTGGCGCAAGACCTGGGGCGGCGTGCTGCGGCTGGCCGCTTTGACCGGGGCCACCGGATGGCTGGCGGGCGCGGCCCTGTACCCGCTGGAGCGCCGGCTGGTGCGGACCCGCCGGGAGAGCCCCACCACGGAGCTCCTCGTGTGCCGGCGCCGCGACTAGTGGCGGAGATCCGGCCCGCTGGGCGCCGCCGTGGCGGCACGCTCGTCTCGTGCCGGCCAGTCGACGGCCACGTGTGTGTCGGCGCCGTGACCAGGGATGACACGGAACACGTCGCGGGTGTGCGGGAGGTCGAGGGGGCCGCCGGGATACGGTGGGAGTCCATCGTGTGCCGGTACGCGGCGGCCCTTCGGCGTCGGGTGTGCCCCGACTCTTCGGGCGCCCACCTCGGGAGGCCATCTTGCGACGTTCCACCCTCGTGTCAGCGATCAAATGGGCCATCGCGGGGTTGGCGGCCGGGCAGGTCGCGGTGGCCGCCGTCATCCTGGCGATCGGCCACTGGCGCAAGCGGGTGCGCCAGCACCGCGTGGACTTCCCGCGCACCCTGCCGGCCGAACTCCCGATCGGCGGCAGCACCGCCACCGTGTACACGTACGGCGAGGACGTGTACACCGACATGCTGGCGGCGATCAGGGGCGCGCGGCGCAGGGTCCTGTTCGAGTCCTTCATCGTCAAGGGCGACCGGGTGGGCCGCGAGTTCAAGCAGGCGCTCGTGGACGCCGCGGCGCGCGGTGTGGACGTCTACGTGGTCTACGACGGCTTCGCCAACCTGGTCGTGCCCCGCCGCTTCTTCGACTTCCCGCCGAGCGTGCACGTCCTGCGCTACCCGGCGTTCCGGCCCGGCGTGCTCCTGCTGAACGTCCGCAAGTCCGGCCGCGACCACCGCAAGATCCTGTGCGTGGACGGCGAGACCGGGTTCGTCGGCGGGTACAACGTGGGCTCGCTCTACGCCACGGAGTGGCGCGACACCCACCTGCGCGTCACCGGCCCGGCCGTGTGGGAGCTGGAGAACGCCTTCTCCGACTTCTGGAACATGCACCGCGCGCCCGGACAGCCCGAGCTGTCCGGATTCGGCCGCACCGAGTGGGACTCCCGCCTGCGCGTGCACCGCAACGTCCCCGAACAGCTCATCTACCCCATCCGGGCGATGTACCTGGAGGCGATCGACCGGGCCCGGGACCGGGTGCTGTTCACCATGGCCTACTTCATCCCCGACCGCGAACTGCTGCGCGCGCTCACCGACGCCGCCGCCCGGGGGGTGGACGTCAACGTCCTCGTTCCGGAGGAGTCCAACCACGTCATGGCCGACTGGATGGCGCGGGGACAGTACACCGCGCTGCTGCGGGGCGGTGTGCGGCTGTGGCTGTACGAGGACGCCATGGTCCACGCCAAGACCGCCACGGTGGACGGCCACTGGAGCACCATCGGCACGGCCAACGTGGACCGGCTGAGCCTGACCGGCAACTACGAGATCAACGTGGAGCTGTTCGACGAGGGCGTGGCCAAGCACCTGGAGGAGGTCTTCCGCAACGACCTCGGCAACGCGCGCGAGCTCACCCTGGAGGAGTGGGGCGCGCGCCCGTTCGCGGCCAAGTTCAGCGAGATCGTGCTGGCCCCGTGGCGCCCGTTCCTGTAACCGGCGGCCCGTGAGGCCTGTGCGGCACCCGCGCCGGGTGCCTCGCGTGCGTCCGGGAAGCGCCTGCGTGTCTTGTGAGAGGTCCGTGCCGGTTGTTTCGCGTGCATCCTGTGCGCCCTATGGGGCGTCCGCGCCGCGTGTGCCCCGGGGAGAGGTGTTCGGCGCGCTGGTGTCCCTCGTGGCCACGGGCGCGTCTCTGATGCCGCGTGAGCCGCGTGGAGGCCCGCCGACGCGCGAGGGGCGGCGGTGGGGTTCACCCACCGCCGCCCCCGGCGTGCTCAGCGGTCACGGCGCGGCGGGGACGGGGGCGGCACCGGTCCGGCGGTGAACAGCGGCTCCGGGGGTTTGCGCCGGGGACGCGGTCCGCCCCAGTGCTGTGGCCCGGGATGCGGCGTACGCCGCAGCGCCCCGGCGATGGCCGAGGTGGAGGCGCCGCGCTGGCGCGGCTGGTCGTGCGACTGACCGTCCCTGGGCTGGTCCGCGTGCGTCATGGATGGAAGGGCCCTCCGATGGTGTTCCGGCCGGTCCCCGGACCGGCGACGAGTCTCCCGGTCACCATGGTCGGGGTCCGGGGGCCGCGCTGTCATGACGACACGGCGGTCGGCACCCGCCGGTGTCACGGCGCGGTGTCGCGGACGAAGGTGAGGTCGAAGTCCTTGCGCCACGTGCGCCCCTGGTCGTCCGAGGCCTCCCATCGGCCCTTGATGGTGTCCTCCCCAACCTCGGAGAGGAAGCGCTGGTGGAAGTCGGGGTCCTCGCGGTTCATCGTCCAGCCCGCTTCGTCGAAGGTCATCGCGAAGCGCCGGGAGACGCCGCGCTCGTCGTGGTAGAGCGCCGTGTACTCCGCGCGGGCGTCGCTGTACCCGATCACGAGCTCGAACCCGGGCTGCCCGCCGAGCTCGCAGGCCATGACGACGAACGCGTCGGCGAGCCACTCGAAGGTCGCCCGGCCGGTCACCTCGGTGCCCGCCGGTTCGAGGAACCAGGCGTCCGACAGGGTGAGCTTCCAGTTACCGATGAGACCGTCCAGCCTGTCCAGGCTCGGGTTGCGCATGGTGACCTCCACAGTCGCGGTTGACTCGAAGTATGGACCGCCGAGCGCCGCGAAACCGATCGGCGCGGCGGCCGACACGGTCGGGTTCGTGCGGCCGCGCGGAGCCGTCGCCGCCGAGGACGGGTCGTCGCGCACCGCTGGTCCGCCGCCTTCGTCACGAACTGTCCGCTCTGTGCAGACGAAGCCCCGGTCCCCTTGCCGCCCGACGGCCTCCGCGCGTGTCGGTTCGCTCGGCAGGCTCGGTCACGGGCGTGTCGCGTCCTGGTCGTGTCGGGTCGAGAGCGCACGGCAGGCTCGGTCACGAGGGCCCCGGGCCGACGCCGCCACCGCCGGAACCCAGGGGCGGCCGGGGCCGTTCTGTCCGAGGGATGAACGGTCGCACGCGGCGCCATTGACCGGATGGGGCGCGCTCCCAGATGAGCAGTAGAGACGAGCAGAGCCCCGCAGACTGCAACCCGAATTGCAACCTACGGGGCTCACCCGCTGCTGACTCTGCGACGTATTCGGAGGTCAACCTATGCGGCCCCAGCAGGATTCGAACCTGCGACACCCGCTTTAGGAGAGCGGTGCTCTATCCCCTGAGCTATGGAGCCTCGTGGACGAGGGCCAGAGGTCGCCCATCGCCAGGCCAAGACTAACCCAGGATGCGGGTGGATGGGGAGCCGTTCCGTGTCCCCCGGGCGCTGCGCGGGGACGCTGGGGGCCGGGCGGAGTACGCTGGCCTACGATTGGTTGTCCTTGCGGCGGTGTGATGTTGTTCATAGTGTGTGTGGCTGTCAGGTCGCGCACGAATCAGGGGCACCCGTGGTGGGAGTCCGGGGATCGCAGTTGAGGCCGCTGTGACCTGGCCTGATATCAGGTGTCAGAGGGTGCGTCCGTCGAAGGGCGCGAAATTATACCGATCAGTGACCCTCTGGCGGTTCGGCTCCGTGTGACCGCATGTGGACATGTAGTACGTTGCGTTGCGGCCACGGTAGGTGTTCGAGGAAAAGCAGCCGGAGGATCATTCGTGCCGTTCACTTCTGATTCGGCGCGGCGGGGGTCCCGCGTACCGGGTACTAGCGGGGTGCCGACCACGTTCGCGGCGTTTTCCCACGGGCGGATGAGGGTCGCGCAGGCGCTGGCACTCGTCGTCGCCATTACCCTGCTCGTCGTCCCCCCGTTTCCGGGGGCGATGCCCTCGGCCTCGGCACAGGACCTGGAGGAGCTGCGCGAGCAGGCGGAAGCCGCCGCGGAGGAGCTGGAACAGGCGACCGAGGAGCAGGAAGAGCGCGCCGAGGCCCTGGAGAACGCTCAGGAGGAGCTGGTGGAGACCATCCACGAGCTCCAGCAGACCGAGGCCGAGCTCAGCGACATGCGCGAGCCGCTCGCCCGGCTGGCCAGCACGCTCTACCAGCAGCCCAGCGGCGGCGTCCTGGCGGTCCTTGCCTCCGGATCGCTCGACGAGGACCTGCAGACGCAGTCGTACGCGGCCAAGATCTCCGAGGACAACCAGGCCTTCATCCAGGACGCCACGGACCTGCGCGAGGAGCAGGTGGAGCTCGCCGGCGAAGCGCAGCGGCTGCAGACCGCCACGCAGCTGGAACAGGCCGAACTGGCCGCCGACGTGGCCGAGCTGCGGGAGGAGTCGGAGGCCCGTACCGAGGAGCTGGTCGGCGAACTCGACGCCCGCGGCCTGGACCTGGAGACCTACATGGCGGCCGGCAACTGCGACGCTGACGCCGCCTCCAACGCCAACGGCTACCCCAACGGCCTGCTGCCGCAGGACGCCCTCTGCGAGCTCTACGACGACAAGTTCCTGCGTGCCGACGCCGCGGTGGACTTCCTCATGCTCAACCAGAAGTACGTGGAGGAGTACGGCGAGAACATCTGCATCACCAGCGCCTACCGCGACCTGCCCAACCAGCAGCGGGTGTACGGCGAGGTCGCGCCCGGCTTCGCCGCCGTCCCCGGTACGAGCAACCACGGCCTCGGCCAGGCGATCGACCTCGGCTGCGGGATCCAGAACTTCCGGTCCGAGCGCTGGAACTGGATGGAGGCCAACGGCGGGGAGTACGGGTGGCACCACCCCGCCTGGGCCAAGTCCAGCCCGTTCGAGCCGTGGCACTGGGAGTACAGCGGCTGACGACCGTGACGAGCTGACGACGGTGACGATGCACGGGGGCGGTCCGTACGGGGCCGCCCCCGCCGTGTCTCAGACGGTCTCCGCCTGGACCTCACTCGTGCAGGAGGAGCACCTGGTGGCCTTCCTGTCGATGCCGGTGAGGCAGAACGGGCAGGACCGCGTACTGGCCTCCTCCGCCTTCTGGAACCTCTCCAGCAGCTTGCCGACCGGCATCACCACGAAGAAGTAGAGGATCGCGGCGGTGAGCAGGAACGAGATGAGCGCGTCGACGAACGCGCCGTACAGGAACCTGCTGCCGTTGATCTCGAAGTAGAGGTCGGTGAAGGTGGGGATGCCGCCGAAGATCCCGATGAGCGGGGTGATGAACCCTTCGGTGAACGCCGTGATGAGGTTGGCGAAGACCGCGCCGATGACGACAGCGACCGCCAGCTGCACCAGGTTGCCCTGGAGCAGGAACTTCTTGAAGCCTTCCATGGGAACTGTCCTACGTTCTCGTGTTGTGTGTGCGGGGTGCCCGGTCCCGCCGACTCGAACCCGGGGGGCCGGGGCGGACATGTCCGGAGTACTCGGGACAAGAGCCTGACCAGCTTTCACCACGATTCGTCGTCGGTCAACCGCGGATGGTGATGGACAGGCGGGAGAGGGCCGCGTGCCCCGCCAGCTCCCGGGCCTCCGCCGGGGTGGCGGCGATGAGGATGAGGGCGTCGCCCTCCCCGCCCTCCGCGGCCGCGGGCAGGGCCAGAACGGGCCGGTCGCGCACCACCTCCGCGGCCGGTCCGGCGCGGGCCGGCGGGAGGTCGCCGACTCCGGTCGCGGCGAGCACGTCCACCCGGCTGCCGGGCGCGAGCAGCGCCACCGCGCCGGGGTCGGCGACGCGTACCGGGACCGCGATCAGGTCCGGGCCGTGGGCCCGCGCGGGCGGGTTCGTCAGGCGTGCGTCGGTGATCACCTCGCCTCGGCGGACCGGGGCGTTGAGCGTACGCCCCTCGGTCTCCGTCGTGGGTCTCAGGGCGCCCTCGGGGACCGCGGCGGCGGGCAGGGCGCGGGCGGCGAGGTCACCGCGGGCCACGGGGGAGGAGGCGTCCAGGTCGCGGGCGGCGACGAGCACCTCGGCGGCAGGGGCGGAGAAGGGGCGAACGGCGAGCACGGCGCCGAGGAGCGCCGCGGCGGCCAGGAGGGTGGCGATGACGCGCCGGTGCCGGTCCACCAGGCGCGTCAGGGCGCCCCGGTGCCGGTAGGGAGGTGAGACGTCGGCCATACGCCAACGTTAGGCCGGGAATCGGCCTCCGGGCGGTTGTCCACAGGCGTGATCGTGTGGAGGGGCACCGAGGGCGCGCGGGGTGGAACGGCCGGGCTCCGGTGCGGGCGCGAGGGGCGGCGGAGAGGCCGGGAGCGGGGAACAGCAGTGCGCCGCCGTGGGCACGGCGGCGCGGTCACGCGGTCAACGGCCCCGGCGGCTCAGCTCGCCGCGGCGGCGCTGCTGGTGCTGCTACTGCTGCTTGTGGTGGTGCCGGAGGACGAGGCGCTCGACGAGGCGGCCGAGTCCGAGGAGGACGGCTTCGCGGAGTCCGTGGAGGCGCTCGCGGCGGCCGGGGCGTCGGTCTTGGTGCTGTCCGCGCCGCCGTCCTTGCCCTCACCGGAGCCGGTCACGACGGAGCTGTTGGAGGACTTGCCGCTGTCGGTGCGGTAGAAGCCCGAACCCTTGAACACGATGCCGACGGCGGAGTACACCTTGCGCAGGCGTCCCTCGCACTCGGGGCAGACGGTCAGGGACTCGTCGCTGAAGCTCTGCACGACCTCCATCTGGGCGCCGCACTCTGTGCACGCGTACTGATACGTAGGCACTGTTCGGGTCCTCCTATGCTGGCACTCTCGCCCGTTGACTGCTAAATAGTACGCGCTCGCCGACCGAGGCGGTGACAGCACCTCACCCGAAGGACGCACGTGGAGGCCGCGGTGCCGGGCCATCGGCGTCGTCGGGCGCGACCGTCAGCGTCAACGCGGGGCACGCGTCGCTTAATCCCCACCCGCGACCGTCGCGCCGAACGGCGGTCCGTTCCCGCGGGGACCCCGGTCTCAGTGGCCGGGTCGCCGGCCGCGGTCGGGCCACACCGGTGAGGCCGGATCGAACACGTGCAGGCCGCCGCCCGGGGTGAGCACCGCGTCCACGGGGCGGTCGTGCGGCTCCGCCGGGACCCGCTCCACCCACTCCTCGTCGTGCACGACCGCGATCGCCGGGGTGTGCGGCCCCTTGGCGGCCAGCGCGCGGTCGTAGCAGCCCGCGCCCCGGCCCAGCCGCATGCCGGACCGGTCCACCGCCAGGGCCGGGCACACGACCGCGTCCGCCCGGGCCAGGGCTCCGGGGCCGTACCGGGGTCCGGTCGGCTCCAGCAGGCCGTGCCCGGCCTCCGCGAGGCTCTCGGGGCCGTCGAAGGACGCCCAGTCCAGGTAGCCCCCCGGTAGGAAGACCGGCAGCAGCACGTACGTTCCGCGCTTCCACAGCGCGGTCACCAGTCCCCGCGTGTCCGGCTCGCCGCCGACGGAGTAGTAGCACGCCACCGTCCCCGCCATCGAGAGCCACGGCACGGCCATGAGCGCGTCCCGGACCGCCGCCCCGGCCCTCGCCCGCTCCGACGCGTCCCTGGCGCGCCGTTCGGACAGGACGCGGCGGCGCAGTTCCCGCTTGGCGGACCGGTCGCGGTCCCCTTGGTCACTCATGGGCTCAGTGTGTCATCCGCGCCTCACGACGCGTTCGTTCGCTCCTGGTGAACATTCGGTAGCGGAATCCGGTCCTTCGCCCGAAACCGCCGGGACTTCTTGTCATCACCGCCGGTGTGGAGGCCACGACGCGATGACCGACTGTCCTAAAGTGCCGACATGAGTGCCGACACCGAGCAGACACGACCCCGTTCCTCGTCCCTTCCCGTCACCAAGGCGGTCGTGCCCGCGGCCGGGCTGGGCACGCGATTCCTCCCCGCGACCAAGGCCACTCCCAAGGAGATGCTGCCCATCGTGGACAAGCCCGCGATCCAGTACGTCGTGGAGGAGGCCGTCGCGGCCACCCTCCGCGACGTCCTGATGATCACGGGCCGCAACAAGCGTTCCATCGAGGACCACTTCGACCGCGCCTACGAGCTGGAGGAGGCGCTGGCGATCAAGGGCGACGATGAGCGCCTGCGCTCCGTACGCGAGTCCGACGGCCTCGCCCAGATGCACTACGTCCGCCAGGGGGACCCGCGCGGCCTGGGGCACGCCGTGCTGTGCGCCGCGGCGCACGTCGGCGACAACCCCTTCGCGGTCCTGCTCGGTGACGACCTCATCGAGTCCGCCGACCTGCTGCGCCGCATGATCGAGGTGCGCGAGGAGTACGGCGGCAGCGTGGTCGCCCTCATGGAGGTCGAACCGGAGCAGGTCTCCCTGTACGGCTGCGCCGGGATCGAGCCCACCGACGAGCCCGACGTCGTCACCGTCACCGACCTCGTGGAGAAGCCCGCCCCCGAGCAGGCGCCGAGCCGGTGGGCGATCATCGGCCGCTACGTGTGCGACCCGGCCGTCTTCCCCGTGCTCCAAGAGACCCCGCCCGGCCGGGGCGGCGAGATCCAGCTCACCGACGCCCTGCGCGAGCTGGCCCGCCGCAAGCCCGAGGACGGCGGGACGGTGCGCGGCGTGCTCTTCCGCGGCCGCCGCTACGACACCGGCAACAAGGCCGACTACATCCGGACCGTCGTGGACTTCGCGTGCCGCCGGCCGGACCTCGCCGCCGAACTGCTGCCGTGGCTGCGGGAGTTCGTCGACCGGCAGGGGGCCCAGCAGGGCTGAACCACCGCGGGCCCGCCTCGACCGGCCGGGCCCGCGTGTCCCGGATACGGGGACAATGGGACGCCGGTCACCTCCAGAGGGCGGGGAGGCGGCCCCACGGATCCACGACCCGGGAGGACCATCCAGTGAAGACCGTCGAACAGCACATCACGGACATCCTGGCGCTGATCGCGGCACCCGAACCCACCGAACTCGACCTGCTGCGGGCGCACGGCACCGTGCTCGCCGCCGACGTCGTGTCCCCCGTGGACCTGCCGGGCTTCGACAACTCCTCCATGGACGGCTACGCGGTGTGCGCCGCCGACCTGGACCAGGCCGCCCCTGACGCCCCCGTCCGGCTGCCCGTGGTCGCCGACATCCCCGCCGGGGACGCCACGCCCACGGCGGTGCGGCCGGGGCTGTGCGCCCGCATCATGACCGGCGCGCCCCTGCCCGAGGGCGCCGACGCCGTCGTCCCCGTCGAGTGGACCGACGGCGGCACCGCGACCGTCGCCGTGGACCGCCCCGTACGCGTCGGCAACGCCATCCGGCGCGCGGGGGACGACGTCCGCGAGGGCACCACCGTGCTGCGTTCCGGCGTGCGCCTGGGACCGGGGGAGATGGGCGTCCTGGCGGCGGTCGGCCGCAGGACCGTGCCGGTCTACCCCCGCCCCCGTGTCGTGGTGCTCTCCACCGGGGAGGAGCTCGTCGAACCCGGGCGCCCCCTCGGGCACGGCCAGATCTGGGAGTCCAACAGCTTCATGATCGCGGCGGCCGCCCGGGAGGCCGGGTGCGACGTCCACCGGCACGGCTTCGTCGGCGACGACCCGGCCACCGTGATGGAGACCCTGGAGGGCCTGCTGGGCCGGGCCGACGTCGTCGTCACCACCGGGGGCGTGAGCATGGGCGCCTACGACGTCGTCAAGGAGGTCCTGGGCCGACTGGGCACCGTCGAGTTCACGCAGGTGGCCGTGCAGCCCGGCAAGCCGCAGGGATTCGGCACCGTGGGGCCGGAGGGGACGCCGATCATCACCCTGCCCGGCAACCCCGTCAGCGCCTACGTGTCCTTCCAGGTGTTCGTGCTGCCCGCGCTGCGCAGGCTGCGGGGCCTGGCGCCCCGGTCGCTGCCCACGACGCGCGCGGTCCTGACCGCACCGGTGGCCTCGCCGCCCGGCCGCCGCTCCTACCTGCGCGCCGTCCTGTCCGAGGACACCGACGGGGCGACCGCGGGCCGCACCGTCGCCCCGGCCTCGCGCCAGGGCTCCCACCAGCTCTCCGCCCTGGCGGGTGCCAACGCCCTGGTCGTGGTGCCCGAGGACACCACCGAACTGCCCGAGGGCGCGGTCGTCGAGGTCGTCCGGCTGCCCGAACTCCCCTGAACGGGGTTCCCCGGAGCGGGTTCCCAGGCGAGGTCGTGCGACTGCCCGGTCTTCCCTGAGCGGCGTTCTTCGGATCGGGGCCGTGCGACCGTCCGAACTCCCCTGAGCGGGGCTCTTCGGAGCCGGTCCCCCTCCAACCGCCCCGCGGCTCCCGTCGCCGCGCCCGCCTCGCGGACTTTCGGCGGCCCTCGAACCCCGTTCCCGGTTCGCCCAGGCCGACACGCGGGCGCCCGGTGCCGTACCTTCGTGGTGGGCGCGGCACGGCGCCCACGCGGCCGACCCCACCGGTGGGCCGTGTTCGGCGTTCGAGCGGAAACTGGCCACGATGAGCGACACCCCACGGCCGGAGGGGGCCGACCACCCCTCCGGATTCACCCACCTGAACGAGTCCGGCGCGGCACGCATGGTCGACGTCTCGGCCAAGACGGTCAGCGCGCGGACCGCGACGGCCACCGGCCGGGTCCTGCTCACCCCCGAGACCGTCGCCGCGCTGCGGGGCGGCGAGGTGCCCAAGGGCGACGCCCTGGCGGTCGCCCGGATCGCCGGGATCCAGGGCGCCAAGCGCACACCCGACCTCGTGCCCCTGTGCCACCCCATCGCGGTGCACGGCGTGGACGTCGAGCTCACCGTGGCGGACGACGGCGTGGACATCAGCGCCACGGTGCGCACGGCCGACCGGACCGGCGTGGAGATGGAGGCCCTGACCTGTGTCATGACCGCGGCCCTGGGCCTGGTGGACATGGTCAAGGCGCTCGACCCCGAGGCCGAGGTCACCCGCGTCCGGGTCGAGGAGAAGACGGGCGGCAAGAAGGGCCACTGGAGGCGCGGTGAGTGAGCGCGAGGAGTCCGACGCGCCGCGTGTCGCCGTGGTCACGGCCTCCAACCGGGCGGCCGCGGGCGTCTACCCCGACCGGTCCGGCCCGGTCCTCGTCGAGCGGCTGCGGGCGCTCGGCTGCTCGGTCCTGGGCCCCTGGGTGGTGCCCGACGGCGCCCCCGTGGCCGAGGCGATCGGCCGGGCCCTGGACACGCGCGCGGACGCCGTGATCACGAGCGGGGGGACCGGCCTGACGCCGCAGGACCACACGCCCGAGGCGACCAGGCCGCTGCTGGCCTACGAGATCCCCGGGATCGCCGAGGCGCTGCGCTCTGCCGGACGGGACAAGGGCGTCCCCACCGCGATCCTGTCGCGGGGCCTGGCCGGTGTGGCCGAGCGCGACGGGCACCGCATGCTGGTGGTCAACCTGCCCGGCTCCACCGGAGGCGTGAAGGACGGCATGACCGTGCTGGAGCCGGTTCTGCTGCACGCCCTCGACCAGATCCGAGGCGGCGACCACGCGCCCGCTAATGACGCCGGACAATGACCGGAATCACACCTCGGGCATTCCGTACGCGGGCAATTCCTTGACCAAGGCTTCAGTTTTGGTGGGCGACTAGTCGAGTTTTGAATCGACCGATTCGCAGTCGGCGGGGGTGACGCGCGCCACGTCACACCCATGGAGTGGAATACTGGAAGGCGTCACCGTCAGCAGAGGTCCCGGGGCGCCGGGGCCGGTGTCGAACCCCGGGACGGCGGCGCCGGAGGCATCGGAGGGACGGTCGTGAATCGCAGGCAAGGGTGGCCCGTCACCCTGAGGGAAGGGCCGGTCGTGCTGCGTCCGCTGCGGCTCCGCGACGCCGTCGCACTGCGCGACACCCGCGCCCGCAACGAGGAATGGCTGCGGCCCTGGGAGCCGACCTATCCCGAGATGCCGCTCCGCACCACCGGCCTGTCCCCCTACATCGGCATGCTGCAGGCGATCCGCCGGGAGGCGCGCCACGGGCTGTCCATGCCCTGGGCCATCACCTACGACGGCCGGTTCGTCGGCCAGCTGACCGTGGGCGCCATCGTGTGGGGGTCGGCCAGGTCGGCTCAGGTCGGCTACTGGGTGGACAGCGGCCACGCGGGCCGCGGGATCACGCCGACGGCGGTCGCGCTCGCCGTCGACCACGCGTTCTTCCACGTCGGACTGCACCGGATCGAGGCCAACATCCGCCCGGAGAACCGGGCGAGCCGGCGTGTGGTGGCCAAACTGGGCTTTCGGGACGAGGGGGTGCGAAGGCGCCAGTTGCACATCGACGGCGCCTGGCGCGACCACATCTGCTACGCCGTCACCGCGGAGGAGGTGCCCCACGGACTGCTGCGCAGATGGCGCGACGGGACTCCCTCCGGTCCGGGCGGCACGCAGGGGGAGCCTCCGGGCACGCCCGGTTCCGACCCTGGTTCCGCTTTGGGGTCCGAGGGCCCGAACGGTGGCGGTGATCCGCGTGATCCGGCGCGTCCACGGCCGGGGTCGAACTGAACATGGCCCGTTCTCCGGTGCATCCGGATCCTAAACCTCTCTTTAGTCACATTGACTCATTACTTTGCGTTGAATTGGTGTCGCGCTCCGAAGTCACAGTCTGACCTGGGTTTTCCCGATCCCAGGACGACCGACCGAAACTAAGGGTCCACAATCTTGCGACACTCCGGTCAGAATGTGGCGCATTTATGGACACGGGGTCGTACCGTGCGGAACATAGACGCATTGACGATGCGGCCAACGCGTGGATATGGCTCACGGGATTCGGGTCCGATCCGAGGGGGATCGGGAACGAAGTCCGGTCGGGGGGCATCCAACCCCGAAGGCGTTCCACGCGACGCGGTGTCGGCGAGGCGTCGACCAATGTTCAGTGGCCGTCATCGTGAGGAGGGGTGATGAGCAGCTCCCCTCTGTACCTCGCCATCGTGGTGGTGTGGCTCATCGTGCTCGTGCCGATGCTCCTGCGCAAGGACTCGGCGGACGCCTATGAGCACCGCCGGGAGGACGAGGACACCGAGGACGCCGGGGCCCGGGCCGACGACGTCGACCGCGAGGCCGCCGACGCCACGGACGGGTCCGACGACCTCGACCGGGACGACGGCGTCCGCGACACCGAGCCGTACGGCGCGCGCGCGGAGGACATGCGGGACGGAGCGGACGAGGGAGTCGAAGGGTCCGTGCCCGACCGGCCGGTCCGGACGGCGGACCCGCGCCGGGGCCGCCACCGTGTGGGACGCGAGTCGCGGGGCCGGGTCATCGCCCGGCGGCGCCGACGCACCAGCGGCCTGCTCCTGGTGAGCCTCGCCACGGTCGTCGCGGTCGCGTTCGGGCTCGGGCCGTGGTGGGTCATCGCTCCGCCGGTGCTCCTGCTCGCGGGTCACCTGGCGCTCCTGCGCGAGGCGGCCAAGGCCGACGCCGAACGCCGCGAGGCGCTCCTTCGGGCTCGCCGCCGTGCGGCCGTCATGGCCCGCCGGGCGGAGGAGGAAGAGGAGCGCCGCGACGCCGAGCGCCTGGCCCAGGTCATCGCGCTCCAGGAACGGCGCAGCCAGGTGTACGACCAGTACGCGGACGCCCGCCTCCGCGCCGCCGGCGACTGACCGGCACGGGGCCGCGGCCGGGGGCCGTCCGCCAAGGGTGGTGGACCGTCCCTCGCCGGGCGCGCTCGGGCGGTGGCGGGCGACGGCTGGTCGGAGCGCGTTCGGACCATCCGAGAATTCCTGCTAGGCTGTGTCTCGTCTTCAAGGGGCTATGGCGCAGTCCGGTAGCGCACCTCGTTCGCATCGAGGGGGTCTGGGGTTCAAATCCCCATAGCTCCACCGCAGACAGTGAGGCCCTGTTCCCTTCGGGGGGCAGGGCCTCACGCGTGCCGTACTCCGGCAGAGTACGGCAACGCCGCACATGGGCGAGGGCCCGTCCCTGCTGGGGCGGGCCCTCGCGCGGTTCCGGTCCGGTGCGTAGTCGCTGTTCCCTGGGCGGGCGGTCTCCGGACCGGAGCCTCGAGTGTCACCGGCGAAGCTGCTATCCCCTGTGGCGGGGCGGCCGGACACGCCTCCCATCCTACATCCCCCGCGCCCGCGTGCCCCAGGGCCGCATCCCCGGGAGGGCAGGGCTCGCCGGGATCTTCGCGGTGGCAACTTTCCGGCGTAGAGTCCACCCATGGCAGCAGACGCGTACCACCACGGAAACCTGCGGGCCGCCGTCCTGGAGAGGGCGGCCGAGGTCATCGAGAGCGAAGGCCCCTACGCGTTCAGCCTGCGTTCCCTCGCCGCCGATCTCGGCGTCAGCCACACGGCCCCCCGGCACCACTTCGGCGGCCGTGAGGGCGTCCTCAACGCCCTGGCGGTCGAGGGCTTCCGGTGCCTGGCCGAGCGCCTGCGCCACGCGCGAGCGGAGGGCGGCGGCCTGCTGGACGCCGGTGTGGCCTACGTGCGCTTCGCCGTGGACCGCCCCGGGCACTTCCAGGTGATGTTCGCGCCCCGGCTGCTGGACGAGGGCGACGCCGAACTCGCCGCGGCCCGCGGCGCGGCCTTCGCCGAGCTCACCGGCGGGGTCGACACCCTCGGGGACCGGGGTGTCGCCGTCGAGGACTCCGCCGCGGCCGTGGTGGCCGGATGGGCGATCGTGCACGGCATCGCCACGCTGGCCCTCAACGGGAACCTCGACACCTCCGGGGTCAGGGCCCTGTTCGCCGACACCGACCTGCTCACCATCACCAGGCGCAGTGCCGGACTGCTCTTCGACGCGTCCGCCGACCGGGAGCCGTCCTGATTCCGCGCGCCGCATCGCCTCCGGCGTGATCCTCTCCGCCGTCGACTCGGCCGGGGTTCCAGGCGCACCTCTGGCTTGGTCATGCGCTAAATGCCTTTACCGCAAGACCGAAACCAGGGGCCGAGGCGCGCACGCCCGCGCCCGCAAGGCTTCGGGGCCCGGATTCCTGTGACAGACGGTGCAGGCCTGGTGAACGCGGTGCGTATGTGAGCATAGTCCGGGAGGTCTGTTTTATCCGCGAGTGTCCGGGTACTCCTGCCTGCCGTGACCCCGTTCGTCCTTTCGATGCGCGCGGGCCGATGCGGGCCGGCATTAGGGGAACTCGGCCGATGTCGCATTGGCGGAACGTTGCTGTGCGTAATCAAAGAATGAATGTTTTTGCCGAACTCAGGAGTTGTCTTTGCAGGTCAGCGGGGAGGACACTTCTCGCGTTCTCGAATCCGAACCCGCCTGAGCTGCACAAATGCCTGTCCGGGCCGTGAATTCGGCCCTCGGATCCTGCCTTTGGTCGTCACTCGGCCATGGTGGGATGAATGTTCGGCCTCGGGTCTTGTGGAACACACGCCCATGGTCCATCTTGGTTCCGGGATGGGCTGGGAGCCACGAGAAAGGTAGATGCCATGACTACGCATGCACCGAACGCCAGAATCGGCGCTGGTTGGAGTTGGCAGTAACCAGTCCACGCGGGTCCGGGCGGATCCGTGCGCTGTGGGCCCGGCCGATCCGCCGATCGGCCGGGCTTCTTCCGCGGCGGCGGCCCTCCGGCGGCCCGGGGAAAGAGCCGGATTTGGGCCGTGAGCGTCGCGGGTAGGTCTCCACTGACGAACACGGTCCCTCCCGGACCGCGCCGACCGTGAAGGGACGGCGGATCACCCGTGTCCGACCCCCGCCAGGAACCCGGCGGCCCCCAGTACCCCGACGAGCCCGAGGCGGTCGGCGGCTACGAGCCGCCCGCTCCGGAGCCGCCCTCGCCCCCGCCCCGCCCCACCGTGGAACCCGTGCCGGAGGAGGACGGGCCGCCGGTGGCCGCGGAGCGCTTCCGTCGGACCACCCCCGCCCGCCGCAAGGTCATCCCCGCGCGCCGCGGCGGCGGGCACTGGCGGCTCCTGGCGGGCACGCTGACCTACGTGATGGTGGTCGGGGGAATGGCCGACTACGTCGATCCCGGCACCCGCGCCGTCGCCCACCTGGTGTTCTGGGTGCTCATCGGCGCGGCGTTCCTCATCTCGACCGAACGCGAGCGCAGGCACGACTGGCCCGCGGCTCCGCGCTGGCCGTGGCCGGCGGCGGCCCTGGGCGGGGCGCTGGCGGTCGAGGTCCTGGTGCTGCTGGTGGGGTCGCCGGCCATCATCGTCGGATCACTGATCCTGATGGGCCTGGGGCTGTTCGTCCTGATGCTCTTCGGCTGAGGCCGGAGCGGGCTCAGGTGGCCTCGTCGTCGAACGGGGGGCGCTTGCCGTTGAGCCGCGCGGCGGGCCTGCGCTCCGACTCCTCGTCCTCCCAGAAGTGCTTCTGCACGAAGCGCTTGGGGTTGAGGTCCTTGACGTCCAGGTCCTTGAACTCCGGGCCCAGCCCCTCCTTGAGGTCGCTGGTGGCGGAGTTGGCCATGGTCCGCAACTGGCGCAGGACGCGGCCGATCTGCTGCGCGGCCTTGGGGAGCTGATCGGGCCCGAAGATCAGCAAGGCGAGGATGAGCAGGACGACGAACTCTCCGCCACCGATGTTGAACATGCCTGACCCCGCCCCTCGCGTACCGACCGGCTACAACGAGGTTACCGGTATCGGTGCCGATGGGTAACCATGTCCAGATCACATGCGCACCACGACCGCGGACCGGCCCCGGACGCGGACCAGCCCCCCGCACGGTGGGCGGAGGGCTGGGAAACGCCTGTGTCAGGTCAGGCCGTCCGAACGTCGGCCGCCTGCGGGCCCTTGGGGCCCTGGATGATGTCGAACTCGACCTTCTGGTCCTCTTCCAGGTTCCGGAAGCCGGTTCCCGCGATCGCCGAGTAGTGGACGAACACGTCGGGCTGACCACCCTCGACGGCGATGAACCCGAAACCCTTCTCAGAGTTGAACCACTTCACGGTGCCCTGAGCCATGTGCTCTCCCTTGGGGACTACTGCGGGGCCGCACCCTGCTGGCCCCGGGTCGCCGGGCGCCGCACTGACGGGACCGGCCCGACCAGCGCCCACGTGCAGTTCCGCGAGGCGCCTCGGGCATCCATGGAAACAACAACAGCAACCAGTTGCAGACAGTACCAGGGAGCACCCCGCCCTGCCGAGCCTTTTCCGCGAGGAATCCACACTTCCCACGTGTCCTGTTTCGGCTACTCGAAAGTGTTGATTTCCGAGCCCCGGGCGACTAATGGAGATCGTCCGGGGCTCGCCGGGAAAGAACCGGTGCCGGAGGGGTCGGGGGCGGAGGCACTCCCTTTCGCGTGGCGTCTCGGGGCGATGGAGGGCGGACGGGTGGGAAAGGTCGCGGCGAAGGGCGCTCAGGAAGAGCCGTTGCCGTAGATCCACACGTCGAACCAGAGCCGCTGCCGCCAGGACTGCTCATCGATCGGATAGGCGGCCAGTACCGGGTAGAGATAGGCGAAATGGGCGATGATCAGGAGCAACAACACGCCGAAGACGACTCCGCCCATCGCGCGCAGGTACGGGCCGAAGCGGGCGTTGTTCTCTCCGGCGTCCATCACCAGCCCGAGCATCAGCACGATGGCCAGGACCAGGAACGGCAGGACGGGCAGGGCGTAGAAGAGGAACATCGGACGGTCCGGGAAGGCGAACCAGGGCAGCCACCCCGCCGCCACCGCGAGCAGGACCGCGCCGGCCCGCCAGTCGCGGAAGGTCGCCCACCAGCCGAGCATCACGCAGACCGCCAGGATGCTGATCCACCACAGGACCGGGGTGCCGATGGAGACCACCGAGGCCACGCAGTCGCCCGACGGGCACCCCACGGCCTCGCCCTCGTAGGCGAACATCACCGGGGTGCGCATGACCAGCCACTCCCACGGCGCCGAGATGTAGGAGTGGTCGCTGGTCAGGCCGCTGTGGAAGTTCATCATCCGGTCGTGGTAGTCCGCCAGTCCGATGAACGCCTCCAGCGGCCCCGCCACCGGCGCGGGCAGCCAGTCCGGCGCCATGCCGTCGGCGAAACCGCGGTTGTAGCCGCCCCGGGTGACCAGCCACCCGGTCCACGACACCACGTAGACGATCCCGGCCACCACCACCGTCTGGAGGAACGCCGGGATCGCGTCGACCAGCAGCCACCGCCCCATCGGCCTCCGCTGTCCCACGCTGCGCCGCGCGCCGTAGTCCCACGCCACCGTCAGCAGGCCGAAGGCCGCCACGAAGAACAGGGCCGACCACTTCGTACCGACCGCGAGCCCGAAGCACAGGCCGGCCGCGAGCCGCCACCAGCGCGCGCCCAGCCACCACCGGGTCGTGACGTCGACCCCCGCCTCGCTCAGCCGCGCCAGCCGCTCCCGGGTGGCGTCGCGGTCGACCACCAGGCACGCGAACCCCGCCACCACCCACAGGGTGAGGAAGACGTCCACCATCGCGATCCGGCTCAGCGTGAAGTGCAGTCCGTCCAGGGCCAGGATCAGACCCGCGGTGCAGCCCAGCAGCACCGAGCGGGTCATGCGGGTCGCCAGCCGCACCAGGATGAACACGGTCGCCACGCCCGCCAGCGCGGAGGCGAACCGCCAGGCCTCGGGGGTCATGGACTCACCGAACGGCAGGAGCGCCCACAGCCAGTCGCCGAGGGCGATCATCCACTTGCCGACCGGCGGGTGGACGACGAAGTCGCCGCTACCGTCGAAGAAGTCGACGGGCCCCTGGCCGAGCAGCTGGTCGGCGTTCTCCAGGGAGTCGTGCTCGTAGCCGTATGCCTGGAGCCCGTAGGCGTCCTTGGCGTAGTAGGTCTCGTCGAAGTAGATCCGGTCGGGCTCGCCGAGGCGGTAGAAGCGCAGCGCGCCGGCGAAGGCGGTGACCAGGAAGGCCCCGAGCCAGCCCACCCACCAGGTCGTGGTGGGTGGGGACAGGCGGGCGCGGAGGGCGGCCGCGCGGGACCGTGCGGGTGGGGTCGGCGGGTCGACCTCGGAGGAAAGTGCGGTGGTGGTCATCTCGGCTCGTAGGTTGGGGTCGGAGATGGTTGTCCATTGCGGACGGACCGCGAAACCAGGTTTCGGGTGGCGTAATGAGCCAACCGTAGCGTGACAGGACGGGGATCACAGTGGTTGAGGGTGCAGGCCGTGGGGAGGGGTTCGGGACGTTGACGCTCGCCGGGCTTCCCATCGGAAACGCGGGCGACGCGCCGCCCAGACTGCTGCGCGCGCTGGAGACCGCTCGCGTCATCGCCGCGGAGGACACCCGCAGGCTACGCCAGTTCGCCTCCCGCGCGGGAGTGCGCCTGGGCGGGGAGGAGGGCGCCCGGGTGGTGTCCTACTACGACGCCAACGAGTCCAGGCGCACGGACGACCTGATGGCCGATCTGCGCGGCGGTACGGACGTCCTGGTGGTGACCGACGCGGGCATGCCCGGCGTCTCCGACCCGGGCTACCGGCTGACCGCGGCCTGCGCCGAGGAGGACATCCCGGTCACGTCGATCCCGGGTCCGTCCGCCGTGACCACCGCGCTGGTCGTCTCCGGCCTGCCCACGGACCGCTTCTGCTTCGAGGGCTTCCCGCCCCGCAAGGGGCTGGCGGGCTACCTGGAGGAGCTGGCCGGCGAGCGCCGCACCATGGTGTTCTTCGAGAGCCCGCACCGGATCGCCGCCACCCTGGAGGCGATGGCCCGGGCCTTCGGCGCCGACCGGCGCGCGGCGGTGTGCCGGGAGCTGACCAAGACCTACGAGCAGGTGCGCCGGGGCGGGCTGGGCGAACTCGCCGCCTGGGCCGCCGAGGGCGTGCGCGGGGAGATCTCCGTGGTGGTGGAGGGCGTGCGCGTCCGCCCGGAGCAGGTCGGCCCGGCGGACCTGGTCGCCGCGGTCGCCGCACTGGAGGACGAGGGCGTGCGCCGCAAGGAGGCCATCGTCCGGGTGGCCAAGGAGTCGGGCGTGCCCAAGCGCCGGGTCTACGACCTCGTGCACGGGGTCACCGCCGACTGACCGGAGCGCGGGCGGTGGCCTGCGCCCGGCAGGGTCGCCACGGTGCGCCCCGGAGACGGGCCGCCACGCGAGGCGAAGTGTGGCGACGGGCAGGGCGTTCCGCCGGAGCGGCCGTCCCGCTGCGGGCCCGGGTCACAGCGGACACGGGACCGCCCCTCTGCGCCGACCGGCGGCCGGGACGGCATTACCGCCGCGGTGCCCGACCGGCGCACCGCGTCAAAGCGGACGGGGCCGCCCGGAACGGCGTACAACCGTTCCGGGCGGCCCCGTGCGGGGTCGGGCAGGTCAGACGACCGCGCCGTCGCCCTCCTCGCGGCTGGCCTTGGCGGCCACCCGCGCCCGGTTCTTGCGCTCCTTGATCACGTGCGGCGCCGCCGTCCGGTCCCACCTCTGCAGCCAGATGGCTAGCGGAACCGCGACGAACACCGTCGAGACCACACCCGTGGACAGACCGACCAGCATGGCGATGGAGAAGTCCTGGAGCGAGGTCCCACCGAAGAAGGTGAGGAAGCCCAGGATGATCAGCGCGCCGACGCTGGTGTTGACCGTACGCGGCAGGGTGTTGAGCACCGCGCGGTTGGCGATCTCGACGAACGAGGACTTGTCGTCCTTCGCCCATTCGTCGCGCACCCGGTCGAGCACCACCACCGTGTCGTTGACGGTGAAACCGATGACGCTCAGCAGGGCGGCGAGGAACACGCCGTCGATCGGCTTGCCCAGCCAGACGAACAGCCCGATCACCAGGACCAGGTTGAACGCCAGCGACAGCATCGTGGCCACACCGAAGGACCAGCGGAACCGCCAGGCCAGGTAGACCAGCTGCAGGGCGAGCGCCGCGGCGAGCGCGATGAACGCCCGGTTGCGCAGCTCGTCGCCCATGCTCGGACCGATCAGCTCGTCGCTGACCATCTCCGCGCCACCGGTCGCCGAGTCCAGCGCCTCGGTGACGCTCGCCGCCTCGGGATCGGAGATGTTGCCGGTACGGACGGAGATGTCGCTGTCCCCGGCCTCCTGCACGACCGCGGTGTCCGCGCCGGAGAAGTCCAGCCCGGCGACGATCTCGCGCGCCTCGTCCACCGACAGGTCCTCGTCGCCGGTGATCTCGTACTCCAGGACGCGTCCGCCCGTGAACTCCACGCCCAGGTTGGGCGACTGCACGAACGGGGCGGCGATGGAGACCAGGACGACCGCCGCGGCGGCGACCAGCGCGTGCTTGCGGTACTTCATCAGGTCCGGGTTCTTCCGGACCAGCCACGCGCGCACGGCGCCGATCCTGCTCAGACCGCTGACCGCCGGGTGCTTGCGGACGACGGCGCGGCGCACCGCCCACTCCACGAGCACGCGGGCCACGACCAGTGCCGAGAACATCGACACCAGGGTGCCGATGCTCAGCGTGACGCCGAAGCCCTGGACCGTGCCGGAGGCGAAGAAGAACAGCAGCGCCGCGGCGATCAGCGTGGTGATGTTGGTGTCGATCACCGCGCTCCACGCCTTGTGCGAGCCCTCGACGAAGGCCTTCTCCAGGCTGGCCGGGATGGCCCGGCGGCGACGGCGGGTCGCGATACCGGACTCGGCCCGCCTGACCTCGGCGTCGGTGGCGTCCTGCATGCCCGCCGACTTGTTCGCGTCGTAGGTCTGCTGTTGCCGCTGGTACTCCTCACGCGCCCGTTCGAAGATGAGCACGTTCGCGTCGATGGCCATACCGATCGCCAGCACGAAGCCCGCCAGGCCCGGCAGGGTGAGGGTGGCCCCCAGCGCTACGAGCACTCCGTAGGCGATGAGCGCGTAGAAGGCCAGGGCGACCGAGGCCAGGAAGCCGACCAGGCGGTACACCAGCGTGATGTACAGCGCGGTGAACGCGATGCCCAGCAGGGCGGCGATGGCGCTGGCCTGGATGGCGGCGGCACCGAGGGTCGGGCCGACCGTCTGTCGCTGCACCTCGGTGACCGGCAGCGGCAGCGAGCCGCCCTCGATCAGTACGGCCAGCTCGTTGGCCGACTCGGAGGTGAAGCTTCCGCTGATGGTCGTGCTGCCCTCGCGCTGGCCGACCTCGCACGCCGCGTCGTTGACGCTGGGCGAGGAGATGACCTGGTTGTCCAGCACGATCGCCACGCGGCGGCGCGGGTCGCCCTCCTGGAAGCAGGCGGCCTGCCCGGTGAGCTCGGCCCACTGGTCACGGCCCTCACCGCGGAAGCTGACGTTGACGACCCACTCGGCGCGGTTGACCGGGTCCAGACCGGCCTCCGCGCTGGCGACGCTGTCACCCGGGACCGCCGTCTCGCCGAGCTGCAGGTAGTTGCCCTGCTCGTCCGGGAGGGTCATCGCGACCTGGCTGGGGTCCTCGGCCTCCTGGCCGGTCTGCCCGGTCCCCGTGCCGCCGTTCCCCATGCCGCCGAGGAGTTCCTGCATCTCCTCCTCGGTCATCTGCGGGGCGTCGCCGGAGCCCTCGGCGGACTCCGCGTCCCCGTCGGCGGGCGCCTCCTCGCCGCCCTCGGCGTCCGAGGGCGCGCGGGCCTCGTCGGCGGGCGCGTTCGCGGAGTCGCCGGGCGCCTGGACGCCCTGGCCGCCCCCGGCCGTGACGCCGAGGACCGGGTGGAAGGACAGCTGTGCGGTCTGGCCGACGATCTGCGCCGCCTCGGTGGGGTCCTGGACCCCGGGCAGCTCGACGATGATCCGGTTCTCACCGGAGCGCGAGAGCGTCGACTCGGCCACGCCGAGCCGGTCGATGCGCTGGCGCAGGACCTCGACGACCTGGTCGGTGTTCTCGGAGTTGGCCTCCGTGCCGTCGGCGCCGTCCTGGGTCTCCAGGACGATCTGTGTGCCGCCGCTGAGGTCGAGCCCCAGACGCGGGGGGATGATCCACGCCGCGCCGAACGCGACGAGGATGACGAGAAGGGAGATGAGGGCGCGTGTCCAGCGCCCCCCTGCTCCCGATTGACTGGGCAAGGTGAACCTCTCACTGCGAATGGTGGGTACCGGTCGGCGCGCCCGGACGGTCCGGGGCGGGGGAGTGACCGGAAGAAGGTCAGATGAGCGTGCTCGCGGTGGGAGGCGGCGCCCGTGTGGGCGGCAGTTCGCCGGTGTCGTCCTGTTCGGGAACGGGATCGGGGTGCGGGAGCGGAAGCGGCCACCAGGGCTGGTCCCACGCGGTCAGCCGCAGGGCGCACGACGGCACGGCGTCGGGCAGGTCGCGCAGGACGCCGCGGTCGCACGTGGTGGTGGGCGGCCCCACCGACACCTTGGCCTGCGCGACCAGGTCCGCGTGCTGCTCGGCACGCTCCTCCGGGGCCTCACCGCCGGTGGCGCCCTCGGCGGGCGCCTCCTCCAGCGGTGCGCTCACCGGACCGGGCACGGGACCGGCTTCGGACTCACCGGGGATGGAGCTGACCGGGAACGACAGGATCACCAGCAGCACCACACTCGTCACGAACGCGGCGGTGTGGTGGGCAGGACGGGGTAGGGCACGGGTAACCGTGGCGACCACCGCCTCAGGTGAAGGACCGGGGTGAGCGTGGTACTTCGGCGCGCGCCCCGGCGGCGCGCGGCCTCGTCCCGCAGAGCATACGTGTACAGCACGCCCGGGGGGAATCCGTCCGCCGCCCCTGTGGACACGGCGGCGGTGTCCCGGCGCCCCGAGCACCGCGTCGAGCCCGCGAGGTCGTGTGAAAGCGCGGGCGCGCACCTTTAGTCTTGTGTCATGTCGTCGAATCGCCACATCCTGACCGCGGTCGCCTGGCCCTACGCCAACGGCCCGCGCCACATCGGCCACGTCTCCGGCTTCGGGGTCCCCTCCGACGTCTTCTCGCGCTACCAGCGAATGTCGGGGAACCACGTGCTGATGGTCAGCGGCACCGACGAGCACGGCACCCCGGTCCAGGTGCTGGCCGACCAGGAGGGCGTGACGCCCCGCGAACTGGCCGACCGCTACAACCGGATCATCGCCGAGGACCTGGTCGCCCTCGGCCTGTCCTACGACCTCTTCACGCGCACCACCACCGGCAACCACTACGCGGTCGCCCAGCAGCTGTTCACCACGCTGTACGAGAACGGCTACGTCTTCACCCGCACCACCCAGGGCGCGGTCTCCCCGTCCAACGGCCGCACGCTGCCCGACCGCTACATCGAGGGTATCTGCCCCATCTGCGGTTACGACGGCGCGCGCGGCGACCAGTGCGACAACTGCGGGAACCAGCTCGACCCGATCGACCTCGTCTCGCCCCGTTCGCGCATCAACGGCGAGACGCCGGAGTTCGTGGACACCGAGCACTTCATGCTGGACCTGCCGGCGTTCGCCGAGGTCCTCACGGGGTGGCTCAAGGGCAAGGAGGGGGAGTGGCGCCCCAACGTCCTCAAGTTCTCCCTGAACCTGGTGGAGGACCTCCAGCCGCGCGCGGTCACCCGCGACCTCAACTGGGGTGTGCCCATCCCCCTGGAGGGCTGGAGCGACAACGGCAACAAGCGCCTGTACGTGTGGTTCGACGCGGTGATCGGCTACCTGTCGTCGTCCATCGAGTGGGCCAAGCGCGTCGGTGAGCCGGAGGCCTGGCGCCGCTGGTGGCAGGACGACGACGCCCGGTCGTACTACTTCATGGGCAAGGACAACATCGTCTTCCACTCGGTGATCTGGCCCGCGATCCTGCTGGGTGCGAGCGGCGAGGGCGACCGGGGCGGCGAGGCGGGTCCGCTGGGCGCCCTCAACGTGCCCACCGAGGTGGTCTCCAGCGAGTTCCTCACCATGGAGGGCCGCAAGTTCTCCTCGTCGCGCCGCGTCGTCATCTACGTGCGCGACTTCCTGGAGCGCTACTCCGCCGACGCGCTGCGCTACTTCATCATGGCCGCCGGGCCCGAGACGCAGGACACCGACTTCACCTGGGCCGAGTTCGTGCGCCGCAACAACGACGAGCTCGTGGCGGCCTGGGGCAACCTGGTCAACCGCTCCATCTCCATGGCGGCGAAGAACCTCGGGGAGATCCCCGCCGCGGGCGAGCTGAACGAGGAGGACCGGCGGGTGCTGGCCGCCTCCCGGGCGGCCTTCGAGACCGTGGGCGCGCGGCTGGAGCGGTCGCAGTTCAAGGCCGGCCTCCAGGAGGCCATGCGCACGGTGGCCGAGGCCAACAAGTACATCTCCGACCAGGCGCCCTGGGCCCTGAAGAAGACCGACCCCGAGCGCATGGCCACCGTGCTGCACGTGGCCCTGCAGCTGGTCAGCGACGCCAACACGCTGCTCACGCCCTACCTGCCCGAGTCCGCGAACAAGGTGTACGCGATGCTCGGCGGCACCGGGACCTGGACCGGCATGCCCCGCATCGAGAGCGGCCACGACACCATCGGCGGCTCCGGCGAGGCGGTCGACTACCCGGTGATCACCGGTGAGTACGCCGACAACGAGGCCCGCTGGGAGTCGGTGCCGATCGTGCCGGGCACCCCGCTCGACCGCCCGCAGCCGCTGTTCACCAAGCTCGACCCGTCCGTGGTGGACGAGGAGCTGGCCCGCCTGGAGGGCGGCACGGAGTAGTTCGACCCCGCGCCACCGCTGTGGGCCCCGGCCGCCGCCGGGGCCCACAGCCGTGTCAGCGGCTCCGCTCCCGGTCGGCCGCCCCACCCGGGCGCCCCTAAGATCGACAGCGTGACCAGACAGGACAGGACGGGAGCCATCCGTGGGTAAACGCAGTGGGAGAGCGGTCCGGGAGCGCAACCAGCAGACGCCCCCGCCGGTCCCCGAGCCCCTGCGCGTGCCGGTGGCCGACAGCCACACGCACATGGACATGCAGACGCCGGAGGTCGAGGAGATCATCGCGGCCGCCCGCGGCGCCGGTGTGACCCCGCTCGTCCAGGTGGGCGTGGACCTGGCGTCCTCGCGCTGGGCCGCCGAGACCGCCGCGGCCCACCCGGGCGACGTCTGGGCCGCCGTGGCCCTGCACCCCAACGAGGCGCCCCGGATCGTGCACGGCGACGGCGCCGAGGGCGTCGAGGTCGACGACACCGACTGGGCGGGCAAGGTGCGCGCCCCGGGCGGCACCGCGGCGCTGGACGAGGCGCTGGAGGGCATCGACGCGCTCGTCGGGCTGCCGCACGTGGTGGCGGTCGGCGAGACCGGCATGGACACCTTCCGGACCGGTCCCGAGGGCGCGCGGGCGCAGGAGGAGTCCTTCCGCCGGCACATCGACATCGCCAAGCGCCACGGCAAGGCCGTGATGATCCACGACCGCGAGGCGCACGACGACGTGTTCCGGATCCTGGCCGACGAGGGCGCGCCGGAGCGGGTGGTCTTCCACTGCTTCTCCGGGGACGCCGACATGGCCAAGGTCTGCGCCGAGCACGGCTACTTCATGAGCTTCGCGGGCAACGTCACCTTCGCCAGCGCCGAACCGCTGCGCGAGGCCGCGGCCGTCGCCCCACCCGAACTGCTGCTGGTGGAGACCGACGCCCCGTTCCTCACGCCCAAGCCCTACCGCGGCCGCCCCAACGCCCCCTACCTCGTGCCGTACACGCTGCGCGCGCTGGCTGGGGCCAAGGGCATGGACGAGGACGAACTCGCCGGGGTGGTCGCGGGCAACGCCCGCCGAGCCTTCGGGTTCTGAGCCCGGCCCCGGGGCCGCCGCGGTGGCTCACGGCAGGGTCGGCGGCGACCCCTGAGGCCACGGGCACGGCGTGCCCGGTCAGTGGTGGTGGCCGCGCTTGCGCCGACCGGCGTCCCTGGCCGCCTTGTCCAGGGCCTTCCACTGGCGAGTGCGCTCCTCCCGGGCCCTGCGGTCGCCCCGGGACCGGTTCCACTCGGACTCGCGGCGCAGCCGGTTCCACCGGGCCAGGCGGCGGGCGTCCAGCTCGCCCTCGTCGATGGCGGCCTGGACCGCGCAGCCGGGCTCGGTCTCGTGCGCGCAGTCCCGGAAGCGGCACCGCTCGGCGTGGTCCAGGACGTCGGCGAAGGTCCGGTCGACGCCCGAGCCGTCGCCGGGGACGTCGATCCGGCGTACCCCGGGGATGTCCAGGACCAGGGCGCCGCCCGGCAGAGCGAGCAGCTGCCGGTGCGTGGTGGTGTGCCGTCCCCGCTTGTCCTGGCGGATCTCCCCGGTGTCCATCAGGGAGCGTCCGGCGACCGCGTTGACCAGGCTCGACTTGCCCGCGCCCGAGGTCCCCAGCAGGACCCAGGTCGCACCGGGCCGCAGGCGGGCGGACAGGGCGTCCAGCCCTTGGCCGGTGTGGGCGCTCACGGTGTACACGTCGGCGCCGGAGCTGACCGACTCGACGAGTTCGACGACCTCGGGGAGGCGGTCCCCGGCCAGTTCGGCCTTGGTGACGGCGACCACCGGGACGGCACCGCCGGACCGGACCAGGCTGAGGAAGCGTTCCAGGCGTCCGACGTTGGGGCCCTGGTCGGCGGCCTCGCAGATGAGGACGTAGTCGACGTTGGCCGCCAGGACCTGGTCGTGGGAGTCCTTGGCCACGCCCTGGCGGACGAGCGTGCCGGCGCGTTCGAGGACGGCCTCGACGAGCCAGTCGTCGCCGGAGCGGCGGACGGCGACCCAGTCACCGCTGCACGGCGCGGCGGCGGGGTCGGTGTGCGCGGCCCTGCGGACCGCGGGGGCGAAGGCGGCGTCGCGGGCGCCCGGCAGCCGGATCTCGGCGCCGCCCCGGCGCGACGCGGAGACGCGGGCGGGGAGCAGGACGTGTTCGCTGGACAGCGCGACGGCGTCGAAGGCGGCTTCGACCCGGGGGTTCCAGCCGAGGGCGTCCAGTGGGTGGGAAGGGGTGGACGAAGTGCTGTGTGTACTCACGACAGGCTCTCTGGAAGGCGAGCCGTGGGACCGCGCGAAGGGGTCCGTCAGGGCTCGCGGACGATCGGGAAGACTGGGGCTGGGCCACTCGTGAAGTCCGTCATGGCGTGTTCCTCTCCGTCGTCGTCGGCCGTCGTGCGGTGCACGGGGCGTCCGGGCGGGTCGATCCTAGGGCCGGCCGCGTCCCGCGCGCCACGGGTTTTCCACGCCGGAGGCGGGCCACCGTGCCACGGCGGCCCGCCTCGTCGGGGATCGGGGGTCGGCGGTCAGCCCATCTCCTCCAGGGCCCGGCCCTTGGTCTCGGGCACCCACTTGAGGATGAACGGGATCGAGAGCAGGGCGAAGGCCGCGTAGATGACGTACGAGCCGGCCAGGTTCCAGTCGGACAGCGACGGGAAGCTGACGGTGATGAGCCAGTTGGCGATCCACTGCGCGGAGGCGGCGACGCCCAGCGCGGCGGCGCGGATCCGGTTGGGGAAGATCTCGCCGAGCATCACCCACACGACCACGCCCCAGGACAGGGCGAAGAACATCACGAAGGCGTGCGCCGCGAACAGGGCGACTGCGCCCTGTGGGTCGGGCAGGCTCATCACCCCGTCGACCTCGGTGGTGAACGAGAACGCCCACGCGGCCAGGCCGAGGGAGACGGCCATGCCGGCCGAGCCGATCAGGGCCAGCGGCTTGCGGCCGATCCGGTCGACCAGCAGCATCGCGATCACGGTGCCGAGGATGTTGATGATCGAGGTGGTGAACGAGTAGAGGAACGAGCTGCTCGGGTCGATGCCGACGGACTGCCACAGCGAGGAGCTGTAGTAGAAGATCACGTTGATGCCGACGAGCTGCTGGAAGACGGACAGGCCGATACCGACCCAGACGATGGGCAGCAGGCCGGCGCGGCCGCCGAAGAGGTCGCGCAGGACGGGCTTGTGCTCACCGCGCATCCGGGCGTCGATCCGGGCGACCTCGGCGTCCAGGTCGCCGCCGTCGCCCTCCACCGCGGCCAGCACCCGCTTGGCCTCGTCGGTCCGGCCGGTGGCGACCAGGTGGCGCGGGGACTCGGGGATGCGCAGCGCGAGCAGTCCGTAGACCACCGCGGGGACGATCTCGACGCCCAGCATGACCTGCCAGGACTCCAGGCCGAACAGGGTGCCGCGCTGGTCGCCGTCGGCCAGGGTCAGCAGGCCCCAGTTGACCAGCTGGGAGACGGCGATGCCCAGCACGATCGCGGCCTGCTGGAAGGACGCGAGCCGGCCGCGGTAGGCGGCGGGGGCGACCTCGGCGATGTAGGCGGGCGCGATGACCGACGCCATACCGATGGCGATGCCGCCGAGGGCGCGCCAGACCGCCAGGTCCCATACGGTGAAGGGGAGCATCGAGCCGATGGCGCTGACCGCGAACAGCACTGCGGCCAGCTGCATGACGCGGGGGCGCCCGACGCGGTCGGCCAGGCGTCCGGCGATCACGGCACCGGCGGCGGCACCGAGCAGGGGGATGGCGATGACCGCGCCCAGGGCCGCCGAGCCGACGCCGAACCGGCCGCGGATCCCTTCGACCGCTCCGTTGATGACCGCGCTGTCGTAGCCGAACAGGAATCCGCCCAGCGCGGCGGCCGCGGCGATGAAGACGACGTAGCGCAGGTTCGGTGGGCGGACCGCGGGCGGGTGCGGTCCGGCGGGTGCGGTGGTGCTCACGGGATCTCCAGACGATGCTCGGTGACGGCAACCGGGGGTACGGGAACGCGGCGCACGCTCAGCTCGTTGAGTTCACCAACGAGAGGTAAAGAGTGCCCCCAGGCGTCGTTGCCTTCAAGAACCATAAACAAGGGAGTGACCCAGGCCGCAACACGGGCTCAACTTTGCACCTTGAGTTCAAGCTGTGAAGTCAAGGTGGGTGTGCTGGGTCTCCCGCGTGGAGGGCGGTCCAGGGTTGGGGGCTCGCGTGAAGTGACATGCGTCACTCTTGTGGCCCTGTGGTGCCGCACGCGGCCGTGCCGTCAGCGGCGGGGGCGCCGCCAGACGTCGTCCGCCGCCGGCGGGGGCGTGGCCCGCACGCCGTGCCGGGGGGTGTAGTCCGCGGCCGCCTGTGGCGCGCTCGTACGCGGTCGCGGGGTGTCGGCGCCGGAGCGCGAGTAGTCCACCCGCTCCTCGTCCTCGCCGAGCATCAGGAAGAGGCTGCACACGAGCAGGAGGACGAACAGCCCGACGATCACCGGCAGGAGCAGGTCGGCTGCGGTGGAGCCCTCCGGCGGGCCCGCCCGCTCCGCATCCGGGTCCATGACGTGGACGCCCATCATCGCGGTGTAGTGCACGCTGGTGACGGCGACCGCCATCACGAGGGAGGCGGCGACGATCGCGGGCGCGCCGCGCAGCCGGGCGGAGAACCACATCGCGACCGTGGACGCGATGAGCGCGATGACACAGGCGGCGGTGATGTAGAACGGCTCGTGGTGCATCGCGCCGTGCATGTTCATCGAGGCCATGCCCGTGTAGTGCATGGAGACGACCCCGGCGGCGGCGAGGGCGCCCGAGGCGAGGATCCAGGGCAGGGTGCGCTTGCGGATCGTCATCGTCAGCGCCGCGCCCATGACCACGACGGCGGTGACCCCGCTGACCAGGGTGAGAAAGGCGTCGTAGCGGATCGAGACGCCGGGGACCCTGAAGCCCATCATCGCGATGAAGTGCATCGACCACACGGCCATGCCGCCGAGGGACAGCGCGGCCAGGATCAGCCACTGCCACCGGGCGACGCCGCGGGCCCGCCGTGCGCGGGCGGCGAAGGCCAGGCCGAGGAGTGATCCGCACACCGAGACGGAGAAGGCGATGGCAGGGGTCAGCCAGTCCTGGGACAGGTGGTCGGTCACGAGCGCCGCTTTCCATGGACCGTTGGGGGAGACGGTGTAGGGATTGTAGGAAGGCGCGGGGGTCGTTGGCCAGGTTTGTCCGGGTGTGCCCGCTGGCCTGATGTGGCCACCTCGTGGGGCGCGCGGCCATGCTCAGGGGACGCGCTACGCGCGTAGTCCCTCGAAGGCCATGCGGGAGAGGGAGTCGGCGAGTTCGTCGGCGTCCAGTCCGCGGTCGGGGCGGTACCACTCCACGATCGAGTTGACCATCCCGAACAGCAGGCGCGCGGCGATCGCGGGGTCCACGTCGTCCCGGACCTCCCCGGCGGCGATGCCCTCGCGCACGAGCCCGGCGACGAGGTGGTCGAACTCGCGGCGGCGGGCCAGGGCGTGCTGTTCGACCTCCGTGTTGCCGCGCACGCGCAGCAGCAGGGTGACGTGGGGCAGCTCCTCGACCAGGACCCGCACGCTGCCCCGCAGGACGTTCTCCAGGCGCTCGATGGCCGGGCCGGTGGTGGAGGCGTCCTCGCGCGTGACCGCGAACAGGGCGTCCAGGGCCAGGTCCAGGGAGCGCCGCAGCAGTTCGGTCTTGCCGGTGACGTGGTGGTAGATCGCGGACTTGGTGACGCCCAGGGCGCGGGCCAGGTCCTCCATGCTCGTGCCGTCGTACCCGCGCTCGTTGAACACGCGTGCGGCCACGCGCAGCACGGAGTCGGCGTCGTGGCCGGGGCGGCCGGAACGGCGCCGGCCCGGCTCCCGGCGGGAGGGCGGTGGTTCGAGAGAGGAAGATCGAGGCACGGTAGGTGAATCTACCTCCTGGTCGTCCCTGGTGAAGGGGTGCGGACCCGATGTCGCCGGGATCACGCGCAATTTCTGAACGAACGGACGGTCAGTATTTCAGCATAAGGGATTCCGCGTTGTTCGGAACCACGTCCCACCTGGCGTTAGAGATGCGTCAAGGAGCTCGGCGCCCCTCGCGGCGAGGAGTAGCTTTGCCTCGTTTTGAGGGACAGGGACCCGCTTTGTCCCATCTAGCGAAGATCCGAGTCGTCTCCATGGCCTTTTCACGCCGAACCGCACTACGTACATCCCTGATCGGTGGAGCCGGCGTCGCGGTAGCCGCCGCGGTACCCGCCTGTGCCTCGGAGGGGAGTTCCGCGGCACCCGCCGCCGCTTCCTCGGCGAGTCCGTCGGCGGCGCCCGCGCCGGAGGACGCCGCGGCCGCCATGCGCCTGCTCGAAGAGGGCAACGCGCGCTGGCGGGACAACAACTCCGTCCACCCCCGCCAGGGGGCCGACCGCCGGGCGGAGCTCCTGGAGGGCCAGAGCCCCTTCGTCACCGTCCTCAGTTGCGCCGACTCCCGGGTTCCGCCGGAGCTGATCTTCGACCAGGGTCTCGGTGACGTGTTCACCATCCGCTCGGCCGGACAGGTCCTGGACGAGTCGGTCCTGGGCAGCCTGAGCTACGCGGGCCTGCACATCGACAGCACCCGCCTCATCGTCGTCCTGGGCCACCAGTCGTGCGGTGCGGTCACCGCGGCCGTCGAGGCGCACGAGAGCGGTGAGGTGCCCGAGGGCCACGTCGGCTACCTGGTGGAGGAGATCCTCCCCGTCGTCGAGGCCACTCCCGAGGAGGGCGACGACTTCCTCGACGACTGCGTGCGGGCCAACGCCGTCGACATCGCCGGAAGGCTGCAGGAGGACGAGGACCTGCGCGGCCTGGTCGAGGCCGGGACCCTGGAGATCGTCCCGGCGCGCTACGACCTGGAGACCGGAGCGGTCACCTGGCTGTGAGCCTCCTCCTCCGGGAGGAAGCACGGCCGACGCCCAGAACATGAGGGAAGCGGCCGCCCGGTGTGCTCCGGGCGGCCACAGTTCTGTAGTGCCCAAAGTTGAACAAAGCTCCTGTGTCGCTTCTTTCGGGATCGTGATGGTTTGCCACTTTTCTGGACGAAAGTCAGGGAATTCGGCGAACGCCTGCGGAGCGCGCCGACGCGTCCTATCGTCAGGGAATCCGTAGGGGCCGCCGAGGGCCTCAACCGCTCCCCCCGGGGCCGACGTGCGTCGTCCCCCTGCTCTCCCCGAAGGAGCCGCCGTGCCCTCCATCGACCAGCAGTTGCGGGAGATGCTCACGACACCCGGAGTCCGCAGCGTCTCGCTGGTCGACTGGCGTGAGGGCGCGACGGTCTCCCTCGCCGGTGTCGACGACCGGCCGACGGAGGCGGTGGAGATCGTCCGGGCCATCGGAGCAAACCCCCCGTACGCCGCCGACGCGGTGGAGGACGTGGTCGTGACCGACGCCGACCACCACCTGCTGATCGCCGTCCTGAAGGGCTCCGACCTGTGTGTACAGGTGCGGATGGAACGGGACCGGGGCCACCTCGGCTTCGCCCTGCGGCGACTGCGGGGCCTGTCGGGCTCGGCGCACCTGCCGCCGTCCCGCCGGGACCAGGGTCCGCCTCCCCGACGTCAGCGCGGACGGCCCGCTCCCCGAGCCGCGTCCACGGTGGACCGCGCGGTGCTCGACCGCGTTCTGACCGGGCTCCGCTCACTGTCGGTCGACCGCCCGTGGAAGGGGTCCGTGATCGCGTGACCGGTCGCCGGTTCGAACCGCGCGTTCGCCTTCGCCGTTGGATGGCCCAACGGCCGTTTCTGCGCCACACGACCACAAGGAGAGAGAAGGACATGCCGAACATCGAAGCCGGGCTGAAGGACATGATGGCGATCGAGGGCGCCCTCGGTGCCGCCGTCGTGGACTACAACAGCGGAATGTCGCTGGGGTCGCTCAATTCGACCAGCGGGCTCGACCTGGACGTCGCCGCCGCGGGCAACACCGAGGTCGTCCGGGCCAAGATGAGGACGATGGACCAGCTCGGACTCAAGCAGGGACTGGAGGACATCCTCATCTCGCTCTCCAGCCAGTACCACCTCATCCGGCCCCTCACGAACCGCAAGGGGCAGGGCCTGTTCCTCTACCTCGCGCTGGACCGGGCACGTGCCAACCTGGCCCTGGCCAGGCACCGCCTCAAGGGCATCGAGGAGGATCTGGAGGTCTGACCGGGTCGCTCGGACCGGATCCGGGTGCGGGCGGAGGGCGCCGCCGTCCACACCCGGCCGGACCGCTCTTCCGCGGCCGTGGGCGATGGGGGAGAATGGCGCTCCAGCCCCCCGACACCGCAGGGAGAACCGGGATGTTCCGGATCGCGATCAGCCGCCTGTCCGATGACGGCTGGAGTGTCACGCCGGAGCGAAGAGCGACCGCGCTGTCCGTCGACGAGGCGATCTCGTCCGTCCGGGAGCACCTGCCCGCCGCCGACACCAGTGCCGTGCGCAGCGACACCGTCCAGCGCTCCGTGAACCGGGTCAACGACTTCCGCACGGACGTGGCCACCGCCGACGGGGGCCGCTACCGGGTGGTCATCGCCCCCATGATGTGACCGGACGGGCCGCGGCGCGGCCCCGGAAGCACGACGGGGTCGACGCCGGGGGTCCGGAGGTGCCGTCGGCGCGTTCCCAGGCGGGGAGCGCGCCGCGGGTGCCCGCCGAGGTCGGCGGACACCGGTCGCCCGGGTCGGCCATGCCAGGGGCGTCCGCCAAGGTCGGCGGGCACCGGTCGGGCACCGGGCGCCGGGCACCCGCATCGGCCAGGGCCGACGGCCCCCTACCCGCGCGTCTGGAAGGCGGAGTCGAAGCCCGCCTCCGGCGGGTCGTAGGCGTGCGCGCGTACGAAGTCCACCGCCTCGGCGGCGCCGACCAGCCGGTCCATCCCGGCGTCCTCCCACTCCACCGACACCGGGCCCTCGTAGCCGATCGCGTTCAGCGTGCGGAAGCAGTCCTCCCACGGCACGTCGCCGTGCCCGGTCGAGACGAAGTCCCAGCCCCGTCGCGGGTCGCCCCACGGCAGGTGCGAACCCAGCCGCCCGTTGCGTCCGTTGCCCGTCCGCCTGCGCGTGTCCTTGCAGTCCACGTGGTAGATCCGGTCCCGGAAGTCCCACAGGAAGCCCGCCGGGTCGATGTCCTGCCACATCATGTGGCTGGGGTCCCAGTTGAGGCCGAAGGCGGGGCGGCGCCCCACCGCCTCCAGCGCCCGCTCGGTGGACCAGTAGTCGTAGGCGATCTCCGAGGGGTGCACCTCGTGGGCGAAGCGCACGCCCACCTCGTCGAACACGTCCAGGATCGGGTTCCAGCGGTCGGCGAAGTCCTGGTAGCCCGCCTCGATCACGTCCTCGCCCACCGGCGGGAACATCGCCACGTACTTCCAGATCGCGCTGCCGGTGAACCCCACCACCGTGGACACGCCCATCCGGGCCGCCGCCCGGGCGGTCGTGCGCATCTCCTCGGCCGCCCTCCGGCGCACGCCCTCGGGGTCGCCGTCGCCCCACACCCGGTCGGGCAGGATGTCGCGGTGGCGGTGGTCGATGGGGTCGTCGCACACCGCCTGGCCGAGCAGGTGGTTGGAGATCGCCCACACGCCCAGGCCGTGGCGTTCCAGGATCTCCCGCCTCTCCCGCACGTAGGCGTCGTCCACGGCGGCGCGGGTGACGTCGAGGTGGTCGCCCCAGCAGGCGATCTCCAGGCCGTCGTACCCCCAGGAGGAGGCGAGGGAGCACAGCTCCTCGAACGGCAGGTCGGCCCACTGGCCGGTGAACAGGGTGACTGGTCGCGGCATTCTCACTACCTCCGTGTGGGGGCGGGTCGGGGGAGGGGCGGCACCGCCGGGTCCGGCAGCGAGCGCAGGAACGCCAGGCCGTCCACGGCGATGGCGTCCTGCGTCTCCGCCAGGGGCCGCCACACGGAGGCGGCCGTGGCGATGCTCGCGTTGTCGGCGGTGAACGACTCGATGACCAGGGGTCCCGTGTACCCGGCCCGGTCCAGCGCGGCCGTGATCCCGGGCCAGTCCAGGTGGTCGGCGCCGGGCGCGCCCCGGTCGTTGGCGCACACCTGCACGTGGTGCAGGCGCGGGGCGGCCCGGTCGACGGCGGCGGCCACGTCCCGCTCCTCGATGTTGAGGTGGTACACGTCCAGGGCCAGCCCGCAGTGGCGCGCGGGCAGGTCGGCCAGGGCCGTCATGGCCTGGTCGACCGTGTTGAGGACACTGGTCTCGTACCGGTTGAGGGGTTCGACGGCCACCCGCACGCCCGCGGCCGCGGCGTGGTCGACCACGGGGGCCAGCGCGTCGGTCAGCTCGGCGTAGACCCCGGCCCGTTCGGACTCGGACATCCGCCAGGTCCGGCCGACCGAGGCGTAGGCGGGACCGGCGATGACGGGCGAGCCGACCCCGGCCGCCGCGTCCACCACCCGGCGCAGGTAGTCCTGGGTGTTCGCGCGGGTCCCGGGCCCGGTCGCCACCAGCTCGCGACCGGGCCCCATGACCAGCACGACGGTGGCCGTCAGGCCCAGCCCGTCCAGCAGGTCGCGGGCGCGCCGGGGGTCCCAGTCGCCGGCGTTCTCCACCGGCAGCTCGATCGCGTCGAACCCCCACTCCGCCACGCGGGGCGCGAGGCGCTCCAGCGCGGCGTCGGTCAGCGGCGACGTCCACACCCAGGTGTTGACCCCCAGCGCGCGCATCTACCGGTCCGTCCAGGCCTCGGGGAAGCCCGGCAGGTCCTCGCCGCCGAACTTCGCGTAGTGCAGGGACGGCATGTCCGCGTTGCGCTCCAGGTAGTCCTGCAGCTCCTCCTCGCGGATCGGCTCCTGCGGCAGGACCCACTCCGAGGGGACCTCCTCGCCCGCCAGGATCATGCTCGCGGCCAGGACCGGGGTCCGCCACTGGAAGTTGGAGTAGACCGGGGCGATCGCCGTGATGTCCTCCTCGTCCCACTTGCGCATGAAGCTCAGCTCGTCCTCGCCGGCGATGACCGGGTACGGCTGTCCGGCGTCCTCGAAGGCCTCCAGGCCCGCGACCGCGCCGTCACCGGCGTCCATCCAGATGCCGTCGACCGACCCGCGCTGGAGGTGCTGGGACACCAGGTCCTTGATCTGGGCGCCGTCGCCGCCGGTGAACTCGAAGCCGAGGACCTCCAGCTCACTGTCGTCGAAGATGGTCTGGGCCGCCGCCCAACGGTGTTCGAGCACGTCGACCCCGGGCAGGATGCGCAGTGCCAGCACGGTGGAACCCGGCTCCAGCTCGTCCACGAGGAACTCGGCGGCGTCGGCGCCGTAGGCGTAGCCGCCGATGGGGTGGATGAAGGTGACCATGCAGTCGGTGTTGACCCCGCGGTCGAAGACGATGACCGGGACACCGCTCTCGCAGGCGGTCTCCACGGCGGGCGTGAGGGTGGCGGTGGTGGACGGCGAGATGATGATGGCCTCGCAGTCGCCGGCGTCCACGAACGCCTGGATGTCGGAGATCTGCTGGTTGTCGTCGTCGGCGGCGTCGGAGACCCGGAACTCGCCGATGCGGCCCTCGTCCTGGAGCGCCTCCACCTGCTGCTCCATGGTGATGAAGCCGGTGACGCGCCACGGGTTGGACACCGAGGCGTTGGAGAAGCACACGGTGGCCTCCCCCGGGTCGTCGGAGGCGAACTCGCCCGTGTCGGTCCACTCGGGCTCGATCGCCTGCAGCCAGGGCTGCTCCGGGTCGCCCTCGGGCGTGATGTCGCGCTGGGCGAGCTGGGTGTCGAACTCCTCCTGGTCGAACCACTCCTCGTCCGGGGACAGGCCGGCGCCCTCGGCCGCCTCGTCGTCGGGAGCGTCGGTCGTACAGGCACTGAGGACCAGGGCCAGGCCGGCGGCGCCGGCCAGCAGCGCAGGGGGAACGCGCATGGTGTGTTACCTCCTCGAAGAGCCGAGCGTGTGCTCGGTCGGGTGGTCCGGTCGCCGCCGTGGGCGCCCGGGCAGTCGGAGCTCGCCGCGGCGCGACGCGTAGGCCACCGCGGCGATGATGATGAGTCCCTGCGCCGCCGGCTGGATCGTCGAGGGCAGGTAGAGCTGGTTGAAGAGGGTGAAGAGCGCCTCCACGGTGAGGGCGCCCAGCGCGGCGGCGAGCACGGTGCCGCGTCCGCCGCCCAGGACCACGCCGCCCAGGACCACCGCGGTGATGGCGGTGAACTCCAGGCCCTGGCCGACCTGGGCGGTGACCCCGGCGTAGCCGCCGATGAGCACCGCCGCGAGCGTGGCCAGCAGGGACGACGCCATGAAGGCCAGCGTGCGCACCGACCACACCCGCACGCCGGAGAAGGCGGCGGCGGTGTCGTTGTCACCGGTCGCCATCAGCGTGCGCCCGTACGGGGAGCGCATCACCAGCACGCCGCCCACCACGACGGCGGCCGCGATCAGCAGGGCCCACGGGATCTGGTGGAGGAACGGCACGTTCTCGATCCCGTCGCGGCCGGGGACGCGGAAGGCCTCGGAGAGCGCGCCCGTGGGCGCGCCGCCGGTCCAGAAGCGCACGGCGCCGAAGAGGACGAGCATGGTGCCGAGCGTGGTGATGATCGACGGCACCCTCAGCAGCGTGGTGACCAGCCCGTTCACCAGGCCCACGACCAGCCCGAAGGCCACCATGAGCGCCAGCACGGGCCAGGTCATCGCCTCGTCGCCGTCGATGAGCCGGGCCGCGATGACGACCTGGGCGCCCACGAGCGAGCCGACCGACAGGTCGAACTCGCCGGAGACGATCACCAGGTACTGGCCGACCGCGAGGATCACCAGCGGGGCGGCCTTCTTGGCGAACCCCATCAGCGGTGGCCCCTCGAAGAACGACGGGTTCTGCGTGGCGATGACGACGAAGATCAGCAGCAGGATCAGCGCGACCGTCGCCGTGCCGCCCCTGGGCATCGAGGACAGCGCGCCCAGGGGCGGGCGGCGCCGTCCGTCCGCCCCGGGTGCGGGCGGCGGGGCGGACGGTGTCGGGGAGGCGGGGGCGGTCATCGGCGGCCTCCCAGGGGAGCGGTCTTCGGGGACGGGGGCTGGGAGGGCGGCGGCGCCGGCGGGCCCGTGGACGGGAACCGCACGCGCGTCGCGGCGCGGGATTGCTGTCCGCGGGCGTAGACGGCCACCGCGGCGACCAGGACCGCGCCGCGCAGGACGTCCTTGACGAACGGGTCGACCGCGAGCACGTTGAACACGGTGTCGAGGGTGGCCAGCACGAACACGCCCGCGATGGTTCCGGCCACGCCGCCGCGTCCGCCGAGCAGGTAGGTCCCGCCCAGCACGACCGCGGCGATCGCCTCCAGCTCGTACCCGTTGGCGTACACCTGCGGGTTGCCGGTCCCGAACCGTGCCGCCAGCAGCAGCCCGGCCACTCCGGCGGTGATCGAGCACAGGACGTGCGCGGTGACCACGGGCACGCCCGCCCGCACGCCCGACAGGCGGGCGACGTCGGCGTCGCCGCCGACGGCGTACATGTGGTAGCCCATGCGGGTGCGGTGCAGGAACACGACGGCCGCCACCGCCAGGCCGAGCATGACCAGGGTGGAGACCGGCAGCGGGCCGATCCGGGTGTAGCCGAAGGCCTGGAAGGCTTCGGGCACCGACCCGGCCGGCCCCTGGAAGGTCGTGTCCAGGTAGCCCTGGACGATCAGGGCCGTGCCCAGGGTCGCGATGAAGGGGTTGACCCGCAGGCCGGTGACGATGAGCCCGTTGGCCAGGCCGATCAGTCCCGCCACGACCAGCGCGGCGGTGGCCCCGAGGACGATCCGCGACGGGTCGCCGTCCATCGTGGTGGCGGCGACCAGCGCGGACAGCGCGGCGACGTGGCCCACCGACAGGTCCAGCGAGCGGCAGAGGATGACCAGTGTCTGGCCGATGGCCAGGAAGCCCAGCAGGCTGCTGCGGGTGAACAGGTCGACGGTGTTGGCCGTGGTGAACAGGGTGGCGCCGCGCGCGGCCAGGAAGGCGGCGCTGACCGCCAGCAGGACGACCAGGGCCGCGTAGACCAGGCCGGTCGTGCCGAGCCGCGAACCCAGGCTCGCCGCGGTGGTCCGCAGGGGTGTCACGAGGCCGCCTCCTCGCGCGGGGCGGAACCGGTGGCCAGGGCCATGACGGCCTCCTCGTCGGCGTCGCCGGGCAGTTCGCCCGCGATGCGCCCGTCTTCGAGCACGACCAGGCGGTCGGCCATACCGATGAGCTCGGGCAGCTCCGACGTGATCAGCACGATGGCCACACCGTCGGCGGCCAGTTCGCGCATCAGCCGGTAGACGGCCTGCTTGGCGCCCACGTCGATGCCGCGGGTGGGCTCGTCCATCACCATGACGCCGGGTTCGGCGGCCAGCCACTTGGCCAGCACCACCTTCTGCTGGTTGCCGCCGGACAGGTACTGGACCTCCTGGCCGTGGCCGCCCCGGGCGACCAGTTCCAGCGACGACAGCACACCGGGCAGCCGCCGGGCGCGCCGCCCGGAGCCGAAGGGGAACACGGCGTCCAGGACCAGGCGCCCGTTGTCCAGCACCGACTGGTGCAGGGCCAGGCCCTGTGACTTGCGGTCCTCGGTGACCAGCACCAGTCCCGCGCGCACGGCCTGGCGCGGTGAGCGCGGGTTCACGACCCGCCCGTCCACGCGCACCTCGCCGCGGGTGAACCGGGCGATCCCGAACAGGGCGTGCGCGACCTCGGTGCGGCCGCTGCCCTGGAGCCCGCCCAGACCGAGGATCTCACCGCCGCGGACCTCGAACCCGATGCCGTCGACCTGGGCGTTGCCGCCCCCGGTGACCGACAACCGGACGCGTCCGACGTGCTCGCCGCGCGGTTCGAGGGGCTCGGGGAAGACCGCCGAGACGGGGCGGCCGACCATCTGGCGCACCAGCTCGGCCGGTTCCAGCTCCTGGGCGGGCCAGGTGCCGACCAGGTCACCGTCCTTGAGCACGGTGATGGTCGCGGCCAGGTCGAAGATCTCCTTGAGCCGGTGCGAGACGTAGAGGACGGCGACGCCCCGCTCGCGCAGTCGGCCGATGATCCGGTAGAGCACCTCCACCTCGTGGTCGGCCAGCGCGGCGGTCGGCTCGTCCATGGAGATGACGCGGGCGTCCTGCGAGAGCGCCTTGACGATCTCCACGATCTGCTGCTCCGCCACCGACAGAGACCGCACCTTCTGCCACGGGGCGATCCCCTCCAGGCCGAGGTCGGCCAGGAGCGCGGCGGTGGCGCGCTCCATCGCGCGGCCGTCCACGAGGCCGCGGCGCAGGGGTTCGCGGCCCAGGAAGACGTTCTCGGCGACGGTGCGCTCGGGAAGGAGGTTGAACTCCTGGAAGACCGTGGCGACCCCGGCGCGCTGGGCCCGCACGGGGTGTTCGAAGGCGACCTCCTCACCGTCGAGTTCGATGGTGCCCCCGTCCGGGCGGTGCACCCCGGCCAGCACCTTCATCAGGGTCGACTTCCCGGCCCCGTTCTCGCCGACCAGGGCGTGCACCTCACCGGCGCGCAGGTCCAGGTCGACGCCGTGCAGGACGCGCACGCCGAGGAAGGACTTGGTGATGGCGCGCATGCTCAGGAGGGGTTCGCCGGTCATGCCTCCTCCACCTCCGGGACGTCGACCCAGCGGCGCTCGCGGGCCGACTCCAGCACGGCCTCGGCCAGGACGGCGGCGCGCAGGCCGTCGGTGAAGCGCGGCAGGCCCTCGGGCTCGTGCCCGGCGATGGCCGCGGCTGTGTCGGCGACCAGGGCGTTGAAGCAGTCCTGGTAGCCCTGCGGGTGGCCGACGGGCACCGTGACCAGCCGCGCGGCGTCGGCGCTGAGGTCGGGGTCGTCGCGCGAGATGAGCGCGGTGCGCCCGCGGGAGGCGGACCACAGGGTCTCGGGGCGCTCCTGGTCGAAGACGAGCGAGCCCTCGCTCCCGGCCACCTCCAGGAGCAGCTGGTTCTTGCGGCCGGGGGAGACCTGGCTGATCACGGCGCTGCCGATCGCGCCGCCGCGGGTGGAGAACTGGAAGGCGACCAGGTCCTCGGTGGTGACCGGCCGGGACGCGCTGCCGCGGGTGTCGTTGACGCGGGAGGTCTGGGCGCTGACCGCGGTGATGCGGTCGCCGGTGACGAACTCCAGCATGTCGCACCAGTGCGAGCCGATGTCGCCGAAGGCCCGGGTGGGCCCGCCCAGCTCGGCGTCCACCCGCCAGTTGTCGTCCTCGGGGGAGAGCAGCCAGTCCTGGAGGTAGCCGCCGTGCGCCAGGCTGACGCGTCCGATGGCGCCCGCCGCCACGCGCGCCCGCGCCTCGCGGGCCATGGGGTGGAACCGGTAGGCGAAGGGCACGACCGCGACGCGGCCGGCCTCCTCGGCGGCCGTCACCAGGCTCCGGGCCGTGGCGGCGTCCGTGGCCAGGGGCTTCTCGCACACGACGTGCTTGCCGGCCGACAGCGCGGCCAGGCTCAGCGGGGCGTGCAGGTGGTTGGGGGTACACACGTGGACGACGTCCACGTCGGGGTCGTGGATGAGATCGAGGGCGTGGCCGACGGCGCGGTCCAGGCCGTGGGTGGTGCGGAAGCGCTCGGCCTTGTCCTGGGAGGAGCCCGCCACGCCCACGACCCGGCCGCCGTGGGCCCGGACGGCGTGGGTGTGGACGCGTCCCATGAAGCCGGTACCGATCACCGCCGCGCGGTAGACCTGGGGGGCGAGGGGGCCGGGGTCGTCCGCTTCACCCAGGCTTGTGACCTTACTCACTGACATGACGGCACCGTACGCCGGACTTATGTCGATAGTCAAGCAGAAGTTGTCGGATGAGAACACTTTAGGCTCGCTCGAACCTCGCCACGGAACCTGTGCTTGACTGGATTCATGACGGAAGAGGTGCTGACGGGGGGCAGGGGTTTGACGGAGTTGCGCGCGACGGCCGCCGTACCAGGGGCGGGGACACTGCTGCGGATACTGCGCGACGGCAGACCGCGCACCCGGTCCGAGCTGGCGTCGGTGACCGGACTGGCCCGATCCACGGTCACCCAGCGCGTGGACGCCCTCCTGGCCAGCGGGCTCATCGGCCCCGCGGGCGAGGCCGCCTCGACCGGCGGGCGACCGCCCACGACGTTCTCGTTCCGCCCCGACGCCCGCGTCGTCGTGGCCGCCGACCTGGGCGCCACCCACGCGCGGCTGGCGCTCACCGACATGACCGGGACGGTGCTGGCCGAGGAGCGCGCCGACCTCGACATCGCGCTGGGGCCCGAACCGGTCCTGGACTGGGTGGTCGACCGCGGGCGGGCGCTGCTCGACGGCGCCGGCCGCGAGGTGACCGACCTGCTCGGGGTGGGCATCGGCCTGCCCGGACCGGTCGAGTACTCCACCGGCCGCGCGGTCAACCCGCCGATCATGCCCGGGTGGGACAACTTCGACGTGCCCGGCTACGTCGGCGCGCGCCTGCCCGTGCCCGTCCTGGTGGACAACGACGTCAACATCATGGCCGTCGGCGAGCACCACGTCGCCTGGCCCACCGCCAGCCACCTGATGTTCGTCAAGGTCGCCACCGGTATCGGCTGCGGCATCGTGAGCGAGGGCCGGGTCTACCGGGGCGCCCAGGGGGCGGCCGGGGACATGGGGCACATCCACGTGCCCAGCGGGGCGGGCCGCCAGTGCCGCTGCGGCAACACCGGGTGCCTGGAGGCCGTGGCCAGCGGCGCGGCCCTCGCCGAGGCGCTGACCGCGGAGGGCGTCCCGGCGCGGGGCGCCCGCGACGTCGTGGAGCTCTCACGCAACGGATCGGTCCCGGCGCTGCGCGCCCTGCGCCAGGCCGGGCGCGACGTCGGCGAGGTGCTGGCCGCCTCGGTCAACATGTTCAACCCGTCGGTCATCGTCATCGGCGGCGCGCTGGCCCTGGCCGGCGACCACCTGCTCGCCGGGGTCCGGGAGATCATCTACCAGCGCTCGTTGCCGCTGGCCACCGAGCACCTGAGCATCGTGTCCTCCACCGCGGGGGAGAGCGCGGGCGTCATCGGCGCCGCCGTGACGGTCATCGAGCACTGCCTGAGCCCCGAGCACGCCGACACCCTGGTCAACCGGGCCTGACGGGACTCAACGGGCGCCGGCGGGGCCTCGGCGAGGCTTGGCGGGGCTCAGCGGGCCGAACAGGGATGGGCGGGCGCGGGCCAGGCTCGATGGGGCTTGGCGGGGGTCAACGGCGCTCGGCGGGTCCTGATGTGGAGGGGCCCGACGAAGCCTCACGAGGCTTCACGGGGCCTGAGGTGCTCCATGAGGGCGCGGAACCGGTCCCAGGAGTCCGGTTCCGTGCCGTCGCCGATCCGGTACCAGACCACCGGGGTCAGGCGCGGTCCGTACGCGACACCCTCCACCGGCGCCTTCAACGCCCTGTCCCGGCCCGTCTCCAGCACCCCTTCGGCGCCCACGGCCAGCCCCACGGGCACGGGCACCCCGGCCCAGCGCGGGGGCGTGGTGAGGTCGGCGCGGCCGAGCGCGCGGAGCACGGTCATGGTGCGCAGACCGCCCTGGGCGGCCAGTTCGCGCAGCAGCGGGATGAGGGCGTCAAGGTCCGGCTCCCCGCCGGGCCGGTGGGCCACCGTGAGCAGGACGTGCTCGCGCACTCCCGCGGACGTGCGTGAGACCCGGAGAGTGCCGGCGAAGGGAAGCGCGTCCTCGTCAGGGCCGCCGGGCTGGCCGGAGAAGGCCAGCCAGGTGCGGCCGGGGGCGCGGCCCCGCGCGGTCCTGGTGATCCGGGCGCGGTCCCAGGGGCGCGTGAGGGGCTCGGCGGTACCCCAGACGGACGGGGGCACGCCGGCCAGGCTCGCGGTCAGCTCCTCCACGGTGCCGCCGAGTTCCAGGTCGCCGCGGACCGCGTGGTCGATCTGGAGGTCGACGTGCAGCAGTACGACCGGTTCGTCGTCGGGCGACACGCGGAAGGCCTCGTTCGGGCCGTCCTCGGGATCGAGCCCGGGGTCGGGGACGAAGCCGGTGCCGTCCGCCCACACGAGCGGCAGGCCGTTGAAGCCGTCGTAGTAGCGGCCGTCGGGCGCGCGCACGACCCAGGTCGCGGCGCGCTTGCCCAGGAAGGAGCGCAGCGCGTGCGTGAGGACGCTCGTGGACGGGGTGACCACCTGCAGGCCGAGCCCGTCGCGCCCGTGCACGGCGAGGGCGTCCACGAGCCAGTTCGACAGGGACACCACCGGGCGGTCCTGCACCACGACGGCGTTCTTCCCGGTCACGGCGGTCACCGCGGGGTGGTCGGTGACTCCCACGAGGTGTGCGTCGTCGCGGGGCAGCCGGGACTCGGGCTCCCAGAGCGTGCCGCCGTGCCGTTCGACCAGGTGTCGGGCGAAGCGGCGGGCCATGCCGGTGGTGTCGGTGTCGTCGAGTTCGGCGCCCCGGGCCTCCACCCAGTAGGGCTGGGCGGGAAGGTCGTCGCTCACCCCGTCCGCCAGCAGCCGGTCGGCCTCGGAGGAGACCGCCAGCCGTTGCGCGGCCTGCACGGCGAGCACGAGGCGGCCGGAGCCGTCACGCAGCTGGACCACGGCCCCCTCTGCCACGAGCCGCACCCGCAGCTTCGGCCCTGCCTGGGCCAGCGCGTCCAGGAGCGAACGCCGGTCGGGACTCTCGGCCAACAGGGCGATCACGTCATGGCTCAACGGGGGTGCTCCTTCACGGGAAGCGGGAGGATTCGTACGCTACTCGGCCTCGTTCGGCCGAGTGGTCAGGGGTGCTGGACCATGGCCCGGTCCGAGCGCGCCCGCTTCCTCGCCACGCCGCGGCGTACCGCCGTGACCACCGCGAGCAGCACGGCCGCACCCAGCCCGGCCAGGGCGGTGATGATGACGATGGTCGGCACGGTGTTGCGCTGAGCGTTCACGGAGTGGATCACGTCCGCGCCGCCCACCACGTAGTCGACCCCTTCACGGACCTCCCCGGAGTGCCCTGCGCCTGAGCAGTGCACCTCGTAGGTCCCCGGTTCGGGTGTGTCCAGCACGCCCAGGAAGATCCACTCGCCGTGGCTCTCACCATCGTGCCGCTGGTCCGGGGACAACAGCCTGTATTCCCCGGCGGGCGAGATGAACTCGCAGTCGGCGGGCCTTCCGCCGGGCGTGGAGTAGACAGCCCAGGCCTCCGCCTCACCCTCGCCGACCTCGAGCTCCACGGTCTCGCGCGGTCGTATCTCGGCGACCACCTCAGGGGTGGCGCGGATCGGGTTGTTGGCGAGGAAGACCGCCAGCCCGATGGCGAGCACGCACGCGAGCGCCAGCGCCGCGGAGATCCCGTACCAGAGGGCCTTGGGACGCACTCCGGACGGGGCGGAGGCAGGCGTGGGAGCACCGGAAGCGGACATCGCGGACGGCTGCGGAGGGAGATCGTTCATGCGCGAAGTGTTGCAGTTTCATGTGTTGTATGGCGAATCAGATGTCGAATTCGCCGTACCAGGAGCGTTCGACGATGTGTTTGGGAAGGTAGTCGGATTCGACTTCGAGTCGGAACCCGGCTTCGTGGAAGCTGCGGTCATAGCCCATGCAGGCCAGGGCGAGGAGGCCCAGCGGCGTGACGTTCTTGACGTCCTGTGCGCGTTCCTCGTTAGCGGTGTTGTAGTCGCGCCAGAGGGTGAGGCCGTTGGCGAGGGCTTCGTTGAATCCGTCGGAGTCGCCCTGGGCGAATGTGAGGAAGGTGTTCATCTGGGGGAAGACGACTTTGTTGAGGTAGTCGGGGTCGCCGAACTCGGCCCGTGCGGGGTCGGAGAGTTCCATGGCGGCAGTGAGTTCCTCGACGAGGTTGGGCCGGTGGAGGATGTAGGCCTGCCGTGCGGCGATCCAGTGGTAGGTGAAGGGGTTGTACTCGCGGCCCTGGCCCTGTTGCGCACGTCGTAGGAGTTCGACGTCGATGTGGCACAGCTTCGTCCACCGGTCCTGGTCGCGGCAGGTGATGGCGAGGTAGAACGCCATGTCCCAGACCCCGGCGTCGGCGAAGTACCGGGGGCCGGTCGCGGTGGTGTGCCGGACCTTGTGGTCGAACATGAACTCGACCGGGGTGCCCGGTTCGGGGATGGTGATGTCGAAGACGGCGTTGTAGATCTGCATGGCGGCTGTCCATGCTTCCCAGGTCTCCAGATTCGCGGCTCGACGATCCACCGCCAATGTGGTGCACGCGTCCGACCACATGGAGTTCAGCCTGAGGTCGATGGAGCTAGGGCGTTCCTCGGCTGTCCTGCCAACCCGAGCCCGCTTGTCGGGCATGCGTGGAAGCAGGTTCACGAGGCCAGGGGAACCGAAGTCAGGGGCCGGGACAGAGAAGGTCATGCTGTGGGTCCTTACTGGTTCGTGTTGTCGCGGATATCGAACAGCTTGAACTGGCCCCCACCGTACTGCGACCCACGTGGATCGCCCTTGGCCTCCACATAGATCACACGGCCGCTCTCCATGGCTTCACGGAGCTCGTCGGCGAGCCTCGCTTCGTTGTTCGGAGTTTCGAAGGTCTCCGAACCCTTCGCAATGGCCTTCTCTCCGCGCTCCTCCATGGCATCGAGGATGTCGTTGAAGTAGGGCCTGGTGCCCTGTGAGACGCGAGTGGGGATTCCATTCGAGCCAGCGGCCGGCTGGATCGTGCGTTCGCCGAGCTCAGTTCCCAGGCTGCTTTTGGCCTCCATCACCACGAACATCGGTTTGCCGTCTGGACCCTCGGCACGGTGGATCTGGTCGAACTGGCTGTTGCCGTGCCCGGGGTAGGTGTTCGGCTTGATCTCCTCGGTGATTCTCGGCAGTTCCAGCGGGGAGCCGTCGTCCAGGGTGATGGTGGTGTTGCCGTCGAACTTCTCCGCGGCGATCTGCCTGGCCACCGCCTCACCGAAGTCCTCGCTCGCGCGCGAGGACACACCGATGAGATCGTTCTTCTCGTCGCTCAGCCGCTGGACCTTCGGGTCCAGGTCTCCCTGCGTGTTGCGCAGGGTCTCGTAGGCCTCCTTGGCCTGCTTCACGTCGGCATGCGACTCGTTGCTATCGTGCCGCGCCAGCGCGTCCTCGTACTCCTGCCGCAACCGCTGTACCTCGGGGTGCCGATCACCGACCTTGTTGCGTTCCTTCACGTACTCGGAGGTGGCGTCCATGACATTGTCGATAGCGGTCTGCCGGGCTGCCGCAACGCCGTTCAGACGAACCACGTCCGGGTGGTTCGGGTCTCCGTTGACCTCGATACGGTTCGGTTCATTGGTGAGATAGGTGGGGTCGTCCGGCTCGGGGAGGCTACTCTTGGGCATCAACACGCCGTCCCCGGAGCGGGTCAGGATCGGCAGCTTGATCCCCAGGATCTTGAAGTCGGCTCTGCGTCGGTAGTCGCGGCTGTCATAGAACTCGTTGAGCAGGTCCGGGCGCTCACTGATGAGATCGACGAAGCGCTGGTTGAAGTCAGGCGGCCTTACGCCGGGGCGAAGTCCCAGCTCGTCGATGACTTCCTGCGTGCGGACAGCACGCGTGTGCGTGTCCCGCCGATTCGGGTCCAAGGGCTCGCTGTCGCCGTCGCCCGGCAGGCCGGAGTCCGGTCCGCCCGTCGGACCGTGTCCGCCGTTCGAGCCGCCGCCGGTGGTGACCGTGGTCGAGCCGTCGCCCTGATCCACGTGGGAGTTGTTCTGCCCGTCGTTGCCGTTGGTGGGTGAGTCGCCCGGGCGGGTGTCGTTGTCGACACTGTTGGTGACGGTCGGGGACCGGTCCATCATCTCCGGGCCGTCGGGGCGGAAGTCGTCCGGGACGTCGAAGTCGGGGTCCGAGCCGGAGAGGTCGGCCCGCTGGTTCCGCGGCGTGTCCGGGGTCGCGGAGCCCTCTAGGTGGTTCGGACCCGGGCGGAGGCCGGCGTACTCCAACTCGCCGTCGCCCGAACCCTCCCAGTCGTCGCGGTCGCCGCCCTGCTCCGCGTCGGCCCGGCGGAAGTCCGCGCCGTACTGGTCCCGGAGCGCGGTGGCCTGTGGGGAGGCCGGGTTGAGCACGTCCTCGACGGTCATGCCGTCCTGGAGGTCCTCGACCGTGTAGTCGGGGTGCGGAGAGGCGCGCCGGTTCTCGTCCGTAGTGGAGTCGTCACCGGTGCGGGGGCGCGTGCCTGAGGGGGAACCCGAGTCGCCGGTGCCGTCCGCGCCCTCGTGCCGTTCCGCGAATCGGGCCAGGGCGTCCTGCATGTCCTGGATGCGCCTGGGGTCGGTGCCGCCGAACCCGGACAGGTCGAACTCGAACAGGGTCCTGTTGCCGCCGGCGAAGTTCGGGAGGTTGAGCTGGATCGAGATGGGGGTGGGGGAGTCGCCGGAGGGCATGTCCATGTCCGGAAGGCGGCTGCCGCTCATCTTGTTGAGGATGGACGCGCCGCGCCAGGCCAGGAGGGGAACGCCGACGACGGCGCCGACACCGGTCGCCGACAGCGCGACACCGGCCGCGGCCACACCGATGTTGAGCAGCGCGGTACCGATGACGTAGCCGGGCCGTTCGCCCCACTCCTCCCACGGCACCACCGCGTGGGCGGCCTCCTTCCAGGCATCGCCGACGGTGTCCCAGCCGGCCCAGCCGTAACTGTCGGACTCGGCGTCGTACATGCCCACCAGGGACGACACCGACTGGAGGGTGCCCTCCCAGTTCTCCAGCATCGCGTCGTCCCACGACATGGAGAACCAGCCCTCGGAGCTGTGGGCACCGACCATGGCACCGAGGCCCTCGACCGCGCCGACCCCGAAGTCCCACGCGGCCGCTCCGGCGTCGACCCACCAGTGCTCGTTGGTGGTGGCCCCTTCGATCCCCCACTCGGTGGCCAGTTCCGTCAGGTCCTGTTCGAAGCCGTGGTAGAAGACGTTCGGATCCAGGCTGTCCGAGTCGGCGTCGGCCTTCTCGAACCTGGTGCGGCGCGGCACGAAGAGGTTGATGGCGTTCGCGCAGGTGAGCTCGGCCTCCGCGTAGTCCTCGATGATGCGGATGCCCTTGTCGATCAGGTTCTGGTTCTCTTCCACCAGAGGGCTCTCACCGACCCCGAAGAACCCCTTGAGCCCCTCGGCGTCCCGCCATTCGTCGCCCTTTTCGGCGATGCGGGCGCGCAGGTCCCAGGCCTCGGTGCGCAGGCTCGACCAGCGGGACTTGATGCCGGTGAGGTCCTCGGCGAAGTTGTCCAGGGCGGTGGCGGCGCGGTTCATCGCCCGTTGGACGGTGTCGCCGTCGGTGGCCACCGGATCCAGGACCGAGTAGAGCTCTCCGGCCTCGGGGGCCTGGTAGCAGGAGGTCAAGCCGCCCCACGCGGACTTGATGTCGTCGCCGAGGCCGCTGACCTGTTCCCCCGCCGTCCGAAGGTTCGACGCGTAGATCTCGATGGAGCCGGGATAGGCGCTGGGCTCCGGGAACGTGGCCGGGCTGATCTTGCCCTCGCTGTCGGTCAGCATCCCCATCTGCTCGTCGAGGCTGAGTGGTGGGGCGCTGGAAACTGACGGTTCGGGTGGGAACACGGGAATCCCTCCGTGTGGGGGTGGGCAGGGGTGACGAGCACGGGGCGCGGCGCGGGGGCGCCGGATGGGACGGGCCGTGGGGGAGACGGAGCGGTCGGAACAGGCGGAGGGGTCAGACCGGCACGTTGGGACCGTAGGTGGGCGGTGGAGGCGGCGGGGGCACCACGCCGGCGTTGCGCTGGGACTCCAGGGCCATCTCGTTGTTGCCCTCGACGTAGGCCGTGGTCGCCTCGCTCGTGCGCTCCAGGGCGTTGGCGGTCAGGCTGAGCATGTCGCCCATGAGACCGAAGTAGTGCTCGGCGAACTCGCCCAGGGAGACGGAGATGGGGGCGCTGTTCACGTAGCTGTTCAGGTTGGTGATGGTGCTTTCCAGGCTGGTCATCTCACCGAGCAGACCGTCGGAGCCGCCCTCCTCGCCGATGTAGCCGGCGGTGGTGGACAGGACGGATCCGACTTCCTGGGGCGTGATATCCCACGCGGACATACGAACTCCTCGGGGGCCGGAGGTACGGAGGACGGTCAGGGGGAGACGCGGGCCTGGAAGGCCTCGGGGCGGAAGACGTCGCTGGGGAGCGGGTCCGTGGGGGCGGTGCCGGTGTGCGGGGTTTCCCGGGCGTGGGCGACCTCGATGGTGTGGTGCATCCGGTTCAGGGCTCCGTGCACCCGTGTGAGGTCGACGCCGGCGCGCACGTGCGCGTACTCGAAGGCCCGCCGCAGCCGTAGGCCGGGCGGAGGGGAGCCGGGGAGGTCGTCGGGCTCGCCGGCGGCCGTACCGGGGGCCGCGGAAGGTGAGGGGACGAGTTCGTCCTCCTCCACGGGCACGGCGTCGAACTTCACGGTCGGTCCTCCTTCTTCCCGCGTGGTGTGTCCGGGGCCGCGGCGGCTGGAATCCCCACCCGCGTGGAGAACCCGTCGCCCATGGTGTCTGACGCACCGAGAGTGAGGGGGGTTCTCAGTATCCCGTCGAGAACGACAAAACGGATGTGTGGCGGCGGTCACACCGGGAGGGCGGGACCGACCGGGGCGGGCACCGGCGTGGGTGCGCGCACGCAGGCGGGGAAGGAGGAGCGTATGAGTACGGAGATCATTCTGCACATGCGGTCGGGCCGCAGGCACGTGTTCCACCCCGGTGACCTGGGTGGATCGGAGGGCCGGACCGATGCCCAGACCCTGGACACGGTCAAGCGCCTGATGCACGACGAGTTCGGGTTGCTCGACTTCCGGGACACGGAGGGCCACCACTGGATCGTCCGCTCGGCGATGGTCGAGGGCGTGCTGGTCAACAACGGCTAGGGAACGCCCTTCGAGCGCGGTGCCCGCCGCCCCGTCACCCCCGCACACGCGAGGGGGCGGGACCCGTGCGGGCCCCGCCCCCTCCTGCGCTTCACGTCCACTCCGCGCGAGCGGGTGCGTCACAGTCCCCGGGGCTGCCCCCGGTACTCGGCCTGCTCCACGTCCGGCAGGATCCCTTCGTGGTGCAGGGCCGGACGCTCCCTCGGCCCGCCGCGGCGCGGACTCCGAACGACCGCAGTGTTCGCCACACTGCTCAGCAGCGTCGCGATGGCGATCCCGGCGACCAGGTTGATGACGGCCGTGGCGATCTGACTCGACAGTTCGGCTCCCTGGGTGAAGGGGGTGACCGCGGCGACCGCCGTGACCAGCCCGATGATCCACCCGAAGAAGGCGCGTGCCCGTGGTGCCGCCACCAGCAGCAGGTGCAGCAGACCCGTGGCCAGGAGTGCCGCGACGGCTGCCATCAGCGCGTACACGACGGTCCCGACATCGCCCAGATAACCGGCCTCCTCCGGGGCGAGCACTGGAATCCCCATGACCCCACGGATCACGAGAGTGCCCACCAAGATCACCAGTGCGGCCACCACCGCGGTGGCGAGGCCTCCCGACCACAGCCGAACCGCGTTGACGGATCGCTCACTTCCGAACTCGCTCATGCCGATACCCCCAGATACGGCGCCGAACTCGGTCGAACACCACATACCCGCAGCTCCTTCGCGGTAACCACACGTGGAAGACTGGGGCCATGGCTCACTTCGCGCACGCTCGCGTCGACCTGGACGCGATCGCCGACAACGCCCGGCTGCTCCGTGAGCGCGCGGGCGGCACCCCGCTGATGGGCGTGGTCAAGGCCGACGGTTACGGCCACGGCATGCTTCCGGCCGCGCGGGCCGTGCTCGCGGGCGGTGCCACCTGGCTCGGCACCGCCTTCATCCACGAGGCCCTGGCCCTGCGCGAAGCCGGGATCACCGCGCCCGTCCTGGCCTGGATCGTTCCGCCCGGCGAGCCCGTGGCCGCGGCGGTCGGGGCCGACATCGACCTCGGCGTCAGCGACCGCGCGATCCTGGACGAGGTCGTCGAGGCGGCACGCCGCCTCGGGCGCACCGCGCGCGTCCAGCTCAAGGCCGACACCGGCCTCAACCGCGGCGGCGTGGGCCCGGCGGACTGGCCGCACCTGGTGGAGGCCGCCGCGCGCGCCGAGGACGCCGGACACGTGCGGGTCAGCGGCGTCTGGTCGCACTTCGCGTGCGCCGACGAGCCAGGCCACCCCTCGATCGGGCGCCAGCTCTCCGCCTTCCACGAGGCGTTGGAGGCGGCGGACAAGGTGGGTCTGACCCCCGACGTTCGCCACATCGCCAACTCCGCGGCGCTCCTGACCCTCCCCGAAGCGAGGTTCGATCTCGTGCGCGGGGGCATCGCGAGTTATGGGCTCATCCCGATTCCCGGTTACACGGTGTCCGGAATTCGCCCCGCCATGACCCTGCACTCCCGCGTCGCCCTCGCCAAGCGGGTGCCCTCCGACAGCGGCGTCTCCTACGGGCACCGCTACGTGACCGAGCGCGAGACGACCCTGGCCCTGGTGCCCCTCGGCTACGGCGACGGCGTGCCCCGGGCCGCGACCAACAAGGGCCCGGTGCTGCTCGGCGGACGCAGGCGTACGATCGCGGGAACAGTCTGCATGGACCAGTTCGTTGTCGATGTGGGCGACGACCCCGTCCGGGCGGGGGACGACGCGATCCTGTTCGGGGACCCGAGCACGGATCCGGGCGTTCCCACCGCCGAGGACTGGGCCGAGATCCTGGACACCATCCCGTACGAGATCGTCACGCGGGTGGGCGCCCGGGTCCCGCGCGAGTACGTCGGCGGAGCCTGAACCGGGGCGCGGGCCCGCCCCGCGCGGGCACGGCCGGGGCCCGGTGCGTCGAGCACCGGACCGGGCCGAGTGCCGCGAACCGGCCACGGACGCCCTTCACCCGTCCTAACCTGGGTGAAGAGGTCACCTTCGGCGCGCCCTGACCACTGTGCCCAGCCACCTCCCGATCCATCACCGACCACTGCGAGCCCGATGACAGACGCAACCGCGACCACCCCAGGTGTGTCCACCGACGTAGTGCCCGACAGCGCCGCGCCCGCCGCACCCGCCGTGCGCGCGGTGACCGCCGCCACCGACGACGCCATGCGCGCGCTCGGACGCGACCTCGCCGCCCTGGCCAGGGCCGGCGACGTGCTCATCCTGTCCGGGCCGCTCGGCGCGGGCAAGACCACGCTGACCCAGGGCCTGGGCGAGGGCCTGCGCGTGCGCGGATCGGTCACCTCCCCGACCTTCGTCATCTCCCGCATCCACCCCTCCCTGGTGGGCGGCCCCGACCTCGTCCACGTGGACGCCTACCGGCTCGGCGGGCCCGCGGAGATCGACGACATCGACCTCGACATGACCCAGCCCGACTCGGTCACCGTGGTCGAGTGGGGCGAGGGCGTCGCCGAGGGCCTCGCGGACGACCGCCTGGAGATCCGCATCGAGCGCCACCACGACGACACCCGAACCGTCCACCTGCGCGCCGTCGGCGCGCGCTGGAACGACATCGACCTGCCCGGCACCCGGCCCGGGCTCGGATAGGCGGTCTCCGTGCTGCTGCTGGCCTTCGACACCGCCACCCCCGCGGTGACCGCCGCGATCGGTGAGAGCGGCCCCGACGGGGCCTTCCGCCTGCGCGCGAGCGCCGCGTCCGTGGACGCGCGCCGCCACGGCGAACTCCTCAGTCCCACCATCCACCGGCTGGTCGGGGAGGCCGGGATCACCCTGGCCGACCTCGACCACGTGGCCGTCGGCATCGGCCCCGGCCCCTACACGGGCCTGCGGGTCGGCCTGGCCACCGCCCACGCCCTGGCCGACGCCCTCGGCGTCCCCTGCCACGGCGTCACCACGCTCGACGCCCTGGCCTTCGCCACCGGCCGGACCGGCCCGTTCGTCGCCATGACCGACGCCCGCCGCAAGGAGGTGTTCTGGGCGCGCTACGACGACCGCCTGCACCGCGTGGGCGAGGTGGCCGTCGACCGGCCCGCCGAACTCGACACCGGCGGCCTGCCCCTGGTCGGCCACGGGGCCCACATGTACGCGGAGGTCCTCGGGTCCGGTGCGGCCGAACCCGACCCGCTGTACCCGGACGCCGCCGCCATGGCCGAACTGGCCCTGCTGCGCCTGCACCAGGGCACGGCGCTGCCCGCCCCCGAACCGCTCTACCTGCGTCGCCCCGACGCCGTGGAGCCCGGTAGCCCGAAGAAGGTGCGCCAGTGGGTGAAGTGACCGTCTCGGCCTCGGGCTCCTACGCCGAGCCCGGCGAGCCCGTACGACTGCGCACCATGACCGGCGACGACGTGCCCGCGGTCATGGAGCTGGAACGCGCCCTCTTCCCGGAGGACGCCTGGAGCGAGAACATGCTCCGCGAGGAACTCGGTGCGCGGGGCCGCAGCTACGTGGTGGCCGAGACCGGCGACGCCCTCGTCGGCTACGCCGGGCTGCGCTCGGTGCCGCCCGAGGGCGACGTGCAGACCATGGCCGTCGCCCGGCCCGTGTGGGGGCGCGGTATCGGCCGGGCGCTGCTGGCCGAACTCCTCGACCGGGCCGACCGGGACGGCGTCACCCACATGTTCCTCGAAGTGCGGGACGACAACCCGCGCGCCCAGGACCTCTACGCCCGGTTCGGGTTCCGGCAGATCGGCGTGCGGCGCGGATACTACAAGGGGGCCGACGCGATCGTCATGCGGCGCGTGGCCACGGCCGGACCGGAGTCCGGCGAGGCGGAGGAGCGAGCATGAGCGGCCAACCGTTGATCCTCGGGATCGAGACGTCCTGCGACGAGACCGGTGTCGGACTGGTGCGCGGCTGTGAACTGCTCGGGGACGAGGTCGCCTCCAGCGTCGACCAGCACGCCCGCTTCGGCGGCGTGGTCCCCGAGGTCGCCAGCCGCGCGCACCTGGAGGCGATGACGCCCACGGTCCGGCGCGCGCTCGACGGCGCGGGGGTGAAGCTCTCCGACGTCGACGCCATCGCGGTCACGGCGGGGCCCGGCCTGGCGGGCGCCCTGCTCGTGGGCGTGTCGGCGGCCAAGGCCTACGCGATGGCCCTGGGCAAGCCCCTCTACGGGGTGAACCACCTGGTCGGCCACGTGGCCGTGGACCAGCTGGAGCACGGTCCGCTGCCCAAGCCCGCCATCGCGCTGCTGGTCTCTGGCGGCCACACGTCCCTGCTGCTGGTCAACGACCTGGCCACGGACGTGGTCTCGCTGGGCGACACCGTGGACGACGCCGCCGGCGAGGCCTACGACAAGGTCGCCCGCCTGCTGGAACTGCCCTACCCGGGCGGCCCGCCCATCGACAAGGCGGCCCAGCGCGGGAACCCGAAGGCGATCCGGTTCCCGCGCGGCAAGTGGGGCGACGGCACCTACGACTTCTCCTTCTCCGGCCTCAAGACCGCGGTGGCGCGGCACGTGGAGGACGCCGACCGCGGCGGCGAGCCGCTCGTGGTCGCCGACATCGCGGCGGCCTTCCAGGAGTCGGTGGTCGACGTGCTCACCCGCAAGGCAGTGGACGCCTGCGTCGAGCACGGGGTCAGCACCCTGGTGATCAGCGGCGGCGTGGCGGCCAACTCGTCCCTGCGCGAACTCGCCCTGCAGCGCTGCCAGGAGGCGGGGATCGAGCTGCGCGTGCCCCGGCCGCGCCTGTGCACGGACAACGGCGCGATGATCGCCGCGCTGGGCGCCGAGGTCGTGGCCGCGGGTCTGCCGCCGTCCACGCTGGACCTGGCCACGGACACCTCGCTCCCGGTGGAGCACCCGCTGGCCGTCTGAGCCCGCGGAGGACGAGGGGCGGGGCGCGTGGGCGCCCCGCCCCTTCGTGGCGGTGCCGGTTTCCGAACCGATTCCGGGTGGGAGCCTTTGCGCTTCGGTGGATGACCAACTCCTCGCCATGCCGTTCACGGGCCTTCGTTGGAGTGGGAGATGAACGGTGATAATGTCCGCCTCTCCATCCTTGTTGCCCAATGGGAAACGCGTGTCAATGGAATTCTGAAACGTGTTCCCCGGGTCTTCCTGCTGATGGATGCCATGGAAACGGGGGGCATATGGGATATGCGCGAAAAAACAAGAAGGTTTCGGCCGCCGCGGCGACGGTGACCGGAGCGTGTGCGATCGGTGTGATGTACTCGTCGGGCGTCCTGTCGCTGGTCGCGGCTGCTCAGCTCATGGCCCTGGGCGTGATCGGGATGGGGACCGCGGCGGTCATGGTCTGGGGCCGGAGGGTCGACCGGCGCGTTCGGGACATCTACCTGTCAATGGCGGGCGGCAGCGACATCTCGACTGGGGCGCGCCAAGGGGCTGGGCTCAAGTCGGGAATGGAGTGGCGTATCGCTGCCCGCGCCAAGGAGGCGAGGGGGCGCGCCCAGGGGCTTTATGTCGAGGGGCGGATTCAAGAGGCTATCGAGGAACTCGCCCCCTATGTCGTTTTCGACGACCAATCCGATCGGAAGCGCCGTCGCCTGCTCAGTCACCGGAGGGCGATCGGTCCGCTGCCCGCACTGCCCGAACGGGCGCCCGGAGTCCTACCCCCGGTGCCCGGACGTGTCCTGCACTTCGTGACGAACGCGTTGCCCAACACGCAGGCGGGCTACACCGTCCGCACGCACCGGATCGTTCTGGCCCAGCGCGAAGCCGGATTGCAGCCCCACGTCGTGACCTTTCCGGGCTGGCCGGCTCCCGAGGAGGGCGACACGGAGGCGCTACGCGAGGTCGACGGCATTCCCTACCACCGGATGCGCCCCGGTGAACGCTTCGAGCAAGGACTACAGGAACGGATCGATGTCGCGGTCTCCGAGGGCACGGCCTTGGCCCGGTGGCTTCGGCCCGCGGTGCTGCACGCGGCCAGTGACCACAAGAACGCCACTGTCGCCCTGCACGTCGGGCGCGCACTCGGCATCCCCGTCGTGTATGAAATGCGTGGCTTCCTGGAGGAGACCTGGCTCTCGCATGAGGGTGCGCCGTCCCGGCGCGGGAGTGAGCGCCACCGGCTTCTCGTTGAGCGGGAGGCCTCCGTGCTCAGGGCGGCCGACGCCGTGGTCACCCTGGCGGACACCATGAAGGCAGAGATCGTCGAACGCGGTGTGGCGCCGGAAAGGATCGTGCTCGCGCCCAACGCAGTGGACGAGCACCTCCTGGACAAGCGTCCCGACGGCTCGGCCTTCCGGGAGTCGTTCGGTATCGCCGAGGCGGAGTATGTGGTGGGGTCGGTGTCCAGTCTCACCCACTACGAGGGGTTCCAGACCCTGATCGAGGCCGCGGCCTTGCTACGGGACACCGGCCGGGAGATACGGGTTCTGCTCGTCGGCGACGGGCCGGCACGGCCTGACCTGCTGGATCTCGTCGAGCGCCATGGTCTCGGCGATCTGTGCCTGCTCCCGGGGCGGGTTGATCCCGACGACGCGCTGCGTGCCCAAGCCGCTCTGGACGCCATGGTGGTGCCCCGCATCGATGCGCGCGTCACCCGTCTGGTCACACCGCTCAAACCGGTCGAGGCGATGGCGCTGGGCGTGCCCGTCATCGCGAGCGACCTGCCCGCGCTGCGCGAACTGGTCGTTGACGGTCGGGCCGGAAGTCTGGTCCCCCCGGGCGATCCCGCTGCTCTGGCCGACGCCATCATGTCGCTGGACAAGAACGAGGAGTCGCGCGAGGAGCGCGTACGGGCCGGACGCGAGGAGGTCGCGTCCCGCCGGACCTGGGGTCACAACGCGGAGATCTACCGCACGTTGTACGGCCGTCTGGGCGCGCTGTCCTGAGAGGGGCGGGCGGGGCGCGTGGGCGCCCCGCCCCTTTTCGTGGCGGTGCCGTTCCTCGCCGCGGTGCCGTCCACCCGGTCCGAACCGTCACCGGGATGCGCTGCTACTTTGACCGTGCCCGACCCCCCTGGCGTCCCGTCGCCGTCCCCCGAAGAACGGAATCAGGATGAAGGTCCACCAGCTCGCCCTGCCCTGCCTGGGCGCCCTCCTCGTACTCGCCTCCGTGACCGCCTGTGAGGGCGTCAACCACAAGAGCTGCCGCAACGGTGACTGCACGGTCGTCGTCGTCGACGAGCAGTGGTCCGGTGACCTGCGGGACGCCGGGAACACCGAGTACGAGTTCGAGGTGTACATGGCCGAGGACCAGAGCGCCGAGGTGATCGTGGTCCGGGAGGAGGGCAGCGAGGAGGAGCAGCAGAGCGCCACGCTCCAGCCCGGCGGCACGGCCGAGCTCTTCTTCTACTCCGTCGAGTACGTCTCCCACACCGACGAGGAAGGCGCGACCTTCCAGTTCACCCCCTCATAGGCGGCCGACCGGCCCCCGCCCCCGGGCGCACCGGTCGGCGCATCCGCTCAGCGGAACCGTCATCGGACACCAGCGGCTCACCCACGGACGGGAACTCCCATGAGAGCGTTCGGGTGACAGACCGGCCCCCCGACTGGAATCCGGTTCGGTCCTCGTGGTTGGCTTCGTTCCATGTTCGCTATCACCGCAGCACGCATCAGTTTCGACGATCCCGTCTCCGGTCTGGAGGCGGGCGAGCGCCCCGAACCCGAGCCGCGCGACGGATGGGCGGTGGTCGACGTCCGCGCCGCCTCCCTCAACCACCACGACGTCTGGAGCCTGAGGGGCATCGGCCTCCGTGAATCGACCCTGCCCCGCATCCTCGGCAGCGACGCCGCCGGCGTGGACGAGGACGGCAACGAGGTCATCGTGCACGGTGTCGTCGGTGACCCGGCCGCCGGGGACGGTGACGAGACCAGGGACCCGGGCCGGTCGCTGCTGTCGGAGGTGCACGAGGGCACCTTCGCGGAGAAGCTCCTCGTGCCTCGGCGCAACCTGCTGCCCAAGCCGCCCGAGCTCTCCTTCGAGGAGGCCGCGTGCCTGCCCACGGCCTGGCTCACCGCCTACAGCATGCTCTTCGGCAAGGCCGACCTGCGACCCGGTTCGACGATCCTCGTGCAGGGCGCGGGCGGCGGTGTGGCGGCGGCGCTGATCCGCATGGCGGCGCAGGCCGGACACCGCGTCTACGCGACCAGCCGGAGCGAGGCCAAGCGCGAGCGCGCCCTGACGCTGGGCGCCCACGCGACGGTGCCCACGGGGGAGCGGCTGCCGGAGAAGGTGGACGCCGTCTTCGACTCGGTCGGCCAGGCCACGTGGGCGCACTCCCTGCGCGTGCTCAAGCCGGGCGGGGCGATCATCACCTGTGGCGCGACCAGCGGTGACGCGCCCCCGGCCGAGCTGTCACGGGTGTTCTTCCTCCAGCTGCGCGTCCTCGGCTCCACGATGGGCACGCGGGCGGAGCTGGCCACGCTCATCGAGATGTGCGCGCGCACCGGACTGCGCCCCGACATCGACCGGGTCCTGCCGCTCGACCGGGCGCGGGAGGGCTTCCAGGCCATGGCCGACGGTGAGCTGTTCGGCAAGGTCGTGTTCACCGTCTGACGACGTCCGGCGCGCATCGGCCCGGTCGCGGCCGGACGCTCCGCGCTGGAGCGGACGGCCGCGACCGGGGCGGCCACCGGGGGTCTGCGTCATGCCTACCGGGCGCCTGCGCGGTGAGCCCACCAGGGGCGGCCTGCATGGTGCCTATCGGGGCGCCTGCGCGGTGAGCTCTCAGCCGCCCTGCGAAGTGCCTACCGGGCGTCTGCATGGTGAGCCCTCAGCCGCCTGCGAAGTGCCTACCGGGCGCCTGCGCGGTGCCTACGCGGTCCCGCCGAGGGAGGCGCGGGCGAGGGCGTAGGCGTCCACCAGGCTCGCGCCGGTGTAGTGGACGGCGGCCAGACCGGTGATCCGCTCGTCGCCGTTCACCGCCACGGTCGCGGCCAGGTGCTCGAAGAGCGGGGCGTCCGACATGGAGTCGCCGTAGGCCACACAGGCGTCGGGCGCCAGGCCCCGGCTGAGCCGGGCGCGCTCGACGATGTCCACCTTGTCGCGCGGTGTGAGGATGTCGTCGGCCACCACGGGGGAGGCGAAGGGGAGCGGCGGGAAGCGCGACGCGACCACCTCGTCGAAGCCGAACCGCAGCAGCAGGCGCGCGTAGAAGTCCGGGGACATGCTCACGACCATCGAGTGCTCCCCGCGGGACCGGATGTCGTCGCACACCTGGCGGATGCCGGTGAGGAAGGGGCTCCGGTCGAAGGCCGTGGCGACGTGCTCCTCGGTGAGCGCGCTCCAGAGCCGGTGGATGCCGCGCGCGAAGCCGCGGGTGTCCACCTCCTGTCGCCGGAAGCGCCCCTCCAGTTCCACGAGCTGTTCCTCGCAGCGCAGCACGCGCGCGATCTCCAGGCTCGCGGTCGTCCCCCTCAGCAGGGTTCCGGCCCAACCGGCGGGCGCGGCGGGGAGAAGGGCCCCGCCTCGCCGCCGGGGCCCCGCCCGCCCCCCCCGACCTTGCCCTCGCCGCTGCCGCGGATTCTTATCCCCCGGCCCCCCCCGCCCCGGGGCCCCCGGCGGGGGGGTGGCCGGGCGGGGGGGGGGGGGGGGGGCCGCCCGCCCCCCCCCCCCCCCGCCGTGTCGATCGCCGAGTGCCGCGCCGGAGGCGTCGGCCGAGGGCGCCCGGCCGCGCGGGGAGCGCACGGCCGGGGGCGACGGGCGGGCTACTCGTCGTCCTCGTCGTCGTCGCGGCGCTTCTTCTTCTTGCCGTCGCGGCCCGGGCGCAGCAGGGCCTCGGCGAGCGCGAGCACCGTCTCCTCCAGCGACGTGAACCGCTTGGTGACGTCGTCGTGCGAGTTCTCGACCGCCTCGGTGACGGTCTCCTCGAACTCCTGCCGGTCCGGCCGCTGCTTGAGCTCGCGCAGGACGGGCTCGATGGCCGAGGTCACGTGCTGGTCGATCTCGTCGAGCTTGCCGGAGTGGTCCAGCTGCGGGCGCTCGACCAGCTCGGTCAGGCGGCGGTGCAGCTCGGTGATCTCCATCGTCTGCGGCAGCTGGTTGAGCCGCTGGTTGAGCGCCTCCAGCCGGTCGTCGATGGCCTCCATCCGGCCGTCCACGCCCTCGAAGTGCCCGCTGACCCCCTCGAACTGGCCCTCGACCCCGTTGACGCGACCGTCGAGGCCGTCCAGGCGGCCGTTGAGCCCGTCGATACGGCCGTCGACACCGTCGATCTTGCCCTCGATCCCCTCGAAGCTGCCCTCGAAGTGGCCCTCGAAGGTGTCGAAGCGGTCGGTCAGGCGGCCCAGCTCGTGGTCGACCTTGCCGGTGATCTGCGACAGGTGGTTGTCCACCTTGGCGGTGAGGGACTCGCGCTGGCGCTCCAGCCGCTCGTCCAGCGCGCTCTGGTGGGAGCGGACCTGCTCGCCCAGGGTCTCGGTGAGCTCCTGGTGGCGCTCGGCCGCCTCCGTGGCGAGGCGGGTGTCGTTCTCCTCGACGAAGGCGCGCAGCTCCCCGAGGTCGCCGGAGACCTTCTCCGCGTCCTCGGCGATCCGGGCGCTCAGGGCGTCGGTGCGTTCGAGGACGGCCTCGCGCAGCCGCTCGGCGGTGGCCTCGTCCTGCTCGCGGGCCTCGGTGCGGCCCAGCTCCATCTGCTCGCTCAGCTCGGACAGGCGCTGGCGCAGGTGGGAGCGGAGCTCGGTGAGGGAGGACTCGTGGTTCTCGCGCAGCTTGGCCAGCGAGCCCGTGACGTCGGCGACGGCGGCCGTGGCCTCGGCGTGGTTCTCCTCGCCCTGCGTGCTCAGGTAGCCGACGCTCTCGGTGAGCTTCGCGGCCAGGGCGTCGTGGCGCTCCCCGGAGGCGGTGGACAGGGCGGCGAGCTCCTCGGCCAGGGCGCTGGTCCGCTCACCCAGCTCGCCGGTGTTCTCCTGCAGCCTGGCGAGCAGGCTCTCGTGCTGCTCCGCGGTGTGCTCGGACACGAACGAGCGCAGTTCGGCCACCCGCTCGTCGGTGTGGGTCCGCAGCTCGCCAGCGCTCTCGGCGACCTTGGCGGTGACGGTCTCGCCGAGCCGCTCGTCGGCGGCGGCCAGTGCCTCGCGGGCCTCGCCCACAGCGGCGGTGACGGCCTCCCGGCTCGCCTGGACCGCCTCGCCGAGCTCGGCCCGGCCGGCGGCCAGGGTCTCCGTGACCGTGGTGGTGAGGGCCTCGTGCCGCTCGCCCGCGGACTCGGACAGCGAGGCGAGGGAGGCCTCCAGCCCCTCGGTCCGCTCGGCCAGGGCCGCCAGGGCGCCGTCGAGCGCGTCCAGGCGGGCGTCGACCTTCTCGCTCAGGCCGGTCAGCCGCTCGCCGACCTCCGCGATCTGCTCGGACGTCCGGTTGCCCGTCTCGGCCATGCGCTGGAGCCGGGTCAGGGCGGTGTCCAGGTGGCCGGCGATGCGGTGGGTGTCGGCGCGCAGGGACGGCATGTCCGAGAGGGGCTTGACCTGCTGGCCGACGATCTCGATGTGCTCCGCGAGGGTCTCCGCCCATTCCGGGGGGCGGGAGAGCAGGTCGTCGATCCGGCCGTCGACCTTGGTGATCGACTCGCCGAGGGCGGTGAGCTCACGCTCGCGCAGTTCGCGCAGCAGCCACTCCATGCCCTCCAGTCGCTGGCGCATCTCCTCGCTGACGGCACCCTGCGACTTCTGTTCGGAGTCGTGCTCGTGGGCGGCCTGGGAGAGCAGGTCACGCATCCGGTCGGAGATCCCGGCCTGACCTCCTCCGGTGAGGAAGTTGTGATTGGTCTGTTCCACCGAGGTGCTCCTTGATCTTCTGGCGCTCCCGAACCGGCCCGGGGGAGTGGACGGTGGTTCCGGGCGGTCGGGTTCTCGATGGTCCCCGGGTGGGAGGCGCCCGTGCCCCGTTAATGTCTCACTGTGACTGAAGTGTGACGCTGTGTATACACGGGGGGCGGGTTCCCGTGGTCGTGCGACCGTGCGACGGATCGTTCGACCCCGGCCTTCCGGATGGATCCATGAGAGGGGAAAGCATGCGGCGCCGTTAGTTTAACGACACGTCCGCGCCCCACCCCAGGGGAAGCCGAAAGAATGTGGTGTGTGAGGTAACGATGTCATTGCGTCGGGTGACCGTATCGCGGACTTCGTGCAGGTGAGGGCGTCCGGACGGCGGCGGCCCCGCCCCGTGGGCCGTTCCGTGGCCGGGAGACGCCGGCCGGGGCGATGAGGGCGGGACCGTGCCGCGTCCGCGTGACGGGGCCAGGCGACGGAGCCGGGGGCAGCGGCGGGGGCGGGGCCGCCGGAGAGGGGCGGGGGGTCAGGCGGGTCGCGCGGCTCCG
>NZ_LGEC01000069.1 GCF_001279585.1 Nocardiopsis sp. NRRL B-16309 | reverse complement strand
GTGCACGTCGCTAGCACTCGAGTGGCACCCCATGAGTACCTCGCGAGCACCCCATGAGCACCCCACATGTGGGGCCCATGTGTGCTGGGCCAGAGCGCCACCATCAGGATGTCAGGCCGCCCAAACCTACGCGGAGGGCGGGGCGGGCACATATTCAGGCAGGCACCCAATGCCCATGGTTTCCGCTGCGACCGGCTCCCGAAAACGTTCACCGGCACGTGCGAACCGGTGTTATGGAGGCTGCCTGGCAACAACTACACGGGCGATGCCTACCCTGGGTTAAAACACGAACTCTAGCTCCGATGCAACGAGGTGGGGTGGGGCCTACGAGGCGAAGGCGAACGGGGGCGAGGTAGGAGCGAGGATGGTCGGCTTTGGAAACAGCGAGACGGTCTGTCTCGTGCCGGGTGTGATGGAGGCTCTCAAGTCCGGGAAGGACGCCAGTCATGCCAGCACCGAGGAAGTACCCGCCTGAGCTGTGCGAACGAGCGATCCGGATGGCTGCGAACGCCCGTCGGAACCCGGCCGCGCGTGATGGGGCGGGCCATCGCCCGGGTGGCCGATTGCTCGCGTGACAACCGTGAAAAACTGCGCAACTGGGTCGCCCAGGACGAGGTCGGCGCGAGTCGCAGCCCCGGGGCCACCCTGACCAGGCCCACAAGAGCGCTGAGCTGGAACGCGAGGCGCGGGAGCTGCGGCGGGCTAACGCGATCTTGAAGTACTTGTCGGCTTTCTTCGCCTCAGTGCCTGCAGGGTAAGGGATTTCTGTTGAATCGGCCGTATGTGGCCGGTGGGGCGACAGGGCGTTCCCGGGCCAGCGATCCCCAGGCGACAGTGTTGGGGCGGCTGTGGGGCGCTGGTGGGCGGACACGGCCCGTCCCCGGGCACGGGGCCCAGGGTCACGGGATGGCAAAATGCTCCGCGAGGTCCGCCCCCACCTGTACGGGACCTTGCACTGGGGAGCACACACGGAGCAAAATCCGCCCCCAGACGGGCCTCACGCCTCGCCTGTTCGACTCGCGGACCCCTTCTGACCTGGGGTTTTGTGGCGCACCCGGCAGGATTCGAACCTGCGGCCATCGGATTAGAAGTTCGCTGGTTACGTACCGTGGCGTGTCGCTACGTACCGTTTCATGCCACTCCATCCGATCTACGGTGTCGTTTGGGGCCGTGTGGTGCCGCCTGGTGTCGTGTCAGTACGGAACTGCGGAGCATAAACGGAGCACAAACAGGCGGTGGGCGGCGTCCGATGGCACCTCCCGAGGTCCTCGCTGCGTGACTGGAGCTGGGGAACATCATCGGGCACGGCCGGAGTCGTAGGAGCGACCCACTCAGGATGGGGTGGGCTGTCGGCCATGGTGCCGCCTCTGCGGGCGGTCAGACGAGCCGGTCCAGTTCTTCGCCGATTGCCTCGCGCAAGCTGTCAAGTTGCGGACCGAGTGCGCAGCGCTCATCGCTCCAGCGTTCACGCGGATACAGCCACACAGGCCTACCCACGAGATCGACCGGCTCCCAATCGAACCGTGGCCACACATGCGCGTGCAGGTAGGGGTCGGTGTTTCCGAGAATCTCCAGGTTGACCCGCCGGAAGGCAGGGTCCCGCTGCTTGCAGGCGCGTTCCACGGCCTCCCCCAGTTTGTCCATGCCGGACAGGAACGCCAGCCGTCTGCTCCTGGGCAGCTGTGACAACCGCTGGACCCGTGGGTCATCCACCAAGAGCACCGCGTATCCCGGCAAGAACTGGACGTCCCCGATCACCGCGAAGCTTGCGTCCAACCTGCGGAGCACCGTGGGGTTCTCTCCCCGCAGGGCACTACCGATCCGATCGTTGCGCCAGTCGTCGTCCATGATGGGCATCTTGGCGCACGGCTGATCAGGATGCGTGCTGCGGTCTCTGGTGGCGAGCGTTGCGGAGGCTGTGCTGTGTGCCGGAATCGACTCTCGGGGGACTCGCGCCCGAGGTGGCGCGGTAGACGGCGGAGCGGACCGCGAACGCCTCTCTTCGCCTGAGGGAACCCTGCTGTCCGCTTCCGGCCAAGGGATCACCTGCGAGAAAGCCATGGCCAGTGCTTGAGCATCACGAACCTCGCACACACCAGAGCTCCGGATAAGAGCGGCACGGCACAAGAAACATGCCTGGTCAGGTCGCCATTCGTCGTTTTTCGGGCTGAGTTGACCCCGGGAATTGCCGTGGCAGGGTGTAGACACCGCCGGTGACGGGTGGTGTCAAGGATGTGACGACACTTCCCTACAATCGCACGCGGCACATCCGTATCCCCGAGGAGTACAAATGAAGATTGGGCGCACGCCACGTACACGGTGGTTCCTGCCCTCGCTGGCCACGTTTGCAGTGATCGTGACCTCCTCGTGCACGCTGCTGGAACCGGGGTCAGAAGTGGATGAGGGAGGGGCTGCCGGGTTGGAGGAGTTCCTCGACTTCGATGAGTTCCTACCGGCGCTGGAGTTCGATCAAACCGGTGGTGCCTATGTCCAGCCGGACCCCGGCGGCAGCCCGTCTTCCATTGACATCTATGGTCCGGCCGTCGTTCACGCGGGTGAACGTGCGCTGACAGCACACGATGTGGTGAACGACGATCCGCTCTGGAGCGTGTCCACCGAGCATGGTGAGGCGGATTCACGGTCGGCCCTGGTCCTGGAGCACGGCGAGACAGTCATGGCGGTTGCGGCCTTCGAGACGGTGCGCCCTGGGGAGGGCACAGCTCAGGACACTCCCATGCGCGAGGTACTTGCTGTCGATCTCCTCTCGGGTGAGACGCTGTGGCACAACATCACGGAGGCCGGCGACGGTTTCTGGGGGAGAGTGATCGGGTTGGACGGGGACTCGGTGATCCTGGCGGGAGGGGGTGTACAGGCTTTCGCTGCGGACGACGGAAGTCTCTTGTGGTCCGACGATGAGGTGACGCCTCACTTGGTCGACGGTGGTGTCGTAGTGGCCAGTTCAGAGGACGCCGACAGTGACATTTACAATTTTCACCGATTGTACGGAATCGATGCTGAAACCGGTGAGAGGGTGTGGGAAACCTGGGAGGAGGGCGACCACGAGACCTACTCCCATGCTGCCAGGGCCGAGTACTCTGCTTTCCTGGACACCGACCCTCAACCTGGCGAGATGGTCATGGAGTACGGATCTCTCAGCGGTTACGACGTGCACAGGGTGCGTTCTGCGGGGCCGGGTCGTTTCTACGTCATCGCCTCTTACACCAAAGAACCGTGGAACATCGAAATCAATGGCGGCGTGGTCGCTCTCTTCGATTCAGCCACCGGAGTCGCGGACTACAGCATCAATCACGACCCGCTCACCTCTGGAGTGCAACCCCGGTTGGGTTGGGGCGAGGCATCGTGCAGTTACGATCAGGAAGCGAACCTCGCCTGCTGGGCGGAGGATCCCGGGATCACCGTGGTCAACATTGATGTCGAAGCGGGTGAGGCCCTCTGGGCAGAGCAGTTTTCCTGGAACTCCGACCGCCGCGTCATTGAACCGGTCAGTGCCCGGGACGGGGTCCTCTACGCGACGGTTGAAGGCGAGCCGATCATCCTCGACCTCAAGGATGGCTCGGACCTGGTCCTGGACCCGGGAGTGGTGCCCGACCTGACCAACGGCACGATCGCGGTCGACTACGTCTCGGAGGACGAGCTCTTTCGCGCCTACCCGGTGACCGGTTGACGGCCGTGTGCTCAACAGCCTCGGTGGTTCACGGCGAGTCGTGTACCAGGCATTCCACTCGGGAGCATGTTTTGTGAGGGGTGTGGGCCGGGATTCCTCCAGTCATCTGTGCATGGGCTCTCGTCTGGAGAGAACATGCACAGATGACCTTTTGGCCTTCGACGGAGCGCCGGGGCGGGGCACGTAGGAGTCACCGGGCCTGGTGCTTCATCGGGGTGAGGAAGTGCTGCCACTCCCGGGAAGAGAAGGTCAGGTGCGCGGCGTCGCGGTGCTGGGTGTCACGGACATCGGCGCCGGTGCTGTGCTCGCGGACCTCGACGCACTCGTTGTTGCCGCCGCTGTAGGACGACTTGTGCCACTCAGACACCATTGATCCTCTTCATCTCGTTGTGGATGGCTTCCAGGGTCTCATCCGGCCCGATGGCGATGCCCTGCAAGGCCGCGAACCACATGCGGTACCGCCCCACCTGGTTGGTCGCCGTGATGATCTGTCCCTCGTGGGCGGACTCCACGTAGACGACCTCGGGCTGGTTCCCTGAGGTGATGACCCGAAAGGGGCCATTGTTGCCCGCGTGGCGGGGTTCGTCCACCGGAACCATCAGCAGGTTGACGCGCTCCTTCTCGGTCAGGTCGGCCACGTAGGCGAGCTGTTCCGCCTGGACTTCCGCCGAACCGTAGCGGCGCATGAGCAGCGACTGGTCGATCACGAGCCAGATGACGGGGGACGCGGCCTGGGCCATGTGACGCGCGCGGTTCGCACGCTCCTTGGCCCGCTCAGCCAGGTCCTTGCGGGACAGCCACGGTGCACCGTAGCGGATGAGCGCCCTGGAGTAGGCCTCGGTCTGAAGGTAGACCGGGAAGACCAGGGCCTGGTACTCGTACAGGGCGTCCGCGGCGTGGGTGCGCTCGGTGACCTCGTGCAGCCAGGCCCGCCGGCCGGAACCGGTGAGCTCCTCCCAGAGCCGTTCCAACCGTCCGCCGCCATGCATGGTCTCGTCCAGCGCGCGTCGGAGCCAGGGGCGGGCCAGCGCTTTGCCGTTCTCGATGTCGGAGACGTGCGAGTTGCTGATGGTCGTGCCGCGCTGGCTGACGCGCCGGGCCACGGCTTCCTGGGTCAGGTCGGCTTCGACTCGGAGCCTGCGCAGCTCTCGCCCGAAGATTTTCAGGGTGTGCTCGTCGGGGGTCATGACCCTATGTGAGCACATCACTCCATACTCCGTGGAGGAATTCCAGAAGATTCCAGAGCCCCGTGGAAGATTCACGGCTTGTCCGCTACCCCTTACCCTGCGTGCTCGCCTGCCCGCATCCTCCTGCCAGAGGCCGCGACGCCGATGCGTCGATCAAGGGCCCCAGCCGCACGAGAGGGGCAGGTGGGACGAGTGAGCGCCACAGCCAAGAACCCGACGTTGCCGCGCAGGGTCAGGTGCGCTGACCCCAACACGTGGATCGCCGAGTTCGGACACGAACCGCACGACATCCCTACCGCAGCCCGCTGGTTGCTCCCGCGCTGCAGCCCGCCCGTACGCCAGGGCCGACGGCTGCTGGAGGCCCTGGCGATCCTCCACAGCAACGCCCTGGAACACACCGCGTCCGGCCTCTCGGGTGGGAGGGTGCGGATCAGGCTGGAGAAGCAGCCCTTCGCCTTCAAGCTGGCCGTGACCGACGACGGCCCCCGTCCGGACTCGCCGCTCACGTTCCCGGTCCCCGCGGACGAGTCTTCTGTCGAGGACGGGCCTCAAGGCCGCAGGGCCGGGTTGCGACGTCTGGCGGATCTCTCCCTGTACTGGGAGTGGGATGGCTGCGCGGGAGGCCCCCTCACCGTGTGGGGGATCTTCGACCGCCGCCTTCCGCCCGCGCGGTAGGGGCGGCACCGTGGCCTGGAACGTCCACCACGACCTGGAGCACTACGAAGCCTGATCATCGAGGTCATACCCCGCACCCTCGCCAAGCAGGGGATGCCCGTCCAAGAGGTCATCGATCCGCTGCGCGAGACGGGATTTCACGTGTACCGGATCGTCAACGACTATGCCCCGGCGAGCTACCCGGTCGCACTCAGAGCTCCCTTGCCACCGCAGCGGTGGGAACGGCCGGTCACCGAGATGAGTGACCTGGTGTTCTCCAAGGTCGACGCTGCCCGCCTCTGATGGCCAAATCGCCTGATAGCGGCCGTGTTGGTTTTTCTGCGTAACGGACTTGAAGAACCTCGTGTACCCAAGCGACCATCGACCACCCTCGGCGGAAAGGGCGCCTTTTCCGTTGGGGGTTTGGGGTCCTTTGTGGACTTTGTGTGGTGTGGGTGGGAAGTGCAGTTCCGGGGGCGTGCGGTCCCGGGGCCGTTGAACACCCGCCCCGCCCAGAATGAAGGCGAACGAACTCCAAAAAGAACGTAGAAGAGAAGGCGCCCCGGGCGGTGTTCCAGCACCGCCCGAGGCGTGATCCGCCACCTGAGTAAGCAGGAGGAAGATCTATGAGTCATGGTACGGGTCGGCACCGCAGGCGCCGACAAGGATGGGTCGACCGCGCACGCTGGGCTGTGGGCGCGGTGCTCGCCGCGATCATCGGGGCCAGGCCGGCGTCACCGCCGTGTCCGGCACCGCAGAGGCCCACTCCGCGACGGGAACCCCTGAACTCGGCGGTCACGCCTCCGGTTCCTGAACCGGAGTGGGTGCGGCGCTATGACGAGGCGCGGCGCTCCCACACGGATCGGGCGTGGTCCCTGTTCACCGAGGGCGGCGAAGGGGGCGCGCCTGACACTCTGGCTGAACTGCCGGAGTTCGGCTGGTGTGTGGACGAGGACGGAGTGCGGGCGGTGCGCCCGTACATGGTCGCGCACGAACAGCGTCAGCATTCCAGGCGACGATGCCCGGCACCGCCTATCTCCCGCCAAGGCAGCGGGCTCGCGCCGGACGTTCCCGCCGACGTGGCCCATGCGAATGCCCCTGGTGAGTGGGACGAGCTGGCCGGGCTGATCCGCCAGTGGGACGCGCAACGGGCACTCGTGGTCTGATCTCGAGTCGCGGCTTGGGGGCTGTCTCCACCTGGAGGCAGCCCCTTCGGCGTCGGCCGGTGGTGGTCGGGGCGGGGTTGACGGCGACCTCGACGGTGCCGGTGAGCGAGATCCACTCGGTGGCAACCGGCTTTCGTTGACCGGTATTTCGTTGGGATGGTGCTTTTATCAAGGCCCTGCGCGACCGCCTGCGGAGCCGCGCCGGTGGTGCTGCGAAAAGGCGAGAGGGAGCCTTCTTGGAAATCGATCCACAGCGCTGATAATGCCGGTCCCTGTGGTCCCCTGAGTCCGGAGTGAGAACGATGTGAGAACGAAGTGAACCCGGGCCAACGGGTGCTCCAACAAGGGATCCAACAGGTGGTCCGCCTCGTTGGACCCCCTCTCCAGGTGCATAACCGCAGTTCAGGGCCTACTCAAGTGGGCCAACGCGTGTCCAGACTTATACCCAGTGGGTAGTCATCGTCACGTAGGGGGCGGGTGGCGCCCCCGGCGAGCCGGAGGCGCCACCCGCCACGGTGCCTCCGGTGACCCTACTCTCCCGTTCTTGTCGGCCTGTTCTCTCTCCTCTGTATCCGCTGTTCTTTTCTTTATTGATCCACATATTAAAAGGTGCTGTGTTCGGGTTCTCGGGGCAGCGGTGCGGGCACTCGAACCGCGCGGCGCCGTGCACTGGCCGCCCCTGATCCTGGACTGGCTCGGGTGGTCCTGCGGGAGTGGGGTGCGCGAGGCGCAGCGGGCCACGCCGTCCGGGGCGGGTGGGATCCACTCGGTGGACACCGGAATCCGCTGAAGGCGTCGAGCCGATGGTCCGTCTGGCCTTGACTTGAAGGGAGACGGTGCCGCACCGGTATCGCGGCCGTGCGTCCGGTCTCGGGCGCGTGGTGGTGCGGGCCGGACGAGGGCCTGTGACTTGACCTGTGACTCCGCCGGTCAGTGGGCCTGTGACTGTGCCTGTGACTCCGCCCGTGGCGGGGCCGCTTAGATCGGCCCACCCTGCTCGCGTTATCAGTGCAGGTCACAGCCGTTGAGGGTGGGCCGTTGAAAATCCAGACTTATACCCAGTGGGTAGTCATCCTCACGTAGGGCGGGCGGCGCCTGGTGGTGCGCGGGCGCCGCTCGCCCCGCCTCCTGGGCCAGACTTTTCTCCCCTGGCTCCCTTGCTGTGCCCCCATGTCGTCTCCCTTCTTGCTCCTTGTTTCTTCTGCTTGACGTTGACAGCGACCAGAAGGTGGGCCGACGCCATCGGCGGTGCGGACGAAGAACGTCCGCGTCCGTGGTCGAGACGAACCCGGCGCTGCTGGACGCGGTCCTTCCGGCGCCCAGGAACGCTGCCTCGCCCTGGGCTGCTGCAAGAGAACTCGGCCCGCGCGGTGTGTGGCCGTGCGAGATCGCGGGTTCGATGCCGCATCCGCTGCTGGGGTGTCTTCTCCACGGATGACCAGGGCGAGGCGGCGACACGGGGGACAGGCCCGCCGGTGACGAGACCCGACCGCCTTCCGCCGACACCACAGCCCCTGGTCAGCGGAGGGTTCCACAGGTCGGAGCCGTCCGTCCGGGTATCAGCGCGGGGCTCCCCCCGGCCCTGCGCCCGGGGCCCGCACCGGGGGCGTGTGGGGCCGTCAGCGCCCGGACGTGGGCCCCGACGCCCGGGGGCGGGGCACATCTACCCCGGGGTGCGCTGGGCGGGGCGGGTTGGGGCGTATGACGGCCGTCCCCGGGCCAGTGCGGGTTCCTGTGCCGGGCGGGCGCGTAGGGGGGATGGGGCGGATCGCCACCGGTCGGGCGATGAGGCGCAGGCCTCTTCATATCCGAGGGGTTCTCTGTCGCGTCCGTTTGACTGCCTGCGGGGTCGAGCGTGGGGTCATGTCCCTTGAAGTGGTGTCGAACGAGGTGGGGGCGGGCCAGCGCGGGTAAGGCTCCGGTGTCGTAGCCGGACCGGTGAGCACACCAGGAGCGAGAAGGCGGCTCTCACCCCGGGCCAGTACACGGGTTCACTCCTGCTGGCCTGGGGTTTTCTCGCTCCCAATGTCGTCATCCGATCGGATCAAAGGTCCGACTGAAAGCGCTTCACGCTCCAGCTATAACTCGATATGCACCATCTTCACTGTGGATTTTGTGCAAAGAAGGAGAATATCTTGCCAGCTGTCAGATTATGTTGTGCAAGTTGCTCTGCGACAGTTGCTTGTTCATGCCACCGTTGGCCAATACTTAGGGCCTCTGCCCATTTATAAACCGACACAGAGAGTTTTTCCCAATCCTGTGGCGTAATTACTCGCATCCCAGATACGACGGTTCCCTGAGGGTTAAGCTCGGGAGAGGGGTGCATGATTATAGGGAGCTGACTGACGCCTGGGTAGGCTTCAGCGTCCCATCGGACGCTACCGCCGAGTTGATCTAGGTCGTGCTTGATAATTTGGTCATGAGTTCGGCCCGTTTTTAGTTCAATAACAGCATGCTTCCTGGAATCAAGCGCCCAAAGGTTGTCAGGGCCTTTGCCGTATAGGTTTTCAGGTCGCGTGCTTGTGAATCCTAGGTGTTTTCCCAGTTTTTCTACTGCGCGTTCTGCATCCTTGGATCGTTTCTCGTCACCCCAAATGATTCCTCGAAGATGGATTTGACTCCCAGTAGCAATGCCGTGGTGTTCGAATATGTCTGGCCGAGAAATTCTGCGCTCTCTTTGGCTTGGACTATTGCCGACCTGATGGTCCGGGGGGAAACGCCACCTAGAGGTCGAAGTACGTGTGGGTTGTCGTCTAGTGCCTTGCGCAGAGAGCTTTGCGCTGCATTCTGATCTATGTGGTGAAGGTAGGCAGCTCGTTGTTCAGCGACTAGTCCACGCATTGCAGGGTCTTGCACTAGGGGAATTGCTTGTTGAAGCTCGTCGCACGCCTCCTCGAATCGGCGAGTGCAGGCGAAATCGAACGCTTTTCTGGTGGCAATAGATTCAGTCCGTACAGAACCCGTTGTGGCATAGGTTACCTCGGCAAGTCCGCGTCGACTGATTCCGAGCCAAGTTTCATCTTTGTCGAGACACAAGCTCAATGCTTCGCGAATGGCGCTTAGTCCTTGCCCCGCCAATTGCTCAGTGAGGTCTTGGCTCAACTCAATTTGAGCTCGAGTTGCAGGAGAGAACTTGCTTAGGTAATCGGGATCGTGAAGCGTAACTGCTAGCTGACTTCCCATCAACAGAACAGCGCAGTGGTCACCGGTATCTCGAACACCTCGACCCATCCCTTGTTCAATTCGCTGAACCTGTCTAGCAAGTAGCGTCGGGCTACCTGAAAGTACGGTTGCCTCTCGATTTGCAGTGGCATCCATATCTCGAGGAGCGCCATCCAGAATCAGTAGCTCACACGCGGTATCGGGTAGATCGATTCCATCATATTTGTTCGATAGTACGACCAGACCCACGTGCCCAGATTTCAGTGCGGCAACCCCATCATTGAGATTTCCGGCATGCAAGAAGAGGTCAGCATAATCATTCCATGCATGCGCAGATTTGTTGCTGGGGACCAAAACAACGACATTTACTGGCCTGGCTTCGACAGTCCCATCGCCGTCCCGGTCTCCATCTGCAAATTGGCGGGCAAGTTGGCGAACTGCAGTATCGTCGAGCCCGGGATTTATCGCAGACGGGGCAAGGATAATGCGATCACCCAGGTCAGCAGCGCTGCCTGGGGTGATTGGGTGAATAACTTGATCCGGGTTCGCAGAAAGGTCAGTCACAAGTACACTGTCATCCGCCAAGGTGGCGGTTAGATATACTCGCCTTTTCGCGTTGGCGAATGCTGGAATCATTGCAACGGGAGGGCATGGTGGACTGATTTGAATGCTTCGACTCGTGACTGTTGCTGAACAAATACTCAGCACTTCAGAGATGAGTGGCCAGGTGAATTTGAAATCAACATCCTGCGCATAGGGGTGAAGTATATTTAGCACATCTTGGTGTCTATTTGACCATGCCCAAAAAGGCACAGGAAGCGCTGCAGTGAAATCACCAGTTTTGAGATCCGCCCAGCGTTTAGGTGATTGTTCCTTGAGGTCAGTTTCGAATAGATCAATTAGGGGCCAGTATGCCGATTCATCACTCTTGTCCACTGTAAGTCGAAATTGGCTTTCGGTAGTTGCGAGGGCGGCGTGGGCGTCGTCAATGACTACTAGGCCGAGGCTGATTTTTTCCCGACTATCTCCGACTACGCCAAAAACTGACTGTCCGTTGATGAGCTTTTGGAATGTAGTGACTAGCGTTGATTTGCCACTGCGAAAAAGCACATCGTTCGGTTCATCAGTTGTAGGGAAGCCGAGTTTTTCTGCTTCAGATCGGACCTGAGCAGCTAGGTATCGGTCTGGGGTGAGGTAAACAGCTGGCCCAATCCCTTCATTGAGACTGCTTTGAGCAATCAGTAGTCCAATTGCGGTTTTTCCACCTCCAGTGTTTTGTTTTATTACCACATCTTGTTGATTGCGAAATTCGCTTTGGAACCACTTGTCCAGAACCTCACCTTGTTCCAGGCGAAGGTACGGCCAGGGCTTCTTGGAGGCATTGTATATATCCCTTGGTCGTAGTAGTGGATCTTTGCGGCTTTTCCCAAGGCGGTTCAAGTCTAGTGGCATGGGGCGCTCTTTCTCTATGTGTTCTGGTTTTAACCGGGTTGTCAGTCCGATGAAACTGTGACGAATTTTAAGTTATGAAATTTCTGAATATAAAATAATCCTGCTTGCTTTTGTCTAACTTCTCTGTTCTCCTCCTGTGTTGTATTCATCGGGTGGCCAGTGTGTCGGCGGTTTGACTAGGATACGCTCGCGGCGTGTTTCAAGGTAGAGGGATAGTTGATGTTGTTGTCCAAAGGTCGGGCCCGCTCCAGTAGAACCAGGGATGGTGGTATCAGTTCGTGGAAGCAACGCCCTCGCTCCCAAGTAGGAGCTTGTGTATCATCTCCTGCGGGGTGTAGTACCCCAAACACGCGCGAGGCCGGTCGGGGAGCAGGGGCGAAGCTCCCCAGGCCTTCGATCGTGCTCGCTGCGCGGGAGCCCTCAACCGTGATGTGACGTTCGTTGACAAACGTCTTGTTGAAGGCATCGGTTCGAAAATCGCTGTGGTTGCCCTCATAGGAGGACACGTTCACGTGTTCTGCCCGCCCCTGAAGCACAGTGCCGCCGGGGGTGTTGCCGCTCACCGAGTTCGTGACGTCGCCACCGTTCTCTGCCTCCTATGGCGAGGGCGGTGCGGAGGTGAGGGATGCGGTGGCCCAGGTCGTGACGGCGGTGATCAGGGACAGGGCACTGGTGATGCCCGCTGCCCAGGACGAGGCCTCCCACCCTGCTCGTGTGGTGGGCCCGCCACCGAACCACAACCCGGCTCCCAAAGCCGACAAGATCGCGACTGCCGTTGCCACTGAGCTAATCCACCTCGCCCTGTGCATGCCATCTGATTGTGGCGCGTGAAGCCCGACAGGGTAAGGGGTTTCGGCGGAAACGGCCGTATGCGGCCTGCGCGGGTGGGCGACACACAGGACCCGGACCGCGCCTGTTGGGGCGGGTCTGGGCCGCTGGTGGGCGGACGCGGGCCCGCCGTGTGCGCGGTCTCACAGGGTCACGGAACGCCAAAATGCTCCGCGAGGTCCTCGTCCACCTGTACGGGACCTTGCACTGGGGAGCACACACGGAGCATTTCAGGGCCCTCAGACGGGCCTTGCGCCTCGCCTGTTCGACTCGTTCACCCCATCTGACCTGGGGTTTTGTGGCGCACCCGGCAGGATTCGAACCTGCGGCCATCGGATTAGAAGTCCGATGCTCACGACTGGCTGCTCAGTGGCCCCACCAACACATCTCTCCAGGCGAACGCTGATCCCCCAGGCATGTCGGTGGGACGAGCATGCAAGTAGCGGAAGGGAACGGTCCGATGCCCGTGCCGGGCACCGGACCGTTCCCTTACTCCCCCGGTGACTCAGCAAACCGAGAAAGGCACACCCTAACCCCGCTTTCGGACCCGTTTCAGGTGTCCGCGCCCGTGCGTCCCATGCCCTGCGCGACGCTGATGGCCCATGGGCCCTCCTCGTCTCGTGTGCCGGGCCTCGCGGCCCGGCACGGTGATGGCGGGGTGGACGGGACCGGACGGGCACCCGCCAACGAAAACGGGGCCCGGGAGCGAAGAACGCTCCCGGGCCCCGGTCAGACGTCAGCGGCCGTCACCGCGTCAGCGGCGCGGGCGCCTGCGCGGTCCGCGCGATCCCGCTCCACGCGGGCCCGATCCGTACGGCGACGAACCGTGGCGCCGCTCGCGGGAGGCCGGGGAGGGCACGGAGACCGGCACGCCGGAGGGCTCGCGCGCTCCGGTCACCCTGGCCAGCTCCGGGTCGGCGATGTCCACCCGCAGGGTCTGCGGCTCGATCCGCGCCCGGCTCATGAGCCGGGTCATGTCGCGCCGCTGGTTGTGCAGCACGAGCGTGACCACGCTGCCGGACTCGCCCGCGCGGGCGGTGCGGCCGCCGCGGTGCAGGTAGTCCTTGTGGTCCGTGGGCGGGTCGATGTTGACCACCAGGTCCAGCCCGTCCACGTGGATGCCGCGTGCCGCCACGTTCGTGGCGATGAGCGCGGTGACGTCGCCCCGCTTGAACTGGTCGAGCGTGCGCGTGCGCTGGGGCTGGCTCCGGCCGCCGTGCAGGGGCGCGGCGAGGACGCCGTTGGCCAGCAGGTGATCGGCCATCCGGTCCACGGCGCGCTTGGTGTCGAGGAACATGATCACCCGGCCCTCGCGGGCGGCGATCCGGGTGACGATGTCCTGCTTCTCCATGTGCGTCACGTGCATGACGTGGTGCTCCATGGTGGAGACGGCGCCCTCGGACAGGTCCACCGAGTGCACGACCGGGTCGTTCAGGAAACGGCGGACGAGCGTGTCGACGTTGCGGTCCAGGGTCGCCGAGAACAGCATGCGCCGACCGCCGGCCGGGATCTGCTGGAGGATGGCGGTGACCTGGGGCATGAACCCCATGTCGGTCATCTGGTCGGCCTCGTCCAGAACGGCGGACTCGACCTGGTCCAGGACGCAGTCGCCGCGCTCGATCAGGTCGCGCAGGCGGCCGGGGGTGGCCACCACGAGGTGGACGCCCTGGCGCAGGTTGCGGGCCTGGCGGTGGATGGGCATGCCGCCGACGACGGTGGTCGCGCGCACTCCCACCGACCGCGCGTAGGGGTCCAGGGACTCGGTGACCTGCTGGGCGAGCTCGCGGGTCGGCGCGAGGACCACGGCGAGGGGGCGCCGGGGCTCGGCCGTGGTGCCCTGGAGCTTGGCGAGCAGTGCCAGCCCGAAGGCCAGCGTCTTGCCGGAGCCGGTCCGGCTGCGGCCCAGGACGTCGCGTCCGGCCAGGGCGTTGGGCAGGGTCGCCGCCTGGATCTCGGACGGGGTGGTCAGTCCCTGGCGGGCCAGGGTGCGCTTCAGCGGCTCGGGCATGTCGAGCGCGTCGAAGGACGCCACCGGCGGGAGCGCCGGGGTGACCGTGGTCGGGAGAGCGAACTCGCCCGAGGGGCCGCCGCCACTGCGTGAGCGCCCGGTGGAGTGGGAGCGCTGCGGGGCGTGGGGGCGTTGCCGACCGAAGGCCCGTGAGGGACGGTTGCGGCTTGTAGCTGTGCGGTAGGGCTGACTCATGTGGGGCCTTTCGCCGACGGCGCTGGCCGGGCGGGAGGCCTTCTGGCCTCGCAGGGGGAAACCGGGTACGCCGGAGGAAACAACTCGGATGACCGCACCGGGCCGGAGTGTTCCGGGGTGCGGAGGTCGCCGGTGCCGGTCGGTGAACGACGGCGGAGAATCCGGCGGAGCACAAGAAAAAGCGGTGGGCCCGGCACCCGGAGGGCGGGCACCACCGCTGGAGGAGTGCGAACTCCCCTAGATCAGGGTGATGTTCTCAGCCTGGGGGCCCTTGGCCCCGGCCACTGCGTCGAACTGCACAGCCTGGCCCTCGGCCAGCTCACGGTAGCCCGTGGCCTGGATGTTCGAGTAGTGGGCGAAGACGTCGGGGCCGCCGCCGTCCTGCTCGATGAAGCCGAAGCCCTTTTCGCCGTTGAACCACTTAACCGTACCGGTCGCCATATGGATACCTCTCGTTCGGAGCATGAAGAAAACCGCGGATGACGATTTTCCGTCACCGCGGTGATCTCCCGAACGGATGGAAGTCCATCGGGGGTCACAACTGCAACTCCCTGAAACTTAGCACAGGAAAATCATCCTGCGCAGATTTTCCGGTGTGTCGAAGGACACCGGCGAGTGTGGTAACGAAACAGGGTGAAAACGTGTCGGACCTGGATTTTCCTCGAAAATCCCCACGCCTGGGCGGGTGTGGGCCGTCCGGCCTGTTCGGCCCGGGACCCCCGGTGGACAGGACCCGGCGCAGGGGACGGCACACCGGACGGACCGGCTCCGTTCGGCCGGGTGAGCGAGGAGTCCTACGACCGGATGTTCGCGGTCGAGGAGTTCATGCGCGTGGTCGACGAGGCGACACCGACGGGCCGTCACGGCACGATCGCCGAGGTGGCCCGCGCGGTGCCCTTCCCCGGCTTCGAGGCCACGTTCACGTCCAGGGCCGAGGTCCCGGTCGACGATGGACTCGGATGGGGGCCGAGCCCGAGCCTGTCACCGGCCCGGACCCCCGGCCCCGCTGCGGCCGGGTCCGCGGACGCGGCGGGGCGGCCCACCCCGTCCCCGCTGGTGCGCGCCGCGTGACCGCCTCCGGGCCCCGACCCCGCGACCGCCCCGGGGCGTCCACCGAGGCCCGGGTCCGGGCGCTTCCGGCGGTGGGCCCGCCCCTGGGGCAGGCCGTAGTCTGAGCCGCGTGGAGCTACGTCAGTTGCGGCATTTCGCCGCGGTGTGCGAGGAGCAGCACTTCACGCGCGCCGCGGAGTACCTCGGCATCACCCAGTCCGGCCTGTCCGCGTCGATCCGTGCCCTGGAGCGCGATCTGGACGCCCAGCTCCTGCTGCGCACGACCCGGCGGGTGACCCCCACGCCGACCGGGCGGCTGCTGCTCGCCGAGGCACAGCGCATCCTGGCCGCCGCCGACGGGCTGCGGGAGCTGGTCGCCGACGACCAGAGCGTGCGGGGGACGCTGTCGCTGGGCACGGAGCAGTGCATGGGCGTGGTGGAGGCGGTCCCGCTGCTGCACCGCTACCGCGCCCTGCACCCCGAGGTCACGCTCAACCTCCAACAGGAGGCGACCGGCGAGCTGCTGGCCCAGGTGCGCGCCGGCCGGCTGGACGCCGCGCTCGTGGCGGGCACGCTGCGCGAGGGCGCGGGGGTGCGCGTCCTGCGCATCACCGAGGAGCCGATGATGCTGCTGTCGGCTCCCGACCACCCCCTGGACTCCGGGGACGTGCTCGCGCGGTTGGCGCACGAGGAGTACGTCGACCTGCACCCCGGGTGGGGCGCCCGCGACTGCGCCGACCGGGCCTTCGCCGACTTCGGCATCACCCGACGGGTGGCGCTGCAGGTCAACGACGTCTACACGCTGCTGGACCTGGTGCACCGGGGCATGGGCGTCGCGGTGGTCCCCCGCCCGGTCCTGGACAAACCGCAGGCGGGCGGCCTGCGCAGCACGGCCCTGCCCGGCGGGACCCGGTGGGCGGTGGGCCTGGCCCTGCCCGGTGGGACGCGCCCCTCCGCGGCGACCCGGGCCTTCGTCGAACTGCTGCGCGCCGAGCACCCGATGCACGACCCCGATTCATGACTCGGATTCCTGAATCCCAGATTTCTCACATGTTGGACATGTTCACTCGCGGTGGTGCATGGTGAGGCCCCGGGCGACGCGCACCGGCGTCGCGCGGCAGCCACAGCCACGTGTTGGGAGCGCCTGCCCATGCCACAACGAGTATCCGGTGTCATCGCCCGGGCCAAGGGAGAGCCCGTCGAGGTGACCACGATCGTCGTCCCCGACCCCGGCCCCGGCGAGGCCGTCGTCGCCGTCCAGGCCTGCGGGGTGTGCCACACCGACCTGCACTACCGGGAGGGCGGGATCAGCGACGAGTACCCCTTCCTGCTCGGGCACGAGGCCGCGGGCGTGGTGGAGTCGGTCGGCGAGGGCGTCACCACCGTCGAGCCCGGTGACTTCGTGGTCCTGAACTGGCGCGCGGTGTGCGGTGACTGCCGCGCCTGTCGCCGGGGCCGCCCCCAGTACTGCTTCGACACCCACAACGCGCGCCAGGCGATGACTCTGGAGGACGGCACCGAGCTCTCCCCCGCCCTGGGCATCGGCTCCTTCGCCGAGAAGACGCTCGTGGCGGCCGGGCAGTGCACCAAGGTCGATCCCGCCGCCTCCCCCGCGGCGGCCGGGCTGCTCGGCTGCGGTGTGATGGCGGGCATCGGCGCCGCCGTCAACACCGGCGGCGTGGGCCGGGGCGACTCGGTCGCCGTCATCGGCTGCGGCGGCGTGGGCAGCGCCGCGGTGGCCGGGGCGCACCTGGCCGGGGCGTCCCGGATCATCGCGGTCGACCTGGAGGAGCGCAAACTCGACTGGGCCCGCTCGTTCGGCGCCACGCACACCGTCAACGCGCGGGAGACCGATCCGGTCGAGGCGATCCGCGAGCTCACCGGCGGGTTCGGCGCCGACGTGGTCATCGAGGCCGTCGGCCGACCCGAGACCTACGAGCAGGCCTTCTACGCCCGCGACCTGGCGGGCACGGTCGTGCTGGTCGGCGTGCCGACTCCGGAGATGCGTCTGGAGCTGCCGCTGCTGGACGTGTTCGGACGCGGCGGTGCGCTGAAGTCGTCGTGGTACGGCGACTGCCTGCCCTCCCGGGACTTCCCCATGCTCATCGACCTCTACAGGCAGGGGCGACTGGACCTGGACGGGTTCGTCAGCGAGGAGATCGGCCTGGGCGACGTCGAGTCGGCGTTCGCGCGGATGGAGCGCGGCGAGGTCCTGCGATCGGTGGTGCGGCTGTGAGCGGCGCGCGCGTGGACCACGTGCTCACGAACGGGGTGTTCACCCTGGACGGCGGGTCGTGGGAGGTCGAGAACAACGTCTGGCTGATCGGTGACGACGACGAGGTCGTGGTCGTGGACGCCGCGCACGAGGCCGACACGATCCTGGCTGCGGTGGGCGGCCGCCGGGTGGTGGCGGTGGTGTGCACGCACGCCCACAACGACCACGTCAACGCGGCCGCGGAGGTGGCCGGGGCCACCGGCGCACCCGTGCTGCTGCACCCGGACGACCGGGTGCTGTGGGACATGACCCACCCGGACCGGGCGCCGGACGGCGCGCTCGCCGACGGGCAGTCCGTTCCGGTCGCGGGGACGGAACTGACCGTGCTGCACACGCCGGGGCACGCTCCCGGCGCGGTGTGCCTGTACGCGCCCGAGCTCGGGGTGCTGTTCAGCGGCGACACGCTGTTCCAGGGCGGCCCGGGGGCGACGGGGCGGTCCTACTCGGACTTCCCGACGATCGTCGCCTCCATCCGCGACCGGCTGCTGACGCTGCCGCCGGAGACCGAGGTGCGCACCGGCCACGGCGGGTCGACCACCATCGGCGCGGAGGCGCCCCATCTACAGGAGTGGATCGACCGCGGCCACTGATCACGAAGGGCGGTAGCCGCGGGCCCCGGTCGGGGGCGGCTCCTGGCCCGGGGCGGCGGCCCCCACCCTTCGCGCGGCGCCCCAGGGGGCGGTGGCGGGCGCCCGGTCATCCGGCGCCCGCCCGGCCCCCGTGGTCGGCCGGTTCCCTGGAAGGCACGCCGCTTCCCCTGGAAGGCACACCGACAAGCCTGCGAACTGGTCCCGGCCACGCGCCGGAAGCGGTGGGCGAGCCGGCCACTCGGTGACCGACGCCCCGCACGCCCGCCTCTCCCAGTGGCGCGGGCGCCGGGCCCCGGATCGCGCACCGGCGCCGGAAAAGGAGTTGCCGACCGCCCCGGCGGCGGAGTAGAACCGAGTGGCCGGGCTCCCGTTGGAGGCGCCCTGACAAGGAGTGTGACCCGATTCCGACCACCCCCGACCTCACCGTGCGACCGCTCTCCGGTCCCGGTGAACTCGACCTCTTCACCCAGCTGTCCTACCTCCTGGACCACGAGCTCGCCGACGACTTCGCCGCCGGGCGGCGGCGCCCGGAATGGACCTGGGTGGCCCTGCGCGGCGACCGCCTCGTCGCCCGCCTGTCCTGGTGGAGCCCGCCGGGCACGGACGCGCCGTTCGTGCTCGACCTCCTGGACGTGGACGACACCCTGCCGGACGCCGTGGACGTGGGCGTCCACCTGCTGCGCACGGCCACGGCCGCGGTGATACCCGAGGGCACGACTCCCCCGGAGTACTACCGCTTCGTTCCGGGCGACTGGCACGAAAACCGCGCCGCCGGTGACGTGGTGCGCACCCGCGTCGCCGTGGTGGAGCGCCTGGGCGCTCGACTGATCGCGGAGCGGCTGCGCTTCGAGTGGCGGCCGGGGACGCCCCTGCCGGCCGCGAGCGGTCGGCTGGAATTCCGCGAACCGAAGGACACAGAGGAGCTGCTGTCCCTCATGACGTCGGTCATGGAGGGCACGCTGGACGCCCACGGCCAGGCCGATCTGGCCAGGATGAGCCCCCGGAAGGCGGCCGAGCTGCACTTCGGGGAGGAGATCGCCCATTACCCGAGCCCTCGGGAGTGGTGGCGGGTGGCCACCCTGCCCGACGGCACACCGGTGGGCTTCGTCTTCCCGGCCCGCAACGAGTACAACGCGATGATCGGCTACATCGGCGTCGTGCCCGCGCACCGGGGCCGCGGCCACATCGACGACCTGCTGGCGGAGGGCACCCGTGTCCTGGCCGAGCAGGACGTACCCCGGATCCGCGCGGCCACCGATCTCGACAACGCGCCGATGGCCGCCGCGTTCACGCGGGCCGGGTACGTGAACTTCGAGCGCGTGGTGAACCTGACCTGGGCTCACGCCGGGACCGCCTGAGCCACGGGGGCGGATGCGCTGGTCCCCACCCGCCCTTCGAGCTGGTGTGGGATCGCACCGCGGCCGCCCGGGCCGCGGTGGCGGGGCGGTCGCACCCCGGGGGCCGCCCGGACGGCTCTCGCCGTTCGCCGGTCGCGCCCCCCGGGAGCCGGAACGGTACTCGACGGAAAGGGTGTGCATGCGGGTGTCGGAGATCACGCGTGCGGTCGCCGCGGCCAGGTCGGCCGCCTCCTCACTCGGCCTGGCGGCCGAGGACGCGGTCGTCCTGCACGACTCGAACAAGCTCACCCTGCGCCTGCTCCCCTGCGACGTCCTGGCCCGGGTGGCGCCCGAGGAGCACCGGATCGCGGGGTTCGAGGTCGACCTGGCCCGGCGGCTCGCCGCGGCCGGGTGCCCCGTGGCCGCCCTCGACCCCCGGGTGGAGCCGCGCGTGTACGCGCGCGACGGCTTCGAGATCACCCTGTGGACCTACTACGCACCCGCGGCACCGCACGGTGCCGCACCCGCCGACTACGCCGACGCGCTGGCACGGCTGCACGCCGGCATGCGCACGATCGACGTGCCGACGCCGCACTTCACCGACCGGGTCGAGCACGCCCGAGGGCTCGTGGCCGATCGCGACCGCACCCCGGCGCTCGGCGAAGCGGACCGCAGGCTGCTCGGCGACACGTTGAGCGGCCTGGGCCGCGCGGTCGCCGAGCGCGGCGCTGAGCAGTTGCTGCACGGCGAGCCCCACCCGGGCAACCTGCTCACCACGAGCGACGGTCCGCTGTTCATCGACCTGGAGACGTGCTGCCGCGGGCCCGTCGAGTTCGACCTCGCCCACGCGCCCGACGACGTCGGCGCGCACTATCCGGGTGCCGACCAGGAGTTGCTGCGCACGTGCCGGATCCTCGTGTCCGCGATCGCCACCGCGTGGCGCTGGGACCGGGACGACCAGTTCCCGGACGGGCGCCGGCTGGGCGCGGAGTGGCTCGGCCGACTGCGGGCGGCGCTCGACCGCGACGGCCCCGACGTGCCCGGGTGACCGACGATCGCCCTGGGGCGCCGCGTTGTCATCAGTCGACAGGGGAACCACCCTGACTCCTTCTTCGGCCTTGCGAGAGCACCATTGGATACGCCGCTCACGACGGACGGCATCCACGGAACCGGCACTAGGATCAGGGGCGCTGCCACGAATCCCCGGAGCCGCCCGCATGCCGAGCTATCCGCGCTTCCTGCTGACCGAACGGCGGTGGCTCGCGAGCGGGTTCCTGCTCTTCGGGTGCTCATCGTTCGGGCAGACCTTCTTCGTCTCGCTCTTCTCCGCCGACATCCGCGCCGAGCACGGGCTCTCGCACGGGGCGTTCGGCTCGCTGTTCATGGTCGCCACGCTCGCGGGTGCCCTGGTGCTGACCCAGGTCGGCCGACTGGTCGACCTGCTGCCCGCCCGCACGGTGGTGCTGGTGACCGTGCCGCTGCTCGCGGTCGGCGCGGCGGCGATGGCCTCGGCCACCCATGTGGCCGTGCTCGTGGCCGCGCTGTTCGCCCTGCGCCTGTTCGGCCAGGGCCTGATGCCCCACACCGCCTTCACCCTGACCGGGCGCTGGTTCGACCGCGAGCGCGGACGCGCGACCTCCGTCGCCACGCTGGGCCTCAACACCGCCGAGGCCGTCCTGCCGCTGCTGGCGGTGGGAGCGGTGGCGGTCGCGGGATGGCGCGAGACGTGGTGGCTGGTAGCCGCGGGCCTGTTGGTGCTGGTGTGGCCGCTCGCGGCGCTGACCGGGCGCGAGCGCGTGCCCGACACCAGTTCCCCCACGACCGGCGCGCGAGCCGCGGGCGGGTGGACCCGACGCGAGGCGCTGCGCGACCCCGTCTTCCACCTCCTGCTGACCGTGATGGCCGCGCCCGCGCTGATCGGCAACACGGTCTTCTTCCACCAGGCGCACCTGGTGGAGTCGCGGGACTGGGCCCCGGCGCTGTTCGCGTCGGCGTTCGCGGTCTACGCCGTGGTGACGGTGGTGGCCAACCTCGCCGGGGGGTTCGTCGTGGACCGGTTCACCGCGCTGCGGTTGACACCGGTGTTCCTGCTGCCCCTGGCCTGCGGCCTGCTGGTGCTGGCGGCGGCCGAGGGGGCGTGGAGCGTGTTCGCCTTCATGGCCCTGTACGGGGTGACCAACGGGTTGTCGCTGGGGCTGTTCGGAACGGTGTGGCCGGAGGTGTACGGGGTGCGGCACCTGGGATCGATCCGGTCGGTGGTGGTGGCCGTGCTGGTCTTCGCGTCCGCCGCCGGGCCGGGCACCGCCGGTCTGTTGATCGACGCCGCCGTGCCCTTCCCCGCCCAGGTGGCGGCCCTGGGCGCGTACTGCCTGGCCGTCTCGGCGGTGGCCGTCCGGGTGGTCCGCGCCGTGCGGGCCCGCGAGCCCTCCCCCGCGGACGACGGAGCCGGTGACGGAGTCCGAACCGGGGGCTGACGCGGGCAGGGCCCGATTCCCCTCGTGCCGGGCTCCCGTGCCCGCCGCACGGGTTTCGCACGAGCGGGGTCAGCGCCCGGGTGGGCAGTGGGCGGCGCCGTACTCCATGGCGGCCAGGACCAGCCGGGCGAGATCGTCGGCGCGCCGCCGCAGCGCGACCGGGTCGGCGAAGACCCGCAGCGCGCCCGGCACCAGAGTGGCCAGGGCCCGCGCCACCGACGGCTCGCCCAGGCGTCCCCGCAACGGACGGACGGTCCCCGGCCAGTGCCCTTCCTGGATGGCGCCCAGGGCCACGGCGGTGATCCACGCCTCGAAGAGCAGGTCCGGGGCGACCGGGTACGGGCGCGGTCCGACCGCCCGCTCCAGGGCCGCGCGCAGACCGGGCTCCGTGGCGCCCCACTCCCCCAGGGCGTCGAGCGTCGGGCGGCGCGTGGCGGGGACGTCGTGGTGGAGGTCGACGACGACCGCCCGGCCCACGTTCCAGCCGACCATGGGCAGCTGGCGCGGCGGGTCCAGGACGGAGGAGTCGTGCGCGGCGCCCTCCGGGGCGAAGCAGACCGAGTGGCGCGCTCCGTGCCCGCTGTTGCCGGTCAGGCTCGGCAGATCCTCGTGTTCGACCAGGTTGGGCACCATCACCAGGGCCTGGACACCCCGGTCCCGCACGAACCGCCGGACGGCCTCGTCGTCGGCCTCCCCGTGCTCGACGTCCTCGGTCAGGAAACGCGCCAGGTCGAGGGCCAGGCGGCGGGGAAGTGCGAGCGCCTGCGTCGGCACGTAGGGATTGACGACCGGAACGGCGCAGGCTCCGGTGAACACCGCCCATCGCGCCAGGAACGCGGTGCGCGATCCCCATTCCACGAAAAAGGCGACGGCGGAATCCGGATGGTGGGAAAGGCAGGTGAGCGCCGATTCCACGAATCCGTGCGAGAAGGTGACGTCGTCCTGGAGAACGAGGTGGTGGGTGCCCGGGAAACGGGCGGCGTCGGCGTAGGCGAGCCGTGCGCTGCGCAGGGAGGACGCGGGTCCGTCCGGCTCGGGGTCGAAGGCCACGCGGGCGTTCTCCACGGCCAGGCCGGCCAGGACCCGGTGCGCGGAAGCACGGCGGTCGGGGTGGGCCATGACGGACGCGGACAACACGACGGAGGACCGGGAAGGGGTGGTAAACATGCGCGCATAATACGCACACGAATACGGGAAAGGCGAACGCGCGCTTTTCTTTTCCCGCCGCCGACTCGGCCAGAGTAACACGGCCTCTCGGCCGGAATCCACGATCGAGCGAAGAATACGCGGTCCCATTCTGTCGGACCGGATTCTGTCAGACCGGGTTCAGTCGGACCGGGTTCAGTCGGACCGGCGGGCGGCGGCGCGTCGGTCGAGGACGGTGAGCACCCACTCGCCCCAGCGGACGTTCTCCTGTTCCAGGGAGATCCCGCGCCGCACGGTCAGGTACGGCCCCACCCGCTCGCCGCGGGCGAGGTGCTCCTCCTCGGTGCGCCCGTCGAGTTCGCGCAGGCGGAGCCGTTCGTAGCGGGCGAGTTTGGCGCTCGACCACTCCACGCGTTCGGCGACGGCCGCCCGGACGGCCTCGGCGTCGCCCGCGTCCACCGACTGCACCTGCACCATGAGTTCGTCGCGGATCGCGGTCGGCCTGGGGGCCCGCGCCGTGAACGCGCGCAGGACCCGCTCCCCCTCCGCGGTCGCGGTGAACACCCGCTTGTTGGGACGGCGGCTCTGTTCGACCACGGTGGCCTCGATGAGCCCGTCCGCCTCCATCCGCTCCAGTTCGCGGTAGAGCTGCTGCGGGGTGGCCATCCAGAAGTTGCCCACCGAGGCGTCGAAGATCTTGGCGAGGTCGTATCCGGAGGCGGGGCCCTCCAGGAGGGCGGCCAGTACCGCGTTGCGCAGAGCCATGGCCTCACTCTAGTGCGACGGTGACTATTCACTTCCGTGACTAATCGCGTCCTGGCGTGCTATCTTCCCTTTCACCTATTCAACAAGTTGACTATGGAGCGCCCCATGCACCCCTTCCGCGCGGCCGTGGAGGCCCGGGACCCCGACGCCATGGCGGCCCTGCTGTCCGAGGACGTCGTCTTCACCAGCCCCGTCGTCTTCCGCCCCTACCCGGGCAAGGCCATCACCGCCGCGATCCTGCGCGGTGTCCTGCGCGTGTTCGAGGACTTCCGCTACGAGCGCGAGATCGCCGACCCCGGCGGGCGCGACCACGCCCTGGTCTTTCGCGCCCGCGTCGGCGACCGGGAGATCCAGGGCTGCGACTTCCTGCACGTGGACGAGGACGGCCTGATCGACGAGTTCACGGTCATGGTCCGCCCGCTCAGCGCCGCCACCGCGCTCGCCGAGGCCATGGGGGCGCAGTTCGACCAGATCACCCGCGAGGCGGCGGAGGGTACGCGGGATTGACCGGGCGCGTGGGCCCCACCAGGCACGCGGACCCCACCGGGCACGCGGACCCCACCGGGCACGCGGACCCCACCAGGCACGCGGACCCCACCAGGCACGGAGACTACTCACGGGTTAGTCATCTCCGTGAGTGCGCCGCCTCGGCCCCGGCCCGGTCCGCCCGCCCCCGCGCCGCCCTCCGGCTCCGCCTTGTCACCCGCATGACAATCCCACCGCCCCGGTCTTGGCCCCCACGGGGGTACCGCCGCGCCCGCGACGTGTCTAGTGTCGGTCGACCAGGTGCGACGGCAGGGACGAGGAGACACGCGTGACGACCGGTTCCTTCCAGCCCGGGGCGGTCGAACACCCCGCCCGGCACATCCCCCCGGAACTCGCTCACCGGACCCGCCCCCATCTCGCGAACGGCACCGAGCTGATCGTCAAGGAGATCCGCCGCCTCTACCCCGAGTTCGACATGCCGCCCGACAGCGATCTCGGACGCCGCCTGTCCGAGGGCGTGTCCCTGGCGGTGCACCGGTTCTGGGACCTCGTCGAGGCGCCCGACAGCCCGCGCGAACCCCTCCTGGACCGGTTCCGCGACCTGGGCCGCGCGGAACTGCGCGACGGCCGCAACCTCGACGGCCTGCAGTCGGCCCTGCGGGTGGGATCGCGGATGTCGTTCCGCTTCCTCACCGACCACCGCGAGACGCTCGGCATCAGCCCGGACACGCTCTTCCGCATCGCCGACGCGATCTTCTTCCACATGGACGAACTGGCCGTGGCCTCCACGGAGGGCTACGCCGAGGCCCAGGCCCAGCGCAGCGAGGAGCTGGAACGCCAGCGCGGGCGCCTGGTCCGGCTCCTGCTCAACGAGCCCTCGGCCCCGCCGGAGACCATCGCCCACCACGCCCGCATGCTCGGCTGGCAGCTGCCCCAGACCGCCGCCGCCGTGGTCGTGGCCGACGGTGAGAACGCCGAGCCCGGCGCCCCCTCCCTGCCCCCCGACGTCCTCACCGACGTCACCTGGCTCGACGCCCACCTGGTCATGCCCGACCCGGACGGCCCGGGACGGCAGCGCGTGCTCGACGCCGCCCTGTCGGGCCGGATCGCCGCGATCGGGCCGACCGTTCCGCTCAGCCGGCTTCCGCTCTCCCTGCGCTACGCACAGAAGGCCCTGGAACTCGGACAGCGGGGCGTTCTGGACACCGGCGGCCTCATCCGCTGCTCCGACCACCTGGCGACGCTGGCGCTGTTCGCCGACCGCGACCTGCTCGACGTGCTGTGCCGGACCCGGCTGGCCCCGCTGGCGGACCTGCCCCCGGCCCAGGCCGACCGGCTGGCCGAGACCCTGCTGTCCTGGCTGCGCCACGCGCACAACGCCAACCGGGTGGCCGAGCACCTCTACGTGCACCCGCAGACGGTGCGCTACCGGCTGCGGCGGATCCGCGACCTCTTCGGCCCGGACCTGGACGACGCCGAGCGCCGGTTCGAGCTGGAGATCGCCCTGTACGCCCACACCCTGACCCGCGCCGCGGACTCCTGACCACGCCTGACGGGCCCTGGCAGGCCGCTCACCGGGCCCTCCGGGGGAGAGAGGTGAGCGGTCCCGCCTTTCGGGGACTACCGGGTGCGGTCCGGGCCCACGAAGGGCCGCGCCAAAGGCGTCCCCTGAGGACGCTGCCGAGCGACGGCGCGGGCACGAGGGAGCGCACCGAAGGGACCGAAGGCCCCGCCTACGGGCGCCCGTTCTCGGCCGACGCGCTCCAGTACACGGCCTGGGCGACCTGCCCGAACATCCCCTTGGGGTGGTTGCGGAACAGCGGCTCGGTGCCGAACAGCACCACCGACGCGCCCCGCTCTGCGACTCCGCTGACCACGGACGCCTGCCCGGCGGCGTCCGCCTGGCCGCCGGCCCCGTTGCGGTCCGGCCGCCAGTGCCCGGCGACCAGCGGTGCCTCCCGCGCGTAGGACTGCTCCACGACCACCCCGTCGCCGAGGTCGGTGAACCAGCCCGGCCCGTAGACGAACGCGTGTCCGCCGGTCCCCGCCAGCACACCGTCGCCCCCGCTCACCCGCACGACGCCGTTGGCGTCCGAGCGCGCGGACCGCCGGGTGGCGTCCAGCAGTCCCGCCTGCTCGTTGAAGCGGGCCCCGGCGACTCCTCGGGCGACCACGCCGCCGTCGGCCAGGAAGGCGTCCAGGTCGGCACGCGCGTGCGCGTCGAGGTCGGCGTAGACCAGCCCGCTCGCCACGTACAGCACGTCCACGCCGCTCCAGTCGAACCCGGCGTTGAGCACCGACGTGGACACCGGCCGCAGGTCGAAGCCCATCTCGTCGAGGGTGAACACCTCGTCGGCGGCTCCCGCGACCGCCACGGTCGGCGTTCCCGACACCACGGCCTCCCCCGGACCGCCGCCTTCGGCGGCCCGGAACCTCACCCCGTACCGGTCGGCGAGCCCGGCGGCGTCGGCGTCCGCGGGCACGATCACGCCCCCGTGTCCGTTCCAGGCCACGTCCGTGCCGGAGGCGAGCAGGTCGTTGAGCGCGGCGACCTCGGCGCCGTCGTCCAGACGCAGTTCCCAGCCGCCCGCTCCGGCCTCGGCAACCGATCCGGTGGGCGAGGCGACGGTGACGGGCTCGGTCGACACCCCCGCCTCCTCCTGGACCGCCACGACGTCGGCGCCCCAGAGCAGCCCGTGGCTCCACCCGGAGATGTCGTACATCGCGCCGATGTCGTGGCTGATGTCCCGCCCGTCCTCCAGCAGGACGTTGGCCATACCGCGTTTGGGCTGGTGCATGTCCACGACGTAGGACCCGGCCGGGTACTCGCCGCCGTCGACGGTGAACGCCCGGTCCGCGCGCTCCACGCGCACGTCGTTGGCGACCAGGAAGTCCACCAGGCGGGCGGCGGCCGTGGCCGAGGGCTGCTCCTGCCCGGCGGGGATGACGTAGGCGCGCGGGAAGTCGGTCGTCCACACGTCCTCGGGCCCGAAGCCGGGCACCCACTCCTCCGGTGGAACGACCTGCTCCTCACCGGCCGCGCCCCGGCGGAACACCTCGATCTGGTCGCCGACGAGCTCGTCGCGGTGATCCTGGACGTAGGAGAGCGTGGCCTCGATCGTCGCGGCGGAGATGTCGGTGTTGATCGCCGACCTGCGCCGGAGCTCCTCCTCGCCGAGCCGGTCGTAGTCGGCGTTGTTCACCCGCATCGGGAACTCGATCGTGGCCGAGGCGACCGCGCCCTGGTAGGGGGCGTACATGGGTGTGAAGATCGGCGGCCAGTCGTCCCAGCCGTCCTCCCAGTCGCGGAAGGGGATCTGCGGCGGTTCCACGCCGTCGTCCTCGGGTGTGTAGCCGAGTGCGCCGATCGCCTCCTCCATGTCCAGCGCGTTGGCGTAGGTGTGCTTGATGTACAGGTCGTACTCGTAGTTCTGCCCGTGCGGGGGCGTGGCCGGCTCGATGAGCGTGCCGTTGACGTACCCGTGCTGGTCGAGCATCACCAGCGGCTGGGTGTCCTGCATGACCTGGCGCACGGCCACCGTCTCGGGCTGGGAGGCGGTGACGAAGTCCCGGTTGAGGTCGAATCCGGCGGCGTTCGCGCGCCGTCCGGCCACCCGGCCGTCCGGGTTGGCGCTCACCACGAAGTACAGGCGGGCGCCCGCGAGCAGTTCCGCGGTCGCCTCGTCCTCCGCGTCGGCCAGTTCCTCGACGGTGCGCAGGGCGGCGTCGGTGCCCTCCCACTCGTTGCCGTGGATGTTGGCGTTGACGAACACCGGCGACTTGTACCGCTCGGCCAGGGTGCGGTCGCGCGCCGCCCGGGCCGGGTCGTCGGCGATGAGTTCGCGCATCCTCTGCTGCTGGCGAGCCTCGCCGCGGGTCTCGGGCTCGGTGACCGTGACGAGGTACAGGTCCCGTCCCTCCACAGACGTGCCGACGATCTCCGCGCTCACCCGGTCGGAGGCGTCCTGGAGGTCGTTGAGGGTCGGCGCGATGTCGTGGTAGGGCACGAGCCCGAGCTTGACCGAGTGGTCGTCGGAGTCCTCGGGGTGCAGAGGAAGTTCGGTCCGGCGGGGGTAGGCGTCGTCGGGGTCCACGCCGACGGCGGGCGGAGCCGCGCCCGGCGCGGCGAGGGCGCGCGGACCCGCCCCGGTGAGGGCCTCGGTCCCCGCCGCGACCTCGTTGCGGTCGGGGCCGTTGCCGGACTCACGGCCGGGGCCGGGGTCGGCGACGGCGGGGGCGGCGGGCAGGGCGAGCACGCCGACGGCCACGAGGGCGGTGAGCGTACCGGTCAGTGGGCGCCGGTGCGGTGCCGGGGGCGCTGGGGGTCGTTGCACGGGGGTCCTCCTGTGGTCTCCCCGTTCCTATCGCCGGACCGGGGCCGGAACAAGACGTCCAGCGATGAAAACCGTGTTTCGGGCGACCTTCCGTCGGTCGCGGACCGCCTCGGGGGCGCACGGTGTCGTGCGTGGCGCGGCGGCTACCAGCACCTGGTGACCGGCCGGTCGTCCCATGACCATGCCAGTGGTCACAGAAGCGCGAAAACGCCTGTGCCCAAGGGATTCGCCATTGGTAATACGGATCACGCGGACAGCTTGGCAAAGCCGGGATTGCACTCCCCTGATCGCATGTTGGAGCCGGGGTGCGTCCCCGTAGGGATCGCTTCTTCCGCGCCCCGCCCCAGGCGGTTCACGGCGCCCCTGATCTCGCTCGACCTCCGTTCGCCATGCCCTGGAGCTCCCTGTGACACTGCTGTCCACACGCCCCGAGCGCCGCGCCCCCACGGCCGCCGCGCCCCTGACCGACACCGCCGCGGTGACCGCCGACCGGGAGCCGGTGGCCACCGCGCCCGGCACCGGCCGCGAGACGGTCGCCGAGCGCCGCCCCGCCGCGACCACCCTGACGCGCCGCCGCGCCCTGCTGCTCGTCGCCGTCCTGGGCGCGCTCTCCGCCATCGGTCCGCTCGCGACCGACCTGTACCTGCCCGCGCTGCCGCAGATCGCCACCGACCTGGGCACCAGCGAGGCGAGCGTCAAGCTCACCCTGACCTCGGTCATGGCCGGACTGGCCCTGGGCCAGCTCGTCATCGGCCCGCTCAGCGACCGCTGGGGCCGACGCGGTCCCCTGCTCATCGGCCTGGGCGTGTTCACAGCGGCCACGTTCGCCATCATGTTCGTGCCCGACGTGGCAGTGTTCAGCGTGCTGCGCCTGGTGCAGGGGGCCTCGGCCGCCGCCGGGCTCGTGATCTCCCGCGCCGTGGTCCGCGACGTCTTCGACGGAGAGGCCGCCGCGACGTTCTTCTCCCGGCTGGTGCTGATCGCCGGTCTGGCACCCATGCTCGGCCCCGTCATCGGCGGCCAGCTGCTGTTCCTGGGCTCCTGGCAGATCGTGTTCGGCGCGCTCGGGGCCGCCGGGCTCGTGACGCTCGTCCTCGTCCACTTCGCCCTGCCCGAGAGCCTGCCGGCCGACCAGCGCCGCCGGATCGGTGTGGGCGAGCAGCTGCGGGTGTTCGGTGAGCTGCTGCGCGACGTGCGCTTCGTGGGCCCCACGCTCACGCTCGCGCTGAGCTTCGGGATGAGCTTCACCTACATCTCCACGTTCTCCTTCGTGTCGCAGTCGCGGTTCGGGGCCAGCGCGCAGGAGTTCAGCCTGGTCTTCGCCGTCACCACCCTCGGGATGATCCTGGGCAACCAGGTCAACGTGGCGTTGATCCGCCGTCTGGAGATCCACCGCCGACTCCTGCTCGGCCTGGGCGGGGCCGTCCTGTCGGTCCTGGCCATCGGCGCTCTGGAGGCCGCCGGGAGCGCCGACCTGGTCTCGGTGACCGCCGCCCTGTTCGTCATGATGGTGTTCACCGGCCTGATCTCGCCCAACGCCACCGCGCTGGCCCTGTCGGGGCAGTCGGCCGCGCGGGCCGGGAGCGGATCGGCGCTGCTGGGCACGCTGCAGTTCGGGATCGGCTCCGGCCTGGCCGCCACCGCGGGCATGTCCGGTCCGGTCACCCTGTCCAGCATGACCACGGTCATGCTGGCCACCGCCGTCGGCGCGGCCGTGGTCTTCGCGGGCTTCGCCCTGCGCGCACGGCGCATGAGCCTGGCCGCCGCCTGAGACCGGCGCGCGCGGTGAGGGAACCTGGTCGCCGTCGGAGGCCGACGCGACACGTGAGACCGGGCGCCCACCGCAGGCCGGTGTGGCGCGCAGGAACCTGGTCACCGTCGAAGGCCGACGCGACACGTGAGACCGGGCGCCCACCGCAGGCCGGTGTGGCGCGCAGGAACCTGGTCACCGTCGAAGGCCGGCACTCACAGGAACCTGGTCACCGCCCGAGGCCGGTGTGGCGCACAGGTTCTGTCGGCGCCGGAGGCTAGCGTGACGCACGCACACCGAGTGCCGAACGAAGGAGCCTTGATGGCACTGCCGGCCCCCCGCGCCGCGTCCCTGACCGACGAACCCCCCGGCGCCTGGACGGACGTCCTGGCACACCTGGAGGAGACCGCCGGAACCGCCTGGCTGACGACCACCCGCCGCGACGGAGGGCCGCACACCCGGCCGGTCCTGGCGGTGTGGGTCGACGGGCGCGCGTGCTTCGCCTCGGGCGAGGGCACGGCCAAGTCCCGCCGTCTGGTCCGGGACGCCCGGGTCAGCCTCGCCCTGGACACCGGCCGCCTGCACGCCGTCGTCGAGGGGACGGCCGAACCGGTCCTGGACGCCGAGCCGCTGGAGCGGGTGGCGCTGGCCTACGCCGACCGGTACGGATGGGCACCGACCCCCGGGGACGGCTTCCTCACCGGCTCGCAGGGCGCGCCGACCGCGGGCCCGCCGCCCTACCGCGCGTACGCGATCGCGCCCGCGGCGGTGTACGCCTTCCCCGCCGGGGACGACCTCGGCCACGGCCCCACCCGGTGGACCTTCGACGGCTGAGGAGTCAGGACTCGGGCAGGTCCACCTGGATCTCGCCGCCGAGCCGGGCACCGCCCTCCAGGCGCAGGGAGTCCCCGCTCCAGAACCGCCCCGGATCGTAGTAGCCGGGCCGGCGCCCGGACGGCAGCAGGCCCATCGCCTCGTAGGTCAGGGCCACCACCTCCGCGCAGTAGGTGCTCTCCAGCGTGCGCTCCCGCTCGCGCCGCGCCAACGGCAGGCGGCGCAGCGGCACCCGGCCGCGCAGCCACCGTCCGGCCATCCGCGCCGAGGAGGGGAAGGGCGTGCCGTCCAGCCGGGCGACCGTGCGCAGGACCGCGTCCTCCATGGCCGTGTCGGCCACGGGGTCGAGCTGGCGCAGCCACGCCTTCTGGCCGTAGCGGCGACCCCACACCAGGACCGCGTCGCGCAGGTCGTGCAGCTGCACGCCGCGGTGGTGGCTTCCGGTCCACATGTCGGTGAGCGACCGGCCCAGTTCGGCGTGCCACATCAGCGGCGGGAGGTCGTCGACGACGACAGACATGCCCACGTGGTTCACGGGGCTGTTCGTGGTGATCTGGATGGCGCGGTCGGCCACGCTGGTTCCGCGGAACACCCAGGCGTCGCCGGTGCGGGTGATCTCCAGTGCCCTGTCCAGGGTGATGCTCGAACCTGTCACGTTCCGAACCTACCCCCGCCGGCGCCACCCGGCGCGCGCTCATGGCTGTAGCGTGAGGGCATGCGTTGGTGGAAGGTTCTCGGTGTGGCCGCGTTCGCGGGAGTGGCGGCCACCGGTGTGGCGATCGCCCGCGACGAGCGCAAGCGTCGCGCCTACACTCCCGACCAGGTCCGGGACCGGCTGCGCGAGCGTGTGGCCGAGGCGTCCCCGGTCGCGGAGGGCACGGAGCCGCCCGGCCCCGTCCCCGTGCCGGAGGCGGTGCGCGGCGGCCCGCTGGTCCGGGTCCGGGACGCGCTCGCACGCGTGCGGGACAAGGTCAGCACCGTGCGGGGCACGGTGCTGACGAGGGGCCGCTCCTGAGGAGCGTCGGGGTCCCCAAAGGGGCTCAGGCCTCGTTGCGGCTCAGTCCGTAGAGCGTGGCACCGGCCACCAGCCCGAAGAGGGCGTGGCCGAACAGGCTCCACATGGACGTCGCGCCCATGGGGAACAGTGCCATGCCGAGGAACGCGGGCATCAGCACCAACCCGCCGACCACCCACCAGGCCACTCCGTAGACCAGCCCCGCGGCCATCACCGGCCACACCCTGTCGCCGATGGCTCCTGCGAGCAGTCCGAACAGCACACCGATCGCGGCCGCGATGGCCAGGTGGACCACCGCACCGATGACGGCGTTGTCGCTGCCGACCAGCATGGCGACCATCGGCAGCATTCCGGTCATCGCCATCACGATCCCGAAGACGATGCCGCCGACGATACCGGCGACCGCGCCGCGCCAGGCGTGCGTCATCGCGTGGGAACGCGCGTGAGCGATCGTGGACATGAATCTCACCTCCCACGACCAGCGGTGCCCGTGGACCCTTCGAACCGCGGATCTCCGCCGGTCCTACCTGTCATTCTGCCCATTCGACGGCCGATTGTGCAGTCGTGATGATTGCGATTCGACCAATGGTCCCGTCGCCCTCGGGGGAGGATGGAGGTGGCCGCCCTCGGCGCCCCGCTCGGCCCCCTGGGCCGGTGCGGAGCACCGGACACATCGGGCCCGCCCGACCGGACCAACGCGCCCGACCCGTCCGGCACGCCCGACCGCCGAGCCCGCCCGACGAGCACGACACGACCGACGCAGGAGCCGCACCATGCCCGAAGAGTCACGCCGAGCCGTCCCGACCGCGCTGCCCGACGCCGACGTGATCACCGGCGCCGTGCCCGGTTCCTTCCCCCGGAGCGTGATGTGCGAGCGCCACCCTGCGCTGATCCGCAGGGTCGCCGACGCACTCCCCTACCCGCCGGAGCTGCGCGCGCGGCTGTCGGACCTGCGGGAGGAGGCCACCGAAGGGGTCATCGCGCCCTTGGACGAGGACGCGCACGACCACCGCGCGTGGCGGGAGTGGGGCCTGGCCGACCACGTCGGCACACCCTGGACGCGGGCGCCCTTCCTGTGGGCGGAGAGCTACTTCTACCGCCGCCTGCTCGGGGCACTGGACTACTTCGTACCCGGCCCGTGGCAGGGCGTGGACCCGTTCGCCCCCTTCAAGCGCGCGGAGCTGACCGGCCCGGAGGCCGCGGCCGAGACCGCGGCCCTCGACTCCCTCGCCGACCTCGCGCCGCGCGACCGGGACCAGGCCCTGCTGCGGTCGTCGCTGTGGGGCAACCGGGCCGACCTCGGCTTCCAGGTGGGCGGCGGCGACACGGGTGCCGCGGCCTCGGGCCTGGTGGCCGACGACTCGGCCCGGCTGTGGGAACTGCTGGAGGACCGCGCGGGCGGACGGGTCTGCCTGGTGGCCGACAACGCGGGCCGCGAACTCCTGCCGGATCTCGTCCTCATCGACACGCTGTTGACCACCGACCGTGCCCGTGAGGTCGTGCTGCACGTCAAGCCGGGCCCGTACTACGTCTCCGACGCCACCACGGCGGACGTCCTGGACGGTCTGCGCCACCTGTGCGCGGCGGGCGGCGCGGCCGAGCACATCGGCACCCGGCTGTGGCGGGCGATGGTCCACGGGCGGCTGCGGGTGCGGGCGCACGCCTTCTCCTGCGCACCGCTCCCCTACCGGGACATGCCCGGGGACCTGGCCGAGGAGTTCGCCTCGGCGTCGGTGACCCTGATGAAGGGGGACCTCAACTACCGGCGCCTGGTCGGCGACCGCCACTGGCCCGCCACGACCCCCTTCGCCGCGGTCACCGCCTACTTCCCCGGCCCGGTGGCGGCGCTGCGCACGCTCAAGTCCGACGTGGTGACCGGGGTGGACAGGACCACGGTGGACGAACTGGAGGCCGGCGAACCGGCGTGGCGGACCAGCGGCACGCACGCCCTGGTCCAGCTCGCCGGGACCTGACCGCGGCCGGGCGCCCCCGAGCCTGACCCCGATCCCGGTCCGGTCCCCGCGCCGCATCACCCGCCCACGGATCGAAGAAGTACGGCCTCCGGGCGTCGGCGGTATCGCGATAATCTGGGGCGGATGCGAAGGGTCGCCGACCGGGGAGGGAGCGCCCATGGTGAAGGAGGGCGCGGACGCCCGCGGGCGCATGGTCGCCGGGGCGGCCGACATGATCCGGCGGCGCGGGCTGGCCGCCACCTCGGTGCGGGAGCTGGCCGCGCACAGCGGCACACCCCTGGGCTCGACCTACCACTACTTTCCTCGCGGCAAGCAGCAGTTGGCCGCCGAGGCCGTGCGCTTCGCCGGAGTGGTCGTGGGCCACGGCCTGGCCGAGGAGCTGCGGGCGGGGCCGGTGGCGGGGCTGCGGGCGTTCCTGCGGGAGTGGAGGCGCACGGTGATCGACAGCGACTTCCGTGCGGGCTGCCCGGTGCTGGCCGTGGCGGTGGAGGAGCCGCCACGGGACGGGTCCTCGGAGGCACTGGCCGCGGCGGCCGAAGTACTCACGGGCTGGCAGGAGCTGCTGGCCGCGTCCCTGTGCGAGCACGGGGCCGAACCCGCCCGCGCGGCGCGCCTGGCCGCCCTGGTCGTGGCGTCGGTGGAGGGGACGGTGGCGCTGTGCCGCGCGCAGCGCGACATCGGCCCGCTGGACGACGTCACCCTGGAGCTGGAGTCCCTGATGCGGTCCGCGGTCGCGGACGCCTGAGCGCGACCGACCGGTCGCGGACGCGGACGCCTGAGCGCCACCGAACGATCGCGGACGGTTGAGCGCCGACGATCCGGTGCCGGCGGGCCGGTGCCGCCGGATCGCTTCGCGTGACCGGTACTGCGGACCGGCCCCCGCTCAGAGCCAGTCGCGGCGTTTGAACGCCACGTACAGCCCCACGCACACCAGGGCCATCAGTCCGAGCGAGAACGGGTAGCCGAAGGCCCAGTCCAGTTCGGGCATCCGGTCGAAGTTCATCCCGTAGACGGTGCCGATCAGGGTGGGGGCGAAGAGGATGGCCGCCCACGACGAGATCCGCTTGAGTTCGTTGTTCTGGGAGTGCCCGGCCTCGGCCAGGAGCTTCATCTCCTCGTTCTGGGCCTGGGAGACGAGGGTGGCGTTGACGGCCAGGATGTTCTGCAGCATCTGCCGGAAGCCGTCGACCCGCTCGGCGGCGGTGGTCGCGTGGTCGGCGACGTCGCGCAGCCTGCGCCGCAGCTCCTCGTCGGTGCCGTACTTCTCGAACCCGGCGGTGAGGTCGTCGGTGATGCGCAGCAGCGGCCGGGTGGCGCGCTGGAACTCGATCACCTCGCGGGAGAGCTCGTAGATGCGGCGCGAGACCCGCGGGTCGCCGCTGAAGACCTCGGTCTCGATCTCGTCGACGTCGTGCTGGAGTCCGGCGATCACCGGGGCGTACCCGTCGACGACGGCGTCCAGGACCGCGTACAGGACGGACTCAGGCCCCAGGGCCAGCAGTGCGGGGTCCTCCTCCAGCCGCCGGCGGACCGACGCCAGGTCGGGGACGTCGGCGTGCCGCACGGTGAGCACGAAGTCGCGGCCGACGAAGAGGTGGATCTCCCCGAACTCGACCTCCTCGGTCTCGTCGACGTAGCGGGCCGCGCGCAGGACCACGAAGAGGGTCTCGCCGTACCGTTCCAGCTTGGGGCGCTGGTGGGCGACGATGGCGTCCTCCACGGCGAGCTCGTGCAGGTTGAACTGCTCGGCTGCGGCCTGTAGCTGGGCCTCGGCCGGGCGGTACAGGCCGATCCAGGCCATGGTGGACCCGCGTGCGTCGGGCAACCGCCGGTAGATCTCCTCCAGGCTGTCCGGTGTGCGGACCCGCTCCCCGTCGCGGTAGAGCGCGGCGTCCACGACGCTGTGCTCCAGCGGCGCCTCGGAGACCGCGGACTCGTCGGTCGCCCGGGGGTCCATCGACCACTCCGGAGCGGGGTCCTGCCCCGGCCCCGGGTCGGGGCCGCCGGACCGCCGCGGAGACCGCGTGAACGGAATCCTGCCCCTGCGCACCGCGCGTGCTCGCCAGTCGGACATCTCGGGCCCCCACGGGTGGACGCGTGCCACGGCGCCGGGTCGCCCAACGCTGGCGGGGGCGGGTGGCGGCGGTCCTGTTCCCAGGTCGAACTGCTCGTCGGTGCCAGCTTAGGACGCTCCGGCGCCGTGGCCAGGGGCCACGCGCCGCTCGGCGGCGCCGATGTAGGCGCGCAGGGCCCGGCGGGAGCGGTCGAGCGTGTCGATGCGCTCGTCCAGGTCCTCCAGCCGGGCGCGCAGGGTGTCCAGGAGTTCGGAGCAGGGTTCGAGGTCGGGGGCGTCGCCGGTGGCGCACGGGAGCAGGTCGGCGATCTCCTGGGTGGAGAGCCCGGCGCCGAGGAGCCTGCGGATCTGGGTGACCGTCAGGACGGCGTCGTCGGCGTACTCGCGGTAGCCGTTGAAGCCGCGGCCGGGTTCGAGCAGGCCCTGGGACTCGTAGTAGCGCAACTGGTGGGCGTGGACGCCGGTCCGCCTGCTGAGTTCTCCGATCAGCACACCGCTGCCCTCCGCTTGACCTTCACACCGGTATGAACGTTCAGGATTCTGCCAGAACCCCGACGGACCGCCACGGGAACGGGCTCGCGGTGCCGGCCGGCCTCCCCTGCCCCGTGGGCAGCCGCCGACCGGCCGGTGGCCCCGGGGCACGGCGGTGGGGCCGCGCGGTGCCGATCGCACGGCAGTGTCGATCCCACTGGCGCGGGCCCCTCCGGGAGTACGGTCGTGACCTGTCGGAAGACGCACTGGAAGAGGACCCTGACATGACCACCACCCCGTTCGATCCCCGCGCCCTGCTCGCGGGGAGCAGGCTCGGTGTCCTGGCGACGATCAAGTCCGACGGCCGCCCTCAGCTCTCGCCCGTCATGCCGTTCTACGACCGCGGGGCCGAGGTCCTCTACGTGTCGATGACCGAGGGACGGGCCAAGACCGCCAACCTGCGCCGCGACCCGCGCGCCGCGCTGGAGGTCACCAGCGCCGACGGGGGCTCGTGGGCCACCGCCGAGGGCACGGTGACGCTCACCGGGCCGGGGACCGACCCGGACGGCCCCGAGGTCGACGCCCTGGTCGACTACTACCGGGCGGCCGCCGGGGAGCACCCGGACTGGTCGGAGTACCGGTCGGTGATGGTCTCCGACCGCCGGGTGCTGATGACGATGCCGGTCGAGCACGTCTACGGCGCCCGCCTGCGCTGACCGGCGGTCCCCGCCCGTCCGGGGCCGCGTGGCCGGTCGGCGTCGCCCGCGCGCCCCGGGCTCAGCGGGGCCCGGACCGGCGCAGGTCCTCGGGCTGGCGGCGGCCGATGCGCAGGCGGGCGCCGGACGGGCCGCCCACGGTGATCTCCCTGGCGGTCGGCGGTCCGGCCGGGGCCGTCCACGGCTCGTCCGCGCGGCCCTCGGGAACGAAGTCGGGGAAGTCGCCGCCCATGAGGTCCAGGGCCAGGCGGTGCCCGGACCGGAGCCGGTAGGCGACCTCCAGCAGGTCCACGACGACCGGTTCCCGGTCGAACGGCACGTCGAGCCGCAGCTGTCCCCGGGCGATGAGCTCGGCGCCGCCGTCCGGCGCGGTGTCCAGCAGCCGCGCGTGGACGGTGGCTCCGGCCCCGGCCCGCAGGGGCAGGTGCACGGTGGCGGTGCCGACGAGGTCGGTGTCGCGCTCGGCGGCGGGCCCGGTGAAGCGGAGTACGTCCGGGCGCTCGGCGACCGCGCTCAGGTCGGCCCGGTCGGCCAGGGCCGCGAAGGGGTTCGCGCCCGGGGAGGGGACGGGGTCGGCGGGGTCGCCGACCCACCGCAGCCGGCGCGGCTCGGGGTCCGGCTCGGCGGCCAGCCGGCGGACGGGGCCGGCGCACAGGTGGTACTCCAGGTCCGAGGCGTGCGCGGGCGGCCAGGCGTCGCTCTCGTGCCACGCGCCGTGGCAGACCTCGTACCGCACCCGCGGCAGCGCCGCCAGGTCGCCGGAGCGGCCGAGGACCGCGTCGAAGAACGCGATGGCGGGGTCGATGTACCTGGGCAGCAGGCGCTCCCGGGCGCCGGGGTCGGTGGCGTGGTCGTCGCCGGGGGCGATGGGCGCGTCGCCCAGCCAGTGGTTCTCGTGGTCGATGGCCTCCAGGCGCAGGTACAGGTGCGGTGCCCAGCCGGGGTCGCGGGAGAGGGCGCGCACGTCGTGCCAGGACCAGACGGCGCAGTTGTCGAACCATCCGATGGTGTAGAGCGCCGGGACCGGGGGGCTCGCCAGGAGGCTCTTCAGCGGCGGCGGTACGAACCGCGGGTCGCCGCCGAACTCGTCGTCGAAGGCGGGCGAGCGCTTCCCGAGCCGGTCGAAGAACGCCTCGAACCCCGCCGCGAGCGGGCGCCGGCTCCAGTCGGGCTCCCATTCGTAGCGGTCGGCGTCGACGTAGTGGGTGGCGAAGTAGAGCTTGCGGCTGGTCTGTTCGACGTCGCGCGTGCCGTCGCCGTGGTCCAGGACGGTCGAGAGCTGGGAGCCGGTCACGCGCGGCGCGATCGCCCGGAGCGCGGGGTGCCCGCTCATGGCCGCCGCGATGGCCGTGTACCCGTAGTAGGAGTCGCCCCACATCAGGACGTCGCCGTCGCACCAGGGCCGCCGGGTGATCCACTCGATGGTGTCGTGTCCGTCGTCGGCCTCGTGGACGGCGAACTCGGTGGCGCCCTGGGAGCGGAACTTGCCGCGCACGTCCTGGACGACGACGGTGTAGCCGCGGGCGCGGAAGCGGCGGGCGATGTCGGGCATGAAGCAGTAGGCGCCGTCCTTGTCGTAGGGCAGTCGGACCAGGACGACGGGGCCGGGCGCGCCGGTCCCGGCCCGGTAGAGGTCGGCCGCCAGCAGGACGCCGTCCCGCATGGGGATCGTGATCTCGGTGGCGTCCGGCGGCACGGCGGCCGGACCCGTCCGCTCGATGGTCAGCACGTGGTGCCTCCGTGGTTCGCGTGGGGTGTGAATTGCTGGTGTGGGCAGGGCGGGGGTGGCGCGAGGGGCGCGGGTGGTCAGAGCGCGTCGAGGGCGCGGCGGTCGCGGGCCAGGCGTTCGAGGTCCCAGCCCGGCCGGGGCACCGAGTCGATGAGCAGGCGGGTGTAGGGATGCGCGGGCTCGCGCAGGAGGCGCTCGGTCGGTCCCCGTTCGACGATGCGGCCGTGGCGCATGACCACGGCGGTCTCGGTGGCGTGGCGCACGACCGCCAGGTCGTGGCTGACGAACACGTAGGAGATGCCGGTCTCGCGTCGCAGGTCGTCGAGCAGGGCGAGGATCTGGGCCTGGACGGACACGTCCAGGGCGGCCACGGCCTCGTCCAGGACCAGAACGCGGGGCGCCACGGCGATCGCCCGGGCGATCGCGGCCCGCTGGCGCTGCCCCCCGGACAGCTCGCCTGGACGGGAGTCCCCCGCCCGGCGGCTGAGCCCGACCTGGTCCAGCAGCGCGTCGACGCGGGCGCGCACGTCCGCGGCCGGTCCCGGCGCGTGCAGCCGCAAGGGCTCGGCGACGGACTCGGCGACGGTCAGGCGCGGGTCGAAGGAGCCGTAGGGGTCCTGGAAGATCATCTGGAGCCGGCGGGCCCGCCGCAGCCGTGCGCGGCGCGAGCGCCCGCGCACGTGCTCGCCGGCGACCGCGACCTCGCCCGAGGTCGGTTCCTCCAGCCCGGCCAGGACGCGGGCGGTGGTCGTCTTGCCGGAGCCGGACTCCCCGACGATGCCGAGGGAGGCGCCGGGCGCCAGCTCGAAGCTGACGCCGTCGACGGCGGTGACCCGGCCGAACTTCTTGACCAGGGACGTCACCGTGAGGACGGGCTCGGTCATGGCTTCACCTGTTCCGGTCGCAGGCACGCGACGTGCGAGGTCCCGTGCGGTCGTGTGGCGGGCACGCCAAGTGCGCAGTCGTGGTCGGCGCGCGGGCAGCGGTCGCGGAAGGAGCACCCCGAGGGGGCCTCGGCGAGCGACCGGGGGCGCCCGCCGATCGCGCGCAGCGGGCCCTGGTCGCCGTGCACGGACGGGCTGGCGTCGAGCAGGGCCCGGGTGTAGGGGTGGGCGGGCGCGACGGCGAACGAGGCGCTGTCGGCCTCCTCGACGATGCGCCCGGCGTACATGACGTAGATCCGGTCGCACACGGCGGCGGCCAGGTCGAGGTCGTGGGTGACGAACAGCAGCCCGGTGCCGTGGGAGCGCTGGAGCGCGCGCAGGACCCCGACCACCTCGGCCTGGGTGGTGACGTCCAGGGCGGTCGTGGGCTCGTCGGCCAGGAGGAGTTCGGGTTCGGTGGCCAGGGCGCCGGCGATCATGATCCGCTGGAGCATCCCGCCGGAGAACTGGTGCGGGTGGCGCCGCATCGCGCCCGCCGGGTCGTCGATGCCGACCTGGTCGAGCAGGTCGACGGCCCGCCGCGCGGCCTCGCGCCGGGGGGTGCCCGCGGCGCGCAGGCCCTCGGTGAGGTGGTCGCCGACGCGGCGCAGCGGGTTGATGGCGGCGCGCGGGTCCTGGAAGACCATGGACACCCGGGTGCGACGCAGGTCGCGCAGGTCCGTGCGCCCCGCGGCGAGCACGTCGAGCCCTGCGGCGGTGACCCGCCCGGTCGCGCGGGCGCCCCGGGGCAGCATGCCCAGCGCGGTGCGGGCCGTGAGGGTCTTGCCCGAGCCGGACTCGCCGACCAGGCCGACGGTCTCGCCCCGGCCCACGCGCACGGTGACGTCGGCGAGCAGGGGCAGTGCCCCCTCGCGGGTGCCGATGGTCAGGCCCAGCCCCTCGACGGCGAGGGCGTCCCGGGTGGTCGTTTCCCGTACGAGCACGCTCATGTCTCCTCTTTCCCGCGGCCGGAGATGGATCCGCCCACGTGCTCGCCGATGACGTTGACGCTGACGACGGTCAGGAGAACGGCCAGGCCGGGCACGATGCCGCTCCACGGCGCCCCCTGGAGGATGGCGCTCTGGGCCTGGCTGATCATGGATCCCCAGTCGGCGTCGGGCGGCCGGACGCCGAGTCCGAGGTAGGACAGCGACGCCAGGTCCACCAGCGCGTAGCCGAAGGAGAGCGTCCCCTGGGCGATGAGCACCGGGGCGACGTTGGGCAGCAGGTGGCGCAGGGTCACCCACAGCTCTCCGAAGCCCATCACCCGGTAGGCCTCCATGTAGGGGCGCGCGCCCTCCTGGAGCGCCACGCTGCGCACGATGCGGCCGAGGAAGGGCGCGTAGCTGACGGCCAGGGCGCACACGGGCGCGGCCAGGCCCGGCCCGAAGACCGCCACGGCGATCATGGCCAGCAGCAGGCTGGGGAAGGCGAAGACGATGTCCATGCAGCGGGAGAGCACGGCGTCGACGCGTCCTCCGGCGCGGGCGGCGACCAGGCCGGTCGTGATGCCCAGGGCGGCCGAGAGCAGGACCACGCCCAGCGGAGCCAGCAGGGACAGCCGGGCACCGTACATGACCCGGGTGAGGACGTCGCGGCCGGTGGAGTCGGTGCCCAGCCAGTGGCCGGGCGTGCCCGGCGGCGCCAGGGCGTTCACCAGGCTCGTGGTGTCCGGGGAGTGCGGCGCCAGAAGGGGGGCCAGCAGCCCGGTTCCGGCGACCACGAGCAGGAACGCGGCGGCGAGTCGGACGCTGAGCGGGCGGTGCCGGCGCCGGCGGGCGGCGCGGGCCCGCAGCGCGGGGACGGTCAGTGTCATCGGGTGATCCCTCCCACCGTGACGCGGGGGTCGATGAAGGTCAGTGCGAGGTCGACGAGCGTGTTGACCAGGACGAACAGGACGACCGCGATGAGGGCGACGCCCTGGACGACGGGGATGTCGCGCCGGGTGACGGAGCTGACCAGCAGGGAGCCGACCCCGTCCAGCCCGAACGCGGTCTCCACCACGGCGGTGCCGACGAACAGCCCGGCCAGCAGCACGCCGATGACCGTGAGCAGGGGCGGCAGGGCGCCCCGCACGACGTGCCTGCGCACGACCGCGGCGCCGCCCACCCCGCGGCTGCGGGCGACCTCCACGTGCTCCCGGCGCAGTTCGGCGGCGAAGGCGGCGTTGCCGACCCGGGCGAGCACGCCGAACACGGCGATCGCCATGGCGGTGGCGGGCAGCGTCAGGTGCCACAGCCGGTCGGCGAACCCCGTTCCGGCGCCGGTGGCGGGGAACCAGCCCAGTCCGACGGAGAAGGTCGCCAGCAGCAGGATGGCGGCCACGAAAGGCGGTGTGGCGGTGGTGGTGGCGGCCAGCAGGCCCGCGATCCGGTCGACCGCGCCGCCCCTGACCGCCGACACCAGGGCCACCGCCGTGCCGAACAGCACGGACAGGGCCGCCGCGTACAGGATGAGCGGGACGGACACGTCGAGCCGGTCGGCGATGAGGGTGCTGACCCCGGTCTGGTAGTGCAGCGAGGCCCCCAGGTCCAGGCGCAGGGCGCCGCCGATCCATCCCAGGTAGCTCTGGACCGGGCCCTGGTCCAGCCCGTAGGCCTCGCGCACGGCCGCCAGCTGTTCGGGCGTCAGGCGTCGGCCGGCCGTCAGTGCCAGGACCGGGTCGCCGGGCACCAGGCGCAGGGAGAGGTGGATGAGGACGGAGGCGGCCAGGACCGTGGCCAGGGCGCCCAGGGCGCGGCGGGCGATCCAGGCCGAGAGTGCGCGTGCCATGGTCACCGACCGCCCAGTTCGACGGCCCACGGGGTGTACAGGTGGTTCTGGCGCGGGACGAGGCCGGCCAGGCCGGGGCCGTAGTAGACGTTGACGTACTGGGTGGCGATGGGGATGGTGACCAGGTCCTCGGCCATGATCGACTGGGCCCGGACCACCTCCTGGGCGCGGGCGCCGGGGTCCTCCAGGGCCAGCGCGGTGGCGATGGCGGCGTCGTACTCCTCGTCGCTGTAGCCGGAGAAGTTGTAGAAGCTCCCGGTGGTGAAGTACTGGTAGTACGCCAGCGGCTCGGGGAAGTCGAGGTAGCCGGTGGTCAGGAAGGCGTCGATGCCCTCGCGGGCCTGCTCGGAGGAGAAGACCGCGCCGAACTGCTCGGCGGTCAGGGGCTTGAGTTCCACGTGCAGGCCGGCCTGGGCGGCCGCGTCGGCGAGCGCGGTGGCGATCTGCGTCTCCTCCTCGACGGCCGTGGTGTAGGCCAGGACGATCGTCTCCTCGGCCGTGGTCGACCGGCCGGCCTGGTCCAGCGCCTCGTCGATGTCCTGGACGGGCGCGGGCAGCGCGTCGTAGGCCTGCTGGTACTCGTCCTCGGCGTAGCCCCAGGCCGCCGGGGGCACCAGGGCCCGCAGGGGCTCCGCGGCCCCCTGGTAGACGGAGTCGACGATGCCCTCGTAGTCGACGACCGCCTGCAGGGCCCGCCGGGTGGCGGTGTCGGCGAGCGCGCCGTCCTGGTCGATGACCGCCAGGAACGTGGGTGCCAGGCTCTCGCCGTAGAGCATGCTGCCCTCGGCGGCGAGCTGGGCGTGGGCCGCGCGCGGCACCCCGAACTGGCCGTCGGCGTCGCCGCTGGACAGGGCGGCGGCCTGGGCGTAGGGGTCGGTGACGAACGTGAAGCGCAGGTTCCGCACCCGGGCCCGGTCCTCGGTGTTCCACCACTCGTCGTGGCGGACCAGCGTGATCTCCTCGCCCTGCGACCAGTGGTCGAACCGGTAGGGGCCGGTGCACATCAGGCCGCCCGACGCGGTGCCGAAGCCGGCTCCGGCCGACTCGGCGAAGTCGCGCTGCACGACCTGGAAGGCGGGGGTGGCGAAGAAGTTGGGCACGAGCACGTCCGGCTCGGCCATGGTGACGGTGACCTCGTGGTCGCCGGTGGCCTCGACGCCGTCCAGCCGGGCGGACCAGCCGGCCCAGGGTGAGCCGAGTCCGGGGTCCAGGACGCGTTCGACGCTGTAGACGACGTCCTCGGCGGTGACAGGGTCGCCGTTCCAGAAGACGGCGTCCTCGCGCAGGTCGAAGACGTAGGTGAGCGGGTCGGGCTGGTGGAGCCCGGTGGCCAGGGCGGGTTCGCGCTCGTAGTCGGGGCCGAACGTGAACAGGCTCTCGCACATGTTGGCGGTGATCGTGCTGACCGAGTCGATGGCGGCGTGGGCCGGGTCCAGGACGGGCGGTTCCCCGCTGGGGACGTTCCAGGTGACGGTGTCGACGTCCTGGGTGGCGGCGGGCACGGAGGTGGTCGGCCGCGGGGCGTCCGCCTGCTCGGCGGCCTGCTCGCCGCCGCTGGAGCACCCGGCGAGGGCGCAGGTGGTGAGGAGGGCCGCGGCGAGCGCGGCCGGGCGTGGACGTGGCATGGGACGGGTCCTTACGGTGGTTGGTCGGTTGCGCGCGGCGCGAGGGGACGGGCGGCGTCCGCCGGGCGCGGCGCGGGGCGACGGGATGTGCGGTGGCGGTACCGCGGGGCCGGAGCGGGAGTGGTGCCGGGCGCGCGTGGCGGTGGTGGCTCGGCGGGCCCGGGAGGGCCCGTGAACTGGTGGTTCGTCAGGCCGTGCCCAGGACCGGGAGCTGTTGGGTCGCCGGAACCGGGCGGTGGTCGCTCGGCGGATCCGGAGGGGTCGCGGATGGCGGGCGTGTGCGGCCGGGATCAGGAGCCGGTCGCTCGGCGGAACCCGGAGGTGGTCACTCGGCGGGTCCGGGCCGGTCCGGGAGCTGGTGGCTCATGGGGACCGGGCGGTCGCCGTCGGGCGTGGAGGGCGCGGGGCGCGGACCGTCTCGGCGTCGCTCGGCCGCAGGTGTGCGCCTGTACGTGTGGGCCGGCGACGCACCGCGGTCGGTGGTCACGGGTGTCCCGGCGCGGGGAGCGGCAGGGGCCGGTGGGCCCCGACCGGTCAGGACCAGGGACGCGGGTGGTCGCCGCGGGCCTCGACGGCTTCGGCCGCGTCGAGGACGAGGTGTTCCTCGAACCGTCCGCCGATGAGCTGGACTGCCACGGGCAGGCCGTCGGTGACGGTCACGGGGACCGTGACGGCCGGGAAGCCGAGGACGGGGACGCTGGTCATCGGCCACATCGCGGCGAACAGTTGCGCCGCGCGCTCCGTTCCGCGCTGGTCGGCGTCCTGCTCGAAGGGCGGCTCCGCGCACACCGGGGTGAGCACGAGCCGGTCCGAGCCCAGGAGTTCCTGCAGGCGGGTGATGAGCGTCGCGCGCCGGGCCCAGCCGTCGATGTAGGTCTGCAGGGACGGCTCGCCCCAGACCGTGGCGGCGACCGCGAAGTGCATCTCCAGCGCGGTGCGGATCGCGTCGTCGCCGAACCGCTCGACCACCGGGAGCAGGGCCCTGGTGTCCTCGGTGAGCAGCAGCGACCACAGCCGGGCGGCCTCCCGCAGCAGCGGGGCGTCGTCCACCTCCTCCACCGCGTACCCGGCCGCGGAGAGCCGGGCGGCGGCGTCGGTCAGCGCCCCGTCCACGGCCGGGTGGTTGTCCGCGGTGCCGATGCCCCGGACGACGTGCACCTCGACCGGGCGCGCGGCGCGGGGACGGCGGGCCGGGATCGCGGGGACGCCGAACGGGTGGCGCAGGTCGGGCACGCTCATCACGTCCAGGGCCAGGCGGGCGTCGGCCACCGTGCGGGCCAGGGGCCCCTGGACGGCCCATGCCTGGACCGTGGGCGGCAGGTCCATCTCGACCGGGCCCCGGGGCGTGTCGGTGTGGACGGGCGGGGCCCAGTCCGAGACCCGGCCGACCGTGGGCCGGACCCCCACGACGCCGCAGCAGGCCGCCGGGAAGCGGATGGATCCGCCGATGTCGTTGCCCTGGGCCAGGGCGGTCATCCCGGCGGCCAGGGCGCTGGCCGCGCCCCCGCTGGACCCGCCGGGCGTGCGGTCGTGGTCCCAGGGGTTGAGCGTGCGGCCGTGCAGGTCGTTGGTGGAGAACCAGCGCAGGGAGAAGGCCGGGGCGTTGCTGCGTCCGAGCAGGATCGCGCCCGCCCCGCGCAGGGCGGCGACGCAGGCGGCGTCCTGCTCCGCGGGCCGGCCGGCGAAGGCGCGGACGCCGTTGCTGGTCGCGTATCCGCGCTGGTCGGTGTTGATCTTGGTGGAGACGGGGACGCCGTGCAGCGGGCCCAGGTCCGCGCCCGCGGCGACCGCGCGGTCGGCACGCCGGGCCTGGTCCAGGGCCTCCTCCGGCCGGACGTCGGCCAGCGCCGCCAGGTCGGTGTTGGCCTCCTCGACGCGGTCGAGGTGGGAGCGCACCACCTCGACGGCGGAGACCTCGCGGCCGCGGATGGCCGCGGCGATTTCGGTGGCGCTGTGCCGCCACCACGGTTCCGGTCGGTCTGCTGGTCGCATGGGCGCACCTCTTCGAAGGACGTCCCGACCGCCGCCGCGCCCTCGTCGGGGCGCGTCCGGAACGGTCGGAGGCCGGGGGATGGCGGTGTGCCGCACCGTTCCGGTACGGCACACCGATATAGGACACTGTCATACAACAGCGTTGTATCTCATGGAGAGCTTGCGCCGGACTCCCGCCGGTTGTCAACCCCCATGAGCCCCCGAGAACCGCTCAGACCCCTCCGGCGGCCCGCGCCGACCCCTGGCGCAGCAGGTCGATGACGGCCAGCGCGGCACGGGCTCCGCGTTCGGCCGACCAGGTCTCGGGGTCCTCCAGCGTGGAGAGCCAGTAGCCGCGAAAGAGCAGGTGGAGGACGTCCGCGCTCAGCGCGGGGTCGTCCGCGCCCGCCTCGCCGGCGAGCGCGGCCAGCTCCTCGTGGCTGCGGCGCGACGTGGTGCGCCGGTCCTCCTCGATGGCCGAGCCGGCACTGGGGCCCGCGCTGGCGATCTCCATCCGCAGCCGCCTGAGGACCTCGTCGTCTCGTTCGGTGGTGCACATCCACCGCGCGGCCACGCGCAGCCGGTCCTTCGCGGGAACGCCGTCGAGTTCGCCCTCCAGGTCGCGCGTCCAGTCCTCCTCGGCCCGGCGCAGGGCGTTGAGCATGAGCTCGGAACGGTTGGAGACGTAGTTGGTGATCATGGCCGTCGACCCGCCGAGCCGTTCGGCGACGGCGCGGATGGTGACGGAGCGGACGCCGCGTTCGCGGGCGACGTCGATGGTGGCGGCGGCGATCTCGTCGAGACGCCGGGCCTCGTCCACCTCGATCGGCATGTTCGGACCTCTGCTGGGTTGACGTGTGGGGTACGGTCCTGCAATGTTGTCATACAACAACGTTATATAAACCTGCGCGCTCGTCGCCCCGCGCCGCGAGCGGCGGCCACCCCCTGGGAACGGAACGATCCGATGACCTTCGCACCCTCACTGACCTTCGCCTTCGAGATCCGGGCCCGGGTCGCCGAGCCCCTGCACGTCGGCCACGGCGACGGCGAGCGCACCGAGTTCACCCCCATCACCGGCGGCACCGTGGACGGCCCGCGCCTGACCGGCACCGTCCTGGCGGGCGGCGGCGACTGGTCCGACACCCGCGGCGACGTGTGCGCCCTGGAGGCGCGCTACCTCCTGCGGGCCGACGACGGCGCCGTCATCGACATCGTCAACCGCGGCTACTACCACGAGGGCCGCGCGTGCCCCGACCAGTTCGACGGCGGCCTCAAGGTCGCCGAGTCCGGGGTGTACTTCCGGACCAGCCCGGTGTTTCGCACCGACTCCCCCGCGCACCGCTGGCTGGCCGAGACGGTCTTCGTCGGCCTGGCACGGGCGGAGGAGGACCACATCGTCATCCGCTGCTACGCCCTGGACTGACGCGACCGGCACGGGCGGCGGAAGGCGCTCACCCGTCCCCGGGGCTCGCGCGCGAGGGCCCGGAACCGTTCGGACGCGGGGCCGCCCCGGCGAGCCGGCCGGGCCCCACCCGCAGGCCCGGTCGTTCACGGTCGAGAAGTTGACTAAGCTGCCGGAGTCCCCTCATTCCGTACGAGCACGTCCGGCACGCCCGAGCCGACACCGGCTCCCCCGACCGGAGCTGAACACAGCCAGGAGCAGAACCCTCCGTGTCCCTCATCGAAGCAGTCATCCTCGGCTTGGTCCAGGGGCTGACCGAGTTCCTCCCCGTCTCCTCCAGCGGGCACCTACGGGTGGTCTCCGCGTTCTTCGGCTGGCCCGACCCCGGAGCGGCCTTCACCGCCGTCAGCCAGCTCGGTACCGAGCTCGCCGTTCTGATCTACTTCCGGCAACGGATCATGAAGATCATCTCCACCTGGACGCTCTCGCTGTTCCGGCGGGAGCTGCGCGGCGACATCAACGCCCGCATGGGCTGGTACGTCATCATCGGCTCCGTCCCGATCGTCGTCCTGGGCCTGCTGCTGGAGGACCAGATCGAGAGCGTCTTCCGCGACCTGCGGCTGACCGCCCTGACGCTGATCGTCTTCGGCGTCTTCCTCGGCCTGGCCGACCGCTACGGCAGCAAGGTCCGCGGCCTGGACGAGCTCAACGTCCCCCGCGGCCTGACCTTCGGCCTCTTCCAGGCGCTCGCGCTGATCCCGGGCGTCTCCCGTTCCGGCGGCACCATCACCGGCGGGATGATCCTCGGGTTCAAGCGCAAGGAGGCCGCGGAGTACGCGTTCCTGCTCGCCCTGCCCGCGGTGTTCGGGTCGGGCTTCTACAAGCTCACCGACATCGGTGAGAACGAGTACGCCGGGTGGGGCGCCACGATCGTGGGCACGCTCATCGCCGGTGTGGTCGGATTCATCGTCATCGCGTGGCTGATGAAGTTCATCTCCACGCACAGCTTCATGCCGTTCGTCTACTACCGCATCGGCCTGGGCATCCTCGTCCTGACCCTGATCAGCTTCGGTGTGCTCGACCCCCAGGGCGGTGCCGAGTCGCAGAACGCCCGCGGCGAGGTGGTCGCCGAGGAGACCGTCGACGAGGACGCTGACGAGGACCCGGGCACGGACGGGGCGGCGTCGCGGGACGAGCCGTCCGCCGAGCCCAGCGAGGAGCCCTCGGCCGACCCCACGCCCCGGATCGACCCGACGACCGGCTGGGAGATCGATCCGGAGGCGGGGCTGCCCCGCAACCCCGAGACCGGGCTCTACCACGACCCGCAGCTGGGCATGGACGTCGACTACGACCCGGCCACGGGCTTGGCCACCAACCCGGTGACGGGCGAGCAGTACGACCCCGCGCCGGCCGAGTGAGCCGAATCCGTGCCGCCGTCGGCCCCGGTCCGCCCCGGACCGGGGCCGACGGCGTTACGACACGCGGAGGGGCTCCACGTTCCCACTCCCCCGTGGCCGCGGCCCCGCTCCGGGCGACGAAGGCTCACGTTCCGCCGGGCCCCACCACGCGGTGGCCGTCGCTCAGCAGCCGGATGGCGATGACGAGTTCCAGCAGGTCGGCGAAGGCGCGCAGGTCGCAGCCGGTCCGCTCGGCGATCCGGTCGAGCCGGTAGTAGGCCGTGTTGACGTGCAGGTGCATCGCCTGGGCCATGGCCCTGGCCCGCAGATCGTGCGCGGCGTAGGCCAGCACCGTCTCCACCAGGGTCCCGCCGCGGGACAGGTCCTCCTCGACGAACCTGCGCAGCTCCGGGCGGACGAGCCGCCGGGCCGTGGCGTCGTCCCGGAGCACGAGGTAGTCGAAGGTCGACATCAGGGGCAGCGGTACGAGCCCCGCCGCACCGCCCAGGCCGTCCCTGGCCGTGCACGCCTCGGTGTAGGCCTCCGGAACGGCGGCCACGTCCGCGTGGACGGCGCTCAGGCCCACGGCCAGGTGGACACCGGCGTGCGAGAGCTCGTCCAGTGCGCGGCGCAGCCGCTCGACCACCGCCCCGGCGGCACGGGCGTCGGCCGGTGCCAGGGTGGTCACCTCCTGCTGGCGGACGACGGTGAGCCCGGGAGCGCGCTGCGCGAAGGCGCCGCGCAGGGCGGCGGCGACGTCCGGCAGGGTGTGCTGGTCGGGCAGCGGGGCGACCGGCAGCGCGGTCGCGACGACCAGGCCCACGCCCGGGTCCAGCCCCGCCGAGGACAGCAGCGACCGCTTGGGTCCCGGCAGGATCTCGTGGCCGGCCAGGAGGTCCTCGAACACGTCGCGGCGCAGCCGGTCGAGTTCGGCCACCTCGTGCTGCTGGGCGTCGAGGTAGGCCTCGGCCGCCACGGAGCTGCCCACCTCGATCAGGTGCATGACCCGGCTGACCAGTGCCATCGCCGCGTCCCGCACACCCGGGTCCCGGCGCGCGACCGCGCTGACGCCCTCCCACAGGGTGAGCTGGCCGACACGGAAGGCCTGGAGGAAGTCCGAGAGCGACACCCCCTGCCGGACCCTGCTCCGCGCGTGCTCCGCGGTGGAGGGGAAGTCGGCGGGCTGGACGAAGCGGTCCTCCTTGACGCTGGTGACCAGCGCGTGGAACACCTGACCGACATGGTGGGCGAGTTCAGCGCGCAGACGCGGATCGGCGCTGGCGCGGTAGGCGGGAACCTGCTCCCAGATGCGGTCGACCGCGTCGAGCGTGATCTGCTCCATGGACGGTTCGAGCGCCTCGACGACCCGCCGCAGATCCGCTTCCATCACGTGTGCCCCACCACTCGCCGCCGTCCGTGCGCCGCCACCGTCACCGCCTCCAGGTATTCCGGGTCACTCTACGGGGACGGCCTGCGTCTGCGGGCGGACCGGCACGGGGCGCACCGGCCTACCGGGCGCCGTAGGGGTAGGGGTGCCGCGCGGCGACCCGGTGGATCCAGTCCAGCAGGTCGGCCACGACGAGGTCGCGATCGCGGTCGGTCTCGTTGAACAGCTCGTGGCGCGCGCCGTCGTAGACCCGGTAGACCAGGTCGGCGACACCGGCCTCTCGGTAGCGCCCGACGAGCTGGTCGCTGAACGCCAGCCCCTGGTTGAGGGGATCGCGGTCGCCGACGAGCACGTAGACAGGGACGTCCTGGGGGACGCCGAAGGGATTGGCCAGCCGCCCCATCGCGGCCGCGGTGAGCCCGTCCATGCCCTCGGCGTCCAGGGCGAAGCCGCACAGCGGGTCGGCCACGTAGGCGTCCACCTGGGCCTCGTCACGGCTGAGCCAGTCCGCCGGGGTCCGCGCCGGCTGGAAGGGGGCGTTCAGGGCGGTGAGCGGATCGGTGCCCTGCCGGGCCAGGTCCACCAGGAGCAGGTCGACGGCGGTGGTGCCGCTCAGTGCGACGCCGTCGGCCAGGGCGGGGTGGTCGAGCAGGTACTGCTGGGCGGCGAACGAGCCCAGGCTGTGGCCGAGCAGGATCAGGGGCAGCCCGGCGTGGCGCTCGCGCAGCAGGCGCGAGAGCGCGGCGACGTCGGCCACCAGCAGGTTCCAGCCGTCCTCGCCCAGGACACCCGGGCCCGCGTGCATGGTCGCGCCGTGGCCCCGGTGGTCGTTGGCGTACACGGCGTACCCGCGCGCGTTGAGGTCCGCCGCGAGCGGGGCGTAGCGCAGGGCGTGCTCGCCCATGCCGTGCGAGATCTGGACGACACCGCGCAGGGGCCCGTCCGGCACCCAGGCGTGCACGTGGACCGTCAGGCCGTCGCCGCTGGTGAAGGTGAACATGGGGGACTCCGTACGTCGTGGGATGGCCAGGGAGGGCCGGGAGGAGGGCGCCTCCGGTTCGGCCGGCACGGGGACCGGACACCCGCCGGTCACCTCCTCGCCAGTGTGGCCACGGCGCGTCCCCCTTGCCCATGTACGGATTCCCAACGATCCCCCGGATCCGTTGGAAAGCACTCCAGTGCCCCGGCGGCCGCACCGCGCTGCTCCAGACCCTCCGGCTCTCCCCCGCCCAGGTTCGGCGGGGCCGCCTGCTGCGGACGCTGGAGGAGTACGAGTGGTCCGCGGGGTCGGCGGCGCGCGGCCTGCACACGTCCGAACCCGACCTGCTCGACCGCCTGCGGCGGGCGGGCCTGGGGGCGCTGCTCGCCCCCGGCCTGCTCGGCCGCCACCGCCGCGCCCGGCTCTGAGCGGGGGGCTCCGGCACGGCGCGGAGCGCACGAGCGCCGCGCCCCGGATCGGGACGCGGCGCCGTGTCACTGTTCGTTCTCCGGGATCGCTCCCGGTGGAACTGTGCGGTTCGATGCCAGGTCGCCTCCCTTCCACCGGGACGGCCGCCGTTCGACCGGCGGGTCCGCCCGTGGTTGCTCGCACATCCATCCGAGCACGCGCCGCGGGGAGCGTCCACACCACGGCCACAACTGGCCAGAAACGCAGGTCAGAGCAACGTTTTCACCGGTCTGGTGCTCGACGTGCGCGCCCGGTCCGGCGTCGGCGGGCGGTCGGCGGGCAGGACCGGGGCCGTCCTGTTCCGGTGTCGTCCCCCCGACGCCGTCCTTTACCTGATGATCCACACGTTTTGCCTGGTAGCGGACATCATGGAGGAGAGGTGGTCGGCATGGTCAGTACGGTGTGGCGCGGCACCCTCACGGTGGGGCTGCTGTCGCTGGGGGTCAGTCTGTACAGCGCGCGGGAGCGGCACGGTCCGACGATGCACCAGTTCGTCCGGGGCACGGACCACCGGGTCCGCTACCGGAAGGTGGACGAGGAGACCGGCAAGGACGTCGGCTCTGGCGACATCGTCAAGGGCGCCAAGGTCGACAGCGACGAGTACGTGATCCTGGAGCCCGAGGACCTCGCCGAACTCACACCCGGCAAGTCCAAGACGATGGAGATCACCGGATTCGTCCCGGCGGACTCCGTCGAACCGGTGTGGTACTCCAACGCCTACTTCCTGTCCCCGCAGGACCAGTCCGCGGCCAAGCCCTACCGGCTGCTGTGCGCGGTCCTGGAGCGCACCGGCCGGGCCGCTCTGGCGACGATGGTGATGCGCGACCGCGAACACCTGGTGCTGATCGGCCCCCAACAGGGGGTGCTGACCGCCAACACCCTGTTCTGGCCGGACGAGATCCGCACCCCCTCGGACGTGATGCCGCCGGTCGCCGACGCCACGATCTCCGAGCGCGACCTCGGCCTGGCCGAGCAGCTGGTGGAGGCGATGGCCGAGGACTGGGACCCCGACCAGCACGAGGACGTCTACCAGAAGCGGCTCCAGGAGCTGATCGAGGCCAAGAGCGCCGGTCGCAAGGTGCGCTACGCCGAGGAGCGCCCCGCCCAGGAGGGCACGGTCGTCGAACTCACCGACGCCCTGCGCAAGACGCTCAAGGAACGCAAGGGCGGACGCGCGCGGGCGCCCGAACCGCGCCGGTCGGAGGAGTCGGCCGGAAGCTCCGCGGGCAAGGGCGGCGGGGCCGGGAAGTCGCGCCGGTCGAAGAAGAAGGCCGAGCCGCCCGCGCCCGACCTGGAGGGCATGACCAAGAAGGAGCTGCTGCGCCGGGCCCAGGAACTGGACGTGCCGGGGCGGTCGAAGATGTCCCGGGAGGACCTGGAGTCGGCCGTGCGGGAGCGGATCTCAGCCTGAGGGGGCCCGGCGCTCGACGTCGAGCCCCTCGGGGACCTCCGCGGGCCCCAGGTCCGGCCGGGGCCGCACGAACCGCACCACGTGCCGCCACTTGCCCGACGCGGTCCCGGTGTCGGGCACGATCTCGACCACGGTCTCGGGGAGCACGCCCACGTGCGGCGCGGCCTCGCCGCCGCGCCACCGGGACGGGGCGGACGCCAGCCGCTCGCCCGAGGGTGTCAGCAGCGGAGCCGTCTCGGCCCGCTGCCGGGGGGTGAGGTCGCGCGTGCGGCCGACCACCCGCAGTTCCCCGGTCCCAGGGTCGCGGCGGCCGAGGACGAGCGCCTCGGGGCGCTCCACCGAGCCCACGACCCCCACGACGACGGCCTCCGTGGTCACCGTGTGCTTGTACTTGCGCCAGCCCCGGCGGCCGGACTCGTAGACCCCGTCGGCGGACTTGGCGACGATCCCCTCGATCCCCACCCCGCTCAGCCCCTCGTACCACTCCCGCGCGGTCGCGGGGTCGTCGGTCTGCCAGGTCAGGTCCAGGTGCGGGTCGAGCCCCTCGGCGAAGAGCCGTTCCAGGCGCCCCCGCCGGTAGGACAGCGGCCGGCCCCGGATGTCCCGGCCGTCCACGCGCAGCAGGTCGAAGGCGACGAAGTGGGCGGGCTCGGCGAGGGCCAGTTCCCGGGCCCGGCGCGCGCCGACCGAGTTGCGCCGCAGCAGGGCGTCGAAGCTGAGTCCGCCGTCCAGCCAGCACACGATCTCGCCGTCCATCAGCAGGCCGCCGGGCAGGGTCTCCAGCGCGGCCACCAGCTCGGGCCAGCGCCGGTCGGTCACCTCGTCCGACCGCGAGACGATCCGGGTCGGCGCGGTGCCGGCCCGGGTCCGGAAACCGTCCCACTTGGGCTCGTACACCAGACCCGGACCCGTCGGCAGCTCGGCCGTGGCCCGGGCGAGCATCGGCTGCGGATCCACACCTGGGTCATGCCCGCGCCGCCCGGGCACAACCACGCGCGCCCCGGGTGAGGCGGCCGTTCCCGGTCGGCGACGCGGTCGGGACAGGCGCCCCGGCCTTGCCTGCCGATGTCCCATGGTCATACGTTTTGCGGTGATCGAGTGGTGCGGAACGAGAGTGGGACGGTCATGCGGATCCTTGTCGTGGGTGCGGGCGCGGTCGGCGGGTACTTCGGCGCCCGCCTGGTGCGGGCGGGACGCGACGTGGACTTCCTCGTCCGTCCCCCGCGCGCCCGACTGCTGGCCGACACGGGGCTGCGGCTGACGACGCAGGACGGTGGGACCGAGACCGTGCCGGTGTCCACCGTCACCGCCGACCGGCTCACCCCCGACTACGACCTGGTCGTCCTGGCCGTGAAGTCCTACGGCCTGGACGAGGCGATCCAGGACCTGGCCCCCGCGGTGGGGCCGCGCACGGTGGTGGTGCCCTTCCTCAACGGCATGCGCCACCTGGACGCCCTCGTCGAGCGGTTCGGCGCCGACCGGGTCTACGGCGGGGTGAGCCTCGTGCAGACCCGCCTGGACGAGGACGGCGGCATCGTCCAGGTCGGCCCGCTGGCCGAGCTGGCCTACGGGCCCCTGTCCGAGCGGCCCGTCGTCGGGCCGGACGAGGTGCACGCCGCGCTGGACTGCGGCGGCTACACCGCGCGCGCGAGCGAGCACATCCGCCGGCGCATGTGGGACAAGTGGGTCTTCCTGGCCAGCCTGGGCGCCTGCAACTGCCTGATGCGCGCCCCGGTCGGCCGGATCAACTCCGTCCCCGGCGGGCCGGAGTTCACCGCGGGCGTGGTCGCCGAGGCCGTGGCCGTGGCCACCGCCTCGGGGTTCGCACCCGGTGAGGCGATGCTGGAGCGCACGCGGACCATCGCCTCCGACACCGCGGCCACGACGACCACCTCGATGTACTGGGACCTGACCCGGGGCAACGCCGTCGAGGCCGACCACATCATCGGCGACCTGGTGGCGCGCGGTCGTGAGCTGGGCGTGCCCACACCGCTGTTCTCCCTCGCCTACACCCACTTGTGCGTCTACTCCGCCGGGCGCTAGCGCCCGCGGCACGCGGCACCGGGCCCGGGCACCGGACCGAGTGGACCCGGTGCCGGACCGCGCGCCTCCGAGGGCGGGCGCGGCGGGGGTCCGCCGCGCCCGCCGTGCCGCGGCGCCGTCCGGCGGCGGCACCGGACGGCCCGCTGGGTCCTGCTTTTTGCGGCGATCCGGGCGCGCTCACCCGAAAGCCTTCAACTCCCTAGTCGAAGATCCCCTGGCCGGGGGCGAGGATGCCCGCGGGGTCGTACTCGGCCCTGGCCGCGGCGAAGTCGTCCCACACCGGCCCGAAGTGCGCCCGCCAGTCGGCCCGGTCCATCGGGATGCTGCCGACCGGGTACTGGAACCCGCCGACGTCGCGGACCCGCTCGTACAGGACGCGGTTGGCGTCGACCATGGCCGCGTTGTCGGGCACCCCGGGAGCGGGGGTGGCCGTCTTGAGCAGCGCGAAGAGGAAGACCACCGGCTCGTCGGGCACCCGCGGCAGCGTCGTGCCCAGCAGCTCCCGGCGCAGCGGGTACATCAGGACGACGCCCGTGGGGCCGATGTCCTCCTGCGTCAGGTCCGCCAGGGCCGACGCGGCCAGCGCGTCGAACTCGTCACCGGGCACGAACACGTTCCACCAGGGGTGCGGGTCGTACCAGGCGCCGATCGACTTCAGGAACTCCACCGCCGGGGCGAGCCGGTCGGCGAAGTCGAGGTAGGGCAGGTCCACGATCTCGGCGTCGGCGCGGTCGTCGGACAGTCCCGCGAGCAGGGCGTCGTCGTCCGGCGGCGCCGATCCCTCATGGAAGGCGACCCCCTCCAGCATGAAGCGCCAGCCGGATCCGCCCTCCGGCAGCGACTGGGCCTGGCCCTCCAGGTAGTCGAACCGGCCGTCGGCCAGCACCAGCCGCTGGTCGGCGGTGAGCGCCTCGACGGTGTCGTAGTACAGGTGGTACTGGCGCACGGTCTCCGGGGCGGGGGCCAGGCGCACGGTGGCGCCGACGATGACCGCGCACTGCCCCAGGCCGCCCAGGACCATGTGGAACAGGTCGGCGCGGGTCTCCGGCGAGCAGCGCCGCCGCCGCCCCTCCCCCGTGACCACGTCCAGTTCCACGACGGTGTCCACCTGCAGCCCGTGGTGCTGGGTCGTGCCGCCGACCCCGCCCACCGCCAGGGTTCCGCCCACCGACAGCTCCAGGTAGTCGGTGAGCACGGGCGGGGTGAGCCCGTAGGGCAGGGCGGCGGAGAGCACCTGGCTCCACCGCACCCCGGCGCCGACCTCGGCCCGGTCGTCGCTCACCACCAGGTGGTCGAGCGTGGCCGTCTCGATGACCAGGCCCTCCTCGACCTGGGCCTGGCCGCGGGTGGAGTGCGCCTGGCCGCGCGCGGCGACCGGGATGCGGCGGGCCCGGCAGTACCGGACCATCCGCTCGACGTCGCGCACCGAGCCGGGCCGCAGCACGGCGCGGGGGTAGCGCGAGACGGCGTGCCCGAAGTCGTCCGCGGCGGCGGCCAGGGACTCCTCGTCGAACACCAGCTCCCCGTCGAGGCCGGGCGCGCGGTCCTCCTCCGCCAGGGAGCCGTCGTCGGCCCAGGCGCGGGTGAGGGGGTCGAATCCGGTGGCGGCCACTCCCGCTCCCAAACCCGCCAGAAGGGTCCTGCGGCTCACGTTGTATTCCATTGCGTCCTGTCCGTGCCGTCGGGGTTTGCGGTCAGCGGAGAAATCCTAAACGTCACCTGTGGGCCGACGGGCGGATCATCGCCGATGTGCGAAGATGGAGTTCGGGAACAAGTGGTGACTTAACGCGATCAGGCCTGTAAGTTCGGCTTCTGTGCCGGGAATCGGTTCGGTCAGCGGTGCGTTCCACCGCACCGCGTGAGGGGAAAGGCGATCACCATGGCGCCGGATGTCATGTCGTCCGACGATGGCTGGGACGCGCGAGAACGCGGGCAGGCCACCGCCTACGATCACATCGGCGAGCATTACGACGAAGCCTTTCCCCACAAGGACGTACAGGTCAAGAGCACTCTGGGACTCATCGACCGCTTGCCGGCCGGCGCCCGGGTGCTCGACGTGGGCTGCGGCACGGGGCTGCCCACCGCGCGGCGGCTGACCGACGCCGGGCTGTCGGTGACGGGCGTGGACATCTCCCCCGTCATGCTCGACATCGCCCGCCGCAACGTGCCCGAGGCCGCGTTCCTCCACCGGGACATCGTCGACCTCGACCCCGCGGAGGGCACCTACGACGCCGTGGTGGCCTACTTCGCGCTGCTGCACCTGCCGCGCGCGATCGTCCCGCGCGCGCTGGCGGTCCTGCGCTCGGTGATCGTGCCCGGCGGCTGGTTCACGCTCTCCATGGTGGAGGCCGACGTCGACGACCTCCCCATTCCCTTCCTCGGCCACCACGTGCGGGTGACCGGTTACTTCCGTGAGGATCTGCGCGCACTCCTCACCGAGGCGGGATTCGTCATCGAGGAGGAGGAGACGGCGTCCTACGCCCCCTCCAGCGCCCAGGCCGACCCCGAGATCCAACTGTTCTTCACCTGTCGCAGGACCGCCTGACACCCGGTCCCACGGACCTGATGACCACTCTGGGCATCGGTGTGCCCGAAACCCAGCCAAAAATCGCCCACAGCGGGTGGAAAAGGATTGTCAAGCCGCCGGAATTCCCGTCGAGCGCAGAAAGCCGGAGCGATGGATCCCAAGACCTCGGACCTCTTCGACGCGGCACGCGAGTCCGTCCGGGAACGCACCGCCGTGTTGGAGCGCGTGCGGTTCCTCAACGAGGCCGCCACCCGCATCGGGGCCAGCATGGACATGCGCAAGATCGTCCGTGAGCTGGTCGGAGCCGTGGTTCCGCACCTGGCCGACGCCGCGACCGTGCACCTGCTCGACGCCCTGCTGCCCGGGCCGCACCTGGACGTGGAGCTGCCCGACGCCGTGGGGTCGCTGACCGCGCCGCTGCGCCGGGTCGCGGTCGTGCACAGCGGGTACCAGTCCGATCTGTGGCGCACGGTCGTGCCGGAGGACCAGGTCCACGTCATGCCGCCGTCCAACCCGGTCCACCGGGCGATGGCGGAGGCGGCCCCGGTCGTCGTGCCGCGCATCGACGACGAGATCGCCGCCATGCTCGACCGCACCCACACCACCGGCGACCTCACGCCCCTCATCCTCGGCCGGTCCCTGCTCGCCCTGCCGCTGACCGTGCGCGGCCGGGTGCTGGGCGCGGTCGTCCTGCTGCGCGACCCCGACCGTGCGCTCTTCGACGAGGTCGACACCCTGATGGCCGAGCAGCTGGCGATCCAGACGGGGCTGGCGCTGGACAACGCCCACATGTACCGGTCCGAGGCCGACGCCACCGACGCCCTGCAGCGCGCCATGCTGCCCGCCCTGCCGCCGCGGCTCTCCTGCGCCGACATCGCCCACCGCTACCGCAGCAGCAGCCACATCGCCCAGGTCGGCGGGGACTGGTTCGACGCCATCCCGCTCTCGGGCAGCCGGGTGGTGTTCGTCGTCGGCGACGTCATGGGCCACGGGCTGCACTCGGCTGCGGCCATGGGCCAGTTCCGCACGGCCGTGCAGACCCTGGCCGCCCTGGACCTGCCGCCCGAACAGGTCCTGCGCCACCTGGACGACCTTGCCCTGCGCCTGGGCGAGGACTACCTGGCCACGTGCCTGTACTGCGTGTACGACCCGGTGGCCCGGCTGTGCACGATGGCCAACGCCGGGCACATCCCGCCCGTGCTGGTACGGCAGGGGCGCGGCGCCGAGCCGGTCCGGCTGCCCACGGGGGCGCCGATCGGTCTGGGCGGGGTCGCCTTCGAGTCGGCCGACGTGCGCGTGCACGACGGCGACGTGCTGCTGCTGTGCACCGACGGTCTGGTGGAGGCGCGCGGGCGCGACATCGAGAAGGGCATGGCGGCGCTGTGCGCGGCCGCCGAGCGCCCGCTGCCGCTGGAGGAGCTGGGCGACACGATCCTGGCGGACCTGCACACGGACGACCAGGAGGACGACGTGGCGCTGCTGCTGGCCCGGCTGCGCGGCGTGCCCTCACGCCATGTCGCCCACTGGCTGATGGAACCGCGGCCCACCACGCCCTCGCGCGTGCGCAGGCTCATCCGCGCCACGCTCGCGTCATGGGAGCTGGAGGAGCTCACCGACGTCGCCGAGCTGCTGGCCACCGAGCTGGTCACCAACGCGGTCCGCTACGCCAGCGGCCCGATCGGGGTGCGGTTGCTGCGGACCGACGCGCTGCTGTTCGAGGTCTCCGACGAGGACCAGCACCGCCCGGTGCTGCGCCGGGCCGCCGACACCGACGAGGGCGGCCGCGGTCTGCAACTCGTCAGCCGGCTGGCCAAGAGATGGGGCGCCTCGGGCAAGACGCCGGGCAAGGTGGTGTGGTTCGAGCTCGACCTGGACGGCGGGTGAGGGCCGCGCCCGCCGTCCGTGATCCGCGGCCCTACCCGACCGGGACTGAGGTCGCCCGGGACTGAGGTCGGCTGGAGCCGGTCCGCCCTCGTCGCGGACCGGCGCGTCGGTAGGCGCCGGGCTCGTCGTCGGTCCGGGAGGCGGGGTGCCGGACGGTGGGCCCGGCACCCCCCCGTGGCGTCAGTGGCCGTCGTGGTCCTCGGAGTCGCCGTCGTCGGCGTCCTCGTCGGTGTCCTCGGAGTCGCCGTCGTCGGTGTCCTGGTCGGCGTCGTCCTCGTCGTCCGCGCCGCCGCTCTCGCCCAGCATCGTGCTCATCCGCTCGATCTCGGCGTGCTGGACCTGGAAGATGTCCTCGGCCAGGTCCTGGGCCTGGGGATCGACGCCCTCCGCGATCTCGGTCTCGGCCATGGTGACGGCGCCCTCGTGGTGGAGGATCATCATCTCCAGGAAGAGGGTGTCGAACTCCTCGCCCTCGGCCGCCTCCAACTCGGCCATCTCCTCGTCCGACATCATGCCGGGCATGTCGCTGTGGCCGGCGCCCTCCATGTCCGGCGCCGGGGACTCGCCCCAGGACTCCAGGAGGCCGGTCATCCGCTCGATCTCGGGTCCCTGGGCCTCGGCGATCTCCTCGGCGAGGTCGCGGACCCCGTCCCCGGCCCGCGACTCGGCCAGGTCGGCCATCTCCACGGCCTGTTCGTGGTGGGGGATCATCTCCTGGGCGAACGCGACGTCGGCGTCGTTGAACCCGTCCGCGGTCCCCTCGGACGCGGAGGCGGCGGGTTCGGTCGCGTCCGCGGCGGTGCCGCAGGCTGTGAGGGCGAAGGCGGTGGCCGCCGCGGCGGCCGCGGGCACCAGGGCGCGCTGAAGGAAGGTCATGGCGTACGTCTTTCGTGTGTGGTCACTGCGCCGCGGGCGGGCGCGGCGGGGGTGTCGGGCGTCGGGCACGGGCGCCGTCTCCGGCGCCCCGGGGCCTCTAGACGCGCAACACCTGCAGCCGGGCCAGCGAGGGCGCGGGCGGGAGGAAGGCCCGGCTCCGCGGCGGCCCGCGCAGCGCGCGCGTCGCGCGCGGCGGGGTACCGGGCCAGGGGGAGAACGCCGCCGGAGCGACACCGAGCAGTGCCACGGCCAGGGCCGCGATCGCCAGGCACACCGACGCGGGGTCGGTGTCGGGCAGGTCGGGAACGGCGTGGTCGGCCGGCGGGAGTTCGGTCACCGCGTGGCCGCCGCCGTGGCCGCCCTCCTGGACATGGCCCAGCGTGTGCATGGCGCCCACGCCCAGCAGCAGCGCCGCGCACAGCAGCAGACGCGCCCAGGCCGGGGCCGGGCGCGTGCGCTGGGGGCGCGGTGCTGTCGAAGTCACGGCGACAGCCTAGTACGACTCGGACACGGACCGTGGCCGCCCCTGCGTTCGCGGCCGCGGTCCGTCTCAGGGCGCGCACTCCGGGCACACGCCGGACAGCTCGAAGGAGTAGTCGAGCGAACCGAACCCGCTGGTGCCGCCGATCCGCTCCACCAGCGGTGGGAGTTCGGCCATCTCGGGGACCTCCTCCACCTCGCCGCAGATCCGGCACAGCAGGTGGTGGTGCTGCGAGGTGCTGCCGCACAGGCGGTACAGGCGCTCGCCGTCGGCGGAGTGGACGGTGTCCAGGACGCCCTCGGCGGCCAGGCGGCGCAGGGTGCGGTAGATGGTGGACAGGCTCGGCGGCCGTTCCTGGGTACGGGGCGTGGCGATGACGGCGTGGACCTCCTGCGCGCCGCGGAACCTGGGGTCGCGCCCCAGCACACGCAGGACCGCGTGGTCGTAGCGCCCCATCAGGCCCGGGCGCCCGCGCCGTGCCGCAGAAGGAAGAGGCCGGCCTCGTCGGGGCCGGTCGGGGTGGCATCGAGCCCGTGGCGGGCGGCCTCGGCGCGCAGGGCCTCCCCGGTCATGACCCACCAGTCGTAGTGCACGTCGGTGGACCAGACCCGCTCACCGGCCTCGAGCACCTCGTAGGTCATGCTCCAGCGCACGCTCTCCGGCCCGGTGGGCACGGCGGCGCTCCACCCCCGGTAGTCGCGGCGGCCCACGGTGAGCTCGCTCATGACCACGCGCTCGATGGTGACCGGTTCGTGGGGCGGGAGCAGGTTGACGAGCGCGGCCGAGCCCGGGGCGAGGCGCTCGGCGAGCATCGTCCAGATCCGGGCGCGCTGGTGCGGGGTGAAGTGGCCGAGGACGTTCATGGCCAGGAGTCCGCCGAGGCGCTCGGGCAGGCGCGCGGAGAGCAGGTCATCGTTGTGGACGGTCACCCGGCCGCCGCCCCAGACGGGGTCGGCCGCGCGGGAGAGCAGGACCGCGCGCAGGCCGGCCGAGGGCTCGACGGCGATGACCTCGGCCTCGGGCAGGGTGTCCAGGAGGACCCGGGTGCCGGCGCCGCCGCCCGCGCCGACGTCGACGACGGGCCCCTCGGCGCCCTTCATCGACGCCACCGCCTCGGCCACGTGCCCGCCGAAGGCCTCCCACCAGCCGGCGATCATGACGTCGATGAACTCGGCCGACTGCGCGTAGTCGTCATGGTGTGCGGGCATGGGGAGTCCCTTCCTGAGGGGTCACGAGTGAGAATGATTATCATGATCGTATCGTGCCGGTGCCGTGTCCCCAACCCCCGTCGGCGCGCCGGATGAGGCCCCTCGGGGCGTGCGGGCAGACTGTGGGCATGAGCCACAGTGAACTGACCGGGCACTGGGACGGCCCGTGGTACAGGGTGGAGGGGGACGGCTTCACGGCCCTGTTCCTGCCCGACCCCGACGAGGACCTGACGCTCGTCGACAACGTCGACGTCGTGGTCGAGCTCGCGGACGGGACGCGCTGGAGCGGAACCCTGTTCACGCTCGCCGAGGTCGAGCGGCTGATGGCCGAGGACGCCGCGACCGGGGAACACCTGGAGGGGCGCTACTTCTGGTGCGTCGACTCCCTCATCGTCCGCGACCCGGGCGTGGGCGACATGACACGGGTCCTGGCGGGGCTGATCGACTTCGGCGACCTCACCCGCGTGCTGCGCCGGGCCGACACCGAGGACCTGGACGACGCGCCCGACGCCGCCCGCTGACCCGCCCCGGCCCGGCACCCCGCCTGCGAGCGGACCTGCCGCCGGCCACGCCGACCGGGCGGCGCTCCACCCGAGCGAGCGCACGGCACGCACCGCACACTCAACTTAGGCTAGGCTTACCTCATCCACTCCCCCATCGACGCCCCCGTCGATGCCCCCGTCGAGGAACGAGGTCACGCCTTGCGCGTCCAGCAGCCCGAACACCGCGCCATGGTGCGCGCCCGCGTCGTGCGCACCGAGCGCACCAGTCCTCACTTCGTCACGGTCACGCTCGGGGGCGACGAACTCGCCGGCTTCCCCTTCCTCGGTTTCGACCAGTGCGTCCGGGTCTTCCTCCCCCGCCCCGGGCAGAGCGCCCTGCGCATGCCCACGGCCTCGCACAACGGGTGGATCGCCCAGTACTACCTGATGCCCGCCGCCGAGCGCCCGGTCGTGCGCAACTACACCGCTCGGCGCTTCGACCCCGACCGCCGGGAACTGGACATCGAGTTCGTCGCCCACGGCGACGGCGGCCCGGCCTCGGCCTGGGCGCCCAGGGCCGAGCCGGGTGACGAGGTCGGACTGTTCCCCGAGGGCTGCTACTACCTGCCGCCCGAGGGCACCGACTCCCAGCTGCTGGTGGGCGACGAGAGCGCGGTCCCGGCCCTGCTGTCGATCATCGAGCGGGCCCCCGAGGACCTGCGCGCCCACGTGTACCTGGAGGTGCCCTCCGCCGACGACGTCCGCGACGTCACGGCGCCCGAGGGCGTGCGCGTGCACTGGCTCGCCCGCCAGGACGAGGAGGCCCTGCCGGGGCGGCTCGCTCTGGAGACCGTCCGCTCGGCCGAACCGCCCCAGGGCACGCCCTACTGCTTCGTCGCCGGGGAGAAGACCCTGCCGACCGGCCTGCGGCGCAGCCTGGTCCGCGAGCGCGGCATGCCCAAGGCGCACATCACCTTCGTCGGCTACTGGCGCCACGGGGCCGCCTCGCTCAGGTAGTCGCTCGGCGCACGTGGTGCCGACCGCGCTCGACCAGTGTGAACCCGGCCTTCAGGTAGGCGGCGCAGGGGGCCGGGTACTCGTCCATGGGCCGGGAGTCGACGAAGACACCCCGGCCGCCGCGGCGCGCCACCTCCACACACGCCTGCCGGGCCAGCGCGGCGGCCAGGCCGCGGCGCCGGTGCGCGGGGACCACTCCCACGGGTTCGAGTTCGGCGTACCCGGCGCGCGGGTCCCACCACACGGTGGCGCAGGCCGCCAGTGACCCGTCGGGGGCCTCGACGACCAGGTCCAGGTCCGGGTCGAAGAGCAGCGCCCCACGCACGCGTTCCAGGTGCGCGGCGGCGAAGCCGCTGGTGGCCGCCGGGTCGACGCGGTCGCGGACGTGCGGAGCCCACGGCATGTCGGCGGGCCGCCAGGCCGCCCGGTGCACGGCGATCCGGGCCGCGTCCTCGCCCCGGCGCACGGGCCGCACCCGGTACCCCTCCGGCCACACCGGGCCGTCGCCGCGTGCGTCGCGGACCATGCCCGTCACGGGGTCGCCGGCCTCGGGCACGAACCCGGCCCGGGCCACGAGCGCGGCCAGGGCGTGGTCGCCGGACGCCACGGGGATCCGCAGGTCCCGCTCCCCTGCCGCCCGCAGGGCCCACTCCAGGAGTCGGCGGCCGGCGGCGGCGTCGGCCGAAGCGCCCCGGACGCGGATCCCGCCGCGCGCGACCCCGGCCCAGCCCACGACCCGGCGCCCGCGCAGGGCAACGACCGTGCGCCGGGGCAGCTGGTCGGTGGCGGCCTCCCAGCCCAGTCCGCCCGGGTGCGGCCCCGACGGCCACAGCTCCCGGGCCAGGCGCTGCGCGCCGATCGTGTCCTGGCGCCGCCAGGGGCGCAGTCTGAGCATCGGGACCTCTCCTCGGGAGGGCGGGGGGCGGACACGGCGTTCGGAGGCCGCGCCGTGGGCGGGACCAGCGCACCCTAGCCGAGCCCCGACCGCCGGAGCCACCCGGTTCTCCCCCGCACGAAGCGGGAGCGAAGTGGGACCGAAGCCCGCGCGAAGCCGCGCCTGCCAGCGTGTGTGGCCTGTGCCCGCCCCGGCTCCGCCCCGGCCCGGTGGCGCCCGCCGGTCGGCTCCGGAGCGCCGACACGGGCGGCCCGGAGCCGGTCGGCCGGGCCGCCCGTCGGATCCCGCCGCCTCAGCCGCGAGCGGCCGACCAGTCGTCGGTGTACACGCCCTGGGCCGGGGGCTTGGCGCGCCCCCACTCCATCCGCGACCACGGCGGAACCAGGTCGGCGAGGTCGTGGACGGCCGTGGGCGCCAGGTCCTCCACCGCCCGCGCCTCGGCGTGGCGGGCGAAGACGGGTTCGACGTAGCGGTGGCCGGTGTCGGCTGCCACGAACACCACCCGGCGCGCGGGGGCGCGCATCCGCTCCCACCGGGCGATGAGGTAGGCGGCGCCGGTGGACAGGCCCGCGAACACCGCGTGGCGGCGCAGCAGGTCGACGCTTCCCGCCAGAGCGGGCTCGAAGCCGGTCCAGTGCACGGTGTCGTAGAGGGTGTGGTCGACGTTGCCGAAGGGGATGGAGCTGCCGATGCCCGCGATGATCATGCCGCGGTCCTCGACCTCGTCACTGCCGAAGGTGACGCTGCCGAAGGGTTGGACGCCCACGAGCCGCGTGTCGGGATCGCGCTCGCGCAGGTAGGTCGCCAGAGCCCCGGTGGAGGCCCCCGAGCCCACCCCGCCCACGACGGTGAGGGGGCCGGATCCGGTCTCCGCGGCCACGCGGTCGGCGACCTCCCGGTAGCCCAGGTAGTGGACCGAGTCGTGGTACTGGCGCATCCAGTGGTAGTCGGGGTGCTCGCGCAGCACCTCCCGGACCCGCGCGACCCGTCGGCTCTGGTCCAGGCGCAGGTCGTCCGAGGGCGGCATCTGCTCCAGGGTCGCCCCCAGGACGTCGAGCTGGACGCGGGTCACGTGGTCGATGGTCGTGGAGCCGATGATGTGGCAGCGCAGCCCGTAGCGGTGGCAGGCCAGGGCGAGGCCGTAGGCGTAGATACCGCTGGAGCTGTCCATCAGGGTGTCGCCGGGGCGGACGGCGCCGGTGTCGAGCAGGTGGCGGACGGCCGCCAGCGCGGACACCGCCTTCATCGACTCGAATCGCAGGCAGACCAGGCCCTCGCCCAGGTCGATCAGGTCAGGTCGGCCGAGAGCGTCGCATACGTGGTTGTCCAAGTTCGTTCTCCGTGGGTCCTGGAGGGGGTGGAGAAGACCCGGGTGGGCACGAGCCCTTCGCTCCGCAGTCCGGAGACCGCGGCGTCGATCCGGGCGCTCAGATCGGGAACGGTGGCGTCGAACAGCACACCGGCGACGTTGCCGCTGTGCGCGACCTGGATGCCGACCGCCGCGCAGTGGCGGGCGACGCCCCTGATCTTCCCCAACTCCTCCTTCGGTAGAACCCGTTGGTTGAGGATGGCGCTCTCGGTGCTCACCCGGCCGACCTCCGCCGGGTCGCCGTCGGCCACGGCCGCGCGCAGGGCAGCGCGCAGCCGTTCGTAGACGGCGGCGTCCCGGCTCCGCACGGTGCCGGGCAGGCCCATCGTGTCGACCGGGCGCCCGTGGCCGGTCAGGCAGCCGACCACGGCCAGCTCGGGCAGGGCCGCACCCAGCTCTTCCAGGACGCGCCCCTCGCGCTGGGCGAACAGCACGGGGCGCTCGCCCAGCATGACGGGGTCGGAGGCGCCCTCGGCGGCCACGGCCGTCCGCGCCACCGAGGCCGGGGGCAGCAGGGCCCCGTAGGCGTCGGCCACCGCGCGGATGGTGGCGGTGACGTCGCTGGTGGAGGAGCCCAGGCCCAGGCCGGCGGGCAGGCCGCCGGTGAGGCGCAGGTCGCCGCCGGAGGGGTACCGGCCCGTGGCGCGGGCGCACTCGATCGCGGCCAGGGCCGCGGCGCGGACCGCCTTGTCCCGGCCCGGCGGGTCGACCGCGATGCGGTGCGGCCCCGTGCCGGGCCGGGGGGTGAACTCCGCGCGGGTGAGGGGGTCGGCCATCGGCAGCGTGACCAGGCCCCGGACGGGGCGGCCGTCGCCGTCGAGGAAGACGCCCTGGAGGAGTTCGCCGTGGTGGCAGGTGGCCTGCCCCAGGCCGGTCGTCACTGGTCGTTCTCCGTCCGGTACCGGTAGAGGGCGGTCGGGTCCGCGCTGAACTGGGAGAAGGGGAAGGGCTCGGCGGAGACCGCGGTGACCCCGTGGCCGAGGAAGGCGCGGGCGACGGCGCTGCCGCTCTGCGCGTAGACGACCAGGGGCAGGCCGCGTGCGCGGCAGCGGGAGAGGATGTGGTCGAAACTGCCGTTGCCCAGGGTCATGCCGGTGGCCACGACGGCGTCGGCGGTGTCCAGGACCTCGTCCATGTCGGTGGTGACGGTGTCGCCCCACTGGGTGGCGCGCAGGTTGAGGTCGCAGGGCAGGCACTCGCCGCCGCGTTCGCGGATGGCGGCCACGAGCGGGTTGACGACGCCGATGAGGGCGATCTTGCGGCCCTCGGGGGCGGGGAGCAGTCCGGCGATGGCGGCGTCACGGGCCAGCGCGCGCTCCAGGGGCGTGCCCAGGGGCAGGGTGACCGTCTCGGCGCGGTCGTCCAGGGCGTGCGGCGCGGCCTGGGCGAGGTAGGCGTCCAGGGCGGCCACGCGCAGCGGCGGCGGCAGGGCGTCGTCGCCGTCGCGCAGGAGGTCGGCGAGGGGGCGCCCGGAGAGGTCGGCGCACACCGCGGGGTCGATCTGCCCGGCCTCGAAGGCGCAGGCACCGAAGGCGCGGCCGACCCGGACCAGGACGTACTGGTTGAGGTAGGTGACGTCGCCCCCGGGCAGGCGGGTGCCGTGGTGGACCCAGAAGACGCTGGTGGCGGCGGGCAGGTCCGGGGTGGCGAGCACGGACGCGAACAGGGAGTCGAGGTTCCTCACCGGGCGTCCTCCCGGGTGAGGCGGAACAGCGCCCCGCGGGGTCCGGCCACGGCCGCCTCGACACCCCGTCCCGACCCCATGGCGCCGTCGTGGCGCCCGCGGACGTCGATGCCGTCGTCCAGGAGGCGCCGGCGGATCATGCGGCTGGTGACTCCGGGGAGGAACACGCCGGGGGGAACGTCGAACTCCCACCCGTTCCGGTCGTAGCGTCGGTGCGTGTGCGGGTCGGCCTCGGGCCGGTCGACGGCGATGACCTGCTCGGCGGGCAGCGGTAGGGGGAGTCGTGCGATCAGGGAGCGATCCACGCGTGTCCTTTCGGGGATGGAGTGGTCGGCGGGCTCGGGGCGGGCGGGGTGGGAGCGGGGCGGCGTTGCCCGAACCGGACACGCCTGCCCTTCCCCGTCGAACACCGGACCATGCGGCGGTGAGGGCCCGGTCACAGGCCCCTCACTCGCGGCCACTATAGGGGAAATGAAAATCGTTGTCACTTCGAGTCCCGCACGTCTGCACTGGCCAGTGCGGCCATGGCGACACGGAGGCAGCCAAAGGGGATTTCGCGCAAGAACCGCGGTACACCGCCGGGCAATTCGCTACTGATAATCGTTTTCACTAGGGTGGGGTGACCACCCGTACACGCACAGAGAATGAGAGACGACTCGTGCCTTCGCCGACGCCGCCGAACGCGACCAGGCCCCGGCCCGCGCTGCTGCGCCACCCCCGGTTCGTCCGGCTGTGGTGCGCGACCACCGCCTCCGGGATGGCGACCTGGGCCATGCCCTTCATCCTGGGACTCGCCGTCCTGGACGGAACGCTCACCGCCGTCCACCTCGGCCTCGTCCTGGCCGCCCGCACCGCCGGCTTCCTCGTCGCGGTCCCGGTCGGCGGGCTCCTCGCCGACCGCCACTCGCGCCGCGCGGTCGTCCTCTGGTCCGGCCTGCTCGCCGCCGCCGCGACACCGGTCATGGTCGCCGGCCTGGGCACACCCCCCGCGCTGATGGCCGCCGCCGCACTGGTCGTGGGCGCGGGCCAGGGCGCCTGCCGCCCCGCCTTCCAGGCCCTGACCGCCGAGGTCGTCGAGCCCGACGACCGCCAGCGGGCCAACGCCGCCATCACCCTCTCCGTGCGCGTGACCACCCTGCTGGCCCCGGGTGTGACCGCCCTGCTGTCCACGGTGCTCGGCACCGCTCCCCTCCTCATGGTCACGGCGCTGTTCTGGCTCGCCGCCGGGCTCCTGCCGGGCCCGGGCTCGCACACCGCGGCCCCGCGCGCCTCCCGCGCGCCCTTCCACACCGAGTTCCTCGAAGGACTGGCCGAGGCGCGGCGCCACCCCTGGTTCCTGGCCGGGCTGGGCGCGCTGACGGTCGTCATCGCCGCGGGCTACTCCTCCACCAGCGTGCTGTTGCCGCTGGCCAGCCGCGACCACTACGGCACCGAGGCCGTCCTGGCCGGTGCCCTGACCGCCTACACCGGCGGCGCCCTGCTCGGCGCGGTGATCGTGGCCCGCTGGACGCCGCGCCACCAGGGCTGGACGGCGCTGGCCGGACTCGCGCTGTACGGACTCGCCCCGCTCAGCCTCATCCTGCCCGTTGGGCCGATCGTGGTGTTCGCGGCCTACGCGGTGGTGGGCGTGGGGGTGGAGCTGTTCAACGTCCCGTGGTTCACCGCCGCCCAGCGCGAGGTGGAGCCGGGCAAGCTCGCACGCGTGTCCTCGCTGGACTTCCTGTTCTCCTACGGGTTCGCGCCCGTGGGGCTGGCGCTGATCGCCCCGGCCGCTCAGGCGTTCGGCCCCGAGGCGGTCCTGGTGGCCTGCGCCCTGCTGTGCTTCGCCGCGCCGGGCCTGGCCGCGCTCGCCCCGGGGGCACGGGGGTTCGCGGTCGACCGCGCCGCGCCGACCCGCGCGTTCGGCCGGACGCCGATCTCCCGGCCGTGAACGGACCGGGCCCGTCCACCCGACGGGTCCGGCCCCGTTCAGGCGCCCGGCGGATCGACGGCCTTCGGCGGAGGCGGCCGGGCGCGGCGCACCGATACGGGCACTCCCGCGGTGAACGAACACCGCCCGGGCGGCATCCAAGGGCGTGACCGACCTCCCCCCGCGGGCCGGCACGAGGATGCGCCGCGGGACACAGGCCCCCGACTCCGAGGACTCCGATGACTCCGCCGCCCCGCGTTCCGCCAGGGCTCAGCCCGCTCCAACCGACCGACCCCCGGCAGCTCCCGCCGTTCAAGGTCCACGGCAGGCTCGGCGCGGGCGGCATGGGCGTGGTCCTGGCGGCCACCGACCCCGCCGGGGCGTGGGTCGCGATCAAGGTCGTGCGGGCCGAGTACGCGCACGACCCGGAGTTCCGGACCCGCTTCGCCAGCGAGATCGCGCTCATGCACCGGGTCCGCGCCCGCTGTATCGCTCCCGTGCTCGCCTACGACACCGACGCCGGGCTGCCCTGGTACGCCACCGCCTACCTCCCCGGACCGACCCTGGGCCTGCGTGTGCGCGACGGCGGCCGGCTCCCCCTGGAGCAGGCCAGGGTGGTCGCGGCCGGGATGGCCGAGGCCATCGCCGCGATCCACGCGGCGGGGATCGTGCACCGCGACCTCAAGCCGGACAACGTCATTCTCGCCCCGGACGGGCCCAAGGTGCTGGACTTCGGGATCGCGCGGGCGGCGGACGAGACCGGGCTGACCAAAACCGGCGGCCTGGTGGGCTCGCCCGCGTGGCTGAGCCCCGAGCGCTACCGGGGCGTCAGCGGCCCCGAGGCCGACGTCTTCGCATGGGGCGCGATGGTCGCCTACGCCGCCACCGGCCGCGTGCCCTTCGGCTCCGGCGGGGCCGAGACGCTGATGTACCGGATCCTCAACGAGGAACCGGATCTGGAGGGCCTGCCGGAGGAGCTGTCCGCGCCCGTGACGGCGGCACTCGACAAGGACCCCGCGCTCCGGCCGCCCGCCGCGTGGCTCCTGCACCAGGTCGTGGGGCCCGATCCGGCCGCCGAGCGCGGGACCGACGACACCACGCTCGTCGACGGGCTCATCCGCGCGCACTGGCCCGGGGATCAGGCCGCGCCGCCGAACGGGCATCCGGGCGCCGCAGCGGACGGGAGCCCGGCAGCGGGTCCCGGCACGGACCGAACCTCCGGCGCGTCCGCGGAACCGGTGCCCGGCCCGCACCAAGGAGCGGGGCCCGACCCGCGCGGGAACACGGGGCCCGGCGCGCACGCGCGACCGGTGTCCGGCCCGGCCCCGACTCTCGCCTCCGCCCATCCGAACCCACCGGCCCACGCGGGCTCGGGGACCGCGGGGCCGCCCGCGTCCGGCTCCCCGGGGCGCCTCCGCCGCAGGGCGCCGCTGGTCGTCGGTGCCGCCGGGGCGCTGACGGTCGCGCTCATGGGCGCCCTCGGCACCGCCTACGTCCTACGTCAGAACGCGGGTCTGGAGGAGCCCGCCACCCCGGAGACCGACACCGTGGACGTGGCCTCGGCCCTGGCGCCGGAGGAGACCCTGTCGGGAACGCTCACCGGAGCCGGTTCCACCAACGTCGGCGACGTGGTGCAGCTGTGGACGCACCTGTACTCCGGGCGCCAGTCAGGGGTCTCGGTCTCCTACAACGCCGTCGGTTCGGGCGCCGGGGTGGAGCAGTTCCTCCTGGGCGAGATCGACTTCGGCGCCTCCGAACGCCCCCTCGACGCCTCCGAGATCGCCCGGGCCGAGGCCGCGCGCGACTGCCCGGTCGTGCAGTTCCCCGCCGTCGCCGGGGCCGTCGCCGTCGTGCACGCGAACGAGGACCTGGAGGAGCTGGAGCTGTCCGCCGCCGAACTGGCGCGGATCTACCTGGGCCAGACCACCGACTACGGCGACATCGTGCCGGCGGGCGACGCCTCGGACATGGAGCTGCCGGACCTGGAGATCGTGCCGGTGCGCCACGACGACACGGCGTCCACGGCCCGGGCGTTCAGCCGCTTCCTCACCGGCCGGACGGAGTGGGCCGGGGACTGGGGGGACACGGCGACGGCCGCCGTCGGGGACGAGGGCGTGCACGAGGTGCTGATGGAGGAGCCCGGTGGCCTGGGCTTCGTCAACGCCTCCTACGCCGACGCGCACGACCTCGACCGCGTGCCCGTGGCCAATGACGACGGCACCATGGTCGAACCCGACTCCGACGCCGCCCGGGCGGCCACGGAGCAGCTGCGGCTGGAGGACGGCGCCGCCTCGATGCCGCAGGCCACGGGCGACGCGTACCCGATCATGCGGGTCAACCACGTGTTCGCCTTCGAGTGCGGCTACGAGGGCGGCGACGGTGCCGCCCTGCGCGACTTCTGGTTGTACGCGCTCGGCGAGGACGCCGCCGAGGCGGCCGAAGAGGAGGGCTACGCTCCGCTGGCCCCGTCGATCAGCGAGCGGGTCGCCGCGATCGTCTCGCGCATCGACTCCCTCTGAGCGGCCTCACTCCCCCGGCCCCTCCGGCGCCGCGGGGCCCAGGAGGCGCACCGACCGCTCGCGCATCTCGACCTTGCGGATCGGTCACGGTCATCGGGAACTCGTCGACCAGGTGGACGTGGCGGGGAGTCTTGTGGTGCGCGAGCCGCCCCTCGCAGAACTCGCGCAGGGACTCCGCCATGATCCGCCCGGCGCCCTGCGCCGGTGTGATCCAGGCCATCAGCTCCTCCCCGTACTTCTCGTCGGGGGCCCCGACGACCTGTGCGTCGACGATGTCGGGGTGGACCGCGGGTGCACCGCTCCGCGGCCACCGCTGGCAGGGTGGCGCCGGGCTCGAAGGACGGGGCGGGGATCACCACGCAGGCCCCGTGGCTGGTGGCCGCCAGGTTGCCCATCACCATGCCGAAGCAGTGGTGTCCCAGCTCTCATCATCGCGGAACGACGACCCTTCGCGCATCCGTCGGCGCGGCCGTACCGGGTGACGCGGCCGGGGGCGCACCGGCCGGGATCGGGATCCGGGCCGACGCCGGGGTCGGCAGCGGAGCGCCCGCCTCCGGGGCTGGACCAAGCCATGGAAATGATAATCATTCACGCTAGGGTGGGGCGAACGTCACCACCGAACCGCAGGAGGACACAGTGAACTCGGACGTGGGCACCGACGCGCGCAAGGACGACACGGGCGCGGGTCCGGACACCAGCCGGTACGTCGACTACCTCGTCGCCAACCGTGACTTCGCGGCCCCGGCCGTGTCCGCCGCGGTCGCGGCGATCCCGCTGCCCGAGCCGGACCGCGCGCTGCGGATCCTCGACGCCGGCACGGGAGGCGGGGGCGCCCTGCCGGAACTCCTGGCCGTGGCCCGCCGGAGCGGCGGCACGGTGCTCGCCGTCGATGCCGACGCCCGGGCGATCGAGGCGGCGAGGGACCGGGTCGACGGCGCACCGGCCCCCGACCTCGATCTGCGCGTGGCCGACCTCCGCGACGTCGCGGGCGAGGCCGCCACCGCCGAGCGCGGCTTCGACCTGATCTGGTCCTCCGACGTCGTGTGGCCGGCCACCTTCGAGGACCCGGCCGCCATCGTCCGCGCGCTCGCGGGAGCCCTCGCGCCCGGCGGAGTGCTGGCGCTGTTCACGACGAACTACTACCAGTCGATGTTCCTGCCCGGGCACTCCCGCCTGGAACGGCTCGTCCGCACCGCGTCCGAACTCACCTGGGGCCTGCCCGTCGACGGGCCGACCCACTACGAGCGGCTCGGTGCGTGGATGCGCGGAGCGGGGCTCGCCGACGTCGCGCTGCGGGTCCTCCCCCTCGCCGCTCCCTCCTCGGAGCCCGCCGCGCGCACCTTCCTGGAGCAGATCGCCTGGCCCGAGATGCGCCACGCCGCCGCCTCGCACGGACGCGCCGCCGGGATGGACGACGCGGACCTCGCCCGCGCCGAAGCGCTCCTCGACCCGGACAGTGCGCAGTGGGTCGGGTCCGACCCCGACGCGTACGTCGTCCAGCCCACGATCCTGTGGACCGGGCGCGCGGTGACCGCGTGACTCCGTCGCGGACGGCGCCGCGCGCCCCTCGCGTGTCGTGTCCCGCCTCACACGACCGCGGTGTCCGACCCTTCGTGAGCGTGGACCGCGCGACCACCCGGCACGGTTCCTGAAGGCCGTTCACAGGGCGGTTCACAGGACCGCGAGGGACCGCCCGGGGCGCCCGACGGAACCGGGCGCGCCCGGTGCGCGTCCCACTGCCCAGTGCGCCGCCCACGCGCGTGCGAGGACCGGTCCCGGCGGGCGTTACGGTGCTGTGGGGTCACCGCGCGGCTACCGCCCCGGCCGCCCACCGCCCCGCCCTGCCCGAACCATCTGCTCCGCACCGCTCCGGAGCCACCAGATAGGAATCGTGTGAACAGCGACGACCTCCCCCTGCGGGACCTGCGTCTGATCGTGACCGGCGGGGGGACAGGTGGCCACACCTACCCCGCGCTCACCACCGTGCGCGCCCTGCGCGACCGCCTGGAGGCCGCGGGCCACACCCTGGACGTCCTGTGGGTGGGCACGGAGGACAGCCTGGAGTCCCGGGTCGCGGCCGGCCACGGCATCGCCTTCGCCCCGGTGGCCACCGGCAAGATCCGCCGGTCCAGGAACCCGCTCAAGCTGGCCTCCCCGGAGAACATCCGCGACATGGCCAACGTGCCCATCGGTGTGGCCCAGGCGCATTCGCTCGTCTCGGACTTCAAGCCCGACGCGGTCCTGGCCACCGGCGGCTACGTGGCGGTTCCGGTGGGCCTGGCCGCGAAACTGTGCGGGCGGCCCCTGGTCGTGCACGAGCAGACCGTCCGCCTGGGACTGGCCAACAAGGTCCTGGCCCGGGTGGCCGCCCGTGTCGCGGTGTCCTCCCCCTCCACCCTCGGACTCCTCCCCGACGGCGCGCGCGACAGCGCCGCCGTGACCGGCAACCCCGTCCGCCCCGAGGTGCTGACGGGGCAGGCCGACCTGGGCGCCAAGGGTCTGGGGTTCGAGGGGCACGACCCGGAGCTGCCCACCGTGTACGTCACCGGCGGCGCGCAGGGCTCGGCCCAGATCAACGACACCGTACGCGCCGTCCTGCCGTGGCTGCTCGCGCGCGCCAACGTGGTGCACCAGTGCGGCGCCGCGAACCTGGAGGCCCTGCGCGGGCACGCGGCCGAGCTGCCCGCCGATCTGGCCGGGCGCTACCACCTGACGGCCTTCGTCGGCCCGGAGCTGCCTGACGTGCTGGCCCTGGCCGACGTGGTGATCTCGCGCAGCGGAGCGGGGACGATCGCCGAGCTGACCGCCCTGGGCAAGGCGGCCGTGTTCGTCCCGCTCGCCACGTCCGCGGGCGACGAGCAGCGCCACAACGCCCGGCACCTGCGGGACTCCGGCGCCGCCGTGGCCCTGCTCGACGACGTCACGCCCGAGCACCTGCGGACGGCGGTGGACTCCCTGCTGTCCGACCCGCGGGGGCGCGAGCGGATCGCCGAGCGCGCCCGCGAGCACGGCCGCCCCGACGCCGCCGAGCGCCTGGTCGACGTCGTCCTGTCGGCGGCCCGCGGCTAGCGCGTGTTCCGCGGACACTCGCCCTGCTGCGCGGCGCCCCGGCGGCACTCTCGCCGCGTTCTCATCAGTCGACAGGGGAACGCGCCCCAGCGCACACGTGGGGCCCGGGCCTCGCCGGGGTCCGGGTCCCGCGCCCCGCCCTCGCGCGCTCCACCCCAGGTCAGCGGCTCGTCACAGTTGTGCATCCCGCGCCGAGGGCGCAAGCTGGAACCAGGGGCCGCGGTGGGGGGAGGCGGTGCATGGACAGCGAGGACGCCCCGGCGGTCGTGCCCGCGGCAGCCGTACCCGAGCAGGCCGACGCCGTCCGCGACCGCGCGGGCGACAACAGTGCTCCGTCCACGGCCGTGCTCAAGCAGTGGGCCCTGGACCAGATCCCGCTGCCGATGGCGCTCTTCGACCACCGGGCCCGCGCGATCGCGGTGAACGCGGCCATGGAACGGGCGATGGGCAGGCCCGAGCGCGACCTGCTGGGCCTGCGTCTGAGCGAGTCCGGCCCCGACCGGCTCGTCCAGGGCCTGGAGCACGTCGACGCGGTCGTCGAACGGGTCCTGCGCGACGGCGCGTCGGTGCCCTACGAGGCGTACCTGCGGCCTCCCGGCGAGTCACGCGATCACGCCTGGCTGCTGAACCTGTATCCCGTCAAGGACGCCGACGGCCGGGTCCGGGCGATGTCCGTGGCGGGAGTGGACACCACCGAGCAGTACCGGGCCCGCCGACGGCTCGGCGTGCTCAACGAGGTCGGGCTGCGCATCGGCACCACCCTGGACGTGGCCCGGACCGCCGACGAACTGGCCCAGGTCAGCACGGAGCACTTCGCCGACTTCGCCGTCGTGGACCTGCTGGACGCGGTCGTGCGGGGCGAGGAGGCCGACCCGGTCCCTCCGAGCGGTGACGCGGTCTTCCGCCGGTCCGCCCAGCGCTCGGTGATCGAGGGCTGCCCCGAGTCCGTGATCCCGCTCGGCGGGCTGCACACCTACACCGCGCACTCACCGCCGGGCCGGGCGCTGGGCACGGGGCAGGCGGCGCGGTACACGGTCGACGACGCCCATGTGCGCTGGTGGGCCGCCGACGCCCCCGACCGCGCCCACAGCATGACGCGGCACGGGATGCACTCGAAGCTGCTGGTGCCCCTGACCGCCCGCGGTGTGACCCTGGGGCTGCTGATCCTGGCCCGCCACCGCACACCCGAACCCTTCGGAGAGGACGACCAGTTCCTGGCGGAGGAACTCGCCTCCCGCGCGGCGCTGTGCGTCGACAACGCCCGCCGGTACACACGGGAGCGCGCGAACGCGCTCGCCCTCCAGCACAGCCTCCTGCCCCACCGCGCGCCTCGGCAGGCGGCGGTGGAGTCGGCCTCGCGCTACCTGCCCGCCCACTCGCGGGCCGGGGTCGGCGGCGACTGGTTCGACGTCATCCCGCTGTCGGGGGCGCGGGTGGCGCTGGTGGTGGGCGACGTGGTCGGCCACGGGCTGCAGGCCTCGGCCACCATGGGGCGGCTGCGCACGGCGGTGCGCACGCTGGCCGACGTGGACCTGGCTCCGGACGAGCTGCTCACACAGCTGGACGACCTCGTGCTGCGCCTGGACCGCGAGGAGGCGGCCGCGAACGGGGGACCGTCCGGGCAGGGCGAGGGCGCGGGCGAGTTCGGCGCGACCTGCCTGTACGCCGTCTACGATCCGGTCTCGCGGCGCTGCGGCATCGCCAGGGCCGGGCACCCGCCCCCGGCGCTGGCCACCCCGGACGGCCGCGTCGAGTTCCTGGACATCCCGGTCGGCCCGCCGCTGGGCCTGGGCGGCCTGCCCTTCGAGGTCACCGAGTTCGACGTGCCCGAGGGCAGCGTTCTGGCCCTGTACACCGACGGCCTGGTCGAGGCGCCCGACCGTGATCCGAACGCCGGGTACGAGCTGATGCGCGCCGCCCTGGCCGACGCCGGTCCGGCCCTGGAGGACGCCTGCGACAGGGTGCTGCGCGCGGTGCTGCCGGGCCGCCGCACGGACGACATCGCGCTCCTGCTGGCCCGGACCCGGGGCCTGGACGCGGACCACGTCGCCACGTGGGACCTGCCCAGCGACCCGGCGATCGTCTCCCGGGCACGCGCTCTCGCCGGTGCCCAGCTGGCCGACTGGGGGCTGGAGGACGCGGCCTTCGTCACCGAGATGGTCGTGAGCGAGCTGGTCACCAACGCCCTGCGCTACGGCAGTCCGCCGGTGCGGCTCCGACTCATCCGCGACCAGACGCTCATCTGCGAGGTCTCTGACGCCGGGAGCGCCGCGCCCCACCTGCGGCGCGCCCGGGTCTACGACGAGGGCGGCCGGGGCCTGCTCATCGTCGCCCAGCTCACCGAGCGCTGGGGCAGCCGCCACACCGGGGCGGGCAAGACGATCTGGGCCGAACAGGCACTCCCGCCGGGGTGACCCGCCGCGGGCGGCCGACGCGCCCGGCGCCACCGACGCATCCTCCTGAACTGGGCGATATCCGGGTGAACAACCACATCCCGTAATCTTCCGCGCATGCACGAAGCACCCGAGAAGGGACACCGGGTCCTGCAGGGACGGACGCCCCGAAGCGACCGCGGCAGGGAGGCCGTCATCTCCGTGGTCCCCCTCGCCGCGCCGTGGGAGGACGGCGAGCAGGAGGCCTTCGAGGCGTCCCCGTCCGGGGTGTTCATGGTCGCGCCGCTGCTCCGTGTGGTGGGCGGGTCCGGGCGTCGGCGCCTGTTCGTGGGCCGGGTCCGCGTGGCGGCGACCGGGGAGGAGCGCCCCCGGGTCACGCTCGCGCTCCAGGCGGTGTGGTCGGAGGCCGGTGGCTGGCACGAGGAGACCGAGCCCGTTTCCGCGGCCGACGACGACCTCATCGCCTCCCTCGCCGAACCGGCGCACGGGTTCGACGGCGATGCCGCGCGTGTCGCCGTCACCATGGCCAAGGCGTTCGCGGAGGGCTCCCGCAACCAGGTGCTCCGCCTGCGCGGCCTGCGCTACGAGCTCGAACGCGCGATCGCCGACCAGCTCGCCGGACGGTCCGACACCGCGCTGCGACCCCTGCTGGCGGCGGCCGTCGAACTCGCCACGGCGGTGGGGCGGGCGCGCGACCAGGCGGTGGAGGCGGCCCGTCAGGGGCTGTGGATCTGGCTCTGGCACGACGGCGTGTACCTGGCCGGCCTCCCGCACACGAAGGAGTCGGCACCGGCGGGGGACCTCCCGGAGTGGACGGTCACCCACCGGGCGGGCGTGCGCCACTGCGAGGCGATGGACGCCGAACTGGCGGAGGAGGCCTCCCGGCTGCACTCCCTGCTCAACAGCATGTCCACGTTCGCGATCGCCCAGGGCTCGGAGTCGCAGGACCGGTTCACGCTCGTGGCCGGGGTCGGCGCGGCGCTGGTGGCGCTTCCGGCACTGGTCCTGTCGCTGTACGGCGCGGCCCCGTTCCTGCCGATGGACTCCTTCGACCGCGTGTGGCGGGCGCTGCTGCCGATCGGGATCACGGCACTGACCGCTGCGATGGTGGCGGTCAGGTGGATGCCGGGGCGGGCGTCCGCACGCCACTACGCGGTCACGGCCGCGGTGGTCGCGGGGCTGCTGTCGGTCCTGCTGCTGGCCGGAGTCCTGGTCCCCGGCTGACCGCGCCTTCCTTCGTCGGCCCCTGCTCCGGCCGTCGGTCACCGCGTGTCCCGACTCCGGCCCCTCGGCCCCCTTCTGGTTCGCGGCCCTGGGCCGGCCGCCCGACCCCGGTCCGCCCGCGACCGGCCCCTGGACTCCTGGGACGGCGCCCCTCCCAACGCACCGGTTCGACCGTTCGGGGGCACCCGCTTGCCTTTTTCTGACCATGTGGTCAGACTATTGACCGTAGGGTCAGGCAAGCGGGGACGAGGGACGCCATGCGGGACGACCGACCGGCCGCCGAGTCGGACACGACCGGGGACGCCGGCGCGGACGCGGGCACGGCGACGAACACGGACACGAGCACGGACGCACGGACGGCGGTGCCCCGGCGTCGGCGGCGCCTGCTGCGCGCGGGCGCGATCGTGCTGACGGCCGCCCTCCTCCTCGGCTGGGCCGTCACCCGGGGCGGGGCACCCGTCGGCCACTTCACCTCCGCGGAGGGCCACGACGCCTTCTTCGCCGCCTACGAGCGGGCGATGGCGGAGCTGCCCGCACCGGACGACGTCCTGGACCTGCGCACGGACTACGGCGTGGTCCGGATGTACCGGTTCGACGGTGCCGCTCCCTCGAAGGAGCCGCTGGTCCTGCTCCCCGGCCGGGCCGCGGCCGCGCCGGTGTTCGCCGACAACCTCGCGTCCCTGCGCGAGGTGCGGACCGTGTACCTGATCGACCTGCTCGGCGAGCCCGGCGCGAGCATCCAGTCCGGCCCTGTGCGCGACGACGCGGACCAGGCGCTGTGGCTGCACCAGGCGCTCTCCCAGCTGCCCGAGCCGAAGGTGCAGCTGCTCGGGTTGTCGATCGGCGGGTGGACCGCCATGAACCTCGCGATCCGGCACCCGGAGACCGTGGCCGGCCTCATTCTGCTCGATCCGGCGGTGACCTTCGCCGACCTGCCGCTGGAGGTGGTGCTGCGCTCCATCCCCGCCTCGGTCCCCTGGTTCCCGAAGAGCTGGCGCGACGGGTTCAACCAGTGGACCGCCGGTGGCGCGCCGGTCGAGGACGTCCCGGTGGCGGACATGATCGAGGCAGGGATGCGGCACTACTCCCTCGCGCTCCCCGCGCCGACCCGGTTCACCGGCGACCAGCTCGAAGGCGTGCGCCCGCCGGTGCTGGTGATCCTCGCGGGCGAGTCCGTGATGCACGACCCCGCCGAGGCCGCCCGGGTGGCGGAGCGGACGCTGCCACGGAGCACGGTGGTGACCTACCCCGACGCCTCGCACGCGGTCAACGGCGAGTACCCGCGGGAGATCGCCGCGGACGTCGCGGACTTCGTCGGCACGGCGCACTGACCCGGTCCGGGCCCCGTGCCGACCCGTCCCGGACCGGGTCCGCACGCCCCACGTGGTACAGAAGGACCGTCCCCGGCCGCCGCCACCGGCCCCCGGAACTGCCAGGAGGTAGCAGCAGAGTGCCCGCCGGACCACGCGGGGCCGACAGCGCCCGCCAGCCCACCCTGACCGAGCGCGCGCGCCGTCGACAGCTCGTCGCCGTCACCATCGGCCTGGTCGCCGAGCACGGCTACGCGGCCTGCTCCCTCCAGCGCATCGCGGACGCCGCCGGTATCACCAAGGGGGCGGTGATCTACCACTTCGCGTCGAAGAACGCCGTCATCCGCGCCGCCTACGACGCGGTCATCGAAGCGCTCACCGAGCGGGTCGGGACGGCGGTCGGGCTCGCCCCGGGCCCGGCTGCGGCCGTGGACGCCTACGTGGAGTCGATGATCGGGCACATGGCCGAGAACCCGACGCACGTGCGCGTGCTCACCGAGGCGCTCGCGCCCGCCGTCGACACGGGCGTGGACGACGGCCCGGCCTCGCCCGAGCGCCGGCGGGTGCTCGCCGACCTGGTCACCGCGGCGGTGTCCGCCGGCGAGTACCGCGCGGACCTGGACGCCGCGACGCTGGCCGTGATCCTCAACGGCGCGATCGACGCGGTCGTGGCGCAGACCCTGGCCGACCCCGGCTACGACCTCACCGCCGCGACCGCCGCCGTCCTGGACATGCTGCACCGCACGACCGCCCCCTGAGGCGCGGACGCCCGGTCGTTGACCCGGGGGACGCCCGCTGCCAACGTGGCCGGAACGGGACCGCGACGAACGGAGACCGCCGTGCACGACGACCGCCGGCTGACCGAGGCACGACTCGAACGGGTGCTGCGCGAGCGGGTGTGGCCCGCGGTGTACACGGAGGCGGTCCCGATGGAGGTCGCCCGCTGGGACGTGCCTGGGGAGCCGGTCGACGCGGCGCGGGGGATCGCGGCGCCCTACGAGCCCGCCTCGGTGGGCGACGCGTGGGGCCCCGCCTGGGGCACGACGTGGTTCCGGCTACGCGGCCGGGTACCCGACACCTGGGCGGATCGCCGGGTGGAGGCGGTGGTCGACCTCGGCTTCGAGCAGGGCATGCCCGGCTTCCAGTGCGAGGGCCTGGTCCACCGCCCCGACGGCACGATCGTCAAGGGCCTCAACCCGCGCAACGCCTGGGTCCCGGTCGGGGCGGCCCCGGGCACGGAGGTGGAGTTCCACGTCGAGGCCGCCGCCAACCCCGTCATCCTCGGCCACCCTCCCTTCCGCCCCACGGACCTGGGCGAGGGGCCCGGCCCGGCGGACCGGCCGCTGTACCGGCTGCTGCGCGCCGACCTGGCCGTGTTCGAGACGGCAGTGTGGGAGCTGGCCATGGACCTGGACGTCCTGGACGGGCTGATGCGCGCCCTGGACACCGGGGACCCGCGCCGCTGGGAGCTGTTGCGCGGGCTGGAGCGCGCCCTGGACGCGCTGGACCCCCAGGACGTCCCCGGCACCGCCGAGCGGGCGCGCGGGGTACTGGCCCCCGCCCTGCGCTCCCCCGCCGCGGCCGGCGCCCACCGGGTCTCCGCCGTCGGGCACGCCCACATCGACTCCGCCTGGCTGTGGCCGCTGCGCGAGACGGTGCGCAAGGTCGTGCGGACCAGCGCGAACGTGATCGGTCTGATGGCGGACCACCCCGGGTTCGTGTTCGCGATGTCCCAGGCACAGCAGTGGGCCTGGCTCCAGGAGCACCGGCCCGAGCTCTTCGACCGGGCGGCGGAGCTGGCGCGGGAGGGGCGGTTCGTGCCCGTCGGCGGGATGTGGGTGGAGTCCGACACGAACATGCCCGGGGCGGAGGCGCTGGCCCGGCAGTTCGCCTACGGCAAGCGGTTCTTCCGCGACGAGCTGGGCATCGACACCGAGGAGGTGTGGCTGCCGGACTCCTTCGGCTACTCGGCGGCCCTGCCACAGCTGGTCCGGCTGTCGGGGTCGCGCTGGTTCCTCACCCAGAAGATCTCCTGGAACCAGGTCAACCCGTTCCCCCACCACACCTTCTGGTGGGAGGGCCTGGACGGCACCCGGGTCTTCACGCACTTCCCTCCGGTGGACACCTACAACGCCGAGCTCACCGGCGCCGAGCTGGCGCACGCCTCCCGCACCTTCCGCGACAAGGGCGGGGCGACGCGCTCGCTCGTGCCGTTCGGCCACGGCGACGGGGGCGGCGGCCCCACCCGCGAGATGCTGGCCCGGGCGGCGCGCCTGGGCGACCTGGAGGGCTCGCCGCGGGTGGCGGTCGAGCACCCCGCGTCGTTCTTCGCACGGGCGCACGAGGAGTACCCGGACGCCCCGGTCTGGCTCGGTGAGCTGTACCTGGAGCTGCACCGCGGCACCTACACCAGCCAGGCCGCCACCAAGCGGGGCAACCGGCGCTGTGAGCACCTGCTGCGCGAGGCCGAGCTGTGGGCGGCCACCGCCGCGGTGCGCACGGGCGCCGACTACCCCTACGCGCGGCTGGAGCGGGCCTGGCGCACGGTGCTGCTCCACCAGTTCCACGACATCCTGCCGGGCAGCTCCATCGCGTGGGTCCACCGCGAGGCGGCCGCCGCCTACGCCGAGGCGGCGGCGGAACTGGGCGAGATCATCGGAGCCGCCCAGGCGGCCCTGGCCGCGGGCCCCGGTGCGAGCACGCCGAACGCGGGCACGGGCGCGGCGGACGCCGGCACGACGGACGCGGGCTCAGCGGAGGCACGCACGGACGGCACGGGCTCCGCCGATGCGGGCACGGCCGATGACGGCGCGACCGATGCGGGCGCGAACGCAACGTCCTTCGGGACGGAGGTGGCCGACACGGCGTGGGGCGGCCGGGTGGTCTTCAACGCCGCGCCGCACGACCGCGCCGGGATCCCGGCCATGGGCGCCGGCCCCGCCCCGGCCCCGGCCTCTCCGGAGCCCGCCGCGACGGTCGGCCCCGGCCCGGACGGCGGCCTGGTCCTGGACAACGGGCTGCTGACGGTCACCGTGGACGGGCGGGGCCTGGTCACCTCGGTCCTGGACCGGGTGGCCGACCGCGAGGTCCTCGCGCCGGGGCGGCCGGGCAACCTCCTCCAGCTGCACCAGGACGTGCCCAACCAGTGGGACGCGTGGGACGTCGACGCGTTCTACCGCAACACCGGGCAGGACCTCACCGCCCTGGACACCCTGGACGTGCTCGGCCCCGGAGCGGGACCGGCGGGCGCGGTCGCGGGTACGGCCACGGTACGGGTCACCCGGTCCTTCGGGGCCTCCACGGTCGAGCAGCACCTCTCGCTCGGTCCGGGGGAACGGCGTCTGGACGTGTCGACGGTCGTGGACTGGCATGAGCGCGAGAAGTTCCTCAAGGCGGCCTTCCCCGTCGACGTGCGCGCGCACGAGGCCGCCTGCGAGATCCAGTTCGGCCACGTCCGGCGTCCCACGCACACCAACACCTCCTGGGACGCGGCGCGGTTCGAGGTCTGCGCGCACCGCTGGGTGCACGTCGGCGAGCCCGGCTACGGCGTGGCCGTGGTCAACGACTGCACCTACGGCCACGACGTGACGCGTGACGTGCGCGAGGACGGCGGGACCACCACGACCGTGCGGCTGTCCCTGCTGCGCGCGCCGCGCTTCCCCGATCCGGAGACCGACCAGGGCCTGCACCGGTTCCACTTCGCGCTGGTTCCCGGGGCCGAGATCCTGGACGCGGTACGCGAGGGCTACCGGATCAACCTGCCCCCGCGCGAGGTGCCGGGGGCGGCCGCCGTCGAGCCGCTGGTGCGGGTCGACGACCCGGGCGTGGTCGTGGAGTCGGTCAAGCTCGCCGACGACCGCTCCGGCGACGTCGTGGTGCGGCTGTACGAGGCACGCGGCGGGCGCGCCCGCGTGGTCGTACGGCCGGGTTTCCCGGTGCGCGGTGTACGGGCGGTGAACCTCCTGGAGGAGGAGTTCGAGGACGCCCCCGCCCTGGACACCACGGTCGGCTCCGACGGCGCGGGCTCCGAGGACGGCGCGATCGCCGTCACGCTGCGTCCGTTCCAGATCCTCACGCTGCGTCTGCGGCCGGCGGCCTCGTGACCGGTGCCCGCGGTCGAGCCCCTGGCCGACCGCGGTTTCGACGTGAAGCCCCTGGGTCGCGCGCCAGGGAGCCCGGAACCCGATGGTCACGCACGGCCAGGGACCGTTGACAGAAGCGACAGGGGCACGGATAATCAGCCCAGCCCTGGGAGCGCTCCCAGAGCTGTCTCACGAGGGCGGCCGCTCCCCCTCTCCTCCGAGCGCGGTCGCCCGCCGTGGGCCGCACCGTCGCGGCCCCGACCGCCCCCCGCTCACGAGACGAGGACCCCCCATGACCTCTGTCGCCACGTCTTCCCCTCCCCACTCACCCGCCTCCACCGACCACGCGTTCGACCTCGGTCTGCTGCTCCTGCGCGCCACCTGCGGCCTGGTGCTGGCCGCCCACGGCGCGCAGAAGCTGTTCGGCTGGTTCGGCGGCAACGGCATCAGCGGCACCGGCGAGTTCTTCGCCGCCGCGGGCTACCGCCCTGGAGAGCTCATGGCCGTGGTGGCCGGACTCAGCGAGTTCCTGGGCGGCCTCGGCCTGGCCCTGGGGCTGCTCACCCCGCTGGCCGGCGCCGCCGCCATCGGCGTGATGGTCAACGCCGCCGCCTTCCACTGGGGCGACGGCTTCTTCGGCGGGATGGAGTACCCGCTGGTGCTCGCGCTCGCCGCCGTCGCCATCGCCGTGACCGGCCCGGGACGCTACGCCGTGGACCGCCTCCGGCCCGTGCTGAACCGGCACCACCTGTACTACGGCCTGGGCGCCGTCGTGCTGGGCGCCGGGACCTCCGGCGTGGTGCTCCTCCTGCGCGCCTGACCCGGACGGCTCCGGGACCGGCCCCCTCCGGACGGCCGGTCCCGGCCCGGCGGCTCCGCCGGCCCCAGTGGGAACCCAGGGGAAAGTGACGCACCTCCAGGGCACTGTTCGGATACACGAACCATCATCAGCGCAGGTCAGGGCTCCTCTCGGCCCCTGCGGCCGGATCAGGAACCCGTGAGGACCACGAGCTCGCGCGTCGCCCGCGTCATCGCGACGTAGCGGTCGACCGCCCCCTCGATCCCCCCGCCGAAGTCCTGCGGGTCCACCAGGACGACCAGGTCGAACTCCAGCCCCTTCGCCAGCTCCGGTGTCAGCGACCGTACCCGCGTCGTCGATCGGAACCCCGGGGCGCCGATGACGCAGGCGGTCCCCTCCGCGTTCCCGGCCAGCCAGGCCGCCAGGACGGCGCCGAGGTCCGCCACCGGCCCGTGGACGACCGGGACACCGCTGGCGCGGACGGACGTGGGCACGTTGGCGTCCGGAAGCGCGGCCCGGATGACCGGCTCGGCCTCGGCCATGACCTCCGCGGGCGTCCGGTAGTTGAGAGTGGAAGGGAGTGGCCGAAGGCCCCCTTCCTTTTCTGTGCTCGCCCCCGGGCACGACGACGGCGGAGACCTTGTCGTCGAACCCTGCACCGCCCACGGCCGTGGGCCGTGGAGCACGAGGCCGTCGGTGTTGGGCGCCTCGACGCCCTCGACGACCGTGGAGGCCCCGGTCTCCGGGCCGATCGTGTGGACGCGCTGGTCGGCGAAGTGACCGACGACCCGCGTCCGGCCGTCGGCGGTGGCCTGGATCCGGTTGAGGTGGAGTTCCCCCCGAGCGGAGTCGGTGGACCGGGCGCCGTCCGAGGTGAGGGCCACGTCGTTGACGAGGCTGTCGTACCGGGGAGACGCGGGCCTTCCAGGGCGGACCATCACCGACTGAATGTTCCTGAAGCGAGGGTTCGTCCGGGAGCCTCGGTACCGTGGGGACCGCGGGCGCCGCTGGGCCCCGAGTACCCCCGGGTGCGACGAACTGGAGAACTGCCGTCATGAGCGAGACCACCCGCGCAGCGGACACCCGCCCCGCCGAGGACGGCGGAGCCCCCGCGCCGCGCAGGCGGGTGAACCGGCGCGAGCAGATCCTGCGCACCGCCGCCGAGGCCTTCGCCACCCAGGGCTTCAACAACACCTCGCTCGCCGACATCGCCGCGATGCTCGACATCACCCCGGCCGGGGTCCTGCACCACTTCGGGTCCAAGACCGCCCTGCTCACGGCCGTCCTGGAACTGCGCGACGACACCGATCCGGCCCCCGGGGGCGGCCGGATGCTCGACCACCTGGTGACCACCGCCGAGCGCAACGCCGAACGCCCGGGCACCACGCAGCTCTACGCGGTGCTGTCGGCGGAGAGCGCCACCGACCGCCACCCCGCCCAGGAGTGGTTCCGGCACCGCTTCACGGTGCTGCGCCAGGAGATCGGGGACGCCGTGCTCGACCGCCTCGGGCCAGGGGCCCGCGCGGCGGCGGCCACACCCGGCCCGGACGGGCGCACGCCCGCCGGGGAGGCGGCCGCGGCGATCATCGCGGTGATGGACGGCCTACAGGTCCAGTGGCTGCTGGACCCGGAGGCCGTGGACATGGCCGCGGTCACCGAGACGGTGATCGACGCCCTGGTGGCCCGCCTGTCCGACCAGGGCTGAGCCAGGCGCGCGGGCACCGTCGGAGGGGCGGACTCAGTCGTCGATCGGCCAGCCCGTGTACGCCTCGGCGAGGTAGGCCGCGCCCGCCCGGCTGCTCGTCACCATGTCGAGTTCGCCGAGCTGGCGCCGGATGTCGAAGGGCGTGGCATCCGGCGGGGTGTGCAGCATCGAGGTCATCCACCACGAGAAGTGCTGGGCCCGCCAGACGCGGCGCAGCGCCGTGGGCCCGTAGGCCTCCAGGTGCCGCTCCTGGCCCGAGGCCAGGAACTCCTCCAGCACCCGGGCCAGCACGACCACGTCGGCCACCGCCAGGTTCAGGCCCTTGGCCCCGGTGGGCGGCACCGTGTGCGCGGCGTCCCCGGCCAGCATCAGCCGGCCGAAGCGCATCGGGTCGCACACGTAGCTGCGCATCGGGATCACGCCGCGCTGGAAGATGGCCCCCTCCTTCAGGGCGAAGCCGTCACCTGCCACCCGCGCCTGGAGCTCGTCCCAGATCCGGGCGTCGCTCCAGGCCGCGGGGTCCTCGTCCGGGGCGCACTGGAAGTACATCCGCTGCACCTCGGGGGTGCGGGTGCTGATCAGGGCGAACCCGCGGTCGGAGTGGGCGTAGACCAGCTCCGGGGAGGAGGGCGGCGCCTCGGCCAGGATCCCGAACCAGCCGAAGGGGTAGGTGCGGAAGTGGTCGACGCGGCGGTCATCGGGCAGGGCGGCGCGGCTCACCCCGGCCGACCCGTCGCAGCCCGCCACCACGTCGCAGCGCAGTTCCACGCGCCGCCCCTGGGCGTCGGTGAAGTGGACCGCCGGACCGTCGGTCTCCACGCCGGTCGGCACGACGTCGCTCACGCCGAAGCGGAGGTCGGCGCCGGCGGCCAGGCGGGTGGCGATCAGGTCCTTGAGGACCTCGTGCTGCGGGTAGAGCCACACCGAGCGGCCCACGAGCCCCGCGAAGTCGATCCGGTGGCCCCGGCCGTCGAAGCGGAACTCGACGCCGTCGTGCCGTGCTCCCTCGGTCAGCACGCGGGTGTCCACCCCGGTGCCCGTCAGCAGGTCCACGGTGCCCTGTTCGAGGACTCCGGCGCGGATGGTGCTCTCGATCGCCTCGCGGTCGCGGGTCTCCAGGACGACCGAGTCGATGCCGCGGGCGGCCAGCAGGTGGGACAGGGTCAGACCGGCGGGGCCCGCCCCGATGATGGCCACCTGGGTACGGGTAGTGAGTGCGTTCATGCCCCCACTGAATCGGTGGGTCAGGTCACACACCAGCGTGTCGTTCCGTCCAGTGGAAGATCGGCGAGAATGGATCCATGGCAGGCAACAGCACCGCGGCGGGTCGCTCGGTGACCGCCCGCGCCCTGGACCTCCTCGGCGCCTTCGACGCCGCGCATCCCCAGGCGACCCTGACCGAGCTCGCCCGGCGCTCCGGCCTGCCGCCCGCCACCGTGCACCGGCTGGCGGGCGACCTGGTGGCGTGGGGCGCGCTGGACCGCGACGACGACGGCCGCTACCGGATCGGGCTGCGGCTGTGGCGGACGGGTCTGCTGGCGCCGGTGTCCGACCGGCTGCGCGAGACGGCCCTGCCGTTCATGCAGGACCTGTACGAGGCGACCCGGGAGAACATCCACCTCGCCGTTCTGGACGGTGACCGGGCCCTGTACGTCGAGAAGCTGTCCGGGCACCGCTCGGTCCCGGTGCTCTCCCGGGTGGGCGCCCACCTGCCCCTGCACGCCACCGGTGTCGGCAAGGCGCTGCTCGCCTGGGCCGACGAGGACTTCCGGCGCGCCTACTGCGACGGCCCGCTCTCCCGGCAGACCCGGCACACGATCACCGAGCGGGGGCGGCTGCTGCGCGAGCTGCGCACGGCCGTCGAGCGCGGCTACGCCTCGACCAGCGAGGAGATGTCCCTGGGCTCGTGCTCGGTGGCGGTCCCGGTGTCGACCGGGTCCGGGCCGCCGGCGGCAGCACTGGGCATCGTGGTCCGCACGGTCCGCGCCGACCTGTCCAGGCTGGTCCCGGCGCTGCGCACCGGGGCCGAGGGCCTGGGCCGACGCCTGGCCGCCACCGAGGACTGACCGGTCCGGGCGTCACGGCAGGGCGGGGTCGCACCGGGCGGGGCCTTCGACGCGATGGGCCGGAAGGCCGGAAGGCCGGAAGGCCGGAAGACCGGAAGACCGGAAGACCGGAAGACCGGAAGACCGGAAGACCGGAAGACCGGAAGACCGGAAGACCGGAAGACCGGAAGACCGGAAGACCG
>NZ_LGEC01000068.1 GCF_001279585.1 Nocardiopsis sp. NRRL B-16309 | reverse complement strand
AAGACCGGAAGACCGGAAGACCGGAAGACCGGAAGACCGGAAGACCGGAAGACCGGAAGACCGGAAGACCGGAAGACCGGAAGACCGGAAGACCGGAAGGCCGACAGGACCGGAAGGCCCAAAGGACGGGAAGGCCCACCCGACCAGAGGGCCGACGGTGAGCCCGCAGCACCGACCTGCTCGCGGAGGGCTCACAAGACCGGCGGGCGAGCCCGCAGCGCCGTCCGACTCACACGACCGCCCGGCCCACACGACCGCCCGGCTCGCGGAACCGTCCGGCTCACCTGAGCCGTCGTCGTCGGTGGCGGGACGGGTCCGGCTCCACCGCGGAGCCGGACCCGGCGGATCACACCAGGGTCCTGAGCGTCTCGACCAAGGGGGTCGTCGGGCGCCCGATGAGGCGGGAGAGCTCACCGGTGGTCGCGGCCAGCTCGCCTTCGCGCGTGCCGGTGTCCAGGCCGACGACGAAGCGCGCGGTGCCCTCGTCCAGCCCCACGCCGGTGAGGACGGCCTCGTGCTCCTCGGGGGTCACGTTGGTGACGGTGACCGCGCGGCCCAGGGCCTCGCCCATCGCGGCGGCGAGCTCGCCGAAGTCCCACGCGGTGTCACCGGACAGCTCGTGGACCGCGTTGGCGTGCGCGGCGGGGTCGCGCAGCACCGCGGCGGCGGCCGCCGCGTAGTCGGATCGCGAGGCGCTGGCCACCCGCCCCGCTCCGGCGCTGGTGAGGACGGTGCCGGTCTCGCGCGCCTGGTGCAGTTGCTGCTCGTAGTTCTCGCTGTACCAGCCGTTGCGCAGGAACGTGTAGGTCAGGCCGGAGCCGAGGATGATCTCCTCCGTGGCCTTGTGCTCCGGCGCCAGGATCAGGGTGGTCTCGGCGGCGTTGAGCACGCTGGTGTAGACGATGTGGCCCACGCCGGCGTCCTTGGCCGCCTCGACGGCGTTGCGGTGCTGGTCCACGCGCTGACCGACCTCGCTGCCCGAGACCAGGAGGACGGTGTCGGCGCCCTCGAAGGCGGCCTTGAGCGAGGCGGGGTCCCCGAAGTCGGCACGCGCCGTCGAGACGCCCTTGGCGGACAGGTCGGCCAGCTTGGCGGTGTCGCGCCCGGTGGCGGTGATCTGGTCGGCGGGCAGCCCGCCGGCCAGGAGGTCCTCGACGACGAGGCGGCCCAGGTGGCCGGTGGCACCGGTGATGACGACGGACATGCGCGGGTCCTTTCGGTGTGGGCCGGGGCGTTCCCGGCCGCTGTGTGGTGCCAACCTGACCGCTCATCCGCACATTCCAAAGTTCTTGTACCCACTTTTTTGTTAGTACCCCCCCGGCGCGGCGAACGCCGGGCGCGGGCGCGCCGAGCACAGCCGTGGGTTCGACGCGTGCGACGCGGAGAACGCGGGAGACCCGGGCAACGCCGGGGTCATGTTCGGGCAGGAGGCATGGAAGGCGCGGTCGCCGCAGGAGAGCGCGCGGGCGACGGCCGCGGGGATCAGCGCCGACGCACGAGCAGGGGCTGGGCGACGTCGCCGAGGCGGCCCCCGGCGTCGGACAGGGTCGCCCGGGTGAGCCCGAGACCGTCGTCGGACAGCTCGGTGCCGCAGTCCATGTAGGTCCAGTCGCCCTCGGGGTGACGCAGCAGGGTGGCGGACATGGTGGGCGGGATGGACAGCCACTCGTCCATCGGCAGGACCGCCGACAGTCCGTTGGCGGAGTCGGCGACGATCAGCGCGCGGTCCACTCCGGTGAGCTTCTCCCCCGCCACCAGGGGGATGCGCACTCGCGTCCACACCTGGGCGGCGCCGGAGTCGGTGAAGCCGCCCCGCACGAAGCGCCACTCGATGGCCTGGCCGTACCCCCAGTCCGCGCGTCCGGCGAAGAGATCCGTCCCGGCGGGCGCGGGCAGGGGCGGCGGCGCGACCGGCTCACCGCGCACCGGCGGCATGGGCCCGGTGGCGATGTGCCAGGCACGGGCGGTCACCGCGGTGCGCCCGTCGATGACCATGTCGGCCTGGGTGAGGTGGACCTGGCGGCCGGGCCGCAGCGTGGTGAGCTCCACCCGCGCGGGCAGGCGCGGGATGGGCGCGAGGAAGTCCACGGAGATCCGCCCGAGGCGCAGGCCGGGTCCGACGGCCTGGTCGATCACGTGGCCGAGCAGGGCCGAGGGCGGGCCGCCGTGCTGGGCACGGCTGTCCCACGGGCTCTCGGTGGCCGCGGTGGGTTCGTAGGTGTGGTCGTCGAGGGGCAGGTAGAACGCTTCGGGCCCGGTTCCCATGCTGCGGCCTCCTTGGGAGACGAGTGCGCCAGGTGCCCCGCGCCCGGGCCCGGCGGACTCGTGTCTATGACAGTCGTTATAAGCCGAGGGCCACGCTATCCCACCACCCGCCGCGCTCACGCTCCGGGCCTCGCCACGCCGACGAGGACGCCCCACCGCGTGCCCGTGCGGGCGGTCACACGACCGGGACTTGACCTCAATCTTGCTTGAGGTACCAGAGTGGCCCCATGGACACCGCGGACATCAAGGCCATCGAAGAGGTCGTCGCCACCGTCGAGCGCACCCAGCGCGCCAGGGACGCCGAGGGGTTCCTCGCGCTCTTCCACCCCGATTCCCTCTGGACGACCGCCCACGGAAGGGTGCTGATCGGCTTCGACGCGATCGCCGAGTTCACCCGCGCGGTGCTGCCGACGGCGCGATGGGAGGGCGAGGTGACCTACGAGGCGGTGCACACGCGGTTCCTGCGGCCCGACGTGGCGGCCGTCAAGGTCCGGCAGGTCTACCACTCGCCGGAGGGAGACTCCGAGGGTTCCCCGCTCTACGTCATGACGAAGCAGAAGGACGGCCGGTGGCTGCTGCACGCCTGCCAGAACACCGAGGTGCGGACCGACTAGCCTGTGGCCCCATGAGCGGCCCCGTGCGGCGACCGCCAGCGCACATCCGACGGCGTCGCTTTGCGCGGGGTCGATGCCGTCCGTGGGCGATCACGTGGTTTCACGGGCAGAAGTCTCTTGATCAGGACAGGTATCGTCGAGGGATGACGACACCGTCCTCCTCGACGCCGTTCGACTCCTCCGAGCTCCTGACCGTCGGCGGACAGGTCCTGTCCGAGAACTGCCCGTCCCGGCGCCTGCTGGGCGACATCACCAGCAAGTGGGGCGTCCTCGTCCTGGTCTCCCTCTCCGAGGGCCCCCGGCGCTGGAGCGAACTCCTGCGCGGCATCGGCGGCATCAGCGAGAAGATGCTCGCCCAGACCCTGCGCACCCTGGAGGCCGACCGCCTCGTGCTGCGCGACGCCCGGCCCGTGGTGCCGCCATACGTGGTCTACAGCCTCACCGACAGCGGCGAGCAGGTCACCCAGCTCCTGCTGCCGCTGCTGGACTGGGCGCAGACCCACGCCATCGCCGAGGTCAGCGCCTCGGCCGACACCGCGTCCACCCGCTGAGCCCGGTCCCCGACGCCGCGGGCGAGCCCGCCCCGCCCCACTGAGGAACGCGGCGGGCCCCTGCGCGGCACCTCTCGTTCCGGGCGTCCGATGTCACCGGGCTTCCTGCTCCTGGTGGGGACCGGTCCCGTGCGGCCCGGCGGGGGTGAGGGCCGGGCCGCTCTCGCGAGTGCGCCACCACACGACGGCCGTGACCGCGATGAGGAGGGCGCACGGGACCAGCATGAGCGCCGATCCGACGCCGACCGACCGGTCGATCCAGGCCGCCGGGTCCGAGCGCAGGAGGACGACGGTGAGGAAGGCGATCGTGTTGTTCACCGCGTGGATCACGACCGCGGTCTCCAGCCCGCCGGTACGCCACGTGATGAGGGCCAGGGTGACACCGAACGTGAAGTAGTAGACGTTGAGCCACGGGTCGGCCGCGAAGTGGATCACCATGAAGAGCAGGCTCGACACCACGACGCCGACGACCAGTGCCGCGCGCGGGCCGCGTCCCCAGCTCGCGGCGACCCGGAAGGCGAGACCGCGCAGCCCGTACTCCTCACCGGCCGACTGCAGCGGCACCACGACGAGGATGACCACGAACATGGCGAGCAGGTCGGCGACCCGCCAGGACACCTCCTCGACCGGGGTGAAGGCGGTGAAGGCGGTCATGTAGACGGCCCAGACCGGGAAGATCAGCAGGAACGCCCGACCGAACACCTCGGGCCGGAAGAGCGACCTCACCGAATGCAGCGAGGCCGCCCGCACGCCGTAGAGCCACCGCTGGATGAGCATGCTCCAGGGGAGCAGCAGAGCGAGCGCGATGAGGTTCAGGCCCATGGCCACGGGGGTGAGCTCGGTGCCGCCCGTCAGCAGGCTGTCCCTGCCGAGCAGCGTGTCGATGACCGCGGCGAGGAGGGTCAGGACGATGCTGAACAGGAACATCCCGCCCACCAGGAGCGCGAGCGCGGCGATCCCGCGCCAGATCCGGCGCTTCTCGTCGGCGAGCACCAGGTGGTAGGGCACACCCGGCGGAACCGGGCGCGGGCCGCGACGTCGCGGCGGCGGGGCCGTGGCCCCGGGCGGCACGTACTGGCCGGACGGCGCGGGCGGCGGGTACGGGCCGACCTGCTCGGACCGTCCGGCCGGTCCCTGCGGCGCGCCCGCGGGCACCGCGCCGGGGCCGGGGGCCGCGGGAGGCGGCCCGTCGGTCGGAGGTGGGGTCGGCCTCGGTGGGCGGTTCTCGTCGTAGGGGTTCATGTCCTCAACGCTAGCCAGACCCGCGGCCCCGCAGGAGTGCCGGTTCACACGGGTTCGCACTGCGGTCCTCACGCCCCGGAGATGACAGATGTCATGCACCGACGGGCCTCCGGGAGTCCCCACCTCGCCCGGCGCGGACGGCGGCCGTGCCCCCTGCGCTGATCGGCGACCCCGCTACGACGAGGCCGGGCGCACCACACGGTGGCGGAGGTAGACGACCCCGGAGCCGAAGGCGCGGTTCTCGACCAGTTCGAGGTCCACCCTCGGCCCGTTCCGGGCAAAGAACGGAACGCCGCCGCCCAGCAGGACCGGGTGGACCTGGCCCGGTACTCGTCGATCAGGTCCGAGGCGGCCGCCGCCGCGGCGAGGGTCGCGCCGCCGATCGCGATGTCGCCCTCCCCCGGCTCGGCGCGCAGGCGCTCGATCTCCTCCGCCAGGCCCCGGAGGCCAGGCGGGCACGGCCCCGCACCGTCGACAGCGTGGTGGAGAACACCACCTTCGGGAGCGCCCTCCAGAGCGCGGCGAATTCGAGGGTCGGGTAGTCGAGCGACGGGTTCCGGTGCTCGGCCGACCGGGGCTCGTTCAGGTCGGTGGGGACGCTACCACCCGGGCCGCCCCGATCGGCGCGGGCGCCGGTCACGGCGGTCCTCCGCTCGTCCGGGTCCGGCACGCTGCGTACTGCTCCTATCACATGGCGCCGCACGATCCAAGTTGTGCAACTTGTTGACTGACGTCATGGATCTGCATAAGTTGGGGCCCCTGGTGATCTTCGTCACCGCAAGTTCGGCCCGGGGCGCCATCCGTCCCACGACCGATCCCCCGCGCCTCCATCCCTATAGGCGCATCTCCACACCCCCCAATTCACAGGAGCACCCCCCGTGCGCAGGTTTCTCTCATTAATCACCATCCTCGCCGTCTCGGCCACCGCGTGCGGTGGCGGCGGTGGCGACGACACCGACGAGGCCGTACGCGTCGGCTACATCACGCCCCTGACCGGCGGCTACTCGGCCTTGGGCACCGACAACGAACTGGCCGTCGAACTCGCGGTCGCCCAGGTCAACGCCGACGGCGGTGTCCTGGGACGGCAGATCGAGCTCATCACCCGCGACGACCAGAGCGAACCCGACCAGGCGGTCCTGGCCTTCAACGACATCCAGTCCCAGGATCCGGTCGCCGTGATCGGCTCGGCCGTCTCCGACAGCGCCATGGCCACCATCCCCGCCGTCGAGCGCGCCGGGGTCCCCTACATCTCCCCCACCCCCGCCGACGAACAGCTCGACCCGCTGCGCGACGAGGTCTTCGTCGTCCCTGCCACCGCCGCCGCCTACGCCGAGCGCGCGATGCAGTACTTCCAGGCGGAGGGGCTGACCGAGGTGTCCGTGGCCTACTCGGCCACCACCTACGCCGTCGCCGGCTTCCTGGCGACCGAGGAACTCGCCGACGAGTACGGCATCGACATCGTGGCGGTCAACGAGTACCAGCAGGACACCACCGACTTCGGCCACGTGTTCAGCGAAGTCGACTCCGTCGACCCCCAGGCCCTGCTGTTCTGGGGCACCGGCCCGCCCGCGGTGACCTTCGCCCAGCAGTACGAGTCCGTGGAGGCCGACGTCCCCCTGGTCATGACCGGCGCCCAGGCCAGCCACCTGTGGCTGGAGCCCGCCGGTGACGCCGCCGAGGGCGTCACCGTGCTCAGCTCCATCGGCGTGGTCGGCGACCACCTGCCCGAGGGCGAGCAGAAGCAGGTCATCGACGAGGTGTCGGCCGCCTTCTCCGAGGAGCACGGCTACGCCCCGCCCCAGTTCGCCCTGGACGGCTACAGCGCCGTGCAGCTGCTGGTCGCGGCGATCGAGAACGCCGGCTCCACCGAGCACGCCGACATCCTGGCGGCCCTGGAGGAGCTCACGCTGGTCACCCCCAACGGCACCTACGCCTACTCCGACTCCGACCACGCCGGGATCACCACCGAGGCGATCTCGGTCAACACCGTCGAGGACGGCGCATTCGTACCCGTGCCCTGGGCGGTCGAGCAGCTCGACGCCGCGTACGGGGGCTGAGGTGGCCGAACTCCAGATCACCGGGCTCAGCCGCTCCTTCGGCGGGGTGCACGCCGTCCAGGACGTCGACCTCACCGTCGCCGACGGCGAGACCCGCGGCATCATCGGCCCCAACGGGGCGGGCAAGTCCACCCTGTTCAACCTCATCAGCGGGCACCTGCGCCCGGACCGGGGCGGCGTCAGCCTGGACGGGCGCCCCCTGGACCGGCTCCCGGCCCACCGGCGGGCCCGGCGCGGCGTGGCGATCGTCTTCCAGGCCGCCCGGATCTTCCCCGGGATGACCGTGCTGGAGAACGTCATGGTCGGGGCGCACCTGCGCGCGAGCGCCGGGTTCACCGCCGCCGTGCTGCGCCTGCCCGCCCACCGGGCCGCCGAACGGCGGATCCGGGAGCTGGCCCTGGACTCGCTGGACCGCGTGGGCCTGTCCGACCGCGCCGAGGATCCAGCGGCGTCCCTGCCCATCGGCCTGCAGCGCGCCATGCAGCTCGCCCGCGCCCTGTGCGCGGATCCCGCGCTGCTGCTGCTGGACGAACCGGCCTCCGGGCTGCGCGCCCCCGAGCGCGAACGGCTGGCGTCGATCGTGGAGGAGCTGCACGAGGACGGCCAGACGACCCTGCTCATCGAGCACGACGTCGCGTTCGTCTCCAGGCTGTCCGACCGCGTCACCGTGCTGGACCTGGGCCGGGTCATCGCCGAGGGCACGCCGGAGCAGGTGCGCGACGACCCGGCGGTGGTCTCGGCCTACCTCGGCACGGGGGAAGGGGCCGCCGCGTGATCACCGTGGAGGAGCTGGTCGTGCGCTACGGCTCGGCCACCGCCCTGGACGGGGTCGACCTGGAGGTCGGCGCCGGGGAGATGGTCGCACTGGTCGGGCCGAACGGCGCGGGCAAGTCCACCCTCGTCGACACGCTGTCGGGGGTGGTGCGCCCCGCCTCGGGGCGGGTGTCCACCGAGGGCCGGTTCGCGCACGTGCCCGAGGGGCGGCAGCTGTTCGGCGACCTGTCGGTCGAGGACAACCTGCGCCTGGGCGCGTGGAAGGTGCGCGACCGCGACCCCCGGCACGTCTACGGGGTGCTGCCGGACCTGGAGGGGCTGCGCGGGCGCCGCGCGGGCGCCCTCTCCGGCGGCCAGCAGCAGATGGTGGCCGTCGGCCGGGCACTGATGGCCCGGCCGGACGTGCTCGCCGTGGACGAGTTGTCCCTGGGCCTGGCGCCCAAGATCGTCGACGACCTGGTGCGCCACCTGGTCCGTCTGAACCGTGAGGAGGGGATGGCCGTGCTGCTCATCGAGCAGAACGCCCGGTTGGCGTTCGAGGTGTGCTCGCGGGCCTACGTCCTGGAGGCCGGCCGGGTCGTCACCGCCGGAGCGTGCGACGAGCTGGCCCGCGGGTCCGCGGTGGCCCGCGCCTACCTGGGCGGCGGGGTGGCGCCATGATCGCGCTGCTCGCGCACATCGTCAGCGGACTGGCCATCGGGTGCGGGTTCGCGCTGGTGGGCAGCGGTCTGGTGGCCGTGTACCGGGTGACCGGGGTGGTCAACTTCGCCCAGGGCATGTTCGCGGTGGTCGGCGGGCTCTGCGCGTCGGCGTTCCTGGGCGCCGGGATCTGGCACGGCGCCGCCGAACTGCTGGCGGTGGCCGTCGCGGCCGCGGTGGGGGCGGTGACCGGGCTGTTGGCGCTGGGCCGGCCCGGCACCGCGCCGATGACCGCCCTGATCGTGACGCTGGCGGTCGGGTTCCTGGCCTACGCCGTCCTCGTGGCGGTGTTCGGCGACACCCCGCGCTCCACGCCGGGGCTGCCGGGGATGACGTCGCTGCTGGGCGTGCCGGTGCGCCGCCACCATCTGCTGGTCATCGGGGTCACCGCGGTGGTGTTCCTGGCGCTGTGGCTGTTCCTGACCCGCACCTACCTGGGCAAGGCGCTCACCGCGTGCGCGTCCAACCCCTACGCGGCCCGGGTGACGGGGATCCCGGTGGCGCGGATGGCCCAGTTCGCGTTCGTGCTGGCGGGTGTGCTGGGCGGTGTCGCCGGGGTCCTGGTGGCGCCGTTGCGGCCGATGTCGTTCGACTCCGACGTGACGCTGATCGTGCACGGGTTCGCCGCGGCGGTGCTGGGCGGGCTGACCCGGCCGATGGTCGCGCTGGCCGGGGGCGTGCTGCTCGGGGTGGTGGAGGCGCTGGTGGCCGGGTACGGCAACGCGGCCTACCAGACCACGGTCGCCCTCGTGGTGATGCTCGCGGTGATGATCTGGCACGCGGCACGCCGGCCCTCGCTCCACCAGGAGGTGACGGTATGAGGTCCGCGGGTGTGTGGGCGGTCCTGGCCGTGGCCGCGGCCACGCTGGCGCTGCCCCTGGTGCTGGACAGCGGCGGCCTGGCCGTCTACGTGCAGGTGGCGGTGTCGGCGAGCGTGGTGGTGGGGATCTCCCTGCTGATGGGCTACGCCGGGCAGGTGTCGCTGGGCCAGGCGGTGTTCTTCGCCACGGGCGGGTACACGGCGGCGCTGGTGTCGCAGGCGGGCCTGCCCACCCTGGCGGGGCTGCTGGCCGCGCCGGTGGTGGCGGCGCTGTGCGCCCTGGTGCTGGGGCTGCCGCTGCTGCGGCTGCGCGGCCACCACCTGGCCTTCGCCACGATCGCCGTGCACCTGATCTTCCTGGCCGTGGTGGCCCAGACGGACGCGCTGGGCGGCAGTACCGGGCTCCAGGGGATCCCGCTGCTGTCCCTGGGGCCGGTGGAGGTGTCCACGAACCAGGGCTACGCGTACGTGGCCTGGGCCGTGCTGGCGGTGGTGGTGGTCGTGGCCCGCAACATCGTGCGCTCGCGGCCGGGCCGCGCGCTGCGGGCGCTGGCCACGAGCGAGACCGCGGCGGCCTCCTCGGGGATCCCGGTGGGCCGGTACAAGCTCACGGTGTTCGCGGTCTCGGCGGCCTTCGCGGGGGCCGCGGGCGGGGTGTTCGCGTTCTACATCGGCTTCCTGTCGCCGGGGATGTTCCCGGTGTCGATGTCGATCACCTACGTGGTGATGGCGGTGGTCGGCGGTCTGGGCTCGGTGTGGGGCGCGGTGGCCGGCACCGCGCTGGTGACGGTCCTGGTGCACTACCTGGGCGTGCTCGGCACGCTGGGCGGCATGCCGGACTACGCGCCCTCGGTGCTCACCTACGCGGTCTACGGACTGGTGCTGGTGCTGACGGTGCTGTTCCTGCCGCACGGGGTGCTGCCGTCGCTGGCCGACTGGTGGCGGCGGCGGTCGGGCGCCCGCGAGGGGCGGGACCGTGCCGGGGAGGAGGAGCGCGAGGCCGCACCGGCCTGAGGCGGGGGAGGCGGGGCCCGGCACCGCTCCCGTGCCGATCGCGTGCTGGGCCCGTCCCCCGTCGTCGGGGCACGTGCCGGCGCCGATCGGGTGCGGGTCGTGTTCGCGGGCCCGGATCCTGGGCCCGCTCCGGCGCCGGTTCCGGACCGGCACCGGAGCGGTTCCTCAGTCGGCCGGGAGGGTGTCCACGACCTCCTCGACGATCCGGGTCGCGGCCTCCCCGTAGCGCCGGTGCAGGTCGAAGACCAGCTCCTGCGCGGGTACCGCGGGCCAGGGGTCGGGCAGGTAGGCCAGCGGCAGGCGCGGGTCGGTGCGGATCAGCCGCATCCACTCCGAGGTGAGCAGCAGCAGCCGGGCCAGGTCGTCGGGCGCCTCGGGGGCGGGGTCGTCGGTGTCCCAGCGGTCCAGGAAGCGCCGGTACCCCTCGGCCAGGTCGTCGACGTCGTAGGCCTCGTTGACGAGCTGGGCGGCCTGGGTGGGCGCGCCCAGGCGGGCGTGGAAGACGTGGACGTGGTCGGTGAGGCCGAGTTCGTCGACGAAGGCGGTGGTGTCCACGACCGTCGGCGCGATCCACAGTCCGCTGCGCAGGGGGCCGAAACCGGCCCAGGACAGGCGTGTGCGCAGGTCGTGCCGCTGGCGCTGCCAGGACTCCGGCAGTGAGAAGGACAGCAGCGTCCACATGCCGTCCTCGTCGAGGTTGACCACCCCGGCGTCCCAGATGCGCTGGTCGCCGTCGGTGAGCACGTCGACGGCGCGGGGCGTGAGGCCGAAGTAGACGCGCCTCCCGCTGCGCCTGCGGTCGAGCATGCCCCGCTGGGCCATCCGGCTCAGGGTGGAGCGCACGGCCTGTTCGGACACCCCAAGGCGGGCGAAGACGTCGATGAAGGACCCGGAGAAGACCCGCAGGTCCCGGCCCAGGACGAAGCGGCCGAGGAAGGCGAGCATGAGCGACTGCGGCCGTGGCCGTACCGCGCCCGCCGTCCCGGTGTCCGCCGCCTCCTCGGCCTCGGGTTCCCGCTCGACGATGTGTCCTGTCATCCCGCCCCCTCGCTGATCAGCGTAACGGGCGCCGGAGTGCGCCCACCGCACACATTCATCTTATGCATTTTCTTGACCGCCGTCATCATTTCGCATAACTTCGTGGCACTCGCCCAGAGCGGCGCACCCCCTGGAGAACGGAGACAACCGATGGACCTCAGCGGACAGTCGGCCCTGGTGACCGGGGCGGGCCGCGGCCTCGGCCGCGCCTACGCCCTCGAACTCGCCCGCCGCGGCGCCTCCGTCGTCGTCAACGACGCGGACGCCGACGCCGCCACCGCCGTGGCCGAGGAGATCACCGGGGCCGGCGGTACCGCCGTCGCGCACGCCGCCCCCGTGGGCCCCGCCGAGACCGCGCGGGCGCTGGTGGACACGGCCGTGCAGCGGTTCGGCCGCCTCGACGTGCTCGTCGCCAACGCCGGCGTCCTGCGCGACTGCGTGCTGTGGAAGATGTCGGACGAGGACTTCGACACCGTGATCGACGTCCACCTGCGCGGCGCCTTCACCTGCGCCCGCGCCGCCGTCACGCACATGCGCGAGCGCGGGGAGGGCGGGCGGCTCATCATGGTCGCCTCCCCCGCCGGTCAGCGCGGCAACTTCGGCCAGACCAACTACGCCGCCGCCAAGGCGGGCATCGCCGCGATGGTGCGCACCTGGTCGATGGAGTGCGCCCGGGCCGGGATCACCGTCAACGCCGTCGTCCCGGTGGCCGCCACCGCGATGACCGCGACCATCCCCGCGTTCGCCGAGCACGTGGCCGCCGCCCAGGACGAGGGCGTCCCGCTGCCCGGGTGGATGCGCCAGGCCGAGGGCTTCGGCACGCCCGAGGACTGCGCCGGGCTGGTCGCCTACCTCGCCTCCGCCGAGTCCGCGCACGTCACCGGGCAGTGCGTGGGCGTGGGCGGCGACAGGCTGTCCCTGTGGGCGCACCCGCAGGAGGTGTCCGTGGCCTACCGCGACGGCGGCTGGAGCGCGGAGGACATCGGCGCCGTGTGGGCCACGACGCTGGGCCGCGACGAGCAGAGCGTGGGCATCCCGGCTCCCGCCGCGCCCGCCGGGTCCGCGCCGGCCGCGCCCGGGAAGGACGCCTGATGGGCGGCGCGAGCGGCATCGACCTGGACCGCGTCACCGCGATCGACGTGCACACCCACGCCGAGGTCTCCGCCAGGGGCGGCGACGCGATCGGCGAGGACCTGCACGCGGCCTCCGGCGACTACTTCAAGATCGAGGGCGAGCGCCGGCCCACGCTCGACCAGATCGCCGCGCACTACCGCGAGCGCGGTATGGCGTGCGTGGTCTTCCCCGTGGACACCGAGTCCGCGACCGGGCTGCCCGCGGTCCCCAACGAGGAGGTCGCCGAGGCCGCCCTGGCCCACCCGGACGTCCTCATCCCCTTCGCCAGCGTCGACCCGGCCAAGGGCGCCCTGGGCGCCCGACAGGTCCGGCGCCTGGTGGAGGAGTACGGGGTCAAGGGGTTCAAGTTCCACCCCTCGCTGCAGGAGTTCTTCCCCAACGACCGCTCCGCCTACCGGGTCTACGAGGCGATCCGCGAGAGCGGGGCCATCGCGCTGTTCCACACCGGCCAGACCGGGATCGGCGCGGGCGTCCCCGGTGGCGGCGGCATCCGGCTGAAGTACTCCAACCCCCTGCACGTGGACGACGTGGCCGCGGACTTCCCCGGCATGCCGATCATCCTCGCCCACCCCTCCTTCCCCTGGCAGGAGGAGGCCCTGTCCGTCGCGGTCCACAAACCCGAGGTGCACATCGACCTGTCGGGGTGGTCACCGAAGTACTTCCCGCCGATCCTGGTGCAGTACGCCAACACCCTGCTCCAGGACAAGGTCCTCTTCGGCTCCGACTACCCGGTCATCTCGCCCGACCGGTGGCTGGCGTCCTTCGACAAGCTCGACATCAAGCCCGAGGTCAGGCCCAAGATCCTCAAGGACAACGCCGCACGCCTGCTCGGGCTCACCCCCCACCCCGAGGAGTAGCCATGCTCAACGAAGGCCTGGGATCGTGGTCCGCCCGCCGGGCGCGCACCTCGCCCGAACGCGTGGCCGTCGTCCACGAGGGCGCCGCCCTCACCTACGCCGCGCTCCACGCACGTGTGCTGCGCCTGGCCTGGGCGCTGCGGGACCTGGGCGTACGGACCGGCGACCGGGTCGCCTACCTGGGCGGGAACCACCCCGCTCTGCTGGAGGCCCTGCTGGCCTGCGGCACGGTGGGAGCGGTCTTCGTGCCCCTGAACACCCGCCTGGCCACCCCCGAACTGGACGCGATCGTGCGGGACTGCGCCCCCGTGCTGCTGGTCCACGGCGGCGACCACGCCGGGCCCGCGGCCGAACTGCACGCGGCGGGCGCCGTCCCGCACCTGGTCGCCGTCCCGGGCGGCGGGCAGGGTGGCGGGCAGGCAGCCGGGAAGGATCGCGGGAGGCCCGGCGGGGGCGGGAACGGCTCCGCGGGATCCGGCGGCGGCCGCGGCGAGGCGGCCTCCGCGGTCGCGCCGACCCCGACGGCGTCCGCGGCCTCAACCTCGGCCTACGAGGAGCTGATCGCCGCCCACGAGCCCGAGCCCCTCGACGCCCCCGTGGGACTCGACGACGTCTGCATGATCATGTACACGTCCGGGACCACCGGGCGGCCCAAGGGCGCGATGCTCACCCACGGCAACATCACGTGGAACTGCGTCAACGTGCTCCTGGACGTGGACATCACCGCCGACGAGGTCACCCTGGTCACGGCACCGATGTTCCACACCGCCGCGCTGAACATGACCTGCCTGCCCACCCTGCTCAAGGGCGCGCGCGTGGTCATCGCGCCCCGGTTCGACCCGGACCTGACCTTCGACCTCATCGAGTCCGAGCGTGTGACCTGGATGTTCGGCGTCCCGGCCATGTTCAACGCCCTCTCCTCCGCGCCCCGGTGGGCCGAGGCCGACCTGTCCTCGATCCGCATCCTCGAAGCGGGCGGGGCGCCGGTCCCGGACACCACCATCGCCACCTACCAGAAGCGCGGGCTGACGTTCCTCCAGGGCTACGGCATGACCGAGACCTCGCCGGGCGTACTGTTCCTGGGCGCGGCCGACGCCGTGCGCAAGGCCGGTTCGGCGGGCCGGCCCAGCTTCTTCACCGACGCGCGGGTCGTGCGCCCCGACCTGACGCCCGCCGACCCGCACGAAGCCGGGGAGATCGTCGTCCGCGGCCCCAACGTCATGCTCGGCTACTGGGGGCGCGGTGCCGGCACCCCCTCCTCGCACACCACCGACGGCTGGTTCCGCACCGGCGACGTCGCGGTCACCGACGAGGACGGCTACGTCCGGATCGTCGACCGGGTCAAGGACATGTACATCTCCGGCGGGGAGAACGTGTACCCGGCCGAGGTCGAGAACGTCCTGCACGAGCATCCGGACGTCGCCGACTGCGCCGTGATCGGCGTCCCCGACGACCGGTGGGGCGAGGTCGGCCACGCCGTCGTCGTCCTGGCGGAACGGGCCGAGGCCACCGCCGACGACCTCGCCGAGCACTGCCGTCACCACCTGGCGGGCTACAAGGCCCCCAAGTCCTTCGCCTTCACCGAGGCGCTGCCCCGCAACGCCTCCGGCAAGCTCCTCAAGCAGCGCCTGCGCCCCACCCTCTGAACCGAACGGGAGTACCACCCATGCCCATCACCGTGAACGGACTCGACGAACTGCGCGCCGCCGCCGGCCGGGACCTCGGCCACAGTTCGTGGCTGGACATCGACCAGAAGCGCGTCAACCTCTTCGCCGACGCCACCGACGACCACCAGTGGATCCACGTCGATCCCGAGCGGGCGGAGGACGGGCCCTTCGGCGGCCCCATCGCCCACGGCTACCTCACCCTGTCGCTGGTGATCCCGCTGTTCAGCGAGCTGCTCGTGATGGAGGGCATCTCCGTCTCGATCAACTACGGCCTCAACAAGGTGCGCTTCATCTCGCCCGTCCCGGTCGGCTCGCGCATCCGCATGGCCGCCACCCTGGCCGAGGTCACCGACGTGCGCGGGGGCGTCCAGTGCGTCGTCGACGCCACGGTCGAGATCGAGGGCCGGGACAAGCCCGCCGTCGTGGGCCAGGCCGTGTTCCGCTACCTCGCCTGACGCCTGTTCCGAGCCGCGGCCGTGCGACGGCCGCGGCTCCCCCCATGCCCCCGCCCCCGCCGACGACGAGCAGCGATGCGACGGAGGCGGGTCCGGCCGCGGTGGCGCCGGAGGCGGCCGCCCGCTGTGACACGGCCGCCGCCCGTCGTGTCGGCCCGGCAGGCGATGGCGGCGCCGGGCCGGTCGTGGTTGGGTGGAACGCGTTCCACGCCGCCCCCACCGAAAGGCTCCGGGCCCATGAGCTCCCTCGCCCCCGAACCACCCGCGCCACCGTCCCGGGCCGTTCACCTGCTCTGGCTGGTCCTGCTCGGCGTGCCCTGCGCCCTGTCCGCCTGTGGCGTTCTGCTCTTCCTCGGCGTGGACTCCCTGCCGACGCAGGCCCTGGGGCTGCCGCGACCGCTCTGGGTGCTCGCGGCGGCGTTGGTGTGGTCGGCGTCAGGGGCCGCGCTGCTCTGGGTGCTGTCCCAGTGCGAGGCGCCCCGGCCCAGCGCCTCGCTCGCCGTCCTGACCCTGGCGGGGGCGGTGGGCGGGCTCCTGCCCGCCATGATGGTGTCGAGCGGGACGCCGCCGGGCATGCTCTGGCCGGCCGGCGCCCTGGTGTGGGTACTGATCATCTCGGGGTGCGCGGCGGTCACGCTGGCCGCCTCGCCCGTGAGCGGGCCGTGGTGGGTGGTGGGGCTGGTCAGCGCCCTGTTCCTGGGCGGCGCGAGCATCGTGAGCCCGGCGGATCCGGAGGGCGGGCCCGTGACCGTGAGCGCGATCGAGGCGGACTACGCGGCCTACCCGCACGACGTCGTCGTGATCGGCGACACCGACGACTGGCGTCCGTTCGAGGCGCAGGTGTACTCGGGCGAGTTCACCGTCACCTATGACGGACCGGTGCACGTCGTCGTGCGGAGCGGTCCCGACACGGCCACCATGGGCGGCGGGCCCGACCCCCTGCGGTCGCCGTGCAACGACATCGACTCCTTGTGCGAGGAATCGGCCGACGGCGCCTACGTGCTGCCCGTGAACGGCCCGTCGCCGTACGCGTACGGCTCCCTGCCCACGGACCGGATCCGCACGGAGGTGGCCCCCGGCCTCCTCGTGGAGGTGATCCTCGGACGCACCAGCGAGATCCGCCCCGACCCGGAGGAACTCGTCGAAGAGGTGAAGGACCTGGACCTGCGGGTGGCCGAACCGGAGGACCTGAACGCCATCGCCCGGGGCGTGTACGAATGGAACCGGCCCGAGCCCCTGTCCGACTGACGGGCACGACTGACCGGCTGGGCGGGGCGACCGCGTCGCGGCGGCCGCCCGCTGTGACGCGGCCGGACTCGAAAGGCCTCCCGGTGCGCGCCCCCTGCCCACCCGCGGCCCGATCCGTCAGGAACCCGCCCCCGGGTGACCGGCCGGCCCGGCCCCACGGCCCTGGCCGTCGTCCGCCGCCGCGGGGGCCGCGGGCGCCGCGCGCGAGACGGACATCCGCCTGAGGACGGTCCCCAGCACACGGTCGTCCGGAACGGGACCCCACACCCGCGAGTCCGTGCTGTGGCCGGTGTTGTCCCCCAGGACCACCAGCCGTCCGGGCGGCACCGTGCGACCGCTTCCGTCCTCCCCTGCGCTCCCCCCGGGCACGGCGTCGGGAACCCGGTCCCCGGGCAGGGCCGCCACACGCTTGACCACCCAGGGCGGCACCGTGCCCATCAACAGGAGGAGGTCCGGCAGGGCGTCGGTGTCCGGCTGGCCGAGCACGACGACGTCGCCCACGCGCAGCCGCGCGGCGGGGACCCGGCGCACGAGCAGGCGGTCGCCGTGCCGGAACGTGGGCTCCATGCTGTGTCCGACCACCTCCACCGCCACCCGGGTGCGGTTGAGCCACAGCAGCACGCAGGCCGGGACCGCCACCGCGATTCCGGCGGCCACGAGGACCGGCGCCATCACGACCGCGCCACCTCCTCGACCGCCTCGGCCCGGGGCTGGTACCCCCGGGCCTGGAGCCCGAACAGGCGGGCGTAGACGCCCTCAGCGGCGATGAGTTCGTCGTGGGTCCCGGTCTCCACCACCGCGCCCTCGTCCAGGACCGCGATGCGTTCGGCCTCGCGTACCGTGCCGAGCCGGTGGGAGATGAGCAGGCTGGTCCGGCCGCGCCGGTGGGCGCGCAGCCCCGTGTGGATCTCGTGCTCGGCCTCGGCGTCCAGCCCCGAGCTGGGCTCGTCCAGGATGAGCAGGTCCCGCCGTCCGCGCAGGTAGGCGCGGGCCAGCGCCAGGCGCTGCCACTGCCCGCCGGACAGGGGCACACCGCTCTGGTCGCCCCCGTCTCCGTCCTTGTCGCCGCCGGGCATGTCGAAGAACATCCGGGACAGCAGGGTGTCGTAGCCGCGCGGCAGGTCCGCGATGACCGGGTGCGCACCGGCGCGTTCGGCGGCGGCGCGGACGAGTTCCCGCCGGTCCTCGTCGTCGGTGCCGGCGCCGGTGAGGACGTCCACGTCACCGAGCGAGCCCGATGTTCTCGGCCGCCGTCAGGTCGTACTCCATGTAGTCCTGGAACACCGCGCCGATCCGGCGGCGCAGCTCGGCCGGATCCATGTCCCTCAGATCCACCCCGTCCCACAGCACGGCCCCGCGCTCGGGGTCATACATCCGGCACAGCAGCTTCACCAGCGTGCTCTTGCCCGCCCCGTTGCGCCCCACCAGCCCCAGCGAGCCGCCGTGCGGGATCACCAGGTTCACGTCGCGCAGCGTCCACGGGTGCTCGGGCGAGTAGCGGAACCACACCCCCCGGAACTCGATGCCCCGGCGCAGCGCGGGGACGTCACGGGGGCGCTCGGGAACCGTGAGGTCGGCCTCCGAGCCCACGACCTTGAGGTAGTGGTCGAACATCAGCAGCTGGTGGTGGGCCATGGCCACCTCCCGCACCAGTTGGACGAGCGCGTTCTGCACGCCGGAGACCGCGGCGACGAACAGCGTCAGGTCGCCGGGGGTGAGCCGCCCCTGGACCGCGGCCAGGACCGCCCAGACGAGCCCGCCGCCGGCGATCGTGGCGGAGAGGATGCCCAGGAGCGTCTGGGAGGTGAGTTCCCGCTGGTCCATGCGGCGCCGCTGGGCGTTGGACTCGACGCGTTCCCGGTACATCCGGTCGCGCAGGTAGGGACCGACGCCGAAGAGCCGCAGCTCCTTGGCGGCCTGCACGTTGGACAGCAGGTCCCGGAAGAAGAACTCGCGCCGCTCCACCGGGCCGATCCGCCACATCATCGCCGCGCGGGCGCGGGACAGCCGCAGTTCCACGGCCAGGGCGGGCACGGCCGCGGCCAGCACGAACAGGGCCATCCAGGGGCTGATCACCAGCAGCGACCCGAGGAATCCGACGATCGTGACGACCCCGCCGGCGAGTGAGAAGACCGCCGCCACGACCTGGCTCGGGCTGTCGCCGCCCGACTGCTGGGCCAGCCGCAGCCGGTCCAGGAACGCGGGGTTCTCGAAGCGGGACAGCCCGGCGAAGCGCTCGGCCGCGGCGAACAGGCGGTCCTGGGAGAGCAGCCCGACCCGGCGGGCGGTCTCGGCGGTGATGTACTGGACCGCGAAGGGGGCCAGTGCCGCGACGACTCCGGCGGCGGCCAGCCCCAGTCCCAGTGACAGCAGCGTTCCGGTGGAGTCCCCGGTCACCAGCAGGTCCAGGATCAGCTTGGTCTGCCAGGCGATGACCACCGGGACCGCGGCCTGGATCAGCACCAGCAGACCGTGGGTGACGGGCAGGTACCACCCGGTCTGCCAGGCCAGGGCCAGCGCGGCGCCCGCCCCGCGGACGGTCGTGCGCACGCCTCCGGACGCCCGTTCGGCCGTCGGCTCAGACACCGGCCAGGACCTCCACGTCCGAGACGCTGTATCCGCTCGCCAGGACGCGTCCGGCCGCGTCGATCCGGGCCAGGGCGGGGAAGCCGTTCACGCCCAGCGCCGCGGACGCGTCGCCGCCGTGCGCCTCCTGGACCACGCGTGCGACGGGGGTGAGCGCGGCGACCTCCTCCGCCGACTCCTCGGCGTCGCCCACGACGACGGCGAGCACGCGGTCCCGTCCGCCGGGGAAGGACGCGGCCAACTCGGTGAACAGCGGCATCTGCTCGGCGCAGGCGGAGCAGCCCGGGGAGAAGACGCCGACGAGGGTCTCCCCTCCCAGCGTTCCACGGCTCACCGCGGCGCCGTCGGTCGTCCGGGCGGAGAAGTCGCCGACCTCCTCACCGGCCGGAAGCATGATCTGGACTGGTGCGCCGGAGGCCGAGGAACGCAGCTCCCCGATGAGTGCGGTGTGCTCCTTCAGCCGCCGGATCACGCCGACGGTGAGCAGGAGGTTGAGCAGGCACAGCGCTCCGACGAGGACGGACAGTACGGCGACGAAGACGGTCATGGGGGGTGGCACTCCTCGGGACGAGAGGGGAGAACAGGAGCACGATGTCGTCGGTCAGGACGACGAGGAGCCCGCCGAAGGCGCCGACCGCGGCGGAGGCCGCGACGGCACCGGGTTCGGGGAGCGGAACGGACGCGAGGGCGGGCACGAGCCCGGCCACGGCGGTGGCGAGCAGGACGAGGTTGCGGACCAGGTGCACCGGGCGCAGCGGAACGTCGGAGGCCCCGAAGCACCGGCAGGCGACGCGCTCGTCGGCGCGCAGGACCCTGGCCACGGCGGCGCTGAACGCCGCGAGCAGCAGGGCCGCGCTGGCGAGCCCCGCCCAGGACCACCCGGGAACGAGGAGCAGAGGCACCGTTCCGGCCTCCGCCACCACCAGCGCGGCGGCGAGCCGCCGGGATGCGGGAGCGCTCCCAAGCGCCCACCGGGGGGCCAGCCGGCGCACAGCGGTCACGAAACCGTCGAACGCCGCGCGTCCGCGGACCTTGCTGACCGCGGACACGCAGAACACGAGGGCCAGCAGGACCTGGCACGAGATCTGGACGTGGGACATCGGTGGCACCCCGGTGGGACGGGCCCCGGGCAGGGGCTGTTCAGCTACGGGTCAGCAGGGCCGGAAGTACGTGCAGGAGATCGGGGTGCTGCCGGGCGGGTCGCAGCAGTAGCGACGGATGCAGGGGGAAGTGATGGGGGCGTACTCGTACCAGCAGTACGGATTGGCGGTGGCCCTGGCCTTGGGGACGACGGCGGCGAGAAGCCGGTCGCCTAGTGAGCCGAACATGGGGGGTTCCCTTCCGATCAGGGGAGGCCGTGGCCGACCGGGACGATCCGACGGCCCATGGCACTCCGTGTCCGGTCCGCGCCGGTGGTGGCGGACCCGGCCGCCGGTGACTCCCGGCGGCCGTCGGCCACGCTAGGGAGGGCGGCTACATGTGGGATACATGCGCGATACACGCGCAGGTCGTGACGGGTGTTCCCACGGGGTCGAGATCGGTCAGCAGTAGTGCACCGACCAGTTGCCGCACGAGTAGGTGGTGTTGACGCAGCAGGTCCGGCAGACCAGGCGGCCGTCGTGGTTGGCGCGCTCCTTGTAGCAGAAGCCGGCGCTCGCCTCGGTCTTGGGGACGACGAGGGAGAGCAGGCGGTCGCTGAGCGATCCGAGCATGGCGGGTTCCTTGTCTCTCTGCGTGAGCGGAGCGGTGCTCCGAGCCGTCCACCGCGTGTGGCGGCTGCCCGCCACGCTAGGAGGCACGCCTACACAGGGGATACAGGACCGATACACACGCTGCTCACCGCCGTGGGACCGCCCGGTCCGGGCGTTCATCGGGAACCGCGCCGGTCAGTCCAGGAACGCCAGGGCGTTCTCCAGGCGCCCCGACAGGTCACGCTCCGCCCCGCGGAGCCGCGCTCGTCGACCGTCAGGAGCCGTCGCGCGGCGGGGCCGTGGTCCCGCGGACGACGAGGCGGGGCGCGACGACCGTCTCGCCCGGTGTCTCCTCCCCCTCCAGGCGGGCGATGGCCCGGCCGACCGCCAGGTCCGCCAGGCGCGCCGCGTCCTGGGCGACCGTCGTGAGGTCGATGTGGGCCAGCCGGGCCAGGCGGCTGTCGTCGAAGCCGACGACCGAGACCTCGTCCGGCACCCGCACGCCGGCCCGGAGGAGGACGTCCAGGATCCCCGAGGCGCAGTCGTCGTTGAAGGCGAGGACGGCGGTGGGCGGCGGGCCGTCGGCGAGGAGCCCGCGAGCCGCGCGGGCCCCGTCCTCCTCCCCCGTGCCGGCCGCCACGACGCGGGCACGCTCGGCCAGCCCGTGGCGGCGCAGGGCCGTGCGGTAGCCGCGCCGCCGGTCCGCGGCGCCGGGCGCCCGACCGCCGTCGACGTGGACGATGTCGCGGTGGCCCAGACCGACCAGGTGGTCCACCGCCCGGCGCGCCCCCTCGTCGTCGGCCGTGCGCACAACCTCCACCCCCGCCACGGCCGGCCTCAGCCTCCGGGCGACGGACACCACGGGCAGCCCCGCCGAAAGCTCGGCCAGGCGGGCGGCCGGGGCCTGCGGGCCGAGCAGGATCAGGGCCTCGCAGCGGTCGTCGAGCAGCGACTGCGCCGCGCGTTCCTCGCCCCGTCCGGCGGCCACCGCGCTCAGCGCGAGCTGGTATCCGGCCGGCTCGGCGACGGCGTACAGGCCCTCGACCAGGTCGGCGTGGAAGGGCTGCTGGAGGCCGAACTGCACGCCGAGCAGGCGGGACCGGTGGCTGCGCAGGAGCCGGGCCCGCGTGTCCGGACGGTAGCCGATCTCCCGGGCGGCCCGCAGGACCCGCTCGCGTGTGGCCTCCCCCGCGCCCTTGGCCCCGCGCATGACGATGGACACCAGGGCCGTGGACACCTCGGCGCGCGCCGCGACGTCGGCGAGGGTCGGGCGCCTCCCGCGGGGGCCCGGCGTCGTCGGTGGCACGGCTGGCCCTCCTCGTCGGCGTCGACTGCTGCTGCTGCTGCTGCCCGATGATCGTAGGCCACTCCCGGCGGAGGCCCGTCACTCGACTATAACGTTCTAGTTTTGCCCGGGAACCCCTTGACGCCCGCGGGCGGCTGCCGGTCTACTGACGCCAGGTAACTAGAACGTTCTAGCGCAAAGGCGGAAGAGATGCGCACACTGGCGGCCTGCGCCGAGATGCTGTTTTTGGACCGGCCGGTCCAGGACCGCGCACGGCGCATCCACAACCTCGGCTTCGAGGTGGAGATCTGGGACTGGACGCGGCACGACCTGGACGCGCTGGCGCGCACCGGAGCCGTGTTCTCCTCGATGACCGGCTACATCCGGGGCACCCTGACCGATCCGGACGGCGCGGCCGAACTGCTGCTCACCGCCGAGGATTCCGTCCGGGCCGCCGAACGCCTGGGCTGCCCCCGGCTGAACCTGCACGGCACCGGCCTGGACGACCGGGGCCTGCCGGTGCGCCCGGTCGACGGGGCGGCGACCGGCCCCATGTGGATCGCCGCCCACCGCACGCTCACCCGGCTCGCCGAACTCGGCGCGCGGGCGGGGGTCACCTTCACCCTGGAGAACCTCAACACCGCCGTGGACCACCCCGGCGTGCCCTTCGCCAGGGCCGAGGACACGCTGTCGCTGGTCGCGGCGGTCGACCACCCGGGGCTGCGGATGAACCTCGACCTCTACCACGCGCAGATCGGCGGGGGGAACCTCATCGAACTCCTGCGCCGGGCGCACGGCCAGGGCCTGATCGGCGAGGTCCAGGTCGCCGACGTCCCCGGCCGCCAGGAGCCCGGAACGGGGGAGATCGCCTATCCGGCCATCGCCCGCGCACTCGCCGACCTCGGCTACGAGGGCACGGTCGCCCTGGAGGCCTGGGCCTCGACCGACGGAGAGCTCGCACTGGAACGCTTCCGGGCCGCCTTCACCCCGTGACCACGGACCCGCGGCCGCACTGACACCACCATCACCACGACACACGGAGAACGCCATGAGTCCCCACGACACCGGCCACGGCGCGGTCGCGTCCACCACCGCGCCTCCCCTGGCCGTCGGCCTCGTGGGCGCCGGACGGATGGGCGCCTTCCACGCCCGCACGCTCGCCCAGCGCCTGCCCGGGGTCCGGCTCGCCGCCGTCGCCGACCCCACTCCGGGGACGGCCCGCGCCCTGGCCGACGATCTCGGCTGCCCCACGGCCCTGACCGACATCGACCGGCTCCTCGCCGACCCGGGCATCGACGCGGTCGTGATCGCCTCCCCCGCGCGAACCCACGCCGACCTGGTCGTGGCCGCCGCCCGCGCGGGCACACCGGTCTACTGCGAGAAGCCGATGGCGCTCACCCTCGCCGACGCGGACCGCGCCATCGGTGCCGCCCGGGAGGCGGGTGTGCAGCTCCAGGTCGGCTTCAACCGGCGCTTCGACGCGGGCTTTCGCGCGGCCCGCGACCGGATCGACGCAGGGGCGGTCGGCACGCCGCAGATCCTGCGCTCGCTCACCCGGGACCCGCGGCTGGCCGACCCGGCCCGGATCCCGCCGTGGACGATCTTCCTGGAGACGCTCATCCACGACTTCGACACCCTGCGCTTCCTCAATCCGGGGGCCGAGCCGGTCGAGGTCTCCGCCATGGCCGACGCGCTGGTCCGCCCGGACTTCCGGGACCGCGGACTGCTCGACACCGCGGTGGTCACCATCCGGTTCGACAACGGGGCCCTGGCGACCGCCGAGGCCAGCTTCCAGGCCGTCTACGGCTACGACGTCCGCGGCGAGGTCTTCGGCTCGGGCGGCATGGTGACGATGGGCGACGCGCGCCGCACCCATCTGACCTCCTACGGCCCCGACGGGATCCGCGCCGACTGCGTCACCTACGACCAGGACCTCTTCCACGACGCCTACGTGGCCGAGCTGAGGGACTTCACCGACAGCGTTCGCGCCGGCCGGGCCGCGGCCGTCGGCGGCGCGGACGCGCGCGCCGCCCTGGCCGTCGCCCTCGCCGCCGTCCGTTCGGTCACGACCGCACGCCCGGTCCGGCTCGACGAGCTCGAAGGCCCGTGACCGGAGCGGGAACCGGCGGCACGCGGCGGGTCGGGCCCCGGAGCCCCGGCCCGCCGTGCGGGCGGCAGGGCGACCGGATTGGAAGCCTATCGCCTGACTTGTCCGGCGAGTCGCGTGCCACCGACCACCCGGAAACGGCAGGATCGGTGCATGCGCAGCGAACTCTTCGACCGGGCCCGCGAGAACAGCCGGCCCGGCATGACCCTCCAGAACGACAAGATGCTCCGCGTGGGCCTCGACGGCGAGGTGCTCGCCCGCCAGGGATCGATGGTCGCCTACCAGGGCGAGATCGACTTCTCCTACGAGGGCGCGGGCGGCATCGGCCGGTTCCTCAAGAAGTCCTTCAGCGGCGAGGGCCTGCCGCTGATGCGCGTCACCGGCCGCGGCGACGTGTTCCTGGCCAAGGACGCCTGGGACATCCACCTGATCGACCTGGAGGAGGACGCCCTCACCGTCAACGGCGCCAACGTGCTCGCCTTCGAGACCGGTCTGACCTGGGACATCCGGCGGGTCGAAGGCGCCGGGATGATGTCGGGAGGCCTGTTCAACACGGTCTTCAGCGGGCGGGGACGCGTGGCGGTCGCCTGCCACGGTTCGCCGGTGCTGCTCAACGTCGACCAGCCGACCTTCGTCGACACCGACGCCGCGGTCGCCTGGTCCGGCTCACTGCGCGCCGGTGTGCGGCGGACCATGAAGGCCGGGGCGCTCGTCGGCCGCGGCAGTGGCGAGGCGGTCCAGCTCTCCTTCGAGGGCCAGGGCTTCGTCCTCGTGCAGGCCTCCGAAGGCGCCCCCGCGCCCGCCCCGCAGGGCTGAGCCGCCCCCGGGCCCACGGCCTTCTCGGGCCGGCCGTGAGCCGCCTGGTCGCCGCGTACCGGGTTTAGCCCGGCGGCTACACGGAAGACCAGGAGTAAGGCACAGGATTCAGCGCCCCGAGGAGCCGCGATGGGCGAGGACGCGCCCGACCCGCCGAAGGTGCTGGTGGGGGTCGACGGGTCATCCACAGCACACGAGGCGCTGGTCTGGGCAGCGGCGGAGGCCGACCGGCGCGCCGTGCCCCTGGTCGTGGTGTACGCGCTGTCCGTGCCGCTGGCGCGAGCGGGCGACACCGAGGTCCTGCGCCTGGCCCCGTCCGACGCGGCGGTCGCGCACGGCGAGCTGGTGCTCGCCGACGCGGCCGAACACGTGCGTACGCATCGGCTGACCGATCAGGTCGAGACGAGCCTGGCCTTGGAGAAACCCGCGGTCGCGCTGATGCGCAGGTCCGGACCGGCGGACGTGATCGTCGTCGGTTCGCGCGGGCTGGGCGCCCTGGGCTCCGCCTTCCTCGGATCGACGAGCGTGCGACTGGCCGCTCGGGCCGCCTGCCCGGTGGTCGTGGTCCACGGCACGTCCGACGCCGGTGCCCGCGCCGAGCCGCGGCGGATCGTGGTGGGCGTGGACGGCTCCGAGTGCTCCCAGCGGGCACTGGCGTTCGCCCTGGAACAGGCCTCCGGAGGCGCGGGCGCCTCGCTGGTGGTGGTGAACAGCATGGAGACGCCCACTCCCTTCGCCTCGCAGTCCCTGGTCACCATGAGCGGACAGGCACCGGACCGGTGGCCGGAACACCTGTCGAAGGGCCTGGTCACGGACATGATCGAGCAGGTCGGAGCGGACACCGCCGACAACGTCGACGTCAGCGTCGTCTGTACACGGCAGCACCCGGCCGACGCACTGCTGACCGAGGGCGCCGAAGCCGACCTGGTGGTGCTCGGCTCCCGTGGCCGGGGCGGCCTGCGCGGCCTCTTCCTCGGATCGGTGAGCCAGAGCGTGCTCCACCGGGCCCGCGTCCCCGTCGCCGTCATTCCGCACCACAGCGTCCGCGAGGCGGACTCCGCCGACCAGGAATGACCACCGGAGCGGGGCCGGCCGCGACAGGCACGGAGGTCCACGCGCCGGACCGGCCGCACGGCCTCCCCTGAGCCCGGAGCCCGCGCCACGAGGCGCGCCCGGCGCCGTCGGGCACCCGTGAACGCCACCTGGGGCGGGACTGTGGGAGGCTCTGGTGTCACGGCCCGCACCGGGGTCGCCCACGACCACTCCAGCATCGAAAGACGGCAGCAGTTATGGAAAGCTACGGGGTTCAGCTCGGCCTCGTCTTCGTCCTCGTTCTCGTCAACGCCCTGTTCGCGGGCAGCGAGATCGCCCTGATCACTCTCAGGGAAGGGCAGATCAAGCAGCTCGCCGCACGCGGACCGGGCGGTCGGGCGGTGGCTCGTCTGGCGCAGGACCCCAACCGCTTCCTGGCCACCATCCAGATCGGGATCACCCTCGCGGGCTTCCTCGCCTCAGCCACCGCCGCCGTCTCCCTGGCCCAACCGCTCGTCGGACCGATGAGCTTCCTCGGCTCCGCCGCCGCCCCCGTGTCGATCGTCCTGGTCACCGTGGTCCTGACCTTCGTCACACTGGTCTTCGGCGAGTTGGCGCCCAAGCGCATCGCCATGCAGCGGGCCGAGACCTGGGCGGTGATGGTCTCCCGGCCGCTGAACCTGCTCGCGACGCTCTCCCGCCCCGTGGTGTGGCTGCTGAGCATCTCGACCAACCTGGTGGTGCGCCTGACGGGCGGCGACCCCTCCGCGGCCAAGGAGGAGATCAGCGAGGAGGAGCTGCGCGACATGCTCGCCACCCAGCGGGGCATGACCCGCGAGCAGCGCACCATCATCTCCGGAGCCTTCGAGATCGACGACCGGCGCCTGCGCCAGGTCGTCGTCCCCCGCGGCGAGGTCTTCACCATCCCCTCCCGCACACCCGCGGACCAGGCGGCGCAGATGCTCGCCGAGCAGGGCCACTCGCGGGCGCCGGTGGTGGACGACGACGACCTCGACGACGTGCTCGGCGTCGTGCACTGGTCCGATCTGGTCCGTGGTGAGGGCAGCACCCGGGAACTCGCCCGCGAACCGCTGCTCCTGCCCGACTCCCTGGTCGTGTCGCTCGCGCTGCGCCGCATGATCGCCGAACACCAGCAGCTGGGCGTGGTCGTCAACGAGATGGGCGGGGTCGACGGGATCGTGAGCCTGGAGGACCTGCTGGAGGAGATCGTCGGCGAGATCTACGACGAGACCGACTCCGACGTCCGTACCGTGTCCCACAACGAGGACGGATCGCTCACCCTGCCCGGGACCTACCCGGTGCACGACCTGCCCGACATCGACGTCCACCTCAGCGACGTTCCCGAGGGCGACTACGTCACCATCGCCGGTCTGATCATCGCCGTCCTGGGCCACATCCCCCAGGAGGCCGGGGAAGAGGTGGAACTCGACTCGTGGCGGGCCAGGGTCGACCAGGCCAACGGGCGCACCATCACCCAGGTGACCCTGTTTCCCCCGGAGTAGTACCCGGCCGCTCCGGTGGAGCCGCCGAGACGGTGCCATGGCCACCGGGACGTGAGACGCGCGCCCGCCCCGCTCGGCTGGACGAACGCCACGGCGCCCCCTGACGCACCGGTGTCCGGGGAGCGCCGTGCTCCCCGGACACCGGCTGCCCTCCTGGTGCGCGCGGACGCCCTCGTCACGGCCGGGGCCTCAGGGGCCGCGGGGGCGGCAGATCAGCCGGGGCGGACCATGAGCCGGGAGCCATCGGAGGGACCGGTCAGCCGACTTCGGCCACCCGGCTGTTCGCGGCCCGTCCCGCTCTGGCCAGCAGGTAGGCCGCGACCGAGGCGGGCAGGTACATCAGCACGCCGTAGACCGCCGCGGGCAGCGCCAGGGCCTCGTCGCCGAGCACGGAGACCGCCACGGCGATCGCCAGCGTCGCGTTGTGGATGCCGATCTCCATCGCGGAGGCGGTGGCGTCGCCGCGCGTCACCCCGAACAGGCGGGGCACGAGGTAGCCGACGCCCAGGCTCAGCACCGACAGGAGCAGGGCGGCCGGGCCCAGCGTGGTGATGTTGTCGCGCAGGACGTCGAACTGCGAGACGACGGCGGCCAGGATGACCAGGGCGAGCACCACCGTGGAGCCGATCTTGACCGTCTTGCCCATGCCCTGGGCCCAGCCCGGGAACCGGCCGCGCACCGCCATGCCGATGGCGACCGGGACGAGCACGATCGCGAACACCTGGAGCACCTTGGCGAACTGCAGCCCGATGGAGGCGTCGTCGCCGAGGAAGTACGTGATGGACAGGCCGACCACGATCGGCAGCGTGAAGACGGACAGCACCGAGTTCACGGCGGTGAGCGTGATGTTGAGCGCCACGTTGCCGCGGGCCAGGTAGCTGAAGAGGTTGGCCGAGGAGCCGCCGGGCGAGGCGACCAGGAGCATCATGCCGACCGCCAGCACACCGCTCAGTCCGAAGACCTGGACCAGTCCCAGACAGATCAGCGGCAGGACGACGATCTGACAGACCAGCGAGATGAGGGCGGCCTTCGGGAACCGGACCACCCGGCCGAAGTCGCCCGCGGTCAGCGACAGGCCGAGGCCGAACATGACCAGGCCCAGGGCCAGCGGGAGGCCCAGGGTGAAGAGGGGGGAACTCATGTGTACTCCTTGGTGGTCCTGGATCGCGCGGGCGCTCCGCACGGTGCTTCGCGTGGAGCTGCGGGCGAGGCCAGGGAGACCGGGGCTTCGGCCGTCCGGTGCGGGGAAGGCGTCGGGCACGCCGACGGGGTCGTGGGCCGACCCCGTGGTGTCGGGGCGCATCCGGCACGGGACGGAGGCGGTCGGCGGTGAGCGGGTCCCGGAGCGGACGAGGTCGTCGCCCGCCCCGTGGCCGGTTCCCTCCATGGTCGGGGGCCCGACACGAAGCGGCAATGTTCCCGTTGCATGAACCTGGGCGGCCGGTGTTGTGCACATGCCCAACGAGCGGTGGAGTGCGCGAACGCGCGACGGGGTGCGTACCGCAGTGCCCACGCGGCGCACGGTGCACCGCCACCGGTTTCGGCAGGGAGCGCGACGGACGTCGGAGGGTCAGATCGGGGGTGCGGCGGACCGCCGCAGGCGTCCACGCGGCGCGCGGGGCACCGCCACGGGCGTCAGCGGGGCAGGCCGGTGGCGCGTAGCGCCAGCGCCCAGCCGAGGCGGGCCTCACCGGACTCCACGGGCCGGCCGGTGAGCTCGGCGACGCGGGCGAGGCGGTTCAGCACCGTGTTGCGGTGGCAGTAGATCCGTTCGGCCGTCCGGGCGACCGAGCAGCCCTCGTCCAGCCACACGCGCAGGGTGCGCAGCAGGACGGAGCGTTCGGGACCGGAGGCCAGGACCCCGGACAGGTACCGGGCGACCATGAGGTCGGCGATCTCCGGGTCCCCGGCCAGGCACGCCTCCGCCAGGCGCGCGTCGAGGCACGCGACCTCCCCCGTGCCCGGCGCCAGCGTGCGCAGGGCGCGCTCGGCCAGGCGCAGGGCCGTGTCGGCCGCCGCCGGTTCCTCGAACACCGGGGAGACGCCGGCGGTACCGACCTCCGCCTCGCGCAGCACGTCCGCCAGCGCGCCCGGTTCGGCGGTCCCGAGGCGGACCAGACCGGCGTACCGCTGCGCCCAGGGGCGCCAGAACGACCACATCCCCGCGTCGAGCAGCGCCGGGCCGGGGTTGGGCGGCGCCGCCGGGTTCTCGCCGAGGTCGATCACCACCAGGGCGTACCGGTCGCGTGCGGGCAGGCCGAGGGCCTCGGTCGCGGCCGACATCACCACCGGATCCCGGCCGCGGCCTTCGAGCAGGGCCGCGAAGAGGGCGCCGCGCCGCGAGTCCTGGTGGCGCAGCAGTTCGAGCTGGGTCAGCCGGTAGGCGTCGGCCATCACGGTCGAGAAGCGGTCGACGATCTCCCACAGCGCGCCCGCCACCTCCAGGCCCGCGTCCTGCTCGGCCGGCACCGCGCCGCGCAGCAGATCGGCCATGGCCTGCCACAGCACCCGGCCGCCGCGCCGGTAGGCGAGCAGCACGGTGTCCAGCGGCATGCCCTGCTCCGCCCGGCGCCGCCCGGTCTCGGTGGCGGCGGCCTCGATGTCACCGGCGCTCGCCGGGATCCCGCCGAACGCCTGTAGGGACAGGAGCACGTTGTGCCGGCAGACGGCGTGCAGATCGGCGACCGGGACCGGACTGCCGGAGGCGTAGGCCGGGCTGTGCTCGCAGATGTCGGCGACCACGCGGCGGGTGAGCCCCTCGACGTCCGCGAGCAGCGTTCGTGCCAGTCGGCCGCGCAGCGCGCGTCCGGTTCCTTCGCCCTCGGTCATGCGGCCACGTTAGGCGTCCGCACAGCGCGGAGGGAAGCCCGGTGCCCGTACTTGGCCGTACGCCCAGTCGGGACGGGCGCATGGTGGGCATCCGCCCATGGCCGACGGCCGGGGCGCTGTCGGATGCTGGCGGAGTCCACCGTTCCCGGGCCCCGCCCACCTCACTCCTGGAGGCGCCGTGCAGTTGAGCGTCGCGACCATCCTGCGGGACTCCGCAGCCCGCTACCCCGACCGGACCGCGGTCGTCGAAGACGGGGTGCGCATCGGCTACGCCGCGCTGTGGCGCCAGGTGCTGGGCTTCGCCGCGGTGCTGCGGGGGCGCGGCGTCGGTCCGGGCGACCGCGTCGCCGTGCTGCTGCCCAACACCGCCGACTTCCCGCGCGCCTACTACGCCGTGCTGGCGGCCGGCGGGACCGTCGTTCCGGTGCACGCGCTGCTGGTCGAGGAGGAGGTCGAGTACGTCCTGCGCCACAGCGGCTGCGTGGCCGTGGTCAGCGGCGGCCCGCTGCGGACGGTGGCCGACGCCGCCGCCGCGCGGGTCGGGGTCGAGGTGCTGGAGGTGGGCACCGGGGACGATCCGCTGCCGTACGCCGAGCCCCGGCAGCCGGAGGACACCGCGGCGATCCTCTACACCAGCGGCACCACCGGCAGGCCGAAGGGCGCCCGGCTCACCCACCTCAACCTGGTCATGAACGCCACCGTCTGCGCCCAGGACCTGCTCGGGCTCACCGGCGACGACGTGGTGCTGGGCTGCCTGCCCCTGTTCCACAGCTACGGCCAGTCCTGCGCCATGAACACCACCCTGCGGGCCGGAGCGACCCTGGTCCTGACCCCGCGCTTCACCGGCCCGGGCGCGCTGGAGCTGATGGCCGAGGAGGGGGTCACCGTGTTCATGGGCGTGCCGACCATGTACCACGCGCTCACCGAGGCCGCGGACGCCGGTGCGCGGCCTCTTCCCACCACGTTGCGGGCCGCCGTCTCCGGTGGTGCGGCGCTGCCCGTGGCGCTGCTGGAGCGTTTCGAGACCGCCTTCGACACCACGGTCCTGGAGGGCTACGGGCTCACCGAGACCTCCCCCGCGGCGACCTTCAACCAGCACACCACCGGCCGCCGCCCCGGCACGGTCGGCCACCCCGTGTGGGGCGTGGAGGTGGCGATCGCCGACGCCGGCGAGGAGAAGCGGATCGCGCTGCTGCCGGACGGCGAGGTGGGCGAGGTGGTGGTGCGCGGCCACAATGTCTTCGCGGGCTACCTCGACGACCCCGTGGCCACGGCCGCCGCCGTCGTCGACGGCTGGTTCCGGACCGGCGACCTCGGCGTCCGGGACGCCGACGGCTTCCTCGGCATCGTCGACCGCAAGAAGGACCTCATCATCCGCGGCGGCTTCAACGTCTACCCGCGCGAGGTGGAGGAGGTGCTGGCCCGGCATCCGGCCATCGCCCAGGTCTCCGTGGTCGGGCTCCCGGACGAGGCCCGCGGCGAGGAGATCTGCGCCGCCGTGGTGCTGCGGCCGGGCGCGGCGGCCACCCCCGAGGAGATCGCCGACTGGGCGCGGGAGCGGCTCGGCCGGCACAAGTACCCGCGTGTGGTCCGGCTGCTCACCGAGCTGCCGCTCGGCCCCAGCGGCAAGATCCTCAAACGCGAACTCCGGGAGGCCTGCGCGTGACCTCCCACGGCCGCCCGGAGGCCCCGGGTCCGCGTTCTGCGGCGTGACCCGCGCCCCCACCGGTCACGCCTCGGCCTGTCACGATGGAGCGTTCCGCCTCCAGCAGCGACACGGCACCGAACGGGAGCACGACCATGGACGCCCGCGATCTGCTGGCCGACTACGACGCGCACCTGCGCGCCCACGTCCCCGAGCCGCCGCCGGTCGGAGCGGTCGTGCAGCGCGACGGGCCGCTGGTGAGCGTCCACTACGGCACCCACGCGGTGGTCGATCACGCCGACACCACCGGAGCTGACGTGACCGGCCTCGTCCGGCGCCGGCAGGAGGAGGCCCACAGGAGGTCCGAACCGGTCGAGTGGCGTGTCCACTCGCACGACAGTCAGGGCCTTGCCGGGGCTCTGCGCGCGGCCGGGTTCGCGCCCGGCTGGGAGCGCTCGGTGCTGGTCGCCCCGCTGGGCGCCGTCCCCGACGTGGCTCCGCCGCCGCACCACACCCTTCTCACCGGGCGTGACCACGGCGACGACCAGGCCGCGCTTCTGGCCGAGGAGAGCGCACCGCACCGACGCCCGCTCTCCGAGATGCGGGCGGACGGGACCCAGTTAGAGGAACTCGATCTGAAGCTGGTCCGGGACGGCACCGTCAGGGCGGTTGCCTGGTTCCACCTCCTCAAGGGAACCCCGTTCGTCGCGGTGGAGGGGATGACCTCTCCCTGGCCCGCTCTGCTCAGCGCCATGACGGAGTGGACCCGGCCGACCCTGCCCCGCATCTGGGGATGGTGCGGCGCCGGAACCCGATTCGTCGTGGCCGAGGCCGACGGTGACCTGCGACGGATGTACCTCGGTGCGGGTTTCCAGGAGGTGACGACCGTCCGCTCCCACCACTGGTCCCCGCCGGGCGCCCCGGCCACGGAACGGCCGGTACGGCAGCTCTTCTCCGAACCCGAGTACGACGACCTCTGGGACCGCTTCTACGAAAGGTTCTCCTTCGCGCCCAGTGTCAAGGTCCACCCGGGCATCCGTGAACCCGAGGCATCGGCCACCTGGTTCCTGGACGGCCCCGGGCCCGCATTGGATCAGGTCATCGTCCCCGCACTGCTCACACTCGCCCGCACCGGAGAGTCCCTGTACTGGCTGGACTGGAACCACGTGGGCTTCCGCTTCGATCCGCGCCGCGTCGGCGGCCCCGGCCGCCCCGACGTGCCGGGCCAGGTCTTCCCCGACGGGGACTACTACGTCTACACGACTCCCGACCTGCGGCTGGGAACGTTCGGACACCCTTGGGAGAACACGTTGTGCGTGTTCGGCCGGGACCTGCTCGACCGAGTCGAGGACGGCGTCACCGCGCTTTTGGGAGAACCCGCACGGAGGGGCGGCCGGAACACGCGACGCGTGTGAACCTTCGGCTCCGACTCCCGAGAGCGGAGACCAACGGCCTGCCCCCCGGGGCTGGGCTTCGCGGGACTCCCGCGCCGACGAAGCGGTGCGCCCCCGACCGCGCCGGGCATGGGCGCGAGGGGCGCGATCGTGTGGTCGCCCCGGCCTCAGCCGTGGTCGGGGGCCATCGAGACGACGACATTTCCGACCTTGGTGCGGCTCCGCTCGACGTGGGCGATCGCCTCCAGCGTCCGCTCGAACGGGGACGTCCGGTCGATGACCCGGGCGGAGCGGCCCGCCGTCGTCGCCACCGTGGCGCCCAGGTGCTCGGCGAGCTTGCGGAGGCGGTCGCCGAGGACGGCCGGTCCGATGTGCCGGTGGAAGCCATCGGCCCGTGGACGACAACGGGAGTTCCGGGATCGGCCGCCGTGGACGTGTCGACGCGGCGATCACTCCGCCGATGCGCGCTTCCTGCGCTGGTTGGCGTGGAAGCGCGCCTTCTTCTGGCGGTTCCCGCACGTGTTCATGTCGCACCACTTGCGGGTGCGGCTCCGGCTCGTGTCGAAGAAGGCGGCTCGGCAGGTCGGTGATGCGCACAGGGCCAGCCTTCCGTCCCGCTCGCCCGCGATGACGCTGATCGCGTCGGCGGCGATCACGCTGAGAGCGTCCTCCAAGGCGGAAGCCGAGCCGAGCCGCCACCGCCGCCGGCCCTCGGGCGTCAGGACCGCCGCGGCCCGCCCCTGGGCGCTGCGGTCGTTGATGACGTGGACGGCGGCGGCCGGGAGGGCGTCCTGGACCGCGGCCGCCGTCGCGGCGGCGTGGACCGACTCCCTCAGCTCCCGCGCGAGGTCGAGCTGGGCGGTGGTGCAGGAGTCCACGTCGAGGCCGTGCACCGCCAGCCAGTCGATCAGTCGCTGCGGCGTGGGAATGCGCTCCACGGCGTCGCCGCGACGCTCCGTCAGAGTCGCCGTGAAGCTGGTCGCCAGCACGCTGCCGAGGCGGAATTCGGGGAACTCAGTGCGCATGGAACCACCATAGCCGGTTGCGCTCGGATATGGCGGCCTGCTAGAACCGTCTTAGCCGGTTCGCGTTGATCATGGCCGGTTCCGCGATGGCCAGGAGGTCCCATGTCCCGTCCGACCGTGCACGCGTTCGAGGCCCACGCACCCGACGCCGACCTCGACGATCTGCGCGCGCGACTGGCCGCGGCGCGGCTACCGGAGGCGGAGACCGTCCATGGCGCCGATCCCGGCCCCCGCCGATGGGACCAGGGCGTTCCGCTCGCCGACCTCGTCGAGGTCGTGGACTACTGGCGTACCGGCTACGACTGGCGGGCGTTCGAGGAGGGCCTGAACCGCATCGGCCAGTTCCGCACGACCATCGACGGCCTGGGCATCCACTTCCTGCACCGCCGATCCGCGCGCGCGGACGCCACTCCGCTGATCGTGACGCACGGCTGGCCGGGCAGCATCGCCGAGTTCACCGACGTCGTGGACGAACTGGCCGATCCCGAGGACGCGGACGCCCCGGCGTTCCACGTCGTGGCCCCCTCGCTGCCGGGCTTCGGCTACAGCGACAAGCCGGCCGCCACCGGGTGGGGAGTGGAGAGGATCGCGGCCGCGTGGGTGGAACTCATGGGAAGGCTCGGGTACGGCCGGTTCCTGGCCCACGGCGGCGACTGGGGAAGCAACGTCACCACGGTTCTGGGCGGCAGGTTCCCGGCGCACGTTCTCGGCATCCACACAGCGGTGGGGCACGCGCCGCCCGGGTTGAGCACGGACGTGCTCACGCCGGTCGAGCGCGCGTGGGCCGAGGAGACCCGCGACTTCTGGAGTCGGCGCGCGGCGTACGCGAAGCAGCAGGCGACCCGGCCGCAGACCATCGGCTACGCGCTCGTCGACTCGCCGGTCGGGCTGCTCGCCTGGATCCTCGACAAGTTCGCCGAGTGGTCGGACACCGAGGACAGCCCGTTCGAGACGATCTCCAGAGACCGGATCCTCGACAACGTCACCCTGTACTGGCTGACGCGGACCGGAGCGTCGTCGGCGCGGATCTACCACGAGAGCCACGACTCGCTCGATCCCGAACTGCGGGTCGACGTGCCGTCCGCGATCACGACCTATCCCCGCGACATCGAGAAGTACCCGCGTGTCTGGGCGCAGGAGCGGTACCGCCGGATCGTCCGATGGAGGGCGCCCGAATCCGGGGGGCACTTCCCGTCGCTGGAGGTCCCCGCGTTCTTCGTCGAGGACCTGCGGGAGGGCCTGGCCGCGGTGCTGGCCGCCCATCGGTGAACGCGGCCCGGCGTCCGATCACCCCGCGGACGGACGGGTTCGACAGCGCTCCAGGCGCCCCGCGGAACCTCCCGGACGGCATCCGTGTCCGGAGGACGACCAGGCCGACGGTCACGACACCCGACGACCGGACCCGCCCGCCGACGCCATTCCTACACCGCTCTCACCCTGTACACGGGAAACACCAAGACTCCTTCCCTACCTTCGTCCTCATGACGAACAGCAACGATCAGGACAACGTGCGCGCCCGGCACCGACCGACACGCAAGAGGACCGTGGGCATCGCGGCGGCCCTGCTGATGGCGGCCCTCGTGTTCACCGGGTGCGCCGCCACGGGCACCAGCGCCTCGGGGGCGTCCACCACCACGTCGTCGGCGTCGGAGTCCGCGACGACGGCGGAGGCCTCCGAGTCCACGACCAGCGAGGAGACGATCACCGGCACCGCCGCCGCGGCCGAGGACTTCATGGCGACGCTGTCGGACGAACAGCGTGAACAGCTGCTCCACGCCTACGACGACGAGTCCAAGACCACGTCGTGGTCGAACTTCCCGGTCACCTTCGTCGACCGGGCCGGGCTGAACCTCGACGACCTGGACGACGAGCAGCGGGCCGCGGCCATGCGGGTCCTCGAAGCGCTGTTGAGCGAGGAGGGGTACGAGACCGCCACCGGCATCATGGGCGGTGACGAGTTCCTCCTGGAGAACAGCTCCAGCACCGAGGACTCCCTTGGCCAGTACTACATCGCCTTCTTCGGCGACCCGTCCGACTCCGGCGCGTGGCAGGTCCAGTTCGGCGGCCACCACCTCGGGCTGAACGCCACGCTGGACGGCACCGACGACTCGATCACGTTCGCGCCCACGCACCTGGGCCTCCAGCCCGCCGTCTACACCGACGAGGAGGGCGACGAGGTCGAGCCGCTCTCGGGCATGTACGAGTCGGCCTTCGCCTTCTACGACAGCCTGACCGACGAACAGCGGGCCGAGCTGTACCAGGGATCGGACGTCGCGAACCTCACCTGCGCGCCCGGCGGCACCTGCGACTACCCGACGGGGACCGGCCTCGCCGGCGCGGACCTGACCGACGAGCAGAAGCAGCTGCTGCTCGACGTGATCGCCAACTGGGTGGGGCTGTCGGACGAGGAGACCACGGCCGAGGCGCTGGCCGAGGTCGAGGCGACACTCGACGAGACCTATGTGAACTGGTCGGGAGCGACCGAGTACGACATGTCCGAGGGCGACGGCGTCTACTTCCAGATCTCCGGGCCGAACGCCTACATCGAGTTCTCCAACCAGCAGGGGTCGGCGGGCGCCGACGTGGACGGGTACACCACGTCGGGGTGGGGGCACATCCACACCATCTACCGCGACCCGAGCAACGACTACGCCAACAGCGTCACGCAGCAGGAGGCGTCCGGCATGAACGGCGGCCCCGGCGCGGGCGGGGCTCCCTCCGGCGGCCAGGAAGGCAGCCCGCCCGGGGACGGCTGACCCGCGGCGAGCCGCACCGGTGACAGGCGTGCCCGTCGACCCGACCGCACCGCGGTGCGCGACGGTCGGCGGGCACGCCGCCGTCGTCGTCGGGGCGGACAGCGGGCACGCCGCCGCCGTCCGGGGCGGGTGCCGTCCGCTCCCAGCCCCTCCCCCGCCCCGCGCCGCTCCGGCGAGGTGCACCGGCGGGCCGTCCGATACGCCGGGTCAGTCCGCGCCCCGGTACTCGACGAAACGCACACCGATCTCCCCCGAGGCGCAGCTCACCCCGACCATGCGACCGGTGAACCCACCGGCGACCTCGGTCGACAGGTAACGCCCGTCCAGCCGGGCCAGCTCGGTGGTTCCCCGCGGGGTACGGACCGCGGCGACGATCACGTCCGGACCCCGTTCACGGCTGTACTGGGGCGCCGTCGGCTCGACCACCCGCAGTTCCAGCACCGTGTCCGCGGACGCCGGGGCCTCCCCGAGCACGGTGGTGAGCGGCCCGGCGCGCGCGACGGCGCGTATCCGCCCACCGTCGACCTCCAGGGCGACCCGGTGACCGGGATCGATACGGATCTCCAGGGCGCCCGCGCCCCCGTCCGCGTCGATTCCGGCCCGGACGACCACGGTCCTGTGCTCCTGGCGGCGGCCGACGAACACCCGCCCGGTTCCGCCAGAGGCCATCCGCCACCGGTCCCGCGACCACCGCAGCACCTGGTCGGGGAAGACACCGGCACCGACCCAGTCCGGGCCCAGGGCCCCCTCGCCCAGGGCCGCCCGCACCGGCGGCCGTGCCCGCGGTTCGACCGGTCCCGCGACCACGGGCCATCCGTCCCGCCAGACCACGTCGGCGGCGAACGTCTCCCGTCCCAGCACGTGCCACCCCGGGAAGGAACCCGAGGGACGCACGCCCAGGAACACCATCGCCCAGGATCCGTCGAGCCGTTCGACCAGGTCGGCATGGCCGGTGTTCTGGACCGGCTCCGGCGTGCCCCTGGCGGTCAGCAGGGGAGGGTGCGGACAGGCCTCGAACGGGCCCGTCGGCGAGGGCCCGCGGGCGATGGTCACGGCGTGCCCGGGACCCGTTCCGCCCTCGGCGACCATCAGGTACCACCACCGCCCGACCCGGTAGAGGTGCGGCCCCTCCGGATCCCTGCCTCCGGTGCCGCTCCACAGCGGGCGCGGTTCGGACCGCAGCCCGCCAGTGGCCGGGTCAAGGACGGCCTGGAAAATTCCATCGTCCGACCAGGTGAGAAGGCATCTGCCGTCCTCGTCCCACGCGAGGTCCGGGTCGATCCCGCCCGCGCCGCGGATCCGGACCGGGTCGGACCACGGGCCGGTGGGGTCGGTCGCCGTCATCAGCAGGTGGCCGGGGCCGTCGGAGACGTTGGTCGTCACCAGGAAGAAGGTGCCGTCGTGGTGGCGCAGGGTCGGGGCGTAGACGCCCGCGGACGGCGCGGCGCCGGTGAGCGCCAGCTGCGCGGGCCGGTCCATCACCGAACCGATCCGCTCCCAGGTCACGAGGTCGCGGGAGCGGAACAGCGGGACCCCCGGCGCGTACTCGAAACTCGAACACGCCAGGTAGAACACGTCGTCGACCCGGCAGACCGTGGGGTCCGGGTGGAAGCCGCCGAGAACGGGGCGCGTCGGCAGGACGCCGTCCGTGGGGGGAACTGCCTCAGGATCGGTCACCCCACGAGTGTGGCACGCCCGCCGCCGACTCCGCCTGCCGTGCCGACTTCCGGCCCGCCCTCAGAACTCGAAGGCCCTGGCGGCCGGAAACCGTTTACCGCAGGGTGGCGTCTCATCCCCGTACGAGCCGCCCCGGACGGAGACCGCACCCATGGCCACCCCCTCGCCCGCGCCCTTGCCGCCCACCCTGGCGCAGTCGCTCGCCCTCCTCTGGGGAGAGGTCCCGCGCCGCCCCGGAACCCTCTTCGCGGTCACGACGGTGCCGATCCTCCTGGGTTGGCTCGCGGTCGCCGCGGTCCGGGCGGCCCTGTTGTCCTCCGGCCGATGGGAGAACGGGACGATCACCTTCGGCTCCTGGCTCGATCTGGTTCCGGGTCAGGGGTTCCTGGCCGTGCTCGCCTTCAGCGGGATGCCCGTCGCCTACGCCCTCGCCGCCGTCCTCGTCATCCCCCACCGGGTCGGCCCCCGCACACGTCCGGTCGCCCTCCGCGCGGCTCTGGCCGTGGTCGGGGGCCGCTGGCCCCTCCTCGTCGGCTGGTGGTTCCTCATCGGCTTCTTCGCCGTCCTGTTCATCTCCGGATACTCCTTGTTCTGGACGGAGCAGGTCTGGACAGGAGTGTCCGATGAGGAGGAGTTCCTCGACCTGCTGCTGGCGGTGGCGGGTCTCCTCGTCCTGCCCGTCGCCCTGGCCCTGGGCTTCCCCTTGATCCCGGTCGCCCTGATCGAGGCCCGTCCCCTGGCGAACCGGGAAGCCACGTATCGCGCGAGGGAACTGTCCTCCGGCCGCCGGTTCGCGGAGTTCGGTTGCTTCCTCCTGGCGGTCGGCCTGCTCGTGTTCCCGAGCGCGGTCGCGGCCCGCGTCGCCGACCTCCCGGCGGACACCGTCGACGGCATCGCCCTCGGGATGGTGACGCAGGGGCTCCTCCTCGGGCTGGTCGCCCCGTTCGCCGTGGTGACGCTGCTCGCGCCGCTCCTGCTCCCGGGCGGGGACGCCCTGCGGGTGAGCGGGGATCTGCGGAAGGCCAGGCCCGGAGAGAGCCGTCACGTGGCCACGGGAGCGTTCGCGGCCGTCGTCCTCGTCGCGTCACCGCTGGCGGGCGGCTATCTGACGTGGACCGTGCTGACCGGAGTTCCCGTGGTCTCGACCCTCCCGACGCGCGAGTTGCCGGGGCGGATCGAGCCGTTGTCAGACGGTTCGGGGTACGCGGGCATCGGCTCGGACGGGGACGGGGGCTCGGGCCACACGGACACCGGCACGGACCCGCTCGTCCTGTCCGCCTGACGCGGGCCGAGGGTCAGGGTCGGGCGGCCAGCGCCTCGACCTCGAACAGCACGTCGGGCGCGGCCAGGCTCGCGACACCGATGAGGGTCTGCACCGGCGGATTCGTGCCCCACGCCTCCCGCACGGCCCCCGTGATCGGTCCGAGCTTGCTGACGTCGTGGTCCCGGGCCCCGCTCATGCCCGCGAATACCGCGTAGCAACCCGACGACGTTCCCGTCGATCTGTCGTCGACCGCTCCAGGCGTCGAACATGCGCGAGACGTCATCGAAGTTCAGCGCGATCTCGTCGGTCACCACTCCGTGTCGGTCCACCCACGCGGCCTGCTCCGAGGGATCGGCGGCGACCACCGCCAGTGCGTCGACGAGCGGGTGCCGCCGGGTGGCGGGTGCGTTGCCGTCCATCCACTCATGGTGGCGGACACGCCGATGCCGCGCCACGGGCTCCGCGTCCGCCGCTCCGTCATCCTCCCCGTTCCGAGTCGGTGCGCTCGGCCGTGTCCGCGGCCGGGGCCTCCTCGGCCAGGAAGTCGGTCAACCGCTTGAGGACACGCAACTGTGCCGGGTTGTAGAGCTGCACCATCGCCTCGGCCATCGTCTGCGCGGCGTGCTTCGGGCCGCGTGGCGCGTCCGCCGCGAGGTCGGCCGCCCGCGGCCTCCTCTCGCGGGTCCTGACGACGACGGGCCACATGCGCGCGGCGAGGTGCTCGATCGCGGCCTCGTCCGCGTCGGGGGGAAGGGCCTCGAACTCCTCCTCCGTCTCGTCGCCCTCGCTGATCAGCTCACGGAACTCCTCCATGGACTCCTCACTGAGCACGCTGGAGTAGACCATCAGCAGGGACCGCTGCCGGTCGGAGAGGTCGCGGGAGACGGGGGCGAAGGCCGGTGGAACGTACGCCGGAGCGCGATGGCGCAGGATGACGGCCAGTTCGGCCCGCACACGGTTGAGCCGGTCGACCGTCGCCGCCAGCTCCGCGTCCAGCACCCGGATCGCCTCGTCCGGGTCCTCGTCCGCCCGCCCCATCGCCGCCACCTCCGACAGCGGCACTCCCAGGTCGCTCAAGCGCTTGATCTGCAGCAGTCGGACCAGGTGGGGGACCTCGTACTGCTTGTACCCGTTGGCCGTCCGCTCCGGCACGTCCAGCACCCCGATCTGGTGGTAGTACCGGACGGCCTTGACCGTCGTCCCGGCGAGTTCGGCGACCTGCTGAGTACTCCACGCCACGCGATGCGTCCTTCCGCCCTTGACCGCACGTGGTCCCGCCCACGCACGGGACCAGTCCACACCCTGCCCCGGGGGCACGGTCAAGCGGTGGCGCCGGGCCGGTCAGGCGCTTGACTCTGCCCCGAGGGCAGCCTTTGGAATGGCGGTCAGCGCCGGCCGCGGACCTGTTCCGGCTCGGCGCCGACCACCTTCCCCACCGGACACGGAGCCCTCAGTGAAGGATCGCAAGCAGCGCGCGGCCGCGCGGCGGATCAGGAGCGGGAACGGTCGTCCACTGAAGCCCTTCCGCTCGTGGCAGCCGCTCTCCCGCGCCCTGTTCCGCCTGGCCCTGACGCACGACGACGGACGCCGGGCGGTCTACGCCGTCGACGTCCCCTACTGGCAGCAGATCCTGACCGAGGACGGCAGGGGCAGGGCCCATCTCTACCTCGACGGCAGGCACCACTTCCGGTCCGCGCTCCCGGCGGCCTTCCCCGTGCCGGGAGGAGTGATCGAGGTGGACGCTACGGCCTTCGGGCTCAAGCGCTGCCACTACGTGACCGATGGAGGAGCCGAGCACCGACTCGTCCCGGACGAGCGCTCGGCCGAGGGGCGCCGGGCCCGCCTCGAACGCGATCACCCGGCGCTGAGCCGCTGGATCGGTGTGCTGTCGTTGCTCCTGCTCCTCGTTCCGATCCTTCTCGTCGTCCCGCAGATCGTCGAGGCGGTCTCGCACGTGCCCCCGCTGGCGGAGCGCTTCGGCACCTTCACCTCGCCCGTCGGCCTGCCGCTGTGGCTCAACACGGCGCTCGGGCTCTGCGCGTCGACGGCCAGCGTGGAGCGCGCCACACGCCTGCGCTGGAACGCGCTGCTCGACGGCAACAGTTGACCGGCCACCGCACCACCCGTCCCGACCACGGAGAGACCAGCATGCGCCACCTTCGCCAGCCGTTCCGGATCATCCGCGCGCACCTGCGCGCCTACCTCGTGATGAACGCGCTCATCTACGCCCTGTTCCTCACCGGCATGGGAGCGGCACTGCTCTTCCCCGAACTGAACGCCGCCCACCTCGCCGCCCAGCAGGAGGACGGGACAGCCGATCTGGTGGTGTCGCTGCTCGACGACGTCTGGCTGTTCAGCCTGACGATCCTCGCTGTCAACGTACTGACGGTCGCCGTGCTGACGATCCTGCTGCCATCGATGATCGTGCCCTTCCTCGGCATCGCCGTCTTCCTGTACCGGGCGTTCGGCTTCGGTGTGGCCCTTGCTCCGGTCGACGAGACCACGGCGCTGATCCTGATCCCGCACTCCCTGACGATCCTCATCGAGTTCCAGGCCTACGCCCTGGTCATGCTCGCCGCCTACGTCCTCGGAAGGGCGTGGCTGCGGCCCGGCACGGTCGGCGCGCCCAGCCGGCGGCAGGGGTACCTGCGCGGGCTGGGTCAGGCCGCGTGGCTGGGCCTGCCCGCACTGGTGCTGTTCGTCGTCGGTGCGGTCTACGAGGCCTTCGAGATCATCTACCTCGTTCCCCCGCTGCTGGCGAGGTGACGACGGCGCGCCGTGAGGAGACGGTGCCGCACCGGTCGGAGGCCGAGTGGGTCGCGGCCGGAATCGGGGGCCGTACCAGGCGCGGCCTGGTGTGATTCCTGCTCGCGGGCGGGACGCGGGGAAGGGTTTCCGGTCGCCTCCTGCCACTTTCACTTTATAGCAGATTCCCGCCTCTCATGAGAAATCGAAACGTGCTGCATACTGCTGCTTCGCGAACCGAATCGGTGAATGATGGGGGCAACGGAATTGCGCTATGTGATCGATTTCGCGCATATCGACGCGGCGAATGTCGCAGAGGTCGGCGGAAAGGGTGCGGCGCTGGGAGAACTCGCGCGGATCGACGGTGTCCGCGTGCCGAACGGCTTCTGTGTCACGACGGACGCCTTCCGCCGGATGGTCGGCGCGGTGCCGCCGATCGGCGCCCTCCTGGACCGGCTCGCGCGCGTGGCGGCGGAGGACCGCGCCGCGATCCGTGCCCTGAGCGCCGAGGTCCGCCGCGCCGTCGAGGACGTCGCGGTGCACGACGCCCTCGCGGCGCAGGTCGGCGAAGCGCTCACCCGGCTCGGGGCGGACGGCGCCTGCGCGGTGCGCTCCAGCGCGACCGCCGAGGACCTGCCGACGGCCTCCTTCGCAGGCCAGCAGGACTCGTACCTGAACGTCACGGGGCCGGACGCGGTCCTGCGGCACGTGCGGCTGTGCTGGGCGTCGCTGTTCACCGAGCGGGCGGTCACCTATCGCGTCCGCAACGGCTTCGACCACCGCGGGATCGGCATGGCCGTGGTCGTCCAGCGGATGGTGTTCCCGGACGCGGCCGGGACCATGTTCACCGCCGACCCGGTGACCTCGAACCGCGGGACCGTCACCGTGGAGGCCGGTTGGGGGCTCGGCGAGGCACTCGTCTCCGGCCGGGTCTGCGGCGACGTCTACACGGTGCGCGACGGCCGGGTCGTCTCCACGGCGATCGCCGACAAGACCCTGGTCGCGCTGGCCTCGCCCGGGGGCGGCGTCCAGGAGGCACCGGTCGAGCCCGAGCTCCGGACGCGGCCGGCCCTGACAGCGGCGCAGGCCGTGCGGCTGGCGCGTCTGGGACGGAGCGTCGAAGCGCACTTCGGCCGACCGCAGGACATCGAGTGGTGCCGGGTCGGCGACGACTTCCACGTCGTCCAGAGCCGGCCGATCACCACCCTCTTTCCGATCCCCCCGTCCGAGGACGGGGAGAACCACGTCTACGTCTCCGTGGGCCACCAGCAGATGATGACCGACGCGATGAAACCGCTGGGGCTCTCCTTCTGGCAGATGACGACCCCGCGCCGGATGCACGAGGCGGGCGGGCGGCTGTTCGTCGACGTCGCGCCCCTCCTGGCGACGTCCGCGGGCCGCGCGGGCCTCATGGAGGCCCTGGGCGGCTCCGACCCGCTCCTCGGGGACGCGATGCGGACCGTCCTCGACCGTGACGGCTTCGTCCGCACGGACGACGACGCGCCGGGAACACCGGACGCCTCCACCTCCCCACCGACCGGTACCGCGCCCGCCGGTGAGCCGCCCGCCGGTACCGCGCCAGCCGCCCCGCCCGCCCCGGTCGACGCCGACCCCGCCCTCGTCCACGAGCTGATCCGGGCCGGAGAGGCGTCCGTCGCCACCCTGCGGAGCCGGATCCGGGACCTGTCCGGCCCGCCTACACCGACCCCAGCTGGACCCCGCTGTTCGTCACCGTCGCCGGCCTGGTGACGGAGGTGGGCGGGCTCGTGACGCACGGGGCGGTGATCGCCCGGGAGTACGGCCTGCCCGCCGTCGTGGGTGTGGAGCAGGCCACCCGCAGGATCCGGGACGGCCAGCGCGTCCGCGTGCACGGCACCGACGGCTACGTCGAGATCCTCGGCTGAACCGCCGCCTCGGGCCCCGGGACCGCCGGAAGGCGGTGCCGGGGCCCGCCGTACGGAACCGGGTGCTCCCGTCCGGTGTGCGGGCCGCCGGGAGGTCGGCGGCCCGGTTCGAGCGCGCCTCGGCGAGCCGTCCTGGCGGTCGTCACCCACCGGTGGCCGGTGGCCAGTTGCGCAGGACGGTGTCGGCCACCTGCTGGAGGTCGTCGCGGGCGACGCCGCTCGCCGCCTGGACGGAGATGCCGTAGACGAGGGACGTGACGTACCGGGAGAGCCGGTCCGGGTCGGTTCCGGGCGGCAGGTCGCCCTCGGCCACGGCGCGCCGGAACCGGTCGGCGACACGCGACCCGGCGTCGTTGCGCCAGGCGATCAGCACGTCGCGGGCCCGGTGCCCCGGGTCACCGGTGGCCAGGGCGCCCTGGACACCCAGGCACCCCGCCGGGCAGCCGGGGCGGGTGGTGGCCCGGACCGCGCCGTTGAGGAGGCCGGCGGCCACGGCGCGGGCGGTCGGTTCCTCCAGAGCCCTGGCCACGTAGCCGCCCGGCCCCTCGCTGTAGCGGTCGAGGGCCCTGCGGAACAGCTCCTCCTTGTTGCCGAAGGCCGCGTACATGCTCGTGCGGGTGATGCCCATGGCCCGCGTCAGGTCGGTGAGGGTGGCGCCCTCGTAGCCCTGCCGCCAGAAGACGACCAGCGCTCGTTCGAGGGCCTCCTCGGCGTCGAATCCCCTGGGCCGACCCGCCCGCGCCTTCCGTCCGTCGTCCATGCGGACCAGCATACCAATTCTGTACCGTACGATACTCAATGAGTATCGAACCGATCGGTACAGAATGAGGAAGGCATGGACATGGGGCAGTTCGAAGGAAGGACCGCCGTGGTCACCGGCGGAAGCACCGGCATCGGCCTGGCGACCGCCCGGCGGTTGGCGGAGGAGGGCGCGCACGTGTTCGTCAGCGGCCGGCGCAAGGCCGAGCTGGACGCGGCCGTCGAGACCATCGGCCCCGCGGCGACCGGCGTCCAGGGCGACATCGCGGACCCCGCCGACCTGGACCGGCTGTTCACCGCGGTCCGCGAGCACGGGCGGGGACTCGACGTGCTGTTCGCGAACGCCGCCGTCGCCTCGTTCGCGACGCTGGAGCACGTCACCGAGGAGCACCTCGACCAGATCCTCGGGATCAACGTCCGGGGCACGCTCTACACCGTGCAGAAGGCGCTGCCGCTGCTGAACGAGGGCGCCTCGGTGGTGCTGACCGGATCGACCACCGGTGTCACCGGCGACGAGGCGTTCGGCGTCTACGCGGCGTCCAAGGCGGCCGTCCGCTCGTTCACCCGCACCTGGGCGAACGAGCTCAAGGGCCGGGGCATCCGGGTCAACAGCGTCGCCCCCGGCCCCGTCGACACCCCCGGGCTCACCGGCCTCGCCCCCGAGGAGATCGGGGCGGCCGACTTCACGGCCCACCTCGCCGGGACGGTCCCGCTGGGCCGGTTGGGCCGCCCGGAGGAGGTCGCCGAGGCGGTGCTCTTCCTCGCCTCACCGCGGAGCAGCTTCGTCACCGGCGCCGAACTCGCCGTCGACGGCGGCGCCAACCAGATCTGAGCCGGAAAGCGAGCGGAAACGAGGCAGGGGCCGGGGCCGCCACGGGGCCCCGGCCCCTGCGCGACAGGAAGGTCTTCGGGGGCACACCGTGACGACCGGCCGCGACGCGACCGGCGCCCGGCCCGCGACCCACCGCCCACATCGACCTGGTCCGGATCGCCCGGCGGAGCAAGGTCTCCGCAAGGAACGTTCATGGTCGTCCTGACACGGTGTTCCGACACCGCACAGCGGTCGGACACCGGCCCGGGCCGGATGACGGAGTGTTCGCGCCGTCGGCGCTCCGGGACCCGTCCGATCGTTCCCGGCGACACCAGAGATGGAGTTCCCCATGGACACCAGCCCCCTCGCCCGCCTCGGCGACCGGATCCTGGAGCGCCTCGCTCCGAAGGCCGCCGCCGCGGCGGCCCGGTGCTACTACCAGTACCGGTGCGTCTACCGCACGTCCACCTGCGTCAACCGGGAGTCCCGGCAGCGCCGTCGGGTCTGCCACGACAGCGGCGAGATCTACTACGGCTCCTGGGTGACCGTCGGCTGCTGCTGACCCGCCCACCGACCCGCCTCTCCCCCGCGGCACCGCGGCGGTAGCGGGGACACGTCCGCCGCCGTCATGCCGCCGCGAAGGGATCCGGCCCGTTGCTCACCATCACCGCCTTCTTCCTCCAGGCGGCGGTCGCCGGGGTCTTCCTCGCGTCCGGCCTGTCCAAGGTCCGCGGCGGGGACCACCAGGAAACCTGGTCGGTCCTCGCCGCGCGCCTGCCCCTGGGCCGCTTCCCCGTCCGCGCCGCGTCCCACACCCACATCGGCACCGAGATCGCGGTCGGCGCCGCCCTGCTCGCCGGAGCGTGGGCGCGGATCCCCGCCCTGGCCGCGGCCACCCTGCTGCTGGCCGCGTTCACCCTGCTGGCCCTGTACTCGGCGCGCGCCGACCACGCCGTTCCCTGCTCCTGTTTCGGCACGTCCCGGGCCGATCTGGGATGGCCCCACGTGTGGCGCAACCTGGCCCTGACCGGCCTGTCGGGGACCGGGCTGGTCTGCGCGGTCGCGGTCGGGTCGGAGCTGCCCGCCTCGTTCGCGGGGGCGGCCCTGGCCGTGGCCGGCGCGCTCGCGGTCACCGCCGTGACCTCCTTCTTCGACGACCTGGTCGAGCTCTTCCGCCCTCTCCCGGCGAGCGCTCCGCGCGGGCGGCCGTCCCGTCGGTAGCGGTCGGCGCCCGGCCGCCGCCCTGTCACCGGCGGTCACCCGCGACTGACACAATGCCAGCCATGTCCTTCCCCTCCCCTCCCCCACACGAGCCCGCCCAGAACGCTGGGCCCGGGCAGCCGGGACCGGCTCCCCAGCCCGCCACCGGCGCCCCGCAGCCGCAGCCGCAGCCGCAGAACGCCGACGCGCGGTACCACGCGTACGCCCCCCATCCGCACGCACAGGCTCCGTATCCGCAGCCGCACTTTCCGTACCCGCACGTCCCTCCCCGGCCCGTGCCCGTCATCGACGGGAAGGAACTGCGCCCCCGCGCACGCTGGTACTGGGTCGGCGGGCTCACCATCCTGGTCGGTACGCTGACCGCCGGCCTCGTCTTCCTCGGCCTCCTCTTCTCCGCGACCGCGGAGCCGGAGTTGATCGCCGAGTTCCAGGGCGGCGACAGCGCCACCTTCCAGGTCGATGAGGGGCAGGAAGGCCACTGGGGCCTGTACGTCGAGGGCGACGCCAACCGCTACGCGTGCGAACTCGACACACCCTCGGGCCCCGGGAGCGGGAACGACAACCTGGACACGGCGCCGTTCTCCTACAGCGGCATGGCCTACGACAGCTGGCGGCTCACCGCCGAGCTGTCCACACCCGAACCCGGTGAGTACGTCCTGCGCTGCGACGACGTCCACCCGGGCACCTACGGGATCGGCACCCTCGAACAGGTCGCGTCCGCCGAGACCAAGCTCATCACCGGTACCCTGGTCCTGGTCATCCTCGGGCCGCTGAGCGTCATCGCCGGTGTGGCCACCCTCATCGTCACCGGCGTCCGGCGCTCCTCGGACCGCGCCCGGCTGGTGCGGGAGCGGATGCGGACCGCCGCCTCGCCGCAGTCCACTCCCTAGCTGCGAGCGGGGACGCCGTGCTCCTCCCGACCGGGTCGGGGCGCGATCCGGCGCACGACGAGCCCGCGCACGCCGTCGACGCGGACCGGCCCCCACACCCGTGAGTCGACGCTCTGGTCGGCGTTGTCGCCGAGCAGGACCATCGACGCCGACGGAACCGTGGTGCCGCCGTCCTGCGCGGCGACGGCGTCGGGCATCGGGTCCCCCGGCAGGGCGGCCACGCGCTTGACCACCATGGCGGGCCGCACGGACCCGGGTGGCGGGCGGTCGTCGTCGTGCAGGGGTCCGCCGAAGACGATCACGTCGCCCACGCGCAGAGCCTCGGCCCGGCCTCGGCGCACGAGGACCCGGTCGCCGTCCCTGAACGCCGGGGCCATGCTCTCCCCGATCACGTCCACCACCAGCCACGTGCGCCGCAGCCACAGCAGCCCGGCCCCGCCCGCCACCGCCAGGGCGGTCGCGCCGGACAGCACCACGAAGGTCGCCGACACCGTCACCCCTCCCCCGCCTGGACCGGGACGGCCTCCTCGGAGTCCTGGTAGCCGCGCGCCTGGATTCTGTACAGGTGGGCGTACAGGCCGTCCTCCGCGAGGAGCTGGTCGTGGCCGCCCACCTCCGTCACCCGGCCCGCGTCCAGGACCGCGATCCGGTCCGCCTCGCGTACCGTGCCGAGCCGGTGGGAGATGAGCAGGCTCGTGCGACCCCGCCGGTGGGCGCGCAGCCCCGTGTGGATCTCGTGCTCGGCCTCGGCGTCCAGACCGGAGCTGGGCTCGTCCAGGATGAGCAGGTCCCGCTGCCCGCGCAGGTAGGCGCGGGCCAGCGCCAGGCGCTGCCACTGCCCGCCGGACAGGGGCACACCGAGCTGTGCGTCGTCCTCCTCGTCGGAGACGTCGAAGAACATGCGCGTCAGCAGGGTGTCGTAGCCGCGCGGCAGGCTCTCGACGATGGGGGCGGCGCCGGCGTTCTCGGCCGCGGCGCGGACCAGGTCCCGCCCGCCGTCGGAGTCCGACGCGGGGGCGGCGCCGGTGAGGACGTCCACGTCACCGAGCCCGATGGAGCCCGATGTTCTCGGCCGCCGTCAGGTCGTACTCCATGTAGTCCTGGAACACCGCGCCGATCCGGCGGCGCAGCTCGGCCGGATCCATGTCCCTCAGGTCCACCCCGTCCCACAGGACCGCCCCGCGGTCGGGATCGTACATCCGGCACAGCAGCTTCACGAACGTGCTCTTGCCCGCCCCGTTGCGCCCCACCAGCCCCAGCGACTCCCCGTGCGGGATCACCAGATCGACGTCGCGCAGGACCCAGGGATGTTCGGGCGAGTAGCGGAACCACACCCCCCGGAACTCGATGCCCTTGCGCAGCGCCGGGACCGGCCGGGGACGCGCCGGGACGGGGAGGTCGGGTCCGGTGCCGACGACCTTGAGGTAGTGGTCGAACATCAGGAGCTGGTTGTGGGCGAAGGTGATGTCCTGCACCAGTTGGGTGAGAGCCCCCTGCACCCCGCCCACGGCGGCGACGAACAGGGTCAGGTCGCCCACCGTGAGCCTGCCCTCCACCGCGGCAAGGACGGCCCACACCAGTCCGCCGCCCGCCACCACGGCGGACAGGACCCCCAGGAGGGTCTGCGCCGACAGCCCCCGCTGGTCCATCCGCCGGTTCTGGGCGTTGGACTCGCGCCGGTCGTCTGCCATCCGCCCGCGCAGATAGGGCCCGGCCCCGAACAGTCGGACCTCCTTGGCGGCCTGCACGTTGGACAGCAGGTCGCGGAAGAAGAACTCTCGCCGCTCGACGGGCCCCAGGTTCCACGCCATCCCGGCCCGCGCTCTGGACAGGCGCAGCTCCACGAAGAGTGCGGGCAGGGCGGCGATGAGCACCACCAGCGCCATCACCGGGCTGATCACCAGCAGGGAGACCAGGAACCCGCCGATGGTCACGAGGGCGCCGATCACGGAGAAGACCGACGAGGTCACACTGGTGGGCGTCTCGCCGCCCGACTGGTGCGCCAGCCGGATCCGGTCCAGGAACGCGGGGTCCTCGAAGCGGGCGAGTCCGGTGAACCGCTCCACCGCCGAGAACAGGCGGTCCTGGGAGAGCAGGCCGACGCGTCGGGACATCTCGTCGACGATGTACCGGGACGCGAACGGGGCCACGGTCGCCACGAGCCCGGTGGCGGCCAGGCCCAGGCCGAGGCCGAGCACGTACCCGGCGGCGGGCTCGCCCGTGATGGCGTCGAGGACCGACTTCGTCAGCCACGCGGCCACGACCGGCGACACGGCCTGGATCAGGGTGAGCAGGGCGAAGGCGACCGGCAGGTACCACCCCGTGCTCCACGCCAGGGCCAGGGCCGCGGCCACACCGCGCAGCGACGTCCGGACTCCGGCGGCCCCGGGCTCGGCCGACTCAGACATCGGCCGTGTCCTCCAGGTCCCGAACCTCGACTCCGCTGGCCAGGACACGGCCGTCGGCGTCCACGCGGGCGATGGCCGGGAAGGCCTGCACCCCCAGGGCCCGGGCCAGGGGACCGTCGTCGGCCTCGTGGACCACGCGGGCGACGGGTGTCAGCCGCTCGATCTCACCGGCCGACTCCTCCGGCCCGCCGACGACGAGGGCCAGGACCCCGTCCCTGCCCCCGGGGGTGTTCTTCGCCAGGTCCACGAAGTGGGGCATCTGCTGTTCACAGCCGTGACAGCCCGGGGAGAAGACGCCGATCAGGGTCTGTCCGGCCAGGCCGTCACGGGTGAGCACCGTGCCGTCCACCGCCTCGGCGGAGTAGTCCCCGACCCGCGCACCGGCGGGGAGCATGGCATCGGGGAAGGCCTCCGCTCCGCCGGCGTCGCCGATGAGCGCGGTGTGCTCCCTCAACCGCCGGATCACGGCGACGGTGAGCAGGAGGTTGAGCAGGCACAGTCCGGTGAGGAGGACGACGGCGACGGTGAGGACGGTCATGGGGGTGGGCACTCCTCGGGGTGGTGGACGGGGCCGAGGCGGGAGGCCGTCCGTGGGAGGGAACGGCAGGACCGCGCCGTGCACGCTACGGAGGCCGCCTTGCCGGGATCTTGCACGGACCTTGGGTGCGGGGTCCGTTCCAGCACCCTGTTCCACTCCGAGGCGGCGTGTCGGTGCCTGAACGCCGACGGGAGGAGCCGGCCCGCCGGGCCCGGCCCGCAGAACCAGGTGGACACCTCACCTGCCCGAACGGGTAGAGGAGCGTTTCCCCGACATGCCTACCGGGGCCGGTGTGCGCCCGGCGTGCGGCCGGCTCGGCCCGTCGCGGCCAGTGCGGTCCGCCGTTCGACCGGGCGGCGCGGGCCGGTGCGTCGTGATTCGTGCCGTGTCATCGGACGGCCGCCTCCCTCAGGCCGGGCTCCCGGACGAGGGCTCCGTGCCCACCTCGTCGCGCAGCCGCTCCAGGACCGCTCGGAGCATCCGGGACACGTGCATCTGGGAGTAGCCGAGACGGGCCGCGATCTCCTGCTGGGTGCGCTCGTCGAAGAAGCGCAGTCGGAGGAGGTCGCGTTCGCGCTCGGAGAGGCGGGCCAGGGCCGGTCGGAGCGACTCGCGCTCGATCACCAGTCGCAGCCGGTCGTCCTCGTCCCCGAGTTGGTCCTCCAACGGGGTGTGGCCGTCGCCCTGGGGGTCGGCGGAGCCCGGCGCGTCCAGCGACAGGGACCGATAGGCGCCCGAGACCTGCACGAGTTCGCTCGTCTCCGCCTCGGACAGGTCCATTCTCGCGGCGAGTTCGGCGATCGTCGGAGTGCGGGCGTGCTCCTGTTCGAATTCACCGACGGAACGCCGCAGGCGCGCGCGGTTCTCCTGGTGCCGTCTCGGCACCCTGAGGGCCCAGGTGTGGTCGCGGAAATGGCGTTTGACCTCACCGGTGACGGTGGGCAGCAGATAGGAGACGAAGGATCCGCCGCGGTCGGGATCGAACCCGGCGATGGCCTTGACCAGTCCGACCATGGCGGTCTGGCACAGATCGTCCAGGGGTTCACCCCGGCCTCCGTAACGGCGCGCGATCTTGCCGACCAGCGGCTCGTAGAGCTTGACGATCCGTTCGCGCAGCTCCGTGGCCCACGGATCATCCTCGGACAACCGCGCGAGTTCGGACAGGAGTTCCTCCGCCGAGGCGTCCGGCGCCGTCTCCGGAGTCCGCGGCCCGGGAACCGTCACGATCTGGTCGGGTGAAACGCGGGATGAACGTGCTTCGTTGCTGGTAACGGACAACAGAGGACCCCCGTGCTCTGTCGCGTGCACTCATTCGCGGATGTGATCAGGGCGTTCACGGCGAACGCGCATTCTGTGGCAGCCGCCACACCATCCGATATAGCGATATACGCTCACAGCGCCCATGAATCAGGAACACTTACCAAAACACCTGATGATTGGCAATAGAGGGACTTGGCCCACTTCATTCCGTCACCGACGCTACCACGGCGGCACAAGCCGCCTTCCCCCGATCCGACACGAAGTACAACGTTTACTTCTCCTTTCCAAGGCAATGAATATTCCTCGCCCGGAATCGGATTGTCAGAAAGCGCGCGTGCTCGCGGCGGGACGTCCTCTCCGTCCGCCGGTGCGCCGCGCAGGGCGCGTGCCCACCGCCGCCCGGCCGCGTCAGGACGAAGGCCGTCCCGCTCGCTCCGGGTGGATCGGCGCGTCCCCGACCGCCGCCAGCAGTTCGATGGGGAACTCCCGGTCCTGCTGCCCCACGGTCAGGGAGACCCATCGGCCCGCGTCCGGCCGCCGCCACAGGAGCATGGTGCTGCTCACCATGCACAGCCCGCTGATCGGTTCAGGGACCGGCTCCTGCTCCCCTGGTTCCCGGAGACCGAAGGGGTCGACGAGCGGCTGCTCGTCCAGCGCGCTGTGCGGGTACGGGGTCAGATCGATCGGTTCGGGCTCACCCCACCGCGCCGTGAGCACCGCCGCGAGTCCCCGCAAGGCGGCGTCGATCTCCGCCTCGGCCGCCTCGACGGCCTCCTCGTCGGCGTCGTCCCAGAAGTCCCGGCTCGCCCGTAGGACGCGCACGTGGAAGCCCGGGCCGCTGCGCCGGTCCTCCGAGGTCTCCTCCACCGGGGGGAAGGGGAGGGCGAGAAGGTCGAGCAGGTCGTCGACCTCGGCTTCCCCCTCCTGCGTCGTCACGGCAGGAGACTAGCAAGCCGGGGCGGACCGCGGATCACCGCGGCGCGGGAGCGCGCCGCCGGCCGTCACGGGTCGCGGTCGCCGCGGTCGCTGGCGTCTCCGGGGTCGCCGGGGCCGTCCGTGGACCGCGGGCTGGTACCGGACATGAGCCAGGGCCGGAAGAGCCGCGTCATGAACGGCATCACGACATAGGTCTGCAGGGTGACCAGCACGACGGTGAGGATGAGCGTGACGATCGGGACCGGCAACTCGGACACCACGGGTCCCAGGAGCCACAGCAACAGAGTGATGATCGGATAGACCGACAGCCAGCTGACCACGGCCGTCTTGTATCGGGGCGGACGCATCCCGCCACCCTTCCACGGTCGCGCTGCGCGAGCGGTCACAGGCCCGCCGCCCGCACCCGCCGGGGCGGCCCGTCGACCACGACCAGGCCCAGATCCGGGTTGGTCCGGATGCCGCCCATCATCACCGACGGGTCGATGAGTCCCTCCGTGTGCACGGAGTCGTCGGTCGACACACCGGTGGCGTCGAAGAACGGCTCGAAGACGTCGGAGGTGAGCAGTCCGAGCATCCGCGTGCTGTGCGCGGCGATCGCGAAACTGTGCACGGTTCCGGCCGGCGCGTGCAGGAAGTCCCCGGAGGTCAGCAGGAGTTCCTGTCCGTTGACCCACAGCCAGATCCGCCCGGACACGCACACGAAGTTCTCCGTGTGCAGGCGGTGGAAGTGGCGGATGACGTAGGGCTGGGGCGCGGCGAGCGTGCTGACCGAGAAGTAGCGGCCGCCGGTGTTGCGGCCCCGCGCGGAGAAGGCGTTGTGGGCGTCCGGCCAGCCGCGCCGGTCCCCGGTCCGTGAGCGGAGGAAGTAGGCCTCCTCCTCGGGCGGCGTGTCGTCCCGGACGTCCTGGGCGTCCACGCGCGCCAGCTCGTGCTCCCTCGTCCCCGGCAGCAGCTCGGCGGAGGCCTCGGCGGGCGTGTACACGTGCCGCTCGACGGTCTCCCGTGACTCCGTCAGGGCGTCCAGGGCGCCGCTGGAGGCGGAGAAGAACAGGAGCCGGGACATGTGGCCGAGCATCCGGTAGACGACCGGGGTACCCGGGGGAACGTGGACGGAGTCACCGCGAACCAGGACGCGGCTGCGCCCCGGGAGCCAGAACTGCACACAGCCCTCGAACACCCGCGCCCGTGCTTCACCCGGCCACTCTCACGAACCTGTCCGCGGCTGCCCGGGGCGGGGGTCCGGGCACCCGGCCACCGCGCCGCGGGCCCCGTCGATTCCCTACGGCCCGACCGGGCCGCCGGAAGGAACCTCACCCGTCCGTGAAGCGTTCTCCTTCCTGACGGACTCAGAGGAGTGGGGATCAGGGTGACCGAGCGGACCGATGTCGTGGTCGTGGGTGCGGGTGTGTCCGGGCTGGCCGCGGCGCGGCGACTGCATGAGGGAGGCCTGCGAGTCCTGGTGCTGGAGGGCCACGGCGAACCGGGCGGCCGCGCCGCGCTGATGCCCGCCTCGGAACCGGACGGCCTCCCGGCGGGCAACATGTACCTGCCGCCGGGCGCACGCGCGCTCCTGGACCTGGCCGCCGAACTCGACGTGCCGGTCGAACCCGTGCTGCACGACGCCGCCCTCCAGGACCTGCGGGTCGACGACGACGGCGACGTCCACCACAGCGAGGACAACGTGCCGTTGGGGACCTCGTGGTGGACCCGCCTGCGCAACGAGTGGATCTTCGCCGGGTTCGCGCGGCTGAGCAGGAACGTGGACCTCGCCGAGCCATGGCGCTCGGCCGAGGCCCAGGAACTCGACCAGCGCACGGTGCGCTCCTGGCTGCGCTCGTACACCTCCGACACCCGGCTTCTCGGACTGGTGGAGGAGGCCCTGACCCTCGACGCGGGGCTGCCCGCCGACCGCATCAGCCTGCTCTGGCTGCTGGCCCACATCGGCCCCGATCTGCCCGACGTGGACGACTTCCTGCGCCTGGACCCCGCGCTCCTGGTCGAGCGGCTGGCCGCGCCCATCGCCGGATGCCTGCGTACGGGCCGGCACGTCGAACGGGTCGAGCAGGACGAGCAGGGCGTACGGGTGGGCGGCCCCTGGGGCGAGGTCGCCGCGGACCGGGCGGTGCTGGCCCTGTCCCCCGCCGACGCCGCGCACATCGCGTTCTCCCCGGCCCTGCCGCCCGAACGCGAGGGCCTGCAGCGCGAGTGGCCGCATTCGGAGATCATCCGCACCGAGCTGGTGTACTGGCGACCGTTCTGGCGCAAGTTCGGCCTGTCCGGCGGGGTGCACTTCGACGACGGCGTGCCCGCCTGGACGCTCGACGACAGCCCGACCGACGCGGACGAGGGGCGCCTGGTCGCGCACACCTACATGTTCGACGAGAGCGACCCCCTCGGAGCCGACCGGCGGATCACCGGCGCGCCCGACCGCCACCGCGCCCTGCTCCTGGAGAACCTGCGGGTGGCGCTGGGCCCGCTGGCCGACGACCCGATCGCTTTCACGCAGTCGGCCGCGGGTCCGGACACCTACAGCCGCGCCTACCAGTCGCCCACGCCGCCCGGTTTCCTGACCCGGTACGGGTCCTGGTTGCGCCGACCCGTGGGGCGCGTGCACTGGGCCGCCGCCGAGACCGGGGCCTTTCCGGGCAACGGCGCCCTCGACGGTGCCGTGACCAGCGGCCACCGCGCCGCCGACGACATCCTGGGCGGAGCCTGAGCCGGGGCCCTCGAACCGTCCGACCGCGGTGGTCACAGCCGGGCGGCGGTCGCGATCAGCCCGGCGAGCGCGAGGGAGCGGCGTCCTCATCAACGCCGCCTGCCCGGGCCTGGTCGCGACCGACTTCACCGGCTTCCAGGGCCCGCGCACGCCAGAACAGGGCGCCGCCACGGCGATCCGGCTCGCCACACTGCCCGACGACGGCCCGAGCGGCGGGTTCTTCGAGGACGAGGGCGTCATTCCCTGGTGACGTCCGGCCGGTCGGGTCCCGGGGCCGGGTGACGGGGGGCACAGGCGGTCTCCACGAACTCGTCACCGGATACCCGGAACCGAAGCAGGCTCCCCCGTGTCAGAGCAAGGGGACAGTTCCCGTGTCCCTTCCCCGACTCCACTCCCCCGTGTCCCCGGAGTGGCGGATCCGACCGACTCTCACCTTGGAAAACTCTGATCATGAGCCGTAACCTCACCCTCGCCCCCATGAGCGGTACCGTTCTCGCGCGGGCGACCGCCGGCGTCGCCTCCCTCGTCCTCGCGGCGACTCTGACCTCCTGTTCCTTCTCCCTGGGCGAGTTGGAGCCCGTCGGCGGGGAGACCTCCGCCCCGGCAGAGGAGGCCCCGGCCGAGGAGACCGACACCGCCGAGCAGGACACGGAGACCGGAACCACCGAGGACGCGGCAGAGGAGCCCGCGGACACCGCGGACTCCCAGAACGTGCTTCCCATGCCCGCGTCCGAGGCCCTGACCTGGGGCAGCGACAACTACTGGCTCAGCGGGACCGGAGACGCGCTCTACCGGCTGGACTGGACGCCCTCGTCCGACATGACCCTGGAGCTCACCCACTCCGGCAGCAGCAACTTCATCATCGTGACCTACGGCGCGGACGAGACCCGCTACGCGAGCATCGTCAACGAGATCGGCGCCTACGAGGGCAGTGTCACGCTCGGGGACCTGCCGCTGCTCGACGGTGCCGAAGCGGTCGACTACCTCCACATCCAGGCCGACGGCCCCTGGACCATCGGCCGCTGACCCACGGCCCCGCGCCGCTGGACCCGTCCACCGCACGGACGCGTCCAGCGGCGCGACCTGCACGGACGCTCGTAGCCGTCGTCCTCGCCCGAATGACCCTGGCAGAAAAGGAGCTCGAGGACCGCGGGAAGACCGTTGAGGAGCACACCACCGCGGCTGCGGGGCGAGGCCACCGCCGCGGGAATCCACACGAGACGGGCTCTACTGAGCTCTTCTCTGGAACCTCGCGCACTCTCTCCCGGCCTTGGTGCCCCCGTCGACCAGGATGTCGGTCCCGGTCAGATAACCGGGTGCTTCGCTCGCGCAGAAGGCGAGAACAGCCGCCACCTCTTCGGGCCTGCCGAATCGCTTGATCGCCGCCGACTTCACCAGCTCGCCGGCGCCGTGGTTCTCCTCCAGGCGGCCCATCTCGGTATCGAAGCTCCCAGGAGAGACGGAAACGACCCGCGCTCCCCGCTCCCCGAACTCGGCCGCGAGGAAACGGCTGTACCAGTGGACGAAGTTCTTGCTGATGGCGTAGGCCAGTCCGGGTTGGAGTCTCCGGCCGACGACCCTCGCGCGACGGACGATCGCCTTCTCGAAGTCGCCGGGTCGATCCTCGGCATGGCGGAAGGCACGAAGCGGGACGAGGAGCTTGGGGATGCTGTGTCCGGCGGTTGACGCCACATTGACCAGTGCGTCGCCGTCCGCGGCCCGCGCGAGGAAGACCCTCGCGATGTTGACGGTGCCCGTTGCGTTGATGCGAGCGATGCGTTCGGCCGTACCCATGTGCGGACTGATGCCGGCGGCGTGGACTACTGCCCGAACGTGACTTCCTTCAGACTCCGCGTGCTGGAACAGCCGCTCGACGGATGCCTTGTCGGTGATGTCGCAGACCACGCCGACCGCTTCGACTCCGGCCACGGCCAGCTCGCCCACCGCGTCATCGAGGCGCGTCCGGTCGAGGTCTGCCAGCACGATGCGGTGGTCCTGACCCATGAGCCTTGCCGTTGCCAGCCCCATGCCGCCGGTTCCCCCGGTGATGATCGCGGTGGGGTGTGCAGTCGACATACGTGACCCTCTTCGTTGAGGTCGGAGCTTCGGGAAAAGTGTCTCGAACTCGAGTTCAAGCGGTGGCGGAGGCGCCCGCGACCAGGACACCGGAGGGGCCTCACGCGTCCTCCAGTGGCCTCATGCGGAAGGTGTCCTTCCGCTTGTGAGTGACGCTATCAAAACGGAGGCCTCCCGTCCACTTTTTCGGAATGATATCGTCCGGTTCCATGGGCGCTGGGAGGACGGACGCCCAGGCGACGAGGAGGAGGGGGACGGCATGACGGCCGAGCCACAGCCACTGCGGGCCGACGCGCGGCGCAACCGCGACCAGATCATCGCCACCGCCAAGACACTGCTCGCCCAGCGGGGGCTGGAGGACGTGCCGATGGAGGAACTCGCGCGCCAGGCCGGAGTCGGTGTCGGAACCCTCTACCGGCGCTTCCCCGACCGCGACACACTGATCCGCGCGGTCACCCTGGACAGCTTCTCCGCACTGCTCGCCCGGGCACGGCAGGCCCTCGACGAGGGCGGCCTGGGATGGGAGACCTTCGTCCGCGCACTGAGCGGCTCGCCCGAGATGCGGTTCACCCTGCGGTTGACGGTGTTCTCACCGGAGGCCGGACGGACCGTCTGGAGCGACCCCCGGCTCGTCGAGGTCCGGGGCAAGGTCACCGCCGTGTTGGACGAGCTGGTCCGCCTGGGGCAGGAGGCGGGCACGCTCCGCGCCGACGTGGGCACGGGCGACGTGGTGCTCCTGGCCGCGCTCGTGATCATCGGCCTGCAGTCCACCGACCAGTCGATGACCGACGCCGATGCTGGCCCTGGGCCTGGACGGACTCCGGGCCGCCTCGGGCCGCCCCCTGCCGGACGAACCCCTCTCCAGCCAGGACCTCGAACCCCGCCCCTGACACGCGCTGGCAAGGCCGGCCCCCAGCGGGCGGTTCAGGTTCGCGGCGCCCGCGTGGCGAGCGGCGAGGACGCCCTCACTCCGCGTGGGGGGCGTCGTTCGCGGTCGGTCGGCGGCCGACGAGTCCGGCGCGGGCGTCCTCCATCACGATCCGCTCGGCCGACTCCGCGTCGCGGTCGCGCAGTGCGCGGACGAGCATCCGGTGGTAGCTGTAGCGGTCCAGCGCGGACCGGTCGCCGGCGGAGATGTGCTCGCGGAGGCGTGCCCGCCGCTCGGCCTGGGAGAACACGCGCGTCTGCTCCAGGAGCCCCACCAGGACCGGGTTGTGGGCGCAGGAGTTCACCGTGTCGTTGAACTCCTGCATGGTGTCGAAGAGGGTGCTCAGGTGCCGGTCGATGGGCCGGTCCTCGCTGTTGCGCTGCTGGATGACGATGAGGAGGTCGTCGGCCTCGTCCAGGATGGCGTCGAGGCGGTCGATCTGGTCGTCGGTGGCGTGGCGGGCGGCGAAGCGCGCGACCAGGCCGCGGAGGGCGACCTCGACCTCGGCCAGCTCCTGGACCGCGGAGTCCTCCATTGCGGCGACGACGACCGTGCGGGGGCCGGTGCGGTCGAGCAGCCGTTCGGTCTCCAGCCTGCGGATCGCCTCGCGTACGGGGGTCGGGCTCACCGACAGCCGCTCGGCGAGCCCGCGCTCGGTGATCTTCTCACCGGGTTTGAGCTCTCCGGCCCTGATGGCGTCGCGCACCGCCCGGTACGTGCGTTCGGCGAGCGTCTCGGTCGTCATGGTGCGCAACTGCCTGCCGTTCATGGCTCGACGATACCTGACAGCATAGCCGTATGCGTTTCCTGGCGGTCTTGCGATAGCAACGCTCCTGCCCGGCCGAGTCACTCTCGCGGTGGGCGGGACAGGCGCCGAAGCGCCGGATCGAGCACGGTGAGCAGCAGCGCCGCCCCGGCGAGGGCGGCGATGGTCCACCCGATGGCGTGCAGGCCGCCGTCGCTGGGCGCCGGCCCGAAGACCGGACCGATGATCCCCGAGGCGGCGATCGCCGCGACCTGGATCGCCGTGCGCGAGAGGCCGGCGACTGATCCCATCCGGCCCTCGGGCGCCTGTCCGTACACCGCGACCTGGTTGGACACCGCCGTCAGGCCCTGCGGGGGTCCGAAGAGCGCGATGACGGCCAGCAGGACCCACATCGGCGCGGCGGCCGTGGTGACCGTCAGGAACAGCCCGCCGACGACGAGGACGGACGCCGCGACGATCAACGGGACGCGGACACCGCGGCTGCGGGAGACGAGGGCCGCGGCCGCGCCCGCCAGGACGACCGCGGGCAGTTGCATCCATCCCGCCGCGTCGGCCGTGTACCCCGCGGCGGACTGCAGCCAGGGCGTGATCCCGTAGATGACGAGGTACGTGCACAGGTACACCAGGAACAGCCGCGCGTAGGTGCGCACGAGCGCCGGGTGGGCGGCGAGCATGCGCACGTCCAGGAACGGCCGGGGATGGCGCCTCTCCCAGACGTAGAGCGCCACCGCCCCGACCACGGCGACGAGGAGGAGCCAGAGCCGGTCCGTCCCCGCGTCGAGGGCGAACAGGAGCGCGGCCCCGATCGCGACCGCGAACACGACGAGGCCGGGCAGGTCGGGCCCGCCCGGCCCTCGCTCCTCCGCTGCGGGGCCTGTCTGCGCGTCGCGGGTCCGGTCGGAGGGCAGTCCCACCAGCGCGCACGCCATCGCGACCACCGCGTAGGGGGCGTTGACGACGAAGATCGCCTGCCAGCCGAACCCCTCCACGAGGACGCCGCCCAGGACCGGGCCGACCGCGGCACTGACCAGGCCCGAGACGGAGACCGCCGCGAACAGCCCGCGGGGCGCCTCCCGCCCCGCCCGCGCGGACTGGTTCCTGATCGCCGCCATCACCGCCGGGTAGGCCGCCGACGTGCCGATCCCGATCATGACGCGCGAGGCGAGCGCCCCGGCGAAGGCCGGGAACGCGAGCGGAACGAGCCCCGCGATCGCGGCGACGGCCATCCCCGCGACGTAGATCCGCCGGGGCCCGTACCGGTCGACGAGTCCGCCCATGGCCGGCTGGGCGACCGCGCTGGCGAGGTAGAGCCCGGCCACCAGCAGGATGACGTCCGCCGGGGACGTGCCGGTCGCCCGTGCGATCGGCACGAGCGCGACCGCGATCATGGTCGTGTTGACGGAGTTCAGCGCCGGACCGAGGAGTACGGGCAGGGCGAAGCGCGGGCCGAAGCCGTCCGCGGGAGAGGGGCTCATGTGGGTGTCGGCCGCGGTCGGCTCAGTGCCGCACGCGTCGGAGGGCCAGCAGCCCTTCGTGCGTGAAGTCCGCCGACCGCGCCCAGGCCACGATCTCCTGTTCCTCCGCGCGGACCTCCTCGGCCAGGCCGGGCAGGGCACCGGCGGCGCCCGGCGGGATCCTGAGGACGCCGTGCCCGTCGCCGTGCAGCAGGTCGCCCGGCGCCACGTCGAGTCCGGCGACGCGGACGGGGCCTCCGACGCCGGTCAGCCGCATGTGGGCGCGGGCGACGCACAGCCCCGACGCGTGTACGGCGTAGCCCGTGCCGCGCAGGTCCGGCTCGTCCCGCACGCGCCCGTTGGTCACGAAACCGGCGATGCCCAGTGCCGACAGGAGGGTGCCGTTGACCTCGCCGAGGAACGCCCCGGCGCCCGGGACCTCGTCGAGGTCCTGGACGACCACGACGACCGGCCCCTCGACGGCGAGGATCGCGCGGTGCAGTTCCGCCACGGGCACGGCGTCGTCTCCGGGTTCGCGGGCCCGCATGGTGGCGGTGACGGCGGTTCCCACCATCGTCGCGCCGACGACGCGGTGGATCGAACCGTCCGTGTACCCCTGCCCGTCGGCACCGGACTCCGTGCGGCGCAGGGCGTTGCTCAGTGCGGGCGTGTCCCAGCGCGCGAGCGCCGTGAGATCGGATTCGGTGGGTTGCATGGTGGCTTCCTCGGGTTCGCGGGTGTCGGGGTGGAAGGTCCCGGTGCGGGACCGCGCGGTCCTCAACCGGTGGCGGCGTCGCGGGTGCCGGCGGCGGGCGGTACCAGCGCGGCGAGCGGGACGTGGTGCTGGCCCGAGTGGACGTCGCGGTCGCGGAACCCTCCCTGCGGGACGATCCGCGGGAAGGAGATCTTCACGACGTTCAACGCGGGGATGCGGAAGAAGCGGACCTGCTCGGCGGGGGCGCCGTACAGCCGCGCGACCACGTCCTCGTTGAGGAAGTTCTCGTCGGCGGCGGCCGCGTAGCCGGCCTCGTCGCGCATGAACAGTTCCAGGGTGGTCCAGAACGGGCCGGCGTTCTTGGAGCGCACCTCCAGGGCGAGGTCGCCCAGGGTCTCAGACATCGGCGGTGGCCTTTCGGTACTCGGTGCGGAACGGGGCGGTGGGGTCGTCGGTGTCCACGACGTGGTTGAGGACGAACTCGTAGGCCGCGCCGCGCTCGGTCTCGGCGGGCGAGAACGGGAAGGCGGTGCTCGGCAGGTAGGCCATGTCCGCGGTCGGCAGGTGCAGCATCAGCGGGTTGGCGACCTTGGCGATCGCGGTGGCGGTGGCCTGGTCGCTCGCGTGGACCAGCAGCATCACCCCCACCTCACGGGCGGGGCCGGTGGCCGGGTCGCGGTCCTGGAGGACGGCGTTGTGGCCGTAGAGCCGGATGTCCACGGCGTACTCGTCCGGGTCCAGTCGCAGCGTCCTGCTCACCCACTCGCCGAGGATCCGGTGCAGGAGGGCCGCCCAGTCCTCGATGTCGGCCAGGATGTGGGGGTCCCGGATCGCGGTGAACGACATCGTCTCGTAGCCGCTGATCCGCGCGCCCTCCAGCTTGACCGTGTACTGCGGCGCGGGTTCGAACCTGGAGCCCTCCACGCGCACGATCCGGTCGTCGAGGGCCCGGTAGGTCGCCTCGGTGACGTCGATCGTGCCCGCGGGCTCACGCATCCGGAAGGGGTCGGCGGTCTCGTAGAGCATGTGCGCCGCCACCGAGGTGGGAGTGCAGGACACGGCCGGGTCGAGCGGTTCGATGGTGAAGCCGTCGTGGTCGATGGTGGCGAGTACCCCGCCGCCGCGCGGATCGGTCGTGCACTGTCCGCCGCACTCGACGATCTTCGCCGCGTGCCAGCTGGGACCGGCGGGCATGCCGCGCATCAGCGGGACGGCGGCGGCGACCGCGGTGTCGGTGGCGCGTCCGGCCAGGACGACGTCGGCTCCACCCCGCAGCGCCGCCTCGATCGGCTCGTGCCCCATCATCGCGACGATGTGGGTGCAGCTCTCCAGGGTGGCCGCCTCCAGGGCACCGGCCGGCGGCAGCGGGTGGACCGCTCCGGCACGCAGGTCCTCCACCAGCGAGGACGCCGTCTGCTCGGCGTAGATGGCGGCGACGGTCAGGTCCAGCCCTTCGGAGGCCAGGACGTCCCGCGTGATGTCGGCGACCCAGTCGACGCCGGCGTCGGTGCCGCTCGTACCGCAGGAGCCGACGATGAGCGGGATGCGGGCACCGCTCGCGGCCGTGAGGAGGATGCGCAGGTCGTGTTCGACCTGGGCGCGGGTGGTCTTGGGTGTGGCCGATCCGAGGTAGTGGGGACCCGAGTCGGTGGAGCCGCCGTCGACGGCGATGGCGTCCGCGCCCAGAGCGACGCCGCGCTCGATCGTCTCTGGCGGAAATCCGGCGCCGAGCATGCCGGACGGAACGAGGATCCGCACCGAAGTGTCGTTCACCTGGTACTCCTTTGGTTGGGTGGGACGCGGGTCTGGTCGGGTGGGAAGGAAATCGTCTGTTGGCGGCGGCCACGGCCCCGCCCCCGCCGGGGCACACCGAGGGGTGCGGTGGTGTCGGGACCGGCGTCGGCGCTCACAGCGCCCGTGCCGTCTCGGCCCGGCGCTGGAGTGCGAGCGCCCGCAGCACCACGAGGACCGCGAGAGCGGCGAGCAGCGCGGCGTCGGCCAGCATGAAGCGCCATCCGGTGACCTCGACCATGGCGCCGACCAGGGCCGGGCCGATGAAGCCGCCGCCCATCCAGCCGACCGTGTAGAGGCCGGTGTAGGTACCGAACGCGCGCGCCGACGGCGCCAGGTTCCACAGGATCACCGCCCCGTTGACCAGGAAGCCCGCGGCGCCGATCGCGGCCACGCACAGGGCGACGACGGCGGCGGCCGGGGAGTCGCCGATCGCGCCGAGCGTGAGGGAGACGGCGAACACCCCCATGCCCAGGGCCATCACCCGCAGCCGCCCGATGCGCTCGGACAGCAGCGCCACGGGGAACGCGGCCAGGATGAACGCCACTCCGCTGGGCAGGGTGAGCCCGCCGGCACTGCCGCGCGAGAGCCCCAGCGCCTCCATCCCGTAGGGCGTCACCAGTGACCGCGACGCGGCCCACGCGCAGCCGAACAGCAGGATGGCGACCATGACGAGCAGGCGCTCCCGACGGGGGTCGCGGACGATGTCGGTGAGCAGCGCGCGCACGGTCGTGGCCGGGGTATCCGGGTCCCGGCCCGAGGCCGCGGCGGCGGCCATGGACGCGTCCTCGGCCGCGACCTCCCGGTAGGCGGGCGAGCTGTTGTCGCGCACCTTCAGCACCAGCACGACGGCCGAGACGAGCATCAGCAGGGCGGGCACGGAGAAGGACAGCACCGGGAAGGAGTCGACGAGGAAGAGGCTGATGAGCGCCGACACGACGATGGTCAGGCTGCTGGCCGCCTTCACGGCGGCGTTGGCCCTGCTGCGCCGCTCCGGACGGATGAAGTCGGGCAGCAGCGACTCGGCGATCGGCTTGAAGCTGTTGCACACCAGGGCGTAGCAGAACATCAGGGCGACCAGCACGGGAAGGGACGAGGCCAGCGGGATCACGGCGAACAGCAGCGCGGCGACGGGCATGCCCACGGCCAGGTAGGGGATGCGCCTGCCCCACCGGGTGCGCGTGTTGTCCGAGCGGTTGCCGATCCAGGGCTGGATGAAGATGCCCAGCAGGTTGTCCATGCCCATCAGCGCGCCGATGAGCGCGGCGCTGGCCACGTACTCGCCGAGCAGCGGCGGCACCTGCGCGTCGTAGAAGTTCCACGTCGACTCCTGCGCGAAGACCGCGAGGACGACGAAGAAGGTGATCCTGCGTCCTGACACCCGGTCCGCGTCGGGATCCAATGCCGTCATCAGCGACCTTCCTCTCCTGCGGTCGCCGGACTGTGACGCCGCTCACGCGTACGTTAGTTTGCTATAGCAAAACTGTCAAAGGTCGCTTAATGACTTTGCAATACGGAAGCGTCCAGCGATCGCATTGATGGGGTGCCGCCGTACACCTCGCTGGAGAGTGGGAGGCGGTCGAAGGGACGGTGATCGAAGACGCGCGTGGAGAACTCGCTGACCTGCGTCGATGAAACCAAGGTGGCCGATCGCCCTGGACTCCGGCGGTGATCGGCCCGGCGTCGCGGTGCCCAGCCACCGGCGTCGCGGGTCGGCCTCGGCGCCGTGTCGGCCGCACGCCGCGCCGGGAGCGGCACTGACGTCGGCCACGTCCACGATCGAAGGACCCGCCGGACGCGGGATCAGACGGGGTGGCATGGGAACGCCGAACCGCCGCGGGCGGGGCGCGCGGAACCGGCCGGGTGGCAGGCGATGAGGCAGGAGAGGAGAGCCGGCGCAGGCGCCCGACGATCACGGCCCCGGAAAACCTCTTCCCGAAGGCGCCGGAAAACTACAGTGGCCAAAGTAGACATGCCTGCCTCATGCTGCTACATTTCCTGTCGTAGCCACAGAGATCCACGGCTGGACCACCGGATACGCCGGTGGAACGCAGGACGGCTCGACGGTGTGCACGTGCGTCAAGACACCGGGAGCCGGTAGGACCGCAGTACAGCAGTTCGGCAGGACCGGCCTCCCGCTCGGACAGGGGATGCCGTGGCAGGACGCGGTAGGGCTCGACCGGCGCACGGTTGTACGGCGCCGGGAGCCGGTAGGACCGCAGTCGGAGCAGGACACGAAGTGAGATCGAGAGGAGTAGATGCCATCAGGATCGCCCGGGCGCGGAACGTTCCGCTCGGGTACCGCAGGACCCTGATTCGGAAGAAGGAGGTCCACGGTCACACAACCGCGATCCCCGCGCTCCCGTCCCAGATCGACCTCGGGAAGCGGATGACCGGCCTCGGCCGGTAGGTGGTATTGAACTCTCGGGCCCCGGCGCCGCATGGCGCCGGGGCCCTCGGCGTGTGTGCGGGAGAAGCCCGGGCACCGCCCCTCCTCCCCTCCCCCGGGCCGCGAGCGCCCCAGGTCCGGGACCCCGCCCTGCGACGGAACCGGGACATCGCGGTGACGGCCCCCGGACGCGCCCCCGGCAGGCTCGGGGGACATGAGACCAGACCCTTCGGCCACCGTCGGCCCGGCCGCCCCGAAGCGCGGCCGGCACCTGTCCGCCCTGGACGGCCTGCGGGGCGTCGCGATCATCGGCGTCCTGCTCTTCCACACCGGGCACCTGGACGGCGGGTTCCTCGGCGTGGACCTGTTCTTCGTCCTGTCCGGGTACCTGATCACCGGCCTGCTCCTCCGCGAGATCGAGGCGACCGGCCGGGTCTGCCTCCTCGCCTTCTGGGGGCGCCGCCTGCGCCGCCTGCTCCCCGCGCTCGCGCTGATGCTCGTCGGCGTCACGCTGCTGGTCAGAGCCGTGGGCTCCCCCGGCCTGGTGCGCAGCACGCTCGCGGACGGGCCCTGGGTCCAGGCCAACCTCGTCAACTGGCACCTGCTGGCCCGGTCGGCCGGGTACTGGGACCGGTTCGGCGCCGACCGGGTGTTCGGGCACCTGTGGAGCATCGCCGTGGAGGAGCAGTTCTACCTGCTCTGGCCGCTGCTCCTGGCCCTGGTCGCGCTGCGCGGTCCGCGGGCGGGCACCCGGGCCGCGGTGCTCGCCGCCGCCCTGGCGGCCGCGTCCCTGCTGGTCACGGCCCTTCTGGTCGACCCCGCCGACCCGACGCGCGTCTACACCGGGACCGACACGCGAGCCTTCTCGCTGCTGCTGGGCGCGCTGGCCGCCACCCCCTCGGTGCGCCATCTCTCGGCCCGCCTGGTGGAGCGCTCCGCGGGGGCCGCGACGGCCACGAGCGCCCTCGCGGCGGCCGTGGTCACCGCGCTGTGGCTCCTCGCCGACGGAACGGCCTCCTCCTGGCTGTACCCGGGCGGACTGTTCGCGCACGCCCTGGCCTGCGCGGTGCTCATCAGCCTGACCGCGCACAGCCCGCGGGGGCCGGTGGCGCGGGCCCTGTCCTGGGAGCCGCTGCGGTGGACGGGGCTGATCTCCTACAGCCTCTACCTGTGGCACTGGCCGGTCATCGTGCTGCTCTCGCCCGAGGCGACCGGGCTGACCGGGTGGTGGTGGACGTCCGTGGTCTGCGCGGTGTCGATCGGACTGGCGGCGGCCTCGACCCACCTGGTCGAGAACCCGATCCGCTTCCGCGCCGGCTGGGCCACGGGACGCGCGGGCGCCCTCGCCTTCGCCGCGGTCATGGTCGGCCTGGCCCTCCTGTGGATCGCCGTCCCCGCGCCGCCCGCGCCCTCGGTGGACGTCGGCGCCCTGGACTGAGACCCGGTTCAGTGCTCCACGGGGCAGGTACGGATCCCGTCCGACTCGGGGGTGGGCAGGGTCAGCCCGACCCGCACCCCGGTGTCGGGCGAGCCGCCCGACTGCACGTGCGCCGCCAGCGCGGTGCACACGATCTGGTCGATGCCCGCGGGGCTGACCTCGTCGGCGGAGAGCGGTGCCATCAGCTCGATCACGTCCTCCCGCACGGTCACCGTCATGCGCTGGGGGCCGTTGGATTCGATCCCCGTGCGCAGGTCCGAGCCGCCCGGCCCGGCCAGCAGGAGGGACATCGCCTCGGGGATCGTGCCCAGCCGTCCGGTGTCGCGCAGCTGGGGCCGGAGGTCCCCCTGGTCGTCGAGGAAGTACAGCGTGACCCCCGGTGCCACGCCCGTGGGGGCCGGGCCGCCCTCGACCACCTCCGATGCGGGGCTCCCGCATCCCATGGCCAGGACGAGCACCGGCACCGCGGCCCACACGCGCCTCATCGTTCCTCCTCCTGCTCGGGAAGCACGAGGTCGAACCGCGCGCCGGACCCGGTGTCGGCCGCGGTGACGTCGCCCCCGTGCAGACGGGCGTTCTCCCGCGCCAGGCCCAGGCCCAGCCCGCTGCCCGGCGTGCGGGTGCGCGACCGGTCCGCCTTGTAGAAGCGGTCGAACACGTGTGGGAGCACCTCTTCGCCGAGCCCTGGCCCGGCATCGGTGACGGTGACGCGCACACCGCCGGGGAGCGGGTGCACGGAGACGCGCACCGGCGGCGCCCCGTGCCGCAGCGCGTTGCCGACCAGGTTGGCCACGATGAGGTCCAGCCTGCGGCGGTCCAGGCGCAGCACGACCCGTTCCGGTGCCTCCAGCTCGACCCGGTCCGCCCAGCCCCGCAGCCGGAGGCAGGCCCGGACCGTGTCGGCCACGTCCACCTCCTCGACGTGCAGCCTGGCGGTTCCGGCGTCGAAGCGGGACACCTCCATCAGGTCCTCCACCAGTCTGATCAGGCGGTGGGTCTCACTGATCGCCATCTGCGCGGACTCGCGGGCGTCGCCGTGCACGCCCTCGGTCGAGGACTCCAGCACCTCCACCACGGCCGCGAGCGTGCTGAGGGGCGTGCGCAGCTCATGGGAGACGTCCGCGACGAACCGGCGGGCGTCGGCCCGCATCCGTTCCTTCATCGCCATGGAGTCCTGCAGCGAGGCCGCCATCTCGTTGACGGCGACGGTCAGTTCGGCGAGTTCGTCGGCGCCCTGGGGCTCCGAACGGGCGTCGAGGTCGCCCGAGGCCAGCCGCCCGGCCGTGTCGCGCAGGTCTCGGACCGGCCGCAGGACGCCGCGCGCGGCCAGCAGCGCCAGGAGAGCCGACAGGGGCAGGGCCGCCGTCGCCGTGGTGAACGCGGCCAGGGTGAGCCCGTCGACCTCGCGCTCCACGTCGGCGAGGTCGCGCAGGGCGTAGACCTCGATCCCGGAGGGAGAACGCGTCCCGTCCAGGGCGGTGGTCACGACCGGGGTCCCGACCAGGAGCCAGGACCGGTCGTCCCGCGTGATCCGCTGGGCGACCACCTCGTCCCCGTGCCGCACGGCCTCGCGGATCTCGCCGGTGACCAGGCCGGTGTCGAAGGCGCCGGCCGAGGCCAGGTCCCCGAAGGTGACCAGGGCCTCGCCTCCGACGGCCTGGTCCAGACGGTCGAGCGCCTCCTGGTCCGGCGGATAGGTCAGGTGCGGCGCGGCGGCCTCGACCTGCGCGGCCACGGTGTCGGTGATCCGCTGCTGGTGCGAGGAGACCAGCGCCGCGCTCGCCGCGTTGGCGCTCGCCCAGGCCGACGCGGCGGCGCCCAGAACCGTGACCAGGACGAACGCGGCCAGAAGCCGGGCGCGGAGTCCGCGGGGGCGCGGCCATCGAGGCTTTCTCATACCGGCCCGAACCGGTAGCCGAACCCGCGCACCGTCTGGACGTACCGGGGAGCCCCGGCGGAGGACTCGATCTTGGCCCGCAGCCGCTGCACGCAGTTGTCGACCAGTCGCGAGTCACCGAGGTAGTCGTGCTCCCACACCTCCTCCAGGAGCCGCTGACGGCTGAACACCCGGCCCGGGGACCGGGACAGGACCAGGAGCAGGCGCAGTTCGGTGGGGGTGAGCGAGACCGGTTCGCCGCGCAGGGAGACCGTCAGAGCGGTGGTGTCGATCGACAGGTCGCCGTGGACCCGCGCCCCGCCGGCCTCACCGGAACTGCGGCGCAGCACGGCGCGCACGCGTGCGTCGAGCACGGTGGGCTGCGCGGGCTTGACCACGTAGTCGTCCGCGCCCGCCGCCAGCCCGCCGACGATGTCGAAGTCGTCGCCGAGCGCCGTCAGGATGATCACCGGTGTGTCGCCGACGGCCCTGATGCGGCGGCACACCTCGAACCCGCCCATGCCGGGCAGCATGACGTCGAGCACGACCAGGTCCGGCGGGGCGGACCGGAAGACCTCCAGGCCCTCCTCGCCGGTGTCGGCCGTGCGCACGCCGTGCCCGTGCCTGGACAGCGCGAGTTCGAGCCCCCGCCGCACCATGGGGTCGTCTTCGATCAGGAGGAGTCGTGCCACCCGCCCAGTATCGGCCACCGGACCACGGGAATCCGTGGTCCGCGGACGACCGGGACACGACTGCGACACGGCGGCTGACCGGCCGGGACACGGGCACGCGAGCGTGGACGCCATGAACAACGCACTGCGCACTCTCACCGCCGTCGGCCCCCTGGTCCTGCTGACCGCCGCCTGTTCTGGCACGCCCGCGGACACCTCCGACCCCGCCGAGCCGACCGCCCCCACCACTTCGACCGCACCGATCTCCTCCGTCCTCCTCGTCGGCGACTCCATCGCGGTGGGCCAGTCCCTGCCGCTGGCGGCCGCGTTCGAGCAGAGCACGGTCGCCTTCGAGTCGATCGCCGCGGAGGGGGGCGGCAACGTCGTCGGACCGTTCTCCGAGGAGCAGTGGGAGACTCTTCCCGACCAGATCGAGTCCGCCTCCCCCGACGTGGTGCTCTACCAGATCACCACCTACGACTGGGGCACGCGCGCGGAGCAGGAGGAGGGCTACGAGCGGCTCGTGGACACCGTGGCGGACGTGGGCGCCGAGCTGGTCGTCCTCACGGCGCCGCCGATCGTCCCCGACGACTTCTACGAGCCGCACATGGACGACCTCGAACGCGCGCCCGAGGTCGCCCGCGACGTCGCCCAGGAATCCGGGGACCGCGCCACGGTGCTCGACGCGTCCGACGTGTGGGGCGGGGAGTACGCCCAGGAGCGGGAGGGCATGGCCGACCGCCACCCCGACGGCATCCACACCTGCCCCCAGGGGGCGGCGCGGTTCACCCGCTGGCTGCTCGACGAACTGGCCGAGCTCCACCCCGGCTTCACCCCGCCCGCGCCCGAGACGTGGGCGGAGGGGGACTGGGCCGCCGACGAGCACTTCTCCGCCTGCTGAGCGACGGCGGTCGCGGGCCCGTGGAGGGGTTCCGGGTGACGGGGTTCCGGAGCGCGTGGGCCCGGGGCGCGGGTCCCCGCTTCCGGCCGTGGTGTGCCGTGCGCGGGTGTGGGCCGTGGTGTGCCGCACACGGACCGCCCCTGGGTCCGTTCCGGGGCCGTCACCGGGTCATGCTGGTCCTATGGACCACCACGACGACCGCATCCGGGTGCGCGGCGCCCGCATCCACAACCTCCGGAACGTGGACACCGAGCTGCCACGCGACGCACTGGTCGCCTTCACAGGGGTCTCCGGGTCCGGGAAGTCCTCCCTGGCCTTCGGGACCCTGTACGCCGAGTCCCAGCACCGGTACCTGGAGTCGGTGGCACCGTACGCGCGGCGCCTGCTCCAGCAGCTTCCGGCCCCGGACGTGGACGACGTCACCGGGATGCCGCCGGCCGTGGCCCTCGCCCAGCCCCGCACCGCGCCCTCGGTGCGTTCCACCGTGGGCACGCTCACCACGCTCTCCAACACGCTGCGCATGCTCTTCTCCCGGGCGGGCACCTATCCGCCCGGGGCGGAGCACCTGGACTCCGACTCCTTCTCCCCCAACACCGTGGCCGGTGCCTGCCCCGTCTGCCACGGGGAGGGGGTCGAACACGAGGTCACCGAGGAGTCGCTGGTGCCCGACCCGGGGCTGAGCATCGCCGAGGGGGCCGTCGCCTCCTGGCCCGGGGCCTGGCAGGGCAAGAACCTGCGCGACATCCTCGACACCCTCGGCCACGACATCCGCCGGCCCTGGCGGGACCTGCCCCAGGCCGAGCGCGACTGGATCCTGTTCACCGAGGAGCAGCCGGTGGTGACGGTCCACCCGGTCCGCGAGGCGGGCCGGGTCCACCGCCCCTACCAGGGAAAGTACAGCAGCGCCCGCAGGCTCGTCCTCAAGGCCTACGCGTCCTCCGCCAGCGAGGCGCGGCGGCGCAGGGCGGCCGCGTTCATGGTCGACCGGACCTGCCACGAGTGCGGCGGCCGGCGGCTGCGGCAGGAGGCGCTGCGGGTCACCTTCGCCAGGCACACCATCGCGGAACTGGCGGCGCTGCCCCTGACCGAACTCGTCGCCCTGCTGCGCCCCTGGCGGGAGGACACGGGGGCGGCGGGCGCGCTGGTCGGCGAGATCACGGCGCGGGTCGAGGTCCTGGCGGAGCTCGGTCTGGGCTACCTGAGCGTGTCCCGACCGGCACCGACCCTGTCCACCGGGGAGTTCCAGCGGATCCGGCTGGCCACCCAGCTGGGCACGGGGCTCTTCGGGGTGGTCTACGTCCTGGACGAGCCCTCCGCGGGCCTGCACCCGGCCGACTGCGAGGCACTGGCCGGGATCCTCCGGCGCCTGCGCGACGGGGGCAACACGGTGTGCTTCGTCGAGCACGACCTGGACCTGGTGCGCGGCGCGGACTGGATCGTCGACGTCGGACCGGAGGCGGGCGAGCACGGCGGGCGCGTGCTGTACAGCGGCCCGGTGCCCGGCCTGCGCGAGGTCCCGGAGTCGGTGACCCGCCGCTACCTGTTCCACGACGGCCTCCCCGAGCGCGGCGCCCACTCCCCCAGCGGGCGCCTGGAGCTGCGCGGCGCCACCCGCAACAACCTGCGCGGCCTGGACATCGACCTCCCCCTCGGCGTGTTCACCACCGTCACCGGGGTGTCGGGGTCGGGCAAGTCCTCCCTCCTGGCGGAGATCGCGGACCGGGCCGCGGACCGCGGCCGGGTGGTGTGGGTCAGCCAGCAGCCCATCGGGCGGACCCCGCGCTCCAACCTGGCGACCTACACCGGGCTCTTCGACACGGTGCGCAAGCTCTTCGCGGCGACCGAGGAGGCGCGCTCGCTCGGCTACGGGCCCGGACGGTTCTCCTTCAACGTCGTGGGCGGCCGATGCCCGACCTGCGAGGGCGAGGGTTTCGTGTCGGTGGAGCTGCTGTTCCTGCCCACCACCTACGCCCCCTGTCCCGCCTGCGGCGGCTCGCGGTACACGGACGACACCCTGCGGGTGCGGTACCGGGGGCGCACGGTCGCGGACGTCCTGGCGATGTCGGTCGAGGAGGCGGCGGGATTCTTCACCGAGGAGCCGTCCGTGCGGCGCTCGCTGGAGACCCTCGTCGGCGTGGGACTGGGCTACCTGCGCCTGGGCCAGCCCGCCACGGAGCTGTCCGGCGGCGAGGCCCAGCGGATCAAACTCGCCACCGAACTCCAGCGCCGGCGGGTCGCCGACACGGTCTACCTGCTCGACGAGCCCACCACCGGCCTGCACCCGCATGACACCGACGTGCTCCTGAACCGGTTGCGCGACCTCGTCGGCGCGGGCGCCACCGTGGTGGCGGCCGAGCACGACATGCGTGTGGTGGCCACCGCCGACCACGTCGTCGACCTGGGCCCGGGCGGTGGTTCGGACGGCGGCCGGATCGTCGCGCGGGGCACGCCCGCCCAGGTCGCGGCGGCACCGGGCAGCCGGACCGGCGCCTACCTGAAGGGGCTGCTGTGAGCCGCGCATCGGAGCGCCCGCCGTTCGTGACACCCGCCCAAGCGTCCGCGCCCGGCGGGCGGACCGGGCTCTCGTGCTCTTGCCGCCGAAGAGTCAGTTCTCGTTCTGGCTGGCCCGCCATTCCAGTGCCTCGGGCATCTCGCGGTACTCCAGCAGGTGTTGGCCGGAGATCCGGGCGAGGAGGTCGCGCACGTCGGCCGGACTGGCGTGGAAGAACTCCCGTCGCAGATTGATCCGGTTGACCCGACGCTTCTCCAATTCGCTGTGGAGACGTGACTCCAGCCCCACGGCGTCCTCACTGAAGATGAGGGCGTGCACGTCGAAACGGAAGGGAACGGAGGCATCACCCAGTTCGCGTACGCGATCCATGGGATCCAACCGCCGCGTCATGCCGATCTTCACCATGTCCTCGCCGAAGGCGCCGATATTGGAGATCACGTAGACGTACCCGGCGCGGATCTTGGCCTCGCGGTCGTTGACGCCCTTGATCGCCTCCTCGGCCTCGGCGATCTTCTCGCGCATCTGGGCGGCTCCGGCCTCGTCACCCCTGGCTTCGAGTTTGGCCAGCGCGGACCTGTAGTGGGACTGCTCCTTGAGCAACCGCGCCTTCTCCCGCTCGAACTCGCGCTGGGCCTTCTCCTCCTCCCTCTGGCGCTCCCGCTCCTCGCGGACGCGCTCCTTCTCCTCCTCCACCTTGGCCAGGTGGTCCGCCGTCAGCTGCAGTTCGTACAACCGCTGGTGGTGGTAGGCGTCCCCGATGCGGATGTGCATCGTCTTTCCCAGCCTCGCGATGGTCTCGCGGGTCTTTCCGAGTCGGTCCGTGGCCGAGGCGAGCTTGTAGGGCTTCATCGAGCGGACCAGGCTGTCGGCCTCGGCGTTGTAGGCACGCAGCATGAGCTTGGAGAAGTCTCGGACCATCGCGCGTCCCTGCGCCAGCGAACCGTTGACCTGCCAGTCGGTCGCTGCGAGGACGGCGTTGTCGTTGCGCACCATCCCCTTCAGGGTGTCCTTCAACGTCTTCAGCTGGGCTTTGTAGGCGACCGCGTCGGCCAACGGGTGCTGGTACTCATAGACGCCTGCTTCCTGCAGAAGCGCTGTCTCCTCCGTCTCCACGATCCCGGCTCGGGCCCGGACCGCTTCCGACCGCACGCGTTCCAGTTCGATTTCGGCGCGGCTGATCTCCGACCGCCACCGGACGTGCGTCTCCTGTGCCCTCTGCTCCTCCTGGGTCTGCCGCTCCCGCAGGGTCTCGGTCGCGGTCGCGATCTCCAGGGCTTCCATCCCCTGCAGGCGCGCCACCCACTCGCGCAGACGCGCGTTCTCCGACTCCAGTTCCTCCATGCGCTTCTTCTTGCCGAACAGGCCCGACCCGGATGTCGCCGGGACCGGAGCGGGCGGCAATCCCGCGGACCCTGGAGGCTCGGTCGCGGCATGGGACGGCGCGGGCTCCGGCACGGGTTGGACCGGTATCCAGAACTGCCAGCCGGGTGGGGCCGGCGGCCAGGACGGATCCGGAGTCCATCCTGGTGGAGGTGTCCACCCCGCGGGGGCGGCAGGCCAGTTCGACGGAGGATGAAAACGGTATCCGGGGGCAGAAGTCATGGCCGCTTTTCAGATCAACGCACAGAAAGTGCGTATTGTCGCTTATGACTGAAATGGAGGAGTGGCGTTCGTCTCTGGAATTGTGACGTGAGCACAGAGAAAACGGATGACGTCCCACAATAACGTGATGAGAGCTTAACCCCCTCGGTGGCGGAGAAGGCGGCGAAGAGCGGGCCGCGGGGCCGGAGAAGCGTCGCCACGCCTGGGGCCGCCTTTCGGGGGCGGCCCGTGGTCGGCTCGCCGCACGGGCACGCCCGGGCGAGCACGCCTGGACGCGCCCAGACGGGTGGACCGGTCAGGACGTCCACGGGCGCGGTGGTAGGTTCCACTGGCCAGGAGACCGTGGTGCCGTCAGGTCCGAATCCGCCTCGCGCCCGTGTCCACCCGCGGCCCCTCGCGGGCCGCTTCCGGAAAGGATCCCGTGACCGGTCGCGCCAGGCCCACCGCCGTCCCCACCGCCGTCTCCGACCTGCCCTATGCCGATGACCTGCGCCCCTTCGACCAGGGGGACCTGCACGACGACCCCCACGAGGCCGTGCACTTCGACGGCGAGACGTTCGAGGGGGCCAACCTCACCGGCGCCCGGTTCATCGAGAGCGCCTTCACCGGCACGCGGTGGGACGGCGGTGTTCTGCGCCGGTGCAGGTTCACCGACGTGTGGCTGCACACGGTGCGCATGGCGGGCACCGACATCGCCGAATGCACCTGGCTCGACAGCTCCGTCGTGGCGAGCATGTTCGCCGGGACCGCGTCCTTCGACTGCGAGATCCAACGCGTGGTGTTCTCCTCGTGCAAGCTCAGCGGGGTCAACTTCCGGGCCTCGCGCATGGTCGACGTGGTCTTCGAGGACTGCGTGCTCACCGACGTGGACTTCGGCGGGGCCGCCCTCACACGCGTCACCTTCCCCGGCTCCAGCCTCCGCGGCCTGCACCTGGCCAAGGCGAAGCTGAACGAGGTCGACCTGCGCGGGGCGACCGAACTCGACCTGGTCTCGGGATTCGAGTCGCTGGGCGGAGCGGTCATCGGGCAGGCCCAACTGCTCGCCATAGCCCCCGCGCTCGCCGCCAACACGGGCATCACCGTCCGGGACGAGTGAGGACGACCACCCGGCGCGGGCGGAAGGACCTTCGGCGCGACCGGAGCGCGGAACCGGGTTCCACCGCACATTCGCCCCACCCCAGAAAATAACTCTCCGGAATCGCGTCATCGCTGTACGGAGTCACCGTCTCTCCACTGAACGGGGGCCGCGTGTCCGGCCTTCCGCCACTCACTGGTTCCGACCTGGAGGAGAGCTGCTCATGAGCCCGCGCCGTCGTGTACACCCGGCCGATGACCCGATTCCGGACGACCTCACACCGGAGGAGCGCAAGGCCGTGGCCGCGCAGGGGGAACGGCTGGGCCGACAGGAGATGGACGGGGTGCCGCCGCTGTTCGATGAGGACGACAACCGGCACGCCTTCGGCTCCTGACGTCCACGGCAGCCCCCGGGCGGGGTCCGTCGGCCCGGTGGCGCCGTACGCGCGGCCGGAACCGGCAGCCCCCGCCTGGGCGAGGAATCCGCCCCGCCGCCGGGCGCTCTCGGCCCCCGCCCGTCCCGTGTACGGGCGGCTCGGAGCCACCGCGTCAGGGCAGCAGGTCGTCCAGGGCCTGGGGCCAGGAGGTGAAGCGGACCGCCCTGTCGTCGAGGTAGGCGACGGCGGGCAGTTTGCGGTTGGTCACCAGCAGGACGCCGCGCTCGTTCCAGAACCTGCCCTCGTAGCCGGTGCGACAGGTGAAGCCCTGGCCGGTCAGCCAGGCGGCGACCGCGTCCACGTCGCGGCTCGTGTGGACGAACACGGCGTACTCGTCCATGAGGGCGCGCAGTCCCTCGATGGCACCGGGCATGGGGACGTCGTAGACCGTGCCGTCGTGCCAGCCCTTGGAGTAGGCGTGGATGACGCCGTCGAAGTCGACGGCGAGGGTGTTGGGTCGCGCCACGGCGTCCTCCGACGAGTAGGGGCGGACCTACCGGAGGCCCGGCTCGGCGCGCCCGCCTCCTGGGTGCGGTTCGTGTTCCTGACGCGCAGCGTACTGAAGCGCGGCCTCCGGAGGCCACGTCCGGCGCGCTCGGTCCCCGCGCGCTCGGTTCAGGGCCGCTCCGCCGAGCCCTGGGGCCGGTCCGCCCGGGCGCCCTCGTGGTGGTGTTCCTCCTTGCCGACGACCCTGTCGTGGAAGGTGCCGCCGGAGAAGTCGACGTGGTCGCCGCCGTACCCGTTGACCCCGCCCTGGATACGGCCCGCCTGGATGGCGATCCCCGAGACCCCGCCCTCGATGCGGTTGGACACGCCCTGCTGTGGACGGGCGCCGTCCAGTTCCCACAGGAGCGCGCGGAGCCGGTCGGCCGCCTCGGGGTCGGCCGCCAGCAGGCGGCGCAGTTTGGGCTTCCACTCCCCGGCCGCCTCGTCGGCCAGACGCGGCTGGGCGACCACCTCGTCGCGGGAGCGTTCCAGCTCGGCCGCCACCACGTGACCGGACCGACCGAACAGGGCCGCGAACCCGTCGAGCGCCACCCGCCAGACCGGGGTGTCGTCGGAGGCCATCGAGCGGACCAGGGTGGTGGTGGCCTGCTCCACCAGCGGGGAGGTCTCATCCATCGCGCCTGCACTGCTCCTCACACGACCGGGGGCGTGCGTCCCGTGGGGGCCGCACCTGGGTAAGACAGGCTAGCCGCTGCCCCCGTCCACCACGCGGGATCACGGTGAAAACCCCGCCCGCGACGGCCGTGGGCCCACGATCACGTGGCCGCGGTCCTGCTGCGGTCCTGACGCGGCCCCGCCGTGGGACGGTCCCGGCGGGGCCGCGCGCGGTTACGCGACCCCTCCGGAACCGGTTCGCTCACGTGCCTCGACGCGAAGGGCGCCCGGCCAGAGCGCTACGCACTGTGCTGGTAGGCGGAGTAGGTCAGGTAGCCCCGGTCGCCGCCCTGGTAGTACACGGCCTCGTCCACCGGGGCGATCGGCAGTCCTGCGCGCAGCCGCTCGACCAGGTCGGGGTTGGAGATGAAGGAGCGGCCGAAACTGATCAGGTCGGCGCCCTGCCCGAGCCAGTGGTCGGCGTCGTCCCGGCCGGCCTGCTTCGGGCCCATGGGGACCGTGGGATTCATGATGAGCGTGCCCGGCCAGACCCGGCGCAGCTCCAGGAGCAGGTCCTCGTCGGTGGTGGCTTCGAGGTGGACGTAGGCCAGGCCGATCCGGGCCAGCTCGGTGAGCAGCGCGGTGTACAGCTCGCGGACCTCGGTCTCTCGGACCCCCCAGAACTCCCCGCCCGGGGACAGGCGGATGCCCGTCCGGTCCGTGCCGACGGCGTCGACGGTGGCCGCAGCGGCCTCGACGGCGAAGCGGATCCTGTTGGCCACCGGGCCACCGTAGGAGTCCGTGCGCAGGTTGGCGTTGGAGGAGAGGAACTGGGAGATCATGTAGCCGTTGGCACCGTGCAGCTCCACTCCGTCGAATCCGGCGGCGGCGGCGCGGCGCGCGGCTCGGGCGTAGGACTCGGCGTGCTCGGGCACCTCGGCCTCCTCCAGCGCGCGCGGCGTCGGGGCGGGCTGGGGTCCGCTCGGGGTGAACACGTCTCCGTCGGCGGGCACGGCCGACGGGCCGACCGGCTGGAGACCGGTGGTGTCGGAGTGGGAGACCCGGCCGCCGTGCATGATCTGGGCGAAGATCCGTCCGCCGTTGGCGTGCACCGCGTCGGTCACCGGTGTCCAGGAGGCGACCTGCTCGTCGGTGTACAGCCCCGGTGTGCCCGGGTTGGACTGGCCCACCAGGCTCGGTTGCACCCCCTCGGACACGATCAGGCCCGCGGTCGCGCGCTGGGCGTAGTACGTCGCCATGGACGGGGTCGCCAGCCCGCCCGCGGCGGCGCGCACACGGGTCATCGGTGCCATGACCACCCGGTTGGGCAGGGTCAGGTTCCCGAGCTGGAAACGCTCGAACAAGCTCGTCACGTCAGGTCTCCTCCGTGGAAGGTGCGCCCGGTCCGGGCACGTCGGCTACGCTAAAACCTGACATTGGTGTGAGGGGCAAGCGGTGTGACGCAGGTCATCACCGCGGCCCGGGTCGGAGGGGGAAGCCGTGCGCATCGGAGAGCTCGCGACGCGGACGGGGGTGAGTGTCCGCTCCCTGCGCTACTACGAGGAGCAGGGCCTGCTCACCAGCACCCGCAGCCCCAGTGGGCAGCGGCACTTCACCGACGCCGATGTCGAGCGCGTCGCCTTCGTCCAGCGGTTGTACGCCGCGGGGTTGTCCAGCCGCACGATCACCGAGCTGCTGCCCTGCGTCGACGCACCGAGCGAGCACAACTCCGAGGCGGCGATGGAGCGCATGGAACAGGAGCGCGACCGGCTCACCGGACACATCGCCGAGCTGGTGCGCACGCGGGACGCGCTCGACGGCCTGATGGCCACGGCCCGGGCCTATCAGGAGTCCCTGCGCTCCGACGCCTCCGCCTGACGGCACCCGGGAGGGGCCCGGCGGAGCCATCGACGCGGTCGTCGCGGTGAGCGGGGCCGCTCACCGGCGACCCGCGTCACCCGGGGGCGTCCGGCCGGTCGCGGTGGTATTCGACCTTCTTGCCGGTCACCGGACCGTGGAAGGTACCGCCGGAGAAGTCGATGTGCTCCCGCACGGGGCCCGTCCCTCCCCCGGCCGCGGGGGTGGTCGCCCCGCCACCGTGGGCGGGGGTGGCGCGGTCGTCGGCGGCGGGTGGGTGGCGCACCGCCCACACCGTGACCGCCCCGGTGGCCACCGCTACGGCCAGGGAGGCGATCCCGGCCAGTTGGTTGAGTTCGTCGAGCCCCAGGTCCAGATCCGGCAGGAGCCGGGGCAGCGTCCAGGCCACCGCCAGCACGACCGTCACCGAACCCAGGATCCATGTCCACAGCCATCGCATGATGGCATTGTCCACCGTCCGGGCCGCCCCCGACAGGGGTGCGCCGCCCCCGCCCGGGGCCCACAAGCCGTCGGGCGGAGGTGGCGGCGCCGGTGCGGCCGGTGTCCGCGGCGCTACAGCAGGGCGGCCCAGGAGGCCCAGAACGCCTGGCCGACCAGGCCGATGACCACCAGTGCCCACACGGTGAGCACGACGGTGTGGTTGCGGGCCAGGACGTCCGTCGGACGCCGCAGCCGGGCGGCGACGGGCAGGTGCGCCGAGCGCAGGTTGTGCAGGGTGACGTACCAGAAGAGGGGGATCGTCACCGCCCACACGACCAGGCAGTACGGGCACAGCGCACCGATGCGGTACAGGCTCTGGAAGATCAGCCAGTGCACGAAGACCGCCCCGAACAGCACGCCCGCCTGGAGTCCGAGCCAGAACCAGCGCCGCAACCGCGCGCCCGCCAGGAGCGCGGCGCCGACCGTGGTGACCACGGCGAAGCACGCGACGCCGACGACCGGATTGGGGATCCCGAAGGCCTCGGCCTGCGGTGTGGCCATGACGGTGCCGCAGGAGAGCAACGGGTTGATGCTGCACGCGGGCACGTGTCCGGGGTCTGCCAGCACCCTGATCCGCTCCACCAGCAGGGCCGCCGCGGAGAGGAGACCGATGGCCCCGCCCGCGGTGAGCAGCCACGGCAGCGCCCGGCTGATGACGGCGACATCGGCTCCCGGAGGCGGGGCCCCGGCGTCGCCCGCGGTGGCGCGGGCGCTCATTCCGCCAGCTCCGCGTCGATCATGGACGCGAGTACCTCGTAGTCGGGCATGCTCGGGGCGAGGTGCCCGTTGACGAAGATCGTCGGGGTGCCCTGGACGCCGAGGGCGACGCCGTCCTCGAAGTCGGACGCCACCCGCTCCCGGGTCTCGGCGGACTCCATGGTCCGGACGAACTCGCCGGTGTCCAGGTCCAGGTCCTCGGCGAAGCCCACGAACACCTCGGCCCGCGACTCGCGGGACTCGCCCCACTCGGCCTGGGTCTCGTACATCCGGACGTACATCTCCTCCAGCGCGCCCTGCTGGGCGGCGGCCTCCACCGCCGCGGCCGCAGGCTCGGAGTTGGTGTGTCCGGGCAGGGGGAAGTAGCGGACGACCATGTTGATCCGGCCGTCGTAGTCCTCGCGGATCCGCTCCATGACGGGGAACTGGGCGCGGCAGGCCTCGCACTCGAAGTCGAGGAACTCCACGACCGTCACCGGGGACTCCTCGACACGGTCGAGGTAGCGGCTGTTCTCGCGGACGAGCAGTTCCGCGGGTGCGGTCGGCGGGGCGGGCGCGGCCGTGGGGTCCTGGCCGGCGGGCGCGGTGGGGGCGGACGGGGAGCCGGTGGCTCCGTCGCGGCCGTCGAGGGCCATGAGGAGTCCGGCTCCGATGACGGCGACCATGATCAGGCCGAGGGTGATACCGAGGTTCTTGCTCATGAGGACGTCCTGGGTTGGGGAGAGCGCGGTGCGGCGCTCGACAACGGTCAAGGAGGGGTGGCCTCGCCCGGTGGGCGGGCAGGGGGCCGCGCGTCCCGGCACGGGGTGCGGGGCGCGGCGGATGACCGTGTTCTAGACCCGTTGGACGCAGAGCAGTGTCAGCAGCCCGCTCCCGTGCGGGGCCGCTGGTGCGGACCGGTGGGGGCGGGGCGCCGGGCCGGGCCGTGGCGCCGACAGCAGCGCGAGGACGAGGACGGCCCCGAGCGCGAGGAAGAGGAACAGGGGCGGAGCGGTGGGCAGTCCGTGTCCCTCGGTCGCCTCGCACGCGTGCGTGAGGCCCTGCACGGGTGCGTCGGAGGGAACCGGCGCGGCCTCCTCCGCCGGGCAGTCGGCCGCCGACGCGGACGGGGCGACGGCAGCGGCGGCACCGGTGGAGACACCAGCCGCGGCACTGGTCGCGGCAGAGGTCGCCGTAGGGGGCGCGGTAGGGGTCGCGGCCTGTGGCGCGGCGCTGTGGCACAGGGCGCACAGGAAGCACAGGACCACCAGGAAGATCAGCGGCACCGCGATGGTGCGCTGACTCCGTGTGTGGGTGTGCCCGTCCATGCAAGGAACTGTAGCGGTGGCCTCGCGCGGCGCGGATCGGGTGGTGCACGAGCGCGACGACGCCGTTCGTGACCAACGCCGCACGCCCGCCCCGGCCCGCGCCGATCCGCCAGGAGGCGCGGGGATCTGCGGCGCGGTCGTCCTTCGACCCGACCACGGAGCGGACGGCGTCGCCGGACCCGTTGGGTAGGGTTCGTGCCGTGTCGGCGATGATCTGGAACCGGTGGTGGAGCCCCTGGGCAGGGGCCCTGCTGTTGTCGCTGCTGTTCGTCGCCCACCTCTTCTGCGCCGCCTGGGCCGTGGACGCCGCCTCGGCACCTCCGCGCGACGGGACGGCCGTCGGGGCCGGATCGGAGCCGGCCGGACTCAGCTCCGCCGCCGATCACGCTGACCGCACCGACAGCACCGACGAAGAGCACCATCTGTGCCCCTCGGACGTGAGCACGGGCGCCGACCAGCGCGGTTCCGGCCTCGCGGGAGCCGTGCTGACGGGTCTCGGCACCGGCACGGCCCTGCTGCGGACGCCTGTCGCCCGCGCGGTCCCGTGGCGGCCCTCGGCGACCGCGGCCGTTCCCTGGAGCGGGACGCGCCTGCTCATCTCCCTCTGCGTCCAGCGGGTCTGATCCGCCGACGCAGGCCGGTCCGGACCGGCCTGCGGTACACCGGGCACCGCCCCACCGCAGGGACGGCCTCCCGGCCGACCATCCGCCGGGCGTCGCCGCACCGCGGGGACGGCCTCCCGTTCGGCCAGGTGCCGGTCTCCGGATCTCCGGGCGCCGGACGCGGAGCCCTCGCGGCTCCCCGGCAGCGCCCGGCGCCTCCCGCCCCCACGACTTCGTCCGCCGTACCACCCGAACGGCACCACACCACCGCATTCCCCGCTATCCCGACTTCGTCCCGGGTATCACCGTGCTCCCGGAACAGAGGTCCCCGAACCGCAGACGGAGCATCCGATCATGCACACCACCCCTCCCGACCCGAAGAGACGCGTCGTCCTCGGCCTCCTCGCCTTCGGCCTGCTGGGCGCGACCTCGTGTTCGACGCCCCCGGCCGACCCCCCGGTGGAGAGCGAGGAACCCCGGGAGACCCCCGAGCCCGTCACCGTCCGCGTCACCCCGGAGGACGGCGCGTCCGACGTCCGCCCCGACCTGCCCGTCGTCGTCGAGGCCGAAGGGGGCACCCTCACCGAGGTGCGGGTCTCGACGGCGGGGTTCGAGGGCACCGGCGCCGACGAGATGACCGGGTCCCTCAACGAGGACGAGACCGAGTGGACCAGCGACTGGACACTGGTTCCCGGCGCCGACATCACGGTCACCGCCGCCGCCGAGTCCGACGATGGAGAGCGCACCGAGGTCACCCACGAGTTCTCGACCCTCGCCGCGACCCCGGGGCGGCGCCTGGAGCTGAAGTCGAACTTCCCGATCAGCGGCCAGACCGTCGGCGTGGGCATGCCCGTCATCGTCGAATTCGACCTGCCCGTACAGAACAAGGCAAGTGTGGAGTCGGCGTTGGAGGTGCTCTCCGACAAGCCGGTGCGGGGTGCCTGGAACTGGTTCGGCGACCGGACCGCGGTCTTCCGCCCGCAGGAGTACTGGGAGCCCGACCAGGACGTCAGCGTCAACCTGCGCCTGGCCGGCGTCCAGGCGAGTGACGGTGTCTACGGCATCGAGAACCACCGGCTCGACTTCACGGTCGGGCGGTCCCAGACCAGCACCATCGACAGCGACACCAAGCGCATGACCGTCGAGCGCGGCGGGGAGCAGGTCCAGGACTTCCCCACCAGCATCGGGCGGGCCGACGTCGAGCGCTACACCACCACCAGCGGCGTCCACCTCACCATGGAGAAGTACGAGAACCTGGTGATGGACTCCTCCACCGTCGGCGTCCCGGTCGACAGCCCGGAGGGCTACGAGATCGAGGTCCAGTACGCCGTCCGCTTCTCCGACAGCGGCGAGTTCACGCACGCCGCGCCGTGGAACGACCAGCTCGGCGAGGCCAACCTCAGCCACGGGTGCCCCAACCTGGCCACCGCGGACGCCCGGTGGTTCTACGAGAACTCGCTCATGGGCGATCCGCTGATCGTCACCGGGACCGACCGCGAACTCGACGTCGACAACGGTTGGGGCTACTGGCAGCGGTCCTGGGACGCGTGGCTGGCGGAGAGCGCCACCGGCGTCGCCGACGACACCGGCGAGCCCGGCACCCCGGGCTCCCCGCACGGAGAGTCCGACTAGCGAGCCAGGGACCGGCCGGGCCTCCGCCCCGGTCCGGACTCCGACCGCTGCGGCCCGGCCCTGCGGATCAGACCGGGCCGAGGCCGATCTCGGCGCAGGCGTCACGGAACGTGTCGAGGCCGAAGGCGTCGACGGGCCCGACGACCCCCGGTGTGGCGGTGTGGGTGGTGAGGCGCTGGGCGGCCCACGCCATGAGTTCGCCGGTGAGGGTGTACGGGTTGGGGCCCTCGACGTGGACTTCGGCGAGCGGCCTGCGGCCCGGGGCCCCGGTCGAGGCGACGGCGACGACGTGGCTGCGGGTCCGTGCGCGTGCGGTGGCGTCGGGTCCGCCGGGCGGGCCGCCGGAGAGCGGGCGGGTGAGCAGTGCGGTCAGCCCGCGGCCCCCGGGCAGCCGGGTCACGGCGCCGACGGCGGCCGACACCAGGGAGATCGGGCGGCTGAGCGCGGAGAACCAGCCGTTGTAGACGGTGATGTCGCTCAGCGCGGGGCAGGTGTCGGGCAGGAAGAGCACTTCGGTGCCGGAGACCAGGAAGGCGGACCGGCGACGGCCGCCGACGCTGAAGCCCCGGACGCGGGAGGCGGTGCGTTCCTCGACCAGCCGGTGGCGGTGCCGACGCGCGGACGGCAGGGTCAGGCCGTCGCGCATGGTGGCGCGGGTGCCCTGGCTCGTTCCGTTCCGGAGCGGGCCGGTGGCGAAGTAGCCGATGTCGAGAGCGCGGGCGGACTCGCCCGCTTCGAGGGCGGCGAGGGTTCCGGCGAGGACGCCGGGGACGTAGTCGTACCCGAAGGCGGGGAGCATCACCGACCCGGTCTCGCGGGCGCGCTGGTGGTGCCGGTCGCGCAGGGCGCGGACGAAGCCGACCTCACCGGTGGAGTCGACGTAGTGGGCGCCGATGTCGGCGGCGGCCCGCGCGACGTGGTGCCCGAGGCGCTCGAAGGGCCCGACAGTGGTGGCCAGGACGTCGCCGGGGCGCAGGTGCGCGCGCAAGGCTTCGGGACCGGCGGCGTCGACGACCGCGTGGTCGAGTCCGCCGGATCGGTCGGCGAGAGCGGCCACGGCGGCGGCGTCGCGTCCGGCCACGGTCGGTCGCACGCCGCGTCGCAGGAGGGCGTCGAGGACGAGGCCGCCCGTGTAGCCTGTGGCGCCGAGCAGGAGGATGCGGCCGGTCATGGGTTCGGTTCTCCTTCGTGGCCGCGCACGGGGGTGGCGGCGGGGGCGTCGGACCGTTCGGCGGCCTCCGGTGCGGCCGGCCCGCCATCGTAGGCCATGGCGCCCCGGGGAGGACTCCGGTGGGAGGGCCCCGGCGGTGGTACCGCCGGGGCCGCCGCCGCGACAGCCGCACGTCAGCCGAGTGTGCTGCGCACTCCGTCGATGACCTCGGAGTTCCACATCATGGAGATGTGCTCGACGCATCCGGTGCGGATGTTGTTCGCACCGTCCAGGGACGTGCTGTCGTACGGCGAGATGATGAGGTCGCAGGGCGAACGGAAGGTCGTGTACTCCACCGGGCCCGGCGTCGGGTCGCCGCTGTTGAGCTCGGCCAGGAAGTGCGAGCCGTGCCGCATCTCCGCGCACGGCGTGATGAGCGACGTGCACAGGTTCGCGACGTCGGTGCCGTTGTTGGGGCCGCCGATCGAGATCCACTGGTCGACCGTCCGGTCGCCGCCCATGTGCTTGATGTACCAGCGCGTGGACAGGCCGCCCATGGAGTGGGAGACCAGGTGGACCCGGTCGGCGCCGTGCTGGTCGCGGACGCCGTCGGCGTACGTGGACAGCCGGTCGGCGATGGTGCGGTTCGAGCGCAGCCAGTCGTAGGAGAACACGTGCAGCCGGTCCTCGGGGTAGCCCGACTCGGCCAGGCTCGCCCGCATGGTCGACCACTGTCCGCCCTTGCCGGCGAATCCGTGGACGAAGATGATCGGAGCGGGCTGGGAGGCGGCGGCCGGTACGGCCGTGGCCAGGGACAGGGACGCGGCGAGCGCGAGACCGCACAGGAGCGCGAACGAACGTTTCATGGTGACTCCGCAGGGGGTGGGGGAGCTCGAGTGTGTGCCCGGCGTCACACGGAGCGCATCGGCTGAATCGCCGGTCCCTTTACAGCTCTTTAACTCGCGGGTAACTTCTTTTCCGTGATCCGCGTGCCCCCGCCCACACGCGTCGCCCCCCTGTACGGGCGTGACCAGGAACTCGCCGCCACCCGCCACCTGCTGCGGGCCGCCCGCTCCGGCCGGAGCCGCATCCTGCTGGTCCGCGGCGCCCGCGGCTCGGGCAGGTCCGCGCTGCTCGCCCACACCCGCGCGCAGGCCCCCGACTTCACCGTGCTGGCCGCCCACGCCGCCCCCGAGGAGCGCCAGCTGGCCTTCGCCGGCCTGCACCAGCTCCTGCGCCCGGCCATGCCCTACCTGCCACGCCTCCCGGCCGCCCAACGCGACGCCCTCCACCGGTCACTGGAGTGCGGCCGCGCGGAACGGCCCTTCCTGCTGTCGGTGGCGGCCCTGGGACTCATCACCGAGATCGCCGCGGAGCACCCCGTGCTCATCTGCGTGGACGACGTCCACCTCATGGACGCGCCCTCCCGGGAGGTCCTCGCCTTCGCCGGACGGCGGCTCGCCGACGAGGGCGTGGCCGCCCTCCTGTCCGCCGAGGCGGGCGCCTACGAGGCGCCCGGCGGCGTCCCCGTCCTGGACCTGGAACCCCTGGACCGGGAGGGCACGGAACGGCTCCTCGACGCGGCGGCCGAGCCGGTTCCCCTGGCCAAGTCCGTCCGCGCCCAACTCGCCGTCCTGGCGCGGGGCAACCCCCGCGCCGCGCTCGAACTCCTGGCCGCGGCCGGTCCCGACGAGCGTTCGGGCGCGACCGACCTGGGCCGCCCGCCCCGCTCACGCGGCGCCCTCACCGACGCCTACGCCGCTTCGGCCCGTGGTCTGCCCGCCCCGGTCCGCCACCGGCTCCTGCTGCTGGCGGCCGCCCCCGCGACGCCCGCCCCGGTCCCGGCCGCGCGTTCCGGCTCCCCGCGGGAGGAGGGCGGTCCGCCCCCGTGGTGGGCGTCGGCCGCGGAGGCCGGGCTGGTCCGGCAGGACGCCGGGCGCGCCGTACTGGCCCATCCCCTGGTCGGCCCCGCCCTGTACCACGGCCTGCCCGCGGCGGAACGGCACGCCGCCCACCTGGCGCTGGCCCGGCGCTCCCCCGCCGACGCCGCCTGGCACCGCGCCGCCGCCCGCACCGCCCCGGACGAGTCCACCGCGGCGGACCTGTGCGCAGCCGCCCGGGAACGGATGGGACGGCGGGGGCACGCGCCCGCCTCGGTCCTGTTCGAGCGCGCCGCCGAGCTGTCGCCGGCCGCCGCCGCCCGCGCCATGCGCCTGGCCGAGTCGGCGCGCGCGGCCTGGCTGTCGGGCGACCACCCCCGCACCCTGCGGCTCCTGGACCGCGTCGGCGACGAACTCCCCGCCCTGGGCGAGGCCGCCGGACCCGTACGCGACCACGTGGAGCTCGTGCGCGCCGACATGGACCTGCGCTCGGGGGTGGCCATCGACGCCTTCCAGCGCCTGCGGACCTTCGCCGACCACGTGCCCCGCCGCGACAGCGCCCTGGCGCTGCGCGCGCTCCACCAGGCGGGCGAGGCCTGCTGCCTGTCCGGCGACCACACCCGCTACTTCGCCACCGCCGCGCGGGCGCTCGCCCTCCACGGGAGCGGCCGCCGGCCCCAGGACCGCCTCGTCCTCGACTACATGTCGGGCAAGGCCGCCCTCTTCCAGGGCCGGCACACCGAGGGCGTGACCGCCCTGCGCCGCGTGATGGCGGCGGCCGACCGCACCGAGGACCCCCAGCACCTCCTCCTGGGCGGCATCGCCGGGCTCCTGTGCGGCGACAACCTGGGGGCGTCCGCCCTCGCGGGGCGGGCGGCCGACCACGCACGGCGCTCCGGGGCGGACTCCCTCGTCCCACGGGCCCTGGAGTTCCGCACCTACGCCGAACTCTGGCTCGGCCGCCTCTCCCTCGCCCAGGCCTGCGCCGCCGAGGGTCTGCGGCTCGCCGAGGCCACCGGGCAGGACAACTGCGCCGGGCACCACCGCGCCGGGCTCGCCCTGCTGGCCGCGATCCACGGCGAGGAGGACGCCTGCCGGAACCGGGCGCGGGCGGCGCTGGCCCTGGCGGACTCCCACGACCTCGGCCTCCCCGCGGGACTCGCCTCCTGGGCCCTGGCCCTTCTCGACCTGGGCCTGGGCCGGGTGGACGAGGCCGCCTCGCGGCTGTCCTCCCTCCACCGCGCCGGGCCCGGCCGCGGCCACACGGCCGTGCACCTGCTGAGCACACCGCACCTGGTCGAGGCGACGATGCGCGGAGCCGCGACCGCACCCGGCCCCGAGCGGACCGAGGCCGTGCACTCGGCCGTCACCACGTTCGAGCGCTGGGCCGAGGCCACCGGCGCGTCCTCCGCCCGCGCGCTGGCGCTGCGCTGCCGGGCCCTGCTCGCTTCGGGGCGGGAGAGCACGGACCTGTTCGGCCGGGCGGTCGACCTGCACGCGTCGGGCTACTGCGACCTCGAACTGGCGCGGACACAGCTGTTGTTCGGCTCCCAGCTGCGGCGCGAACGCCACCCGGCCAGGGCGCGCGAGCACCTGACCGCGGCCCTGGAGTCCTTCGAGCTGCTGGGCGCGCGGCCGTGGGCCGACCAGGCGCGCGCCGAACTGCGCGCCACCCGCGGCAGGCCCGCCCGGCGGGAGCGCGATCCCGTCCGGCAGCTGAGCCCGCAGCAGCTGCAGATCGCCCGCCACGTCGCGACGGGATCGACCAACCGGGAGGTGGCGGCGCTGCTGTTCCTGAGCCCGCGCACGGTCGACCACCACCTGCGCAACATCTACGCCAAACTCGGCATCCGGTCGCGGGTGGAACTCGCCCGTATCGTCGGCTGAGCCGATCCTTCGACGCCACGTGAACGACGAAGGAGCCCAGGGGAAGAACGCGCCGCACCAGGTTCGATGAGGGCTCCATGGAAGGCGGCGGGTCCTGGCCGCCCGGACGGCCGGAGTTCAGTCCCGGCGCGCGGTGACCAGCCAGGCGGCCGATCCCACGCGCACGCCGTCGTCGGTGAGGTGGACGGCCAGGGCGTCACGCAGGGCGTCGAGGGCCTGCGTCCTGGTCGCGGGGTCGGCCTTGGACAGCAGCGCGCGCACCGGCCCCATCCGCGCCACGAAGTCCATCGCCTCGTCCATGTCACCGCCCAGGCTGACGGGTTCCCGGACGGACTCGACCACGACCCCGTCGAAACCGTTCGCCTCCAACAGGTCCCGGGACCGCCGCGGCTCGGCGAGCGAGTAGGGCCCGGGGCCGTCCATGTCCATCTCCGGCAGGTCGACGAAGCGCGCCAGGACCGAGCGCAGCGTGACGGTCCACTCGATGTCGTGCGGCCGCTGCCAGCACAGGAAGGCCAGCCGACCCCCGGGAGCCACGGCACGGGCGATGTTGGCGAAGGCCGCGGCCGGGTCGGCTAAGAACATGATGCCGAACCGGCTCATCGCGGCGTCGAAGGACGCTTCGGGGAAGGGGTGGACCTGGGCGTCGGCGCGCTCGAAGCGCACGTTGTCGAGTCCCTGCCGTTCGGCGCGCTGCCGCGCCCGGTCCAGCAGGGGCCCCGAGAGGTCGACGCCCCAGGCCTCACCGCCCGAGGCGGCCCGGGCCGCCTCGCACGTCGTCGCCCCCGCGCCGCAGCCGATGTCGAGCACCCGCTGTCCTGGCGCGGCCCCCGCCGCTTCCAGCAGGATCGGGGTGAACCGGGCGAGCATCGCGTCGAAGCGGTCGCTGTGCTCCGCCCAGTGGCGGCCGTCGTCGCCGTTCCACGCCTCGTCCTGTTCGGTGTTGGCCACGGCCGGGCCCGGTCCGTCCGCCTCGGGCGTCATGCGGGACATGGGCACCTCTCCAGTCGTGCGGCGTGAGGGGCGGGCGGCCTGCCCGGTTCCTCTGGGCTGCCACAGTACGTGGCGGCGGTCCGCGCCCGCCACGGCCATCGTGGGACGACCGCGCCCCGGGTCCGGTCCGCCCGTCGACCGGCCGACCCGACCACTCGGCCGCCTCCGGCCGCCCCGGCCGTCCCACCGCCTGCCTACCCGCGCGGCGGGCCCCTGTAGCCGGCCGTCGCCGAGACGGGGATCGTCCCGGGGGTGGAGCCGGCGGCGTCGGCCCCACCCCGGCGGTGCCCGCCCACGATGTGCGGGCCGATCAGTCCAGGTAGCGCAGGCCGGCCGAGGTCAGCTTCTCGCGCATGCCGTAGACGTCCAGGCCCAGCTCGCCGTTCTGGAACCGGGCGCGCTTGCCGTGCTCGTTCTCCTCGCGGAGCCGCGCGGCCTCGGCGACCCGCGGGGCGGTGTCGCGGGGCACCACGACCACGCCGTCGGCGTCGGCGACGACGACGTCGCCCGGGTGGACCAGGGCGTTGGCCACGGTGACCGGCACGTTGACCGAGCCCAGTGTCGCCTTCACCGTGCCCTTGGCGTTGATGGCGCGGCTGAAGACCGGGAAGTCCATCTCGCCGAGCTCGGCGGCGTCGCGGCAGCCGCCGTCGATGATCAGGCCCACGGCGCCCCGGGCCCTGAACGAGGTCGCCAGGAGCTCGCCGAAGAACCCGTCCTCGGACTCCGTCGTGCAGCCGGCCACGACGACGTCGCCCGGACGGATCTGTTCGGCGACCACGTGCAGCATCCAGTTGTCGCCGGGCTGGAGCAGGACGGTGACCGCGGTCCCGCACAGGCTGGCCCGCGGATAGACCGGACGGATGTAGGGCCGCAGCAGGCCGGTGCGCCCCTGTGCCTCGTGCACGGTGGCGACGCCGAAGCGGGACAGCTCCTCGACGGCCTCCGGCGCGGCGCGCTCGATGGAACGGTGGACGACTCCGAGCTCGGTCATGACTCTCCTCGTGCGTGGGTGGACGGGTACGGACCGGCCCTCATCGGCCCTGACTCCTCAGCCGCGCGTCGAGCCGCGGGTAGACGCGGCGGGCGTTGCCCTCGGTGATGGCATCGCGCGCGGTGTCGGTCAGGTCCGCGCGCCGCAGGTAGCGGCCGGTGTCGTCGAAGTGGTGGCCCGAACACGGGTCGATGTCGCGGACGGCGCCGATCATCTCCGAGGCGAAGAGGATGTTCTCGTGCGGGACGACGTCGAGCAGCAGGTCGATGCCCGGCTGGTGGTACACGCAGGTATCGAAGAACACGTTGCCGAGCACGTGCTTCTCCAGTTCGGGCCTGCCGAGGGCCATCGCCAGTCCGCGGAAGCGCCCCCAGTGGTAGGGCGCGGCCCCGCCTCCGTGGGGGATGACGAGCCGCAGGTCCGGGAAGTCGGCGAAGAGGTCGCCCTGGACCAGCTGCATGAACGCCGTGGTGTCGGCGTTGAGGTAGTGCGAGCCGGTGGTGTGGAAGGCGGGGTTGACGCTGGTGGAGACGTGCACCATCGCGGGGATGTCGTACTCGCACATCGCCTCGTAGATGGGATACCACGAGCGGTCGGTCAGCGGGGGCGAGTCCCACAGCCCTCCGGAGGGGTCCGGGTTGAGGTTGATCGCCACGGCGCCGAGTTCCTCGACGGCGCGCCGCAGTTCGGGCAGGCAGCCGGCCGGGTCGGCGCCCGGGGACTGCGGAAGCATCGCGGCGGGGGCGAAGCGCTCCGGGAAGAGTTCCGTCACGCGGGCGACGAGGTCGTTGCAGATCCGGGCCCAGCGGACGGAGGTGGCCTCGTCACCGATGTGGTGGGCCATGAAGGACGCCCGGGGCGAGAACACGGTCAGGTCGATTCCGCGCTGGTCCATGAGGGAGAGCTGGTTGCCCTCGATCGCCTCGCGCAACTCGTCGTCGCCGATGCGCGGCTCGTCGGGCTCGGGCCCGCCGTCGAGCGCGGCGATCTGGGCCTGGCGCCACTGGCCGAGAGCGTCGGGCGCGGTGGTGAAGTGCCCGTGGCAGTCGATGATCATCGGTTCGTTTCCTTCGTTGACGGGTTCCAGAGGCCCAGGGGGACATAGAGGTCGCCGGCCATGAGCGCTCGTGCGGTGCGTACGAGCGCGGAACGGGTGATACGGGCTGGGTCGCCGGGTTCCCAGCCGAGCCGGACGTCGAAGGCCCCGCTCGGGTGCTCGATGGAGAGCGTGGCCTCGGCCTGCCCGGTGGCCGTCGGGGCCGCCATCGCGTGCGCGACCGTTCCCGGCAGTACGCAGGCGGTGGCGGCGGTGACGGCGGCCAGGACGCCGATCGACTCGTGGGCCACGCGGGGGATGAAGCTGCGCGTGGCCACCGTGCCCCCGTGCCGCGGGGGCGAGATCAGCGTCATCTTCGGGTAGTTGCGGTCCGTGACGTCGCCCAGACCCATGAGCGTTCCGCAGGCCAGCCGCAGCGCCTCGACCCGGGAGCGCAGGGCGGGGTCCGCGGTGAGTTCGGCGGGGCTCTCCCGCCCGGTGGCGCCGAGCGCGGTGGCGGCGACGATGACGAGGGGCTGGCCGTTGTCGATGCAGGTGACTTCCACCGGCCCCGTGCCGGTGACCTCGACCGTGTCGCGCGGCCGGCCCGTCGGCAGCAGGGACCCGGCGATGGATCCGGCGGTGTCGAGGAACCCGATCGTCACCGGCGAGGAGGTACCGGGGGCGCCGTCGATGCGGGTCTCCCCCGCGTAGTCGACGCTGCGCGCGCCGCCGCCCCCGGGTGTGCGCACGGAGATCTCCGCGACCGCCCCCGTGTTGAGGGTGCGCACCCGCACGGTCGTGGTGTCCGCGGTGGGCACGATCATCCCGGTCTCGACGGCGAAGGGCACGACCGCGGCGAGCAGGTTGCCGCAGTTGGCGTCCATGTCCACCGAGTCGTCGTCGGGTCGCAGCTGGGCGAAGCGGAAGTCGAGATCGGCGCCGGACTCGGTGCTCGGGCCGACGATGCCCGCCTTGGACGTGAGCGGGTGTCCCCCGCCCAGCCCGTCGATCTGCAGCGGGTGGGGCGAACCGAGCGCCGCGGTGAGCACTCGGGCGAGCGTCCCGTCGTCGTCAGGCAGGTCCGCACGGGCGAAGAACGGCCCGCGGGAGGTCCCGCCCCGCATCAGGACTGAGGGGATCGCCAGCTGGTGTCCACGGACTCGCGCACGTGTCCCCGGTGGTGTCTGTGACGGTGTCATCGTCGTCCTCGTCTTCGTGCCGTCATGCGCGGTCTACTCCTGGACGTGGGACCAGACGAGTGACTCGTAGTCGGGTGCCTCGTCGATCAGCTGGGACTCCAGGTGGAAGTCCACCGCGGTACCGAAGGCGTCCCGCGACACCTGGGACGAGGAGGCGAACTCCTGCGGGAGGATCTCGTTGAGCGCCTCCACCGCCTCGGGGTCGGTGCCCTCGAGGTAGGTCGACAGCAGCTCCGCGCCGGCCTCCGGGTCGCTCTGGATGAACTCCAGCGCCCGGTCGATGGCCCGGTTGAAGGCCTCGACCTCCTCGCCCTTCTCCTCGATCACCCCGGAGGTGCTGAACAGCGCGCCGTGCAGGGAGCCGGACAGGTCGGGGACGTCGCCGCGCTGGGGCGAGATGTAGATGTCGCCGACCCCTTCCGCCTCGGCCATCTGGCCGGTCGGCTGGAAGAAGGCGAGGGCGTCCACCTGCCCCTCGGACAGGGCGCCGATGGCCGACGAGGGGACGGCGCCCAGGTTGACGAGTGTGGCGTCGGTCCTGGCGTCCAGGCCCACCTGCTCGAACAGGTAGACGACCAGCGCCTCGGTGCCGGATCCGGGCCCGGTGATCCCAATGTTCCTTCCCTCCAGGGCGCGGACCTTCTCCTCCAGGGAGGCGTCCGCCGCGGGCCCGTCGAAGTCCGAGGACGTCACGATGTCCACGTAGTAGTCGGTGACGAGCGAGCCGGTCACCTGCGTTTCCGGGTTGCTCTCCGCCAGGTTGAACGCGTCCGTGAGGACTCCCGCGCCGACGTCGATGGAGCCGGAGGTCAGGGCCGCCGCGAGCTTGGCGCCGGTGCCGAGCCGGGGCCGCTCGCCGAGTTCGACGCCCTCCTCGGTGAAGTAGCCCTCCTCCTCGGCGACGTAGAGCGGGAAGAACGCGACGGAGTCGCTGATCTGCCCCACGTTGAGGACGCCTGGCTCGGAGTCGGCGGTGTCGCCGGCGCAGCCGGTGGCGGCGAGGAGGCCCGCGGTCGTCGCGATCGCGACCGCCGTCCTGATGTGCGTGCTGAGTTTCATGGCGTGACTTTCGGTTTGGGTGAGGGGCCGTGGAGAGCCCACGGCCTTGGGGGATGAACCGCACGGGGCCCCCGGGACGCCGGGCACGGCGCTGCGGGCCGACGCGCTCCGGGACAGGGCACCGGAACGCCGGGCCGCCGCGGCACCGGGGCGCCGGGTCCGTGGAAGGCGCCTAGTCGAGTGGCTTCCAGCGGTTGGCGCGGGAGGCCAGAACGCCCACGAGGGTGTTGAGGACCATCGCCACTGCGGTCAGCACCACGACCGCGGCGAACACGCCCGCGGTGTTGAACTGCGCGGCGGAGTCGTTGATGAGGTAGCCCAGGCCGCGGTTGGAGGCGACGAGTTCACCGATCACCGCGCCGATGAGCGCGTAGGGAATGGAGACCTTCAGGCCCGTGATGAGCCCGGTCATGGAGGCCGGCAGCACCACCTTGATCGCGATGTCCCTGTTCGACCCGCCCATGAGCCGGACGGCGTCGACGAGGCCGCGGTCGACGTCGCGGACGCCGGCGGCGGTGTTGAGGAAGACCAGGAAGAACACGCTGACGGCCGCCAGGATGACCTTCATGTCGATGCCGATGCCGAACCACACGATGAACAGTGGGGCGAGCGCCACCTTCGGAATCGAGTACAGCGCCATCATCAGCGGCTCGAACACGTCGTAGACGAGGCGGATCGAGGCGAGCGCGTATCCGGCGAGGGCACCGGCGGCGGCGCCGATGACGTAGCCGAGGACCACTTCCTGGATGGTGATCCAGGTGTGCCTCCCCAGGGTGCCGTCCACGATCCAGGCGCTCAGCTGCTCCCACACGCTGACCGGGTCGGAGACGAACATGGGGTTGGCGGCCGTGTTGCCGGCGATCTGCCAGAGCAGGAGGAAGACCAGCACCACGCCCGCCCGCAGGCTCCACACGATGGTGGTGCGGCGGTTGCGGTACCACCAGCTGCGGCGGCGGGCCTCCTTGACGGGGCCGCTCGTGCTCAGGCCGGTGGGCGCGTCGGTGTCCGCGGACGACTCGGTCGTCATCACCGCGCTCCTTTCTTCAGCGCGGAGGCCAGGGTGGCGTGCAGTTCCACGAACCGCGGCCGCACCTTGGTCTCGTCGGGTTCGCGCGGTCGGTCGAGGTCGACCTGCTGGTCGAGCAGAATGGTGCCCAGCGGGCCCAGGACGACGACGCGGTCGCCGAGCATCAGGGCCTCCTCGATGTCGTGGGTGACGAAGACGATGGTGTGCCCGGTGGCCTTCCACAGTCGCGCCAGTTCGCGCTGGAGTTCGGCGCGCAGCTGCGCGTCCAGGGCGCCGAAGGGCTCGTCCATCAGGATGGTCTCCGCGCCGTTGGCGAGCATGCGCGCCAGGCTGGCGCGGCGCCGCATACCGCCGGAGAGCTCGCGCGGGTAGCTGTCGGCGAACTCGGCCAGACCGACCGTGGCGATGAGCTCGCGGGCCCTGGCCCCGCGCTCGGCCTTGTCGGTCCCGGCGATCTCCATGGGCATCTCGACGTTGCGCTGGACGCTGCGCCAGGGCATGAGCGTGTCGGTCTGGGTGAGGTAGCCGATGTCGGGGGTGGGACCGCTGTGCGGGCTGCCCCGGTGCAGCACCCGCCCCGAGGTCGGCTTGGAGAGCCCGGAGAGCAGGTTGAGCATGGTGGACTTGCCACAGCCGGACCGGCCCAGGATGGTGACGAAGGTGCCCTCTTCGATGCTGAGGTTGAAGTCGCGCAGGGCCACGGTGGCGACGTCGTCGCGCTGGAACTCCTTGGTGAGGTGTTCGACTTCCAGGACGATGCTCATGGGGTGGCCGCCCGTGCGTCGTGGTGGGCCTGCGGCGCCTCGGGCAGCGGGTCCGCTCCCGCGAGCCAGCGCGAATTGTGCACCACCATCAGGCGCACCTCCTCATCGGTGAAGCCGTGGTCGAGGAGGATGTCGGCGGCCAGCGCGAGTCCGTCCTCCACCGGTGGGTTGAAGGGCTGCCCCAGGTCGGAGCTGATGACGGAGGCCGCGGGGCCCGTCGCCCGGATGTTGTCCAACCACACCTGCCAGGAGACCTTGCCGGTCAGCGGGGTGGTCAGGCAGCGCTCCAGGTAGGCGCCGTGCGCGGCGAGCGACCTCTGGTTCTCCGCGGGGATGCGCTGCGAGGTGAACTCGGGGTGGGTGACCACGATCCGCCGGACGCCGCGCTCGCGTGCGAGCGCGACGACCTTCGCGGACTCGTCTCCGTGCAGGTGCCCGGTGGCCAGGGTCATGTCGTGCCTGGCGATGACGTCGATGACCTGGCGGGTCTCGGCCGTCACCCGCCCGTCCCCGTCGAGCACGTCGACGGCGGGGCTGGCGATGCCCGCGTCCCGCAGCTCCTGCTGGATCTGCGCCCACATGGGCGGCGTGGCGCCCTCGGGGGTCTCCTCCAGGCAGCTGCGCTGGTTGTCGCTGTCCACGGTCGGCAGCCAGACGAACTGGGCGCCGCCGCGTGCGGCGATCTCGACCGCGACGGGGTTGAGCCCGCCCACGGAGGCGTTGAGGGTGATGGCGCCGAGCACGTCGACGTCCGGGTGGACGCCACGGACGACCTCGGCGCGTTCGGTCGTGGGCGTGTAGTGGGACTTGAGCACGAAGCCCGCCATGCCGTGCCGGTGGAAGCGCGGGGCGAGTTCGAGGTCGCTCACCCTGCGCTTCATCACATCGGGAGCGATGTGGACGTGGATGTCGTAGGCGCCCCGGACGAGTTCGCGGGCGTGTGCGCTGGGTACCTGGTGTGTCAATGCCGCCCCTTTGCTAACAAGCTGGTGAGCAACATTGTTAACGATCTTGGTGACGACAGTCAATACCCAGGTCACATCCATGTGCGGCGCACGTCACCCGCGCCGCCCGGCGGCCGGACGCGGGCGCCGCCGGCTCACCCCTTCTTGGCGAAGTAGTCCCGCGTGGCCTCGTACACGCTGTTCAGGTGCGCCCGCATGGCCTCCGCGGCACGCTCGGGGTCCTTCGCGCAGACCGCCTCCACGATCTCCAGGTGTTCGGGCAGCGACGTGGTGGGTCGGTGCGGCTGCATGGCCAGCCGGATGCGGTACCTGACGTTCTGGGCGCGCAGGCGCTTGACGACGTCGGGCGCCACCTTCGCGCCGCTGATGTCCATCACCTCCTGGTGCAGATCCCGGTTGGCCTGCGCGTACGCCTCTCCGTCGCCCGCGTCCACCGCCGCTCTCATCACCTCGCCGATGGCACGCAGCCGCGCCACACCGCCCTCGTCGACGCGTTCGGCCGCGCGCGCCGCGCACAGCGACTCCAGGGCGGCGCGCACCTCCACGATCTCCAGCGCCTCGTCCAGGTCCACGGCCCGCACCCGGGCACCGCGGTTGCGGACCCGCTCCACCAGGCCCTCCACGGCGAGGGTCGCCAGGGCCGCGCGCACCGCGCCCCGGCTGGCGTCGAACATCTCGATGAGGTCCGTCTCCACGAGCCGCTGCTTGGGCGCGAACTCGCCGGCGACGATGGCCTGTCGAAGCCGTGACGTCACACGCTCGGCGTCGCTGGCGCCACGGCTCGTGTCCCGGCCCACTGCCTCCTGGGTCATGGTCTTCCTCTCGCTCATCTTGGTGTGCATTATTGTAAACAATGTTGTTCACATCAGGGTGGCACTCGCTACGGAGGGCGCGATGACCGTCATCACCATGATCGGCCTGGGCGAGGCCGGGCGACTCATCGGCGAGGGGCTGGCGCGGGCCGGCGCCCTGGTCCGGGGGTACGACCCCTTCGTCACGTTGTCCGACACGCCGATCGAGCAGCGTTCGGAGCCGGCCGACGCGCTCGCCGGCGCGGACGTCGTCATCAGCCTCGTCGGCCCGTCCGCGGCGGAGGAGGTCGCCGCGAAGGTCCTGCCGCTGCTGGACGCGTCGGCCGTCTACGCGGACCTGAACACCCTCTCCCCGGGTGAGAAGGGCGCGATCGGCGCGCTGGCCGCCGACGCGCGGGTGCGCTTCGCCGATGTGGCGGTCATGGCCCCCGTCCCGCGGGCGGGCAGCCGCACGCCGCTCCTGGCCGCCGGCAGCGGAGCCGGGGCCTTCGCCGAGGCGCTCTCGCCCCTGGGCACACCCGTGCGCGCGGTCTCCCAGGAGCCGGGTGACGCCGCGGCGCGCAAGCTGCTGCGCAGCGTGTTCATGAAGGGACTGGCGGCGCTCGTCATCGAATCGCTCGACGCGGCGAGCGCGGCCGGGGCCGAGGAGGAGATCCGCGACCAGATCGCCGCCGAGCTGGGCGGGAACGGCCCGGACCTGGTGGACCGGCTCGTGCGGGGCACCCGGGAGCATGCCGGGCGACGCGTACACGAGATGGAGGCGGCGGCGGCCTACCTGGACGAGCTCGGCGTGGAGCGCCCCGTCACCGAGGCCGCCCTGACGCACCTGCGCCGGTTGAGCGCCTGACGCCGCTCGGAGACGCGGAACGCCCCGGCACCGTGCGGGCCGGGGCTCTGGGGCACCTCCTCGGTGGGCGCCGCGCCCCGGGCGCGGCGCGGTCGGTCAGGCCGGGACCACGCGGGACGGCAGCAGGCGGCGCAGGCGGCCGAACTGCTTGGGGTTGTTCATCGCGAGCACGCCCACCGCGGCCCCCTCCCGGCGGTACTCCGCGACGAACCGGCGGTCGCTCGGCGAGCCGTCGACGACGGCGACCTCGTCGGCGTCCGCGGGGTGCCCGGCGACCTGGAGGCGGGTCCCGTACTGGTCGGACCAGAAGTAGCCGGACGGCCGGTACTCCTGGATCGTGGTGCCCGCCAGGAGGTTGCGCACGGCGGTGGCGGGCTGTTCGGAGGCGTTGGACCAGTGTTCGTGCCGCACCGGCCCGTCGGGGCCCTGGTAGCGGGCCACGTCTCCCACCGCCACGACGGAGGGGAACGCGGTGACGCATCCGGCGTCGCAGAGCACGCCGTTGTCGAGCGGGAGACCGGACCCGGCGAGCCACTCGGTGTTGGGGAGCATGCCGATACCGGCCACGACCACGTCGGCGGGCAGGTGAGTGCCGTCGTCGAGGACCACGCCGCTGACGCGCTTCCAGGGGCCGAAGCCGGTCGAGGTCAGGGACGCCACGCCCACGCCGGTGCGCAGGTCGGCTCCGTGGTCGGTGTGCAGGGCCGCGCAGTGGGCGCCCATGGTCGGGCCGAGGACGCGCGCGAGGGGGGTCGGTGCGGCCTCGACGACGGTCACGGGCAGTCCGAGGGTGCGGCAGGTCGAGGCGACCTCGGCGCCGATCCAGCCGGCCCCGATGACGACCACGCCCGCCGAGCTCTCGTCCAGGTCGGCGCGCAGGGCCGCCGCGTCGTCGAGCGTGCGCAGGGTGTGCACCCCCGCCAGGCCCTCCGCGGCGGGGAGCGGGCGGGCCCGGCCGCCGGTGGCGATGACGACGCCGTCGGCGACGATCTCCGTCCCGTCGGACAGCCGCACCGACCGCGTACCGGGGTCGAGGGAGTCGGCCCGGACCCCCAGGTGCCATTCCGCGCCCAGCCCGTCCAGGTCGGCCGCGTCGGCCAGCCGCAGGCCCTCCGCCGGGCACGTGCCCGTGAGATAGGCCTTCGACAGCGGCGGCCGGTCGTAGGGCTGGTGGGGCTCCTCGCCAATGACGGCGATCCGGCCGTCGAAACCCTGTGTCCTGAGTTCCTCGACGGCACGCAGTCCCGCGAGCGAGGCCCCGACGACGGCAACGGTTCTCATACGACTGCCTCCTGGTTCTGCGGGACCACGTGGATCACGCCGTCCTGGATGGTGACTTCGTGGGTCCGGACCGGCTTCTTGGCCGGGGCGCCGGTGGGCATGCCCGTGCGCAGGTCGAAGCTCGCGGCGTGGAGCGGGCACTCGACGAAGCACCCTTCGAGCCATCCCTCGGAGAGGGAGGCGTCCTGGTGGCTGCAGGTGTCGTCGATGGCGTAGATCTCGCCCCCGGCGTTGAAGACCGCGATCGGGACGTCGCCGGGGATACGGACCGCTTCACCGTCGGGCAGGTCTGCGACGGCACATACTGGAATCATCACGACCTCTGTTGCGCTACGCGGAACAACTTGTTTTATACGCAACATTATGATGGGCAGCACGGGGATGCGGCGTCAAGGAGTGCAGCGCCGGATTTTTCGATTTGTTGCGTCAATCGGTTACGGTTGCACCATGAGCAACTCGCAACACAGCACAGAACGCGAGCCCGCCCCCGTCCAGTCGGTGGACCGGGCCATCACCATCCTGGAACTCCTCGCCCGCACCGAGGCGGGGATCACCGAGATCGCCGCCGAGCTGGGCGTGCACAAGTCCACCGCGTCGCGGCTGGTGCACACGCTCAAGGCGCGACGGCTCGTGGAACAGCACGGAGAGCGCGGCCGGTTCAGCCTCGGCATGGGCATGATGCGGTTCACCGGCGCCGTCGCCGGCCAGCTCGACATCGTCCAGATCGGCAACCCGGTCTGCGAGGAACTGGCGGAGCGCCTCGGCGAGACGGTCAACGTCGCGGTCCTGGACGCGACGGACACCATCAACGTCAGCCAGGCGCGGGGCTCCTCGGCCGTGGCCGCGCAGAACTGGATCGGCCAGCGCACGCCGTCGCACGCCACGGCCAGCGGCAAGGCGCTGCTGGCCCTGGCCTCCCCCGAGGAGCTGGACGAACTGCTCGCGGGAGAGCTCGTGTCCTACACCCCGCGCACCATCACGGACGCGGAGGAGTTGCGCGAGGTCCTCAAGAAGACCGCCGAGGACGGCTACGCCACCTGCTTCGAGGAGCTGGAACCGGGCCTGCACGCGATCGCCGTTCCGGTGGTCGGCCCGGGCGACGACGCGGTCGCGGCGATCAGCGCGGCCGGCCCGGCGTACCGCCTGTCGAAGAAGCGGATCCCCGAGGTCGTGGAGGAGCTGCGCCGGGGCGCGCGGGACCTGGCCGACCGGATGGCCTACCTGAGCCGCTGACCGCGGGGCGGCGGCCTTTCGGCCGATCGCCTTGCGCCGTCGCTGATATATCAACAAGCGATTAATTGGCGATCAAGTCGCGCAGACTTCTCCGCCAGCTATTGACAGACCCATCGGTAGCCTCCAGTGTGGTCGAAATCGTGTTGTGCATCACGAACTTCGTTGCTTATTAAGCAACATAGGAAGGAAGTCCTCGTGACTCTCACTGCACCCCGAGGCCCGGTCACCGACCAGGCACTGGGCGAACTGGACCCCGAGGTGTCCGCGGCGGTGAACGCCGAACTGGCACGCCAACGCGACACCCTGGAAATGATCGCCTCCGAGAA
>NZ_LGEC01000067.1 GCF_001279585.1 Nocardiopsis sp. NRRL B-16309 | reverse complement strand
CGTGCAGCGCCAGGGCCTCGGTCAGCGTCGACTTACCGGCATCCGGGTGCGAGATCACCGCGAACGTCCGCCGACGCCCCGCCTCCCGGGCGACCTCGGTCGCCGACCTCTCCGAAGCCGTCGTCGTCACTGCGTCCTCCGTCGCTGGGTGTTACGTACTGGTGTGCTGTCGGGACCGCTGCTCGCGCAGCTTCCCGGCGAACTCCTCGGCCATCGCGAGCTGGTCGCGCAGGGTCTGGCAACGCGCGTCGATGGCCGCCTCGAAGGCGTCCAACCGCTCGCTCAGCGATGCCCGCTCCTCGGAGTCGGTGTCGGCCGCGTTCAGCCGGTCGAGCGCGGCCAGGAGTTCGCGGGTCTCCTCCAGGCTGAACTCCAGGGGCTTCATCCGCTTGATCAGGTTGAGGCGCTCCACGTCCGACTGGGTGTAGAGCCGGAACCCGCCGCGGGAACGTGCGGAGGGCTCGGCCAGGCCGACCTCGCCGTAGTAGCGGATCGTGCGCAGGGACAGGCCGGTGCGCTCGGCGACCTCACCGATCTGCATGTGGTCCGCTCCGGACATCGCGGCACCCCTTTTCGTCAACTCTACTCTAACGTTAGATTCAGTTAGGTGATGTCGGTCATGAATGCGCCACGTTAGCGCGCCCGTACGCCAGGAGGACTCCATGCCGCGTCAGATGACCTGCCCAAGCTGCGGGGAAGAGGACGATCTCACCGGCGAGCGCACCGAGTCGGGCATCCACATCAGCTGCGACGCCTGCGGTGCGCGCTGGCCCCGGGACACGCCCTACACCTGCGCGACCTGCCGGGGCGAGGACATCCACATGCGGCCCCAGGCGCTCACCCAGTACTCGCGAGGCACCCAGCTCTCCATCGTCTCGCTGCACTACATCCCACTGTGCGCCGACTGCGACGCCGACATGCTCGCCCGCGCCAACCGGCAAAAACCCGTACCCGGCCAGTACCAGTCCGCCGCCAGCCGCAGGCGCGAGGACGGGGAGGAGTCGGGCCACCTGATCCTGCCCCGTTGATCGCGATGTGGTTTCTACTCTCACGTGAGGGTAGAGTTACCCTCGCGAGTGGCAGCGGCCTCCCCTGTGCTCCGACCCTTCCCCCTCGTGGCGTGCGTACAGGGGAGTGCCGCCCCGCTCCAGACCCGCGACCCACGACGGAGCACCATGGCCCACTACCGCATCCTCCTCAAGGACGGTTCCCAGCGCACCCGGCAGGCGACCCGGACACGCACCGACGCCCACACCCTCTACCTGGAGGAACGCGCCGCCGGAACCTGGCGCGAGACCGCCGCCATACCGCTGGCGGACGTCGACACCCTGCACCGGCGCTTCACCGAGCACGACGGCTCCTGGACCTGGCTCAACGAGCCCCTGCCCGCGCCGGTCGGAGTGCGCGGCTGGCAGTGACGCCACGTTCGAGGACGGGCACCGCACCAGGAGGGTGAGCCGTTCGTCCCACGTGCCCGGCCCGGCCCTGCCTCCGCCGGGCCGGGCACTCACGCTTCCCGAGGGTCTTCCTCGGGGGCAGACCACAGGGCGGAAGCGGCCCCATTCCCATCGATCAGACGTCCGCCGCCCAGCCGATGCCGGCGCGCCCGGCCCCCGCCGAGGACGGGCGGTTCACGGGCTGCCCTGGCTGGACCGGCTGGACCGGCTGGACCGGCTGGACCGGCTGGACCGGCTGGACCGGCTGGACCGGCTGGACCGGCTGGACCGGCTGGAAGGACGACAGCGCATCAGCGCAGTCGCCCGCGCGCTTCACCGCGGGGACGAGAACAGGTCGGACTCCGGCCCCTCTGGAGGAACCGGAATGCGACGAAGGGCGTGCGCGGTGCTCGGCTCAGTCCATTGGCGCGGGGCGCGCTCGCGGTCCCGCCTCTGGGCCTGCTCGAAGAACGCGACGGGTGATCCCTGCCCATGCGTCCGCTGATCGCGGGACACGTTCGTGCGCCCGCCCGGCCAGGGATGGAGGGATGCGCCCGCGGGGGTGACTCCGTCCTTGGGCATAGGCGCCCGCCGCCCTACACCGAGCGTGGAACCTCCCGCAGGTGCGGCCAGAGGGTGCGCAGGTGCGCGTAGGTGCCCTCGGGAAGCAGTCCGAGGGTGTCGAGGACCTGCTCGGGTGCCCCGCGCTGGTCGGCGACGGCGATGATCTGCCTGCGGGTGAGTCCACCAGCGGTGAACGCTCCGTCCAGGTAGTCCGCGATCTCGGTTCGGGTGACCACCGTCTGTACCTCCAGGAGTCCGTGCGCGCGACGCACATGAGGGGGTGTGGTGGCACGGATACCGGCATGAAGTGGAGTCCTGTCCCGTGCCACCACGGGAAGGGTGGTGAGCGCAAGGAAGCAGGTCCACCCTTCGAGCCCAACTCTACCCTCTCGTAAGAGTAGGTTTACGCTCGGGGTCGATCCGCGAACCATCGGTGCGATCCCTCCACGCCGACCGGCAACCCCACGACGAACGCGACCCGCGCTCACCACAGTGATCCTCGCCGCGTTCACAACACCTTGGTTGGCACCTTGCGGACCAGCGCCCGGACGATGTCCAGCAGAACGGATTCCCGATCGCGGATGGCGGTGATCGAGCGGGCGATGCGCTCAGCCTCCTCCAGTAGAGTTCGGGCCCGTTGCGGATCGTGGTCCGCAACCGCGCCAGCGATCCTTCCCAGTGCCAGGGCCCTGTGGTACTCCAGCGGTCGGGACGCCTCCCCCTGGCGGGGGAAGAAAGTGGTGACGAACCGGTCGATGTGCTGCGTACGGATGGAGCGGGCGATGCGCTCGGCGCCGACCGGATCGAGCTCCGCCGCCACCCCGGCGACCTTCTCCAATGCCTCGGCCCGAAGGTAGGGATCGTTGACGAACCGGGCGATCCGCTCGGCCTCAGCGAGGTCGAGTCCCGCCATCACTTCCGCCAGGGATGCCCTCTCCTCCGCCTGGATGTCGGCGTCCTTGACGGAGCCGGTGACGCGCTGGGCTTCGAGGAGCAGAGACCGGGCGTGCTGCGGATCGATTTCCGCGACCACCCTCGCGAGCATCACCAGGTCCTCCGCCCGGCGGGGCGGGTGGGTGGTGGCCCGGGCCAGGTGTTCAGCCTCCTCCAGCAGGGCCCGGGCCTCCTCCGGATCGAACTCGACCACCACCCTTGCGACCGTTGCCAGATACCCGATTCGGTTGGAGCCGGGGATGGAGCGCGTGATGCGTTGGGCTTCTCGCAGCAGGGCCCGGGCGTGCTGAGGGTCGGTTCCCGCGACGGCCCCCGCGAGCCTCGCCAGAGGCCCCACCCTGTCGGTGGATCTGCTGAGGGAGCTGATGATGCGTTCGGCCTCGGCCGGATCGGCCACCGCGAGCACGCTGGCGACGTCCCCCAACGCCCAAGTTCGGTCGAAACCGGTGAGGGAGCGGGCGATGCGTTCGGCCTCGGCCGGATCGAGTCTGGCTAGTACTCTCGAGACCTCCGCCAGCGGCGTTCGGAAGATGTGATCAGTGGCGGAGCGGGTGGCGGTGCGGAAGAAGTGTTCGGCTTCGCCGAGCAGTGCCCGAGCCCGTTCCGGGGCCAGGGGGATGAGCGCTTCCGCGAGCTTCAGCAACGTTCTGACCCGGCGGTGGGGGTCGGTGATGGAACGGCATGCAATGCGTTCGATTTCGTCGAGCAATGCTCGGGTGCGCTTCGGGTCGTGTTCCACGAACGCCTCTGCGACCTCCGCCAACGCGTCTGCCCGGTCGTAGGGGTCGGTGATGGAGCGGGCCATGCGTTCGGCCTCGAACCAGTGGCGTGGCACGTCGCGGGCACCACCCCCGCCACCACTGTCATTGTCGCCGACAGCTGTGCCGAAGGCGTCCGGGACGCCGGAGGAGCGTACTGGCCACAGGGTCACGGCCAGGGCTCCCACAGCCACCGCCAGGGACGCGATGCCCGAGAGCTGGTTGAGCTCGTTGAGCCCCCACCCCAGAGCGGGGAAAAGGCGAGGGGTCGCCCAGACCCCCGCCAGCACCAGCGTGATCACGCCCAGAACCAGCACCCAGGCCGTTTTCTGTCCCATGGCACTGATTGTTCCCTGACCGCAGGGGTCCAGGTAGACCCTGTTCTACCGAATCCACGGCAAGCCGCGAAGTTCGGGAGAAGCCTTCACATCTGGAGATGTCGGAGGAGACAGAGGAACTCCTGGAGCAACTGAGAAAGTAGCGCAACGGTCGCAGAAAACGATGGTGTTTCTCAGCGAGTGCCATCTCCATGCGTTGTTGAGAACCAGGCAGCTCTGGCCTCGGGCAGTGACGCGGGCACCATTGCCAGGTTGGCGGCCGCCGCCAAGGTGCACCACGAGCAGACGCGGCGGTGCCTGTTGACCTGTTCAGCGAACAGGACCAGTGACGCCACCGCGTCGGCGACCGCCTTCCCTGCGAGCATCAGGGGGATCCACCTGCGATTCCGGGTCCGGTCGTCGTCACCCATCCCGGTCAGGACCAGGGTCAGGGCACTGCTGAGCAGGCCAAGGGCGGCGTCGGGCGTGGTGAGGACGCGGTAGGCCTCACCACTGGCGTCGACCCGGTCGGCGTCCAGACCTGGCAGCCTCGGTTCGGGAACCCGCCGCAGAAGCCCGAACTGGTAGAGAGCGACGACGGTGTACGCGCCGCTTGCCGTGAGCGCGAGGGCGGCGATACGCCGCCGGTCACGGACGAAAGGCGAAGCTCCCAGCCGCAGCGTGTCGCTCACCCGCTCTGCGGTCTTCGACGAGGAACGACCGATCCCGGGTGAGTGCGGGCGAAGCATGCCGGAGAGCGCCCGGTACGGCGTCCCGCGGCGTGATGTTGATCGCATGGAAGCGCCGCTACCCAGCGCACCGCCATGTATTCACAGGCTCACGCAAGCCTGAGCAGACGTTGACCGAACGCGGCGTCACCCTGAACCCGGTCGTAAACCGCGGCCCTCAGGTGGTGTCGTCGGTTGACTCGTAGGCCAGCGCGGTGGACAGCCCGAAGGCCAGGTGGGGCACGAGGTCGGAGAGCCTGGGTCACGTGGTCGTTCCTCTCCTCTGGGTGAACTGCCCGGCCATCGACGCACTGGCGGGACACGCGGGCGAACGCCGCGTCCCCGTGTGTTCCATGCCCGTCACGCCTCGTAGTGCACCCCGTTCGTGCCCGCGGCCGGGCGGGAGTGTCCGCCCGCTGACATATCGCGGCGCCGCCCCCCGCGAAAGGCACAGACTCGGACCACACGCGCCCGTGCGCGCGTCGGCGGCGAAGGGGTGGGGCACATGCGGGGGTCGAGGAGCGGGCTCACCATGCGCGGGGCATGCGCCGCGGCCGCCCTGGTACTGGCCGCCGTCGCCTGCGCGGCGCCGGCCGGGGACGCGGAGCGTTCGCCCTCGTCGTCGGCCGCGCCGGGCTCCGGCCCGGTGGAGGACGTCGTCTCGGCGCTGGACGACCCGGCCGATCCCGCGCTCCCCGAGCCGCTGGTGGACGTGGACCGCCTGGTCAGCGGCGGCCCGCCGCCCGACGGCATCCCCGCCCTCGACGAGCCCGGATTCGAGGACGCCTCCGACGTCGACTGGCTGGAGGACACCGAACCGGTCCTGGCGGTGTCAGTGGAAGGCGAGGACCGCGCCTATCCCGTACGGATCCTCATCTGGCACGAGATCGTCAACGACACCATCGGCGGCCGTCCGGTCGCGGTCACCTACTGCCCGCTGTGCGACTCGGCGCTGGCCTTCGACCGGAGGGTCGGTGACCGGGTGCTCGACTTCGGGGTCTCGGGGATGCTGTACAACTCCGACCTGGTCATGTTCGACCGCCAGACCCACTCCCTGTGGCCGCAGATCGAGGGCCGCGCCGTCGCCGGGACGCTCACCGGCACCGAACTGGAACGCGTCAGCGTCACGGTGCTCCCCTGGGAGCGGTGGCGGGCCGACCGCCCCGAGGGGGCCGTGCTCAGTCAGGACACCGGCCATGAGCGCGACTACGGACACAACCCCTACGTCGGCTACGACGATCCCGACAGCGAACCGTTCCTGCTCGACGAGGAAGCCGACCCGCGCCTGCCCGCCAAGACCCGCGTCATCGGCATCGGAACCGGAGCCGATGCGCTCGCCGTGCCCGTGGACGACGCACTGGAGCAGGGCGTGGTGTCCACCGAGGCCGACGAGGAGACCGTGACCGTGTGGGCACAGCCCGGCGCCGCGTCCGCGCTGGACGAGCCGGTGATCGCGCAGGGCCGCGAGACGGCGTCCACCGGCGTCTTCGTCCCCGTCCTGGACGGGGAGGAGCTCACCTTCGAACCGGACGGCGAGGGGTTCACCGACCACCAGACCGGAAGCCGCTGGAACATCTCCGGGCGCGCCGTGGACGGCGAACTGGCAGGCCGCGAACTCACCCCGGTCGACCATGTGGACACGTTCTGGTTCGCCTGGGTGGCCTTCACCCCCGACACCGAGATCCTGAGGTGACGATGCGAACGAACCCGAGGACGACCGCGGTGGCGGCGGCCCTGGCCGCGGCCCTGGGTCTGGCGGCCTGCTCCACCCCCGACGCGCAGCCGGAAGCCGGGGCCGACACGGGCACGACCGAGCAGGCCCAGGTACTCCCGACGTTCGAGGCCCCGACCCTGGACGGAGAGGAGTTCACCGCGTCGGCGCTGGAGGGCGAACCCGCAGTGCTCTGGTTCTGGGCACCCTGGTGCACCATCTGCCGGAGCGAGGCGAGCAGTGTCACCGAGGCCGCCGAACGCCACGACGGGCAGGTGGAGTTCATCGGAGTGGCCGGGCGGGGCGAGGTGGCGGACATGCGCGCCTTCACCGACGACACCGGAACCGACCACCTGACGCACATCGTGGACGAGGACGGCCGGATCTGGTCGGACTTCGGCGTCGTGAGCCAGCCCGCGTTCGCCTTCGTCCGCCCCGACGGCACGTTCGAGACCGTGGCGGGCACCCTGTCCGACGAGGATCTGGACGCCCGCGTGGACGACACCCTCCCCGTGGGCCCCGACGAGACCCCATGAGTCAGCTCCCGTACGCGATCGCACTGGTAGCGGGCATGCTGGCCGCCCTCAACCCGTGCGGGTTCGCCATGCTCCCCGGCTACCTGGCGCTGCTGGTCGCCTCCGGAGACGACGACGCGGCTGGCGCCACCGCTGTCGCATCCTGGCGGCCCCTGGCCCGTGCCCTGGCCACCACGGCCGCGATGACGGCCGGGTTCACCGCCGTGTTCGTCGCCTTTGGGTTACTGGTCGTGCCGCTCGCCCTTTCGCTGGAGCGCCACCTACCCTGGGCGACCGTCGTGATCGGAGCGGCCCTCGTGGTCCTGGGGGCGTGGTTGCTGGCCGGGCGCAAGGTGGGCTTCCTACTGCCCCGGCCGTCCCCGGGCCGTCCCGTGCGCTCGCTGCGCTGGGCCGCGGCCTACGGCGTCACGTACGCGGTCGCGTCCCTGTCCTGCACGATCGGGCCCTTCCTGGCCCTGACCACCAGCGCGCTGCGGTCCACCAGCCCGCTGGGGATGCTCGGGGTTTTCGTGGTCTACGCGGCGGGGATGGGACTGGTGATAGGCACGCTGACCGTGGCCGTCGCCCTGGCCCGGGACTCGGTCGCCCACCGGTTGCGCCGGGCTCTGCCCTACGTGACCAGGGCTGGCGGAGCGCTCTTGGTTCTGGCCGGGGCGTACGTCGCCTACTACGGATGGTTCGAACTGCGAGTGCTGTCGGGCGCGGCCGACACCGACCCGGTGGTGGACACCGCGGTGCGCTGGCAGGCCGAACTCGCCCGCCTGCTCCAGCAGGTCGGAGCGGGACGGGTCGCACTCGCCCTGGCCGCCCTGACCACGATCAGCACGGTCGTGGTCCTGGTCCGGCGCCGGCGCACCGGCGCGGGCGAGCGGTCGACCGACCGCCTCCCGGAGAGGTGAGCGGGCACGCGGACCACGCGGGAGCGCACGTGGTCTCGCACGACCAGCACGGGGGTACGACGATGACCAGCACCGCGATCGAGGACCACGCCCTGCTCTCCGACCGGCACGGCGCCGCCCTGGTCACCCGGTCGGGAACCGTCGACTGGCTCTGCCTGCCCCGGTTCGACTCGCCCTCGGTGTTCGGCTCACTGCTCGACGACGACGCGGGCCACTGGTCGCTTCTCCCGGACGCACCGGCCCGCTCCCGGCGCCGCTACCTGGACGGCACCCTGGTCCTGCGCACCGAGCACACCTGCGCCGAGGGAACGCTGGTGGTGACCGACGCCCTGGCCACCGGCCCCGCGCGCGACCCCCACCGCCTGGGCGCCCAGGCACCACACGTCCTGGTCAGGGCGGTCGCCTGTACCGAGGGCCGGGTACGCGTGCGGACGTCCTTCCAGCCCCGTCCCGAGTACGGGGTGGTGGTGCCCCTGGTGTCCGCCGTCGACGGCGGGGTGCGATGCGACGGCGGACCCCTCACCCTCGCCCTGTCGAGCCCCGTACCGCCCGACGTCACACCGGCCGGCGCGGAGTGCGCGCTCGACCTGACCGCCGGACAGGAGCGGTACTTCGCCCTGCAGTGGTCCTCCATGTCCAGGAGCGGGCCCGGTGTGTGGAGTCAGCGCGAACTCGCCGACCTGCTCCAGGACACCGTGGAGGCCTGGCGCGAGTGGTCGCGGGCCCACGAGGGCTACACGGGACCCTGGCGCGACCTCGTCTCCCTGTCGGGACGCGTCCTGCAGGGCCTGTCCTACCAGCTGACCGGCGCGATCGTCGCCGCCCCCACGACGTCGCTGCCCGAGGAGCGCGGCGGCGAACGCAACTGGGACTACCGCTACGCGTGGGTCCGCGACGCCGCCCTCACCATGGACGCCCTGTGGGTCGCCGCCTGCCCCGACGAGGCCGACGAGTTCTTCTCCTTCATGACCGGCGCCGCGGCCACCGGACGGGCCGACGCCCCTCTGCAGATCATGTACGGCGTCGGCGGTGAGCACGACCTGACCGAGCGCGAGCTGCCCCACCTCGGAGGCTGGTTCGGCAGCCGGCCGGTGCGCGTGGGCAACGCCGCCTGGGACCAGCACCAGCTCGACGTGTACGGCGAACTGCTCTCCACCGCCGCCAGGTTCGCCGACCAGGTCAGCGGCGCGGATCCGCAGCTGCGCGCGTTCCTGGTGCGCCTGGCCGACACCGCGGCCCGGGTGTGGCGCTCACCGGACCACGGGATCTGGGAGGTACGCGGTCGGCCACGGCACTTCCTGCACTCCAAGCTGATGTGCTGGGTGGCGCTGGACCGCGCGGTCGGCATGGCCGAGCACCTCGGGGCCGACGAGGAACGGGTCCGTGCCTGGGAGCAGGACCGGGAGCGGATCCGGGCAGCGATCCTGGAACAGGGGTGGAACGAACGGGTGGGAGCCTTCACGCAGTCCTTCGGCGACTCCGCTCTGGACGCCGCGGCGCTGATGCTGCCCATCACCGGCTTCCTGCCCGGCGACGACCCCCGGGTGACCGCGACCATCGACGCGGTCGCCGAGCATCTGACCGGCGACAGCGGGCTGGTCCGCCGCTACGACACGGCCGACGGGGTGGACGGGCTGTCCGGGCAGGAGGGGGACTTCGTGCTGTGCACGTTCTGGCTCGCCCAGGCACAGGCGCTCGCGGGCCGGACCGGCCGGGCCAGGGCCACCTTCGAGCGCGCCGCAGCCCGCGCCAACGACCTCGGCCTGTTGGCGGAGCAGGTCGAGGCCGGCACGGGCCGGATGCTCGGCAACTTCCCCCAGGCCCTCAGTCATATCGGACTGGTCAGCGCCGCGTGGACCATCGCCGAGCGCGAAGCGCCGCACGGACAGGCGGTGCGGCACTGACGACGCCCCTCCCGTGGCCTCCGCATGAGGAGCCGAGTCGAGGCGTCCGTACAGGCGGGTACACATCAGCAGGATCGGCAGCTTTACCGCTGTGACGTCCCCGGATCCGGTAGCTTCGGTCCCACGGGGGACTTCCGCGCTCGCGATCGACGGGTCCGCAGGCCCGACACGACGAGGGGCGATCCGCATGCACTTCGACCAGTCATCGGCGATGGACCGCGCACTGCGGCTCCTGGGTGGCGCACGCGTGGACCCGCGCCTCCAACAGGCCGCCTGGGTGGCCCGTTGTGTGGGGCGAGGCAGCTCCGCGCCGCTCACCAGCCACGACGTCACAGCTCTGGCCTCCACACTGCGTCGGCGCACCCTGCCCCGGTCAGGAGTGGTGTTCGGCGCGGGCAACGGCGGCTCAGGAGTGTGGATCGTACGGTCCGGACAGGTCGAGCTGTCGGCCGGGTCAGGTTCGGGACGTGTCGTCGTGCAGATCCTCAAGCCCGGAGACGTCGACGGTGACATCCCGCTGCTGCTGGGCATGCCCATGCCCTACACCGGCCACGCCCTGGAGGACGTCGAACTGCTGGAACTGGGCCCGGAGGAGTTCGAGCGGCTGCTGGCGTCCCACCCGGCCATCGCCCGGCGCTGGCTCTCCAGCGTGGCCGAACGCCTCAACACCAGCCACATGCGCATACTCGGCCTGCTCGGCAAGTCCCTGGCCCAGCAGACGGCGCAGCTGCTGCTGGACGAGTCCGACGCGGACGTCGTCGCCCTCCCCCAGCGCACCCTGGCGGCCATGCTGGGCGTACGCCGACCGTCTTTGAACAAGGTGCTGAAGGAGTTCGAGAGGGCGGGGCTCGTCCGGGTCCGCTACGCCGCGATCGACCTGCTCGACCGTTCGGCCCTGTCCTCGCGCACCTGAGGACGGCTCGTCACTAGAAGCGGTGAGCCGGGCAGGTGCCGTGCGCGGTCCTGAGCTGGAAGACGACAAGGTCCTTGGGATCGCACGGGTAGCGGGGCGATCAGTCGCAGAAGTCCTCACCTGAGAAGAGGCCCAGGCCGGGCCGGTCCAGAACGAGGACCATGCCGCGGCGCAGGCGTAGGTAGCCTCGATCGGAAAGGCGGCCCAGAGCCTCGGTGGTGCGCTCTCGGGTCGTGCCAGTGAGCCGGGCCAGCTGTTCGTGGGTCAGACGGACCGCGATCGGACGGTGTCCGGGCGCCGCATGGTCCACGAGCGTGCACAACGTCGCCGCGGTGCGCTCGACCACGCTCTTGCACACGGTGTCGGTCAGACGCCGTTCCACGTCGGCGATCCGGGCTCCGAGCTGTTCGATGACGCGTACGGCCACACGGTGATCGCCCAGCACCAGGCGGTGGACGTCGTCGGCACCCATCACACACAGCTGCCCATCGTCGACGGCCTCGCACCAGGTGTCGCCCATGCGCAACCCCAACACGGCCAGGTGCCCGAAGACCGAGCCCGGCCCCGCGATCGCGGTGGTCACCGTTCTCCCGTCCTCAAGGACGCGGAACAGCCGTACTCGCCCCCGCTTGACGACGTAGAGGGCCTCCGACCGCTCATGCGGTGCGCGCACGACCTGTCCCGCGTGTAGTGATCGAGGAGGAATCCGTGCACTCATCCGCGCCATCTCCACCCGGTCCAGGTCCTGGAACAAGGCGCTCTCGGACAGGCACCAGTGATCCGTCGCCACGGTGCCGTGCACGATCGGGGGTTCTGGCACAGGGGCGTCGTTCACGTCGGGGACCTCGTTCGGTGGTACGCAAGCCCTGTTCACGGCAGTGAGGTGAGTGCCGGGGCGGACTGAGTCCGGGGCAGCTGATCACAGCCGTGCGGCCGTCGGTGGTGCCATGTCATCCGTCTGACACTCTCCCCCGGTCGACCGCGGACAGAGAACACACCGGTGTGGAGGAAGGCGGGTGCCCCGACGGTGGCCGATGCCCTCGGGTTCTGCGCTTGCTCTGGTGGCCGGGGGCCGGATGCCCGCCGTCCTCGCACGCCGGACACTCCAGCGGCACCCGCGACCGCGGCTTGTGTGCCCCCGGGTACAGACGCGGTCCACGGCAGGCCGCTTCGCTGTGAGATGACAGCTACGCGGGGCCGCTGGGCCCCCGACTTCGGAGGTATCTCATGTCGACCATCACCCGAACGCCGGCGCCCCTGATCACTCGCGTGTGGCGAGGAGCCATCGCCGGCATCGGTGGCGGAATCGTGTTCGGAATACTCATGGCCATGATGGGGATGCTGCCCATGATCGCCATGATGGTCGGCAGCGAAAGCGCCGTGGTGGGCATGGCGGTGCATCTGGTCATCTCCGCCGGGGTCGGACTGGGTTTCGGCGTGCTGGCCGGCCCTCTCACCGCTCGCTTGGGGATGCTTCTGGGAGCGGGAGCGGTCTACGGAATGGTGTGGTGGGTACTGGGCCCCCTGGTACTCATGCCCGCGATGATGGGGATGCCGCTGTTCACCGTGGACCAGACGGCGATGATGAGCCTGATGGGCCATGTCATCTACGGTCTGGCCACGGCAGGGGCGTTCTACGCGCTCAGCCGCAGCGACACCTGATCGGGGCACGGCCACCGCGTGGGTACGCCGCTTCGGGTTGAGCTGACGGCTCTCCTGCGCTGGAACTCACCGAGCACGTGTGCGTACTCCTGCCGCCGCCCTCGGAGAGCGGCTCCGCGCGTTGGGGCCCGGCGCCCGGTGGTCGGCTGGGGACGGGGCTTCTCAACACCGGCGGAAAGGGGGCACCTGGTGTACGTCAGGATCGATCCGGCCCATCATGGGAGGGTGGACATCGAGCTTCTGTACTTCTCCGGGTGCCCCAATTGGCGGGTGGCCCAGGAGCGCCTGAGCGAAGCCCTCAAGCTCACTGGGCACGCTGAACAGCCGATCACCCTGGTCGAAGTGGACACCGACGAGCGAGCACGCCAGTTGCGTTTCCCCGGCTCACCGACGATCCGCCTCGACGGCCGGGATGCTCTTCCCACACCTGAACAGACGTACGGCATGAGCTGCCGAGTCTATGCGAGCCCAGGTGGCCTCAGCGGCGCTCCGAGCCTTGAGCAGCTCGTGCGGCTCCTCACCGACGTCCCCTGAGCCGTCATCGTGTCCGTCGTGGTGCGGTCACGCATGCCACCGGTCGCGCGGTCTCGGGTGAGAGCGCGGGCCGCGATGGCCGACTCCACGACCGTGGCCGGATGGAATCCGCGGGCCCGGGGCACGTCGACCATGCGGCCCCGGGCGAAGGAGGCCGCCGCCGCTCCCGCGACCGGTAGCACCCACGTTGCCACCAGTGCTGCCCGCCAGCGGGGATCGGTCTCATGGCGGAGAGCGAAGGGGATCCAGAATGCGGCGTCGGCCAGCGCGTCGGCGTAGGCGCCGAAGGAGGAGGACAGCCCGCGGCGCCGGGCCAACCGGCCGTCGAACAGGTCGGTGGCTAGTGCGAGAGGACCGGTCCACGCACCGTCGGCCACGGCGGGCAGGTTGGCGCGCAGCAGCGTCAGGGCGTCGGCCGCGCAGAGCCGGTCGCGTTCCTCCAACAGGCCCAGGTGCGTCACGCTCAGACCCCAGCACACGATCACCCGTACCCGGCCCCGCCCCGACGCAGCGCAGAGGAAGGCGATGTGCAGGACCGTCAACTCGGTGGCTGCCCGGGGCCGCGCGACGGCGGCTTTCCAGGACAGAGCGGCGGCCTGCCTGGTGAAATCCCACCAGCCACCGAACGTCCACTCCCGACGGCGCAGGTCACTCAGGAGTTCGTTGGTGCGCCGACGGCTCGTGCCGTCGGAGGAGACCATGGGACGCATGATCGGGAGCCTACCGAGACGCCGCACAACCGACACCCACAGTGTGTCAGCGCGCCGACACTCCCCTGGGCAGTGCGTTTCGCGGTAGCCAGGATGGCCATGGACGACCACGGCACGGTGAAGGGACGCCCGATGGCTGAGAGCGAAGGCGGCGAAGCGGTCTTCTACTGGAGGCCCGGCTGCCCGTTCTGCCATGTCCTGGACGCAGGACTGCGGCGCGCCGGAGTTGAGGTGACCAGGGTCGATATCTGGGCCGACCCCCGCGCGGCCGCCGAGGTGCGTTCCATCACCGGCGGCGACGAGACCGTGCCCACGGTCGTGGTCGGCGGCTCAGCGATGGTGAATCCGTCGACCAGCCAGGTGGTGGCGGCGGTCCGCGAACACGCCCCGCACCTCCTACGGGCGACGGAAGAGACCAGCGGTGGTGACCGGGGCGGCTCACGGTCGTGGCTCGCCCGGCTCCTGGGTGGATGAGCCCGACCGGGCCGCCATGCGAGCAGCGGCGGCCCGGTCGACGCAGGAGACGAGAAGTCCCGTTCGATGAGGCGGGACCCGCGGACGAGTCGAGAGGAGCGCACGATGACCGAGACGGCCGACGTCGTGGTGATCGGAATGGGACCCGGGGGCGAGGCACTCGCCGGACGGCTGGCGGGAGCCGGTCTTGACGTGGTGGGAGTGGAGTCCGCGCTGGTCGGCGGCGAGTGCCCCTACTGGGGGTGCATTCCCAGCAAGATGATGGTGCGCGCGGCCGACGCGCTCGCCGAGACACGGCGTGTTCCTCTCCTGGCGGGGTCCTCGACCGCCGAGCCCGACTACGCGCCCGTGGCCCGGCGGATCCGCGAGGAGGCCACCACGGACTGGGACGACACCATCGCGGTCGAGCGCTTCACCGACCAGGGTGGACGGTTCGTCCGCGGGACCGGACGCCTGGTCTCCACCGACACGGTCGCCGTACGCACCGACGACGACACGGAGAGGATCCTGAGCGCCCGCGTGGGCGTGGTGCTCGCGACGGGGACCGCGCCGAGCGCGCCACCCATCCCGGGACTGGACGCCGTTCCGTACTGGACCAACCGCGAGGCCGTCAGCGCCGAGCACGCACCTGCCTCCCTCTGTGTCATCGGGGGCGGTGCGATCGGACTGGAACTGGCCCAGGCCTTCGCCCGTTTCGGCACACGGGTCACGGTCCTGGAGGCGTTCGAGCGGCTGCTGGGGCCCGAGGAACCCGAAGCGAGCGACGTGATCGCCGGTGTACTGCGCGGGGAGGGGCTGGACGTGCGCACCGGAGCGCAGATCACCGCGGTCGACCACAGCACGCGGGGATTCACCGTCCACACCAAGGGCGGTTCGGTGGAGGCGGAGCGGCTCCTGGTCGCCACGGGCCGCCGAGCCGAACTGCGGTCCCTGGGCGTGGCGGAGATCGGTCTCGATCCCGAGGCCGGCGCGATCGAGGTGGACGAGCGGATGCGCGCCGCCCCGGGCGTGTGGGCGCTGGGAGACGTCACCGGCAAGGGCGCCTTCACCCACGTGTCCGTCCACCAGGCGAACATCGCCGCCCAGGACATCCTCACGCGCGGGAAAGGACCCACGGCGGAGTACCACGCGGTGCCCCGGGTGACCTTCACCGATCCCGAGGTCGGGTCGGTGGGACTGACCGAGGCCCGGGCGCGCGAACAGGACCTGCGGGTGCGCACCGGGACCGCGCGGCTGCCCTCGTCTGCTCGGGGCTGGATCCACAAGGCAGGCAACGAGGGGCTCGTCAAACTCGTGGAGGACACGGACACGGACGCGGGCGTGCTCGTGGGCGCGACCGCCGTCGGCCCGTCCGGTGGAGAGGTCCTGGGCATGCTGGCCCTGGCCGTGCACGAACGCGTCCCGGTGACGCGGCTGCGCTCGATGATCTACGCCTACCCGACCTTCCACCGGGCCGTCGAGGACGCTCTGAACGACCTGGCCGAGTCGTCCGCGGAATGACGCTCGGCCCCGACGTGGTCAAGGCGGCCGGACCGGACCGCCGGTCACTCCGCACGCCATCCCCCAGCTGATGTGACGTGGAAACTGACGACAGGAAGGACTCACCATGCCGAGAATTCCGGTGCACACGATCGAGGACGCGCCCGAGGCGGCCCGGGAGGGTTTGAGCGACCTCGCGGCGAAGATGGGCAAGGTGCTCAACATCCACGGGGAGATGGCGCACGCACCCGTCGTGCTGGCGGCCTACCGGGGCATGCAGGCCGCCATCGCCGAGCACGGCACGTTCGACGCGCGTACCCGCGAGGCGATCGCCCTGGCGGTCGGAGCCGTGGACGAATGCGACTACTGCCAGTCCGCGCACACCGTCGCCGCGCGCGCCGCAGGATGGAGCGAGGCGGAGACGATCGACATCCGCAGAGGCGGCCTGGACACCGATCCGGAACTGGAGGCGCTGCTGTCGGTGGTCCGCGAGATCACCGGTCAGCGTGGCGAGGTCGACGACAAGACCTGGCAGGCCGCTCGGGACGCCGGGTGGAGCGAGGTGGAGCTGGCCGAGGTGTTCACCCACGTCGCAGTGAACCTCTACACCAACTACTTCAACCACTACGCGCGCACCGAACTCGACCTCCCCCAGGCGCCCGCGCTGCACTGAGGGGCCGACGTGGTCGGCCATCGCAGGTGTGTTCAGGGGTCCAGTGCACCGCGGGACAACCAGTGGGAAGAGTGTCACGTGGCTGACACGCGAGTGTGACCGGGACCGCCACCGTGTTTGGGTCGGGCCAAGGAAACCATCAGGGTCCGGCTCGAACCCGGCGGACCGATGCCGACGCGGAGCCGGCTCCCGCTGTTGGAGGTGGAACGGTATGTCCACGATCGCACACGCCCGATCCCACGCACTCACCCATGCCTGGCGGGGCGCCGCCGCGGGGCTCGTGGGCGGGGTCGTCTTCGGCATCCTCATGGCCATGACCGGGATGCTTCCCATGGTGGCCATGCTGGTCGGGGCGGAGAGCGCCGTCGTCGGAGCAGTGGTCCACCTGGCGATCTCGGCCGCACTCGGGCTCGGCTTCGGAGTCCTGACCGGGGCCTTCGCCGACCGCCCGGGGCTGCTCCTCGCAGCCGGCCTGTCCTACGGACTCGTGTGGTGGGTGCTGGGCGGCCTCGTCCTGATGCCCGCCGCTCTCGGAATGCCCCTGTTCCCGATGAACCAGACGGCGCTGATGAGTCTCATGGGCCACGTCGTCTACGGCCTGGTCACCGCCTTGGCGCTGTACGGCCTGAGCCGACGCGAAGCCTAGGACCGCGTTCGACCCCGGAGACGAATCGAGGCGGCCACGGTCACCGGCTCATCGGTGCCGTGCCGCCTGTACGAAGTCGCCAATGCGGCGAGCACGAACTGAGAGTCGTCACCTGCACCGGACCAGCCCCGTACCAGGGCGTACCACAACGGTCCAAGCGCCGCGTGGATGGGCGAACGTGCCTCGCAAATACGTACAAGGCCGAGAGCTCCGAGGAATGGGTCGCCCAGTGTGCGGTCAGGCTCGTACCAGGGCGGACCACACACCGGGCGGCACGCTGAGCCCGCGCTCTCAGCCGCACGAGCGAAAGGCCTCGTCCATTCTCACCTCCTATTCATGGCCCTCGTTGGCTGACCTTTCCATGATGACGCGTGCCCACCGGCGTGATTTGCCGAAGCGTTCAGCGAGCGCCGCACCAACCACATCAACATCTCGTAGCACCCCACCAGAGCCACGGCGGGCCAGGCCGCGACGATGGAGCCGACCAATCCGTTCCTCCACCCATGGGCGACGTTCGCCGCCAGTGTGGCGGTGATTCCCACCCACAGCAGGAGCCAGACCAGCCACGGAGCCTTGATACCCACTCGGGCCGAATGCAGGATCACCATCGAAGCGGCGTATACCAGACCGTCGATGGTCAAGGGGATCATGATCGCCGTGATACCGCTCTCGCCGTACTCGGTCACCCCCTCGTAGGCATGTCGGTACGAAACGATCGCCGCGATGACCGCGACCCCGCAGACGACGACCTTGGTCGTCCCCCTGATGAATCGATCGGTGGTGTGCTCCGCAGTGCTGTCATGTGCTTCCAGGAGCCACCTCACCTTCCTTACTCAGAAGAGCTAAGGGAGGCGGGCCGGGCATTCGTGACAGCGGCGGTCGCCTGGTGGAAGGATGCGGGGACGCGCGGCACGTGCGGAAGGCCCTGGGGCTCGACCTGAGACTCCAGGGCAACGCCGGTAACCGGCCAGTCCGTCGGCTTCGGGCAAGCCCGTGGGCAGGGCCGCCCACCGTGATCGTGTTACCTCGTGGGCGCCTCGACCGCCATGGAATGATGACCGTTCCCCGGACCTCGCCAGGTTACTCAGATCCACTCCCATCGCCTTCTTGGCGCGTGTACGGATGGACGTACCGTTCCCGGCCGAACGGAGCGAACCAGGAGTCGACCGCAGTATCGAGAAGCGCTACTCCCAGCCCACTGGGTTCGTCCTCATACAGCCATTCGTGGTCCAAGTCCTCAAAGACTCCGCCGGCGAAGAAGTCCAGAGCGGAGGAGGCACGATCGTCGAGCAACCCGTACAGGTCGAGGGTGACACGGGCCTGGTCCAACAGGAGCCTCAGAGCGAGTTCTTCGGCGACACAGCTCAGCATCGGCGACCCCCCGCTGGTGAATCGCGCAGTCATCGCGATGGACGCCACGAGGAAACGACGCACGAACGAGGTGTCGTACTGATGGGCGAACCGCTCTGGCAGAGTGTCCAGAACCCGGAACACGCCTTCGAAATCATCGACGGTCGTGCGATTCTTCGTGAGTGTATGGAGATCCAGGAAGAGTTCGTCCACCAGCAGGTCGATGGCGTAGACGAGCGCCCCCGCGGCAAGTTCGGCACCCTCGACGGCGGCAGAGGGATCATCGTCATCACAACCGAACGACTCTGGTCCGAACACCGTGAGCGCAGGCGCCAGCGCTTGAATCCTGCCCCGCATCTGCTCTGTTTCCTCGGCCGTTGGACCCTGCGGTCGGGGGACGAGAAGAGGCCTCGCGAGTTCCGCCCTGCGGGCCTCGACATCGGCAGGAGGAGCATCGGGACCCTCCGCGGCGGCGAGGCTCTTTTGAGCGAAGAGGGGATGAAGCTGAACTTCGCACTCGTCGATCGTCCACTCGGAAAGCAGTTCCGAGTGTCCCAACAGCTCCAAGCAGAGTTCGTGGACCGACGCCTCCGCGAACTCCAAGGCTGGAGCGTCAACGAAGACCTTTAGAATCGCGCCTCCGGGGTAGACGGCCACGACGAAGTCGTCCAGTGGGACGTTCATTCCGTCCGGGCCTTCGATGCCCTCGACGGAACGAAGACCGTTCTGCAGGAGCGCGACCGCACCCTCTTGCTGGAGAGGGTCCAGAACGGAGGTGCCCTCCGAGATCTTCAAGTGGGCTGAAACCACGTATCTCATCGGTTCATCGTGCCCGATCCCCACGGAGTTCAGCCTGAGAATCACACAGAAAGAACATCGCTGAACCGACCTCTACGCCCCTACCTGCCTCGATGGCGAGCACCAGCTAGTGTGACCCTCAACACATCACCGGCCTTACCGTTCCACCCGGCAGCCGAAGGACGGGTCAGCACACCTCGGCAGGCCCCACCTCACGGATGAGCCCCTCGAACGATCCGCCCCGCCGACCTCGCCAAGCACCACGAAGCGCCTCATCGATGACTGTGGACGCTGTGCGACCCGGCCACGAACTGGCCGATCAGCCGGCCAGGCTCCTTCTCCTCACTCGCATTGAATAGCTACCGCCTCCACTCCCCCAGCCGCCAGTCGTCGCGATATCCCAGCCCTGCTGGTCACGCATCTGCTTGGCGAAGGCCTTGAGGCTGCGAATGGAGCACCCGCAGTCCAACCAGACCTCAATACTGACGTAGGACGCGTTCGGCTTTTCCTCATAGGGCGAAATCGACCAACGCACCTGATGGTCGTGGTCAGCCAATCCAGTCCGCTTCTCGTCGTGGACGAGACCGAAGGCAGCTGCGTACTGATCGAGATCGTCAATAGCGAAGAGATGGCTGGACCATTGCCCCGGCCAGACCGCGTAAAGGCGGGATTCACCACGCTTGGCACGCTCATAGGCCGCATGCCCGTTCCCCCAGGAGACCTCCCCACCGCCACCCACCTCGATATAGCACATAGTACTCAAGGTGTACGGAAATTCCTCTTTCAAATCCCCTGCGCTGCGCGGGTTATTCACTCGACCCCCTGCACCTTGACTGGCTCTCAAGTCTTTGTTCTCACAGATGAGGAACATCATAAAGGGAGGCCCGGAGAAACAATAGAGCACTACGTCATCGACCTGCCACCGGCGCGGTCGCCCGCGAGTGAGAGGGCCGAGCAGGCCGGTGGCGGCCGCCGACCAGGCGCCGATCGCTTGGCCGATGAACTGGTGACGAACCAAGGCGGGCCGCAGAACCTGCCGAGTGAGGGGCGGCCGGCCGGCTGATGTCGTGCTTCAGCCCGCTTCGCGCTTCTTCTTGTCCCACCGGGCCTTCGCCATCTGCCGGGCCTTCGCCGATCGCAGTGACTTCACGGCCGCGGCCCGCTGTTGGGGGGTCATCTGCCCCTGCGGGTCGACCGAGGCTTCGAGCGCACGCTGTGCGGCCTCGCGGGCGGGGCGCGTGGCCGCCGAACGGTCGATGGTGGTGGCCCAGCGCCAGTGGGCGGCAATCTTCGCGTTCACAACACGGGATTTGGGGTCAGAGGCGGCCAAGGTGCATCTCCTCCGGGGAGGCGTGCGGGATGGCGTCCATCAAGGAGCGATCGGGGCGATCGCGTCGCCCCGCGGACGCCCCAACCATCGCTGAATGATGGCTGAGCCGTCACTCAGCCATCATCCGGCGTGCGCGGGTGTACTCGCAGGTGCTCGGGCGTACTACTCGGCCGCGCGCCCGGAGGACACGTCGTCCGAGGTGGCGACGCCGATCGGGCAGGTGGCGCCGGTGCCGCCGATCCCGCAGTAGCCGTTCGGGTTCTTGGCATCGGACAGGTACTGCTGGTGGTAGTCCTCGGCGAAGTAGAAGGCCGTCAGCGGCGCGATCTCCGTGGTGATCGGGCCGTGGCCCGACCGGGTCAGGGCCGGCTGGAAGGCGTCGCGCGTGGCCTCGGCGGCGGCGCGCTGGGCGTCGTCGTGGTAGTAGACCGCCGACCGGTACTGCGTACCGACGTCGTTGCCCTGGCGCATCCCCTGAGTGGGGTCGTGGCCCTCCCAGAAGACCTTGAGGATCTCGGGGTAGGTGATGCGGGCCGGGTCGAAGACCACGCGGACCACCTCGGTGTGGCCGGTCAGGCCGGAGCACACCTCCTCGTAGGTGGGGTTGGGGGTGAACCCGCCCGCGTAGCCCACTGCGGTCGTGATGATGCCGCGGTCGGCGCCCAGGCGCCAGAAGGTGCGTTCGGCCCCCCAGAAGCAGCCCATCGCCACGTCGGCGATCTCGCTGCCCTCCGGGTAGGGCGGTGTGAGCGGAGTGCCCAGAACGGTGTGCTCGGCGTGCACCGGCATCGGGGTGTCCCGGCCGGGCAGGGCACGTGCTGGATCGACCATGGTCGCTTTTCTCCCGAACATGTGTCCAGCGTATCCGCGGGCGCAAGAACGGGGGAGACACGCCGTCCGATTCGTCCTACCATTTGACCGTGCCGCAACCGAACCACGGCGTCGCCCTCGGGGCGGGCGCCTTCCTCCTGTGGGGCCTCGCCGCCCTGTACTGGCCCTTCCTCTCCGCCGCCGAACCCGCCGAGATCCTCGCCCACCGCATGGTCTGGTCCCTGCTCGCCATGTGCGTGTTCCTCCTGGTCGCGGGGCGGGGGTGGGCGTGGCTGCCCGCCGTGGTCCGCAGCCCCCGGCGCTTCCTGCCGATCGCCGCGGCCGCCGCCCTGATCTCCCTCAACTGGTGGGGGTTCATCTACTCGGTCTCGATCTCGCAGACCCTGCAGGCCTCGCTCGCCTACTTCATCAACCCGCTCATGTCGGTCTGCCTGGGCATGGTGTTCTTCTCCGAGCGCCTGCGGACCGCCCAGTGGGTCGCGGTCGGCCTGGGGGCCCTGGCGGTGGTCGTGATGACCGTCGCCTACGGGTCCGCGCCCTGGCTCTCCCTGCTGATGGCCTCATCCTTCGCCGCCTACGGCGCGGTGAAGAAGTACGTGGACCTGGACGGGATGCGCAGTCTCACCGTCGAGACACTCATCATGTTCCTGCCGGCGCTGGGGTTCGTCCTCTACCTGGAGGTCAGCGGCGCCGGGACGATGTTCTCCGTCTCGCCCGGCCACACGGCCCTGCTGGTCGGCAGCGGCTTCGTGACCGCAGTGCCGCTGCTGCTGTTCGGGATGGCGGCCCAGCGCGTCCCGCTGAGCATCATCGGCATCCTCCAGTACATCGCGCCGACGATGATCTTCCTCATCGGCTGGCTCGTCCAGGGCGAGGAGATGCCGCCGAGCCGCTGGATCGGCTTCGCCATCGTGTGGTCGGCCCTGTGCGTGTTCGCCTTCGACCAGATCCGCGGCGCCCGGTCCCGGGCGTCCGCCCGGCGGACGGAACAGGCGGCGCAGGAGCACGGCGCGAACGAGGCCTGACCGGTTTCCCCGTCCGCGCGAACTGAAACTACCCTCAGTGACATTGTGCTAACGTTTGGTCGAGCGCGGGGACGTGTCCCCGTTCCGACCTGGCACCCGCCGCGGAGGGCCCATCCATGCAGCGCACCAGCCGAACGCCACGCGCCACGCGCGTCGCCTCGGCCCCGTGCTCGGGAACGCCCTCCCCGCTGCCCTCGCTGCTCTGGCTCGGCCTCCTGGTCGGGGCCGCACTGGCCGCACTGTGGCTGCTGGGCGGCGCACCGGCGCACGCCGACTCCGGCCGCGGCGCCGCCGGCGCGCTCTCCGCGTCCGGCCCGGACGGAGCGGCCCCGCTGGGCGGTGTCGTTCCCGGCGAGGTCGCCGAACCCGTCTCCTCCACCCTGGGGACCGTCCACCAGCGCCTCCAGTCCGATCCCGACCGGCGCCCCGAGCCCGGCGGTGCCCTGACCGGCGCGGCCCGGCCGGTCGCCGACGTCGGCGCCGAGGTGATCGGGGCCGTCGGTGAGGCCGACGAGGCCCTGCCCGGCACCGACGACCTCGCGGCCGTGCCCGTCCTGCCCCTCGACGAGCCCCACCGCCCCGGCGGGAACGCCGGCACCACCGGATCCGGCGACGCCGGGCGCGGGGCCGACCCCGCGGACAGCCCGTCGGCACCGGACGACGGTGGATCCGACCGCGCCGAGGCCGCCGACGCCCCCGCCGAGCGCCCCGCCGCTCCCGCCGACTCCATCGTGCTCTCCGCGGCCCCGGCCGACCACGCTCCGGCCGCCGGCACCGGCGACGGCCGCCAGGACGCCGACCCCGCGCCGCTCCCGCAGGAGCCGCCGGTCGGGCAGTCCGCCGCCGCGTCCGCCGCCACCACCGGCTCCTCCCCCGCGCCGACCCCCGGCATCGCCGGGTACCTCAGCAGCGCGCCCCTGACTGCGCCCGGCTCCGACGCGCTCCGCCCGGCCCCGCGCCACCACCGCGTGGCGCCCGCCGCGGGCACGGACGACCCCACGGTCTCGCCCGACTAGGACGCCCGGAGGACGCCGGAGGGACGCCACCCGCGCCCGCCGCCCTCCCCGGACCCGTCCCAGCCGCGGCCCCGCCGCACCCCGTTCTGGGAGCTGACCTGAGCCCCGTGCCCAGCACTCACGTGGCTCATGTCAGCCGGAGGTCCTCGACTCCCCGGCTTCGGCCTACCGCGTTCCGCGCGCAGGCCGCCCCGATATCCACGAACCTTCTGGAAGGACACCCATGACGCAGGCCAAGCGCACCTCCGCCCGGGCCGTACTCCTCGCTGCCGGAGCGGCCGGATTCGTCGCCCTCGGCGCCGGAGTCTCGACCGCCGACACGATGCCCACCCCGATGCACGAGGTCGCCCCCACCGTCGAGCGGGCCCTCGTCGAGGGCGTCGCCCCCACCATGCACAGCCTCGCCCCCGGCGGTGTCGGGCCGATCGCGAACAGCGCCCTGACCGAGCTCCAGGAGTCGGCGACCCCCGCCAAGCCCGCCCCCGACCTGGCCGCTCCCCTGCCCGACGGCCGCCCCGTGGCCACGCCCCTGGGCGAGGTCCCCAACCCCACCGGTGACCTGGCGGACGCCGTCGGCCGGACCCAGTCCGGCACCGGGCTGGACGGCGTCACCCAGGAGACCGTCGGCCACCGGGCCGGCGACGCCGTGGAGCGGACCTCCCAGGAGGCCGGGGCCGTCCTCGGGTCCATGACCGAGGGCACCGGCACCTCCATGGGCGAGAGCACCGAGGAGGCCGGCTCCGTGGTGGACGCCATGGGCCACGGCACGGGCGCGTCCGTGGAGGAGACGGCCAACGACCTGCTGCCGCACACCGTCGAGGCGACCAAGGCGCTGCCCTCGGAGCTCGAACTGGACCAGGCCACCGGGGCGGTCCGGCTGCCCGACACCGCCGAGGCGCCCGGCCTGGACGGGCTCACCGACCTGACCGGCGACAACTCGCTCGCCCTCAGCGACACCGCGGACCTGGGGAACGCCCTGGCGCCCCTGGGCTCGACCTCCCAGGTCGTGCCGCAGAGCGCGGGCAAGCCCGTCACCCCGAACATGTGGGACCTCGCGCACGTGTTCGGCGTCGAGACCCCCGACCGGGTGCAGGACGTCGTCGAGTCCAACCGGCTGACCGACGACAACTACGTGGACGTCGGCATCGACGACGCGCTCGGCATGGTCGGCAACCGCAACCTGGAGGACGGCCAGACCCTGCCGCAGGCCGCTCCCTCCGCCCCCGCCACCCCCGGGGTGGCCGACCTGACGGGTGCCCTCGGCGAGGGCCTCGGCTCCCTGGACACCGCCGAGCCCGTGGGGCTCGACGGCCCCCTGGCCGGCACCGAGCTGCCGCGGGTGGCCGAGGGCGCCGAGGCCGAGACCGCCGAGGACCTGGTGTCGGGCCTGAGCCAGGGCACGGACCTGCTGAGCCAGATCGACACCAGCGACCTGGTCTCGGTGGAGGGCGGCTCGCCCGAGCAGCCCCCGGCCGAGGGCGTGACGCACCACCCCACCTTCACCGAGCTGCCCGGCTCCGAGGCGCTGCCGGTCGTCAGCTGACCTCCCGCACGGCCACGGCGCCGCCCCGTTCGCACCACGGGGCGGCGCCGTCCGCGTTCCCGCCCCGCCGCCCGCGTCCCCCGTCCCCCGGGTGCCTTCACGCGGGGGCCCCGCCCCGCCCGCCGCGGGGCGCCTGCGCCCGGGATTCCCACCACGCCGCCCGCCGCGGGGCGCCCCCGTACAGGGCCCGCACACGCGAGGACCCCGCCGCCCGGAACGGGTGGTGGCGGGGTCCTCGCGTCGAGCGCGGTCCGGGCTCAGCCGGAGCGTTCGACCACGTAGTCGCACAGGGCCTCGAACGCGACCCGCGCGCGCCCCTCGGGCAGGGTCGCCAGTTCGGCGCGGGCCCGGTCGGCCCAGCCGCGCAGGGTCGCGTCGGCCTCGGCCATCGCCGGGTGCACCCGCAGCAGGGCCAGCGCCTCCTCGGCCTCGTCCTCGTCCAGCTCCCGGCCCAGCAGCGACTTCAACCGCTCGTCGGCGGGGTCGGTCGAGCGCAGGGCGTAGAACATCGGCAGGGTGAGCACGCCCTCGCGCAGGTCCGTGCCCTGGTTCTTGCCCGACTCGGACGTCTTGCCCGCCACGTCCAGGATGTCGTCGGCGAGCTGGAAGGCCATGCCCAGCGCGTCGCAGGCGCGGGTCACCGTGCCCACCGTCTCCGGGTCGACCTTGCCGAACATCCCGCCGAACTCGGCGGAGGAGGCGATGAGCGACGCGGTCTTGTCGCTGATCACCCGCAGGTAGTGGTCGAGGGGGTCGGTGCCCTCCGGCGGGCCGGAGGTCTCCAGGATCTGGCCCTGGACGAGCCGGCCGAACGTGACGGCCTGCAGCCGGACCGCCTCGGTGCCCAGGTCGGCGAGCAGTTCCGAGGCGCGGGCGAAGACGTAGTCACCGGTGAGGATGGCGACGCTGTTGCCCCACCGCTGGTTGGCGCTGGGTTCGCCGCGGCGCAGGTCCGCCTCGTCCATGACGTCGTCGTGGTAGAGCGTCGCGACGTGGGTCAGCTCCACCACTGCCGCCGCCGGGATGAGGTCGGGCACCGTCGGGTCGCCGAAGTGCCCCGCCAACAGCACGAGCGTGGCGCGGAACCGCTTGCCCCCGGCCGCGAGCAGGTGCGAGGCGGCCTCGGTGAGGAGGGGGTCGGAGGAGGACACCGACTCCCTCAGGAGATCCTCGACCTTCTCCAGGTCGTCCTGGATCTCCCGGGCGAGGCTCGGGTCGACTCTCGGCAGAGCGAGAAACCCGCTCGGGACAGCACCGCTCACCGTAAAGCTCCACCTGTCGAACGGGCGCGCGGCCGACCCTCGCAACGAGGGCCAACCGCACGCTCAGCACATGAACATGATCCGACTTGCCACGGTATCCGACCCGGATTGAACCTCCAAAGCCACACCCGGGTAGCGGGTCACTCCCCGCCGGAATCGGCTGTGACCTGCGAGACCATGACCGCGGTCGGCTCCGGCCCACTGTCCTGGGAGGGCACGAGGTTGTCCAGCACCAGCCCGGGGAACACGCCGAGGACGAGCGTGGCCGCCACACCCAGGGTGATGACCCCGCCGGTGAGCACGCCCGCGCGCACCACCGTGGGCGCCTCGTGCCCGGGGTCGCGGAAGAACATCACCACGATGATCCGGACGTAGAAGAACGCCGTCACCGCGCTGCTGAGCACGCCCACGACCACCAGCGGCGCCGCGCCCGCGGACAGCGCGGCCTCGAACACCGCGAACTTGCCGATGAACCCGCTCGTGAGCGGGATCCCCGCGAAGGCCAGCAGGAACAGCGCCAGCGCCCCGGCCAGGGCCGGGTGGCGGCGGCCCAGTCCGGCCCACCGGTCGATCTCGTTGAGCTCCTGCGCCCCGTCCTTGGTGCGCACCAGGGTGACCACGGCGAAGGCGCCCAGCGTGGTGAACCCGTACGCGCCCAGGTAGAACATGGCGCCCGCGAGCCCGTCCGTGCTGCCCGCCACCACGGCGGTGAGGATGAACCCGGCGTGCACGACCGACGAGTAGGCCAGCAGCCGCTTGATGTCGCGCTGTGTGACCGCGACCACCGCGGCGACGACCATCGTGAGGACGGCCACCGTCCACAGCATCGGCTCCCACACGTCGGCCGAGCCGCCGAAGGGCACGAAGAACACCCGCAGCAGGGCGCCGAACGCGGCGACCAGCGTGCAGGAGGCCATCAGGGCCGTGATCGGGGTGGGGGCGCCCTGGTAGACGTCCGGCTTCCAGTTGTGGAAGGGCACGGCGCCGACCTTGAACAGCAGGCCGATCGCGACCAGGCCCACGCCCATGAGCAGGAGCGGCTCCCCGTTCCCGCCGTCGGCGAAGATCGGCGCTCCCCCGGCCGCCACGGCCTCGCGGACCGCGGCGAAGTTCACCGACCCCGCGTAGCCGTAGACCATCGCGATGCCGAACAGGAAGAACGCCGAGGCGAACGCGCCCAGCAGGAAGTACTTGACCGCGGCCTCCTGGGAGAACAGGCGGCGGCGCCGGGCCAGCCCGCACATCAGGTACAGCGGCAGGCTCATCACTTCCAGGGCGACGAACATGGTCAGGAAGTCGTTCGACGCCGGGAACATCAGCATGCCCAGCACCGCGAACAGCACCAGCGGGTACACCTCGGTGTGCTGGGAGCCCGCCATGATGTGCGCGCGCTCCTCCTCGCTGCCGGGCACCGTCGCGGCCTGCGCGGCGAACGCGTCCCGGCCGTCCCCGCGCTCGGTGATCAGCACGAGGCTGACCAGCGCCAGGACGGTGATGGTGCCCTGGAAGAACAGGACCGTGCGGTCCACCGCCAGTGCTCCGGCGGCGACCGTGGTGCCCTCCTGCCCCACCGAGCCGACCTGGAGGACGAGCAGGACGAACGTGGTCAGCAGCGCCAGGACGGCCAGTCCGATCTGCGGGCCGCGGCGCCGCCCCTGGGGCAGGAACGCCTCGAACAGGACCGCCAGCACACCGGCCGCGAACACCGTGAGCAGGGGCGCCAGCAGCCACCAGTCCAGCTGCGGCGCGGCCTCGGTGATGGTGCGCTCCGCGGCCGTGTGCACCGCCTGCGCGGGGTTGAGGGGGATCACTCGTGGTCTCCTTCCTCAGAGGCACCGTCGGCGACCACTCCGGCCTCGGGCACGATCTCCACCGTCCGTTCGACGGCGGGGTTGATCACGTCCAGCAGGGGCTGCGGGTACAGCCCGAACGCGATGATCAGCGCGATGAGCGGACCGACCGCCCACATCTCGCGCACGGACAGGTCACGCAGGCCCGTGAGCTTCTCGGGGACCGGGCCGGTCATGGTGCGCTGGTACATCCACAGGATGTAGAGCGCGGCCAGCACCACGCCCGCGGTGGCCAGTACGGCCGGGACCGGACTGAAGGCGTACACGCCCACGAACACCAGGAACTCGCTGACGAACGGCGCCAGGCCGGGCAGTGCCAGACCCGCCAGGCCGACCACCAGGAACGCCCCGGCCAGCCGCGGCGCGACCTTCTGCACTCCCCCGTAGTCGGCGATGCGCGCCGAGCCCCGGCGGGCGACGAGGAAGCCCACGATCAGGAAGAGCGCGCCGGTCGCGAACCCGTGGTTGACCATGTACAGCGCCGCTCCGGCCTGCCCCTGCGGGGTCAGCGCGAAGATGCCCAGGGTGATGAAGCCGAAGTGGGACACCGACGTGTACGCGATGAGGCGCATCATGTCGCTCTGCCCGATGGCCAGGATCGCCCCGTAGACGATGCTCACCAGGCTCAGCCCCACCACCGGCCACACGAACCAGGACACGGCGGAGGGGAAGAGTTCCAGGCAGAAGCGCAGCATCCCGTACGTGCCGACCTTGTCCAGCACACCGACCAGCAGGACGGCGGTGCCGGGGCGCGAGGCCTGCGCGGTGTCCGGGAGCCAGGTGTGCACGGGCCACATCGGCGCCTTGATCGCGAAGGCGATGAAGAAGCCGAGGAACAGCCACCGCGCGGTCGACGGGTCGATCGCGGCCAGCGCGCCGCCCGGGTCGGTCAGGTCGGTCCACAGGAACGTGCCGCCGTAGACGTACACGCCGATGACCGCGACCAGCATGACCAGGCCGCCAGCGAGGCTGTACAGCAGGAACTTCACGGCGGCCTTGGCGCGCTCGTCGCCGAGCCCGTACCGGCCGACCATGAAGTAGACCGGGATCAGCATGGCCTCGAAGAACACGTAGAACAGGAAGACGTCGGTGGCGGCGAAGACGCCGACCATCATCGCCTCCAGCACGAGGATCAGCGCGAAGTAGCCGCGCCCGCCGTCCTCCCGGTCGTCGTACTCGTTCCAGGCGGCGATGATGACCAGCGGCACCAGGACCGCCGACATCAGGATCAGCACCAGGGCGATGCCGTCGACGCCGACCGCGTAGTGGACGCCGAAGCGCGGGATCCAGGGGACGACCTGCTCGAACTGGAGGCCGCCCGCCTGCGAGGTGTCGAAGCGCAGCGCCATGGCGGCGACCACGAGCAGCGTCGCGAGCGAGGTGCCCAGCGCGATCCGCTTCGCGGTCCGCCCGTCGGCCGACGGGCCCGCGCCCGGTCCGGTCGCGGGCCGGACCCGGGTGGCGGTGCCGCCGCCGGAGGCCTGCGCCGACGAGGTCGCGACGGCCGGCTCGGCGGGCGCCTTGGCGCGTGGCAGCGCCCAGATCAGGACCGCGCCCACGACGGGCAGCGCGATGGCGATGGTGAGCCAGGGGAACATTGTCTAGAACCTCACAACCAGCGTCGCGGCGACGATGACGGCGCCGAAGAGCATGGTGAGCGCGTAGGAGCGGGCGAACCCGGTCTGTGTCCTGCCGAGCCCGGACGAGGAGTCGCGCACGCTCGTGCCGAGTCCGTTGACGGCGCCGTCGATGACCTTGTCCTCGATCACGACCAGCGCCTTGGTGAGGACCTGGCCGGGTCGCATGAGCAGGCCCTCGTTGATCTCGTTGCCGTACAGCTCGCGGGCCGCGGCGACCGTGACGAGGTTCCCCTCGGGGGCGGTGGCGGCCACCGGCCGGCGCAGGTACATCGCCCAGGCCGCGGCCACGCCGAGGACCAGGACGACCAGCGCGGCGATGCCGTAGGGGGCGGTGAACGCGTGCGCCACGTCGAAGTGGTGCGGGTGCGCGCCGGTGGCGGGGGTGAGGAACGCCGCGAACCGGTCCCCCAGCATCAGGAACCCGCCGAGCGCCACCGAGCCGATCGCCAGCACGACCATGGGGGCGGTCATGCTGGTGGGCGACTCGTGCGGGTGCACGCCCTCCTCCCAGCGCTTGGCGCCGAAGAAGGTCATGAACATCATCCGCGACATGTAGAACGCGGTCAGGGCGGCGCCGGCGATGACGGCGGTGCCCAGCACCAGGCCCTCGGTGCCGCCGATGCCGAAGGCCGCGGAGATGATGCTCTCCTTGGTCCACCAGCCCGACAGGAACGGCACGCCGATGATGGCCAGGTAGCCGAGCCCGAAGGTGGCGAAGGTGATCGGCATCTTCGTGCGCAGCGCCCCGTACCGGCGCATGTCCACGCCGTCGTTCATGGCGTGCATGACCGAACCGGCGCCCAGGAACAGCCCGGCCTTGAAGAAGCCGTGCGTGACCAGGTGGGCGATGGCGGCCACGTAGCCGACCGGGCCGAGCCCGGCGGCCAGGACCATCATGCCGATCTGGCTCATCGTGGAGCCGGCCAGGGACTTCTTGATGTCGTCCTTGGCCGAGGCGATGATCCCGCCCGCGAGCATCGTCGCGGCGCCGACCACGGTGACGGCCGTCTGGGCCACCGGGGCGCCCTCGAAGATCGGCCCGGCGCGCACGATGAGGTACACGCCGGCGGTCACCATGGTGGCCGCGTGGATGAGCGCCGACACCGGCGTCGGGCCCTCCATCGCGTCGAGCAGCCACGCCTGGAGCGGGAGCTGCGCGGACTTGCCGCAGGCGCCCAGGAGCAGGAGCAGTCCGATCGCGAGCAGGACGCCGTCGCCGGCGGCCGGGACCGCGGCGAACACGTCGCTGAAGCTGACCGCGCCCAGCACCGAGAACATGATCATGATCGCCACGAGCAGGCCGATGTCGCCCACCCGGTTGATCAGGAACGCCTTCTTGGCGGCGGTGGCCGCGGACGGCTTGTACTGCCAGAACCCGATGAGCAGGTAGGACGCCAGGCCCACGCCCTCCCAACCGAGGAAGAGCAGGACGAAGTTGTCGGCCAGCACCAGCACGAGCATGGCCGCGACGAACAGGTTGAGGTAGGCGAAGAAGCGCCGCCGACCCGCGTCCTCGGCCATGTAGCCGACCGAGTAGAGGTGGATGAGGGAGCCGACGAAGGTGATCAGCAGGACGAACGTGATCGACAGGGGGTCGATCAGCAGGTCGACCCCGGCGGTGAAGCCGCCGACCGCGAACCACTCGTAGACGGGGACGGAGACGGTGCGCGCGTCGGGGGCGCGGCCGAGCAGGTCGACCAGGACGGCGAGCGCCCAGGCGAAGGAGGCCACCGGCAGGGCGGCGCCCAGCCAGTGCCCCCAGGCGTCGGTGCGCCGGCCGCCGAGCAGCAGGACCGCCGCGCCCGCGAGCGGCAGGGCGATGAGCAGCCAGGCGTTCGACAGCACCGCGCCGTCGGCCAGGGTCGCCGCCCCCGTTTCGGCGGCGAGGTAGGTGTGAGGTGTCACTTCCACGTCGCCTTCTAGTGCTTGAGCAGGTTCGCGTCATCGAGCGACGCGGACCTGCGGGTTCGGAAGATCTGCATGATGATCGCGAGTCCCACGACCACCTCGGCGGCGGCGACGACCATCACGAAGAACGCGATGACCTGCCCCTCGATGTCACCGTGCATCCGGGCGAACGCCACGAACGCCAGGTTGCAGGCGTTGAGCATGAGCTCGACGCACATGAAGACGATGATCGCGTTGCGCCGGATGAGCACGCCGACCGCGCCGATGGTGAAGATCAGCGCCGCGAGGACGATGTAGTTCATCGGGTCCACGAGGACTCCACCTCCTGCCCGTTGCTGTTGCCGTTCTCCTCGGTGTCCTCGTCGGTCCGGTCGTCCTCGGCCAGGACCGGCCGGCCCTCCTTGGAGCGGGTGGAGTCGGAGGCCCCGCCGGGCAGCGGGGGCCGTCCGGCCCGCACGTCACCGGGCACGCGCGACTGGTACTCCGGGTCGCGCGCGGTGAGCACCGGGTTGAGGGACAGGGACGCGACCGAGCCGTCCGGCAGCAGCGCGGGCATGTCGATCGCGTTGTGCCGGGCGTAGGTGCCCGGTCCGGGCAGCGGGGTCGGGTGGTCGCCGCGGATGCGGTCCTCGGAGATCTCCCGCTGGGTGCGGCGCTTCTTCGTCCGGGCGGTGTGCGCCAGGACCATGGCGCCCAGGACGGCCGTGATGAGCAGCGCCCCGGTGGCTTCGAACGCCACCACGTAGCGCAGCAGGAGCTCGCCCGCGATCCACGGGACGGTGCCGCCGGCGGCCGCGGCCCCGGCGGCGATGCCCTGCGGGTCGCCCACGACGATGCGGGAGATGCCGGTGGTCAGGGCGCCGACGAAGGCCAGCGCCACGACCGCGGTCATGACGCGCTGCCCGCTCAGCGTCTCCACCAGGGAGTCTGCCGAGCTGACGCCGATGAGCATCAGCACGAACAGGAACAGCATGAGGACGGCGCCGGTGTAGACGACGATCTGGACGACCATGAGGAACGGCGCCTCGTTGATGCCGTAGAACACGGCCAGGCTGACCATCGTCAGGGCCATCGACAGCGCCGAGTGCACGGCCTTGCGGGAGAAGACCACGCCCAGGGCACCGAGGACGGCCACGGTGCCCAGGACCCAGAACACGGACGCCTCGCCGGTGCCGATGGGCGCGGCCGCCGCGATCACGGCGGTGGTGGCTGCGGTGTTCAACGGACCGCCTCCGTGCTCTCCGGCCGGTCCTGCGTCCCGTGCTGGCCGCGTCCGGTCGCGTAGTAGTCCTGCTCGTCGTCGCCGAGCCGCATCGGGTGCGGCGGCGCCTCCATGCCCTCCTTGAGGGGGGCGAGCAGCTGCTCCTTCGTCCAGATCAGGCTCTGCCTGCTGTCGTCGGCCAGCTCGTACTCGTTGGTCATGGTGAGCGCGCGGGTCGGGCAGGCCTCCACGCACAGCCCGCACAGGATGCAGCGCAGGTAGTTGATCTGGTAGACGCGGCCGTAGCGCTCACCGGGCGAGTACCGGTCGTCGTCGCTGTTGTCACCGGCCTCGACGTAGATGGCGTCGGCCGGACAGGCCCAGGCGCACAGTTCGCACCCGATGCACTTCTCCAGACCGTCGGCCCACCGGTTCAGCTGGTGCCGACCGTGGAAGCGCGGCGCCGTGGGGCGCTTGACCTCCGGGTACTCGATGGTCGGCACCTTCTTGAACATGGTGTGGAAGGTGACGCCGAATCCCTTGACGGGGTTGAGCCACTCAAGCACCGGTAACCTCCTCACCCTTCTTGTTGCTGTCGCCGCCGACGGCCGCGGCCGTCCTCGGCGGTTCGGCGAGCACGCTGCTGCCGTAGTGCGGGGCGGTGCTCGGGGGCACCGGGAAACCGCCGAAGGCGGGATCCTTGTGGGCGCGGCGCGCGTTCTCCGCACGCAGGCGGGCGTCCTCCGCGCGCTCGCGGCGCACGTGGCGGGCCCAGGAGTAGAAGGCGGCGATCGTGGCCGCCGAGAAGCCGGCGACGACCAGGCCGACGACCACCGGGGAGGCGTCGTCCAGGATGAGCATCCGGACGACGGCGACCGCGGTGATCCACACGAGCTGGACGGGGATGAGCACCTTCCAGCCGAGCTTCATCAGCTGGTCGTAGCGCACCCGGGGCAGGCTGCCGCGTGCCCAGATGAACAGGAACATCACGCACAGGAACTTGAGCAGCCACCACAGGGCGGGCCACCAACCCTCGTTGGCGCCGGGCAGGAGCGCGGTGACCCCGGGCGGCGCCAGCCAGCCGCCGAGGAAGAGCGTGACGGAGACGGCGGCGACCGTCACCATGTTCACGTACTCGGCGAGGAAGAACATCGTGAACTTCATGGACCCGTACTCGGTCATGAAGCCGCCGACGATCTCGCCCTCGCCCTCGGCGAGGTCGAAGGGGAGCCGGTTGGTCTCGCCGATCATCGTCACCAGGTAGATGAGGAAGGACGGCAGGAGCAGCACGGCGAACCAGAGCCCGCGCTGGGACTCCACGATCCCGGAGGTCGTGAGCGTCCCGGACATCAGGAAGACCGCGACGAAGGACAGGCCCATCGCGATCTCGTAGCTGATCACCTGCGCGGAGGCCCGCAGGCCGCCGAGCAGGGCGTAGGGCGACTGGGAGGCCCAGCCGCCGAGCACGAACCCGTACACGCCCAGGGCCGCGGTGGCCAGGACGACGAGCGCGGCGATGGGCAGGTCGGTGAGCTGGAGCGGGGTCGTGACCCCGAACATGTTCACCTCGGGGCCGATCGGGATGACCGAGAAGGCGATGAACGCGGGCACGGCCGCGATCATCGGCGCGGCGATGTAGACGAACCGGTCGACCCCGCGCGGGATCAGGTCCTCCTTGAGGGAGAGCTTGATGCCGTCGAACAGGGACTGCAGGAGGCCGAAGGGCCCCATCCGGTTCGGTCCGTGGCGCTGCTGCATCCGGCCCATGACCTTGCGGTCGGCCATGATCATCATCAGCACGCAGACCATGAGGAAGACGAAGATGGCCACGGCCTTGATGGTCGTGATCCACCACGGGTCCTGCCCGAAGGCGGTCAGGGTGCTCTCCGAGGCCAACTGGACCGCGTGCGGAGCGAGAGCGGGGGTCACTGCTGCCTCCCGTTGGTGTCGGACGCGGCCACGATGACCGTGGAGCCGGCGCCGCCGCCCAGGTCGCGGCGGATGTCGCAGCCGTCGGCGTTGGCGGGGAGCCAGACCACGCGGTCGGCGACGTCGGTGACGACCGCGGGGACGGTCACCGAGCCGTAGGGCCCGGTGACGTGCACGGTTCCGCCGTCGTTCACGCCGATCTCGTCGGCCGTGGCCCGGGACAGGTACGCGCGGGCCCGGCGGGCGGTCCCGGCGAGGAAGGGCTCGCCGTCCTCCATGCGGCCGGTGCCCAGCAGCTGGCGCCAGGTCGACAGGACGGCCTGGCCGGGCCCGACCTCGGGGACGGGGACCGGCCGGGCCGCGGGCGAGGCGGGCCGCTCGCCCGACCAGCGGCCCAGGTCGCGCAGCTCCGCGTAGGCCGCGGCGGCGTCGGGCAGGCCCAGGTGCACGTCCATGGCGTCGGCGACGGCGGACAGGGCCCGCTGGTCGGACAGGGCGCCGGGGACCCTGAGCGCGTCGCCGAAGGGCCGGTGGCGGCCCTCCCAGTCGACGAACGTGCCGGACTTCTCCGCGACGGCGGCGACCGGCAGGACCACGTCGGCGCGGTCGGTGACCTCGCTCGCGCGCAGTTCGAGGCTGACCACGAACGGCACCCGGGCCAGGGCGGCACGGGCGGCCTCGGGGTCGGGCAGGTCGTCCAGCTCCACCCCGGCGATGACCAGGGCGTCCAGGTCGCCCGCGGCCGCGGCCTCGATGATGGCCGCGGTGTCGCGGCCCGGGGTCTCGGGCAGCGTGCCCACGTTCCAGGCGCGTGCGACCTCGGCGCGCGCGGCCGGGTCGGCGACGGGGCGCCCGCCCGGCAGCAGGCCGGGCAGCGCGCCGGCGTCGATCGCCCCGCGCTCGCCCGCGCGGCGCGGGATCCACGCCAGGCGGGCGCCGGTCCGCCGGGACAGGGCCGCGGCGGCGCTCAGCGCGCCGGGGACGGCGGCGAGGCGTTCGCCGACGAGGATGACCGCGCCCTCGCCGCCGAGGGCCTCGACCACGCCGGGGTGATCGACGTCCAGGGCGTTGAGCACGCGGGCCTCGTCACCGGGCACGGCCCGCACGAGCGAGCCGTCCAGCTTGGTCAGACCGAGGCTGGCGTGCGAGGCCAGCGAGTGGACGCGCACCCCCTTCTTGCGCACGCCCTTGCGCAGGCGCAGGAAGACCAGCGGCGACTCGTCCTCGGGCTCGAACCCGGCCAGGAGCACGGCGGGCGCCTTCTCCAGGGCGGTGTAGTCCACGTCGACGGGGGTTCCGGCGACGTGGGCGGCCAGGAAGTCGGCCTCCTCCGCGGAGTGGGCGCGGGCGCGCAGGTCGATGTCGTTGGTGCCCAGGGCCACCCGCGCGAACTTGGCGTAGGCGTAGGCGTCCTCGTAGGTGAGGCGGCCCCCGGTCAGGACGCCGACCCGGCCGCGGGCGGCGCCCAGGCCGCGCGCGGCGATCGAGACCGCCTCGGACCAGGAGGCGAACTCCAGGGCGTGGGACTCGTCGTCGCGGACCAGGGGGCGGGAGAGGCGGTCGGGCTGCGTGGCGTAGGTGAACGCCCACCGCCCCTTGTCGCAGTTCCACTCCTCGTTGACCTGCGGGTCGTCCCCGGCCAGGCGGCGGGTGACCTTGCCGCGCCGGTGGTCGGTGCGCTGGGCGCAGCCGGAGGCGCAGTGCTCGCACACGCTGGGCGTGGAGACCAGGTCGAAGGGCCGTGACCGGAACCGGTAGGCGGACCCGGTGAGGGCGCCGACCGGGCAGATCTGGACGGTGTTGCCGGAGAAGTAGGAGTCGAAGGGCTGCCCCTCGGCGATGCCGACCTGTTCCTGGGCGCCGCGCTCCATCAGTTCGATCAGCGGGTCGCCGGCGATCTCCGCGGCGAAGCGGGTGCAGCGGGCGCACTGGATGCAGCGCTCGCGGTCGAGCAGCACCTGGCTGGAGAGCGAGATCGGCTTGGGGAAGGTGCGCTTGACGTCGACGAAGCGCGTCTCGCCCCGCCCGTTGGACATCGCCTGGTTCTGCAGGGGGCACTCGCCGCCCTTGTCGCAGACCGGGCAGTCCAGCGGGTGGTTGATCAGCAGGAACTCCATGATCCCGCGCTGGGCCTTCTCCGCCACCTCGGAGGTCAGGTGGGTGTTGACCACCATGCCCTCCATCACGGTGATGGTGCAGGAGGCCTGCGGCTTGGGCATGCCCCGCCCGTTGCCCATGTCGGGGATCTCCACCAGGCACTGGCGGCAGGCCCCGACGGGGTCCAGGAGCGGGTGGTCGCAGAACCGGGGGATCTGGATGCCGAGGAGTTCGGCGGCCCGGATCAGCAGCGTGCCCTTGGGAACGCGGATCTGGAACCCGTCGATCGTGACGGTGACGAGGTCCTCGGGGGGCGGCGCGGCCGCGGCGCCGCCGGAGGAGTTGGAGGTGACGGTCACTTGTTCCCTCCCCAGAGGGTGGCCTTGGAGTGGTCGAAGGGGCAGCCGCCCTTGTCCACGTGGTCGATGTACTCCTGGCGGAAGTGCTTGATGGAGGACATGACCGGGCTCGTGGCGCCGTCGCCGAGGGCGCAGAAGGAGCGGCCGAGCAGGTTGTCGCAGATGTCCAGCAGCTTGTCGAGGTCGGCTTCGGTGCCCTCCCCGCGCTCCAGCCGGTCCAGGACCTGGACCATCCAGAAGTTGCCCTCGCGGCAGGGCGTGCACTTGCCGCAGGACTCGTGGGCGTAGAAGGCGATCCAGCGGCCGACGGCGCGCACGACGCAGGTCGTCTCGTCGAAGATCTGGAGCGCGCGGGTGCCGAGCATGGATCCGGCGGCGCCCACCGACTCGAAGTCGAGCGGTGTGTCCAGGTGCTCGTCGGTGAAGATGGGCGTGGACGAGCCGCCGGGGGTCCAGAACTTGAGCCGGTGCCCGGCGCGGATCCCGCCCGCCATGTCGAGGAGTTCGCGCAGGGTGATCCCGAGCGGCGCCTCGTACTGGCCGGGGTTGGTGACGTGGCCGGACAGGGAGAAGAAGCCGAATCCGGCGGACTTCTCGGTGCCCATCGAGGTGAACCACTCGGCGCCGTTGGCGACGATGCCCGGGACGCTGGAGATGGACTCCACGTTGTTCACCACGGTGGGCGAGGCGTAGAGCCCGGCGACGGCGGGGAAGGGCGGCTTGAGCCGGGGCTGGCCGCGGTAGCCCTCCAGGGAGTCCAGGAGGGCGGTCTCCTCGCCGCAGATGTAGGCGCCCGCCCCGGCGTGCACGACGACGTCGAGGTCGAAGCCGCTGCCCTGGATGTCCTTGCCGAGGAGCCCGGCCTCGTAGGCCTCGGCCACGGCCTTGCGCAGGCGGCGGATGACGTGGACGACCTCGCCGCGCACGTAGATGAAGGCCTGGTGGGACTTGATCGCGTAGGAGGCGATCGCCACGCCCTCCACCAGCACGTGCGGGTTGGCGAGCATGAGCGGGATGTCCTTGCAGGTGCCCGGCTCGGACTCGTCGGCGTTGACGACGAGGTAGCGCGGGTTGGGGTTGTCCTTGGGCAGGAAACCCCACTTCATCCCGGTGGGGAAGCCGGCGCCGCCGCGGCCGCGCAGGCCGGACTGCTTGACCAGGTCCACGATGGCGTCGGGGTCCATCGACAGGGCCTTGGTCAGGGCGGAGTAGCCGCCGGTGGCCTTGTACCCGTCGAGGGTGAAGGAGTCGGTGCGGTCCCAGTCGCGGGACAGGATCGGGGTCAGGGTGGTCACTTGGCGCCCTCCTCACCCTGCTCGTCGGGACGGCGGGGAAGGTTCTCGGGGTCCGGGGCCCGCCAACCGCGCTCCTGGGCGAGTTTCAGCCCGGCGAGCGAGGGGCCGGCCGCCTGGACGCCCTCTCCGGCGCGGCCGTCGTCGAACCCGGCGAGCACGCGCGAGGCCTGCTTCCAGGTGCACAGGCTCGACGGACCGCGGGTGGGGGCGACGTCGTGGCCCAGGCGCAGGTCGTCGACCAGCTGCTTGGCGGTGGCGGGCGTCTGGTTGTCGAAGAACTCCCAGTTGACCATCACGACCGGCGCGAAGTCGCAGGCCGCGTTGCACTCGACGTGCTCCAGCGTGACCTTGCCGTCCTCGGTGGTCTCGGCGTTGCCCAGGTCCAGGTGCTCCTTGAGGGCGGAGAAGATCTCGTCACCGCCCATGACGGCGCACAGGGTGTTGGTGCACACGCCCACCTGGTAGTCGCCGCCGGGTTGGCGGCGGTACATGGTGTAGAAGGTGACCACCGCCTTGACCTCGGCGAGGGTGATGTCGAGCTGGTCGGCGCAGAACCGCATGCCGTCCTCGCTGACGTGCCCCTCCTCGGACTGCACCAGGTGCAGCAGCGGCAGCAGCGCCGACCGCGGCTTCGGGTAGCGGCTGATGATCTCCTTGGCGTCCTGTTCCAGACGCGCGAGGACCTCGTCGTCGAATGCGCTCACCGGTCCACGCCTCCCATCACGGGGTCGATACTGGCCACGGCCGCGACGACGTCCGCCACCGTCCCGCCCTCGCACATGGCGGCGACCGCCTGCAGGTGCGTGAACGAGGGGTCGCGGAAGTGCACGCGGTAGGGGCGGGTCCCGCCGTCGCTGACGGCGTAGCAGCCGAGCTCGCCCTTGGCGCTCTCGACGGCCGAGTAGGCCTGGCCCGCGGGGACCCGGAAGCCCTCGGTGACCAGCTTGAAGTGGTGGATGAGCGCCTCCATCGAACCGCTCATGATGTGCGCGATGTGGTCCGGGGAGTTGCCCAGGCCGTCGGGGCCGAGCGCCAGCTTGGCGGGCCAGCCGATCTTGGCGTCCTCGATCATCACCGGGCCGGGGCGGAGCCGGTCCAGGCACTGCTCGATGATCTTGAGGCTCTCGTGCATCTCGGCGATGCGGACCCGGTAGCGGGCGTAGACGTCGCCGCCGTCGGAGACGGGGACGTCGAACTCGTAGTTCTCGTAGCCGCAGTAGGGCTTGGCCTTGCGCAGGTCGAAGCCGAGTCCGGAGGCGCGGGCGAGCGGCCCGGTGACGCCGAGCGCCATGCATCCGGGCAGGTTGAGGTAGGCCACGTCCCGGGTGCGGGCGAGGTAGACGGGGTTCTCGTCCAGGAGCTTGCGCATGATCCGGACGCGCTCGGGCATCTCCGTGAGCAGCTCGCGGATCTTGCCGACCGCGCCGGGCGGCAGGTCCTGGGCGACGCCGCCGGGCCGGACGTAGGCGTGGTTCATCCGCAGGCCCGTGATGAGCTCCAGGATGTCCAGGATCATCTCGCGCTCACGGAACCCGTTGGTCATGACGGTGGTGGCGCCCAGCTCCATGCCGAACGTCGCCATGGCCACGAAGTGCGAGGCCATCCGGTTGAGCTCCATGACCAGGACCCGGATGACGCTGGCGCGCTCGGGGATCCGGTCGGTGATGTCGAGGAGCTTCTCGACCGCCAGGCAGTACGCCGTCTCGTTGAAGAGCGGCGTGAGGTAGTCCATGCGGGTGACGAACGTGGTGCCCTGCGTCCACGTCCGGAACTCCATGTTCTTCTCGATACCGGTGTGCAGGTAGCCGATACCGACGCGCGCCTCGGTGCAGGTCTCGCCGTCCAGGGTGAGGATCAGCCGCAGGACGCCGTGTGTGGAGGGGTGCTGGGGGCCCATGTTGACCACGAGGCGTTCGGCACTCGTGGCCTGGGCCTTCTCCACGACCTCGTCCCAGTCGCCGCCGGAGGCGTCGATGTAGTCCTCGGTGACGCTCATGCCGTGTCCCCCTTCGGAGCGGAGTGGTCGGTGGTGGTCCGTGGTCCGGGACTCACTTGTAGGACCTCCGTTCGTCCGGCGGGGGCACGGTGGCGCCCCGGTACTCGACGGGGATGCCGCCGAGCGGGTAGTCCTTGCGCTGCGGGTGGCCGTGCCAGTCGTCCGGCATCTGGATGCGGGTCAGCGCCGGGTGGCCGTCGAAGACGATCCCGAAGAAGTCCCAGGCCTCGCGCTCGTGCCAGTCGTTGGTCGGGTAGACCGACACGATCGAGGGGACGTGCGGGTCCTCGTCGGGGCAGGTCGTGGCGACGCGGATCTCGCTGTTGTGGGTGATGGACCGGAAGTGGTACACCGCGTGCAGCTCGCGGCCGGCGTCCTCGGGGAAGTGCACCCCCGCCACGCCGGTGCACAGCTCGTAGCGCAGGGCCGGGTCGTCGCGCAGCAGGCGCACCAGCTCCAGCAGCGCCTCGCGGCGCACGTGGAAGGTGAGTTCGCCGTGGGCGACCTCGATCCGCTCCACCGCGCCGGCGGACTCCCCCAGCGCCGCCTCCAGGTCGTCGGCCACGCGGTCGAAGTCGGCCGTGCGCGGGTCGTCGGGGTCGGTGAAGGGGCGGCTGCTCGCGGCGGGAGCGCTCCCCCGCACCTGGAGCCGGCCGAACCCGGAGGTGTCGCCGGTGGTGGTGGCGCCGAAGAGGCCGGTCCGCTTCACCGGGGCGGCCAGCCGCTCGCGGCCGAGCCGGTCGGGCAGGTTCTCGGCGGCCTCGTCGCGCTCGTTCTCGTTGCTCATGTCAGTCCTTGCTCACCAGCGGCAGCGAACGGCGGAGCATCCGCTCCTCGGTCTCGTCGATCTCCAGCTCCCGGTGCGCGCCGAGCTTGGTGTTCTGCACCTTGTCGTGGAGCTTGAGCACCGCGTCCAGGAGCATCTCCGGCCGGGGCGGGCAGCCCGGCAGGTACATGTCGACGGGGACGATGTGGTCGACGCCCTGGACGATGGCGTAGTTGTTGAACATGCCGCCGCTGGAGGCGCACACGCCCATGGCGATGACCCACTTGGGCTCGGGCATCTGGTCGTAGATCTGCCGCAGGACGGGCGCCATCTTCTGGCTGACGCGCCCGGCGACGACCATCAGGTCGGCCTGGCGCGGGGTGGCGCCGAACTTCTCCATGCCGAACCGCGCGAGGTCGTAGTGCGGGCCGCCGACCGACATCATCTCGATGGCGCAGCAGGCCAGACCGAACGTCGCGGGCCACATGGAGCTCTTGCGGGCCAGGCCCACGACCTGCTCGACGGTCGTGAGCGCGATGCCGCTGGGGAGCTTCTCCTCGAGTCCCATCAGCTGCTGACCTCCTCGGGCCGGTTGCGGTACGGGTGGCTGGAAGGTGAAGGGTGTGCCGCCGGCGTTCGTGTCAGTCCCATTCGAGGCCTCCGCGGCGCCATTCGTAGGCGTAGGCGATGGAGACGTTCACCAGGAAGAGGACGATCGCGATCAGGCCGAACCAGCCGAGGGCCTCGAAGTGCACCGCCCACGGGATGAGGAAGATGATCTCGATGTCGAAGATGATGAACATCATCGCCGTCATGTAGTACTTCACGGTGAAGCGGCCGCCGCCCGCGGGCTGGGGCGTGGGCTCGATGCCGCACTCGTAGGCCTGCATCTTGGCGCGGTTGTAGCGCTTGGGGCCCAAGACCGCCCCGGCCACCATCGACACCACGACGAACGCGGCACCGATCCCGCCGAGAACGAATATCGGGGTGTAGAGCTCCAACGGTCACCCTCCTTCTGGCTGGTCGGCACGTGCGGACGTGCTTGTGAACGTTTTCACGGGCTTCCCCGCGTGGGGGTTCCTTCCGGTCGTTCGGCGGGACGCGAGGGGCGTACCCGGCCCGGGTCTAGGCCGCGGGCGCGATCCTGGTCAGTCCGTTGATCACGCGGTCCATGGCGTCGCCCTGGGTGGGCTCGGTGAGGTTGGCGAGCATCTTCAGCGCGAACTTCATGAGGGTGCGCTGACGGAGGCCGTACTTCGTCGCGTACTTCATGAACTCGGGCTGTCCGATGACCTTCACGAAGTAGCGGCCCAGCGTGTAGTAGCCGCCGTAGGTGTCGGAGAGCACCTCGGGGTAGCGCAGCAGGGCGCGCTCGCGGGTCTGCTGGGTGGGACGCCCGTGCGCCTGCACGATCACGTCGGCGGCGATGCTTCCGGCCTCCATGGCGTAGGCGATGCCCTCGCCGTTGAAGGGGTTGACCATGCCGCCCGCGTCGCCGACCAGCAGCAGGCCGCGGGAGTAGTGCGGGACGCGGTTGAAGCCCATGGGCAGCGCCGCGCCGCGGATGCCGCCCTTCTGGTTCTCCTCGGTGAAGCCCCACTCCCGCGGCATGCTGTCGGTCCAGCGGCGCAGGAGCTTGCGGTAGTCCACGTCCTGGAAGGAGCGGGTGGAGTTGAGGATGCCGAGGCCGACGTTGCTGGTGCCGTCACCGACGCCGAAGACCCACCCGTAGCCGGGCAGGAGGACGTCCTTGTCGCCGCTGCGGTCCCACAGCTCCAGCCAGGACTCCAGGTAGTCGTCCTTGTGGCGGGGGCTCTCGAAGTAGGTGCGCACGGCCACGCCCATGGGGCGGTCGTCGCGCTTGCGGATGCCCATCGCCACGGACAGGCGCGAGGAGTTGCCGTCGGCGGCCACGACCAGCGGCGCCCGGAAGGCCACGGGCTCGCGGTCGGCGTTCTTGGCGTGCACGCCGACGATGCGGTTGCTGCGCTCGTCCATCAGCGGGCCGGTGACGGTGGTGCGCTCCAGCAGCTTGGCGCCGGCGGAGACGGCCCGGCCGACCAGGATCTCGTCGAAGTCGTAGCGGGTGCGCACGAGGCCGAACCCGGGATAGGACCCCAGGTCGGGCCAGGGCAGCTCCAGACGGGCTCCGGCGCCGACGATGCGCAGGCCGTGGTTCTTGATCCACCCCTCGTCCTCGAAGGTGATCCCCATGGCCGTCAGCTGCTTCACCGCCCGTGGGGTGAGTCCGTCGCCGCAGACCTTCTCGCGCGGGAAGGAGGTCTTCTCCAGCAGGAGGACGTCCAACCCGGCCTGAGCCAGGTAGTAGGCGGTCGTGGATCCGGAAGGGCCGGCGCCGACGACGATGACGTCGGCGTCGTACTCGATCCCTTCCCGGCCTCTGGGAGAGGAGGTGGCTGTCTCGCTCACGGGGTGGTCCTCGACTACTCGCGCGGTGCACCGTGGCGGGCCTGTGCGGGGTCGACCCGCTCACGGGGGTGTGCTTCGGGGCGGTTGTGTGCTGTCGACGCACCCCACAGGGGTGTGTGTGATGCGCCTCGTGGCCTTGTGAAGCACTTCACAAGCCCACTTTTCGCAGTCTAGACCCTCCGGAGCCGCGTGGCGACCCCCGGGGTGCCATTCCCACCGCGTCCCGCACAATCGTCCGAAAGCACGCAGAGAGCGCCAAGTCCGCCGCTACACGCCCATGACCCGACAAACGCCCAGCTCACGGGCAACGTTCTGCCACACGCGCCACACGCACAACAGAAAACCCCAAAGGACAGGTCGTCCCTTGGGGTTTTGGGGTGTTTCTCAAGTATTAAGTCATATGGGGCTTTTGCCGGGATTTACTTCTGGCGGAAGCCCCGGTGGAGCGCGACCGTGCCCAGCGTCAGGTTGCGCCAGGCCACCCGGGACCAGCCGGCGTCCTGGAGGTGGCGCGCCAGCGCGGGCTGGTCGGGCCAGGCCATGATCGACTCGGACAGGTAGTCGTAGGCCTCGCTGCGTCCGGAGAAGGCGCCCGCGATCCTCGGCAGGGCGGCCATGAGGTAGGTCGAGTAGAGCTTGTCCACGAAGGCCACGGGGATGTGGCTGAACTCGGCGATCACCAGGCGTCCGCCGGCCTTGGTCACCCGCAGCAGCTCGCGCAGCGCCTGGTCGATGTCGTTGACGTTGCGCAGCCCGAAGGAGATCGTGACGGCGTCGAAGGTCTCGTCGGCGAACGGCAGGTGCAGGGCGTCGCCCGCCACGAAGGTCACCCCGCCCCTGGAGGCCCCGCCGCGCCGCTGGGCGCCGGTCCGGAGCATGCCGAGCGAGAAGTCGCACGCGATCACCCGCGCGCCCTTGGTGACGAAGGACTCGGAGGAGGTACCGGTCCCCGCCGCCAGGTCCAGGACCAGCTCGCCGCTGTGGGCGTCGACCGCGCTGACGACGGCCCTGCGCCAGACGCGGTCCTGGCCGAGCGAGATGACGTCGTTGACGAGGTCGTAGTTGTCGGCGATGCCATCGAACATCGCCGCGACGTCCTGAGGCTGCTTGTCGAGCTTGGCGCGGGTCATGGTCACCACCTTACGGGGGCCGCCCCGCCCGCCGTCCCGGGGTTCGGCGACGGGAGTCCGGCGGGAGGTGGCCGGGGTCGGCCAATCCGCCGGGAAAGCCCTTCCCGCGCCCGCGCGGCCGTGGTACCCCAGTAGGGCGAAGGTCGCGCAGCACTCGCATCGCACCACCCCCCGCTTGGAGAGCCAATGAAGCGACGCGTCACGACCACCTTCGGCACCCTCACCGCCGCCCTGCTCCTGGCGGCGACCACGGCCACGACCGCCCACGCGGCCGACGGCGTCCTCACCATCAACTACACCGCGTACCAGGATCCCGCCGGGTGCTACCGGATCTCGGGGTTCTTCCCCTACAAGGTCGACAACCGCACCGACGAGAACGCGGTCGTCCACACCGGATGGCACTGTGACGGCGAATGGCTCGCCGTCGTACGTCCGGGCGAGACCCACTACGGCGAACTCGGCCACACCCTGTACATCCCCTGACGGGCACCCGCCACCACCGGGGGCGCCGGAATCCGCGAGGATCCGGCGCCCCTCGTGCGTTCGGCGGGCATCTCCCGCATCAAGTTCGTCACTGTATGTGTTTTGGTCGCGACTCTTTGACACAATGTGGGTCACCGATTCGACCGACCCCGCCTGAGCCTGGAGAGTCCTCCGTGAAACCCACCCGTACACTCACCGCGTTGACGATGGGCGCGCTACTGCTCCTGCCCGCCGGGATCACGACCGCCGCGCCGGCCGCGACCGCCTCCTCAGCGACGGTGAGCGAGCGCGCGGTGTCCTGGACCCCGCACGTGCTGGACGGAGCGGTCAAGGACATCCTCCGCGTCGGGGACACGGTCGTGGTGGCCGGGGACTTCCACCGGGTCGCCGACGCCGACCGGAGCCGCACGCACACCCGGAGCAACCTCTTCGCCTTCGAGCACGGCAGCGGTGAGATCCTGCGGCACTTCGCCCCGGACGTGAGCGGACAGGTGAACTCGCTGGCCGAGGGCCCCGACGGCACCGTGGTCATCGGCGGGCACTTCAGCGCGGTCAACGGCTCCGCGTCGCGCGGGCTGGCCCGGCTCTCGCTGGCGCACGGCCGGACCGACCCCCGGTTCGGTGCCGTCCTCGATGACGGGAGCGCCTACCGGCTCGCGGGCGACGGCGGCGACCTGTACGTCGGCGGCTCCTTCTCCGGCATCAACGGCATCGGTCAGCACGGCGTCGCCAAGCTCGACGCGGACAGCGGCGAGGTCGAGGCGGACTTCGCCCCCGGGATCGAGGAGCAGCGGCGCGGTCAGCTGCGCGTGCAGGACCTGGCGCTGAGCCCCGACGGGGACCGGCTCGTGATCAACGGGACCTTCACCCGCGTCGACGGCCACGACCGCCACCAGATCGCCATGCTCGACGCCGACGACGGCTCGGTCACCCCGTGGTCGACGTCCGCGTTCGAGCCCGACTGCGACTACTCCCGGATGCAGACCTACATGCGCCGGATGGACTTCTCCCCCGACGGCTCCTACTTCGCCGTGGTGACGGCGGGCGGCCCCACGGTCAAGCCGGGCCTGTGCAAGACGGTCACCCGGTTCGAGAACACCGACCGCCCCGGCGCCCGGCCCACCTGGAGCAACCACACCGGCGGGGACTCGCTGTACTCGGTCGAGGTGACCGGCTCCGCCGTCTACGTCGGCGGTCACCAGCGCTGGATGGACAACGAGGACGGCGCCCACAACGCCGGCCCCGGGTCGGTGGAACGCGAGGGCATCGCCGCCGTCGACCCCCGCACCGGCCGGGCGCTGCCGTGGAACCCGGGGCGCTCGCGCGGGCACGGCGTGGAGGCCCTGCACGCGACCGACGACGGGCTCTATGTCGGCAGCGACACCGAGCGCCTCGCGGACGCCTACCACGCCCGCCTGGGCATGTTCCCCACCACCTGAGCCCGAGCCGCGCGCCCTCGTCGGCCTCCGCCGACGGGGGTCCGCAACCTCAGGTGACGGGCTCGCCCTCTCGCCCTGCCCTGCGCGGCTTGCGTCCGCGGCGCCCCGAACCGCCGGACCCGCTCAGCAGCTGCTGGACCCGTTGGTGGGACAAGTGCACGACCTCCCCCATCGAACGCTGGGAGAGCCCCGCCTCGCGCATGGCCTCCAGCGCCTTGGCACGGCTGCGCTCGTGTTCGGCCATGGCCTCCATGAAGCGCGCCTCGGCGTCGATGACGTGCAGGACGTCCTCGGTCACGTCCTTGCCGCCGAACTCATAGCGCCAGGTGATCGTGAAGTTGGCGGGATCGGATCTCGTGAGGTCCGCGATGAACTCGGGAACCTCCTGTCGGACCTCGTCGAACTGCACATAGTCCGCTACGCCTGCGACGTTCTCCGGAAGGCCGTCGATCACCACCGCCCACAGGTCCACATCCCGCGTGACGGTGACTGTGTAGTCGGGCATCACTTCTCCATCCACTTCGTACCGAAGAGATGCGCCAAGCTGTCCTCCACACCTTGAAGCACCGTCCAGCTGAGCTCCCTCGGGTGGTCCGTGACACCGAAGAACCCGACTTCCGTCCCATCCGCGTCGACGACGGCGTACGTTCGGTGCGACCCCTTCCCTCGGCCCTGCATCTCCTCGATCCGCAGTCCTTGCTTGCGCGCATGCCTGCGCGCCAAAGCGAGGACAGCCCTCGCCCTGAGTCGCTTGTTCACCATGATGCTAATACTAGACGCATTGCAGAGCAAGCGGCTAGAAAACTAGAATTAAGGTCGGCAAGACAGCGTCACCTGTGCGGCCGATAACGCCCAAGACTTGTTGGCCAAGGGGTGTTGGCCAACAAGTCTTGGGCGTCTACCGTGGCGGGCATGACAGATTCCACACCCCCGTCCGGCTCCGACCCCCGGGCGGACGGGACGACCGATCCCTTCGCGAACGCCGCCGTGCCCGACGCCCGCTCCCTGCGCGGCCTGGCCCACCCGCTGCGGCTGCGCATCCTGAGCCTGCTGCAGAAGCGCGGCCCCGCCACCGGCAAGGCGGTCTCCGAGCGGCTCGGCGTCACCTCCGCCTCGGCCAGCTACCACCTGCGTCAACTTTTGGCGTACGGGTTCATCGAGGAGGCGTCCGAACTGGGTTCATCCAGGGAGCGCTGGTGGCGGGCCCCGCACCGGGGCTTCCGGCTCCCGGAGGAGTTGGACACCGAGGCACCCGAACTCAGCACGGCCGTCCGCATGGCCCTGGCCGCGCGCTGGGCCGAGGATCTGGGCGACGCCGTCCAGGTATGGAGCGCGCAGCCCGAGGGCTGGCGCGAGGCCCAGGTCATGTCCGAGCGCCGGACCCGGCTCACGCTGGACGAACTCGCCGCGCTGCGCGAGGAGGTCCGAGCGGTCCTCGACCGCTACGCGCGCGACGTGGAGGAGGACGTTCCCGGCGGGCGGGTGGTCACCACGCACTTCGCGGCCTTCGCCAGCCCGGATCCCGACGACGAACCGCCGCGGGACCCGGCGTGAACCGGCGCGGACGGCACCCCTCCGCCCCGAGCCGCCGCCCACTGGCCGGTCTCGTCCTGGCCCAGGCCTGCGCCTACACGGGCACCCGGCTGGCGCTGGTCGCCGTTCCGTGGTTCGTCCTCACCACCACTGGCAGCCCGGCCGACATGGGCCTGGTGACGCTGTGCGAGATGGGCGCCTACACCCTCGCCCGCCTCCTGAGCGGCCCCCTGCTGGACCGGATCGGACACCGCGTCGTCAGCGTCCGCCTGGACGTGCTCGCCGCCGCGGCGGTGCTGTGCGTGCCCCTCCTGCACGCCGCCGGCCTGTTGGCCTTCCCGCTGCTGCTGGCGCTCGTCACGGTCATCGGGCTGGCGACCGGCCCCTCCGAGACCGCGAAGGTGTCGCTGACGCCCTTCGTCGCGGCGGCCACCCGCACGAGGGTCGAGCGCGTCGCGGGGCTCACCGGAACCGTGGACCGCTTCTCCCAGACCGTGGGTCCGATCGCCGCCGGCGCGGTCGTGGCCGCGGCCGGCGCCCTCAACGCGCTCTACGCCAACGCCGTGCTCATGGTCCTGGCATCGGTCGTCCTGGCGCTGCTCGTCCCGCGCTCCCTCAGTACCGCCCCCGGAACCGCCCACGACACCGACGCCTCGCCCGCTTCCGACACCCCGGCCCCCATCGCGCCGACCGGTTACGTCGCCCAGCTGTGCGCGGGGTGGCGGGCCGTCTGGGGCGACGCCTGCCTGCGCGCGCTCGTGCTGATGATCATGGTCACCAACCTGGTGGACGTGGCCGTGATGACCGTCGTGCTGCCCGTGTGGGCCGAGGACGGCGGCGGGGGCGCGCAGACCGTCGGGCTGGTCGCCGGCGTTCTCGGCGGGGCGTCGGTGCTCGGGGCCGTGACGGCGGCATGGATCGGTCACCGGTTGCCCCGGCGGTTCACCTTCTTCGCCGCGTTCCTCGTCTCCGGGCCGCCGCGCATCCTGGTCCTGGCCCTGGACGTGCCGCTGTGGGCGGTCCTGGCGGTGTGGTGCGCCTCCGGGCTGGCGGGAGGCCTCATCAACCCGATCCTGTCGGCGGTCCTCTTCGAGCGGCTGCCCGCGGACATGACCGGGCGCGGGATTGCCGTGGTCGGAGCGCTCGCGCGGATCGGGGCGCCCGTCGGCGCACCCCTGATCGGCCTCGCCGTGGGACTGGCGGGCACCTCGCCAGTCCTGTTCGCCTGCGCGGGGCTCTACCTGCTGGCGACGACGCTGCCGGTGCTCGGTCCGGCCGCCGCCGCGATGGCGGCGCCGCCGGGGCCCTCGCCGGTCAGGACTCCCGGGGCTCCGGCTCCGCCCGCTTGACGGCCGCCTCCGGGCGTCCGTCCTCCTCGGGGGCCTCGTCCGGGGCCTCCTGGAGGTGGTCCTCACGGGAGGCGCCGCCCTCCAGCCGCTCGGCCACGCCCGGGGCCCTGCGGTTCTCGATCCGCCGCACGGCGGTGGCCGACATCTGGTCCCGGAGCCTGGACAGCAGGACGTAGGAGGCGAGCCCGCTGATGAGCCAGGCGAGCACGAGCGCGACCCACGACCGCGCACCGAACAGGTAGACCACTCCCAGTGCCCCCACGAACAAGCCGACTCGGGCGGCCGTGTACGTCAGCCAACTACGCATCGAAAAGCCTCACAACAGACGTTTACCTGGACTAGATTGGTCACCACGCCGCATCCACGCACGAGGCTCCCGGCCCCGGCGTGTTCCAGGCGGTCGCGAATCCCTCGCGGACGCCGCGTCGGAGGGGCTACCTCCAGGTTAAGGCCGTGCCCGGGCACTCACCCACCAGGTCCGGTAAGTCGCGATTCACCAAGTCATGGGATGTTTCCAATCCCGACAGGAGGGCCCGAACATCACGTTCCGGTCACATATCCGGTACTCCTCCCCCCATCGCGGCAATTTCTCCGAAAACTAGGGAGGAAACGGACCAACTCGTGCACACTAGGGGATCAAACGCCCGCCGCCCCCAAACTCCAAGGCGGGCATGATTGGGGGAACGTGAAGGTGGAACGAGCAACCGAACGCCTGTTGACCCCCGGGGAAGTGGCCTCACTCTTCCGGGTTGATCCCAAGACCGTGACACGCTGGGCCGCCTCCGGGCGGATCAGCAGCATCAGAACCCCCGGTGGCCACCGCCGCTTCCGGGAGTCCGAGGTCCGGGCCCTCCTGCTCGGAGAACCGAGCGAAAGCACCCCCTGAGGGCACCTGCCGTGCGCGGCCGCTCCGGGGCGTCCCGCCCGGCCGTGCGCAGTGGACAGATCAGAGTAGGCTGGAACCATGGTGTGGCTCGGTGGCCTGATCACGCTCGTGACGATCGTTCTGTGGGTGTACGCGTTCTTCGACGCGTTGACCACCCCTGCCCAGGAGGCTCGGAACCTCCCGAAGATCCTGTGGCTCGTCGTGATCGCGCTCTTCATGCCGGTCGGTTCGATCCTGTGGCTCTTCCTCGGGCGGCCCCGTCAGGACGTCGTGGCCCCGGGAGACGCGCCCTCCCCGGCTCAGGCCGCGAGCGCCGCGGACGACCTCGACCCGTCGGACTTCGCCAAGCCCTCCGACAGCCCGCACCCTCTCGGCCCGGACGACGACCCCGAGTTCCTGCGCGGTCTGCGTCGGCGGATCGACCCGGACGACTGACCACGACGAACAACACGACGGTGGGGCCGTGTCCGCGAGGGCACGGCCCCACCGTCGTTCTCCGTCCGGGCGGCGGGTCCCGGACCCGCCCGGCGTCCTACAGGAGGCCGGCGCCCACCCGGCGCGGCAGCCCGCGGACGGCCCAGACCGGCTGGACGCGCTGGACGTACTCCGGCGTCCAGGTCTGCTCGGTGCCCAGGGCCCGGTCCGGGTACAGCTCGTTGTGCTCGGCGACCAGGTCGACCGTGCTCATCCGGCCGCGGCCCTCGTACATGACGGCGTTGCCGCGCGCCACCAGGTCCGTCCCGCCCCAGTTGTAGACGATCTCACCGGCGCCGATGCCGTCGTGCAGGTCGAAGACGTTGTTCTCCGCGACCAGCTGGGACTCCTTGCCCGCCCCGAGGGCGTACTGGTAGAGGTCTCCGGCCAGCGTGTAGTGGTTGTTGTAGACGTGGACCTGGCCGAAGCGCACGCGCGGCGCCCGCTGGCCGAGGCCGTCGAAGTGGTTGTGGTGGTACGTGATCCGCAGGTGGCCGCGGTCCGTCGTGCGGCCGTCGCTGTTGCCCACGATCATCGCCTTGTCCCGCTCCACGAAGTGGTTGTAGGACACGGTCACCAGGTCCGACTCCCGCACGATGTCCAGCAGGGCGTCGTGCATCTCGTACTTGCTGCCGAAGTACTCCGGCAGCTCGCTGCCCGGGTTCTCACCGTCGTCGAACGTGTTGTGGTCCACCCACACGTTGGTCGACCCGGAGATCTCGATGTTGTCGTACTCGGAGTTCCAGTTGCCGGTGTTGCCGTCCTTGGGGTCCCAGCCGGGGAAGCAGTCGTAGGCGTCGGAGAAGGTCAGGTTGCGCAGGATGACGTTCTCGGCGTCGTTGACTCGCAGGTTGATCCCGGTCAGCTCGGAGTCGTCGTCCGCGCCGACCAGGGTGGTGTTGGATCCGACGTCGACCCGGATCTGCTCGGCCTGGACGTCCTGGGAAGCCGCCCGCGCCTCCTCCAGCGGGCCCTCGGGGTCGTCCCAGCCCCACACGTCGGGGTGGTACGTGGCGAGGTAGTCCTCCTGGGTGTAGCCGTCGACGGCGTAGTCGGCGCAGCTGATCGCCGACCCGTCGGGGGCGGTGTTGCCGTCGATCAGGCCCTCGACGACCACGATCCGCGGCCGGTCGTCGTCGCGCGGGCCGACCGCGGCGCGCAGTTCCTCCAACGTGGCCACGTGGACCACGTCCTCACCCGCCGCCGCGGAGCCGCCGGTGGTGCCGTCGCCGGCCGAGCCCCAGCCGTCGCCGTCGGCGAGCACCTGGCGGGTGATGTCGCGGGGGTGGTGGTCGCGGTCGGCGGGCGCCGCGTGCGCGGTGGTGGCGGCGGTCGCGGTCAGCGCCACGGCCATGGTCAGGGTCAGGGGTAGGGCCAGTCTTCGCATGATCGAATCACTCCGGTTGGGGGATCAGTCCGGGCCGGATGGCACCCGTACTGCAAACGTTTGCACGAAGATGCCCCGAAACCCGGCACCCCGTCAACCCCTTCGTCATATGATCGTCATGGAAAGACCCGGAAAACTGCACTAGCATCCCTGTCAAAGGACAATTCGGACAGGGGGTCACCACAGCTGACTTTCAGCAACCGATTGCTGTGGCCGTAGGATCAGCACCAGACTCGACTGTAGAAACGGAGGTCGCGGGTGGCCGTGACCATCAGGGACGTCGCCCGTGCCAGCGGCGTCCATGTCTCCACCGTCTCGCGGACCTTCTCCGCGGCGCACCTGGTCAACGCACAGACGCGCACGCGCGTGCTGGCAGCGGCCGACGAACTCGGCTACCGCCCCAACCGCGCCGCGCGCGCCCTGTCCACCCGGCGCACCGGCAACCTCGGGCTCATCGTCGCCGACATCGCCAACCCGTTCTTCCCCCCGCTGATCAAGGCGGCCCAGTCCCAGGCGCGGGCCCGCGACTACCACGTCTTCGTCGCCGACACCGACGAGCAGGCGCGCGTGGAGGAGGAACTCGTCCGGTCCATGGCCAAGCAGGTCGACGGCGCCCTGCTCGTCGCGCCCCGTCTGAGCAACAGGCTGATCGCCGAACTCGGCCGCGACGTCCCGTTCGTCCTCGTCAACCGGCGGGTCAGCGGCCTGCCGGGCGTCCTCATGGACGTCGCCGCGGGTGCCCGCCAGGCCGTGGAGCACCTGGCCGGGCTGGGCCACCGGGAGGTCGCCGTGCTCACCGGCCCGCGCGCCTCGTGGACCAGTCAGGAGATGGTGCGCGCCGCCGAGGCGTGCGCCGGCGAGCACGGGGTGCGGCTGCACCGGATCGGCCCCAACCCGCCCACGGAGGAGGGTGGAGCCGCGTCCGCCGACGAGGTGGTCTCCAGCGGTGTGAGCGCGGTGCTGGCCTACAACGACATGGTCGCGGTGGGGCTCATCCAGCAGGTGGAGCGGCTCGGGCTGACGGTCCCCGCCGACCTCAGCGTGGTCGGCGTCGACAACACCCACGCCGCCCGGTACTTCCGCCCGGCCCTGACGACCGTGGACATGCCCGTCGCGGCGGCCGGGCGCGGCGCCATCGACCTCCTGCTCCAGGCCGTGACCACCGGGGAGTCACCCGGCACGGTGTCCCTGGACACCCGTCTGGTCGTGCGGGACTCCACCGCCCGGCGGTGAGCCTCCCCTGGGCCCGGGCCCAGGGCGGCCCAGGTCAGGGCCCGTCCCGGTTCAGCCGGGCCGGGCCCCGCCCCGGTCAGGCGTAGCTGTGCAGGCCGCTGAAGACGTAGTTCACCGCGAAGAAGTTGAACATGACGGTGGCGAAGCCCAGAACGTTGATCCACGTGGCCTTGGGCCCCCGCCACCCGCCGGTCGCGCGGGCGTGCAGGTAGGCGGCGTAGACCACCCAGGAGATGAACGACCACACCTCCTTGGGGTCCCAGCCCCAGAAGCGGCCCCATGCCTCGTCCGCCCAGATCGCGCCGGCGATGATGCCGAAGGTCCACAGCGGGAACGCGAACAGGATGAACCGGTGCGAGATGCGGTCGAGCAGTTCCGGGCTGGGCAGGCGGCCCGCGATGCCGGCGACCTTCTCCCCCAGCGCCCGCCTGGCCTCGGCGCGGTGGGAGACGAGGTAGGTGATCCCCGTGACTCCGGAGACCATGAACGCCCCGCCCGCGATGATCAGCGCGGTGACGTGGATCGGCACCCAGTAGGAGTGCAGGGCGGGGATGAGCGGGCCCGGGTCGACGTACAGCCACCGCACGCCGATGCCCAGCAGGACCAGGACGGGAACGAGCACGAAGGCGCCGAGGAAGCGCGCCTGGTACCGGAACGAGGCGAACAGCAGGCCGCCGACGGCGATCAGGCACAGCGCCACGATGAACTCGAACATGTTGCCCCACGGCCAGCGCCCGGCCGCCAGGCCCCGCGAGACGATCTGCGCCACGCTCAGCGCGAAGCCCAGGACCGTCACGCCCAGCGCGATCCGGCCCATCATGCTCCGGGGCGCCTTGGCCTCGCCCTCGGTACTGCGGACGTTCACCTCGATCCCCGCGTCGTCGGCCCCCGTGTCGCCGCCCTCACGGCCGCCGACGGCCACCGGCATCAGCCGGCCCGCCTTCAGGCTGGTGCGGCGCCCGTAGGCGGCCTCGATCGCGAAGAGGAACAGCGCGGCCGCGTAGGCGACGATCATCGCGATGATGAGCGTGTCACTGGCCGAGGCCATCGCCTCGTTCACCGGTGCGGCGAGTGTGTACGTCACCGGTCACTCCTTCTCGTCAGGGGTGGCGCCGCCGGTGTCGGCCCGAAGCCGCCCGGCCAGTCGCGTGGTCAGTTCGTGGAACTCGGCGTTGTCGCCGGCCGCCTCCGTCTTGCCGAGCCCGGCCACCTCCACGCCGGTGCGGCCGTCCGCACCGCGGGTCGCGCGCACCCACACGCGCCGGGGGCGCACGAAGAGGGTGATGAGCAGCCCGGCGACCGCGAGCGTCGCCGCGGTCAGCGCCGGGAGCCGCGCGCCGTCCCGGTTGCTCTGGAGGCTGACGTACTCCTTGACGCCGGAGAAGGTGATCGATCCGGCCCCGTCGGGCAGCTCCCAGGTGTCGCCGACCTCCAGCGCGGGCGACTCCCCGAGCTCCTCCATGCCCTCGGTGTTCAGCTGGTAGACCGACTGCGGGTCGATCATCCCGAGGTCGCCCTGGTAGCCCTGCAGCGTCACGGCGGGGTTCTCCGCGCCCGGGTAGGTCGAGACCAGCTCACCCGCCTGGTTCTCCTCCGCGGTGGGCAGGAACACCCCGACGAAGCCGAGCTGCTCTCCCCCCGTGTCGGGCACCTTGACCACGCCGTCGGAGGTGAAGGTCGCCGTCTCGCGGTACAGGAAGGGGACGGCCTGGTCGAAGACGACGTCGCCCTCGGCGTCGCGGACGACGAACTCCGGGGCGTACCCGTGGCCCAGCAGGTAGACCTGGACGCCGTCCACGGTCAGCGGGTGGTTGACCTCCAGCCGGTGCCGCTCCTCCTCCGCCTCCGGGGACTCCGTGTACGTCAGGTCGGCGACGTAGGAGGACGCCTGGCCGCGCAGGTCGCCGTCCTCGATGAACGACGCCTCGAAGTCGTCCAGGTGGAACGTGAAGGGCTCCAGCCGGTCGGTGTCGGTCCAGTGGCCGGGGTAGATGGCGTCGTAGGACGGGAGCGTGTTGGCGAACCCGTCGCCCTCCACCACCAGCATGTTGCCGCGGTAGCCGAAGAACGCCCCGGCGGCCAGGGCCAGCAGCAGGCCCAGCAGCGCGAGGTGGAACAGGACGTTGCCGGCCTCGCGCAGGTAGCCGGTCTCGCTGGACAGGGAGTCGCCGTAGCGCTCGATCCGGTAGCCCTTGAGGACGCCGCGCGCCCGCTCCAGGACGGCCTCGGGCTCGGCGTCGGTGCTGAAGCGCGCCGCGTAGGGCATCCGGCCCAGGTGGCGCGGCGTGCGCACCGGACGCGCGCGCACGGCGCGGGCGTGGGCCAGCGCGCGCGGCAGGACGCAGCCCGCCAGCGAGACGAAGAGCAGCAGGTAGATCGCCGCGTACCAGGGCGAGGAGAACACGTCGAAGAGGAAGAACCGGTCCAGCCAGGGGGCCAGCTCCGGGTGCTCCTGGTAGTAGGTGGTGACCTCGTCGACGCTCACCACGTTCTGGGGCAGGATCGACCCGGGGATCGCGCCCACCGCGAGCAGGAACAGCAGGATCAGCGCCGTGCGCATGGAGGTCAGGATCCGCCACGCCCAGCGCGCCCAGCCGACGACTCCCAGTCCCCTGGGCGGCGCGGACGGCTCGGCCGCGTTGTCGTCCGTGGCGGTTCCGGTCTGTGCGGTCGTCATCAGATCACCGTCTGGTAGTCGGCGGCCCATCCCTGCATGGCGATGGTCAGCTGCGTCCACAGGCCGGTGACCATGGCCAGTCCGACGAGGACGAGCATGGCGCCGCCGACCACCGTCACCGCGCGGGTGTGGTTCCTGAGCCAGGAGAAGGCGCCGAGCGCGCGCCGGTAGAGCAGTGAGGCGAGCACGAAGGGCAGGCCCAGCCCGACACAGTACGCGAGCGAGAGCAGCATGCCGCGGCCGGCGCCGCCCTCGACGAAGGCCAGGGTCTGGACGGCGGCGAGCGTCGGACCGATGCAGGGGGTCCACCCGAGCCCGAACAGGACGCCGAGGAGCGGTGCTCCGGCGAGTCCGGCGCGGGGCAGCCGGTGGATGCGGAACTCGCGGGCGAAGCCCGGCAGGACGCCAATGAAGGCCAGGCCCAGCACGATGGTGAGGAGCCCGAGGATCCGGGTGACGGGCTCGGTGTAGTCGATGAGGAGGTCGCCGAGCCAGCCGATGAAGCCGCCGACCGCGACGAAGACCAGGGTGAAGCCGGCGATGAACAGGGCGCTGCCGGCGACCATGGTCCAGCGGCGCGCGGCCAGTTCGGTGTCGACGTCGACGGCGGTCGCCGTGGCGGTGCCGCCGCCCGCCGCCGCGCGTGCGCGCATGTCGGCGCCGCTCATCCCGGTCACGTAGGAGAGGTAGCCGGGCACCAGCGGCAGGACGCACGGGGAGAGGAAGGAGACGAGCCCCGCGGCCAGGGCCAGGGGCAGGGCGAGCAGCAGGGAGCCGGACAGGACGGTCGTGCCGATGGGGTCCATCAGTCGGAGTCCCCGTTCCCGTCGCCGTCGTCGGTGCCGTCACCGTCGCCGTCGGCGCCCTCGGCGGGTTCCTCGGACGCCCCGGGCTCCCCGGCCCCCTCCGACGCCTCCGAGTCGGCCCCGTCCTCGTTCTCCGCGGCCTCCTGTTCGGCCACCCGCGGCCGCTCCTCGGGGTCGCCGAGGTCGAACTCGACCACCACCGGGTTCAGCAGCTCCGTGAGCTGGCCGTAGGTCGTGGGGCCGATCACACGCGCGGCGATCCGTCCCTCGGGATCGATGATCAGCGTGCTGGGGATGGAGCGGGGCGGCACGGTGTCGCGGAAGGCCTGCGGGACCTCGCCGGGCTGGTCGTACAGGCTCGGGTAGGGGATCTCCTGGTGCTCGGCGTAGGCCTGGGCGGCCGTCTCGTCGTCCTTGATGTTCACGCCCAGGAAGTCCACGCCCAGGTCGGCGTACTCGGCGTGGACCTCGTCCAGGACCGGCTGCTCGGCCCGGCAGGGGCCGCACCAGCTCGCCCAGACGTTGAGCACGACGATCTCGCCCAGGTAGTCGCTCAGCGCGACCTCGTCGCCGTCCAGGGTGGTGCCGGAGACCTCGGGCGCCTCGACCCGGTCGGCGCCCTCGAAGACGGTGGAGCTGCCGTCACCGGAGATGAACCGGTCGTCGGCGCCGCTGTTCTGGATCTCGTTGCCGCCGGCGCAGCCGGACAGCGCGAGCACGGCCGCGAGGGCAAGGGCGCACCACACGCGGCCCATCGCCGTCGGGCGTGCCGATCGGAGCCGCGGGCCGGCACTGGTACTGGGCATCGAGGGGACCTCGCGAAACAGGGCGTGAACAGGGCGGACCACAACAACGACAAAGTGTAGTAGATGCCCTGGAGACCCTTCGGCCGCCCCGTCGCTCCGACCATGGCAGGCGCGAGCGAGGCGGCGTCAGGCGAGGTGGAACGCCTCTGACGTCAGCAGACCGGGGGCCCGGCGTGTCGCCCGGCCCCGGTCGGCCCAGCCCTGATCAACCAGCCTCGACGAAGGCTTCGCGGAGGTAGTCGTGCACGGCTCGTTCGGGAACCCGGTAGGAACGCCCCACGCGAATCGCGGGGAGAACTCCCGAGTGCACCATTCGGTAAACGGTCATCTTGGACACACGCATGATCGTGGCGACCTCGGCCACGGTCAGGAACCTGACCTCTTCGAGAGGCGGCTTACTCGCGTTCATCTTCCGACGCCCTCATTTCCCGGACGTGAGCATTGTCTACCGGTCAGCCCAGCGTGGAGCCGAAAGAAGAGCGACCCCGGTCTTGCCCGTCCCTACGCCACGCCGGCGTGTCATGCTGTCACTACTGACACGTCCGTTTTCAGAGTAGGGCCGAGTTCCCTGGAGCGAAAGCCTGTTTGTACTGTCTTCGGGGATATACGGTGCCGACGGGGCGGATGAGGTTTAAAGGTGGGTATAAATGGTCGGCCCTGCTCACATGAGACCCGCGCGCGCCATGACGTACTGGCGTAGCGGCACATAGTCCTCGGTCAGATATCCGTCGTCCAAAGGCACGGTGACCAGCAATTTTCCTTCGTGTTCGGCGAGGAAGAGAGCCGGGTCGTTGGAGTCGGCGAAGCCCATCGTGGGCACTCCCGCCTCCCCCGCCGCACCCGCGAAACCGTGGTCGGCGATGACCAACTGCGGCCACGCCCGCCCCCGCTCGGCGAGGTCGGCGAGGATGGCCCGCATCGCGAAGGGGTGGTGGCTGTGGCGGGACAGGTGCCCGTCCGTGACGATGGCGACATCGTCCTTCCACACCACGATCCGCCGGTTGGGCGGGCGCTCGGTGGTCACCTCGTAGGAGTAGCCGCCCGCCGCGGTGACGACCTCGCAGCCGCGCGCGGCCAGCGCGTCCTTCCACGCCCGGTAGGTCTCCCGGAGCTTGGTGGGGTGTCCGGTGGCGAACATGACGCGTTCGCGGCGCTCGGCGGCCAGGGCCAGGCGGTCGGCGAAGGCCTCCAGGGCGTCCACGGTGAGGTCGGGGTCGATGGTGTCGATCCCCCACACGTACTCCTCGTCGCCGACCACGCCGCAGCGCTTGTTCATCAGCGCGAGGACCTCGGAGAAGGTCCAGTCGTGGGCGAAGGTGAGGCCGAACTGGTGGTAGGGGTCCTTCTGGACCAGGCGCCGGTAGTGCCGCAGGTTGTTCTGGCGCGGGGTGTCGACGTGCCCCGCGATCCCCGTGCGAACCAGATAGGTGATGAGCTCAGCGCGTGTCGGCGGCGTCACCGGCGTTCCCCTTCCTCGTCTGCGCAGCGAGCGTGCGCCACGCCGTGCGTCCACCACGACGCCTGCTCCTGTTCGCCCGGTATTCAACCTCTTCCTACCCGCTGGACGCGCGCCACGCGCAATCCCGGTGAATTCACCGATGGAGGAGGTCAGAGGCTGGGATCGATCCCATGGCTGGGGAAGACGGCGGTCCGCGTCGCGTTGATCGCCCGGTCGACGGGGTCGCCGGGGTCGTAGCCCTCCTCGAAGGGGGAGAAGGAGACCTCGCGTCCGTCGGTCATGTACAGCGGGGCCGTCTCGCCGGTGCGCCGGCGCACGAAGTCCCGCCAGCTCTGCGGGGTCTCGGAGTCGGGGTCGATGGGCGCGCCCGCGGCCTCGGCGAGCAGGTGGGTCCAGGCGCGCGGCACGACGTGCACGAGCCCGTATCCGCCGCCGCCGAAGAGCAGCCACCGGCCGCCCGCGGTCTTCTGCGCCAGCCGGTGCAGTTCGGCGTAGGCACGGCGCTGGCCGTCGATGCTGAGCGTGAGGTTGGCCAGGGGGTCGAGGGCGTGGGTGTCACAGCCCTGCTGGGTCACGAGGATCTCGGGCTGGAACTCGTGCAGCAGCGACGGCACGACGGCGTCGAAGGCCCGGTGCCAGCCGGTGTCGCCGGTGCCGGCGGGCAGGGCGACGTTGACCGCGTAGCCCTCGGCGCCGGGACCACCGGTCTCGGAGGCCTGCCCGGTCCCGGGGAAGAGGGTCGCCGGGGACTCGTGGAGGCTGATGGTGAGCACGCGCGGGTCGTCGTAGAAGGCGCGCTGGACGCCGTCCCCGTGGTGGACGTCGACGTCGACGTAGGCGATCCGCTTGGCCCCCTGTTCCAGGAGCCAGGCGATGGCCAGGGCGGGGTCGTTGTAGACGCAGAAGCCCCACGCGTTGCCGCGCATGGCGTGGTGCAGGCCGCCGGCGATGTTCGCGGCGTGTGAGGCCTCGCCCGTCCACACCGCCTTCGCCGCGGCCACGGACGCCCCCGAGATCAGGGCGGCGGCGTCGTGCATGTCGGGGAAGACCGGGTTGTCGGCGGTGCCGAGCATGTGGGCGTCGTCGGGTTCGAGGGTCTTGCCCGCCCGCTTGACCGCCTCGATGTAGGAGGGGTCGTGCACGAGCGAGAGCAGCTCGTCCGAGGCGGGTTCGACGTCGAGCAACTCGACTCCCGGCGCGTCCAGGACGCCGAGGTCACGGCTGAGGGCCATGGTGAGCTCGACGCGGATCGGCGCCATCGGATGCTGGGGCCCGAAGTCGTAGGCGGTCAGTCCGTCGTCCCATGCCACCCGAAGCGAGCAGGACGTGCGCCCTCCCATGTGGTGACCCCCGTTCCAGGTGTGCGTGCTCAGAAGCACACAGTACGCAAGACGGGCCCGCTGGCCGAAACCCGGGGTCGGCCCGGTGCGGGTGGCCCCGCACCGGGCCGGTGGCGTCAGTCGTTCGACATCACGTAGAAGCAGGACTCCTGCTTGTACCCGGCGTTCATGTCGACCGTCCCGTGCAGGGGCCTGGACCGGAACAGGCCGGAGCCGGCGGAGGTGAGCAGGAGCCGGTACTCGCCCGGGTCCAGCTCGACCGTCATCCTGTCCCCGTCGTCGAAGCAGGAGTTGCCGGTGGGCGGCGAGCTGTACTCCTCGCAGTCCTCGCACGCGTCCGTGGTGACCTCGCCGTGGACGCCGTCCGGGCCGACGTAGAGGAACCGCATCTCGTACGGGGAGTTGTTGACGACCTCGATGACCGCCTTGTCGTTGCCGCTGTCGCCGGTGCGCTCGTCGCCCCAGTCGTTCTCGCCGAGGGCGGTGAGGGTGTCCATCTCCTCCTCGATGTGGGCGGCGCCGACGTGGCGGACCAGGTCCTCGACGTCGTCGGCCTCGTAGTCGGGGTACTCCGCGGTGAGGAAGTCGGTCATGGTCTCGGCCGTGGTGGCGTCACCGCCGTCGACCTCCGCCCAGCCGCACTGGCGCGCGGACTCGGGGTACTCCGCCTCGATGCGCTCGGTGACCTCGGGGGCCGCGTCCCATTCGAGGCCCTGGAAGAGGGCGATCTGCTCGTGGGCGGTGCACCACAGCTCGTCGCCGTAGTCGCTGGTGCCGGCGTCGTAGAGGTCGACCAGGGCGCCGGGGACCTCGCCCGCGGCGGCGGTGCCGTCGTAGTCCCGCGGGATCACGGTGTAGATCTCGTGGGCGCGCTGGAGGTTCTCGCGGTACTCGTCGTTGACCACACCCGTGTAGCCCTCGACCGCGGACTGCGTGAGGCCCTCGGCGAAGGACAGGTGGATGTCGGCGACCTCGCCGTCGGTGTCCTCCCACCGCGCGGCGTGGTGGTCGAAGTAGGTGGCGTAGGAGTCCAGCGCCTGCTCGTACTCCTCGCCGTCGACGTCGGCCTGCGCGGTCTCCAGGAGCTCGCACGCCGCGATCCCGTCCCGCGACCGCTGCATCAGGGAGGGGGAGAGGGAGAGCTGGAAGCCGCCGCCCACGCGCTCGTAGGTGGTGACGGCGCTGTCGCAGTCCCCGCGCGCGTGCGCGGCGTCGGCCACGCGCAGCTGCCACTCGCCGACCTGCCACACGCTGAGCAGGGAGGCGGCGACGGCGAGGGCGAGCCCGCCAGCGGCCAGGAACGGCATGGGGTTCTTCGGGAGCTGTTCACCGCGGGCCACGGCCCGCTCGTCGCGGGCGCGGCCGGCGAAGAGGCCGTGCGCGGCCGCCGCCGCGAACCACACGAGGAAGATCGGCAGCCAGAGCAGGAGGTTGTCGGCCGCGCCGATGACGGCCGCCGTGACGAGCAGGCCGACCGTGATGATGACGGCGCCCGCGAAGAAGGGCCACTGGCGCAGGTAGAAGTAGCCCGCGCCCAGGCCGGAGGCGTTCAGGGCGGCGGCGCGGATCGCGGACGGGGACGTGAGGATGCCCATGCGCGGCGGGCGGGGCGGGGGCGGCGGCGCGCCGAACTGCCCGGGCGGCATCCCGCCCGGAGGCATCCCGCCGGGGGGCGGGCCGGGAGGCATTCCGCCCGGAGGCATTCCGCCCGGAGGCATTCCGCCGGGAGGTGTACCCGGGGGCATCCCGCCGGGGGGCGGCCCCTGGGGCGGCCCGCCCTGGAACTGGCCCGGAACACCACCCACCGGGGTACCGCCCTGCGGCTGGCCCGGGAAACCGCCCGACGGCGGCCCGCCCTGGAACTGACCCGGAACACCACCCGCCGGGGTACCGCCCTGCGGCTGGCCCGGGAAACCGCCCGACTGCGGTCCACCCTGGAACTGACCCGGAACACCACCCGCCGGGGTACCGTCCTGCGGCTGGCCCGGGAAACCGCCCGACTGCGGTCCACCCTGGAACTGACCCGGAACACCACCCGCCGGGGTACCGTCCTGCGGCTGGCCCGGGAAACCGCCCGCCGGGGTGCCGTCGGCGGGGGTGCCGTCAGGGGAAGGGCCTCCCTGTGGCTCTTGTGGATCGGAAGGGGAAGGAGGATTCGTCATGGAGGACCCTGGGTCAGATGGGGAATGGGAGAGACGCGGGGACGAGGATGCACGGGCGGTATCCGGCAGAGCACCCCCTATGCACAGTACCCACCCGGTTCCGTACGGATTTCCCCACCCCGCGTCCGATCCCGGCCATCAACCGAACGGCCCCGGCAAGCATCCAAGGCACCGACCTGGGGCGCGGGGCCCCGGCAGAGGTCGCTCCGCGCGCCCGCGGTGCGCGGCGGCGGGGATCAGCTCCCCGAGAGCTCCCGGCTGCGGTCGCGCGCGGCCTCGATCGCGTCGGTGAACGCGGTGCGCACGCCGTGCCGCTCCAGCTCCCGCAGGGCGGCGGCCGTGGTCCCGCCCGGCGAGGTCACGGCCTCGCGCAGCACGACCGGGTGCTCACCGGACTCGGCGAGCATCGCGGCGGCGCCCGTGATCGTCTGCCCAACGAGCTTCTGCGCGGTGGCGCGCGGCATCCCCATCGCGACGCCGGCCTCGATCATCGTCTCCGCGATGAAGTAGAAGTAGGCGGGTCCGCTCCCGGAGATCGCGGTCACCGTGTCCATGTGCTGTTCGCCGACCCGGATGACCTCGCCGACCGTCCCGAGCAGCTGCTCGGCGCGGTCCAGGTGCGTGGCGCCGGTGTGGGCACCGCCCGCAACCGCCGTCATCCCCTGGCCCATGAGCGCCGGGGTGTTGGGCATGGCCCGAACGACCGGCACGCCCGCGGGCAGGTGGCTCTCCATCACCGCGGTGGTGAGTCCGGCCGCGACCGAGATCACCAGGCGGTCGGTGCCCACGTGCGGACCGATCTCGTCGAGGAGGGCGAGCATGTCCTGCGGCTTGAGCGCCAGGAGCAGGGTGTCGGCCCGCTTGGCGGCGTCCTGGGCCGGGACCACCTCGACCCCGTACTGCCGGCGCAGCTCCCGGGCGTGCTCCACCCGCGGCTCCGTGACGAGGACGTCCCCCGGCGCGTGGCCCTTGGCCAGCATTCCGGCGAGCAGGGCCTCGCCCATCTTCCCGGCACCGATGATCGCGATCATGAAGGGTCCTCTCTGCGGTTCACCCCCAACGCTAACGGCCCCGGGGTCCCGCGCGGACACCGCGTCCCACCCTGTGGACGGTCAGTCGCCGCGGCCCGCGTTCCCCCCGCCGCCGGGCCCCTCTCCCCCGTTGACGGGACCGGTGTCGTCCACCGTGCCGCGGCGGTCCACCTCGAACAGGTGGGGGCGCGCGGCCGACGGGCGGCGCAGCAGTCCGATGCGCTCCCGGCGGTCGAGGGAGGCGTGCTCCGGTCCGGTGGGCCGGGCGAAGTGCAACCGGGTGAAGGCCAGTGCCTCGGCCAGCTCCCGCAGGCGCGCCTGGCGGTCCGGGGCCTTGCGGGTGCTCACCTCCAGCACCAGCTGTCCCTCGTATCCCCCCGTGGCCAGGTGTTCCAGCAGTTCGGCGACCGGTTGGCGACCGCGCCCGGGGATGAGGTGCTCGTCGAGGTTCTGGCCGCCGAAGCCGTCGGCCACGTGGACGTGGGACAGCCGGTCGCCCAGCCGTTTGGCCATGTCCATGGCGTCGGAGCCGGACATCGCGGTGTGGGAGAGGTCCAGGGTGACGTCGGGGTAGTCACGGTCGAGCGGGTTCCAGCTCGGCGCGTAGGGCACCACCTCGCGGTCGCGCACCCGCACCGGGTACATGTTCTCCACCGCGAAGACGACGTCGGTCTCCTCCTGCATGCGCGCGACGCCGGTCTCGAACTCGCGGGCGTACTCGCGCTGCCAGCGGAAGGCCGGGTGGACGACGATCGTCGAGGCGCCGAGGGCCTCGGCCATCTCCTTGGACCGCACGAGCTTGCCCCAGGGCTCCCGCCCCCAGACCCGCTGGGTGAGGACGAGGCAGGGCGAGTGGACGGCCGTCACCGGCACGCCGTGGTAGTCCGACAGGCGGCGCAGGAGGTCGATGTCCTGGCTGGCGGGGTCGGAGGAGACCAACACCTCCACGCCGTCGTACCCCAGCTTCGCCGCGATCTCGAAGGCGGCCGGGGTCTTCTCCGGGTAGACCGACGCTGACGACAGGACGACGGGTGCGTCTGGGACCTGGATAGGGCTCACGGGACCCAGACTATGCGCTCACGTCCCCTTCGTGCCTACCGCCCGCGCGAACCCGGCGCGCCGCCGCGTGTCGAGTACGTTCGTCCGAGGACACGGCGGTGGGCGGGGAGTACGGACGTGGCACGAGGTACGGGTGTGATCCCCCAGGACGCGATTCCCAGTCCGAACATCTGGCGGAATCCGCGCACGTACGAGCTGGAGAACGAGGCCGTGGACCCCGACGGGGTGCTCACGGCGGCGATGGACCGGATCCGCCCGGTCGACGGTGCCCACGTCCTGGACATCGGCTGCGGTACCGGGTACCACCTGCCCGGGTTCGCCGCACGTGCCGGGCGGGTGACCGGCGTGGAGCCGCACCCGGGGCTCGCGGAGTCCGCGCGCGCCCGGGTGCGGGGCCTGGACCACGTCCGGGTCGTGGCCGGGACGGCCCAGCGGCTGCCCGTCCCCGACTCCGTCGTCGAGGTCGCGCACGCCCGCTGGGCCTACTTCTTCGGGCCCGGCTGTGAGCCCGGCCTGGTCGAACTGGATCGGGTGATGCGCCGTGGCGGGGTCGCGTTCGTCATCGACAACGACGCGACGCGCTCCACGTTCGGCGCGTGGTTCCGGCGGTCGCTGCCGGGGTACGACCCGGCCGCCGTGGAACGGTTCTGGTCCTCACACGGGTTCACCCGTGAGGCGTTGATGATGCGCTGGTCCTTCACCGACCGCCGCGCCTTCGAGGCGGTCGTGCGGATCGAGTTCCCCTCCGCTCTCGCCGCCGAGATCATCGGGGCGCACCACGGGCTGTCGGTCGACTACGCGGTCAACCTGTGGTGGAAGCGGTACTGAGGCCGTGGTCAGGGGCGCGGCCGGGGTCAGAGCCGGACCGCTCCGGCGAGGTTGTAGCGGTTCACGGCCCGTTCGCCGATGCGGCGGCCGGAGCTCGGGGCGTCGATCATGCGACCGTCGCCGAGGTAGATGGCCACGTGGTAGGCGTAGCCGCCGCTGTCGGTCCAGTAGAGGAGGTCGCCGCGCTCGGCCCTGGAGTAGGAGACGCGAGTCCCCGAGTTCACCTGGTCCTGCGCGATCCGGGGCAGGCGCACCCCGGCTTCGCGGAAGGACGCCTGGACGAGTCCGGAGCAGTCGAAGGAGTCGGGTCCGGTGCCGCCCCAGGCGTAGGGCTTGCCCGCGTGGGACTCGGCGGCGTCGATGGCCCTCTCGACGGTCGAGGTGGACAGCGCCTGGTGGATCCGCTCCCCCCGCTCCGCGTGACCGGCCGAGGGCGCGGCCGCGGGCACCGTGGAGGCGGTGGCGGCCGGCTGCGCCAGGGCCGGAGCCGTTCCGGCGGCCAGGGCCGCGACGACGGCCAGCGCCACGGCCGCCGCGCGTGGACCGGACCGGCCGACGGGCGAGGCCTGCCGCCCCCTGTCGGTGGGACGACAGGCCTCAGTTCGCTCGCACTCTCGCTGTGTTCGCATGACAGGGTTCCCCTTCATGGTGACGTCAGGTGACGAGTCCCGCGCCCGTGGCGGGCACCGGCCTCGCGCTCATCCATCACCATTCGTCACACAAACAGCAAGAGAAATCACTCTCCGTAGTCTAATCGGTATCCAAAGAAGGTAAAGCCTGGTTGAAGTAAACGGACAAACCAGGCCGCACCTCGCATCCGGCCACCTCCGCGGATCGCTCTCCGTCACATCCGAGCGTCACACTGAGTCACACACGGGCGTCGCGCTGGGTCACGTCCGAGCGTCGCACTCGGTCACCGTCCCGACGTCATCGGCGGCGTCACACGTCGGCTGGCGTCACACGTCGGCCGGGGCGACACCGAGTTCGTCCAGGACCCGGTCGGCCGTGACCGCCATGCCCGCCTCGTTGGGGTGGACGGGGAAGGCCGTGTTCTCCGGCACCACGCCCTCGACCCACCTGTCCCCGGCCGGCTCGCACACGTCGTGGCCGCGTTCGAGGACGTCGACGTAGACCGCCCCGGCCGCTGCGGCCTCCTCCGCGATCATCGTGTTGAGCGAGGTCTGCAGCGCGTCCAGGTAGGCGACGTCGCCGCGCGCGACCGGCATGGTCGGCCAGCAGCCGCCGCTCTCGGGCAGGATCTGCAGGTAGCCGACCGCGAGCACGGTCGCGTCGGGGCTGCGCTCGCCGACCTCCGCGTACACCTGGGCGACGTCCCCGCGGAGTTCCTCCACGCGGTCGTCCAGGGTGTCGCCGTAGTCGTCGGCGCACGGGCTCCCGAACGGGTTCGTCAGGCTCAGCTTCGCGCACCGCACGAAGATCTCGGAGAAACCGAGGTCGTTGCCGGAGATCCCGACACTCACCAGGTCGGTCTCCGGGGTGAGCGCGTCGTACTGCGGCGGGACGTCGGTCAGGCCCTCGTGCTGGGGCTCGCTCAGGTCGGCGATGACCGCGCCCGAGCAGCTGGCGTCGGTGAACTCGGCCACGCCGAGCGCGTCGGCGACCAGCCGGGGGTAGTTGACGCCGGACCGCAGGCACCGGGGGTCGGATCCGGGCGCGTTCGGCGGGATCAGCGGACCCGCGGTGAAGGAGTCGCCGAGGGCCACGTAGTGCTCGAAGGCGGCCTCCCCGGCCTCGGCCGCGGCGGGCGCCTGGACCAGGGACAGGCCCAGCGCCGCCGCGGCCAGCGGGACGAGGGTGCGGCGCACGGGGTGCGCGGGGCGGGAGACGGAGCGGGTGTGGGGGACGGCATCGGTACGGGACACGCGGTTTCCTCTCAGGGAGCGCAGGGCGACGGGAAGCGGGGGCGCACACGCCCTGTAGTGATTCTGTAACACGACCTACGGGTCGACCGCCCTAACCCGTAGGTAACTTTCACGTGTCCGGTCGTCCCACGACCGTCACCGCCCGGGTTCCCGCCGAGGCCGCACCGCCTGTCGGCTCCGACCGCTACCGTGGCGACCATGGCCAAAGCAGCGAAGTCCACGTTCCGGTGCTCCGACTGCGGGTGGAGCACCCTCAAGTGGGTGGGACGCTGCGGTGAGTGCCAGGCCTGGGGCACGGTCGAGGAGGCCGGAGCCCCGGCCGCCGCCTCCGTGGCCGCCGCGCCCGTCACCTCCCGCGCGCGGCCCATCACCGAGATCAGCGTGGAGAGCGCCGAGGCGGTCCCCACCGGCGTCGACGAACTCGACCGCGTCCTGGGCGGCGGCGCGGTGCCCGGCGGCGTGGTCCTGCTCGCGGGCGAACCCGGCGTGGGCAAGTCGACCCTGCTCCTGGAGGTCGCCGCCAAACGCGCCGCCGAGGGGCCCGTCCTGTACGTGACCGGTGAGGAGTCCGCCGGCCAGGTCCGGCTGCGCGCCGAGCGGCTGAACGCGCTCTCGGACAAGCTCTACCTGGCCGCCGAGACCTCCATCGCCTCCCTGGTCAGCCATGTGGACGAGGTCGCTCCGCGGCTGCTGGTGGTCGACTCGGTGCAGACCATGGTCTCCCCCGACGCCACGGGCGTGCCGGGCGGCGTCACCCAGGTACGGCAGGTCGCGGGCGCGCTGATCCAGATCGCCAAGGAGCGCGGCATCGCCACCGTCCTGGTCGGCCACGTCACCAAGGACGGGTCCATCGCCGGCCCGCGCATGCTGGAGCACCTGGTGGACGTGGTGCTGCACTTCGAGGGCGAGCGCCACTCACAGCTGCGCCTGCTGCGCGCGGTGAAGAACCGGTACGGGCCCACGGACGAGATCGGCGTGTTCGAGCTGACCGAGTCCGGCATCGTCGGTCTGCCCGACCCCAGCGGCCTCTTCCTCACCGAGCGCACGGACCCGGTGCCGGGCACCTGTGTCACGGTGACGCTGGAGGGACGCCGCCCGCTCATCACCGAGGTGCAGGCCCTGGTCGCCCCCACGCCCCTGCCCGCGCCGCGTCGCGCCACCTCGGGCCTGGACACCTCGCGCGTGAACATGATCCTGGCGGTCCTGGAGAAGCGCACGGGGATGCGGCTGGCCAACATGGACGTCTACGCCTCCACGGTGGGCGGGGTGCGCCTGGGCGAGCCCGCCGTCGACCTCGCCCTGGCGCTGGCCGCGGCGAGCTCCAACAACGACGTCGCCCTGCCGCGCGGCTTCATCGCCGTCGGCGAGGTCGGCCTGGCCGGGGACGTGCGCGCGGTCAACGGGGTGCGCCGCCGTGTCGCCGAGGCCCAGCGCCTGGGGTTCACCGAGGCGGTCGTCCCCAAGCACTTCGGGGACCCCGTTCCGGGGATCCGCACACAGGAGGTGGAGGAACTGAGCGAGGCGCTGGTCCGGGTGGCACGGCGGCGCGGACGCTCCCAGGAGGGATGAGGACGGCGCGGCGCCTCCCCCACGGCTGGGCCGCACGGACGCCCAGGACGGACGGGAAGGCGCGGACGGGAAGGCGCGGACGCCCCCGCGCCCGCGCCCGGCACCGCTTCCCGGGCCCGGCCCGGCAAGCGGTCAGAAGTCGAAGATCGGACCCTTGGCACTGGTCAACCGGCACCTGTTGCCGAACACCTCGGAGTACTCCTCCGCGCCCGAGACCGTGACCTCGTGCGGCAGGTACTCCAGCGTGCAGATGCCGCCGGGGTCGACCATGACCGCCTCGACGGACCCGGCCTCGGCGATCAGCTCGCAGGCCTGTGCGGCGTTCGGGTGGGAGCCTCCGGCCGTCTCCCCGCAGGTGAGCGTGGCCTCTCGCGGCGCCTGCGCCTGGCCGACGGCCAGCTGCAGGGTGTAGTGGGCGGCGGTTCCGGTGTCGTAGGCCTGCGCGGGGGCGGCGAGCCCCAGGGCGAGCACGGCGGCGGTTCCGGTGACGATGGCGACCGAACGTCTCACGAGTGTTCTCCAGCACGTCGATGGGCTGTGGGACACAACGAAGCGTAAGGACCGAGTGACCCACTGTCCAGACGGGGAAGCATCGCAAACTAGACATATGCCGCCTATTACGGCCATTCACATGGGCATTCGGAAAGAAAAATTCTTCTTTACCGAACAGTCAGCTCACAAATCGGCCTCTCGACCGAACAACGCGGGCCTCCCGCCGGGACGCACGCGACGACCCCGCCGCGTGGACGGGGTCGTGGGTCCGCTCGCGCGGGACGGGCTCAGGCCTTGAGCTGGAACACCAGCTGGTCGGGGTCCCCGGCGTAGTCGCCGTGCAGGTTCGCCCGGTACCAGCCGACGGCCGCCGCGCGGCTGTCGTCGCGGCAGTCCGTGAACGAGCGCATCCGCTCCCAGGTGATCGTGTACTCGTGCGGCACGCCCCGCCTGAGCTGGCGCTCCTCGGCGGAGGAGCCCTCCACGCAGTCCGCGGTCGAGAAGATCCGGTCGTCACCGGAGTGGATGCGCAGCTCCAGGGCCTCGGGGCCGACGTCGACCGTGCAGGTCTGCTCGGCGGTGTTCACCACGGTGATCCGGAAACCGGGCTCCTCGCCGCCGCCGTAGGTCTCCTTGTCCGCGGAGGCGAAGTCGAAGCTCACCACGACGTCCTGGGGGCGGCAGGGGTCCTCGGGGCGCTCGGGAGCGGCGACGTCGCCGGAGCCGCCACCGGACCCGCCTTCGGAATCCGACCCGGAGCCGGAACCGCCTTCGTCCTCGTCCCCCTCGCCGTCACCGGAGTCCTCCCCGTCACCGTCCGCCTCGGCGTCCTCACCGTCCTCAGATCCCTCACTTTCGGCGTCGGAGGGCTCGGCGGATGGGACACTGGGGGTGACCTCCTCCGAAGGCTCGACGCCCGCTTCGGATCGGCTCGGATCGCCGTCGTCCCCGGACGAGGGACGGCAGGCGAACGCGATCACCGCGAACACCAGCATCATCCCGACCAGCACGAAGGCACGCCGCTTCCAGTAGGTCTCGCGGCTGACGGCTCCTGGTTGTCCGGTACTTGACGCCATGGGCCGTAGTATTGCGGTTTTGCACGCGCCCCACCTACTCAACCCGCCGATATCCGTTAAAGATGAGCGAAAACCCTTACAGCACAGCCGTTCTCGCCTGGTACGAGGCGCACGCGCGCGACCTTCCGTGGCGTGCTCCCGACGCCTCCCCCTGGTCGATCCTCGTCAGCGAGATCATGCTCCAGCAGACCCCCGTCGTGCGGGTCCTGCCCGCCTGGCGGGCCTGGATGGAACGCTGGCCCACCCCCGCCCACCTGGCCAAAGAGCCCTCCGGCGAGGCCGTGCGCATGTGGAACCGCCTCGGCTACCCGCGCCGCGCGCTGCGCCTGCACGCGTGCGCCGTGGCCATCACCGAGCAGCACGGCGGCAGCGTCCCCGACGACCACGCCGCCCTGCTCGCCCTGCCCGGGGTCGGCGCCTACACCGCGGCGGCCGTGGCGAGCTTCGCCTTCGGACAGCGGCACGCCATTCTGGACACCAACGTTCGCCGTGTCCTGGCGAGGGCCGAAACAGGGATCCAGTACCCGCCGAAAACCCAGACCAAGGCGGAGACGGCCCTCGCCGAGTCCCTGCTGCCGGCCGAGGCCTCGGTCGCCGCGCGCTGGGGCGTGGCCGTGATGGAGCTGGGCGCGCTCGTGTGCACCGCCCGGACCCCCGCGTGCGCGGACTGCCCCATCGCCCACGCGTGCGCCTGGAAGGCGGCCGGCCGCCCCGCCCACGACGGCCCGCCCCGGCGCGGCCAGACCTACGAGGGCACTGACCGCCAGGTGCGGGGACGGCTGCTGGCCGTCCTGCGGGCCTCCGCCGACCCGGTCGCCAAGGACGCGTTGGACACCGTCTGGGACGACGGTGTCCAGCGCGAGCGCGCGCTGGACGCCCTGGTCTCCGACGGCCTCGTGGACCCCCTGGACGACGGCCGCTACGCCCTCCCCGGATACGCCTAGGGAGTGTTTTGGCTTTCGGGTGAGCGAGCGGTCGCCAGGCCATCTCTCGCACGACGATGTGCGAAGTTCAGCCCGGTGGTGCTTCACGAGCGCAGAGGCGCTGCGAGAGGCAGCCTGGCGGCCGCGAGCCCGGAATGCCGCAAAAAACACGACCTAGCCTTCCGAAGCGGCCACCTCCCTGTGGCCCCGAAGAGGTGGCGGGGAAACGCCATCGCCTGTGCCCAGGGTGTCGGAGGCGCACACGCGGGGACGCGAGGAACCCGGGCTGGGGCAGACCCCTAGAGACCGGCCTCGAACTCCGCTCCGGTCCCGGAGTGACCGCCGCTGCACGGCGCGCCGGGCTCGGGGGTCCGCTCCCCCTGCGTGTACTCGGCCAGGAACCGGGACAGACGCGGATCGTCGACGCCGTCCAGCGGAAGCTGGACCTCCCAGGCGGACGCCACCACGGGGGTCTCCACCCCCTCCATGGGGCTGATCAGCAGGTAGTCCCCGGGCGAGTACAGGTCGGCCAGCGCCTGCACGTCCGACTCCGGGAGCGCGGGGTCGTAGCCGATCCACACGGCGCCGTGCTCCAGCGAGTGCACCCCGAACTCCGCGCGCAGCGGTTCGTCGTAGACCCCGCAGTCCTGCCAGCGGGGGTAGTGCTCCCCGCCCACCGGCGGGAGGTCCCCGTCGTAGTCGACCGTCTCGCCCTCCTCGACATGGTCCCTGGAGAGCTCGTCGTAGAACCGGACGCCCTCGATCTCACCCCCGGCGAGGCCCCCGCCGCCTCCGACACCCCCGTCGGTGCGCGTCATGACGTACGCGACGCCTCCGCCGACCACGAGCAGCAGGAGCAGGACCACCGCGCCGACGACCAGGGCGATGACACCTCCCCCGCCCTTCTTCTTCGGGGCGGGCGGCGGCGCGTGGTGGCCGTAGGGGCCCTGCGGCGGCCCGCCGTGGGGCCCGCCGGGGCCGTGCGGTCCCGGCGGCGGGCCGCCCGCGGGAGCACCGCCGTACTGTGCTCCGGGCGGCGGCCCGCCCTGGGCGGGCCCGTGCTGGCCGGGCGGCTGCGGGCCGCCGTACGGGCCGGGGTACTGGGGTCCGGGGTACCGGGGACCGGGCCCGTGCGGCCCCTGGGGGTGGGGTTCCTGAGGTGAGGTCATGCCCGCAGATTAGGCCATCCCGGCCCGGCGTCCGTTCGCTCGCCCGTGCCGTCCGCCGCCCCCGCGCACACGACGGCGGGGCGCCCCCGAAGGGACGCCCCGCCGTACCACCGGGTCCGAACCGGGCTACTCGCTCTTGCCTGCGGCCGACTCCTCGACCGCGGGCGTGTCCGGGACCTCGGCCGGCTTGGGCACACCCTTGAAGGTGAACTTGGCGTCCGTGCCCTCACCCTCGGCGTCGATCACGACGATCTGACCGGCCTTGATGTCGCCGAAGAGGATCTTCTCCGACAGCTGGTCCTCGATCTCCCGCTGGATCGTGCGACGCAGCGGCCGCGCGCCCAGGACCGGGTCGAACCCGCGCTCCGCCAGCACCTTCTTGGCGGCGGGGCGCAGCTCGATCCCCATGTCCTTCTCCTTGAGGCGGGTGTCGAGCCCCGTGATCATCAGGTCGACGATCTGGAAGATCTCCTTCTCGGTCAGCTGGTGGAAGACGATGATGTCGTCCACACGGTTGAGGAACTCGGGCCGGAAGTTGGTCTTGAGCTCCTCGCTGACCTTGGCCTTCATCCGCTCGTAGTTGGTGTTGGCGTCGTCCTCCTTGGCGAAGCCCATGGCCACGCCCTTGGAGATGTCCCGCGTACCCAGGTTGGTCGTCATGATGATGACCGTGTTCTTGAAGTCGACGATGCGACCCTGGGCGTCGGTGAGACGACCCTCCTCCAGCACCTGCAGGAGCGAGTTGAAGATGTCGTTGTGGGCCTTCTCGATCTCGTCGAAGAGGACCACGGAGAACGGCTTGCGGCGCACCTTCTCGGTGAGCTGGCCGCCCTCCTCGTAGCCGACGTAGCCGGGCGGGGAGCCGAACAGCCGCGAGACGGTGTGCTTCTCCATGAACTCGGACATGTCCAGCTGGATCAGCGCGTCCTCGTCCCCGAACAGGAACTCGGCCAGCGTCTTGGACAGCTCGGTCTTACCGACACCGGACGGGCCGGCGAAGATGAACGAGCCACCCGGGCGCTTGGGGTCCTTCAGACCGGCGCGGGTACGGCGGATGGCCTGCGAGAGCGCCTTGATGGCGTCCTCCTGGCCGATGACCCGCCGGTGCAGCTCGTCCTCCATGCGCAGCAGCCGGGAGCTCTCCTCCTCGGTGAGCTTGAAGACCGGGATGCCGGTGGAGGCGGCCAGGACCTCGGCGATGAGCTCCTCGTCGACCTCGGCCACGACGTCCATGTCGCCGGCCTTCCACTCCTTCTCCCGCTGCGCCTTCTTGTTCAGCAGCTGCTTCTCGTCGTCACGCAGCGACGCGGCCTTCTCGAAGTCCTGCGCGTCGATCGCCGACTCCTTGTCGCGGCGCACGCCCGCGATCTTCTCGTCGAACTCGCGCAGGTCCGGCGGGGCGGTCATCCGGCGGATGCGCATCCGCGAGCCGGCCTCGTCGATCAGGTCGATGGCCTTGTCCGGCAGGAACCGGTCGCTGATGTAGCGGTCGGCCAGCTGCGCGGCGGCCACCAGCGCGCTGTCGGTGATCGAGACGCGGTGGTGGGCCTCGTACCGGTCGCGCAGACCCTTGAGGATCTCGATGGCGTGCGTGATCGTCGGCTCGTCCACCTGGATCGGCTGGAAGCGCCGCTCCAGGGCGGCGTCCTTCTCCAGGTACTTGCGGTACTCGTCCAGGGTGGTCGCACCGATGGTCTGCAGCTCACCGCGGGCCAGCATGGGCTTGAGGATGGAGGCGGCGTCTATGGCACCCTCCGCCGCGCCCGCGCCGACCAGCGTGTGCAGCTCGTCGATGAACAGGATGATGTCGCCGCGGGTGCGGATCTCCTTGAGCACCTTCTTCAGGCGTTCCTCGAAGTCACCGCGGTAGCGGCTGCCGGCGACCAGGGCGCCCAGGTCCAGCGTGTACAGCTGCTTGTCCTTGAGCGTCTCGGGGATCTCGCCCTTGACGATCTTCTGCGCCAGGCCCTCGACGACCGCGGTCTTACCGACGCCGGGCTCACCGATGAGGACCGGGTTGTTCTTGGTCCGCCGCGAGAGCACCTGCATGACGCGCTCGATTTCCTTGTCCCGGCCGATGACCGGGTCGAGCTTGCTCTCCCGGGCGGCCTGGGTCAGGTTGCGGCCGAACTGGTCCAGCACCAGCGACGTCGACGGGGTGGACTCCGAGGAGGCGCCGGTCGCCTGCGGCTCCTTGCCCTGGTAGCCGTGGAGCAACTGGATGACCTGCTGGCGGACCCGGTTCAGGTCGGCGCCGAGCTTCACGAGGACCTGGGCGGCCACGCCCTCGCCCTCGCGGATGAGGCCGAGCAGGATGTGCTCGGTCCCGATGTAGTTGTGGCCGAGCTGCAGCGCCTCGCGCAGCGACAGCTCCAGGACCTTCTTGGCACGCGGAGTGAACGGGATGTGCCCGGACGGAGCCTGCTGGCCCTGGCCGATGATCTCCTCAACCTGCTGCCGAACCGCTTCGAGGCTGATGCCAAGGCTCTCGAGGGCCTTGGCGGCGACGCCCTCACCCTCGTGGATGAGGCCGAGCAGGATGTGCTCCGTACCGATGTAGTTGTGGTTGAGCATCCTGGCCTCTTCCTGGGCCAGAACCACCACTCGCCGCGCGCGGTCGGTAAACCTCTCGAACATGTCTCGTCGCTCCTCTACAGAGCGGTCAGGCAGGGACGGTTCTCGCCGACCCAACTCTTCCGCATATCGGCCCCACAGGGATGTCAGCCCCCGGGGAGCACTGACGCACCGGCCGGTCGACAGGCTGCCGACCGGACGCGCCTCCGGCGTGGCCGACCTCGCGGCCGTCCGTGCCAGAGACTTTCCCCGACGATAGGGCGTTCACCCAACATCCAACTACCTAATGCGGCGTCAGATTTCCCTGTACGCCGAAGGCGAACGGCCCGGGACTCCCATCCATCACGGAGTTCCCGGGCCGCACGTGCGTAAGCCCGATTATCGGCTCTGAGCGAACATGGCCACCGGGGGCGTTCCCGCGAGCGCGGAGCGCCCCCGGTCGTTCTTCCGGCGCCTCCAGAACGAGGAAAGCCGGGAATGCCGCGTTGCCGGGCATCCGGCCCCGGTAGGGCGCATCGGTGCCGCGCCGGGGTCGGATGCCCGGCCCGTGCCGTCCGGGGTCTGGGGTATCCCCTTCATCCCTGTGTCACAGGGCCCGTGTGCGGGCCCGGGATGGTCGGGTCGAGGCAGACCCCCGGAGCCAAGGTCGATATTCGATCAAGACCTGACAACATTTCGGCGCCCTGGGGTCGGGAGCAAACCTAACCCTTGACCGCCTCATATTCGGCGACGATCGCCGCGGGGATACGCCCGCGCTCATTGACCGGCTTGCCGGCGGCCTTGGCCCACGCGCGAATCTCCGCGCTGCGCTCACGGCTGGGCGCATTCCGGCTGCCCCGGCGGGCGGTGCCGCGGGACGCCTTCGCGGGAGCCTTGCGGGCCGCCTCGACGAACGGAGTAAGGGCCTCGCGGAGCTTGGCAGCATTACCCGCGCTCAGGTCGATTTCGTACACGGAGCCGTCCAGACCGAACGTCACCGTCTCCTCGGCCTCGCCGCCGTCGAGGTCGTCGACCAGGAAAACCTGGACCTTCTGTGCCATGGAATCTTACCTTTCAGAAGAGCGGTGTCTCCACACCTGAATATAAAGCTATCTCGCGCGAACGCGGAAGACAATTCCCGGCGTGCCAGAAATCATCCTGCCCCCGGCTCCCGGTTTCGGGGTCGCCGAGGCCGCGCGGGGGCGCGGAGTGGCCCGATCGCGCACGGAGCCCCCGCTCACGGCTCCGCGGGGGCTCACGTCACGGGGAACGGTTCCGTCAACGGCCGTCGGATTCGGTGCGTTCCCCTGCCCGGGCAATCGGCGTCTCGTTCGTCGCCTCGGTCCGCTCGACCTCGGCCGCGCTGTCGCCGCTCTCGACCGCGTCCTCGCTGACCAGGGTTCCGTCCATCCGCCTCGGCGCCATCTCGCGGCGCAGGATCTTGAGGATGATGGCACAGAACACGGTAGCGACGACGACGGGAGGGATGAGCGCCGACAATACGTCGATCAGTCCGGGGGGAAGCATCGATGCCAAAAAGTCACCCATCGAGCGCTCCACCCTTCCTGGTTGTTACTTATCGCAGCAAATACCCGACAGAGGGTCGGGGCGCCCCGGGGGATGACGTGTCGACCACCCTGGCAATCGCATACCCGACATCATAGACATCGCACGCCCCCGGTTTGACATGGGACGCGGTACCGCAGGATGCCCGCGAATCGTGTACGGGGCCCACCACGTGTGTGGAGGGGCCTCCGGCGGACGCAGGTACACATTACCTGCCGCGTTCCGCGGCCATACCACCCGGTGTGGATAAGCGCGGTCACCGACCGACACGGCTCTGTAAGGTCCGGCCGCGACCGAAATCCTTTACGAGCCGAGGCTCCCGTCCAGGTACACGAGCATCCTGGTGTTCCCTAGCGTGTTGGGCTTAACCCGCTCCAGGTCCAGGAATTCGGCGACGCCCTCGTCATAGGAACGCAGGAGTTCCTCGTAGACACGGGGAGAGACGGGAGTGCCCTGGATCGGCGCAAAGCCGTGTTTGGCGAAGAATCCTGTCTCGAATGTCAGACAGAACACACGGCTCACACCGAGGACGCGGGCGGTGTCGAGCAGTGCGGCGACGATGCGGTGGCCGACGCCGAAACCCCGCAGCGAGGGGTCCACGGCCACGGTGCGCACCTCGGCGAGGTCCTCCCAGAGCACGTGGAGGGCCCCACAGCCCACCACGCGGCGCTCGGACTCCTCGGTCTCCGCCTCGGCCACCCAGAACTCCTGGATGTCCTCATAGAGGTTGACCGTGCTCTTGGAGAGGACACGGCGGTCGACCGTGTAGGTGTCGACGAGGCGGCGGATGTGGGCGACGTCGCTCGTACGCGCGCGACGCACCCGAACATGACGAACGGGCATAACCGGACCAGACTATGCCCACGCGCTCGCCAACACCTACCGGAACGCTCTTCGTCCGGTGGGAGCGGCGCGCACGTGCGGCCAGGGCCGGTATGCCCGTGGTGTCGCCCGGTGGTCACCGGGCCGGCGTCAGATCAGCTGGCGCCGAGCGGCCCAGACGACCGCCTCGATGGGTGTGTTGACTCCAAGCATGTCGCAGATGTTGCGAATACGCCGGCGCAGGGTCCGTGCGCTGAGCTCGAGGTGCCGTGCCGCCACCTCGGTGGTGACACCGGTGGCGATCTCGGCGAGCAACTCCAGGTCCTCGTGGCTCAGCTCGACCGACGCGTACGTGCCGGAGAGCGGGGCCTCGCGGGACCGGGCCTGCAAGGGGACCACGTTCTCCCGGTGGTCCTCGACGGTACGACGCACGAGTGTGGCCTGTTCCACTCCGTCCTCCCTCATCCATGTGAGTGCGGAACATCAAACTCGTCACCGTGCGGTCGAGACGTCCCCGGACACTGCTCCGGGCCGGAGCCCCGGGGGTCGCGTCTGACCACCCCCCTCTGGCACAGGAGGGTGCGACGGACACACGGGTCGCGGGCGGTCGCTTCGTCACGGTCTGGGACGGACAGACCAGTCGAGGGGACACACACGCACGTGGGGAACGATCGTCCCGCCACGCTCACCGACGTTCTCGATCCACTTCGGCAAACTCGCGGACCAAAGCCCGCCCTCAGCACGCTAGGCGGCCGAGAACATACCGTCAAGGCCCGATAAATCACCATGCGTAGTCCCGCAAAACCTTTCCGTGACAGGGTAACGACAGGGGAAATCATGGAGCAGGGCTGACCTGCGTAAACAATCTTCGGGACCGAACACGGCTCCGTAGTGGACTTCCCCACGTAAAAAGTCGCTCCGCGCTCCCGGGAACGCCCACTATGTCCGGCCAGTGAGGCATATCACGGATGACCAGCCCCATTGCCGACACGGGACGGGGCCGCCGCGCTTTCGCACGACGGCCCCGTCCCGTCTATCGGACAACCGCTTTCGGTGAATACGGAGCACCGATTCCCCAAGGCGCGGCCATGCCGCGCGGGCCTAGTCTCCCGAAGGCTTCACGATCGGGAAAAGGACAGTTTCCCGAATGTTCTTGCCCGTGAAGGCCATCAGCAGGCGGTCGATGCCGAGCCCGACCCCGCCGCTAGGCGGCATACCGTACTCCAGGGCCCGCAGGAAGTCCTCGTCCAGCTGCATGGCCTCGGGGTCGCCCTCGGCCGCCATCAGCGACTGCTCGGTCAGGCGCCGGCGCTGCTCGACGGGGTCGACCAGCTCGGAGTAGCCCGTGCCCAGCTCCATGCCGAAGCCGATGAGGTCCCACTTCTCGGTCAGCAGCGGGTCCTCGCGGTGCTGGCGCGTCAGCGGGCTCGTCTCCAGCGGGAAGTCGCACACGAACGTGGGCTGCACGAGCGTGTGCTCGACCAGCTCCTCGAAGACGTGCTCGACCAGCTTGCCCTGGCCCCAGGCGTGGTCGAACTCCACACCCTTCGCCTCGGCCAGCCGGCGCACCTCCTCGATCGGGGTGCGCGGGGTGACCTCGGCGCCGAGCGCCTCGGAGACCACGCCGTAGAGGGTGACCCTCGGCCACTCGCCGCCCAGGTCGAACGTCTGGCCGTCGCGCTCGACGACGGTCGAGCCGAACACCGCCCGCGCGGCGTCCTGGACGAGTTCGCGGGTGACGTCCGCCATGACGTTGTAGTCGGCGTAGGCCTCGTAGAACTCCAGCATCGTGAACTCGGGGTTGTGCGTGGAGTCCGCGCCCTCGTTGCGGAAGTTCCGGTTGATCTCGAAGACCTTCTCCAGACCGCCCACCACCAGCCGCTTGAGCGACAGTTCGGGGGCGATGCGCAGGTACAGGTCCATGTCGTAGGCGTTGATGCGCGTGACGAACGGCCGCGCCGTGGCGCCGCCGTGCACGCGCATCAGCATCGGGGTCTCGACCTCGATGTAGTCGCGCGAGCCGAGACCGTCGCGGATCGCCCGGATGGCGGCCGACCGGCGGCGGACCATCTGCTGGGACTCCGGGTTGACGATCAGGTCGACGTAGCGCTGCCGGACCCGCGCCTCGGGGTCGGTGAGGCCCTTGTGCTTCTCCGGAAGGGGCCGCAGGCACTTGGCCGTCAGCGTCCAGGAGGTGACCATGATGGAGAGCTCGCCGCGGCGGGAGGTGATGACCTCGCCCTCGACGCCGACGTGGTCGCCGAGGTCGACGTCGGCCTTCCACGCGTCCAGGCGCTCCTGGCCCACGCGGTCCAGGGAGAGCATGATCTGGATGTCGCCGCTCTCGTCGCGCAGCGTCGCGAAGCACAGCTTGCCACCGGTGCGGTAGAGCATGACGCGGCCGGCGACGGAGACGTCCACACCCGTCCGGGTGTCCGGTTCCAGGCCCTCGTGTTTGTCTCGCACGGCACCGATCGACGTGGTCCGCGGGAAGGTCACGGGGAAGGGGTCGGTACCCTCCTCCCGCAGACGGTCCAGCTTCTGGCGCCGGACCCGCATCTGTTCGGGCAGGTCGTCGTAGGTGTCGTCGTGCGTGTCATTCACGCGCACGATCCTACCCGCGCGCATGGGCGCTCCCGTACGCTCGGCCGGACCGGGTCACGGGTCGGGTCACGGGTCGGGCACGGGCGACCGGACCGGAACCGCGCGGGAACCGGACGCGTCTTCCCACCCGCGGACAGAACGTCGTCGTACGGACTCCGCCGCCGCCGGTCCCGGCGGCGCGGACGTCTAGGATGCCGACCGATGTCTCCCGATCTCCCACCACCGAAAGTCAGGACAGACCCGTGAGCGTTGAGGGAAGTACGAAGGCCGTCGTCACGGCCCTGGCGGCGAACATGGGGATCGCCGTCACCAAGTTCGTGGCCTTCGGGCTGACCGGATCCTCCGCGATGCTCGCCGAGGGCATCCACTCCGTCGCCGACTCCGGCAACCAGGGCCTGCTCCTGCTGGGCGGCAAGCGGGCCCGGCGCGACGCCACCCCCGAGCACCCCTTCGGCTACGGACGCGAGCGCTACGTCTACGCGTTCCTGGTCTCGATCGTGCTGTTCAGCCTCGGCGGCCTGTTCGCCCTCTACGAGGCCTGGCACAAGATCGCCCACCCGCACCCGATCACCGAGTGGCAGTGGGTCCCCATCGTGGTGCTCCTGGTGGCGATCGGCCTGGAGTCGTTCGCCATGCGCACGGCGATCAAGGAGTCCAACGCGGTCCGCGGCAAGGCCTCGTGGGTGGAGTTCGTCCGCCGGTCGAAGTCCCCGGAGCTGCCGGTCATCCTGCTGGAGGACGCGGGCGCGCTGCTCGGCCTGGTCTTCGCGCTGATCGGCGTCAGCCTCACCCTGGTGACCGGCAACGGGATCTGGGACGGCCTGGGCACCGCGGCCATCGGCGTGCTGCTCGTGGTGATCGCGGTCGTGCTCGCCGTGGAGATGAAGAGCCTGCTCATCGGTGAGTCCGCCACCCGCGAGCACGTGCGGGCGATCGAGTCCGCGATCGTCGGGGTGGAGGACATCAACGCCATCATCCACATGCGCACGCTGCACATCGGCCCGGAGGAGCTGCTGGTCGCGGCCAAGATCGCGGTGGACGCCGAGGACGACGCGCCGCGCATCGCCCGCGCGATCGACACGGCGGAGGAGCGGGTCCGCGCCGCCGTGCCCATCGCCCGGATGATCTACCTCGAACCCGACCTGCTGCGCGAGCGGCGGTCCGAGCCCTCCGCCGCGGCGGACGCCGCACCGGATCCCGCGTAGCCGACGGGGCGCACCGAGGGGGTCCGGTCCCGCCCCAGCGCCCCGCTCCGGTCGAGGGTCGGGCGAAGGCCGGGCCGAGGGTCGGGCGAGGGTCGGTCGCAAATCGACCGAGAACCGGTCGGGGGCCGGGCGGGGTCGGTCGCGAACCGAGCGAGAACCGGTCGAGGGCCAGTCGAGGGCCGGGCGAAACCGGCCACCGGAGGGGCGGAAACCCCGCACACCACGGGGCCCGCGCGCAGGGCACGGGCCCCGTTCCGGTCCCGGGGCCGCAGGACCGAGGCGCCTCGACGGCGGCCCCGCGGCGGTGCGTCAGCCCGCGTTGCGCTCGAAGACCAGGCGCAGGCCGATGAGCGTCAGCCACGGCTCGTGCACGTCCACGGTCTCGCACTCCCCGATCACCGTGGACGCCAGACCGCCCGTGGCCACGACCGTGACGTCGTCCGGAGCGTTGGTCAGCTCCGCGACCATCCGGTCCACGATCCCGTCCACCTGGCCCGCGAACCCGAACACGATGCCCGAGCGCAGGGCCTCGGTGGTGTTCTTGGCGATCGCCGACCGGGGCCGGACGATCTCCACCATGTGCAGCTGGGCACCGCGCCGGGACAGCGCGTCCACCGAGATGTCGATGCCCGGGGCGATCGCCCCGCCGACGTACTCCCCCTTGACGCTGACCGCGTCGAACGTCGTCGCGGTGCCGAAGTCCACCACCACGGCCGGCCCGCCGTAGATGTTGTTGGCGGCCAGCGCGTTGATGATCCGGTCGCTGCCGACCTCCTTGGGGTTGTCCATCCGGATCGGCACCCCGGTCTTGACCCCCGGCTCCACGATCACGGCCTGGACGTCACCGAAGTGGCGGCGGAACATGTCCCGCATCTCGTGCTGGACCGAGGGCACCGAGCAGCACATGGCGATGCCGTCGATGTCGTCCGTGCCGCCCGTCGTCCGGCCGTCGAGGAGTCCGCGCAGGACCACCGCCCACTCGTCGGCCGTGCGTCTGGTGTCGGTGCCCACCCTCCAGTGTTCGAGCAGCTCCTCGGCCTCGAACAGGCCGAAGACCGTCTCGGAGTTACCGACATCGATCGCGAGCAGCATCCTGGAAGCCTCATCCGTGGTCGTCGACGTGGTCGTCTCAGTGGCGTGTTCCCGGCTCGGCGGGAGATCCTCAGGGAATCCTCCACCAATCGGGCGCCTCACAACAGGTCGAGGGCGATATCGAGTGCCGGACTGGAATGTGTCAGCGCCCCGACGGCCAGGTAGTCGACCCCGGTCCGGGCCACGTCGGCGGCCACGTCCAGCGTCAGCCCGCCCGAGGACTCCAGCCGGGCCCGCCCGGCGACCAGCGCGACCGCGGCGGTGAGCTGGTCGACGGTGAAGTTGTCCAGCAGGATCTCCTCGGCCCCGGCCTCCAGCGCGTCCTCGATCTGGTCGAGGCGGTCGACCTCGACCTCCAGGGGCAGGTCGGGGAAGCGCTCGCGGATGGCCCGCACCGCCGCTCCGACCCCGCCCGCGGCCACGACGTGGTTGTCCTTGACCAGACCCGCGTCGCTGAGGCCGTAGCGGTGGTTGACGCCGCCGCCGCAGCGCACGGCGTACTTGTCGAGCGCGCGCAGACCGGGCCGGGTCTTGCGGCTGTCGCGGACGGCGGCGCCCGTGCCCGCGACCGCGTCGACCCAGGTCCGCGTGGCCGTGGCGATACCGGACATGTGGGTGAGCAGGTTGAGGGCGGTGCGCTCGGCCGTCAACAGGTCGCGGGTGCGGGCGGTGACGGACATGAGCACGTCGCCGCGCTTGACCGCGTCGCCGTCGGCGACCGGCCGGTGCACCTCCAGCGCGCCGTCGGCGACGAGCCAGAACGTCAGCTCGGCCAGCGGGAGACCGCTCACCGTGCCCTCGGCGCGGGCCACCACATGGGCGGTGCGCACCTGGTCCCCGGGCGTCGTGGCCACGGTCGTGACGTCGATGCGGGGACCGGCCGTGAGGTCCTCGGCCAGGGCGCGGCGCACCACGTCCACGTGCGACTGGTGGGGCGCGGTGTAGGGCAGGGTGAACTCGGCCCGGGGCTCGTCGCCCGGGACGGCGCTCCCCCGGTCCCGCCGGTCGGCCAGGGGGAAGGTGATCGCGTCGAGCTCGGCCACCAGTTCCGGCGGCAGGGACGGCGTCCAGTCCTCGTCGGTGGTCACGGGGGTGTTCCCTTCCAGTCGGACGACGGCGGGCCGGATCCGGAGCTCGGGGCGCGGCTCGGGGTGGTCGGCCCGCTGGTGGGAGCCCCGGCTCTCGGTTCTGTGCCGGGCGGCGGCGGCCACCAGCCGGGCCACGGTGAGGAGGTTGGTCGCCTCCCAGGAGTCGGTACCGGGCGCGACCCCGGCGCCGGGGTCGGCGGATCCGGCGGCGATGGCGTCCAGCTCCTCCGAGAGCGCGGCCAGGCCGTCGCCGGTCCGCAGCACGCCGGCGTGGCGCGACATCAGGGTGCGGATCCGGGCGGAGGAGTCGGCACCGACCAGGTGGACGGGGGCGCCGAGGGCCACCGCCCCGCCCGGCACCGGCTCGGGTGCCCCGGCCAGCCGCGCGGCGATCCGGTCGGCGTAGACCAGCCCCTCCAGGAGGGAGTTGGACGCCAGCCGGTTGGCGCCGTGCACGCCGGTCCGGGCGACCTCGCCGACCGCCCACAGGCCGGGGACGCTGGTGCGGCCGTCGATGTCCACCTCGGCACCGCCGGAGGCGTAGTGGGCGGCCGGTGCCACCGGGATGGGCTGGGACAGCGGGTCCACGCCGTGGCTCAGGCACGAGGCGAGGATGGTGGGGAAGCGCCGCTTCCAGGTGGCCTCGCCGAAGTGGCGGGTCTCCAGGTAGACGTGGTCGGTGTCCTGCTCGGCCATGGTGCGGGCGATCGTGCGGGCCACGACGTCGCGCGGCGCGAGGTCGCCCAGCTCGTGCACGCCCTCCATGATCCGGCGGCCCTGCCCGTCCACCACGTAGGCGCCCTCGCCGCGCAGGGCCTCGGAGATGAGCGGCTGCCGGCCGCGCGACTCCGGACCCAGCCACAGGACGGTGGGGTGGAACTGGATGAACTCCAGGTCGCGCAGGCGTGCCCCGGCGCGCGCCGCCAGGGCCAGGCCGTCGCCGGTGGAGACCGGCGGATTGGTGGTGGCCGCGAACACCTGGCCCATGCCGCCGGTGGCCAGGACCACCGCCGGGGCCAGGACCGCGCCCACGCCGTCCCGCGCGCCCTCCCCCATGACGTGCAGGGTGACGCCGCGGACCGCGCCGGTGGCGGGGTCGTACAGGGCGTCGAGGGCGAGGGCGTGCTCGACGACCTCGATGCGCTCCTCGGCCAGGACGGCGGCGACCAGGGCGCGCTGGATCTCGGCGCCGGTGGCGTCTCCGCCCGCGTGGGCGACCCGGTCGGCGCGGTGGCCGCCCTCGCGGGTCAGCGCGAGCGAGCCGTCGTCCCCGCGGTCGAACTCGGCGCCGAGCCCGATGAGCCACCGCAGGGCCTGGGGCCCCTCGGTGGCCATGACGTGGACGGTGTAGGGGTCGGACAGGCCCGCCCCGGCCAGCTGGGTGTCGACCATGTGGGCGACGGGGCCGTCCTCGGGGTCCATGGCGGCGGCGATCCCGCCCTGGGCGAAGCTGGTGGACCCTGTGGACAGGCGGTCCTTGGTGACGAGCACGACCCGGCCGTGCTCGGTGCGCTGGACGTAGCGCAGGGCCGTGCTCAGCCCGGCGATGCCCGAGCCGACGACCGCGACCTCGGCGCCGACCGACCACGAGGCCTCGGGAGCCTGGAGCCGTGTCTGGGTGGGTGAACTCATCTGGGGTCTCTCTCGGGAAGTGCCGTCGGCGCCGGGCCGGTCACGGGGCGTCGGTGTCCGGCCCGGCGTCGCCGCCGGTCGGGGCGGGGGTGAAGGTGACGGGCGTGTTGTCGATGAGCCGCGTGGAGCCGACCCTGGCCGCGACGGCGAGGACCGCTTCGCCCTCGAAGTCGGCGGGGGCGTCGGTGAAGGTGGCGGGGTCCACGAGGGCGAGGTAGTCGGGCACGACGGGCGGAACCGCCTCCGCGGCCCTGTCCAGGACGGCGCGGGCGGCGGCGCGCACGGCGTCGGGTCCGTCCGCGGCGCTGTCGCGTCCGGCGGAGAGCGCGCGGTGCAGGGCCAGCGCGCTGGCGCGCTCTTCGTCGGAGAGGTAGACGTTGCGGCTGGAGACGGCGAGGCCGTCGGGGTCGCGCAGCGTGGGGGCGCCGACGATCTCGACCGGCATGGAGAGGTCGGTGACCATGCGCCGGACGATCGCGATCTGCTGGGCGTCCTTCTGTCCGAAGACCGCCAGGTCGGGGCCGACCAGGTGCAGGAGCTTGCTGACGACGGTGAGCACGCCCGTGAAGAAGCCGGGGCGGGAGGCGCCCTCCAGGAGTTCGCCCATGGCCCCGGCCTGGACGGTGACCATCGGCTCGGTGGGGTACATGGTGGCGACCGTGGGCGCGAAGACCACGTCCACGCCCTCCTCGGCGCACACCGCGGTGTCGGTGTCGAGCGTCCTGGGGTAGCGGTCGAAGTCCTCGCCCGGGCCGAACTGGAGCGGGTTGACGAAGACGCTGACGACCACGGTGTCGGCCCGGTCCCGGGCGATGCGCATGAGGCTGCGGTGCCCGGTGTGGAGGGCGCCCATGGTGGGGACAAGTGCGACGCGTCCGGCGTCGGCGAGGGCGCGCCGGAGTTCCTCGGCGGTATGGACGACGAGGGGCCGTTCGGTGGTCGCGGGCCTGGGTGTGCGTTCGGTCATCGGTGTTTCCCGTGGTGGAGTTCTGGGGCGTTCGCCGGTCCCGGCCGGGCCGGCCGGCACGTGGGTCCGCGGGCCGCGCGCCGGCGTGCGCGGGCCCGTGGCGGACCCGGTCCGCCGTGCGGGCGCGGGGTCCGCGCGGTCGGTCAGCGCCGCAGGACGTCGAGCAGGCGCGCGGCGTCGGCCGGGTCGAGCATCCCCGCGTTGATGGCGCGGTCGGCGGTGAGCCGGGCGAGTTCGACGTAGCTGGCGACGCTCTCGGGCGCGTTCTCGCGCAGCTGTTCGATGTGGCCCGCGACGGTTCCGGCGTCACCGCGCAGGACGGGGCCGCTCAGCCCGTGGATGCCCAGTCGCAGCGCGTTGTCCAGGGCCGCGCTGAGCATGGGGGCGAGCATGCGGCCCGGCTCGGCGACCCCGGCGGCGGAGAGCAGGGAGGCGCTGTCGGCCACCAGCGTGACCAGGTGGTTGGCGCCCCCTGCGAGGGCGGCGTGGTAGAGCGTGCGCTTGTCCTCGGTGATCCACACCGGTTCGGCGCCCATCTCGACGACGAGGGCCTCGGCGATGGGGCGCAGCTGTTCGGGCGCGGTGACGCCGAAGGCGCAGTGGGCGAGGCGCTCGACGTCCTCGGACCGCCCGGTGAAGGTCATCGCCGGGTGCAGGGCCAGCGGCAGGGCGCCGACGATGGTGGCGGGGGCGAGGATGCCGTACCCGTGGGCTCCGCTGGCGTGGACGAGGATCTTGCCCCGCAGGTCGGTGCCGGTGGCGGCCAGTCCCTCGACGAGTTCGGCGAGTTCGTCGTCGGGGACGGTGAGCAGGACGAGGTCCGCGGCTTCGGCGACCTGCGCGGGTTCGAGGATCCGTGCGGTGGGCAGGCGGTCGGCCACCCGTTGTCTGGAGGCCTCGGAGACCGCGGAGGCGGCGACCACCTTGTGCCCGGCGCGGCCGAGGGCCTGGCCGAGCACGGATCCGACCCGGCCGGGTCCGATGACGCCGACCCGCAGTCGGGCGGGGCGCCCCTGCGTCGTCTCCATATGTGTGGTGCCCCCTCGTGTCCGTGCGTCCGGTTCTCCCGCACCGTGACGCCTGAGCACACGATAGCCCTCCCGGGCCGGTGACCTGTGTCCCAGGGACGCGTGTGGGGGCGGGTACCGCGTACCCGCCCCCACTCCGGTCCTCCCGCGCGCGGGGAGGGCCCGGTCAGTTCTGCACGATCACCCCGGAGTTGTAGCAGGAGGCGAGAGTCTGGCCGAGGACGGCGTTGGAGTTGCCGCAGCCGGCGTTGGAGTTCTCGATGCCGTTGATGTAGGCGATGTTGCCGCCGACGTTGGACCCGTGGCCGGAGGTCCAGGCGTGGGCGTACGCCGCCGCGGGGGCCGCGGTGAGGAGGATCCCGGTGGAGGCCAGGACCACGGCGCCGGTGGCGAACGTCTTCTTCAGCACTACGTGTCTCCTTCGGTGTTCGGACGGGGGGCCGTCCGGACGTGGGTGATTCTTCGGGGGCACCCGGGGGCGCTGGTGAAGAAGTTACCCGCGAAGACGCCCCGTTCACCCCTCTTGAACTGCACTGATCACAACTAGGCCCAAAGATGTCACTATGTGTGACTCCACGTCCCGGGGTCGATCGGGACAAAGGTTCCAGACCGGCGGCGCGGTGTGCGCGCAGAGTCACGGGGTCGTCGGCGTTCCAGCCGCACACCAATGCGGATTGCGGTCGGCCGTGTGGAGCGGGTCCGGATTCGGCGCGGGCGGCACCGGCCCGGACACACGAAGAGGCGCCACCCCGTCGTCACGGGATGGCGCCGGCGCGGAGAGTTCGTGGGGCCGCACGGACGGATCAGCCGGGACGTCTCCGGCTGGACACCCCCGCCCGCTCGGGCCGCACGCTCACCGCGTGCTGATGCGCGCTGCGGTCCGTCGGCTACGGACCCGGAGCACTACCAGTTCTTGACGGTCGCGCCGGAGTCCGTGCAGTTCGCGCCGGCCACGCCGAGGACGGCGATCGCGTTGCCGCAGATGTTCACGGGCACGTCGAAGTCCGCGACGAGCTGGTTGCCGCCCAGGATCGAGCCGTTGCCGGACGTGAACACGTTGCTGTTCGCCATGGCGGGAGCGCCGGTGAACAGGACGCTGGCAGCGGCGGCGGTGATGGCACTGGCGGCGAGAGCCTTCTTCAGCATGAATTTCTCCTGTAGAACCGGTCGGCGGTGGGGCACCAACCGGTCGATAACGTTGACGAAGTGTATGACTACGAACACTCACCGTGTTCAGTCACTATTTAGCCATACTCACTCGCCGTGCGTGACCGGAACACGCAAGAAGTTTGTACCTGTGAACTGGAAGAACCACACTCAGTGAGCAGACATGTCGGACATGGCGACAGCAACATCAGCCACAGGGGCCGCACTATGTGACTCAGATCACAAATGACTCCCGGGTGATTCCCCGGTTCCGGACGCGTCGGGTGCGCGGTCGCTCGGACCCGCCTGCGTCGACCGGGTCGCCCAGCGCTCCGTGCCCGCCTCGGGCACCCGGGCACGCCGCCCGTGGGCCACGAGCGCGTCCAGGAGTCCGCGCCCCTCGGACGCCTCCCGGAGGGCCGCGTGCGCGCGCACCGGCCCGGGAGGGGTGTCGACGTCCACCGACACGCGTCCGGTGAGGCGTTCCAGCGGGCCCGCGGTGATCCGCAGGGTCTGGACGCGCTCCACGGGCACGATCTCGGTGATCCGGCAGAACGCCCCGCGCGTGCTGACGAACAGGTGCTCGTCCACCCCCACCAGGGAGCCCCCTCGCTCGCGGTTGGGGACCAGGGGGACGCGGGCCGCGTCGCTGTCCGGGAAGAGTTCGTTCACCAGGGTGAAGGCCAGCCGCCGGGGGGCGACCGGCAGCAGGGTGGCGGACTCGCCCTGGCGCTCGCCCGCGTACCCGGCCACGTTGGCCTCGACGCGGGCCACGCCCAGCGCCCGCCACAACAGGGGCTCGACCACGCGCACGGCCTGCACCCGGCCGGGCGGGACCGTCTGCATGCGGCGCTGGAACATGCCGTACCGCAGCCGCAGTCCGTCGGACGAGAGCGAGGCGTAGTAGTCCGTGTAGCGCGCCAGCGGCCCCCAGTAGTACCGGAGCAGGCCCAGCACCAGCGGGATGAGCGCGGCCGCCACTCCGGGTTCGACGAACACGATCCCGGCGGTGAGGAGCATGAGCAGGGCGACGAACGACAGCAGGATCGGCACGCGGAAGGTCAGCGCGCCGAGCAGCAGCGGGAAGGGCAGGCGGTAGAAGGGCCACTCGGGGGCCTCGGGCGAGCGTCCCGGCAGGCCGGCGGCGTGCGCGAGCACGGCCGTGCGCAGCCGCTCCGCCAGGCTCCGGCGCAGGCAGCGCAGCCGGATGGCGCTGTGGTCGCCGCCCGCGAGTTCGATGCGCAGTTCGGCCATCCCGAACACCTGCATGAGCAGCGGCCGGACCACGTCCACCGCCTGGAGGCGGCTCAGCGGGATCTCCCGGGAGCTGCGCATGGCCAGGCCGCTGTGCACGACCAGGTGGTCCTCGCGCAGGCCGAACGTGCCGTACCACCACGAGGGCAGGGCGTGGGCGAGCGATCCGAAGACCACGGCCACGGTCATCATCGCCACCCAGGCGAAGCCGAAGGTGGTGAGGATCGGTCCGATGAGGGCCGCGAACGCCAGGGTCACGGCGACCACCTGCGCCGGAACGATGGACCAGTGCGACCGGAACTCGCCCCGGGTGACGTCGTCCTCGGGCCTGGCCCGCCGGACCGGCGGCGGGCGCCACCCGACGTTCGGCGGCAGCAGGACCGGCCCCTGGCCGAAGGGGGCCGACGGGGGCGGATAGGAGCCGGGGGGCGCCTGCGGTCCCACGGGTCCCGGCGTCGGAGGGGGCCCGGGTGGCGGCCGGTGGCCGGGCGCAGGTGGAGGCCCCGGAGGCCGCCCCGCGCCGCCGGGAGCGGCCCAGGGGTGTCCGACTGCCCGCGGCGCCCCCTGAGCCCACGCGGCTTCCCCGGGCCCGTGAGGGGCCCCGGACGGCTGCCCCTGAGCCGCCTGAGGCCCCGGGGGCACTGGAGGACGCTGAAACCCCTGCCCCTGAGCCGCCTGTGACCGCTGATGTTCCTGCGGCCCCCGAGGAGCCCCGGCTCTCTGCGGTGGCTGCCCTTGTGAAACCGGGGGTACCTGGGACTGCTGAGACCCCTGGGATGCCTGGGCAGCCTCCGGCACCTGCGGCGCCTGGGGATTTCCAGGCAGCTGCTCTCCCGAAACCTCTGGCCTTTGTGAATGCTGGGGTTCCTGGGTCGCCTGCGGTTGCTCGGGCGCTTGGGGCGCCTGCCCCTGAGCCACCCGGGGCGTCTCGGGCGCCTGCGGCTCGTGGGATCCCTGGGACACCTGCCCCTGGGGCCCCTGGAATTGCGGGGATTCCTGCGGCTGCTCGGGCTCGACCCGGTCATGCGGCGACCGAGGCACCTGGGGAGCATGGGAATGCCGAGTCGACTGTTGCACGGACGGCTGGGGACCCTCAGACGGCTGCTCCTGCACAGCCTGGGACGTCTGGGGCACTTGAGGCCCATCCGGCTGCTGGTGTGGCTGTTGCTCGGGCGGCTGGGCGGGCTCGGGGGCGCCGGGCCGGTCGGCCTCCCGCGGCTCCTGGACCTGCTCCGCCTCCGAGCCCTCGGGCTCGGATCGGTCATGCGGCGGCTGGGCGGATGAGTGCACTTACAACCCCGTCGAGAAGCTCTCGCTGCGCGACGCGAGTCGGTCGCGCAGCTCCACGGCCTCGGTCAGGCCGAGTCCGACCACCCGGGTGTCGGCGGTGCTCGCCGCGGTGCGCACCCGGACCGTCGCGATCCCCAGCGCCTGCTCCAACAGGTCCGCCGTCACGTCCACGACCTGCATCCGGCCGTAGGGGACGACCAGGAGCTGGCGCACGAGCACCCCGTAGGTCAGGTACAGCTCCTCGGGGGCCTCGGCGTACCCCCACGTGCGCTGGAAGCGCCCGGCCAGCACCCCGCCGACCACGGCGACCGCCAGGGCCGCCACGACGACCGCCGTGGCCAGGACGGGATGTCCCCACAGGAACAGCAGGGTGCCGCCGCCCGCGCCCGCGATCAGGCTCGGCACGCCCAGTACCAGCCGTCGGTACCAGGCCAGCGAGGGCGACACCCGTTGCCAGGGCGTCCCCGCAGGAGCGGCGAACGCCGCATCCAGCGGTCGGTCCGGCGGGGGCGGCGAAGGAGTCGGATCACTGGTGTCCACGGAGCCAGTCAACCATCAGCCCGCAAGGACGGACATCCCTCACGCGCTCCCGCGCGGGTCGTCCGGATCGTCCTCGTCCTCGGGGACCCGGCACGCGTACTCCAGGTACAGCGCCGACGCCAGCAGCGCGGCCGACGCGACGCCCGTACCGAGCGCGGTGAAGAACACCTCGCGCGGCGAGGGCAGTTCGAGCGTGTCCGACACCGCGAACGCCATGCCCAGGAAGAAGCCCGCCGTCAACGAGGCGAACAGCGCGCTGGCCTTGGCCAGTGCGAGCAGCCTCGCCGCGCTCAGCGGCTCCATCGGCTCGGTGCCCGGCACCCTCTGGATGCGGCGGCGGGTCCGGCCCGCCGTGAACCCCTCCGCCAGCGCGAGCAGCAGCAGCGTCGGGATCCCCGACCACGGCAGCACCGGAAGGAACGGCAGCGAGTTCGTCAGCAGGACGCCCAGCAGGGCCCCGGCGGCGATCAGCACCGCCGGGACGCGCCACCCCGTGGGCCGGAGCCTGTGCTCGTCCTCGCCCGCCATCACGACACCTCGGAAAGCCGTAGGGCCAGGTCGTCCCGGCGGCGCAGGACCTGCTCCCCCGCCGTGTCGGCCGCCGCCACGGCCGCGAGGAGGTCCGCGACCGCCCCCCGGCCCGGGAGCACCGCTTCCGGGTCGGCGTCCAGCCACGGCCGCAGGACGAACGCCCGCAGGTGGGCGCGCGGATGCGGCAGGGTCAGCTCGGGGTCGTCGGAGCGCACGTCCCCGAACGCGATGACGTCCACGTCCAGCGTGCGCGGGCCCCACCGGACCTCCCGCACCCGGTCGAAGTCGCGTTCGGCCGCCTGGGCCCGCCGGAGCAGCTCCAGCGGGCCCTCGCCGGTGTCCACGACCAGGACCGCGTTGAGGTAGGCCCCCTGCTCGGGCCCGCCCACCGGCGCGGTCTCGTACACGGGCGACACCGCCACCGGGGACGGCTCCCCGGCGAGGAGCGTGTCGACCGCGCCCTGCAGCGTGGCCCTCCGGTCGCCCAGGTTCGACCCCAGGGCGAGCACCGCGCGCGTCACCACGGCGGCCTCGTCCCGCGCCTGACCGTGACCGCCACGTCCTCGAACTCGTGCTCGATGGGCGCCGACGGCTTGTGCACCGTCAGCTCCACACCCTCCACCAGGGACTCGGCCATGCACTCCGCGGCCAGGCGCTCCGCCAGCGTCTCGATGAGGTTCACCGGCTCGCCCGTGACGATCCGTACCAGGCGGTCGGCGAGCACGCCGTAGTGCACCGTGTCGCCGACGTCGTCGGAGGCCGCGGCCGGCGCGGTGTCCAGGTGGAGCACCGCGTCGACCACGAAGTCCTGGCCCTCGCGCCGTTCGAAGTCGAAGACGCCGTGGTGGCCGCGCGCACGGAGGCCGCGGAGCGTGATGCGGTCGCGCATCACTCCTCGTCCTCCCCATCGTCGTCCTCCATGAGCACCGGCGAGGCGTGGTGCGACCACAGCCGCCAGCCCACGTCGGTCGCGATGAACAGGTTGGTGGTGACCACCTGCCCGCCCGCCACGAACCCGGGGCTGCCGTCCTCGGCGGTCAGCACGTTCTCCTCGCACGTCACCATGGCGACGTCGCCGCCGACCCCGATGTGGGTCTCGGTGAGCACGTACTGGATGTAGGTGACGTTGGCCATGATCAGCGACCACGCGCGCATGATCTCGGTCCGCCCGCGCAGCAGGGGCCAGCCGGGGTTGACGCACACCAGGTCCGGCGCCTCGTGCTCCTCGGCCCAGACGCTGCGCATCAGGTCGATGTCGCCGTTCTCGATGGCGCTGTAGAACTGCGCGTTGGCCTCGGCCACGCGCTCCATGACCTCCTGGCGCGACTTCACAGGCCGCCCCGGTCCATGGGCCCGCCCCGGCCCCGGTCGAGTCGGGCACCGCCGTCGGACCAGGCCGAGGCCACGCGGACGGCGTCGGCGCTGGAGCGCACGTCGTGCACGCGCACGCACCAGGCGCCGCGGTCGGCGGCGAGGGTGGAGACCGCCGCCGTGGCGGCGTCGCACTCGGTGAAGGGGCGGTCGTGGTCCTTGGCGTCCCCCAGCAGCCGGCTCAGGAAGCGCTTGCGTGAACCGGCCACCAGTACGGGGCGCCCCAGTGTGTGGAAGCGTTCCAGCTGGTGGAGTATCGCCCAGTTGTGTGCCTGCTCAGGGCGTTTCGAGAATCCCAGTCCCGGGTCCAGGACGATCTGACCCGGGTCGACACCTGCACTGATCATGGCCTCCATACGATCGCGGAGCTCATCGAGGACCTCCTGGACGACATCCGTGTACACGGCACGGCTCTGCATGTCATGACTATGCCCGCGCCAGTGCATCAACACGTAGGCAACGCCGGAAGAGGCCACGAGTCGGGCCATGGCGGGGTCGGCCAGACCGCCGCTGACGTCGTTGACGAGGACCGCGCCCGCCCCGACGGCGCGCTCGGCGACCTCCGCGCGCATGGTGTCGACACTGACGTGGACGCCCCTGGCGGCGAGCTCGCGCACGACCGGTTCGACCCGGCGCAGCTCCTCGGCGGCGGACACCCGCTGTGCTCCGGGGCGCGTGGACTCGCCGCCGACGTCGACGATGTCCGCTCCCTCCTCCACCAGGCGCAGGCCGTGTTCGACCGCCCGGTCGGCGTCGAACCACGCGCCGCCGTCGGAGAAGGAGTCGGGGGTGACGTTGACGACCCCCATGACCAGGCACCGCCCGCGGTCGGGCAGGCCCGGAACTGTCTGTTTCGGCCCCATAAGGATCACCCTATTCGTTTGCGCGCTCGCGGGCTCGGAGTGCGGCCGGGCGATTGGCACGGCTCCGGACACACGGGACCCCCTGGGGAGGAGTGGTTCCTCCCAGGGGGTCGAGGCCGGGATCAGCGGCGGTCGAGGATGAGGCTCATCGCCTCGGCCCGGGTGCGGTCGCTGCCGCGGAAGATGCCGCGGACGGCGGACGTCACCGTCTTGGCGCCGGGCTTGCGGACGCCGCGCATGGTCATGCACAGGTGCTCGGCCTCCACCACGACGATGACACCGCGCGGCTGGAGGTGGTCCATGATGGCGTCGGCCACCTGGCCGGTGAGCCGCTCCTGCACCTGGGGCCGGCGCGCGTACACGTCGACCAGCCGGGCGAGCTTGCTCAGACCTGTGATGCGGCCGTCGGCAGCCGGGATGTAGCCCACGTGCGCGACTCCGTAGAACGGCACCAGGTGGTGCTCGCACGTGGAGTACAGCTCGATGTCCTTGACCAGGATCATCTCCTCGTGCCCGGCCTCGAAGACCGTGGTGAGCACGTCACCCGGCTTCTGGCCCAGCCCGGAGAACTGCTCCTCGTAGGCGCGGGCGACGCGCTCGGGCGTCTTGACCAGGCCGTCGCGCTCGGGGTCCTCCCCGATCGCGATGAGGATCTCGCGCACGGCGCGCTCGATGCGCTCCCGGTCGACGGGTCTGGGCTCCAGCCCCTCCGTGGCGGTCACGCGTCGTCCCCCTCGGCCTCTGCTCTGGTGGGCAGCTGTCCGTTGCCGCCCGGGGCCGCGGTGCCCTCGTACCCGGTGCCGTTGAACTCGCCCCCGCGCAGTTCGGCGGCCTCGGCGGTGGCTCCGCTGGTCTCCGGGATCTGGCCGTCGACCTCCGCGCCGTTGATCGCGGCCACCTCCTTCTTGGAGCGCACCGGGGGCCGCTCGGAGGGCAGCCGCTTGCCGTAGCCGGTGTAGGAGCCGCGCGAGGGCCGCTTGGTGACCGGGGCGAAGATCTCCAGGACCTCGGCCTTGCTCAGGGTCTCCTTCTCCAGCAGCGCCACGACCAGGTCGTCCAGGACGTCCCGGTACTCGACGAGGACGTCGTAGGCCTCGTCGTGCGCGGACTCGATGAGGCGGCGCACCTCCTCGTCGATGATGGAGGCGATCTCCTCGGAGTACTCGCGGGCGTGCGACATCTCGCGGCCCAGGAACGGCTCGGTGCTGCCGGAGCCGAACTTGCGGGCGCCCAGGCGCTCGCTCATGCCGTACTCGGTGACCATGTTGCGGGCCAGGCTGGTGGCCTTGTCGATGTCGTTGCCCGCACCGGTGGTGGGCTCGTGGAAGACGAGCTCCTCGGCGGCGCGACCGCCCAGCATCATGGCGAGCTGGTCCATCATCTGCGAGCGCGACGTCAGGAACTTGTCCTCGGTCGGCACCGACATGGTGTAGCCCAGGGCCCGGCCGCGCGGCAGGATGGTGATCTTGTGCACCGGGTCGGAGTTGGGCAGCGCGTGGCCCACCAGGGCGTGGCCGCCCTCGTGGTAGGCGATGACCTTCTTCTCGGTGTCCGACATCACCCGGGTCTTGCGCTCGGGTCCGGCCATGACGCGCTCGATCGCCTCTTCGAGGACCGCGTGCGTGATGACCTTGGCGCCCGCGCGGGCCGAGAGCAGGGCGCCCTCGTTGATGACGTTGGCCAGGTCGGCGCCGGTCATCCCGGCGGTCTGGCGGGCGATCACCCGGAAGTCGACGTCGTCGGCCATGGGCTTGCCCTTGGCGTGGACCTTGAGGATGTCGCTGCGCCCGTCCATGTCGGGACGGTCGACCACGACCTGCCGGTCGAAGCGGCCGGGACGCAGCAGGGCCGGGTCCAGGATGTCGGGCCGGTTGGTCGCGGCGATGAGGATGACGCCGCCCTTGACGTCGAAGCCGTCCATCTCGACCAGCATCTGGTTGAGCGTCTGCTCGCGCTCGTCGTGGCCGCCGCCCATCCCGGCGCCGCGGTGGCGGCCGACGGCGTCGATCTCGTCGATGAAGATGATCGCGGGGGCGTTGGCCTTGGCCTGCTCGAACAGGTCGCGCACACGCGAGGCGCCCACACCGACGAACATCTCGACGAAGTCCGAGCCGGAGATGGAGTAGAACGGCACCTCGGCCTCTCCGGCCACGGCGCGGGCCAGCAGGGTCTTACCGGTGCCGGGCGGGCCCATCAGGAGCACGCCCTTGGGGATCTTGGCGCCCATCTCCTGGAACTTGGCCGGGTTCTGCAGGAACTCCTTGATCTCGTGGAGTTCCTCGATGGCCTCGTCGGCCCCGGCCACGTCGGAGAACGTGTTCTTGGGCGTGTCCTTGGTGATGAGCTTGGCCTTGGACTTGCCGAAGTTCATCACGCGGGAGCCGCCGCCCTGCATCTGGCTGAAGATGAACCAGAAGATCGCGATGATGATGATCAGCGGGAGCAGGCTGAACAGCGCGGTGGTCCACACCGAGGTGGTGGCGACCGACACCTCGTAGGAGTCCAGGTTGCTGTCCGGGGTGTTCGCCGACTCCTGGAGCATCTCACCGAGCTCGGCGCCCTGGCCCTCGACCCAGTACGCCTCGAGGATCTCACCGTCGGTGGTCGTCAGCACGATGCGCTGGTCACGGTCGATGATCTCGGCGTTGTCCACCTCATCGTTCTCGATGAGCTGGTACACCTGCGAGATGTCGGCGTCTTCGGGCTGCGGGCCGCCACCCACGTCGAAGACGCGGAAGCCGATGATGAGCATGACGGCGACCGCCAGGATCAAAATCCACGGGCCGCGGAAAAAACGCTTCAGATTCATGTGAGCGGAACCCTGTCGGGTCCGTCCCTCCTGACCAGGCTGTCCGCCCCAGAGGACTTTCCGAAGCAGGACCTAACGGACACGTGCTCCCCGCGATGACGCCGGGATATTCGACGGTACACCTCCCCTACCGGGCGGACGCACCGCTCGGGACCGGGCACCGGAACCGTCATGATGGCAACGACGGCGACCCGCCCTGTTGTTCCCCGGGCACCTCCGGCGCGGAATCCTTCGACCCCTCCGAGGGGATCACCGCCGCTCGCGACCCCGACCGCGCACCCTGCCGGAGCCCCGTCGGCGCCCGGGTCGCGCGGGGCCGCGTTCGACCGCGGCCCCGACCGCCCCGCCCTAGCCCTCGTAGACGTGCGGGGCGAGGGTGCCGATGAAGGGCAGGTTGCGGTACTTCTCGGCGTAGTCGAGACCGTAGCCGACGATGAACTCGTTGGGCAGGTCGAAGCCGATGTACTTGACGTCGAGATCGACCTCGAAGGCCAGCGGCTTGCGGACCATCGTGCAGACCTCCACGGACCGGGGGCCGCGCGACTTGAGGTTGCCCACCAGCCAGGAGAGCGTCAGGCCGGAGTCGATGACGTCCTCGACGATCAGGACGTCGCGGTCCTTGATGTCGGTCTCCAGGTCCTTGAGGATGCGGACCACGCCGGAGGAGGTCGTCCCGGCCCCGTAGGAGGAGACGGCCATCCAGTCCATGGAGACGGGGCTGTGCAGCGCGCGGGCGAGGTCGGCCATCACCATGACGGCTCCCTTGAGCACCCCGACGATCAGCAGGTCCCGGTCGGCGTAGTCGGCGTCGATCCGGGCCCCCAGCTCGGCCAGGCGCGCCTTGATCTCGTCCTCGGTGACCAGGATCTTCTCAAGGTCCTGTCCCATGTCCTTAGCGTCCACGCTCAATGTCCTCGCTGCTGGGTTCCCCGTGTGCGGGACCCAGGATAAGCGGCACGAACAGGACCGGCGCCGCCCGGTCCCGCGGGTCGGGTCAGGGCTCGAAGCGCAGCCGCCGCGCGACCCTCCGGCAGCGCACGCCCCCGGGGAGGTCGATGTGGGACTGGCCACGCCAGTCGGTGACGAGTCTGTCGAGTTCGCGCACGTGGCGGGCGGTGAGCGCGCTCGCCGCGCATCCGGCGGCCAGGGCGGCGCGGCGCAGGACGCGCGTGCGCAGCGACGCGGGGGCCGCGGCCAGCGGGTCGACGCGCAGGGCCGGTCCCGTCCGGGGGGCCTCGGCCCCCGGTCCGGTGCCGGTGGTCGGCGCCGCGTCGGTCCTGGACTCGGTGAGTCCGGCCGCGGGCACAGCCTTCGGCACGGCCTCGGCCGCCCCGGCTCCGGTTCCGCCTCCGGGCGCAACCTCCCGCACGGTCTCGGTGGGTCCGACCGCGGGCGCTGCCTCCGCCACGGTCTCGGTGGGTCCGACCGCGGGCGCTGCCTCCGCCACGGCCTCGGTCGGTCCGTCTGCGGGCGCTGCCTCCGCCACGGCCTCGGCCAGGAGGTCGTCCGCGAGCCGGTCGAGCGTGTCGGCGTCCGCGCGCAGCAGCGCGGCCGTCCTGGCCAGGGCCTCGGCGATGCCGGGGCCGAGCGCCTTCTCCAGTGCGGGCAGGGCCTCGTGGCGTACCCGCGACCGGGCGAACCGGGGGTCGTGGTTGTGCGGGTCCTCCCAGGCGCGGAGGCCCATCTCGACGCAGGCCCGGCGGACCGTGGAGCGGTCGAGGCCGAGCAGGGGCCGCAGGTGGTGGCCGTTGCGGGGGGCCATCCCCGCCAGGGATCGGGCCCCGGACCCGCGGGCCAGGCCCAGCAGGACCGTCTCGGCCTGGTCGTCGAGGGTGTGGCCGAGCAGCACGACCGCCGGGGCGTGCGCCCGGACCGCCCCGTCCAGGGCGGCGTAGCGGGCGCGGCGGGCCGCCGCCTCCGGACCGCCGGGTCCGTCGACCTCGACCTCGCGCACCAGGACCGGGTCCAGGCCCAGACCGCGCAGCACACCGGCGACCTCGGCCGCGCGGGCGGCCGACCCCTCCTGGAGGCCGTGGTCGACCGTGACGCCGCCCGCCCTGCGGCCCGCGCGCGGGGCCTCGAAGGCCAGCGCGCCGGACAGGGCGAGGGAGTCCGCGCCGCCGCTGCACGCCGCCAGGACGGTGGTGTCCGCGGGCAGGTCGGCCAGCGCCCGCCGGACCGCCGAACGGACGGCGGCCACGGCGGGGTGCGGTCCGCTCACTCCGCGATGGCGGCGGGGCGCACGACCCGGTCGATCCAGGCGTTCGGGTCACGGATCTCGGTCAGCGTGGGCAGGGTCTCGGGCGAGGTCCACACCTTGTTGAACTCGGCCATGCCGACCTGGCCCACCACCGCGCGCACGAACGCGGCGCCCTCCTCGTACTGGCGCATCTTCAGGTCCATGCCGAGCAGCTGGCGCATGATGCGGTCGAGCGGGTTGAGGGTCTCGCGGCGCTTCTGGAAGCGGCTGCGGATCCGTTCCACGGTCGGGACCACCTCGGGTCCGACCGCGTCCATCACGTAGTCGCCGTGCCCCTCGGCCAGGCTCATGACCGCGGTGACGCGGTCCATGATCTCCTTCTGCTCCGGCGTCTGGAACGCGGTGAGGAGGTTGGAGTCCCGACCTCCGCGGACGGCGTCGGCGACGGCCTCGCCCGCCGCGCGCAGCCGGTCGATGAGCGCGGCCGCGTCCATCTCCGACGACAGCAGCAGCTCCTGCATCAGCTCCTGGACGTAGGCGCGCAGCCACGGCGTGGCCGTGAACTGCATGCGGTGGGTCTCCTCGTGCAGGCACACCCACAGTCGGAAGTCCCGCGAGTCGACGTCCATCTCGCGTTCGGTGTTGACGATGTTGGGCGCCACCAGCGTGAGGCGGCCGGTCGGCGCGACGCCGTCCGGGCCCGGCGGCAGGAAGAGTTCGTACTGGCCGAGGACCTTCCCCGCCAGGTAGGAGAGGACGGCGCCCAGCTGCACCCCGGTGATCCGCGAACCGACCGCGCTGGTCAGGTTCCCGGCGGGACTGCTGTTCAGCCGTTCGGCGGCCATCTGTTGCAGCACGGGTTCGAGCACGACCCGAAACCCGTCGACGTTGGCTCGAATCCACCCCGGGCGGTCCACGATGACCGCGGGCCCGGCGGGTTCGAGGGGGTTCATTCCGGTGAAGTCGCGCACGTGCCCGGCCGCCACGGTGGAAAGCTCGCGCAACTGCGCCACGGCCTGCCGCGCGTCGGACAGGTCCACCTGCGGCCCAGGGCGCACGAGGCGGACTCCGGTGTTGACGGCTACGTCCCAGTCGATCACAGTCACATCCGCCAGCCTACCCACGAGGAGCGCGGGGGCACGGGGATCAGGGTGGTAATTCCGGGTAGCCCCAGGGTCACCCCTGAGAGCGGCAACCGAACGGCACCCCCCGCGGGCGCCGGCGCCCGGTTGCCAGCGTCCTGCCCCATGAGTGCCACGAACGACGTGTACGTCGGCAACGCCGGACGGGACGCGCTTGCGGACCGGGGCCGGATCCTCGGCCACTTCCGGGAGGTCGGCGACGCCCGGCACAGCGACGCGGTCGGGGTCACGTGGGGCGTGACCCGCGGGGCGACGAGCGGGCCCGACGGGTGACCGGCGAGGAGCACACAGCCCTGCTGGTCCTGGTGAGCAGCCGGTTCCGGGTGGACCTCCCCGACCGGAGCGTGACCCTCGCCGAGCAGGGCGACTACGTGGTCTGGGGCAATGGCGTCGACCACAGCTGGCACGCCGAGGAGGAGTCCGTCGTGCTCACCGTGCGCTGGCCGTCCGTCCCGGGCTACCGGGTCGAGGGCTGAGGCCGCCGCTCAGGAGCAGCCGCAGCGGGTGAGGGCGGCCGCCAGGCTGTCGAGCTGATACCCCGACGCCGACGGGCTGTTGGCCATGAACGCGAAGACGAACATGGTGCCGTCCTGGTCGTGGACCGTGCCCGCGAGGGTGCTCACACCGTTGAGCGTGCCGGTCTTGCCCCGGACCAGCCCGGCGCCGTCGTGCGTGGCGGCGCCCTCGCCGTAGCGGTTGTGCGAGCTCAGCGTCCCGGTGGAGTTCGCGGTGGGCAGGCCGGTCAGTGCCGCGTTCAGCGCCGGGTGGCCCGGATCGGCGGAGAGCCGGACCAGTTCCACCAGGGCGCGCGGCGTGATCCGGTTCTCCGTGCTCAGCCCGCTGTTGTCGGTCAGGGTCACACCCTCCACGCCCAGCTCCGCCATCACCTGGTGGGTGGCGGCGGTGGCCCCCTCGAAGGTGTGCTCCCCGCCCATCGCGATCGCGGCGGTCCGGCCCATGGCCTCGGCCATGATGTTGTCGCTGGACAGCATCATGGACTCCACCATCCGGGACATCGGCGGCGATTCCACCGTGGCGATCGGCTCGCCCGGGGCGGTGGTTTCGGAGGGCTCGCCCTCGACCGTGACGCCCGCCTCCTCCAGCTGCTCGGCGAAGGCCCGGGCGGCGTGCAGCGACGGCTCTGTCGAGCGCGACCCGTAGCCGCTGGCGCCGGGGGCCACCCGGCCGGAGTCGATCATCAGCGCGGTGACGGGCGCGGCGTTGCCCTCGGGGATGTAGTTGGGCTTCCAGCCGGGCGGGGTCTCGGGCCCGGTGAAGAGCGAGTCGTCGTAGCCCAGGGAGACGGTGTCGACCCCCTCCGCGGCGAGGGCCTCCGCGGTCCCTTCGGCGAGATCGGCCAGGGTGGCCAGCGGCGGGTAGGCTCCGGATTCGGCCGTGGCCGTCAGGGTCGCGTCGCCCCCTCCTCGCAGCACCACCCGGTTCTCCGCCGCGTCGAAGTGGGCCCCGGTCGTCAGTACGTGGTCGGGGCCGACGGCGTCCAGTACGGCGACCGCCGTCGCGATCTTCGTGGTGGAGGCCGGGGTGACCGCGGTGTCCGGATCGAGCTCGAAGAGCGGCGTTCCGGAGGCGTCCGTCACGTAACCGGTGAGGCCGTCCTCCAGCCCGGCGGCCGACATGGGATCATCGAGGATGTCCGCGATCCGTTCCGGGTCCGCCGGAGTCGGGGCCGCGGGTTCCGCCGCTGCCACGCCCTCGGCGTTCGTGACGGGACGGGGCGCCGCGGGAAGAGGTCGAGCCTCGATGACGTCGAGGGAGACAAACCCTGCCAGCAGCACGAATATGTTGAGCAGGGCAAGCGCGAGGTAGACCTCGCCTCGTACCCGTCGCACGGCACCCGCCCTTCCTTCGGTGTCGCGGCCTGACGTTGTTGTTATACGGCGACATTAGTCGCATTGGGAGCCGAGATCAGCATGGAATTCGACGTTACGATCGAGATCCCCAAGGGGGAGCGCAACAAGTACGAGGTGGACCACGAGACCGGTCGCATCCGTCTCGACCGCATGCTGTTCACCTCAACGACCTACCCCGCCGACTACGGTTTCGTCGAGGGGACTCTCGGCGAGGACGGCGACCCCCTGGACGCTCTCGTCCTGCTGAAGGCTCCGACCTTCCCGGGCTGCCTGATCCGCGCCCGCGCCATCGGCATGTTCCGGATGCGCGACGAGGCGGGCGGCGACGACAAGCTGCTCTGCGTCCCGGCGACCGACCCGCGCCAGGAGCACCTGCGTGACATTCACCACGTGAACGAGTTCGAGCGCCTGGAGATCGAGCACTTCTTCACGGTCTACAAGGACCTGGAGCCGGGCAAGTCGGTCGAGGGCGCGAGCTGGGTCGGCCGCCACGAGGCAGAGCAGGAGATCGTCGCCTCGGTCAAGCGCGCCGAGGAGGCGGGTGCCCACGGCGACACCTCGCACATCACCTCGGGCGACTAGCCGGCACAGCGCCCCGGGCGACCAACTGGCACAGCGCCCCGGGCGGTAGGTGCCCGCGGTCTCGGCGACGGCCCGGCGGGGACTCGGCGGATTCCAGGAGTCGTTGCGACGACCACTGGCCCCGGACTCCCCGGCCGGGCCGTACTCATGGGCGGCTGGAGACGCCGCCGGGGAAGGGCTCGTGCGCGCTGTCCCTGGCCAGGACGTAGCCCGCGCAGGCGATCGCCAGCAGTGCGCAGATCAGCGCCAGGGCGACGGGCAGGAGCGAGGTCAGGCCGCGCGGACCGAGTCCGCCGCCCCGCGGCAGGGGGAAGCCGTCCCGGCCGAAGCGGTCGGCCCGCGCCGCGACGTGCGTGCGGTATCCGTCCAGCTCCGGACCGCACATCCCGTTGAGCACACGGGCCCGGACCAGGGAGGTCCGCTCGGGCATGCGCCACTCGCGCGGCTGCGGGCAGCGCGGTCCGTTCTCCCGGTGGCGATCGCACTCGGCCTCCGCCAGGGCGTGCAGCCACTCCCCCAGCCGGTCGGCGTCCCGCAGCCGCGACGCGTGCGCGCGGGCCACGATCAGCGTGTCCCTGAGCACCACGTGGGCCGCGTCGCGGTCGCGCAGCACCAGGAGGCAGCGCCGGAACAGTTCCTCTCCGTAGTCATCCAGGAGCTGCGCGTAGGCATCCGCGGGCGGGATCCGGCCGGAACGCAGGGCGTGGAGAAGATCCTGGTCCGTCATAGACCAAGAATCTACGCGGCGCGTGACACCGTGCTCCCCGGTTTGTCGAAAGACACGCCGTGCCCGGCGGAGCCCCGTTATTCGTCGCGCGGCGCGACCGTACGCTCCCGCAACCACAGCAGGACGAAGGTGAGCGAGGTCAGGCCGGCGACCAGGACGGCCGCGCCCGAACCGAGGAAGCCCAGGGCCATCACCGCGGCGGCCGCGACGACGAGCGCGCGCACCAGCACACGCGCCCACAGTCCCGGCGGATTCACCTGTGCCTTCCGGAGGCGGATGCCGTCACGGCCACTCCTGATCACTGCTGCTGGGGGGACGGTGCCCCTTCCGGCGGTGCTACCACGCCGGCCCGGGGCTCCACATGTCACCACCACGGCACGCCTCCCGCAACACGGTCGGCGGGGAGTGAGGGGAGCGACACGCACGATCGCGGGCGTTCGCTTGACTCCTCCCCGACTTTGCTGGTCAACTTGAGTACATGCACCCGTACACCCGCACCGCAGCCATGGCTCGCACGGCCCTCGGGGCCACCTGCCACCTGGCCCGTGCGGCGTGTCCGTGTTGTCGTCACTGAGTCGTTCCTGAGGCGCGTTCTCACGCCTCCGACCATTCGGGTGCCCGTACTCGGCATCCGCCTCGGGTGATGCGCCTCCGCTTCGGAGACCGCCACCCCTTCGGCCCCGGTCCACCGGGCCCCACAGACGACATCCGCGCGTCGATCGTACGCGCGCACGTGAAGGATCCTCTCACGATGCCCCAGCAGGCTGTCTCCGCGCCCGCCCTCCCGACCCGTCGCCCGCCGTCGCCCCAGGGCGCTGCGCGATCGGAAGGGGCTACCACCCTCAACCGAGAGCCTTCGGCTCCAGCCCACCCGACCCGTCGCCCACCATCGCCCCAGGGCGCTACGCGAACCGAGGGGGCTACCACCCTCAACCGAGAGCCTTCGGCTCCAGCCCACCCGACCCGTCGCCCGCCATCGCCCCAGGGCGCTGCGCGAACCGAGGGGGCTACCACCCTCAACCGAGAGCCTTCGGCTCCAGCCGCTCCGGCTCCCCGCGCGGCCGTGAGCCTCGACGGGATCGGCGACGTGGTGGACGCCGGACGCCGTTCCGGCTACGCCCACCTGCGCGAACTCCGGCTTCCGACGATCGGCCGCCTGGCGGCCGCGGCACGGGGCGCCGCCGACGCGCTGGCCCGCCCCACGCTGTGGCCCACCCGCCGCGGCCGCTGGCAGCCCGCGCCCCGCGCCGCCCGGCGGCTCGCCACCGGGCGCCTTCGGGTGACCGTGGTGGCGCTCGAACCCAACAGCTTCGTCCCCGAGCCCGCGCCGCGCCCGGGCCGGTCGCGCGGCCTGGAGGTCCTGCACCTGGTGGGCGGGCGCGCGCACCTGATCTCGTCGGGCACCGACGGCCAGATGCGCTCCGCGGCCGAGCTGACGCACGGCCGCACCCGGGTGGTGGGCGGCTCCGGCTCCGGCTCCGGCTCCGGCCACCACTACCTGGTCAACACCGGCGACGAGGTCGCCGTGGTGGTCCGGGTGAGCGCCTGAGCCGCGCGCCTCACTCATCGCCGCCCCGTTCGGACACCGCCCTGAGCTCGGCGTCGACGGCCTCGATGGAGCGCAGGACCGCGGCGGTGCGCTTCCCCTCGGCGAAGTAGGCGTGCATCACCTGGTCGAGGGCGTGCGCGGGCAGGTGGTCGCGAAGGTCCACCCTGGCCGTGCGGTACCCCTCCCGGGCGGCCTCCAGTGCGGCGGAGACGTACTGGCGGGCCAGCCGGGAGAGGGCGACGGGATGGCGGCGCAGCACGCCGTGCAGCCGGTAGTCGGCCGGCACGTGGTCGAACAGCCACACCAGGGCCGTCTGTTCGAAGGAGTCCGACCCGGGTGGGTGCACACTCGCGGGCCAGTCCGGCGTCAGCGACTGATCGGGCATGCCTCCAGCATACCCGCTGATCGAATATACGTTCGAACGGGACGCCGGCTAATCGGTCGCCTCACCCGGTCCGTTGCCGACCGAGGCGTCACCCTCCTCGGCGGCGCGCCGTTCCAGTTCCACTCTGATGGCCTGCTCCGCGGCGTCCACCGCCGCACGCGCGGTGATCGCGTTCGTGTGCGCCCGATCGAGCTCCTCAAGGAGGATGCAGTCGAAGGAGACGCGTGCGTCGTGGACCGCTGCTTCCAGTTGACGTGATGCCTCTTCCAGACTCATGTCCCCTCTCTTCCCCGGATATCCCCTTCCGCACACCCCTGTCACCTCGGCCGTTCGCGCACCGACTGTCACCACCGAGCTCTACGATGTTGCTCGATCACCGATCATCCCGTCGGAGAGGACCCCATGCGCAACCGCTACCCCGGGACCTGCACCACCTGCTCGGACTCCGTCGGCACCGGTGACGGGGTCGTCGTCAAGGAGGGCGGCCGATGGCGCACGTACTGCGCCGAGCACGAGCCGCGTCCCACCCCGCCCGCCCGCGGCGACCACCTGGGCTGGCACACCACCCCGCTGCTCGGGTTCGACTCCGAGACCTCCGACCGCGACCCGGCCACGGCCTTCCTCGTCTCGGCGGCCCTGGTGGACCGCGAGGGCAAGAGCCGCACGTGGCTGGTCGACCCCGGCCCCCGTGAGATCCCCGCGGACGCGGTCGCCATCCACGGCATCACCACGGAACGGGCGCGCGCCGAGGGCCGGCCGGCGACGGAGTGCCTGGACGAGATCGCCCAGGCCCTCGCCGAACAGCTCGGCGCCGGACAGGGGCTGGTGGTGTTCAACGCGCCCTACGACCTCGGTGTGCTCGCCGCCGAGCTCGCCCGGCACGGCCTGCCCTCGCTCACGGACCGCCTCGGCGGCGCCGTGGCGCCCGTGGTGGACCCGCTGGTGATCGACCGCGGGGTGGACCCCTACCGGCGCGGCAAGCGCAACCTGGGCGCCATGAGCGAGTTCTACGGCGTGGACCTGACCGACGCCCACACCGCGACCGCCGACGCCGTCGCCGCGCTCGCCGTGGCCGAGGAGATCGGCGCGCGCCACGCGGACGTCGCCGCGCTCGGTCTGGCGGAGCTCCACCAGCGCCAGGTCGAGTGGGCCCTGGGCTTCGCCCGGGGCCGCCAGGAGTGGCTGGACCGGACCAAGCCCGGCCACGGGACCGTGGTGGACGGCACCTGGCCCTAGGTCGTGTTTTTTGCGGCATTCCGGGCTCGCGGTCGCCAGGCTGCCTCTCGCCGCGCCTCTGCGCTCGTGCAGCACCACCAGGCTGAACTTCGCACATCGCCTTGCGAGAGATGGCCTGGCGACCGCTCGCTCACCCGAAAGCCAAAACACTCCCTCGGCACGTTCCGCGGACACCCGCCCCGCTGCGCTCGGCGCCCCAGCGGGCGCCCGGGGCCCGGGAACCCCCGCGCCCGCGCCGTGCCTTCCCGGGCCCGCTCCCCGTTTCGGCCCAGGCGGCCGGGGGTGCGCGGGGCCGGGTACGGGTAGGCCCCTACGTGGATCCGCTCACCCGTCCCAGGAGGCGACCATGGTCTATCTCATCCTGATCCTGCTGGCAGTCTGGCTGGCCCTGACGATCATCGGCCTCATCGTGAAGGGGCTGCTCTGGCTCGGCGTCATCGGTGCCATCCTGTTCCTGGCGACCGTGGTGTGGGGCTGGATCCAGAGCCGCCAGAGCGCCGTCTGACACCCGCCCCGGCCAGGGCGGGTGCCCACCGGGCACGCCCTGGTCAGGGCTCCAGGGCCGGGCCCGGGTCGGCGCTCCGTTCCAGGGCGCCCACGATCCGCCGGGCGCGCTCCTCGTCCGCCCCCGCCCGCTCCCGGACCACGCGCACCGCCTCCTCGATCCGCCCCAGAGCGACCAGGTTGGCCGCGCGGGCGCGCACCGACGAAGCCACGTCCTCGGGCTCCCGCCCCTCGCCATCCGGCCGGGGGGCGAAGACGTAGCCGCCCACGTGTTCCCGGTCCGCGGCGGACACCGCCGACGGGGGCCCGGAGTCCTCCCCCACCGCGTCGGGCCGCGACCCCAGGTACGCGATGACACGGCGCAGGGCGTAGGAACCGCCCCCGAGCACCAGCAGGCACCCCACCAGCGCGAGCAACATGAACAACAGGCTCATACCGCGCATCTACCCATGTCATGTCTCCGTCACCCAGTGCGACGTCCTCCGGCGGCAGGGGGCCGGAGTTCCCCGCGGCTCGGTTCGCGGCTGGAAAACCGCCTCCGCCGACCCCCGGGGCCGCCCGGCCCCGCCGGTTCCGGCCCGCGGGACGGCGCAGGTGCCGGCCTCCCGCACCCCGGACACGACTCGGGCCCGTCCGGAGGAACCGGACGGGCCCGAGTGGGTGGAGCCGCCTGTCGGAATCGAACCGACGACCTATTCATTACGAGTGAATCGCTCTGCCGACTGAGCTAAGGCGGCACCGCGCCGCGCGCGAACGCTGCGAAGCGGTCACCAGTCTAGCGCCTCCACCAGGGTGCCGCGTCCACCTTTTCCGGTGTGACGTCAGGCGCAGGCCATGCCGTCCTCGGGCACCGCGAGGTCGATGAGGTAGTCGTCCACCATCGCGTCCACGCACGCGTCGCCCATGCGGTAGCCGGTGTGGCCGTCGCCGTCCCGGGTGACCAGGAACCCGGACTCCAGCTGCTCGGCCAGCGCCTCCGACCACGCGTAGGGCGTCGCGGAGTCGCGGGTGGTCCCCACCACCATGATCGGATCGGCGCCGGCCGCGGTCAGCTCGCCGCCCTCGGCCACCGCGTCCTCCGGCCAGTAGGCGCACGGCAGCGAACCCCAGGCCAGCATCGGCCCGAAGACCGGCGACTCCTCGCCCGCCTCCTCGGCGGCCTCCGCGTACTCGCCGACGTCCCGCGGGCTGGGAGAGTCCGAGCAGTTCACCGCGATGAGCGCGGCGGTGGAGTTCTCGTACTCCTCGGTGTCGGTGCGCCCGTAGAGGTCGTCGCCGAGCAGGACGAGGCCCGTGCCGTCGCCGTCCTCCATCGCGGCTGTGAGAGCCTCGCGCACGCTCGGCCACCAGCTCTCCGTGTACAGCGCGGCGAGCACGCCCAGTTCGGCGCGGGCCCGGTTGACCTCGCGGTCGTCGGCGCTGTTGGCCAGCGGCCGCTCCGCGGCGCCCTCCAGGAAGTCGTCGAGCGCGGCCACGCCCTCGTCGACGCTGGTCCCCGGGCCGCCCAGCGGGCAGTCGGCGCGGTTCAGGCAGTCCGCGACGAAGGCCCGCAGCGCGGTCTCGAACCCGGTCGCCTGTTCCACGCCCATGTCCAGCGGGCTCTGGGCGGGGTCGACCGCTCCGTCCAGGACCAGGGCGCGCACCCGCTCGGGGAACTGGTCGGCGTACTGGGCCCCGATGTGGGTGCCGTAGGAGGAGCCCAGGTAGGTCAGCCGCTCGTCGCCGACCAGGGCGCGCAGCACGTCCATGTCGCGGGCGACGTCGGCGGTGCCCATGTGGCGCATGAGGTCGGGTGCGTTGTCCTCGCAGGCCTCGACGAACTCCTGGCTGCTCTCCACGAGCTCCGCCGCGTCGGCGATGTCGTCCGAGGCTCCGTCGGCGACCTCCACACCGAGGAAGTCATCGATCTCCTCCGCGTCGAAGCAGGTCAGCGGCGAGCTGCGGCCCACACCGCGCGGGTCGAAGCCGACCACGTCGAAGCGCTCCCGTACGTCCTCGCTGACCCCGTAGGCGGCGACGTCCACGCGGTCGTAGCCCGAGCCGCCGGGGCCGCCCGGATTGATGAGCAGGGAGCCGAGTCGGTCGTTCCCGGAGGCGGGCAGGCGCTTGACCGCGATCTCGATCCGCTCGCCGCCGAGGTCGCCGTAGTCCATGGGCACCTCGTAGACGGCGCACTCGACGTCGGAGCCGCCCTCCTCGCAGGCGCCCCAGGCGAACTCCTGGGAGGTGAACTCCGCGAGGGCGCCCGAGTCCTCGGTCGGCGCCGGCCCCTCGCCGCCGTCCCCGCCGGGCGTACAGCCGGAGGCCAGCAGTACCGCGCCCGCGATCCCGAGCGCCACCGCTCCACGTACCCTCGTCGCCACGCCTGTCCGCCTCTCGTCGCCGCCGACGGTGGTCGGCGTGTCCGTATCGGTGCCGCGCGCGCCCTGGACCGGGCACCCGCCCGGCGCCGGGCACACGGCGCGCCGGAGCGCGTCAGCCGGCCAGCAGTGCGGAGGTCATCGCCTCCATGGCGATCTGGGGGTGCACGTTGGCGCCGATGCGCGTCCGGCACTCCATGATGGCGTCGATCCGGCGGAGCGTGGACTCGGGTGTGCTGGAGCGGGCCACGCGCTCCAGGTCGCCGGAGCGCTCGACCGTGGACAGTTCCACCTGGGCGCCGAGCTGCAGCGCCAGGACGTCGCGGTAGAACGCCGCCAGGTCGAGCAGGGCGCGGTCGTAGGAGTCGCGTTTGATGCGCGTGGCACGGCGCTTCTGCCGCTCCTCCAGGTCCTTCATCGCGCCCGCCGACCCCCGGATCGCCTTCGCGACGCCCTTGCCGGTGGAGCCCTCGCCGAAGGCCGCCCGCATCTCGCCCCGCTCCCGCTCGTCGAGCGCGGCGGTGAGGGTCTTGGAGTCCTCCTCGGCGATCTCGTAGAGCCGGGCCGCGGCGACGACGCACGCGCCCGTGCCGTCCAGCCGCACCGGGATCGACAGCACCTCCTCCCGTCGGCGGCGGGCCTCGGGGTCGGTGGCGAGCTGCCGGGCGCGGTCGATGCGGCCCGCGGCGGCGCGCGCGGCCGACCGGGCGGTGTCGGGGTCCACGCCGTCCCGCTGGACGAGAGCGGAGACGAGTTCGGCGGTGGGCGGCGTGGCCAGGGTGACCATGCGGCAGCGCGAGCGGATGGTGATGAGCAGGTCGTCGGGGGTGGGCGTGCACAGCAGCCACACCGTGCGCGGCGAGGGCTCCTCCACGGCCTTGAGCAGGGCGTTGGAGGCGGCCTCGGTGGCCCGCTCGGCGTCCTCGAACAGGACGATCCGGAACCGCCCGCCGGACGGCTTCGAGCTGGCCTTCAGCACCAGGTCACGGGTGGCGGCCACGCCGTAGCTCAGTCCGCTGGGCCGGACGTAGAGGACGTCGGGGTGGGTGCCGGTGAGCACCTGGTGGCAGGAGCCGCAGTGGCCGCATCCGCCGTCGGGGCACTGGAGCGCGGCGGCGAAGGCGCGCGCGGCCTCGGAGCGGCCCGACCCGGGCGGCCCGGTGAACAGCCAGGCGTGCGTCATGCCCGTGCCCGGTCCGCCGGCGACCAGGTCACCCGCTCCGGCCACGGCCCGTTCGAGCCGGCCGACCGCGGCCCGCTGACCGATCAGGTCGTCGAAGACCGTCACGTCCGCCCCCCACCTGTTGTCCACCATCGCCCCGGGAGTCCGCCGGGCGAAGAGTACGGGGCCAGCGCCCTCGGCCGAGAGCCTGCGGCCCGCGCCCTGCCTTCGGCCCGCGCGGAGGTCCGCTCCCAGGATAGGAGTCGCCGACGACGGGATGGGCGCCCTCCGGCCTCCCGGCGCGGGTCTCCGTGCCCCCGCCGTCCCGGCGACGTACGGTACTGCCATCCACGAGGCACCGAGGAGCGTCCATGAGCATGACCAGGGCCCATATCTCCGTCTCCCTGGACGGGTACGCGGCCGGGCCGGACCAGAGCGCCGAGCGGCCGCTGGGGGCGGGCGGCGAACGCCTGCACGACTGGGTGGTCGAACTCGCGGCCTGGCGTGAGCGGCACGGGATGGAGGGCGGCGAGGTGAACGCCTCCACGCCCGTGGTCACCGAGGTCCAGTCCGACGTCGGCGCCGTGGTGATGGGCCGGAACATGTTCGGGGGCGGTCCGGGGCCGTGGGACGAGGAGGCTCCGTGGCGCGGCTGGTGGGGCGAGGAACCGCCCTTCCGCGCCCCGGTGTTCGTCGTGACCCACCACCCCAGGGAGCCCCTGGAGATGGCGGGCGGAACGACCTTCCACTTCGTGACGGAGGGCCCCGCCGCAGCGGTCGAGCGCGCCCGGCGGGCGGCCGGCGACCTGGACGTCCTGGTCGCCGGAGGCGCCGCCACCATGCGGAACTGCCTGGTCGCCGGGCTGGTGCACCGGTTGGACCTCGCCCTGGTCCCGCTACTCCTGGGCTCCGGCACGCGGCTGTTCGACGGCGTCACCGGTCCCGCGTTCGAGCAGGAGCGCGTGGTGTCCGCCCCCGGGGTCACCCACCTGCGCTACCGCGTCCGCTCCTGACCGGCGGCGGCCGCCGCCGTCAGTCGTTCTTGATGACCGGGATCATCCCGGTGACGGCCTCGGAGCTGGAGTCGACCGGGTCGGGCAGCAGGGAGCGCACCCGGCGCCGGATCTCCTTGGAGATACGGTCCTGCGGCTCGGACGCGTCCACGACCAGGTAGCGCTCCGGGGCCTGCTTGGCGAGCGCCAGGAACCCCTTGCGGACGCGGTCGTGGAACTCCAGCGACTCCGACTCGATGCGGTCGGCCGGTCCGCCCAGCCGGGACAGCCCGGCCTCGGGGCTCACGTCCAGCAGGACGGTCAGGTCCGGGACGAGGTCCTGGGTGGCCCAGTCGCTGATCCCGCGGATCTCGTCGGGCGCGAGGTCGCGTCCCGCGCCCTGGTAGGCCAGGAGCGAGTCGACGTACCGGTCGCTGATCACCACGGCGCCGCGCCGGAGCGCGGGCAGGATCTCCTGCTCGACGTGGTCGGCCTTGTCGGCCGCGTACAGCAGCACCTCGGCGCGCGGGGTGATGTGCGAGTTCTCCCGGTCCAGCAGCAGTCCGCGCAGGCGCATGCCGAGCTTGGTCGCACCCGGCTGGCGGGTGCCGACCACCTCGAATCCCTGCTCGCGCAGCCACACGGTGAGCTCGCGGACCTGGGTGGACTTGCCCGCGCCCTCGCCGCCCTCCAGGACGATGAAGGCCCCGGAGTGCCCGGGCTCCTCCTCGTCCTCGTCCTCGGTGAGGTCCACACCGCGCAGGGCGGCGACCAGTTCGGGCACCAGTCCCGGACCGGCCTCGGGGTCGTCGCGGTTGACCTGGCGGTAGCTGATCCACGCCACGACGACGGCGACGAGGCCGACCGCCATCAGGACGACCCCGCTGCCGCGCAGGTCGTAGGTGAGGGGGCCCAGGGGCAGGGTGTAGTCGCCGATGAGTCCGGCGGCCAGCGCGGCGAACGCGGCGGCGGCCACCAGGACGACGCGGGCGCAGCCGTGCAGGAACGCCAGGGCCCGGTCGCGGTCCCCGTCCTCGGCGTCCTCGGCCTGCTCGGCGAGCAGGACCGTGCCGAGTCCCCAGGCGATACCCGCGCCCACGCCCAGCAGGGTCGTGAGGACGGCGGTGAGCACCATGTCGGCGACGGCGCCGGCGAAGAGCAGGGCCAGCCCGGCCACGGCCGCGCTCACGCCGAACAGGCGTCGGCGGCTGAACTTCTTGAGGATCCGGGGACCGGCGAGCATCCCCAGGGCCATCCCGGCGAACACCGCGGCGAACACGACGCCGAAGCCGGCGTTGCCCGCGCCCAGGCCCTCGACGTGCAGGCGGCCGACACCGACGACGGTGCCGCCCGCGGCCAGGGCGCCGAGCATGCCCAGCACGAGGCCGCGCCCGAGCGGCGAGGTCCCGGCGGCGCGCCGGCCGGTCCACACCGACCTCAGGAGGTCGGCGTCCCGGGTGCCGGTCCGGCCGCCCCCGGCGGACTTGTGCTTGGGGATCGGCAGTCCCGCGACCACGATCGCGGCGACGAGGAACATCAGGCCGTTGAGGTAGAGCGCGACGTCCGCCTCGGGGCTGGCCAGGGACGGCGCCAGCGCGCCGAGCAGGTTGCCGACCGAGGCCAGCGCGGCGAAGAGCAGCGCGGCGACGGGGGCGGTGCCGTAGCCGACCAGCAGGCACAGCCGTCCGGCCTGCCGCTGGAGCCCGCGGGGCACCAGCGCCGGGACGGCGGCGTCCTTGGCGGGCGTCCAGAAGAGTTCGACGACCTCCGCGAGGAAGGCCGCGATGAGCAGCCACTCCAGGGAGAAGCCAGGGAAGAAGAGGCCGACCAGGGGGATGGAGACGTACAGCAGGGCGCGCAGGACGTCGCCCGCGACCATCGTCCACCGCCGGTCGAGCCGGTCGGCGAGCGCCGCGACCAGCGGGCTCAGCACGATCGACGGCGCGAGCTTGATCAGCACGACGCCGCTGACCGCCAGGTACTGGACCAGGGTGGAGGCGTCGGCGGTGAAGATCGCCGCCAGGGACATCAGTGCCAGAAGGCTCAGCCAGTCACCGAGGCTGGACAGGGTCAGCGAGATCCACAGCCTTCTGAAGGGTGTGATCGCGAGGACGTTGCGCGCCTCGTCCGGCGCTCCCAGGGGTGCAGATCTGCTCATAGCGCTCAAGATTATCGATGTGGGGGATAGGGATGGACGGGCTCACGGCCCACCGCAGGATTCGAGAGGGGTGAACCGGGGCCACACACGTATCCACGCCCCCAGCTCTCACACACACAGTAGTACGGAAGTACCCCCTCGGAACAGGCCCCGCCCACCATGGCGGGCACCCCGACCCGAAGCGTCCCCGCTCACCGTGACCACAGGGGGGTTGATCGGGCCAAAGCGAGGAACGAGCGGAGGCCCAAGGAAAGCACGGGTGAGGGGCGCGCCGGTGCCTGCAGGAGGAGTCTCTGCCGCCAGCGAGCTTGCGAGCCAGGCAGTAGCGACG
>NZ_LGEC01000066.1 GCF_001279585.1 Nocardiopsis sp. NRRL B-16309 | reverse complement strand
GGGTGAGGGGCGCGCCGGTGCCTGCAGGAGGAGTCTCTGCCGCCAGCGAGCTTGCGAGCCAGGCAGTAGCGACGACGAAGGCCCCGGCGTGAAGCGCCCCGAACCTCGGGCCAAAGCAGGAGGAACCGCGCCGAAGGCGTCCGTTGAGGGTGGTGGCGGGCGACGGTGTGGGAACGAGCGGAGGCCCAAGAAGGCACGGCGAGGGCGCCGACGGGGTTCTGGAGGTCCTGGAGGTGCGCTTCCGAGGAACGAGGAAGCGCACCGCAAGGGCCGAAGGTTCCCGTTCTCAAGGCGCCCGAGCGCCCCCTACTCCTCCGCGTCCGCCGGCTTCTTCGCGGTCGTCCGGGGCACCCCGGTCTTGCCCGCGGCCGTGGACTTGCGCGTCGTCGTCTTCTTCGCCGTGGTGGTCGTGGTCTTCTTCGCGGCCGTCGTCTTCTTCGCCGCGGGCTTCTTGGCGGGCGCCTTCTTGGCCGGGGCCTTCTTCTTCGCCGGGGCCTTGGCCCGGCGCTCGGCCAGCAGCTCCGCCGCCCGGGCGTCGGTGATCGCGTCGACCTCGTCACCCTTGCGCAGCGACGCGTTGACCTCCCCGTCGGTGACGTAGGGGCCGAACCGGCCGTCCTTGATCACCATCGTGGCACCGGACTCGGGGTCCTTGCCCAGCTCGCGCAGGGGCGGGGCCGCCGCGCGGCGTCCGCGCTGCTTGGGCTGGGCGAAGATCGCCTGCGCCTCCTCCAGGGTGACCGTGAACATCTGCTCCTCGGTCTCCAGGGAGCGGCTGTCCGTGCCCTTCTTCAGGTAGGGCCCGTACCGGCCGTTCTGCGCCGTGACGTCCTCGCCGTCCAGCTGGCCCACGACCCTGGGCAGGGACAGCAGCCGCAGCGCGTCCTCCAGCGTGACGGTGTCCAGGGACATCGACTTGAGCAGGGAGCTCGTCCGCGGCTTCTCCTTGGCCTTGGCCCGGCTCTTGGGCTTGGCCTCGCCCTCCGCCTCCGCCGGGTCCTCGATGACCTCGGTGACGTAGGGGCCGAAGCGACCGGACTTGGCCACGATCGTGCGGCCCGTCTCGGGGTCGACGCCGAGTTCGCGGTCACCGCTGGGCTGCGCGAACAGCTCCTCGGCCTTCTCCTGGGTCAGCTCGTCCGGGGCCAGGTCCTCCGGCACGTTGACCCGGACGCCGTCGCGGTCCAGGTAGGGGCCGTAGCGCCCCACCCGCAGCACGATGTCGGTCCCGGGCAGCGGCAGGGAGCTGACCTCCTTGGGGTCGATCTCCGACAGGTGGTCGCCCACCAGTTCCTTGAGACCGGTCTCGTGCCCGCCCTGCGCGTCCTCGCCGCCGAAGTAGAACCGGCGCAGCCAGGGCAGGCTCTCGGCCTCGCCGCGGGCGATGTCGTCGAGCACGTCCTCCAGGCGGGCGGTGAACGCGTAGTCCACCAGGTTGCCGAAGTGGCGCTCCAGCAGCTGCACGACGGCGAAGGCCAGGAAGGACGGCACGAGCGCCGTGCCCTTCTTGAACACGTAGCCGCGGTCCTGGATGGTGCCGATGATCGCCGCGTAGGTGGAGGGGCGGCCGATCTCCCGCTCCTCCAGCTCCTTGACCAGGCTCGCCTCGGTGTAGCGCGCCGGCGGCCGGGTGCTGTGGCCCTCGGCCTCCAGTGCCTGCGCCTTGAGCGGGTCGGCCTCGGACATCGGGGGCAGCCGCCGCTCGCGGTCGTCCAGGTCGGCCGCGGGGTCGTCGGAGCCCTCCACGTAGGCCTTGAGGAACCCGTGGAAGGTGATGATCTTGCCGGTCGCGCTGAACTCGGCGACCTCGCCGCCCGAGGACGCGCCCTCGATGCGCACCGTGACGGACTCACCGACCGCGTCCTTCATCTGGGAGGCGACGGTGCGCTTCCAGATGAGGTCGTAGAGCCGGAACTCGGGTCCGGACAGCCCGGTCTCGGCGGGCGTGCGGAACTCCTCGCCCGCCGGGCGGATCGCCTCGTGCGCCTCCTGGGCGTTCTTCACCTTGCTGGCGTACACCCGGGGCTTGGCGGGCAGGTAGTCGCCGCCGTACAGGCGCCGGACCTGGTTGCGCGCGGCGTTGACCGCGCTGTCCGACAGCGTGGTGCTGTCGGTACGCATGTAGGTGATGTACCCGTTCTCGTACAGGCGCTGGGCGACCTGCATGGCCTGCTTCGCGGACAGGCCCAGCTTGCGCGAGGCCTCCTGCTGCAGGGTCGTGGTGCGGAACGGCGCGTAGGGCGAGCGGCGGTAGGGCTTGCGCTCGACCGAGCGCACCGAGAACCCGGCTCCGGCCAGGCGCTCGGCCAGGCCGCGGGCGGCGGCCTCGTCCAGCTGGCGGACGTCGCGGTCCGAGCGCAGTGTGCCCTGGGGGGTGAAGTCCCGGCCCACGGCGATGCGCTTTCCGTCCACGGAGACGAGGGTGGCCGGGAAGGTCGCCGGACCCTCCTGCACACCGGCCTCGGTGGCGTCGAAGACGGCCTTGAGGTCCCAGTACTCCGCGGAGGTGAAGGCCATCCGCTCGCGCTCGCGCTCGACCACCAGACGGGTGGCCACGGACTGCACGCGGCCCGCCGACAGCTTCGGCATGACCTTCTTCCACAGCACCGGGGAGACCTCGTAGCCGTAGAGGCGGTCCAGGATGCGGCGGGTCTCCTGCGCGCTGACCAGGCGGGTGTTGAGGTCGCGCGTGTTGCGGGCGGCGCGCTGGATGGCGTCCTTGGTGATCTCGTTGAACACCATGCGCTTGACGGGGATCTTGGGCTTGAGCTCTTCGAGCAGGTGCCAGGCGATCGCCTCGCCCTCGCGGTCCTCATCTGTGGCGAGGAGGAGTTCGTCGGCGTCCGCCATGAGCTCCTTGAGCTTCTTGACGTGCGACTTCTTGTCGGGGTTGACGACGTAGAGGGGTTCGAAGTCCCCATCGACGTCCACACCGAGCCGCGCCCAGGGCTGACCCTTGTACTTGGCGGGGATCTCGGCGGCCTTGGCGGGCATGTCGCGGATGTGGCCGATGCTGGACTCCACGACGTAGCCGCGGCCCAGGTATCCGGCGATGGTCTTCGCCTTGGCGGGCGACTCGACGATGACGAGGGCGTTGCCCGCCCCTTGGCGTCCGCTGTCGTTCGAGCCGTTCTTGCCGGCGCTGCCCTTCGTGGGTGGCACGCTCTTCCCCTACGTCTAGCCTTACGTGATCTCTTCGGCCGTGGTCAGTCGGTCCCGTGGGAACCGACAGTAACCGAATTCCAGGCACTCCCCCGTCGATGGGCCCGCGTGGCCGCTCCGCGTGTGAGAGGTCCTCCCCGCGGTCGGCCGGGGCTCGTTTCCACCGGCATCCGCAGAATAGGCGCTCGGCGAACCGCTACCGTCCCGTATCGCACGTGTCCGTCCGTGGCAACAGTCTCCCCTCGTGGGCCGAGGGCTCCGACGAGCACCTGGAACACATCGTGATGGTGAGTTGTGTCACACTTCCCGGGCCGGGTGTCCATGCCTCCCAGAATGCGGCGAGTCCTCCCGGTTATTCCCGGGAGGACTCGACTCTCGTCCTGAGCTGGTGGTCGTCACCCCCACGCTTCCGCAGTCCACCGCGTTCCAAACGGAACGGAAGCGCGAAGGCGACTCACCTCACCCGTGTCCGCGGCACCGAGGTGCCGGTGCGGGACCCGTTCACGGACACCCTGACCGTTTCCTCCAGGTGGTCGGCGACCCGCAGTCCACCGCGTTCCAAACGGAACGGGACGCCTGTACCCGTCGGTCTCGGCCGGCCGTCCGCGGCCGTGCCCCTCGGCCCCTAGAGGCCGACGCCCGTGAGGCTGAGGACCTCGTCCACGGGGTTCGGTGCCTCGGGCAGCTCGTCGGCGTGCTCCGGGGCGTGCTCCTCCACGGCCTGGGAGGTGGTCTCGCTCAGGGTGTAGTCGACGGGCACCATCTCCGAGACGGGCACCTCGGGCAGCTCGTTCACGACGGGAGCCGCGTCCAGAGCGCCGGACTGGTGCTCGACGGGCGCGCGGTCGTGCACGACGACCGCGTCGCTGTCGGTGGAGCTGGCGCCGGCGATGCCGCCGACCGCGCCGACCGCGTTGCCCGCGACGTTGACCGGCACGTCCGCGTCGGCGACGAGCTGGTTGCCGCCGCCCAGGGAGCCGTTGCCGGAGGTCGCGACGTCCTTGTCGTCCTCCATGATGATCGCGTCGGAGTCGGTGGTGGCCGCGCCGGCCACGCCGCCCACGGCGCCGACCGCGTTGCCGGTGACGTTGACCGGGACGTCCAGGTCGGCGACGGCCTGGTTGCCGCCCAGGACCGAGCCGTTGCCGGAGGTCGCGACGTCCGGGTCGCCCCAGGACTGGTGCTGGCGCTCGGCGGGCGCGGACTGGCGGGCCACGCCCATGTCGACGCCGGAGGTGTCGGGCAGCGGCTGGACGCTGCTGACGACCTCGCCGACCAGGTCGGCCGGGGCCAGGTCGGTGGCACCGGACTGGTGGGCGCGGTAGCCGTTGTCACCGCCGTTGTCACCGCCGTTGTGGCCACCGTTGTGGCCGCCGTTGCCGGTGGAGCGGTCCGTGACGATCGCGTCGGAGTCGGTGGCGGCCGCGCCGGCCATCCCGCCCACGGCGCCGACCGCGTTGCCCGCGACGTTGACCGGGACGTCCAGGTCCAGGACGCCCTGGTTGCCGCCCAGGACCGAACCGTTGCCGGAGGTCGCGATGTCGGGGTCGCCGCCACGGGAGTGGCGCTCGGCGACGATCGCGTCGGAGTCGGTGGCGGCCGCGCCGGCCACGCCGCCCACGGCGCCGATCGCGTTGCCGGAGATGTTGACCGGCACGTCGGCGTCGCCGACGAGCTGGTTCCCGCCGCCCAGGGAGCCGTTGCCGGTCGTCGCGACGTCCGGGTCCCCGCTGCGGCCGTGGTCGTGCACGACGAGCGCGTCGGAGTCGGTGGAGGCGGCACCCGCCACGCCGCCCAGGGCGCCGACCGCGTTGCCCGTGACGTTGACCGGCACGTCGGCGTGGCCGACGATCTGGTTGCCGCCCAGGATCGAGCCGTTGCCCGAGGTGTGGATGTCGTTGCCGCCGCGGTCGATCACGGCCGCGTTGGAGCCGGTGCACTGGGCGCCGGACATGCCGATCAGGGCGGCGACGGAGTTGCCGCAGACGTTGATCGGCACGTCGGCGTCGGCGACGACCTGGTTGCCGCCGAGGACGGAGCCGTTGCCGGAGGTGGCGACGTCGCTGTCCGCGAAGGCCACGCCGCTGCCCAGCGCGACGAAGCCCGCTGCCAGAAGCATGGACCTGGCGGAGGTCCTAGCCCACTTACCCATGTGGGAAGTCCTTTCGAGAGAACGAGTTGATGAGAAAGCTGCTGTGCGTGGGCCACAAGCCGTTCCACGCCCCTGGATGGGGCACGGGCCTACGGCCAAGGCCGGGGATCATCCGGTCGTCCGCGCACCTGGACGGTGCGTGTGCGCCGGGCTGGTGAACGCCTCTCCGTCGAGCCCGCTGGTTGCGGGCGGACGCGTGCGTCCCGTCGGTCAGCTCCGCTCTGGTTGGGCGGCGGCTGACGTGAACCCCGCGGACATGGCCTCGGCCGATGCTGCGGGACTCGCGTCAACCCCCGGACCGCGGACGGCCCGGGAAGCCGATCAGGAGCGTGTGCGGCGGCGGAAGCCGAAGAGGACGAGCCCGACTCCGACCAGGACGGCGGCGGCCGCGGCCGCGATCCAGGAGGTCAGGCCGGAGGTGCCGGTGCGGGGAAGCTCCGGCGAGCTCTCGGACGGGCCTTCCGACGGGCCCTCGGACGGGCCTTCGGAGGGGCTCTCGGACGGACCTTCCGACGGGCCCTCGGACGGTCCCTCGGAGGGGCTTTCCGACGGGCTCTCGGACGGGCCCTCGGACGGTCCCTCGGAGGGGCTCTCCGACGGGCTCTCCGAGGGCGATTCGGAGGGCTCCTCCGGCGGCGTGTAGCCGTCGTAGCCGTTGTGGCCGTCGGTGGAGGACGCCTCCTCGACGGTGGCCTCGTCGTCGGCGCACCCGGCCCCGGCGACACCGAGGACCGCGACGGCGTTGCCGCAGGCGTTGACCGGCGCGTCGGCGTCGACGTCGACCTGGTTGCCGCCGCCGATCGATCCGTTTCCGCTGGTGGTGGTGTCGGCGTGGGCCGCTGCGGCCCCGGTGATGGTGAGGAGGCCCGCTGCCACGAGGGCGGTGATCCTGGCCTGTGTCGCGTGCGTCATGGCATGTCCTTGGGTCAACGAGAGATCAGATGGCTACTCACGGTGACCGCGGCGGCGACTCCGAGCCGAAGGCTGTGGAGAACGGTGCCAGCCGGAATCCGGCATGGCGACTGCGCGTGGAAGCGCGAAGGGACCGGCCGCGGTCGGGAGCGCGACTAGTCGGGGGAGAAGGTGGGGTCGTCCGCGGCGTCGCGGACCACCAGGGTGGGGTCGCCGGGGAGGGCGACCCGCTGGGCCTGCGGCGCGAGGTGCGCCGTGCGGGCCATGAGGAATCCGGCGGTGGCCGGCTGCGGGAAGGTCGGCGCGGCGGTGCCCGTCGCGTCCGTGTGCCCGTGGTGGTGCGTGCCTCCGCCGCCGATGAGGCGGATGCGCTCGCCGAGGTCCTCGGCCTCGTTCGCCGCCCGCTCCGCGGACTGCTCGGCCGCGGTGTCGTGGGCGGCGAGTGCGGCGGCACCGGCCGCCGCGGCGGTCCTGGTCACCTTCTCGACCTCGGCGCGCGGGACGTTCCGCTCGGCGGGACGCGCGGCCTCGGTGTCGGCCCCGGACTCGGAGCCGGGTTCCGGCAGGTCGCCGGAGACCACGGTGTTCGCGGTCCTGGTGGCGCCGTCGATCCCCTCGCCGACGCCCCGGGCGGACTCGGCGAGGCCGTCGGCCACGCCGGTGACCAGACCGGTGTCGTGCAGGGAGCCGTCAGCGGCGCCGGCGACCTCGTGGCCGGTGCGGGTGACGCCCCCGACCAGGTCCCCCGCCCCGCGCGCGGTCTCGTCGACCGTCCGGGTCGCGTCGTCGACGACCCGGTTCGCGGCGGTACCGGTGGCGGTCTGCCCGAGTGCCGACGTGACGCCGGACCCGTGCAGGGCGGTGGAGGGCAGCGACGCGGCCTGGGGCACGACGTCGCCGGTCAGCGTGTCGGTCACCGAGGCGGCCTCGGCCGTGGTGTCGGTGAGCCGGGCGGCGCGGACGCGGTCCGCGGCCGTCTGGCCGGTGCGCTCGGCGGTTTCTCCCGACTGCAGGACGCTGTCGACGAGGCCGTTCGAGTCGGAGCCGGTCCCGCCGTGGGCGGCACCGAACCCTCCGGCCAGCCAGGCGACGACCACGAGACCGGACAGGAGGAGCAGACGGGCGAGGACGACACGGTCACCACAGGCAGCGCGACTGGTCACAACCAGCCACCCCCGGCCCGTGAGCACCATGCATGCCCCCTCGTCTCGTTCCTGCTACGCGGTCCCGGGCGGTCGCGCACCGGGATCGTCCGCCTGAGCCGGATTCGGGCGCACACTGACGCGAGCGCGGAACCACGACATCGTCGAACTGAAAGCAACCGTAGCATCACGCTGGGTGAACATGCACGTGATCGGGAAACGTGCCGAGGACTTTCCGTCAGAGGTGCCGCATTCCGGTCGCGCGGCGGCCCGCGCCCGTCGGCGCGGGCCGCCCGGAATCAGCTCAGGCCGACGAACCGGTCCAGCACGCGCACGCCGAACTGGAGGCCGTCCACGGGAACGCGCTCGTCGACGCCGTGGAACATGCCGGCGAAGTCCAGCTCCGGGGGAAGCTTGAGCGGGGCGAAGCCGTAGTTGCGCACGCCCAGCCGGGAGAAGCTCTTGGCGTCCGTCCCGCCCGACAGGCAGTACGGCACCGCCTTGGCGCCGGGGTCCTCGGCCAGCAGGGACTCCGACATCGCGCTGACCAGGCCGCCCTCGAAGGGGGTCTCCACCGCGGGCAGGTGGTGGATGAACTCGCGGTCGACCTTGGGGCCGAGCAGCCGGTCGATCACGGCGAAGTACTCGTCCTCGGACCCGGGCAGGAAGCGGCCGTCCACCTGGGCGGTGGCCTCGCCCGGAATGACGTTGGCCTTGTATCCGCCGCCGAGCACCGTGGGGTTGAGGGTGTTGCGCAGCGTGGCGCCGATCATCCGCGCGATCGGACCGAGCCTGGCGACCGTGGCGTCCACGTCGCGCTCGTCGAACTCGATCCCGAACGCCTCGCAGACCTCCTCCAGGAAGGTCCGCACGGTCGGCGTGAGCTGGACGGGGAACTCGTGCTCGCCGAGCCTGGCCACGGCCGCCGCCAGTTCGGTGACCGCGTTGTCGGTGTTGACCATCGACCCGTGCCCGGCGGTGCCGCGCGCGGTCAGCTTCATCCAGGCGATGCCCTTCTCCGCGGTCTCCACCAGGTAGAGGCGCCGGTTCTCCTCGACCGTGAAGGAGAAGCCGCCGACCTCGCTGATCGCGGAGTCGCAGTCGGCGAAGAGTTCGGGGTGCTCGTCCACCAGGTACTGGGCGCCCCAGGTACCGCCGGCCTCCTCGTCGGCGAGGAAGGCCAGCACGATGTCGCGCGGGGGGCGGCGCCCTTCGCGCAGGCGCTGGCGCAGCATGGCCAGGACCATGGCGTTCATGTTCTTCATGTCGATGGCGCCGCGGCCCCACACGCACCCGTCGGTCACCTCGCCCGCGAAGGGGTGGTGGGTCCAGTCCTCGGGCGCCGCCGGGACGACGTCCAGGTGGCCGTGGATCAGCAGGGGCGGGCGGCTGGAGTCCTCGCCCGCGATCCGCGCCACCACGTTGCTGCGCCCGGGGTGCTTCTCGTAGATGGTCGACTCGACACCCACCTCGTCGAGCCTGCCCGCGACGTACTCCGCCGCCTTGCGCTCCCCCGGCCCGGAGTGGTCGCCGTAGTTGGAGGTGTCGATCTCGATGAGCTCCCTGCACAGGTCGACGACCTCGACCTCCGCCGCGCTCAGTCCGCTGTCCGTGTCCGGCATCTGCCGCTCCCGTCCCACCGCGCCGTGCCCTACCTGTCCCTCCGACCCTGCCATGGCCACCCCCCGCCGGAAAACATGGTTCGGACAGGTCCCGGCTTTTGCTATGGTTGTCCTGTCCGGCGCGGAGGAGTGCCGAACACACCCTGTCCGGGTGGCGGAATAGGTAGACGCGCTAGCTTGAGGTGCTAGTGCCCGTATAGGGCATGGGGGTTCAAGTCCCCCCTCGGACACCAGATCACCAGAGAAACCCCTGCTCATTGCAGGGGTTTTTTTGTGGCCGAACGGCCTTCACCGGCCTTCGGTCACGGCTCGCATGAGGGCGGTCAGCTGCGCCTCGACGGCGTCGAGCACGGCCGTGGTGCGTTGGGCGCGACACATCGCGACGGCGCCCTCCGCCGCGGCGACACCGGTACCCCGGCCGGTCATTGACCCAGTGCGCATCCATCCGCCGACCGCACATCCGGCAGAGCAGCAGCCCGGCACACAGGTACTCGCGAACCCGCCCGTCCTTGGTCAGGCGGCCCGCACGCACCGCCTGGACCGCGACGAAGTCCCTCTCACTGACCAACTCCGGATGCGCGGCCTTTTTCGAGACCGCCCACTCCTGTCCCTGCTCCTCCGCTGGAGAATTGCCCGAGCCAGAGGCGCGGGCGGAGTGGCTGGCCGGGTGCCGTTGCCAGACCTGGCGACCGGTGCAACGGGGGTTGCTCAGGATCGCGGCCAGGGTCTGCACCGTCCACGCCTGTCCCGAGCGGTGCGGGTTGCGCTCCCGATCAGCGCCCGATGCATCGCCCACCACGATCGCGTCGAAGGACCGCTCGCTGCTGGTCGCCGCCACCAGCAACGCCGCCGCCTCAGGACGCTGATCCCACATCACCTGACGCGAACACCCAGCGTCGAAGAACTCCGCCACGATCACACCGCAGTCGGCGATCACCGCCGCCACTCGTCCGGCCGTGCTTCCTCTCGCGCCGCCATGCCACCCCCTCCACCGATGTGTGCCTTGCGCGCAAGACGAAGCAACCCGTGGTCTATAACGCCACCGCACCATGGAAGGAGAGACCGTCCCGTTCCGGGTGTGATGGAGGCCGGCCCAGGTCGGCCGGCAGTCATGCCGCGTGCGTCCTACTCGTAGCGCAGCGAGGTGACCGGGTCGGCGCGGGCGGCGCGGGCGGCGGGGAGCGTCCCGGCGAGGAACGCGATGGCCATCACGATCAGGACGATGACGGCGATCGATGCCGGGTCGAAGGCGATGAGGGTGAGGCCCGGCAGGTCGGAGAGCAGCGCTCCGGACAGGTTGGAGCTGATCGCGGTGCCGACGAGCATCGCCAGGCCCGCGCCGATGGCGCTGCCGAGGAAGCCGATGAAGACCGCTTCGAGGCTGAACAGGCCGAACACCTTGCCGCTCCCCGTGCCCATGGCCTTCATCAGACCGATCTCGCGGGTGCGTTCCTGCACCGACATGTAGAGGGTGTTCACGATGCCGAAGCTCGCGGCCAGCAGAGCGATGACCGCGAAGGCGTTCAGGACCAGCACGATGGCGTCGATGACCGTCGTGATGGCGCCGAGCTGATCGTCCACGGTGGTGCCGGTGTATCCGGCGTCGGCGAGTGCGGCCTTGAGGTCGGTGACGTCTTGGTCGGTGGCGTCAGGGCTGAACCAGATGCTCGCCTGGGCGTAGCGCTCCTGCTCGTCGGTGGGCACACCGATGTTCTGCGTCGAGAACAGCTCGCTGGTGAGTGCCTCGTTCGGCACGATGCTCGCGCCGGTGGGTGAGGCGAGGCCCTCCTCGGCCACACCGACGATCTCCGCGTCGATCGTGTGTTGCGTGCGCTCGGCGTCGGTGATCGAGATGGAGACGGTCTCCCCGACCGCCGCGGTGTCGTCCGCGAAACCGAGCGGTTCGACGTAGGTGACGGGGAGCACGAGCTGGAGCTCGTCGGAGGTGTCGTCGGGTTCGGATCCCGCGGCGAGCTGGATGGTCTGCCCGGTCACCAGGCTGCCGACGCCGACCACGTACTGCGTACCGTCACCGTGCTGGATGTAGTCGGGCGAGATCGGCTTGGTGGCCTGCACGTCCAGGACGCCCTCGACGTCGGCCAGGGTGCCGAGGTCCTCAGGGGTGAGGGCGACCACCGTCTGTCCGGGGACGCCGCCCACTGCGCTGGCCACGGTGTCCGGGTCGTACTCGGTCGGTTCGGAGTCGGTCCCGCCCATCGGGTCCGAGTCCTCACTGGCCGTGGTGACGGTCATGACGTCGGACGCGCCGATCGAGGTGACCGTGTCGTCGACGTAGGCGTTGATGCCGGTGCCCAGACCGTTGGTGAGGGTGAGTGTGAACGCGCCGACGAAGATCGCGAGGACGGTGAGGACAGTGCGGGTCTTGGAGCGGAACGTGTTGGAGACCGCGGATCCGATCAGGTCGAGGACGTTCACGCCGTCACCAGCTTGGAGTCCTCGACCAGCATTCCGTCGCGGATGACGATGCGGCGGTCGCACCGCGCGGCCAGCTCCTCGTCGTGGGTGACCACGATGAGGGTGATGCCGTTCTCCCGGTTCAGTCCGAACAGGATGTCCTCGACCACACCACCGGTGGTGGTGTCGAGGTTCCCGGTGGGCTCGTCGGCGAAGATGATACGCGGGTTGTTCACCAGGGCGCGGGCGATCACCGACCGCTGCTTCTGTCCGCCGGAGAGGTCGACCGCCTTGTTCCTGGCCTTGTCCGCCAGCTCGAGCTGTTCGAGCGCCGCCAGACCGCGCCGTTTGCGCTCCCGGCGGCCCACGCCGGCGATCTTCATCGGCAGGATCACGTTCTCCAGTACCGAGGAGTTCGCGGTGAGGAAGAACTGCTGGAACACGAACCCGAAGGTCCGGTTGCGGGTCCGGTTCAGTCGACGGCCCTTGAGGGTGTGCGTGTCGACTCCCTGGAGTTCGACCGAGCCGCTGGTGGGAGCGTCGAGCAGGGCCAGGACGTGCATCAGGGTCGATTTGCCCGACCCGCTCTTGCCGAGGATAGCGACGCTCTCGCCTTCGTGGATGTCGAAGTCGACGCCCTTCAGCGCATCGAAGCGGTTGGGGCCGCGACCGTACGACTTGCGTACGTTCCTGGCCGAGATGATCGGGGTGTCCATGCGGGCTCCTCGGTACTGGGCTTGCTTCTGTCCGGGGGATGGCCCGGATGCCCTTATCGTCGCGACCGCTCCGTTCCGGGACGTCACCCCGACGCGGACACTTCGTACCGCGGTCGCGTACCGCGATCGCGGTACGCGCGCATGCTGCGTTCGGGGGACGCCCGCCCGCACCGCTGCCTGACACAATGAGCTCATGAGATGGCCCGTGGAGACGGCGGCCGACCCCTCGACCGGCGCCGCGAGCGGTCGTTCGCGAGTGCCGCCGTGGGTCAAGGACCTGATCGCCGCGGCACTTGTCGCGGTCCCGGTGTTCGTACCCTTCCCCGGGGACGACCCGCCCGAGGGCGTCCTCGCGATCGCCGCGGTCCTCGCTCCCGCCCTGGTGCTCCCGCTACGACGGCGGTGGCCGATCCCGGTCCTCCTGGTGTGCCTCGCGTTGTACGGCCTCGCGGCCCTGTCCGGAACCTTCGCGCCCGGTGTCGTCTTCGCGACGTCCATCGCCATGTTCGGCGTCGCCCACCGGTCGACGCGGCGCACCACCGTGATCGCGGCGGCGTTCGCGGTCCTGACGACCGTGCTCCTGAGCCCTGTGTCGGGGCTCGGCGGCCTTCTGGACCCGCGCAACCTCCAGTTCGCCGCGACGATCGCCTTCGCCACGGCCGCCGGAGACGCCTCCCGGTCCCGGAGGGAGTTCATTCGGGCCATGACCGAGCGTGCCGTGCGGGCGGAACAGAGCCGGGACGCCGAGGCGAAGAGACGCGTCACCGAGGAGCGGCTGCGGATCGCACGCGACCTGCACGACGCCGTCGCGCACCAGATCTCCGTGATCAGCCTCAACGCCGGGGTGGCCACGTCGGCCATGGACACCCGGCCCGAGAAGTCCAAGGAAGCCCTGGGCTCGATTCGGACCGCCGCCCGCACGGTGCTGGGAGAGATCGGTGACCTGATGGCCGTGCTGCGCGCCGACGGCGACGAGTCCGCGGCGGGTGTCACCCCCCAGCCCGGCCTGTCGCGGCTGGATGAGCTCGTGCGGCGCTTCGGCGAAGCGGGCCTCTCGGTCCACGTGCGCCTGGAAGGCGATCTCGGCCGTGTCACCGGCGCGGTCGACCTGGTCGCCTACCGGGTGATCCAGGAAGCCCTGACCAACGCGCACAAGCACGGAGCCGAGCACCGGTCCCATGTCCTGATCGAGGTCCAGGACCAGCATGTACGCATCGTGGTGACCAATCCGGTCCTGCCCGCTCCGCAGGACCCGCCGGCCGTGGAGCCGCTGGGCGGGCATGGACTGACCGGCCTGCGGGAGCGCGTCGCATCGGTCCGCGGCACGGTGGAGACCGGGCAGATGCCCGGCGGCTACCGTGTCGCCGCGACACTGCCCCTGGCGAAGGAGAACAGAAGATGACCACCGTGCTGATCGTCGACGACCAGGTCCTCATCCGCCGGGCGGTGCGGGAGATCCTGGACAACGAGGCGGACCTCTCCGTGGTGGGGGAGGCAGTGAACGGGCGCGACGCGGTCACCCTGGCGACCTCGCTCCAGCCGGACATCGTGCTGATGGACATCCGGATGCCCGAACTCGACGGGATCGAGGCCACGAAGGCCATCTGCGCGGTGCCGTCGCTGGAGAACACCCGGGTGCTCATCCTGACCACCTTCGAAGAGGACGAGTACCTCATCGCGGCACTGCGGGCGGGGGCGAGTGGTTTCATCGGCAAGGGCGCCGAACCCGACGAGATCACCAGAGCCGTGCGGGCCGTACACGCGGGTGACGCCCTGCTCTCACCCTCCGCCACACGCTCCCTGATCACCAAGTACGTGCTGTCCGACCCCACCTCGCCCGGTGCCGGGGTGGCTGTGCCACCGACACTGGCGCACCTGACCGACCGGGAACGGGAGGTATTGCTCCTGGTCGCTCGCGGTCGATCGAACCAGGAGATCGCCGACGAGCTGGTGATCTCGCCGCACACCGCCAAGACCCACGTCAACCGCATCATGGCCAAGCTCTATGCCCACGACCGGGCACAGCTGGTGATCCTCGCCTACGAGAGCGGGATGCTGGCCCCGGGCGGGGCCTGAGGACCGTCCGGGGGCCTGCGTACAGCCGCGCGCGTACCGCGATCGCTGTACTGAAGATGCCGCGCCTGGTGGACGTGGCGCACCAGGGCCGGCGGCCAGAGTTGGGACATGACCTCGTCCCACCCCGAGCCCGCGACCGCGGGCGGTATCCCGAACGCGGCCCAGACCACCGATCCCGAACGGCCGACGGCAGGGCGGTCGACGGCAGGGCGGTCGACGGCCCGACGCCGCGTCCTGCTGGTGTCCGCGGGCCTGCTCGTCTCGATGCTGCTGTCCTCGCTGGACCAGACCATCTTCTCCACCGCGCTGCCGACGATCGTGGGCGAACTGCACGGGGTGAACCACATGCTGTGGGTCACCACGGCCTACCTCGTCGCCGCCACGATCATGATGCCGATCTACGGCAAGCTCGGTGACCTGTTGGGCCGCAAGGGCCTGTTCATCGGTGCGCTGACCGTCTTTCTCGTCGGATCCGTGATCGGCGGCCTGGCCCAGGACATGACCTGGCTGATCGTCGCCCGCGCGGTTCAGGGCATCGGCGGCGGCGGGCTGATGATCCTGTCCCAGGCGATCATCGCCGACGTCGTCCCGGTCCGGGAGCGCTCGAAGTACATGGGCGTGATGGGCGCCGTGTTCGGCGTCTCCAGCGTCGCCGGACCGCTGCTGGGCGGATGGTTCACCGAGAGCATCGGCTGGCGGTGGGCGTTCTGGATCAACATCCCCCTGGGTCTCGCCGCCATCGCGTTGGCCGCGGTGTTCCTGCGCCTGCCCAGGCACCACACGAAGGTCCGGTTCGACGTGTGGGGCACGATCACGATGGCGATCGCGGTCACCTCGATCATCCTGGTCGCGTCGTGGGGCGGCACCGAGCACGAGTGGGGATCGCCCACGATCAACGCACTGATCGTCCTGGCGGTGGTCTTCAGTGCCGCCTTCGTCCTGGCCGAGCACAGGGCCGCCGAGCCGATCATTCCGCTCTCGGTGTTCCGCAACCGCAACTTCGTCCTGGCGACCTCGGCGGGACTGTTCGTCGGCGTCGCGATGTTCGGCACGATCGCCTACCTGCCGACCTACCTGCAGATGGTCGCCGGGGTCGACGCGACGGTCTCGGGGCTGCTCATGATCCCGATGATCCTCGGCCTGATGGCGACCGCCCTCACCACCGGGCAGCTCGCCGCCAGGACCGGCCGGTACAAGTGGATGCCGATCGCCAGCATGATCGTTCTCGGTGTCGGCCTGTGGCTGCTGTCCACCCTCACGCCGGCCACGCCGCTCTGGGTACCGCTCGCCTACCTCTTCGTCGTCGGCTCGGGCGTGGGTCTGGCCATGCAGATCCTCGTCCTGGTCGTCCAGAACTCCTTTCCCGACCGCCAGGTCGGCACCGCCACCGGCGCGAACAACTTCTTCCGCGAGATCGGAGCCTCACTCGGCGCAGCGGTCGTCGGTGCCCTGTTCACCTCCCGCCTGACCGACCTGCTCGCCGAGCGGCTGCCCGCGGGCGGCCAGACGGGTGACGCCAACTCGTTCACGCCCGAGCTGGTCAACGGCATGCCGGACGCCCTGCGCGAGGTCGTCGTCGGCGCGTACAACGACGCGCTCACCCCGGTGTTCGCCTTGCTCATCCCGATGCTCGCCATCGGGCTCGTCCTAGCCGTGTTCATCAGGGAGGTACCTCTGCGCGCATCGCTCGAACCGGTCGAGGAGACCATCCCGGCGGAACCGGGCACCACGCCCACCGACACCACGACCAGCAAAGGAACCCTGCGATCATGAGCGCACTCCAGATCCCTGACCTGACGGGCCGCACCGCGGTGGTCACCGGTGCCAACAGCGGCATCGGCCTCCCGACGGCCCAGACCCTGGCCCGGGCGGGCGCGCACGTCGTGCTCGCCGTACGCAACCTCGACAAGGGCGAGGAGGCCGCGACGACGGTCCCGGGCAGCCATGAGGTCCGTCGTCTCGATCTCGCCGACCTGACCTCGGTGCGGGAGTTCGCCGCGTCCTGGGAGGGCGGCCTGGACCTGCTGATCAACAACGCGGGCGTGATGATGACGCCGGAGGGACGCACCAAGGACGGGTTCGAGACGCAGTTCGGCACGAACCACCTGGGCCACTTCGCACTGACCAACCTGCTGCTGCCGCACATCACCGACCGGGTCGTGACGGTCTCGGCGGCCGCGCACCGGTGGGTCCGGGGGATGAACTTCGACAACCTGAACCTCGACGGCGGCTACAACCCGCGTCGGGCCTACGGTCAGTCCAAACTGGCGAACCTGCTCTTCACACTCGAGTTGCAGCGGCGGCTCAGTGAAGTCGGGTCAACAGTGCGTGCGTTCGCCGCGCACCCTGGCCTCGCGATGTCGAACCTCGGCCCCAGGTCCGGCCCGAGTGCCCGGCTCAACGAGGTGCTCTTCAAGGTCATCGCGCAGACCACGGAGGCCGGCGCCCAGCCGACGCTCCTGGTGGCGACCCAGGACCTGCCCGGTGGCAGTTTTGCCGGGCCGGACGGGATCTCCGGCATGCGCGGCGGCCCGACGCTGGCAGGGCGGACGTCGGCCGCGAGCGACCCGGTGGCGGCCAAGCGCCTGTGGGAGCTGTCCGCGGAACTGACCGGCACCGACTTCGCCGTGAGCACATAACGGCATTCTCGGCCCCGAGCTCTCGCGCGGCGGCGAGGACCGCCTCGCGCCGCTGTTGCTCACCCCATCGACGGAGGACACCATGACCGCTGTGCTGTTGGAGGTGGCTCACGACGGGCTCCAGTGCGACCCGGGCCCGGGCTCCGGCGGAGGCGGCACGATGAGGTCATTCGCCCATGTGCTCCGTCCGACGTCGCGACCGCCGTCCGGGCGGTCGCGGCCGAACGGGCGCGAAGTTCCTCGGCGGCGGCACCAACCTGGTCGACCTCATGCGCCAGGGGATCGTGCAGCGTCCACACCCGGCCAGTCCTCCCAGACGGCCGCCGCTCCGTGGTCAAGCATGTACAGCCACGAGGGGGCGCTTCGCTGGAGGAGCAGGTCGTAGGCGACATCGGCGTGCCCGGTGTCGGCCAGAACCGGAAGCAGGTCGCCGGTGGCGAGGAAACCGGTGCCGAGGTGGGTGTCGGCGGACGTGCGGCCGTCAGGGCCGAGGAACTCGCCGCGCCACGCGTCGGCTCATTCCCCCCAGTACGTGTGGCCAGGCGGGTACATCGCCTCCCTGAACGTGCACTCGCTCGCCGACCGGTGTCCGCGCCGCACGACGGCCTGGACACCACGGTGGTTCTTCGGCCCCACCGGCCAGGGCATCACCAGCACCGTCCTGCACGACGCCACCGGCCCCGTCGGACACGCCCAGCAGATCCTCACCGTCCGGCGCCACCCGGCCTCAGACTGACCGTCGCCACTGTCCCCCGCTCTTACCTTGACAGGGAACACCGCTCGCGTCTGACCATGTTCAGCGTGACGTTCGGTGTCCCTGAAGGTCCTGGGTCGGCCGGGCGCGGGGCTCAGCGGCGGTCCGATCGATCCATTCGCTCATGAGCGCGTCGAACACGTTCGGCTGCTCGATCTGCAGGTTGTGGCCGGCCGTGTCCAGGACCGCGTAGGTCGCTCGCGGGTAGTGCGGTAGCAGGGCGAACTGGTCGAGGTAGCCGACGCTGTTGTCCTGCCGTCCGGCCAAGATCAACGTCGGGCGTGTGAAGGGCTCACCGTCCTCGGGATCCCGGGTGAGCGTCCAGTTCCGCCGGATGCGTGCCAGAGCTTCGGTGTCGGCCACCTCCAGACCGGGGATGACCTCCTCGCGAGTCCGCCTCAGGGTCTGCGGTGTCTGGACGACGGCGATCTCGGCGAACAGTTCCGCGGTCCTGTGGTCCATGGTGGCGAGCAGCTCGGGGTCGGGGCGCAGGACCCGCAGTGTGGGCAGGTCGCGTTCGTCCGGTTCCACGTCCGTGCCGATGGGGCAGATCAGGGCGAGGCCGAGTACCTGATCGCGGCGGGCCCGTGCGAGACCGCGGGCGAGGTAGCCGCCGTAGGACTCGCCGACGAGCAGGAACGGCTCACTGCCGATGTGGTCGTCCACGAAGTCCTGTACGGCGGCGAGCATGTCGTCGGAACCGGCGATGTCCTGTGGTGCCGCAGACGTGCCCATGCCGGGCAGGTCCGGGTACAGGCGCCGGTAGCCGGGGCGGTGGGCGAACACCGGCTCCAGACAGCCGAGCATCAGGCGGTGGTCGGGGCACCACCCGTGCAACGCCAGCATCGGTGTCCCCTCGCCCCGCTCCACGAAGTTCAGTGCCACCTGTGTGCGTCGCGGCATCGGCGTCCTTCCTCACGTGATGTTCCCGCGTGACCCGCGGGGGCACCGGTTCCAGGGCCGACGGGGCCCGCTGACCGGGCCATGGACACGCGGGACAGGGGCGTCAGACCTGCTGTTCTTCCGCCGTCCACCGGGGCGTGCCGGTGTCCTGAGCGTCCAGGATCTCGTGGATCCAGGCGCATTCGGCTCGGGTGACGGCACGGGCGGTGAGCAGCATGCCGCGACGGTAGGGGTCGGAGATCTCGCTCACCCGCATCGGACGGTCTCCTTCGTAGAAGAAGCTCGCGGGCGCCTCCAGGAACTCCAGCCGCCGACGCAGCACAGCGTGCTGCTCCTCGGTGTCCGGGAGCAGGGACAGGAACGCCAGGATCGTGAGGAACCGGGTGAAGTCGGTGATCTCGTGTTGGGAGGGCTCGCGCAGACGCTGCAACAGCTCCGCACGCCCGGCGTCGGTCAGGGTCAGCACGTTCTTCCGGGCGGCCGCCGCGCCCGGTTCGGTGCGCCGGGTCAGCGAACCGCGCTTGACCAGTCGATTGATCGCCGGGTAGAGGCTGCCGTCGCTGACCGGTCGACTGTAACCGGTCAGCCGTTCGACCCGGCGGCGCAGCTCGTAGCCGTGCAGCGGGCCCTCGGCGAGGTTTCCCAGGATCGCGAGTTCCAACACATCCCCATCGTCGCATGTGAGCAGAATACCTCGTTTCGAGGTGCTACGCTTCGATGTACCTTGATTCGAGGTACAGGGCGTCGGGGCACCCGATGACCGGCCATCCGCATGACCACATGAAACGCACGACGGCCGTGCACGGATCACGGTCGGAGGCATGCCCGCCCCATCCCTTTCACCACAGGAGGACGATCACCATGAGCAACAGCCCCGCGCTGGACGTCGCACTCGCCTACTACAAGGCCTGGTCGAACAAGAACCTCGACGAGGCACTGGAGTACTTCGCAGGCGACTTGGCCAGCCAGACCCCGGAGGGGCCCAAGGACGCCGACGCCTACCGCCCCTTCCTCGCCGGGTTCCTGGGAATCCTGGTCGAGGCGCGGCTGGTCTCGGCGTTCGGTGACGAGGACACCGCGCTGATGTACTACGACGCCACCACAGCCCCGGTGCCCTACTCCCCGGTGGGCGAGTGGTTCCGGGTCGCCGACGGCAAGATCGTCGAGCACCGGATCGTGTTCGACCAGCTCACCCTCAACGGGGCCGGGGCCATCGCGGCCGTCTCCTGATCGAGACCGTTCCCGAAGGGACGCAAACCGTGTGACGGCGGCCCTGCGTCATCATCGACCAAACAGCGGGGACGGGTGTGGAGTCCAGTTCCACAAGCCTTGGGAGTCACCCCACAAGGGCGCCAAGCCCGTCGAGATCGAAGCCAGGACACTGATCCAGAGATCGAGGATCCCCTCGATCGACTACGTCATCAATCCCTACACAGGATGCGTACTCGGCTGTACCCCACGATGGTGACCCGTCGTGACCAACGGGAGGACTCCATCCCGATCACCCTTTCCTGGTGACCGAGGGACCTTCCCGGACTGGGAGCCGTTGGGAGACGCGAACGTCTCCCAACGGCTCCCAACCGCCGTGAAGATCCCTCAATGGAACCCTCCGACCTGGGTGAATACTCATCGGCACAGGTCACTGCGAATCCGTGGCTACCTCGACACGGCAGAGGCCAACACAGGTGGCTGGTCGAGGCGCCCCTGCTGTCCCCACTGCTTGATCAGCCGTCCCCAGCGTTCCTTTCGGTGGAAGCGCGCCGCGATCTGCTCACCGGTCGGCAGCGAACCATCCTGTTGCCGGTTTTCCACGGCCCAAGCCCAGGCGTCCCGCTGCACCTTGGGCGGAACCCGATCCTCGAACGTCCTGTCCTCCTCGATCGGCTCCGCCTCGGCAGCCCCCTCTGCCTTCACGACACGCAGATGCCGCCTCTCCTGCTGTCCGGCCGAAGACGATCCGGATTCCTCGAACAGGGGACCCTTCTCGTTCCCGGAAGGCGTACGCGATGCGTTAGCAGTGCGTACGCTCTTCGCGGCGGTGCGGAGCTCGCGCATGAGCAGCTCGTACGCGCCGATCAGCGCGAAGGACGGCCAGGCGTGGATGATCCTCGACCACATCGTGGGGTCGGCGAGCTCACCACGACCGCGATGACGGCCCACATCAGTACGGCTGCGATGGTCGTCCAGCGGGACCGGCGGGAAGAGTCCATCGCAGGTCACCGCCCGTCCAGGAACAGGTCGGTGCTCAGGACCAGGGGACTCGGTCCGTGTGGGGGAATGGTCGAAGTCCCCCCTCGGACACAGAATCACCCCCTCGGGGGACGCGGAAGGCCCGATCCAGGCGACTCAGTGAGGTCGCACCGGATCGGGCCTTTTGCGTTCACGGGCGGCACGGCCGTCCGTGCCCAGCCGACCGCCGCGGTCAGCGACCGTGTGCGCCCCGGGTCCTCAGGCGGCCGGGTCGCGGTTGTAGAGCTTCCTCGCCCACAGGTAGGACAGCAGGGAGATGGCCGCGCACCAGGCGACCGCGACCACGCCGCTGTCGCCGATCGCCGTGCCCATGAGCAGCCCGCGCAGGGTCTCGATGATGGGCGTGAACGGCTGGTACTCCGCGAACCACCGCAGCGCGGTCGGCAGCGTCTCGGTCGGGACGAAGCCGCTGCCCAGGAAGGGCAGGAAGACCAGCGGCATGGGCAGGTTGCTCGCGGACTCGACGGTCTTGGCGACCAGGCCCAGCGCCACCGTCAGCCAGGTGAGGGCGAACGAGACCATCACCAGCAGTCCGGCGGCACCCAGCCACTCCGCCGGGCCCGCGGTCGGCCGGAAGCCGATGAGCAGAGCCACGGCGGTCACCAGGGTCACGCTCAGCATCGACTGGACCAGGCTGCCGACGACGTGCCCGGTCAGGACCGACACCCGGGCGATGTCCATGGTGCGGAACCGGGCGACGATGCCCTCGGTCATGTCCATGGCCACCGAGATGGCCGTTCCCTGGGACGCGCTCGCCACCGCGATGAGCATCACCCCGGGCGCGACGTAGTCGAGGTAGGCGGCGCGGTTGCCGGTGCCGTCGGCTCCGCCGCCCATGGCCCCGCCGAACACGTACACGAACAGCAGCAGGAAGAGGATCGGCATCCCGGCCAGGAGCACGGTCATGGACGGGTAGCGCACCAGGTGGCGCAGCTGGCGGGCCACCATCGTGCCCGAGTCTCCCAGGGCGTGGGTGAGGGCGGTCATCGGTTCACCTTCTGTCGGTTGTCGTCGGCGCCGCGGTGACCCGTGAGCGCGAGGAAGACGTCGTCGAGGGCCGGCGTCTCCACCGACAGCTCCTCGGGGGTGATCGACGCGGAGTCGAGGCGGTCCAGGAGGTCGCGCAGCGACGCGACCCCTCCCCCGGGGACCCGGAGCGCCAGCGCGTCGGCGTCGGCCTCGCCGCCCAGCGCCCGGGCCGCCGACTCCATTTCGTCGGCCGCGTTGAAGCGCAGGCGCACGTGGCCGCCGGGGATCCGGCGCTTGAGCTCGGCGGCGGTGCCCTCGGCCACGATCGTGCCGTGGTCGAGCACCGCGATCCGGTCGGCGAGCTGGTCGGCCTCCTCCAGGTACTGCGTGGTGAGGAAGACCGTGACGCCGTCCGCGACGAGGTCGCGGACGATCTGCCACATGTCCCGGCGGCTGCGCGGGTCCAGTCCGGTGGTCGGTTCGTCGAGGAAGATCAGGCGCGGCTCGCCCACCAGCGTCATCGCCAGGTCGAGCCGGCGGCGCATACCTCCGGAGTAGGTGGCGGCGGGCTTCCTCGCGGCGTCGGCCAGGTCGAAGCGCTCCAGGAGCTCGGTGGCGCGGCTCCGCCCGCGGGCCCGGCCCAGGCGGTTCAGCCTGGCCATGAGCATCAGGTTCTCCCGCCCGGTGAGCAGGCCGTCCACCGCGGAGTACTGGCCGGTGACGCCGATCGCGGCGCGCACCGCGTCGGGCTCGGTGGCCACGTCGTGTCCCAGGACCCGGGCCCGGCCGCCGTCGGCACCGATGAGGGTGGACAGGACCTTGACGATGGTGGTCTTGCCGGCGCCGTTGGGTCCCAGCAGCGAGAAGACCGTTCCGGCGGGGATCTCCAGGTCGACGCCGTCCAGGACGACGTGGTCGCCGTAGGACTTGCGCAGCCCGGTGACCGTGACGGCCATGGGGGGCGTGGGCTGTGTCATGTTCTGTCTCGATTCTCTCTGGTGGGCGGCACTTCGGAGAGCGCGCCGGACGGGCAGAGCCCGACGGCGCGGCGGGCCGCCTCGGCGGCGGCACCGGCCGGTGCCGCGTCCAACGTCAGGACCCTGCCGTCCGCGGTGTCCTGGTCGAACACCTCCGGGGCGGTCAGCGCGCACATTCCGGCGCCGATACAGCGCGACCGGTCCACACCGATCCGCATCGGTCACACGTCCCAGGTGACGGGGAGGCTCTTCACTCCGTGGATGTCGGCGGTCTCCGGGCGCAGGTCGACCTCGTCGGCGGGCACGGCCAGGCGCAGGGTGGGGAAGCGGTCGAACAGCGCGGGGAACGCGACCCGCAGCTCGACCCGGGCCAGCTGCTGGCCCAGGCACTGGTGGATACCGTGGCCGAAGGCCAGGTGTCCGCCGTCGCTCCGCCGGAGGTCGAGCGCGTGGGGATCGGGGAAGCGCTCGAAGTCGCGGTTCGCCGTGCTGATCGACAGAATGACCGGCGCGCCGGCCTCGATGGTCACGCCGCCCAGCTCGACGTCCTCCAACGCCGTTCTGTAGAACTTCGCGCCGACGCTCAGGTACCGCAGCAGTTCCTCCACGGCGCCGTCGACGAGCCCGGGGGCGGCGCGCAGGGCGGCGAGTTGCGCCGGGCTCTCCAGCAGCGCGAAGGTGCCCAGCGCCAGCATGTTCGCGGTGGTGTCGAACCCGGCCGTCAGGAGGATCAGGGCCATGCCCCTCAGCCCCTCGTCGGTGAGATCGCCGCCCGTGAGGTCGCTCAGGATGTCGTCCGTGGGGTCGGCGCGCTTGGCGGCCACCAGCTCCGCGAGGTAGGTCTGGACCCCGGTGTAGGCCTCGATCAGGACCTCGTCGCTGGCCTCCCCGCCGAGGAACACGGCGATCCGGTCCTGGAAGGAGCCCCGGTCCTCGTACGGCACCCCGAGCAGTTCGCAGATCACGATGGCGGGGACGGGCCTGGCGAACGCGGTCACCAGGTCCGTGGGCGGCCCGGCCTCCTCCATGGCGTCCAGCCGGTCGGCGGTGATCCGCTCGACGCGCTCGGCGAGCTGCCGCATCCGCCGCACGGTGAACTTGCCCGCCAGCGGCTTCCGGTAGCGGCCGTGCTGCGGCTCGTCCATGAGGAGGAACTCTCCGGGGGGTGCCGGAGGGACCTCGATGTCGCCGTAGTCGATGGTCGGGTGGTGCCGCATGAGCTCCTTGCGGGAGCTGAACCGGGGGTCGGCCAGGACCGCTCTGACCAGGTCGTACCCGGTGACCACCCAGCCGGGCCGGCCGTTCGCGAACGTGAGGCGGTTGAGGGGGCTGTTCCGGCGGGCCTCGGTCAGTTCGGGCGGCGGGTCGAAGGGGCATCCGGGCCGGCGCTCGGTCGGCATCGTCGTGAGGGTGTGGAGGGGGTCGCTCATGGCCGTTCCTCGTCTCGGGATGGTGTGTTCGGCACGAGGCGAAGGCCGTGCCGTGACGCGCGGGGTCGGGACGGCACCCGGCATCGACCGGGCCGGGTGCCGACGGTGTGCCCGGTCAGGACCGGTGGACGAGGATGTCGCCCCAGACGCTGCGGGCGCGGACCTCGACGGTCCGCTCGGTGGGCGCGGGGTCGGCGGCGGCCTCCAGGGCACTGCGCACGACGCCCTTCTTGGACACCGCGTCCAGCCACGCGGCGGTGCCCTCGCGGATACCGATCTCCATTTCGCCGTAGGAGGTCTCCACGTCGACGCTGCCGCTCTCCACCCGGCCGAGCCGGATGCCGCCGTGGGTGGTGCGGGCGGTGACCGAGCCCGTGACGCGGTCGGCGGTGATGTCGCCGTGCGCGGAGTTCGCCCGCAGGTCCCCCTCGACCGTGCCGAGAGTGAGGGCTCCGCCGGTGGACTTGACGACGGCGGAACCGCCGATCTCCTCGGCCCGGATCCAGCCGTGGCCGGTGGTGAGCTCGGCGTTGCCGGAGACGAGGTCGACGGTGATGTTGCCGGTGGAGACGGCGATCTCGGCCGCGCCCAGGCGCCCCTCGCAGCGGATCCCGCCGAAGCCGCCGGTGGCGCGGACGCGTGAGCCCGCGGGCAGTTCGACGGTGATGTCGACCATGCCCTTGCGGCCGATCACGCGGCCCAGGCCCGAGGGCTGCGGGTCGCGGACTTCGAGGCGCCCGCCGGCGAAGTCGACCTCGACCTGCTCGGCGACCCGTACGTCGACGTCCTTGTCCTCGGCGCGCGGACGGACCTCGACGGTGGTCTCGGCGCCGTCGCCGGCGGTGATCTGGAGGTTTCCGGCCACCACGGTGAGGTCGGCGGTGATCGGTCCGGGGGTGTCGAAAGTTGGCATGGCTGTCTCCCAGAGATGGCGTTGGTGGGCGTCTCCGCTGGTGGGAGACGTGGTGGTGGAAGTCGGAGTGGTGGGGTGCCGCCGGTCGGTGGCGGGTGTCGGTTCCGGTCAGTGGCGGGTTCCGGCCCGCGGACCTCGGGTCAGCGGACCCAGCCGGTGTAGCCGCGGCCGACCTGGCGCGGTCGGCTCTCGGGCCGGCGGCGGCCGGTGTCGAGCGAGTTCGCGACGGCGCGCACCAGCCAGGCGTTGACCGAGAGCCCCTCGGCGCGGGCCGCCTCCTCGACGAGCGGTTTGAGGCGGTCGGGCATCCGCAGGGTGATCCGTGACGTGCCGCCCTCCTCCGCGTCGGCCCGGAGCTGTGCCGCGAGCGCCCCCTGCCCCTCGGCGACGTCACCCTGGTGCGTCGGTGACGTCGGATGGCCACCCTCGTTGACGTCGTCGAAGTCGGGTGACGTCACGATGAAGTCAGTCTGCCGCCCGCGCAGGCGAACCTCGACCGAACCGGGGGCGAGGTCCCGCGTGATCTCGTCCGCGGCGGCGGAGAGCGTGTCCAACAGGGTCAGGCGCGCGGCCGGTTCGAGAGCCGCCGTGAGGCGCTCGGCGATGACCCGGGTGTCCTCGTCCCCGGCTTCGGCGGCCACCAGCAACTGGCGGCGGAGTTCGTCGACATACGGCATCAGATCCATGACGTCATCATGGCGTCAGAAGTGATGTCATGTCAAGGCATCTGACGCCGCGTGCGACACCATCCTGGCCGCACACCCCCGCACAGCAGGACACCGTCTCCGAAAGTTATGACACAACCACTCAGAGCAAGGGTGCTGGGCGCACGGGGCCGCGCCGAGGGGTGTCCCGTCGGCGCGGCGCGGCCGGCCCTCAGTCCTCCACGGCCGCCAGGCTCCGGACGACCTCCAGGGCCTGCTCCACGTGCTTGTCGATGACGGTCATCGAGTTGAAGACGTGGCGGACGGTCCCCTGCCGGTCGATCACGTAGGTGACCCTGCCAGGAAGCAGTCCGAGCACCGACGGGACGCCGTAGCGCCTGCGCACCGCGCCGCCCTCGTCGCTGAGCAGGGTGAACGGCAGGCCGTGCCGACCCGCGAAGGCGGCGTGCCGGTCCACCGAGTCGGAACTGATCCCGATCACCTCGGCGCCCGCCTCGGCGAAGACCTCGTGGCTGTCGCGGAAGGCGCACGCCTCGGCGGTGCAGCCCGGCGTGTCGTCCTTGGGATAGAAGTACAGGACGACCACCCGCTCGCCCAGCCTGTCGTGGAGCCGGACCGGTGTCCCCGACTGCGCGGGGAGGGTGAAGTCGGGGGCCGTGTCGCCGACCCCGATACCGCGTGTTCCGCGTGCCATGTCGATCCTGTCCTCGGTGGTCGCACGAACGTCGCCGCGAGCCTACCGAACGGGATCCGGGGCGAAGTAGGCCCTCCGTTCACCGCGCGTACCGGATGCGGCGCCCCGGCGGGCGGAGGCCCCGGCGGGCACAGGGGCAGCGCTCACCGACCCGCCCCGCCCTCGCGGGTGCGCTCCGGAATCCTGGCCAGCACGGACTTCTGTAGCGCCTCCAGCGGCCCCGTCCCGAACCGGCGCAGCCAGGGCGTAGCGACCGCCAGGAGCATCGCGGACACCGCGGCCCAGAGCCCCATCACCCACCACGGTCCGGCCCCCGCCAGGCCGGAGGCCAGCCCCAGGCCGAAGCCGTAGCACACCAGGACGCAGACGACGTTCTGCATCACATAGCCGGACATGGCCATCCGCCCCAGGGAGGAGAACGCCGTGACCACCGCTCCGGCCGGGTTCACCCGGTCGAGGAGCCACCCGACGAGTCCGATGTAGCCGAGCGCCGCGATCGGCGCGGCCACGTAGCGGTCGACGAAGAACAGGTCCGCTCCCATCAGGGCCACGGCCGTGTTCAGCGGCACCCCGAGCCCCAGACCCCACACGAGCATCCGGTTGCGGATACGGCGCCCGGTCGCGTCCGCCCCGAAGGCCCCGGCCCGGAAGAGCCGCGCTCCCAGCAGGAACATGAACAGGAGCAGACCGAACGAGAAGACGGGCTCGGCGCGCAGCCACAGGGCGTTGTCGAGACGGAAGGCCACCTGCTCCAGGAAGGACCCCTCGGCGTAGAGCGCCACGACCTCGGGTGGAACGCCGACGGACTCCGGATCCTCGGCCGCCGGCCGCAGTGCCAGGGCCGCCGTCAGCAGCGCGACGACCGCCAGGTGCAGGGAGGCCGCCGCCCACATCACGGCCTTCTGTGCCCGTATCGGCCTGGTCAGCAGCCAGGCGACGAGCAGCGAGACGACCGCGTACCCCATGAGGACGTCCGCCGCGAAGACCAGCGTGAAGTGCACGAGGCCCTCGGCGAACAGGAACAGCGCCCGCCACGCGTAGCGGCCGGGCCACCGGGCCCCGTGCCTGGCGGCCGATCGGAACTGGATGGCCAGGCCGACCCCGAACAGCAGGGTCAGCATGGCGAGGAACTTGCCGTTGGCCACGTGGAAGAAGACCCCGCGCGCCAGGCCGTCGACGGACGGGTCCGCCGCGAAGGCGCCCATGGGACTCATCGCGTCGGTCTCGAAGAGCATGGCGCTCTCGCCGCCCGCGGCGGTGAAGAGCCACACGTTCGAGGCGAGGGTGCCGAGGATCGCGACGCCGCGCAGGACGTCGACGAGGGGTAGTCGGGCACCGGAGACGGAGGACTCCGTGCCCCGGGGTCCCGATCTGGTCGGGCTGGTCATATTGGCCGCCTAGCGCGTGGTCGGGAGGGTGGTCACGGGCTCTCGGGGGCCAGGAGGAGCCGGTCGAGATAGGCGTGCAGCGCGGCGCGGATCGCGTCGCGCGAGAAGGCGTCCCCACCGGTGACGAGGTGGTGGATGGACAGGCCGTCCACGAAGGCGACGAGTCCGGCCGCCGCGGTCCGGGTGTCCGGGGCGAGGCGGAACTCGCCCAGACGCACGCCCTCGTCCAGCGCGTGGGTGAGCGCGTCCAGGAGTCGGGCGGTGGTGTCCTTGTGCAGCCGGGCCATCTCCGGATCGGTCTTCGTGGCGGGGAGGTACTCCAGCCAGACCGTGATCTCCCGGTGCCGCTGGTCGTCGAGCGGCAGCAGGGTCTCCGCGGCCCGCACCAGCCAGTCCCGCACCGACCGGACCGGCTCCGCGCCCTCCGAGACCTCCCACAGCCGCGCCTCCGCCTGCTTGTACAGGTAGTCCACGCCGAAGCGCAGCAGTTGGGACTTGGTGCGGAAGTAGCTCTGCACCAGGCCGATCGAGACCCCCGCCTCCTCGGCGATGTCGGCGAGGGTGGTCCGCGCCAGTCCCTGTCGCCCCACCGTTCGCAGGAGCGCCTCGGCGACCTGCCGCCGCCGCTCTTCGTGGTCCACCGTGCGTGCCATGAAAAAATAATACCGCAATATTTTTTACCGTCCGCACCCCGGTCCGGGCCCGGACGCTCCGCCGGGACTGAGGGCTCCGACACCGCCGGGGCTATCCTGGTCGGGCCGACCGTTCCGGCGCGGCACCCGGACCCCCAGCACGGAGTGGACCAGGCATGGGCATCGATCACGAGGGCGCCGCCGCGGTCGCGCACGGCGACCGGCCCCCGCGCGCCGACGCCCGCCGCAACCGGGAGCGCGTCCTGAAGGTCGCGCGGGAGGTGTTCGCCGCCGAAGGCCTGTCCGTGCCGGTCCACGAGATCGCCCGCCGCGCGGGCGTGGGCACCGGTACCGTCAGCCGCCACTTCCCCACCAAACGCGCGCTCTTCCGGGCGATCCTGCTGGAGCGCCTGTACTCGTACGTGCGCCGGGCGGACGACCTGTGCGACAGCGACGACCCCGGCGGCGCGTTCTTCTCCTACTTCGCCTTCCTGGTCCGCGAGGGCGGCGTGGACCGCGGCCTGACCGAGGCGCTGAGCGGGCCCGGCTTCGACAGGCACGCGATCGTGTCGAACTCCGACCACGACGTCGCGGGCGCGCTGGGCCGGCTGCTCGTGCGGGCCCAGGACGCCGGGGCGGTCCGCGCCGACGTGAGGACCGACGACGCCATGGCTCTGCTGGTGGCCTGCCTGTCCCGGCCGACCGACGGGGACGGCGGCGGTGCCGCGCGCCGGCGCCTCGTCGACATCGCCTGCCGGGGCATGCGGGTCTAGGCACCCCCGCGACCGCGCGTGCTCCGTCCGGCCTGGACGAGTGGACCCGAAGGGCCCCATGGCGTTCGCCGGCCGACAGGCATCATGGGAGTCCGACCTTGAGGGAGTGCTGCCGGTGATACTCAACTGTGGCACCGCGTGTGACGAAGTGGATCTCACGGCGTCGGCGGAAGAACTGAACCGCCTGGCGGACGCGGTGGCCGACGGCGAGGGGCTGCTCGGCTCCACGGCACCGGCCACTGACGCCCTGGCAGGGGTCGAGGCCAGGAAGACGCGCGGCCCCGGGGTCCTCATCCACCTTGATTCCGAGCGGCGGATCCTCGTGATCAGCGGTGACGCCGCGGGGAGGGCGGTGCTCGCGGACAATCTGCGCGAGATGGCCTCCGCCGAGGACGGAGGTCACCTGCACATCGACTACCACCCCGGGCACTTCTACCTGGCGGAAGGGTCTGTGCCGTTGGTCGTCAACAGTCCGCACGGAGGCATGCCGACCCGGTGGAACGGGGGCGGCCGCGATCAGTGACCGTAGGCGACCGGCCACCTGGTGACCAGTACGGTCGATGGGGCGTTCGGGTCTGTCGCCGCACACGGATCGTGAACGCCCTCGCCCCTGTGACGAGCCCGAACTCCGCGTCTACTCGTCTGGACACGCCCGCCGCCGCGCGTGCCCGGGTCCAGCCTCCGCACCCCCGAAGGAGGGCCCCTTGCCCGGTCCCACCCGGCGCTCCGGCCTGCTGCTGGGCGGCGCCGTACTGCTGTCCGCCGCCGCCGGTGCGCCCGACCGGCCCTGGGCGGAGTGGGACGTCGCGGTGATCGGCGCGGGCGTCACCGGGCTGTCGGCGGCCCGCAACCTGGCCGACCACGGTCTGCGGGTGATCGTGCTGGAGGCGCGCGACCGCATCGGCGGGCAGCTGTACACCGACCACGGCTTCACCTCGGTCCCGGTGGAACTGGGCGCCGGGCTCATCCACGGTGCCGCCGCCTCGACCTGGGAACTCGTGGACTGGGCCGGGGCGGACACCGTCCGCGTCCGCTCCGAGCCGCGCGCGGCCCCTGGCACGTCCGTCGACGCCGCCGTGCCGCCCCGGGACGACGAGAGCGCGGCCGGGTACCTGCGGCGGCTGGGTGTCCCCGAGGCGGACTGGCCGCCGGTGTCGAGCGAGAGCGAACCGCTGTCCCGGTGGAGCGCCGCCTGGATGGTCGAGCGGGGCGAGTTCGACTGGTGGTCGGCGCCCCGCGCGGACTTCCGCGTGGTCGGAGGCTACGACCGGCTGCTGGCCCCGCTGGCGTACGGCCTGCGCATCGACCTCGGCCGCAGGGTACGGGCGGTGCGCTGGTCGGGCGGCGGTGTGGAGCTGACCGTGCGCGGTCCCGGCGGGACCGAGCGGGTCCGCGCCCGCCGGTGCGTGGCCACCCTGCCGATCCGCGTGCTCAGGGCGGCGGACGTGGCCTTCGACCCGCCGCTGCCCGCCGCGCACCGCGACGCGATCGGGGCCCTGGACGCCACGGACGCGGTCAAGCTGCTGATGGAGTTCGACCGGCCGGTGCTGCCCGTCGGCGCCGATTCCCTGGAGGGGGGCGGGGACCTGGAGTTCTGGTCGGTCTCGCGCCTGTCGCCCACCGCCCCCGAGGTGGTGTCGGTCTGGGCGGCGGGCGAGGCCGCCCGCGCGCTGCTGGCGCTGCCGGAGGAGGACCGCTTCGACGCGGGGCTGCGCGCCCTGGGCGAGGCCGTCGGGGAGGCGCCCCCGGACCCGGTGCGCCGCACCACGCACGACTGGACGCGCGATCCGCACAGCCGGGGCGCCTACCTGTACGTGCCGCCCGGCGCGCACGACGCCCCGGCCGCGCTCGCGGCGCCGGTGGGCGGGGTCCTGTTCTTCGCGGGCGAGGCCACGACCGGGGAGAACACGGTGGAGGGGGCCTACGACAGCGGCTACGACGCCACCGACGCCCTGCTCGCCGACCTGTGAGGCGGGACACGGGACCGCCGCGCCGCGGCCCTTGACCTCAATATTAGTTGAGGAAGAAGAGTGGGGTCCGTACACGAGAGACGGACCCAGGAGCGAAGAGATGCGCGCAGTCGTGGTGGACGAGTTCGGCGGCCCCGAGGTACTGGTGGCCCGGGAGGTGCCCGACCCGGTTGCGGGGCCCGGCCAGGTCGTCGTGGACGTGGCCGCGGCCAACGTGATGTTCCTGGACACCCTGGTCCGCCGGGGCTGGGGCACGGACTTCTTCGACGTCGCCCCGCCCTACGTACCGGGCAGCGGAGTCGTCGGCCGCGTCGCCGCCGTGGGCGCGGGTGTCGAGGCCTCGTGGGTCGGGACGACGGTGATGGCCGACACCGGGACGTCGGATCCGGAGACCGGGCTCACCCTGGCCCCCACGGGCGGGTACGCGGAGAAGGCGGTGGTGGGCGCCGACGCGCTGATCCGGATACCGGAGGGTGTGGACGCCCGGGCGGCGCTGGCGGTCCTGCACGACGGGCCCACGGCACTGCGGCTGGCGGAGGCCGCGCGGATCGAACGCGGTGCGTGGGTGCTCGTGGCGGCGGCCACCGGGGGCGCCGGGAGCCTGGTCGTCCAGCTGGCGCGGGCGGCCGGGGCCCGCGTCGTCGGAGCGGCCCGGGGGGCGGCCAAGCTGGCGCTGGCCCGGGAGCTGGGCGCGCTGGAGGCGGTGGACTACTCCGAACCCGGCTGGGTCGCCGCGGCGGTCGCGCTGACGGGCGGCGGGGCCGCGGTGGTGCTGGACGGCGCGGGCGGGTCGCTGGGCGCGGCCGCGTTCGGTGCCGTGGCCGACGGGGGCCGCTTCGTCAGCTACGGCAGTTCCGACGGGGAGTTCACCGAGGTGCCCGAGGGCGAGGCCGAACGGCGGGGCGTCTCGGTGACGGGGCTGTTCGACCTGCCTCCGCTTTCCCCGGCGGACCGGCGCGCGGTGACCTCCCGCGCCCTGGACCTGGTCGCCGAGGGCACGATCCGCCCGCACGTGGGCGCGGTCGTCCCCCTGGAGCGGGCGGCCGAGGCGCACGCCGGGCTGGAGGAGCGCACCGTCCTGGGCAAGTCCCTGCTGACGGTGTGACGCAGCGGCCCCGGCCCGCGCGGGACCCGCCCCGCGGGCCGGGTCCCGCGCCCGGCGGACGGGACCCGCCCCACGGGGACCGGACCGCTCTCCACGGGGCCGCGCCCGGCGCCCAGAGGTCACGAACCACCAGGTCCCACGCGTGTGGTGCAATGTGCACGGATTCGCTCGACCGGGTCCGGACACCGCAGTCAGCATCGAGGAAGGAAGGTTGGCATGACCAACCGCGCGTACGTGATCGCAGGGTCGGAGGCCACCGGTGGCGCCGGTATCCAGGCCGACCTCAAGGCCTTCCAGGAGCTCGGCGTGTACGGGGTCGGGACGATCACCTGCATCGTCTCCTTCGACCCGAAGAACGGCTGGGGCCACCGGTTCGTCCCGGTGGACCCCGGCGTCATCGCCGACCAGATCGAGGCCGCCACGGCCTGCCACGACCTGGACGTGGTCAAGATCGGCATGCTGGGCACGCCGGACACCATCGACGTGGTCGCCGCGTCCCTGGAGGCCCGGCCGTGGCGGCACGTGGTCCTGGACCCCGTGCTCATCTGCAAGGGCCAGGAGCCCGGCGCAGCCCTGGACACCGACCAGGCCCTGACCGCCCGCGTCCTGCCGCTGGCCACGGTCATCACGCCGAACCACTTCGAGGCGCGCACGCTGGCGGGCATGGACCGGATCCACACCGTGGACGACCTGGTGGAGGCCGCCCGCCGCATCCACGCGCTCGGCCCCCGGCACGTGGTCGCCAAGGGCGGCACGGAACTGCCCGGCCCGGACGCCGTGGACGTGCACTTCGACGGCACCGACGTCACGGTCCTGCGCGCACCGAAGATCGGCGAGGAGCGGGTGAGCGGCGCGGGCTGCACGTTCGCCGCCGCGATCACCGCCGAACTGGCCAAGGGCGCCGAGGTGGGCCCGGCCGTCGCCACAGCCAAGGCGATGGTCCGCGAGGGCATCGGCCGGCGGCTCACGACGCACGCGCCGTTCGCGTCGGTGGTCCCGGTCGCGCCGGGAGCCTGACCCGGAACGCCGGTCTTGGCCGAATTTTTCCGCCCTCTTGACGGTTGGGAGGCCCGACTTCGGTTAGGGCTGAGTACAGGACCGCTGGAGAGGAGGCAGTCCATGTCCGGCAAGGACGATTTCCGGCACAAGGCCGAGGAGTACAAGGCCAAGGCCAAGGAAGGCCTGGGCAAGGTCACCGGCAACGAGCAGTGGCAGGCGGAGGGCAAGACCCAGAAGTCCGCTTCCAGGTTCAAGCAGGCCGGTGAGAAGCTCAAGGACGCGCTGACCCCGCACAGGAAACCGAGCGGACACTGACGCGTGCGACGGTGCCCGCCCCCTCGGCGGGGCACCGGTCCCGGCGGCCCCCCCCCGTGGCGGGCCGCCGCCGTGTCCGGCGGCGGTAGGCGGACGCGCTCACTCGTCCAGGGTGTCGTCGAGCGAGAGCAGGAGCGTGCGCAGCAGCTCGACCATCCGCGCGCGGTCGTCCTCGTCCAGCCCCTCCAGCAGACGGGCCTCGTTGGCGACGTGCCCCTGGACGGCCTCGTCGACCAGTTCCAACCCCTCCGGGGTGAGGCTCACCACGGTCCGGCGCCGGTTCTCGGGGTCGACCTCACGGGAGACCAGGCCCCGCTTGACCAGGCGGTCCACGCGGTTGGTCATGGCCGCGGAGCCGACCATGGTCATGCGGACGAGCTCCTTGGGGGTCAGCGAGAACGGCGCCCCGGAACGGCGCAGGGTACCGAGGACGTCGAACTCCCACAGCTCCAGGCCCTGCGTGGCGAAGTACTCCTCCAACCCGCGCACGAGCAGCCGGTGCAGCCGTTGGACGCGGCCGATGAGCGCCATCGGCGAGACGTCGAGGTCGGGGCGCTCGCGGCCCCACTGGTCAAGGAACACATCGACGGCGTCGTTCATCCGGCGATGATAGCGCCGCCGTCTTGACGAACCGGAGCACCGCGACCTAACCTTTCGATATCGAACGATTCGACATCGAAAGGTTCGCCGTCGAAATGAAGTCGCCCACTCCGGTCATCCCCCTCGCCGACACCATCCGCGCCCGCCGCAGCATCCGGCGCTTTCGCCCCGAGCCGCTGCCCGACGCCCTCCTGGACGAACTCCTGGACCTGGCGGTCGAGGCCCCCTCCAGCTGGAACTTCCAGTCCCGCTCCGTCGTCGCCGTCACCTCGCCCGAGGGCCGCGAGGCGCTCGCCCTCGCCGCGGGCGGCCAGGACCAGCCCCGGCGCGCACCCGTCACGCTGGTCTTCGTCGCCGAGTGCGACGCATGGCGCCACGACCTCTCCGACGTCTACGAGACCGCGCTGCGCCGCGGGGCCTGGTCCCGGGAGTTCGCCGACATGACGGCCACCGCCGGCATCGACTTCCAGCGCGACCTCGCCGCACGCGGACTGGTGCGCGAGTACGCGGTCAAGGACGCGATGATCGCCGCGAGCTTCGCCATGCTCGCCGCCGCCGACGCCGGGCTGGCCTCGTCGCCGATGAACGGCTGGGACGAGGCCCAGGTCAAGAAGGCCATCGGCGCGGACCACCGCGACGACCTCGCCATCGCCCTGCTGCTTCCGGTCGGCTACCCGGCCGAGACCCGCGCCCACCCCGGGCGCCGCCCCCGCGACCGCCACGTGTACGCCGAGACCCACGGTGTCGCCCGCACGCCGGGAGCACCGCGATGAGCGGACACCGCGTCGTCCTGAACTCCCTGGTCACCGCGATCGCCCCCGCCGTGTGGGGCAGCACCTACCTGGTCACCACCGAGTTCCTGCCGCCCGACCGCCCCCTCCTGGCCGCCGCCGTGCGCGCCCTGCCCGCGGGGCTCGTGCTGCTGGCCGTCACCCGGGTCCTGCCCAGCGGCGTGTGGTGGTGGCGCTCCCTGGTCCTGGGCACGCTCAACATCGGAGTGTTCCTCTACCTGCTCTTCGTCGCCGCCTACCTCCTGCCCGGCGGTGTGGCGGCGCTGGTCATGGCCGTGCAGCCGGTCGTGGTGCTGCTCCTGGGCGCGCTGCTCCTGGGCACCCGGATCCGCGCCGTGCACGTCCTGGCCTGCCTGCTCGGGGCCGCCGGGGTGGGGCTGCTGGTCGTGGGCCCCGAAGCCGCCCTGGACCCGGTCGGGATCGCGGCCGGGCTGGCCGCCGCCGCGGCCATGGCGACCGGCATGGTGCTCACCAAGCGCTGGGGCCGCCCCGAGGGGGCGAGCGTGCTGGCCGTGACCGGGTGGCAGCTCACCGCGGGCGGGCTGCTGCTCGCTCCGGCGGCCCTGCTCGTGGAGGGCCTGCCCTCGCACGTGACCGGGACCAACGTGGCCGGTTTCGCCTACCTCGGCATCGTGGGGGCGCTGATCTCCTACGTCCTGTGGTTCCGCGGCCTGGAGCGCCTGCCCGCGCTGGCCGTGTCGTTCCTGTCCTTCGCCAGCCCGCTGGCCGCCACGGTCCTCGGGTTCGTGTTCGTCGGGGAGACCCTCACCCCCGTCCAGCTGCTCGGCGCGCTGGGCGCGGTCGCGGCGGTCGTCCTCGTCCAGGTCACCGCGGCCCCGCCGGTCCGGAGCGACCCGGGCGACGGTGGTCCCCCGGAGTCGGCGGACGGGCCCGGGCAGGCGGGCGCCCCGCCCGTCACCGTGCCCGGCCGGGCGCCGTGACGGGCGGGGCGCCGTGACGGGCGGGGCCCTGCCTGCGGCAGACGGGCGAACCGCTCCGCAGGCGTCCGTCGAGGGCGGTAGCCCGGCCACCGAGCGCGGCGCCCCGTGGGGGCGATGGTGGGCGACGGGCGGGGGCGTCCGTTGACGGCCCTCAGCCCAGCGGGCGCAGGACCAGGCGCAACCGGTGCGAGCCCGGGGTCAGCCGGTGCTCGGGCAGCACGCCCGGACCGCAGGAGGCGGAGCCGATCCCCTGGTGCTCCGCGTCCAGGTGCAGGTGGATCCGGTCCTCCGGACGGAGTTCGTGCGGGTGGCGGGCGCGGTCCAGGGCCGCCGTGCTCCACCGGCGCGCGGTGAAGTCGAAGTCGGGGGCGCCCTCCACCCGCAGCCCCCGCCCCTCGGGCGAGCGCAGGTCCAGCCGCCGCGTCCCCGTGCGGTTGCCGTTCTCCTGGGGCCGCAGGTAGGGGGTCTGGAGCGCGTCCACGGAGCTGCTGAAGCGTCCCACCCGCGCCGCCTGGGCGACGTCGCGGTAGGCCTCCCCCGGACCCCGGCCGAACCACTCGGCCTCGCCCAGTTCCGGCGGCAGCTCCAGCCGCACCCCGACCCTGGGCAGGGGGCAGGGCCAGTCCCCGACCGCCTCGACCGCCAGGTCCAGGACCAGGGCGTCCGCGTCGCCCGTCCACGTGTAGTCGGCCAGGAGCCCGAGTTCGCTCGCGGCCGCCGCCACCCGGGTCCGCACCCGCAGGGCCGCGCCCTCCCGTTCGACCGACAGGACCCGGTGCGTCATCCGGTCCAGGCCCGCGCGGCGCCACGGCACCTCCACGGACTCGCCGTGCCTGGCCTGGTCGTTGTCGGTGGGTGCGCGCCACACGTCCAGTTCGAGTGCCGCCAGGGGCAGTCCCGCGAGGGAGAGCGCGCGCCCGGTGCGGGCGTCGAACTCCGCCGGACCCACCGTGATCGTGCCGCCCTCGGTGACGGGTGGGACGGGCGTGATCACACCGGTGTCCGGCTCCTCAGCGCCCGGTCGGTCGACACGGGCCTGGCCCCAGGCCACCTCGTGCCCGGCGTCCGCCCAGGGCCGGTCCTCGGCCAGGCGCGCGGACACCGTCAGCCACGTCTCTCGGCGGCGGGCCCGCGGGCCGGGCAGGTCGGGCAGCGGCAGGACGGCGGTCTCCCCGGGGCCGACCGGCTCGGCCTCAAGGACGCCCTCGGCGACGAGTCCGCCCTCCTCCCGCAGGTCCCAGCGCAGTTCCACCCCGGAGGTGTCCAGCACCTGCCAGGTGTTGGTGACGGAGACCGTCCCCTGCTCCGGATCGGGGACCAGGCGCAGCGGCTCGAAGGTCTTGGCCAGCGCCGCCAGGCCGGGCCCCGGGGTGCGGTCGGGCATGAGCAGGCCGTCGGCGACGAAGTTCGCGTCGTGCACCACCTCGCCGAAGTCGCCGCCGTAGGCGAACCACTCGGTGCCGTCGTCCTCCCGCCGCCGGATGCCGTGGTCGATCCACTCCCAGACGAACCCGCCCTGCACGTGCGGGTAGGCCTCCACGAGACGCTGGTACTCCTCCAGTCCGCCGGGTCCGGTACCCATCGCGTGGGCGTACTCGACCATGACGAAGGGGCGGTCGATCAGGCCGGGGTCGCCCTCGGGCAGGCCGGACCGGCGCCCGATCGCCGCCACCTCCTCGTGCGTGGCGTACATCCGCGAGTAGAGGTCGGTGTAGGCGGGGTCGGCCGCGCCCTCGTAGTGCACGGGCCGCCCGGGGTCGCGGCGGCGGGTCCACTCGGCCATGGCCCGCAGGTTCCGGCCGCCGCCGGACTCGTTGCCCAGGGACCACAGGATGACGCTGGGGTGGTTCTTGTCCCGCTCGACCGTGCGGGCCATCCGGTCCAGGTAGGCGTCGCGCCAGAGGGGATCGTCGGAGGGGTTGCGCCGCCAGCCGACGTCCTCGAAGCCGTGGGTCTCCAGGTCGCACTCGTCGACCACCCACAGGCCGAGTTCGTCGCACAGGTCGAGGAAGTCGGGGTGGGGCGGGTAGTGGCTGGTGCGCACGGCGTTGACGTTGTGCCGCTTCATGAGCAGCACGTCCTCGCGCATGGTCTCCCGGGTCACCGCACGGCCCCGGTCGGGGTCCCACTCGTGCCGGTTCACGCCGCGCAGCAGCAGCGGCCGACCGTTCACCCGCAGCAGCCCGCCGGAGATCTCCACGGTCCGGAAGCCCACGCGCAGCGCGACCCGCTCACCCGGGGTGACCAGCTCGCCGTCGTAGAGCCGGGGCACCTCGGCCGACCAGGGCTCGACCGGCCCGACCTCGTGGTCGGTGCCCGTCGGCGCGTCGACCAGTCCGAGTTCGGGCACGGTGACCAGGCCGGGGGTGTCGGCGTCCACCCGCAGGACGCCGGTGCCGGACGCGTGGTCGTAGGAGGCGCGCACCTCGACGTCGCGCACGCCCTGTGAGGAGCGGGAGAGCAGGCGCACGCTCCGGAAGATCCCCGACAGCCACCACATGTCCTGGTCCTCCAGGTAGCTGGCGGCCGACCACTGGTGGACCCGGACCGCCAGCACGTTGCGCCCGGGGCGCAGCAGCGCGCCGACCTCGAACTCGCTGGGCAGCCGGCTGCCCGTGGCGTGGCCGAGCGCGTGGCCGTTCAGCCACACGGCGTAGCACGATTCGACGCCCTCGAAGCGCAGGACGGCCGAACCCCCGGGCCACGACCCGGGCAGGTCGAAGGCGCGCCGGTACTCGCCCGTGGGGTTCTCGTCGGGCACGTGCGGGGGGTCGATGGGGAACGGGTAGGCGATGTTGGTGTAGGCGGGGGCGCCGTACCCGTGCAGCTGCCAGTGGGAGGGGACGGGGAGGGTGTCCCAGCCGGAGTCGTCGTAGTCCTCCCGCTCGAAGGCGCCGGGCCCGCCCTCGGCGGTGGGCGCGAGGCGGAAGCGCCAGTCGCCGTCCAGGTCCAGGACGGGGGCGTCTGAGGCGAAAGCGGCCCGGGGCGGCTCGGTCCCCGCGGACGGGGTGTGGCTCTCCAGGTAGGAGGGGGCGTGTTCGGGGTGAGTGGGCACGTCGATCCTCTGCACGGTCGGTGGTGCGCGCCGGGGCCGGGCTGCGCCGGACGGTGCCGCACCCGGAGGGGGCACGAAAGCACCCATAACCTCAACAGAGCACTACCACGTTGTCAACACTTATCAACGGTTCCAAACACGAAAAGTCACGGTGGCCCGGACTCGTTGACATCCGACCCGAGCCTGCGTCAGTATCCGAACATGTTCAAACATTTTCGTTCATCCGGTGGGGAGGTCCCATGCTGGCCGCGCAGCGCCAGGCGCTGATCCTCGAACAGATCAGGCGGACCGGCGGGGTGCGCGTCACCGAACTCGTCGAGAGCCTGGACGTGTCGGACATGACCGTCCGGCGCGACCTGGACGCGCTGGCCGGGCGCGGCGCCATCCGCAAGGTGCACGGGGGCGCCGTCGCCGCGGACGGCGCGCGCACCGAGGAGCCCGGGTTCGAGGCCAAGTCGACCCGCCAGGAGAACGAGAAGCACGCCATCGCCCGGGCCGTGGCCGACCTGGTCGAACCGCGCAGCGCCGTGGGCCTGTCGGCGGGGACCACCACCGCCACGGTCGCCCGCTACCTCACCGGCGTCCCGGGGCTGACCGTCGTCACCAACTCCCTGCGCGTGGCAGAGGTGTTCTACCGGTCCGCGCGCCCGGACCAGACCGTCGCGCTCACCGGGGGCTTCCGCACGCCCTCGGACGCCCTGGTCGGCCCGGTCGCGCTCACCGCCGTGCGCGGCCTCAACCTGGACGTGCTCGTCCTGGGCGTGCACGGCATGCAGGTCCGCGCGGGCTTCACCACGCCCAACCTCATGGAGGCCGAGACCGACCAGGCCCTCGTCGACGCCTCCGCCGCGCTCGTGGTCGCCGCCGACCACACCAAGTGGGGCACCGTCGGCATGAGCACGATCGCGCCGCTGGACCGCTGCGACGTGCTCGTCACCGACTCCGGGATCGACGAGGACGCCCGGACCACCCTGTCCGAACACGTCGGACGGCTCGTCGTCGCCGACGCCGTCCACCGGGAAGAGACTTGAGACGGACCGCCGAACGGCTCGCTGACGGTCGCGAGATCATCTACTTCGACGAGGGCGACGCCGTGCGGCGTCCGACCCCCGACCCCCGCGACCTCCCCCCGACCGCCACGGGGTCGGAGATGCGCTTCGACCCGCTGCTGCGCGAGTGGGTGGTCATCGCCTCGCACCGCCAGGGCCGCACCCACCTGCCGCCCACGAACGACTGCCCCCTGTGCCCGTCCGTCGACGGACGGCGGACCGAGGTCCCCGCGCCCGCCTACGACGTGGTCGCCTTCGAGAACCGCTTCCCCTCCCTGGTGCCGGACGACGGCCGCGCGCTCGAACCGGTCGGCGAACTGGAGCCGTCCCGCCGCGTGGGCGAGGGCCGCTGCGAGGTCCTGGTCTTCGGGTCCGACCACGACGCGTCCTTCGTCGACCTGTCCCCCCGCCGGGTGCGCACGATCATGGCCGCGTGGGTGGACCGCACGCGCGCCCTGTCCGCGCTGCCGGGGGTGGAGCAGGTGTTCTGCTTCGAGAACCGCGGTCCGGAGATCGGGGTGACCCTGCACCACCCGCACGGGCAGATCTACGCCTTCCCGTTCGTCACGCCCCGGACGGAGCGCACGCTCGACTCCGCCGAGGAGTACCGGCGCCGCACCGGCGGCGACCTGTTCGCCGACGTCCTACGCGCCGAACAGGAGGCGAAGGTCCGGGTGGTCGCCCAGAGCGAGCACTGGACCGCGTTCGTGCCGGCGGCCGCGCGCTGGCCGGTGGAGGTGCACCTGTACCCGCACAGGCGGGTGCCGGACCTGCCCGCGCTGACCGGGGCCGAGCGCGACGACTTCGCGGAGCTGTACCTGGACGTGCTGCGCCGGATGGACGCCCTCTACGACGCGCCGCTCCCCTACATCGCCGCCTGGCACCAGGCCCCGGTCCGGGAGCGCCGCGACTCGGCCGCCCTGCGCCTGGAGGTGTTCTCGGTGCGCCGCGCGCCCGGCAAGCTCAAGTACCTGGCGGGGACGGAGTCGGGCATGGGCGTGTTCATCAACGACGTCACCCCGGAGGCCGCCGCGCGGCGGCTCAGAGAGGCGGGACAGTGACCGGGACGACCGGAGTGACGGCTGCGCCGTCCGCGCGGGCGTGCGCCGACGCCTTCCGCGACGCCTACGGCCGCGAGCCGGAGGGCGTGTGGATCGCGCCCGGGCGGATCAACCTCATCGGCGAGCACACCGACTACAACGACGGGTTCGTGCTGCCGATCGCCCTGCCGCACGCGCTGGCGGCGGCGGGCGCCCGGCGCACGGACGGGATCGTGCGGCTGCGCTCCCGGCAGTCGGACGAGGAGTTCTCGGCGCGTGTGGACGACCTCGTGCCGGAGTCCGTCCCGGGGTGGGCCGCCTACCCCGCGGGCGCGCTGTGGGCCCTGGTCGGGACGGGTGTGCGGATCGACGGCCTGGACCTGTTGGTGGACAGCACGATCCCGAGCGGGACGGGGCTGTCGTCGTCGGCGGCGCTGACCTGCGCCACCGTCCTGGCCGCCGCGCACACGCACGGCACCGAGCCCGCGCCCGCCCGGGTGGCCGCGCTGGCGCAGCGGGCGGAGAACGGGTTCGTGGGCATGCCGTGCGGGATCATGGACCAGTCGGCGTCGATGCTGGCCACGACGGGGCACGCCCTGTTCATGGACACCCGGTCGCTGGAGACCGAGCAGGTGCCCTTCGACCTCGCCGCCCACGGGCTCGCCCTGCTCGTGGTGGACACGCGGGCGCCGCACCGGCACGTGGACGGCGCCTACGCCGAGCGGCGGCGCTCGTGCGAGGAGGCCGCGCGGGTGCTGGGCGTCCCGGCTCTGCGCGACGTCACGGCCGAGGGGTTGCGGGCGGCCCTGGACGCGCTGCCCGACGACGTGTCCCGGCGCCGGGTGCGCCACGTGGTCACCGAGAACGACCGGGTGCTGGAGACCGTCGACCTGCTGCGCGCGGGGGATCCGCGCGGGGTCGGCACCCTGTTCACCGCGTCGCACGCCTCGATGCGCGACGACTACGAGATCACCGTCCCGGAGGTCGACACCGCCGTGGACGCGCTGCTGGCGGCGGGGGCGTACGGTGCCCGGATGACCGGGGGCGGGTTCGGCGGCTGCGTGATCGCGCTGGTGGCGGCCGGGGCGCGGGAGTCGTGCCTGGCGGCGGTGCGCGCCGCCTACCGGGACCAGGGATTCGCCGAGCCCACGGGGTTCACGGCGGTTCCCGCGGAGGGCGCCCGCCGGGTCCGGTGACCCGTCCCGGACCGCCTTCGGCGGCGCCGTGGCCGTCAGCCGAGTTCGGCCGCCACCGGCCGGTGGTCGCTGCCGGTGGCGGGCCTGGACGACTGGTTGGGAGCGTTCCCATGGACAATGGCACCGCACGTTGACGACGAGGGGAGACGGGCCATGGGCCTGAGGTTCGGACTACTGGGTACCGGCTACTGGGCGGCGGAGACGCAGGGTGCGGCGCTGGCCGCCCACCCCCGCGCCGAACTCGCCGGAGTGTGGGGACGCGATCCCGCGAAGGCCGCCGCGCTCGCCGAGCGCTACGGGACCCGCGCCTACGACGACGCGGAAGCGCTCATCGCCGACGTCGACGCGGTCGCCATCGCTCTGCCGCCGCACATCCAGGGGAACCTGGCGCTGCGCGCGGCGCGGGCCGGTCGGCACCTGCTGCTGGACAAGCCCGTGGCGCTCTCGGCCCGGGTCGCCGACGAGATCGCCGCCGAGTGCGCGGAGCGCGGGCTCGCCTCGATGGTCTTCTTCACCAACCGGTTCTCCGACAGTGTGGACGGCTTCGTCCGCGAGGCGGTCGAGTCGGGCGGCTGGGACGGCGCCCGGGTGACGATGTTCGCGTCGATCTTCCAGCCCGACAACCCCTTCGGCGCCTCGCGCTGGCGGCGGGAGAAGGGCGGGCTGTGGGACATCGGCCCGCACGCGCTGTCGGTGGTGCTGCCCGTGCTCGGCGCGGTCGAGGAGGTGACGGCGGTGGTCGGCCCGCGCGACACCGCGCACGTGCTGACCCGGCACCAGGGCGGCCCGGTGGGCTCCTTCGCACTGACGCTGGACGCCCCGCCGGACGCGCGGACCTTCGAGGTCGCCCTGCACGGCGAGCGCGGCTGGGTGACCGCCCCGGACGGGGACCGCACGGCGGTGACGGCGTTCGGCAACGCCGTCGACCGCCTGCTGGCCCAGGTGGAGGGCACGGTCGGGGACCCGTGCGACGTCGCCTTCGGCCGGGACGTCGTGCGGATCCTGGCGGCGGCCGAGGAGTCGGTGCGCACCGGGCGGACGGTGCGCCTGCCCTGAGCCGTGCTCGGCCGCCCGCCCCGGCCCGCCGCGCGGATCCGGCGGGCCGGGGCGGGGAACGGAAGCGGGCGGTCAGGCGGTTCCGCTGGCGTTCTTCGCGTACATGCCGTCGGCGAGGTAGATGATGCCCGCCGCGACGAGGACCTGTACGAGGAGCACGAACAGGAAGGCGTCCCAGAGCAGCCCGGCGAGCCAGCCGCCCAGGACGGCCGCGACGATTCCGAGCAGCAGGGTGAGCCAGATCGGCAGGTGCTGCTTGCCGGGGATGACGAGTCGGCCGAGCGCGCCGACGACGAGGCCGACGATGAGCGCGCTGATGATTCCGGTGATCTCCACAGGTTCCTCCCCTGGTAGACGCCTCTGCGTCGTTCCCTGTCCGGACGCACGGGACACGGCGCCCGCCCTCTCCGCAGAGAGCCTTTGCGATGAATTGGCACGTTCGCGCCGTCCCGGGCCCGATCCACCGTCCCCGGGCCCGATCCACCGTCCGCGGGCCCGATCCACCGTCCCCGGGCCCGTTCTGCCGTCCGCAGAAGCGTGGCCGTCCCACTCCCCCGGGCCGGGGCGCCCGGCGTAGGCTCGGAGCCGGACCAGTGACCACGCGCCGGGAGGCCACCGATGACCGACAGCGTCCCGCGTTCCCTGGACGAAGCCAGGCAGGGCGGCGCGCCCGCCGAGGAGCGCCAGGACCCGCTCATGCGCGACCTCATCGGCGACCTGCTGCGCCGCACCCGCAACGAGCAGGGGCGCACGCTGCGCGAGGTGGCGGAGGACGCCCAGGTGTCACTGCCGTACCTGTCGGAGATCGAGCGCGGCCGCAAGGAGGCCTCCTCGGAGGTCCTCGCCGCGGTCTACCGGTCGCTCGGGCTCAGCCTGAGCGACGTCCTCGCCGAGCTCTACCGGCGCACCGCCCTGATCGGCCTGTCCAGGACCGGCACCGGCGCTGGCGACTTCCGGCGCGCGGGCGCGCACGTTCCCGCACCCGTCCGCCACCGGCCCCAGGTCATGTCCCTGGCGGCCTGACCGGCAGCCGTCCGGCCGGGCCGGGCGGCGTGCCCCGCGCACACCGCCCGGCCCGCACGCCCCTCAGGCGGCTCCGGCGAGGGCGCCGGGCTCCCGGACGGTGACGATCCCGTCCACCAGTCCGTAGTCCTTGGCCTGCTGCGCGGTGAGGATCATGTCCCGGTCGGTGTCGGCCCGCAGCCGCTCCTGGGTCTGGCCGGTGTGCCGGGACAGGATCTCCTCCACCTGCGACCGGATCCGCAGGACCTCCGACGCCTCGATCTCCAGGTCGGCGGCGTGCCCCTGGGTCTGCGCGGAGGGCTGGTGCAGCAGCACGCGGGCGTGCTCCAGCGCCATCCGCTTGCCGGGCGTGCCCGCGGCGAGCAGCACGGCCGCCGCTGAGGCGGCCTGGCCCATGCACACCGTGGCGACGTCGGCGCGCACGAACCGCATGGTGTCGTAGATGGCGGTGAGGGCGGTGTTCGAGCCGCCGGGCGAGTTGATGTACAGCTGGATGTCGGTCTCGGCGCTGTCGTAGTCCAGGTGCAGCATCTGCGCCATGACCACGTTGGCGACGTCGTCGTCGATGGGGGTGCCCAGGAAGATGATGCGCTCCGACAGCAACCGGCTGAACACGTCGAACGACCGCTCGCCGTGGGGTGTGCGCTCGACCACCATCGGCACGGTGTAGCTGCTCATCGGTCCCCTCCCGTCGCGTGCGAGGCGAACCCGGGGTTGGGTCCGCCCAGGCGCAGTCCGCTGCCCTCCAGCTGCGACGCCGACGCCACCACGTGGTCGACGAAGCCGTACTCCTTGGCCTGCTCGGCCGTGAACCAGGCGTCGCGGTGCTGGTCGGCGGTGATGGTCTCCTCCGTCTGCCCGGTGTGCTGGGCGATGAGGCGTACCATCGTCCGCTTCGTGTAGGCCAGGTTCTCCGCCTGGATGGCGATGTCGGCCGCCGTCCCGCCGAGCCCGCCCGATGGCTGGTGCATCATGATCCGCGCGTGCGGCAGGCTGTACCGCTTGCCGGGCGCGCCCGCGCAGGCCAGGAACTGGCCCATGCTCGCCGCGAACCCCATGACCAGGGTCGACACGTCGTTGGGCACGAAGTGCATGGTGTCGTAGACGGCCATCCCCGCGTGCACGGAGCCGCCCGGGCTGTTGACGGCCAGCGTGATGTCGCGGCGCGGGTCCTCATCGGCCAGCAGCAGGATCTGCGCGCACACCCGGTTCGCGCTCTCCTCGTCCACCTGTGTGCCCAGCAGCACGACGCGGCTGCGCAGCAGGCGCGTGGCGAGCAGGTCGTCGAACCCGCCGCCCGATCCCTCCTCCGCGGCCATGATCCCTGCGTGAATGCCCATGGAACTCTCCTCTCCCGGCCCAGGAGGCGGAGCGCTCGTCCGCCCGGCCGGTGGTTCCACACTGCGGGCGCGGGCCGTCCGACTTCCACGGTTTCGGCCCGGGGCAGATCTGCCCACGGCAGACCCCCGTCCGCTAGGGGGAGCACTCGGTCGGGCCGAAGGGCGCGAGCGCGTCGCCGGGGTGGGCCGCGGGGTCGCGCAGCGCCGCGTCGAGGAAGGCCAGCGAGGCGTCCGCGGTGGTGGCCAGCGGCCGGGTCCGACCGGCCGAACCGATGATCGAGGGCACCGGCGGCAGGTACAGGGGCGCGTCGGTGAAGCTCAGGTGCGCGGCCCCCTCGACGGTGAGCGCGCAGCCAGGTCCGGCGCCGGACGCCAGTACCGCGGTCACGGCGTCGGCGTAGCGGGCGTCGTTGGCCGCGTTCCCGGTCCCCGCGCCCGCGACGAGCACCAGGAGCGGTCGGGGCACCGCCAGGGTGTCGGCGCCGTGCGGAAAGCCGTCGATGTCGATGACGGCGGTGAACCGGTGGTCGGCCGCGGCGGCGTGCAGGGCGGCGGCACCGCCGAAGGAGTGGCCCGCGGCGACGACCCGGTCGGGGTCCAGTCGGTCGGCGAACGGCCCGTCGGGGTCGGCGTCCATCTCCAGGAGCCGGGTCAGGGCCAGGCGGATGTCCGCGACTCGGATCGACGTCCACTCCCGCACGAGCCGGTCCTCCTCCGGCCCCTCGGGGACGGTCAGGCGACCGCGCAGGACGGTGCCGTCGTCCAGGACCACGGCCGCGGAGTCGTAGGGGTGGTCCAGCGCCGCCACGACGTAGCCGTGGCTCGCCAGTTCCTGGGCCCACGCGGTGTTCTGGCCGCGGACCCCGCCCAGGCCCGGAGAGAGGACCACGACGGGGAACGGCGCCCCGCTCCGGGCGGGTTCGGCGCCGGCCGCCGCGCGGGTACGGGCCCGGGCGGCGTCCGAGAGCAGGAAGCCGGGCAGACCGAAGCTCTCGGCGATCCCGTCCGTGACGACGCGGGCCTCGTCCGCGGTCCGCCCGAGGTAGGGCGCTCCCGCGGTGCCGGTCCCGGGTTCGGCGGGGTACCAGAGCTGCGCCAGCACGGTCCTGTGGTCGTCGGGGTCCGGCGTCCACGTCTCGTCGCGTGCGCGGTCCGACCACTGCACCGTGGTGGTGCCGACCGCGTATGCGCCAGTCGGCTCGGGGAAGTCCACCGCCGGAAGGGCCCACATCGCCAGCCCTCCGGCGGCGACCAGGCCCAGGGCGACCGTCGTCGCGGTGAACACCAGGACGCGCGCTCCCCGACGTGCCCCCTCCGCCCGCCCGCGCCGCCGGAACCGTCGCCCCACGAGGACGAACGCGACGGCGAGGACCGCGCCCGCGGCGACGGGGATCCACTGCCACCGCGGACCGCCGACCGCTGCGGCCACAGTCGCGGCGGCGAGGAGGACGGGCCCGGCGGCGAGCACGGCCCTCGCGCGGTACCGCTCGGGTACGGGCATCGCGAGTGCCAGGACGGCGGCGGCACCGACGAGGACGGCTTCCGGCCAGGTCATGACGGTCTCCCCTCAGGGGCCGTGCGCCCCTTCGGCTGGTGAGACTACGTAGCCCGTCCCAGGCGGGGCATCGGTCCACGGGACGACCCCGCCGGGCCCGGGCCTCCTCCGTCCGGCCGACCGGCCGCTCAGGCGGCCACGGGGCGGTCGAGCGCCGCGCGCACCCCGTCCCGGACCCCATCGGGGCCCGGCGCCTGGGCGGGCGTGTCCGGTCGGCGACCTCGCCCGGCACCAGGGCCTCACGCCGGTGTCGTCGCGATCGGGGACGCGCCGTCGAGCAGGTCGGCGGCCCGATCCAGGGCCGCGGCCAGCTCGGCGTGCCCGCACCGGTCCGCCAGGCTGGACAGCAGCCGGGCCATCGACGGCTCCAGCGACGTGCGCGTGTAACCTCCCCGGCGGCCCCACACGGTCACCTCCACCAACCCCAGACCCCGCCTGCCCGCCCAACTGTCCGAGCGGGTCAGCCACACACTCACGCCCTCCTCGCCACGGTCGCGCACCAGACGCAGATGTCGCATGCGCTCGGTGTCGATCCCGTGGTCGGCCTCGCACCAGGACGGGCACGGGTCCTCGGGCACCCCGTGGCCCGCACTCATGGCCTGCACCCCTTCCGGTTCAGGTGGTTGCCCCACTCGCCGAGATCGCCGTGCGAGAGGCGCTCCAGCAGGGACTCCCACGCCCACACCACGCGTGCGGGACCCTGCCGCCGACCCCGCGCGACCCTGGTCACGACGCCCCGGCGGGCCCCGTAGACCGGCTCACCACGCAGCGAGGAGCCCAGGTACTCGACGCGCACGTGCTGTCGCCGCGCCCAGGCCCGCAGCGCGGCCATCGACGGCAGTTCGCGGATATCGCAGATCGTGCGCCTCATCAGGCCACCGCCCCCACGCCCGATCCGGCGCCCTCCAGCACCGATCCCCCGTCCGGCCCGGACGCCACCACCGACATCCACGCGCGCACCGCCGACGCCAACGGCGCCAGGTCCCCACCCGGCCCGCAGACGTAGGACCGCACCCGCGAGGAGCGGCGCCGACGCGGTCGTGCGGGTTCGGTCGCGCACTTGGCGTGCCGGGGCCGGTGCGGCACGGGCCGCTCGACCCAGTCACACGAGCAGGCCCGGAAGGCGGCGACCCGCAGTCCCCGACGCCTCTCGCGGTGCCGGTAGTGCTCGCACAGAGCGATGACCGGAGCCAACGGCCGCCGCTCCCACTCCCCGGTATCGGGCGAAGCCGGGCCGGTACCTCCGGGGAACGAGACGACGACCGATTCCGGGGGCTCGGCGGCCCGGTCCCGGGTCGCGAGGGGGTCGGTGGGTTCGGGGGCCCGGGTCAGGTGGAAGGACCGCGCGGCCGCAGCGCGTACGGCCTCCAGGTCCACGGAACGCAGGTAGCGCACAGGGCGCCTCCTTCTTCATCGGATGCGGCTGGGGGAAGACGGCTTGACTAGCTACATAGACATCATGCGATACATACTTTGGTATTCGCAAGATGTGAATCACAAGTGGGTGATATGTCTGGTTTCCCTTTGCTGGCCTATGATCAGGCGAGCCAGGAGGTGACACAGGGTGGCCGATAGCAGGTACAGCCCCAGCGCCAGGCGGAGACGGCTCTCTGCCCTGCTTCGGCGCATGCGCGAAGAGCGCAACCTGAAGATCGAAAGCGTCAACAAGCAGCTCGGATGGGCTTCGGGAAAGCTCAGCCGCATGGAGCGCAACGAGTGGAAGCTGCCCTCGGTTCGCGACATGAAGGATCTCGCGGAGTTGTACGAGCTCTCCGAAGAGATGCATGAAGCCCTGACGTCTCTGGCTCGCGAGTCCCGCGTCCGAGGCTGGTGGGTGGACTACAAAGACGTGCTCCGGGGCGGCTTGGCCGACTTCGAGAGCGGCGCCTCGATGATCCGCACCTTCGAAGCGCTCTTGATCCCCGGCCTGCTCCAGACTCCCGCATACGCAGATGCCATCCTCCGAGGCGGACGCGTCCTCAGCGACGAGAGCATCGCCCGTAAGGTGACCGGCAGGATGCGCCGCCAGGAGATCCTGGCATCACGTGAGCCACCTCAGGTCTGGGCGGTGGTGGACGAAGCCGCCCTTCGCAAGAAGGTCGGAGGCCCAGAGGTCATGGCGACCCAGATACGACACATCATCAAGATGGCCGAGCGACCGAACATCGACGTCCAGGTGCTTCGCGACGATGTCGGATCCCATGCCGCGATGGACGGCAGCTTCATGATTCTCGACTTTCCCGACCCGGCGGACCTTCCCCTTGCCTACATAGAGACCGCGACTGAGGACCTGTACCTGGAACAGCCGGAGGCCATCCAGCATTACGTCAGCGTCTTCGGCCACATCTGCAACGCCGCCGATACTCCCGAAGCCTCGGTCGCTTACCTGGAATCACTCATCTAGCAAGGACGCATCATGCATTCATCGACTCTGCGATTCCGGAAGTCGTCCTACAGCGGTTCCGGCGACAACTGCGTCGAGATCGCTGACGTGGCTGGCGGGGCAGCCGTCCGGGACACGCAGCACAGGGACCTCGGAAACCTCACCTTCGCCGACCCCGGCGAGTGGCGAGCGTTCCTCGCCGCCGCCCGCCGCGACAGCTTCTAGCGGACCAAGGCGAAGGGGCCCCGGTGAACGAACCGGGGCCTCGCACGGTTTCGGGGAGTACATTGACCAGTGTCGTGACGTGATGTGCTCGCTCTCTCACCGACACGGCCGCACGGGGGCGCGTGGACACCTTTCCGACGGGTAGGGGGAACCGCTGTGGACGCACGCACACCGCATGACATCGCCTCCATCGAGGACCCACTGGAGAGAGCCCGAGCCGCTTCCGACGCCGTAGCGGCCCTACAGGACCAGAGCGTGGAACTGTCCCGCATCCGGCGCGCGGCCATCGTGGAGGCCCAGGGGTCGGGCATCCTTCAGGACGACATCGCGCGATACCTCGGCATCACTCCCGGTCGCGTGAGCCAGATGAAGAAGACGGGCGCCGGCGAGCGCAAGGCTCCCGCCGAACCCACCGGTGGCCCTGCCGTCCCTCCCGACCGCTAAGGAGTGATCGTGTACCCATCCACACGACCGGCCTTCCGCAAGTCGAGCTACTCTGCGAACGCGTCCGACTGTGTCGAGGTCGCAGACCTGCCCGGTGGCGCGGCCGTCCGGGACACGCGGCACAGGGACCTCGGGCACCTCACCTTCGCCGACCCCGGCGAGTGGCGGGCGTTCCTCGCCGCCGCCCGCGGCGACGGTCACTAGCCGATCCGCCCCGAACGCTCAGGCCTGGTCCATGGCCTCGCGCAGACCGTGCAGGACCTCCAGGACCGTGGGCCGCAGCGCCGGGTCGATCGCGTCGAAGATCCGGCGCTGTTTCTGCTCCATCTCCACGCGCCGTTCGGCGAGAACCCTCTCACCCTCCTCGGTGAGGGTCACCACAGTGCTGCGCTCGTCGTGCTCGGCCCGACGGCGCGCCATCATCCCCTTGCGTTCGAGCTGCTGGATCATACGGGTAGCGGACGGGGACGAGACCCCGACGACCTTGGCGACGGAGCCCACGGTCGGAGCGCCCAGACCCCGGACGGCCTCCATGAGCAGGGATTGCGTCAACGTGAGCTCATCGGCGGACCGGTGCTGGCCGCTCCGCGTACGGGCGTGGATCGCCGCGTTGATCAGTTCGGTCCAGGCGCGCTGGAACTCCTCGAGTTGGGCGGCGGAGCCGTCCTCGGCGGGCTCGTGGTGGTCGTCGGGCACGAAGCGGTCCTCGCATGGGGAGCGGTCGCCGGGGCCCCGGAGGCCGCGCGGCGGTTTGACGGTTGTATAGCCTAGCTATTAAATAACCAGAGTACGCAAATCATCCATGCCCCGACGCACCGAGACCACACCTGCCCGACGACGCCGGATGCGGGCGGGACGGCCGGTGCCGGGGCGGCGGACGTCCGCCCGTGAGGGCGCGCCCGCGGCAGGCACGCGTCGCCCACGGCGACGCCCCTGCTCGCGCCCGGTGCGCCGTGCCGCGGAGCGGGACCGGACCAGTCCGGGAGGGGCACATTGACGACCGTGCTGATCGCGCATGTCCTCGCCGCGGCGGTCGCCCCCTTACTCGTGCGCCGGTGGGGCCGGAACGCGTTCCTCGCGCTCGCGGTCGTCCCGGGCGCGGCCACGGTCTGGGCCCTGTTCCAGGTCCCCGCGGTCCTGGACGGCGACGCCCCGACCGAGAGTGTGGCGTGGGCACCGGAGTTCTCGCTGCGCCTGGGCCTGCACATGGACGCGCTCGGCCTGGTCATGACGCTGATCGCCGCCGGGGTCGGCGCGGTCATCCTGGTGTACTGCGCCCGCTACTTCGAGGACTCCGAACCCGGGCTCGGCCGCTTCGCCGGCGTGTTCGTCGCCTTCGCCGCGGCCATGCTCGGCCTGGTCCTGGCCGACGACCTCATCCAGCTCTTCGTCTACTGGGAGCTGACCACGGTCTTCTCCTACCTGCTCATCGGGCACAGCACCGAGCTCAAGGAGAGCCGCCGCGCCGCGATGACGGCGCTCACCGTCACCACCCTCGGCGGCCTGACCATGCTCGTCGGCATGATCCTGCTCGGCGAGAGCGCGGGCACCTACGTCATCTCCGAGATCGTGGCCGCACCCCCGGGCGGCACCGTGGTCAACGCCGCGCTCGTGCTGGTGATGATCGGCGCGATGTCCAAGTCCGCGCTGTTCCCCTTCAGCCTGTGGCTGCCCGCCGCGATGCGCGCGCCCACGCCGGTCTCGGGCTACCTGCACGCCGCCGCGATGGTCAAGGCCGGCGTCTACCTCGTGGCCCGGCTGACCCCCGCCTTCCCCGACGCCCTCCTGTGGCAGACCATGGCGCTGTTCTTCGGCACGCTGACGATGGTGCTCGCCGGCTGGAAGGCCCTGCGCCAGTTCGACCTCAAGCTCCTCCTGGCCTACGGCACCATCAGCCAGCTCGGCTTCCTCATCGCCCTGCTGGGCACCGGCACCCGCGCCGCCGCCCTGGCCGGGCTGGCCATGGTCGTGGCCCACTCCCTGTTCAAGGCGCCGCTGTTCCTCCTGGTCGGCGTCATCGACCACGGCACCGGCACGCGGGACCTGCGTGAGCTCTCCGGGCTGCGCACGTCCTCGCCCACGACCTTCTGGATCACCGTCCTGGCCCTGGCGTCGATGGCGGGCCTGCCGCCCACGGCGGGCTTCGCCGCCAAGGAGCTGGCCTTCGGCGCCTACACCGACGGCGGCGCCGCCGACACCGCCGTCCTCGTGGCCATGGTCGCGGGCTCCGTGCTCACCGTCGCCTACAGCCTGCGCTTCCTGTGGGGCGCGTTCGCGGTCAAGGAGGGCGTGCCGGCCACCCCGATGCACGCCCCCGGGCCGCTGTTCCTGGCCGCCCCCGCGCTGCTGGCCCTGCTCGGCCTGCTGGGCGGCCCGCTCTCGTCCGCGGTGGACCCCCTCCTCGCGCTCTACGCCGACTCCGTCCCCCTGGCTCCGGGGGCCTACCCCACCCACCTGGCGCTGTGGCACGGATTCGAGCTCCCGCTGCTGCTGTCCGCGCTGTGCGTGGTCGGCGGCCTCGTCCTCTTCCGCTACCGCCACGGCGTCGTGTGGCTGAGCAACCGGCTCGCCTTCGTCGAACCCGACCGGGTCTACCGCCGGATGCTGGCCGCGCTGGACACCCTCGCGCTCCAGGTGACCGGCCAGACGCAGCGCGGTTCGCTGCCCGTCTACCTCGGCACCATCCTGGTGACGACGGTGGTGGCCGCCGCACTGCCGCTGTTCGCCGGGCGCCTCTGGGACGCCCAGACCCCGCCGGTGCGCCTGTGGGACCACCCCGTCCAGCTGATCCCGGCCGTGGTCATCATCCTCACCTGCCTGTTCACGCTGATCGTGCGGCGCCGCCTGTTCGCGGTGATCCTCGTCGGCATGACCGGCTACGGGTGCGCGGTGCTGTTCTACCTCCAGGGGGCGCCCGACCTCGCGCTCACCCAGTTCCTCGTCGAGACCGTCAGCGTGGTGGTCTTCGTGCTGGTGCTGCGCCGGCTGCCCGCGCACTTCTCCACGCCCGCGCTGAAGGGGCGCCGGCTGTGGAACCTGCTCCTGGGCTCCGCGACCGGCGCGCTGGTGGCGAGCATGACCTACTTCGCGCTCGCCGGGCGCCAGGCGGAGTCCATCTCGGACGGCTACCCCGCCCTCGCACGCGAGGCGGGCGGCGAGAACATCATCTCGGTGCTGCTCGTCGACGTCCGCGCCTGGGACACGATGGGCGAGATCTCCGTGCTGGCCGCGGCCGCGGCCGGTGTGGCCAGCCTGATGTTCGTCCGCCGCCGGGCCCAGCCCCGCCGGACCGCGCCGGGCACCATGGCGGTGTCGGTCGCCACGCCGCCCCGGCCCACCGACGGGCAGGCCTCACTCGACCTCGGCGGCCTCCGGACGGCACCGGAGCGGCTGCACATCCGGCCCCAGTGGAAGGGGGCCTGGCTGCCCGGCGCCGAGGCACTGCCGACCCACCGCCGCTCGGTCATCTTCGAGGCGGTCTCCCGCTTCCTGTTCCCCGTGGTCATGGTGATCTCGGTGTACCTGCTGTTCACCGGCCACACCGCCGTCGGCGGCGGCTTCGCCGGGGGCATCGTCGCCGGACTCGCGTTCATCGTCCGCTACCTCGCGGGCGGGCGCTACGAGCTCTACGCCACCGCGTGGGTCCAGCCCGGCGCGCTGATCGGCACCGGCCTGGCCCTGTCCACCGGCACCGCCCTGGCGGGCGCCGTCTACGGCGGCGACATCCTGGCGGGCGCGGCCCTGGACCTGCACATCCCGCTCCTGGGCCACCTGCACCTCACGTCCTCACTGGTCTTCGACACCGGCGTGTACCTGCTGGTCATCGGCCTGATCCTGGACATCCTGCGCAGCCTGGGCGCCCGCGTCGACGAACAGATCGAGCGCGACGCCGCCCACGCCGACGAGGAGGCCGCCCGGACCGGTGCCCGCCGAAGCGCCGAGGAGGTCGCCTCATGAACGACACACCCAGCCTCGTCCTCGTCCTCGTCACCGGCGTCCTGGTGGCGGTGGGCGTCGTGCTCCTGCTGGAGCGCAGCCTGACGCGGGTCCTGCTCGGCTTCGTCGTCATGAGCAACGGCGTCAACCTGATGATCCTCGCGGCGGGCGGCGCCGCGGGCGGTCCGCCGCTGCTCTGGCTCACGCCCGAGGACCGGATGACCGACCCGCTGCCGCAGGCGATGATCCTCACCGCCATCGTCATCACCCTCGGCATCACCGCGTTCCTGCTCGCGATGGCCTACCGGAGCTGGCAGCTGGAGGGCAACGACGAGGTCCAGGACGACGCGGAGGACCTGCGGATCGTCCGGCACGAGGGCCGCCGGACGGCCCGCCGCAAGGTCGCGGGCATCCGCAGGCAGATGCGCGCGGACATCCGCGCCCAGCGGGCCGAACTCCAGGCCAACGTCGCCGAGTCCGGCGGCCACGCCGTGATCGAGCAGGCACGGCTCAAGGCCGAGATCGCCTCGGCGCGGGCCGAGCTGGCCCGGTACGAGGCCGAGGCCGAGGCCGGGGGCGGTGACGCGCGCTCCGAGGAGACCATGCGCCGGCTCACCGACCACACGGAGAGCATGTCCGCCCAGGTCCAGGAACTGCGCGGCCGGATCCGGCTGGCCCGGCGCCAGCTGCGCGAGCACCGGCGGGCCGACCGCGCCGCCGAGCGCGCGCTCTGGCGGGACCTGCGCCGCCGGATCCGTGCGGAGCGGCGCGAGGCGCGCCAGACCATGCGTGCCGAGCGTGAGCGTCAGGCCCGCGCCGAGGACAGCGACCTGCAAGGGAACGACTGATCATGGGACCCCTCCTGACACTCCTCGGCGACGACGTGCACTACCTCGTCCCGTTGCCGGTCGTCCTGCCCCTCTTCGCGGCCGGGGTGAAGCTGGCCCTGGGCATCCGCTGGCCCCAGTTGCAGCAGTGGCTGAGCGTCGGCGCGCTCACGGTCGTGCTCGTCGTCGGCGTCCTGCTGATGGGGGCCGCCGACCTGCTCGGGCCGCAGGCGGTGCAGATCGGCGGCTGGGAGGCCCCGTACGGGATCACGCTGGTGGCCGACCGGCTGTCCGCGCTGATGGTCACCGTGTCCGCGGCGATCACGCTCGCGGTGCTCGTGTACTCCATCGGCCAGGGCATGGCGGGCAAGGCGGAGGTGGCGCCGCTGTCGGTGTACCAGCCGACCTACCTGATCCTGGTGGCCGGCGTCTCCAACGCCTTCCTGGCCGGCGACCTGTTCAACCTCTACGTGGGCTTCGAGATCCTGCTGACCGCCAGCTACGTGCTGCTGACGCTGGGCGGCACGCAGTCCCGGATGCGCGCGGGCGCCATCTACGTGGTGGTGTCCCTGCTGTCCTCGGTCCTGTTCCTGATCGCGCTCGGACTGGTCTACGCGGCGACGGGCACGGTCAACATGGCGCAGCTGGCCGAGCGGCTGCCGGAGATCTCCACCGAGCTGCGGCTGGTGCTGGAGATCTTCCTGATCATGGCGTTCGGCATCAAGGCCGCGGTGTTCCCGCTGGCGGCGTGGCTGCCCGACTCCTACCCGATCGCCCCGGCGCCGGTGACGGCGGTGTTCGCGGGCCTGCTCACCAAGGTGGGCGTGTACGCCATCATCCGCGCGCAGACACTGCTGTTCCCAGGGACGGAGATCAACACGTTCCTGCTGTGGGCGGCCATGGCGACGATGATCATGGGCATCCTGGGCGCGGTCGCGCAGAACGACATCAAGCGGCTGCTGTCCTTCACGCTGGTCAGCCATATCGGCTACATGGTCTTCGGGGTCGCCCTGGGCAACGAGCTGGGGCTGGCGGGAGCGGTGTTCTACGTCGCCCACCACATCACCGTGCAGACCACGCTCTTCCTCATCACGGGTCTGATCGAGCGGCGGGGCGGGTCCACGTCCCTGGAGAACCTGGGCGGGCTCGCCCGGATCGCGCCGATGCTGGCCATCCTGTTCTTCGTCCCGGCGATGAACCTTGGGGGCATCCCGCCGCTCTCGGGCTTCCTGGGCAAGGTGGCGCTGCTCCAGGCGGGCGCGCAGGCGGGCACGCCGCTGGCCTACGCGCTGATGGCCACGGCGGTCGCCACGAGCCTGCTCACCCTGTACGTCATCGCCCGGGTGTGGAACTCGGCGTTCTGGCGGGCCCCCGCGGAGGGCATGGTCGCCGAGCCCGGCACGGTCCTGGAGTACAACGAGGACTCCAGCGACCCGTCGACGGCGGCCCTGGGACCCGGCGAGGCGGTCGGTCCGTCGTCGCGGATCGGCGACGCGTCCGGTCCGGCCGCCACGACGGTCGTGACCTCGGCGGTCCTGCCCCGGTCGATGGTGGGCGCGACGGTCGCGCTGGCCGCCATGGGCCTGGGCCTGACGGTGTTCGCCGGTCCCCTGATCGCCTACTCCTCGGAGGCCGCGGCCGAGCTGATGGCCCGTACGCCCTACATCGAAGCGGTGCTCGGAGGTAGCCGATGACCAGACCGCCCGCCACCCGGCCGGAGCGCGTGCAGGCCCTGCGCCGCAGGCTCGGCAAGGTGCAGATCCCGATCGCGCTCGGCATGACCGTGGTGTGGATGCTGCTGTTCGACGGTTTCCGGTTGCGGGAGGAGTCCCTGGGCCTGCTGGTCCTGGGGTTCGGCGTGTCGGTGCTGATCATGGTGGTGTTCCCGCTGCCGCCGGTCTCCGAGGGCTTCCGCTTCCATCCGTGGCAGTTCCTGCGGCTGCTCGTCTACTTCTTCGTCCAGATGGTCCAGTCGAGCTTCCAGGTGACCTGGCAGACGTTCACGCCGGGCCCGGTGCTCAGCTCGGTGATCGCGGTACGGATGCGCACCGACTCCGAACTCATGCTGGTGTGCACGTCCATCGCCCTGTCGGTGATCCCCGGGAGCGTGGTCGTGGAGGTGGGCCAGCCCGAGCACGTGCTGTACATCCACCACCTGGGCACGCGCGACGAGGCGGGGACCGAGCGCGCGCGCCGGGACACGTGGCGGCTGGAGGAACGGATCGTGCGGGCGCTGGGGACCCGCGTGGACATCGCCAAGCTGGAGGCGGCCGAGACCGTCGGGACGGAGAGCGCGTGAACGTACTGTGGATCGCCATCGCGGTCCTGCTCGGCGCGGCGGCGCTGCTGAGCATGGCCCGCATGCTGATGGGCCCGAGCATCCTGGACCGGGCCCTGTCGCTGGACGTGCTGGTGGCGTCGGCCCTGACGGGCATCGGCGCCTACGCGGCGCTGAACCGCGACCCCACGGTCCTGCCGGTCCTGCTGGTGCTGTCCCTGGTCGGGTTCGTGGGATCGATCAGCGTGTCGAAGTTCGTGGCCCGGCGCCACGAGGACGCCCTGCGCGAGCGGGACGAACCCGTGCCGGCCCCGAACACGGAAGGAGGGGATGCCGCGTGAGCGACGCACTGACGGCGGTCCTGGACTGGGTCGCCGTGCTCTGCCTGCTGGCGGGCGCGATGCTGTCCTTCGTCGCGAGCGTGGGCCTGATCCGGTTCCCCGACCTGCTCTCGCGCATGCACACCGCGGCCAAGCCCCAGGTCCTCGGCCTGCTGCTGGTCCTGGTCGGGATCGGGCTGCGGCTGCTGCCGGAGGAGACCGGCATCTTCACCGTGGGAACCCTGGCCGTGGTGGGCCTGTTCCAGGTCATCACGGTTCCCGTGGCCGCGCACATCGCCGCCCGGGTCGGGTACCGCACCGGCCGGATCGACGAGGACCTGCTGGTGGCCGACGAACTGTTCGACCGTCTGGAGAGCGAGGACCGCGCCACCGGCACGCGCCGCTACCGGGCCTCGGAGTGACCGCCGGCCCGGACACGCCGGGGGCCCCGGAGACCACGCCGCCTCCGGAGCCCCCGGCTCCTCTCCCCCTTACTCCAGGCCCTCCGCCTCCTCGTCGGTCATGAGCCTGGAGCGGATCAGGAACCTCCGTCCGGTCGGTGCCTCCAGCGAGAACCCCGCGCCCCGCCCCGGGACCACGTCGATGGTCAGGTGGGTGTGGCTCCACAGCTCGAACTGCGAGCGCGACATCCACACCGGGACGGGTTCGGGCGTCCCCGCGTCCAGCTCCCCCAGCCGGACGTCGGATCCTCCCGTGCGGAACTCCCCCGCCGGATAGCACATCGGAGAGCTGCCGTCGCAGCACCCGCCGGACTGGTGGAACATGAGCGGCCCGTGTTCCTCCCACAGTTCCCGGAGCAGGGTGGCCGCCTCCCCCGTGACGGCCACGCGCTCCACGTCGGGGGTGTCCATCAGAAGAACCCCAGCGCCTGGTCGGAGTAGCTGACCAGGAGGTTCTTCGTCTGCTGGTAGTGGTCGAGCATCATCTTGTGGTTCTCGCGGCCGATGCCCGACTGCTTGTACCCGCCGAAGGCCGCGTGGGCCGGGTAGGCGTGGTAGTTGTTCACCCACACCCGGCCCGCCTGGATGTCGCGGCCCGCGCGGTAGGCGGTGTTGCCGTCGCGGGACCACACCCCGGCGCCCAGGCCGTAGAGGGTGTCGTTGGCGATCTTGAGGGCGTCGTCGTAGTCGTCGAAGCGCGCGACCGACACGACCGGCCCGAAGATCTCCTCCTGGAAGACGCGCATGGTGTTCTGCCCCTCGAACACGGTCGGGGCCACGTAGTAGCCGCCGGACAGGTCGCCGCCGAGGTCGACCCGGCCGCCCCCGGCCAGCACCCCGGCCCCCTCGCGCCTGCCGATGTCGATGTAGGACAGGATCTTCTCCAGCTGGTCGTTGCTGGCCTGGGCGCCGACCATCGTGTCGGTGTCCAGGGGGTCGCCCTGCTTGATCGCCGCGACCCGGGCCAGGGCGTCGGCCATGAAGGAGTCGTACATCGATCCCTGCACCAGGGCCCGGGACGGGCAGGTGCACACCTCGCCCTGGTTGAGGGCGAACATGGTGAAGCCCTCCAGCGCCTTGTCGTAGAAGTCGTCGCGGGCGGCCGCGACGTCGGCGAAGAAGACGTTCGGGCTCTTGCCGCCCAGTTCCAGCGTGACCGGGATGAGGTTCTCCGAGGCGTACTGCATGATGAGCCGCCCGGTCGTGGTCTCCCCGGTGAAGGCGACCTTGCGTACGCGGGAGCTGGCGGCCAGCGGCTTGCCCGCCTCCACCCCGAACCCGTTGACGACGTTGACCACGCCCGGCGGCAGGAGGTCGGCGACGAGCTCCATGAGCAGCAGGATCGTGGTCGGGGTCTGCTCGGCGGGCTTGAGCACCACGGCGTTCCCGGCGGCCAGCGCGGGCGCCAGCTTCCAGGTGGCCATGAGCAGCGGGAAGTTCCACGGGATGATCTGGGCGACCACGCCCAGCGGCTCCTGGAAGTGGTAGGCGACCGTGTCGCCGTCGATCTGGGAGTTGTGGCCCTCCTGGGCGCGGATCGCCCCGGCGAAGTAGCGGAAGTGGTCCACGGCCAGCGGCAGGTCGGCGGCCAGGCACTCGCGGACGGGCTTGCCGTTCTCCCAGGACTCGGCGACCGCGAGCCGTTCCAGGTTCTCCTCGATCCTGTCGGCGATCCGGTTGAGGATGAGGGCGCGCTCGCCCGGGGAGGTGCGGCCCCACGCGGGAGCGGCGCCGTGCGCGGCGTCGAGCGCCAGTTCGACGTCCTCCGCGCCGCCCCGGGCGATCTCGGTGAAGGTCCGCCCGGTGACGGGGGTGGGGTTCTCGAAGTAGCGGCCCCTGACGGGAGCGACCCACTCGCCGCCGATCCAGTTCTCGTAGCGGGGCGCGAAGTCGACGACGCTGCCGGGCTGGCCGGGGGGCGTGTAGATCGTCATGGTGTCCTCCAGGTGCGCGTGGCGGCCGGGACGGTGGGCCGCCACTGTCGGGAGCCCGATGACAGTGACGCTAGTCACGGCAACGTTGCGACCACGTTGCGCCGGGTCCGAGGAGGAGGGGCCGGGGGTGGTGGGTCACGCGCGAGCGGCGCCAAGGGGTCGGGCCGCGTTCGGGAGGGGACCGCACACCAGCCGGGCCACAGGGGGAACCCTCCGCGGAGCCGGGCCACACCCCTGGAAGGCGTCAGGGGCGGACGGCGCCCCACGCGGGCCGGGTGACGGGGGCGTCACGCACCGAGCCGGCGCAGGCGGCCGCGCAGGGCCGCGTGCCGCGGGGACTCGGGCGTGTCCAGCGCCGCCGAGAGCACACGCGGGTCGTCCCGCCACTCCGGGTGGTCGGCCCAGGCCAGCCGCACGTCCGGCGCCGCGTGGGCGGCCAGCGCCTCGCACACCTCGGCGCTCAGCTCCTCGCGCAGGTCGACCACCCCCGGCGCCTCGGAGGCGGGCAGGACCGGCCCCGCGCAGGTCTCCAGCGCCCGCCGGTGGGCGCCCTCGGCCAGGTGGCGGCGGACCTCGTCGACGTCGGTGTCCACCGGGTGGAGCAGGCGGTAGGGGCGGGAGGCGAGGAGCCCGGCGCCCAGCAGCCGGCGCAGCCGGGACATCTCGGCGCGGATGGTGACCGGCGAGGCGTCGGCCTCGTGCAGGCGGGCGCCGAGCGCCTCGCCGTTCAGTCCGCGCGGGTGGCGGGTGAGCAGCAGCAGGATCTCGGAGTGCCGACGGCTGAGCTCGACGGTCCGCTCGTCGAGGGTGAGGCGGGCGTGGTCGCGGCCCAGCACCCGCAGCACGGCCCGGCCCGGTGCGCCGGCGGGCGCGTCGTCCAGGGGGCGTCCCGGGGTGGGGAGCCGACCGCTGATCCGCTGGGCCCGCAGCTCCATCTCCGCGGCGGCGGCCGCCGCCCGGACCAGCGCCAGGGCCTGCGGCGAGGCGATGCGGTCCTCCCCGGTGAGGTCGAGGACGCCGATGAGCGCTCCGGTGTCGGGGTCGTGCAGGGGCGCCGCCGAACAGCTCCACCGCTGCACGCCCCGGGAGAAGTGCTCGCTGGCGAACACCTGGACCTCGTGGTCGAGGGCGAGCGCGACGCCGGGGGCGTTGGTCCCGGCCGAGCGCTCCAGCCAGTTGGCGCCCTCGACGAAGTGCACGTCCTCGGCGCGGGAGCGCAGCCGGTGGTCGCCCTCGACCCACAGCAGGCGCCCGGAGGCGTCGCCGACGGCGAGGATCTGCGGTCCGGTCACGCCGTCGGCGAGCAGGCGGCGCAGCAGCGGCATGGCCGCGGACAGCGGGTGGGCGTCGCGGTGGTCGCGCAGGACGTGTCCGGACAGCTCGACGCTGGGCAGGGTCGCGTCGGGGTCGACGCCGTGCAGGGCACTGCGCCGCCACGACTCCCCGACCACGTCGCGCACGCGGTGGCTGAGTCGGCCGGAGCCGGTGAAGCGCTCGTGGGCGACGGAGACGTCCCGTCGCACGGTGTCGGGATCGGCGTCCCATGACCAGGCGTTCCAGGCCCCGGGCATCGGGAACCTCCCAGCGGCGTGACGGCGGCGGCCGGTTCGGGCGGGCCCTCCCGGCCCCTCTGATTCAATCCGCGCGCACCCCGTCTGACAAGGGCTCCCCCCGGACACACTCGGTCACCCCTTGTGGCACGACGCGTCCCATGCCCTGCCCTCATTCCCCCTCCCCGCCGTATCCCGGGCCGGAAGCCGGGCCGCACGCCGGGCCGGTTCCCGACGGCGGGTCCGTCCGCGCAGGACGGCCGACCGCTGCCGGACCGTCCCGGGTCCGAATCCCTACCGCCGCCCCGGCCAGTCCAGTACCAGGTCACCGCCCTCGGGCACGAGGGCGCACCCGAAGGCGCCGCCGACGTCGCCGAGCCGCCGCCGGAGCCACAGCACGTCCTCGCGCGGGGCCCGCCACAGGCGCATCCGGCTCGCCCGCAGCGGAACCGTCCGCAACCCGAGCAGCCGTCCGGTCCCCGGATCGACCGAGGCCAGGTAGAGCAGGCGCAGATCGTCGCGGTACTCCTCGTGCCCCTGGATGCCCTCGTAGTCGTTGACGAGGTCACCGCAGCCGTACAGGACCAGCCGCTCGCGGTAGACCTCGATCGGGCGCGGCATGTGCGAGGAGTGCCCGTGCACGACGTCGACGCCCCCGTCGACCAGCGCGTGCGCGAGGGCGACCTCACGCGACACGTCGTAGCCCCAGTTGCCGCCCCAGTGGACCGAGGCCACGACCACGTCGCCGGGCTCTCGCACGCGGCGCACCCGCGCCGCGACGTCGGCCGCGGCGGTTTCGGGAGACACCAGGGCGACCCCCGGCCGGTCCGCGCGGGCGGCCCACGCGGCGGGGATGCCGCTGGAGGCCAGCCCGATCGCGAACACCAGCACCCGTCCGCCCCCGCGCACTGGCACGGCGACCGGCGCATGCGCCTCCCCGGCATCGCGGCCCGCGCCCGCCGTGCGCAGGCCCGCCGCCGCGAGGACGTCCAGGGTGTCCGTCAGCCCCGGGTATCCGAAGTCCATGACGTGGTTGTTGGCCAGCGAGCACACGTCTGGCCGCGCCTCGGACAGACAGGGCAGGTTCGACGGATGCGCCCGGTAGTGCACCTGCTTGCCGGGCCAGAACGACCCGGCGCCGGTGAGGCTGGTCTCCAGGTTGAGCACGCGCACGTCGGGCCCGGCCTCCGCCAGCACCGGCAGGGCGTCGCCCCACGGCCAGGAGAACCCCACCGGGGCGGGGATCGGCCCGTTGGCCTCCTCGGCCAGGCGCACGTACACGCGCGCGTCCCGGACGGAGGGCTCGTCCAGGCCGGGGTCGCCGGGGTGGGGCAGGATCTGGTCCACCCCGCGTCCGAGCATCACGTCCCCGCAGAGGAACAGGGTCACCGGACTGGTGCGCACCCCTCCAGGCTAGGACGTGTCCGGAGGAGCGAAAGGGGGAAATCGGACCGGGGACCCCGGATTCCGCTGTAGGTTCTCCGGATGACGCCGACCCCCTCCCACCAGAGCATCTGCCCCCTCCACGGCCGCGGAGGCGACCCCGACGCGCTCGTCGGCCGCCGCCTGGACCGCGTCGTCACCCTGTGGCTGGTCAGTGAGAGAGAGCCGGACGCGGGTCCGCTCGACGTCTGGCTGGTCGACGACCTGGACGGGTCGACCCGGATCACGGCGGGATCGGACTGGTGCCTGACGGTGTCGGCCGAGGCGCCGGGCGAGGGCTGGGACATGGGGATCTGGGGCCGGATGGAACGCAGGGAGGGCGCGGCCGGGACCCCGTTCGAGCGCCACCTCGGGCAGCGGATCGAGAAGGTGCGCGAGCGCCGGGACCCGGCCACGGGCCGGGTGGCCCTGGAGATCGCGTTCCCGACCGGCTCCGTCCACGCCGACACGTGGAAGGGCGACCTCCGTCTGAGCGGGTGACGAACGAGGCCGCCGCGCCCGGTCCGGGCTCCGTGGGCCGGAGCAACCGTGCGCTCGGTGCGGGGCCCGCCGCACGGCGGCGCGGCTCCACCCGGTGCCGCGCCAGGGAGCGAGCGCGTGGGGCGGTCAGCCCAGGTGGGGCTTGCCGCCGCGCAGGGCGTGGTCCACGCGCAGGCGCTGGGTCCGGTGCATGGGCAGCACGCCGAGCTCCTCCTGGGCGAACCAGGCCGCTTCGAGCGACGTGTCACCGGCCCGCAGCTCGCCGCGCACGGGTTGGGCCCGGAAGCAGACCGTGAACTGGCGGCGCACCTCGCCGTCGTTGTGGACGACGACGTGGCGGGCGTCGGTGTAGGTGCCCACGAGGCCGGTGATCCGCACCTCGTAGCCGGTCTCCTCCCACACCTCCCGTACCGCGGCCTGGGCCAGGCTCTCCGTCATCGCCACGGCCCCGCCGGGCATCACCCACAACCCGTGGTCCGCCCGCCGTCGCAACAACAACTGTCCGCCCTCGTCGAACACGGCCGCGGTGGCCGCGGGGACCAGGCTGTTCGGCGCGGGGGCGGCGGGGTCGTCGTAGTACTCGGTGCGAGCCATATTCCAGGGTCTCCTCGGGGGACGGGAGGCGGAGCCGACGGTGTCGGCCACGGCAGCGTATGCGCCACACCTGCCCATACGACCGGCGCCGCACACCTGTGACCCGCCCGAATCCTCACCCTGGGTGTCCTCCGTCACCGGGCGTGGCCGCCCGTCGGCGGCCTCGGCCCGTTCCCGCGCCGAACCCGCTTCCAGCGGGAGTACCCGGAGGTCGGTGCCGGACGCTGGTCTAGGGCGCGTGCACGGGGGCGACCAGCGCGTCGACCGCCGCGGCGACACCCGCGCGGATGCGCCCCCAGTCGATCCCCTGGGAGAGCAGTTCCGCGTTGAGGTCGGCCGCCACCATCCCCAGGAGCACGTGGGCGAGGTGGTCGGGGTCGGGCCGGTCCGCGCACAGGATCGCCAGGTGCCGGTGCCAGAACACGTACGCGCCGATCCGGAACCGGGCCCCGGGCGCGGCGGTCTCCGACAGCCGGACGAGGTCCAGGTGGTCGGCCAGGTAGGCGAGGTAGGCGTCGAAGAAGGCCAGCGCCCGCTCGCGCGCGGGCGCGCCGGGGCCCAGCGGGGGCCGCCCGAAGACGACGGCTTCCTGGAGTTCGCGTTCGCGCTGGTCGAGCAGTGCCGAGACGAGGCCGGACTTGTCATCGAAGCGGCGGAACACGGTGCCCTTGCCGACCCCGGCCGCCTGTGCCACCGCGTCCACGGTCAGGGCGGCCACGCCCCCCTCGGCGAACAGTCGGGACGCGGCCTCCAGGACGCGCGTCCGGTTGCGCGCGGCGTCGGCGCGTTCCCGGGGCGGTCGGCGCAGGACCCGCAGCAGTTCGTCGTTCACGGCACCACCCTACTCGACAATCGGACCTAAGTCCGGTTATGCTCACGACCACAAGCGGACTCAGGTCCGATTTTTTTCGCCGAGAGAACCGGACCATAGTCCGGTCGGGAGAGCCGCATGACAGCACAGATCAGCCGTGACGAACTGAAGAAGCACATCGACGCCGGAACCGTGACCGTCGTGGACGCCCTGGGCGGCTCCTACTACGAGCAGCAGCACCTGCCCGGAGCCGTCGCGCTCACGTCCGACGAGGTCGCCGACCAGGCGGCGGAGCTGCTCCCCGAGAAGGACGCCCTCATCGCCGTGTACTGCTCCAACCCGGGGTGCGGCAACAGCCAGGCGGTCTCCACCGCGCTCGAGGGGCTCGGCTACACCCGGGTGCGCAAGTACCGTGAGGGCATCCAGGACTGGGTGGAGGCCGGCCTCCCCGTCGACAAGGGCTGACCGCGCACCACCACGAACCGGCTCCCCCCAAGCGCGGGAGCCGGTTCGGTCCTCCGGGGCCACCCGGCCGTTCCCCGTTCCGGCGCCGGAACGCAGCCGCCCCGGCGCGGTCGGCCCCCGCCGGAGCGGGGACGCGTCTAGGGTGGCGTCATGGTGTCCAGTGCGGCGGCCACGCCCGACGAGTACCTGTCCGAGCTACCGGCGGACCGCGCCGAGGTGCTGCGCGCGATCCGCCGTGTCGTCCTCGACCACCTGCCGCCCGGCTACGAGGAGGGCATGGAGTTCGGGATGATCAGCTACCACGTCCCCCTGGAGCGCTTCCCCGACACCTACAACGGCCGGCCGCTGGGCTACGTCGCGCTGGCCGCGCAGAAGCGCCATGTCTCGATCTACCTCATGGGCGTGTACGACGAGGAGGTCCAGCGGGAGTTCGCCGACCAGTGGCGGGCCACCGGCCGCAAGCTCGACATGGGCAAGGCGTGCGTGCGCGTCCGCGAACTCGACGACGTCGCCCTGGACGTGCTCGGCGACTGGGTGGCCCGCTGGCCGGTGGACGACTTCATCACCGCCTACCGCGCGGGCCGCGAGCGCTCCTGAGCCGACCCGACGCGGTCGGGGGCCAGGCCGTCAGGCCCGGTCGGAGCCGTCGGACGTGAGCGGCAGCTCCGGCGAGCCGGGCAGGGGCGACCTGAGCGCCGTGGGCTCGTCCGCGTGCAGGGCCTCGTGCACGGCAGCGGACAGCAGCTCGATGGTCTCCACCCCGTACGCCATACCGGCGTTCCCGTCCGTCAGGATCGCCATCCGGTACGGGCCCGCGCTGGTGCCGTCGACCGCGCCGATGCTGTTCACCCGCCAGATGTCCGTACCGTCGTAGGGCAGCCAGCCGTTCTTGTTGATCGTCTCGGCACCCTCCGGCGCCCCCGCGGGCACGCCCCACCGCTGCTCGTCGGTCACGTCGCCCATGAGCTCGCGGGCGTAGGCGCGGCTCTCGGCACAGAGCACGTCGTTCTCCTCGGTGACCAGGCCCAGCAGGCGCAGCTCCTCCGCGGCGTTGATCTTCATCAGCCCCGTGTAGTTCTCCGGGTGCAGGACGGTGTTCGGCATCCCGGCCGCGTCGAGGAAGTCCTGCATGCGCGCCCGCCCGAGCTCGTTGCGCAGCTCGATGGTGGCGTCGTTGTCGGACACCGTGATCATGGCGGTGGCCAGCTCGTCCTCGCGCTCGGTGAGTGCGCGCCCCTCCTCCTGGGCGTGCCACAGCAGCGTGCCCAGGACGATGACCTTGCCGACGCTGGCGGCGTCGTAGCCCTGGTCGGCCTGGTGGCCGCAGGTGAGGTCGCCGTCGAAGGCGGAGACGCCGAAACCGAAGTCGGTGTCCCGCTCCGCGCGGACGTCGGCGACCGCGGCCGAGATCGCCGCTGCGGCCTCCGGGTGCAGGACCGACCGGCACACGGGGTCCGTGCCGGTGTACTCGTCGGCGTGGGCGGTGGTCGGGACGGCACCGAGGGCGAGAAGCGCGGCTGCGCCTCCGGCGGCGAGGCCGGGCCACCACCTCGGGCCGGGCGGGAGGAGTCGGACGGCGGCCGGGGACTGGTGAGCGTTGGTCAAGGTGAACCCGTCTGGGAGTCGGAACCGGATCTGGAAGGCCCCCAAGCGCGCGGGAGCCCTCCCTTCCTTCTATCGGGATCCGTGTCCCTCGCGGTTCATTTCATCGCCCTGTGTCACCAGGGCGCGCCAGGTGTTCACCGAAGAACGCCTCGATGCGGCTCCAGGCGTCCACGGCCGACTCGGGGTGCGGGCCCGTCCCCATCGCCCGCAGCACCACGCGCAGGGCCCGGGGGCCGACGGGCCCGGCGTTCATGAAGGAGTGCCCGGCCGCCGCGTACTCCTTCACGTCGTTGGGCACGCCCTCGGCGTTCAGCGCCCGTTCGAGCCGGGGCGCGGCCCCCTTGAGCATCGGGTCCTTGGCCGCGTAGCTGGCGACCGTGGGGCAGGTGCCGCGGACCGCCTCCGCCAGGTCCGGCGGCATCAGCCCGTAGTTGGGGGCGGCAGCGTCGAACTCCGGCGCCGCCGCGATCGCGAAGCCGCCGCCCATGCAGAAGCCGACGACGCCGATCCGGCCCGTGCAGTCCGGCTGCGCCAGGAGCCAGGAGCGGGCCGCGGAGATGTCGGTGAACGCACGCCCGTGCCCGGTGGAGACCGCGCGCATCGTGCGCGCGACGCACCGCAGCATGCCGCCGTCGCTGTACAGGTCGGGCAGGAGGGCCAGGTAGCCGAGTTCGGCGAGGTGGTCGGCGTGGCGCCGCATCTCCCCGTCGACGCCGAACACCTCGTGCAGGACCACCACGCCGGGCCAGGGCCCCTCGCCGTCGGGCCGCGCCAGGTAGCCGCGCAGGCGGCGGGAACCGTCGCCGTCCCGGGTGTGCGCACTGAGGTCGATGTCGGTCAAGGCGGTCTCCCGTGTCCGTGCCCCCGAGCAGTTTCCACCACCTTAGGACGTTCACGGGCATGGTGATGCAGGTCAGATCACGGCCCTCTCGCCACCGGAAACTTGCGCCCCGGCCGTGCACTCGCGCAACACCGATTGACGCGGTCTGTAACTAAATGATCACTTAGCTTCCAGTCTCTTCCCCGCCCTCCAAGGAGACCCCGCATGATCGACCGCAGGCTCTTCCTCGGCGGCCCCGCGGCCGGGCCCGCGCGCCCCGCCGTCGACGGCTTCCACGCTGCGCGGCGGGGCGGGGCCGAGCGCACGACGGGGCGGAGCCGAGCGCACGGGCGTGCGGCGGGTCTTCGGCAGGGCGTTCGGCGGGCGAATGCGGCAACACCCTCGCAGGTCAGCCCCCCGAGGAGTAGGGTGAGTGATTCCCCTCACATCGGCGAGAGGCTCCCCCCATGCTGCTTCGCCCCCTGAGCGCAGCCACAGTGATACTGCTCGTCACCGGACTGACCACGGCCTGTGACGGAGAACCGTTCCCCAGGCCCGGCTACCGGCTCTACCGGTCGGGCACCTACTTCGTGCACCTGCCCAGCGACTGGTACGACTCCGCGGGCGACCCCGACATCGAGTGGACGGCGCCGCCCGACGGCGGGCCCGACACCGGCATCATCACCTCACCGGACGGAAGCATCGTCGTGCACACCATCTGGGACGACGCGGAGCAGGGCGAGACGGCCCAGCGCTGGATGGAGCGCAACGAGTCGTACGTGGAGCGCGAGGCGGACTCCTACGAACGGCTGTCCCTGGACACGGGTGAGGACGACGGCCTGTTCGGCGACGGCGGCGCCTCCGCGGTCCTGGTGTTCGACGCGGTCCTGAAGGGCGGTGAGTCCCAGTGGGTCGACGTCGAGTACGACGACCGGCACCGCAGGGCCACCCAGAAGGTCGTCGTCGAGCCCGGCGCCGGAACCGTCTTCGCGATCCGGGCGAGCACCCCCGCGTCCGTGGCCGACGAGCACGAGGACACCATCGAGGTGATCGTCGACAGCTTCCGGCCGCGCCCGCTCGACCTCACCGATGACGCCTGACCCTCCGGCCCCGGCGCGGCGGGCCGCACCGTCCGGAGACGGTCACGGTCCGTCGCGGCCCCCTGCCCGACACTGCGGCGGCCCCCACACGGCGGCGGCCCCTCCTCCGGACGAGGGCGAGCGCCTTCAGGCCCCGGGACCGTGGAGCCCGCGCAGGAGCGCGTGCACCTCGTCCAGACGCGTGGGGAAGGCCTCCGGGCCCTCCGCGAGGCGCAGGGCGGTGAGCTCGCACGCCATGGCCGTGTGCGCGGCCAGGACGGCGACGTCCTCGGCGGTACCGATCTCGATGAGCGCGGCGGCCAGCCGGTCGGCCCGCTGCTCATGGGTGAGCAGGTAGCGCGAGCGCAGGTCGACGCTCTCGCGCAGCAGTCGGGCCAGGACGACCGACCGCGCCGGCGACGGCACCGAATGGCGCCGCGCGGTCACGGCGGCCTCACGCAGGAGCTCGACGGCGGCGCCCAGGTCCTTTCCCTGCGCCTCCTCCTGGCGATCGGCCTCGCGCACGCGGTCGCACATCCGGTCGACCTCCGCGCCGTCGTCGGCGAACAACACCTGCTGTTTGTCGCCGAAGTAGCGGAAGAAGGTGGTCCGGCCGACCTCCGCGCGTTCCGCGATCTCGGCGACGGTGACCTTGTCGAACCCGTGTTCGGCGAAGAGCTGGAAGGCGGCCGACACGATGGTGGCGCGAGCCTTTCGCCGTTTGCGGGCGTGAAGCGTGTCCGGGGGGTGTTGCATGAGGCGAACCCTATCGAGTGGGAACTCGGAACTTGTTGGTACGCAGAACCATAAGGACGGTGGTCCCGAAACCAACCGCGAAGACCGAGCGAGCGGGAAGTCGTGTGACCAGTTCGGGCGGGCGGAAAGACGGACGGTCCAGGCCATAGCCCGAGCGTGCACACCGGTTGGCCCGGAATTTTATTGCAGACTGGGACCGCACTCGCAACCGCCTACCTCGGAACTTACGCCACGCACCGGGAATGCGGTTCCCCGACCGCTATCATCGCCACTCACTGCGACCGACGACACATTTACCGACCGAACAGCATTCGATGACTCGCGCATTCGTTGGGGCCATTGACTATTGACCCGAGCGGGGCGCCCGGGAGCGCGGCCATCCCGACCTCTCACCGATGGTCGGACCAGTGTGGCATGGTGGAGACCTCCGTCACATGCTGGAGTTGGTCATGACGTATCTCCTGGTCATAGGCACGCGCAAAGGGCTCTTCACCGCCCGCAGCGAGGATCGGCGCACCTGGCGGGTGGAGGGTCCGCACCGCCTCGACGCCGCCGACTACGCGAGCATGAGCTCCGTGTACGCCGTGGGGATCAATCCCCACTCGGGCCGTGTCCTCGCCGGTGCCGAAAGCTCTCATTTCGGCCCGAGTGTCTGGTACAGCGACGATCAAGGGGCGACCTGGCACGAACCGGACACCGCGCCCATCGCCTTCCCAGAGGACACCGACGCCTCCTTCACCCGCGCCTGGCAGTTCGCCTTCGGCGACGACGCCGACACGGTCTACGCCGGGGTCGAACCGCACGCCCTGTTCCGTTCCTCCGACGGCGGGCGGAGTTTCGACCTCGTCCGCGCGCTCTGGGACCACCCCCACCACGACGACTGGTTCCCCGGCGCGGGCGGCGGCGCCATCCACACCATCCTGCCCGGGCTGCTGGCCGCCGGTCAGCGCGCGCCCGACGCCATGACCGTGGCGATGTCCACCGGCGGCGTCTACCAGACCCGCGACGACGGCCGGAGCTGGAACCCGGCCAACCGGGGCATCAGCGCCGGGTTCCTGCCCGACGAGGAGCCCGAGTACGGCCAGTGCGTGCACAAGGTGGCCGCCGCCCCGGACGGCGTGATGTTCGCCCAGAACCACCACGGCGTCTACCGCAGCGCGGACCCCGCCGGGCAGGGCTGGACCGCCGTCGAGAAGGGACTGCCCACCGACTTCGGCTTCGCGATGGTCGCCCACCCCGGGCGGTCCACCAGCGTGCTCAACTTCCCGGTGGTCAGCCAGGAGGTCCACCTGCCGCCGGACAACCGGCTGGCCGTGTACCGCACCGACGACGCGGGCGACAGCTGGCGGCCCTACGTCGACGGCCTGCCGCAGGACGCCTACTTCGGCATCGTGCTCCGCGACGGCGCGTGCACCGACGGCGCCGACGTGCCCGGGTTCTACTTCGGCACGCGGACCGGCGACGTCTTCGCCGCCACCGACGACGAGGGCACGTGGCACCAGGTGGCGGCCCACCTGCCGGACGTGCTCTGCGTGCGGGCCACGGAGGTGTGAGATGCGTGTGACCGTGCACCTGCCCGGCCTGCTGCGGGCCGACGCCGGCGGGGCCGCGCACATCCCGGTGGAGGTCTCCGACGGCACCGGGCTCGGCGGTGTGCTGGACGAGCTCACCACGCGGCACCCCGGGCTGGACCGGCGGATCCGCGACGAGCAGGGGCGGCTGCGCCGCTACGTCAACGTGTTCGTCAACGGCGACGAGTGCCGGGCGATCGGCGGGCTGGCCGCGACCGTCCCGGAGGGTGCCGACGTCCGCCTGCTGCCTTCGGTCGCCGGGGGCTGATGCCGACGGGGAGCAAGCAGGGGCGGACCGCCCCGACACCGCGAGCCAACCAGCCCCCCGTGCGAGCGGACCGCGGCCCACACACCGATCCGCCGCTCAGGCCTACGGTGACGGGTCCGCCCTCGGGCAGGGGGCGGACGCCCGTCCGTGCCCTGAGGCCGGACGCCCTTCCCCGAACGCATCGGGGCGGACTCCGTCCGGCCACCGCGAGCCGAACCGGCTCACCTCTGCGTGCGGACCGCGACCCGCACGCCGAACCGGCTCACGCCTGCGGCGACCGGGTCGGTCCGCCGCCGGTTCCGGCGGTCCGGTCCGCTTCGCCGGGACCGGCTGGCGCGGCCGCCACCGGGGCGGCGGCCGGGCGCCGCATCGGGACCGGGCGCAGGACGGTGAGGCCGCGCCACACCCACTCCAGCGGCCCCAGCAGGAACCGGCGGGCCCACCAGCGCGCGGCCAGGGCCACCACGACGAAGTAGGCCGCCGCGAGCCCGTACTGCGCGAGCAGCGGCACCCGTCCCTCGAAGGGGCCCATCACCGCCAGGAACACCAGTGTGCTGCCGAGGTAGGCGGTGAGGGTCATCCGGCCCAGCGGTACGAGTCCGCCGAGCACACGCGCGGACGTGCGTCCCCGGTTCACCAGCCACCAGACCAGGCCCAGGTAGAGCAGGGCTCCGCCCAGTCCCATCAGCGTGCCGCCCACGGACACGAGCATGTCCGACCCCGGCTCGCGCGGCGGCATACCGTCAGGGCCCAGACCGACCGGCACACCGTCGGCGTCCAGTTCCAGGGGGAAGAACAGATCGGCCGCGAGCATCGCGACCAGGCCCAGGGCATGACCCACCAGCCCCAGCACGACCAGCCGCAGCGGCAGCCGGGACGGACCCGCGGACGCGTCCGCGGTCGTCTCCGGACGGCGGGCCAGCCACACCCCCACACAGAAGAAGCCCACGGTCTGCGGCACGAGCACGACCACGGTCTCCAGCTCGTGGGACTGGGGCGCGAACGCCGCGACCACGGGCGCCACCGCGAAGAACACCGCCGCGGCGAACAGCGGCCGGGCGCGCGACCCGGCGACCAGCAGCGGCATCAGCGGCGCCAGCACCAGGGCCGCCAGCGCGTAGTGGGTGAGGATGTCGCCGGAGAAGACCCACAGGTGCGGCACTCCGAACAGCACACCGAGCACCAGGTAGCGCCGCAGCATCAGGGCCATCGGCGCGCCGCCCCGGCGGACGGCGGCCCGCCAGGCGAGCACGGCGCCCGCCCCGAGGATCACCATCAGCAGCGCACGGGCCTTGCCCGACATGAGCAGGGTCAGTCCCGCGTCCACCACGGAGGTCAGGGCGCCCCGGGGGCGCTCGCCCGCCATCTCGGCCGAGAACACGACCGCGGGCGCGTTCATCAGCACCACGCCGATCATCGCCAGTGCCCGTGCGGCGTCGAGGAAGGGCACCCGTCCGCCGGAGGGCGGGTGCACGGGGGCGGTCGGGCTGTCGGTCACGAGGAGCCTCCTGGATTAGGGTCACTCCAGCGTCGCCGCCGGATCGGCGCGCGCGCATCGACCCATCGGCGGACCGCCCGGAGGCCGGTCTCGTCCTTTCGGCCGACGGCATCCGGCCGTTCGCCTTCTAGGGTGGTCGCATGGCTTTGAACAGGGTCTTCGGCCGCATCGGGGACCGGCTTCCGGTGTCCGTCGGCGTGCTCCCGCGCGCGGCGCCGCTGATCGTGGCCGCCGTGCTCGCGGTCGTGCTCATCCAGTCCGTGACGAGCCTGGTCGGCGACCTCTCCGCCCCCGGGTGGCCGGGTCCGCCCGTGACGCCGATGTCGTACCTGCCCCTGGTCTCCGGCGCCCTGGCGACCGTCCTGGCCATGGTCGCGCTGCGGCGCGACTCGGGCCCGGCCCTGACCACGGGCGCCGCCCTGGTCTCGGCGCTGGCGGTCACGGCCGTCTCGGCCCTGCTGTGGCCCCTGCCCAAGGGCTCCTTCGGGTTCGGTTTCGTGGCGGCGGAGCTCGCGCCCGCGCTGGTCCTGCTCACGCTCACCGCGCTGCGCGCCCGCGCCTGGGCGATCACCGCGGTCTCCCTCGCGTTCGTCGTGGCGGCGCTCTCCGACTTCCTGCGCGAGCCCTACTTCTGGTCCGGGCAGATCACGACCGCCCTGAGCTTCGTGCTGCTCGGCCTGGCCCCGGGCCTGTACCTGCGCTGGTGGGAGGCCTGGCGCCGGATGCACGTGGCACGGGCGCGCGCCCATGAGCGACTCTCCATCGCCCGCGACCTGCACGACGTGGTGGCGCACGAGGTGACCGGCATCGTCGTGCAGGTGCAGGCCCTTCGGCACGTCGCCGACCGCAACCCGGGCGCCGTGCGCGACGCCCTTCCCGAGATCGAGGCGGCGGGCACGCGCGCGCTGGAGTCGATGCGCACGATGGTCGCCCGGCTCCGGGAACCGGGCGAGGTCCCCCTGGCTCCGAGCGCCGAGGAGGGCCTGGCGGCGCTGGCGGCACCCGCCGCGACCGGGCGCCCCGAGGTGAGGGTCCGTGTCGACGGCCTGGTGGCGGACCTGCCCGCGGACGTGGCGACCACGGTGCTGCGCGTGGCCCAGGAGTCGGTGACCAACGCACTGCGCTACGCCCGAGGGGCCGCCCTCGTCGGTGTGGAGGTCGCGGTCGAGGCGGACGGGGTCCGGATGCGCGTCCACGACGACGGCCGCGGGGGCGCGCCGCCGGTGGGTGGCGGCCACGGCCTGGTGGGCATGGCCGAACGCGTCCGTCTGCTCGGCGGGGACCTCACCGCGGGACCCGACGGACACGGACACGGCTGGACGGTACGGGCACGGCTGCCGCTGACCGTCGCCACGGTGCCGGCCGCCGGAGCCGCCGCCCGCGACGACGACCGGAACGAGGACGCATGACGATTCGGGTGCTGCTCGCCGACGACCAGCGGATGGTCCGGACGGGCTTCCGCTTCATGCTGGACGCCGAGGACGACATCTCGGTGGTGGGTGAGGCCGGGGACGGAGTCGAGGCGGTGCGGCTGGCGCGGGAGCTGCGCCCGGACGTCACCCTCATGGACATCCGGATGCCGGGGATCGACGGGCTGGAGGCCACCCGCCGCCTGGCCGGGCCGGGGGTCGCCGACCCCCTGCGGGTGGTCGTGGTGACCACGTTCGACCTGGACGAGTACGTGCACGCGGCGCTCACCGGCGGCGCGGTCGGCTTCCTGCTCAAGGACGCCGGACCCGCCCTGCTGATCGAGGCCGTGCGGGCGGGCGCGCGCGGCGACGCCCTCGTCTCGCCGAGCATCACCGTGCGCCTGCTGCGGCACTTCGCGGCGGCCCGGCCCCCGTCACCGCCCCAGGACGACGTCCTCACCGCCCGGGAGCGCGACATCGTGCGGGCCGTGGCGCGGGGACGCACCAACGGGGAGGCGGCCGAAGAGCTGTTCGTGACCGTGAGCACCGTCAAGACCCACCTGGCGAGCGTCCAGACGAAGCTGGGCGCCCGCAACCGGGTGGAGGTCGCGGCCTGGGCGTACCGGAACGGGTTGATGGCGGAGTGAGCCGGTCGGCGGCTCCGCCGACGCCGCGCGCACCGGTGGGAGACCGCCACGGGCCCCGGTCCCACCGCCGCCTCCGCCCCGGCCCCGGCGCCTTGACGCCGGCCCGCGACCACCACGGGCCGCCGTCCCCTCCCCGCCCCCTTGACGAAAACCTGAGCTGGTTCTGACCAGTATCGCCCGTGTCGTCCCGGTACCTCCGTGGGCACGAAGCGTGATGATTGCCTGGAATCACCCGTCCTCGACCACTGCGAGGGATGACCCATGGCCACCATGCGCGCGGTCCGGCTGAACGTGACGACCCGGACCCTGGAGGTCACCGACGTGCCCCGGCCGGTCCCGGGGCGGGACGAGGTCCTGGTGCGCGTCCGGGCGGCGGGCGTGTGCCTGTCGGACGTGCACCTCGTCGACGGCTCCCTCACCCCGCTCCATCTCAAGGGCGACACGGTCACCCTCGGCCACGAGGTGTCGGGGGTCGTGGAGGAGTTGGGGCCCGAGGTGCTCGACGTGGCCGTGGGCGACCGGGTGGCGCTCCAGGCCGGCGAGCACGACCGCCACGGCCAGGTCCTCACCCGCGGTGTGGACTACGACGGCGGCTGGGCGGAGTTCGCGCTGGCCGCGGCGGACACGCTCGTGCCGATCCCCGACGCGCTCCCCTTCGACGAGGCCGCGATCATCCCGGACGCCGTCTCCACGCCCTGGGCCGCGGTGACCACCACCGGGGACGTCCGCCCGGCGGAGGCGGTGTGCGTGTGGGGCGTCGGCGGCCTGGGCGCGCACGCCGTGCAGCTGCTCAGACTCGTCGGGGCGGCCCCGATCATCGCCGCGGACCCCGACGCGCAGGCGCGCGCCCGGGCACTGGACTACGGCGCCGACGTGGCCCTGGACTCCACCGCCGAGGACTTCCTGGCCCGGATCGGCCAGCTCACCCACGGGCGCGGCCTGGACGCCGCGTTCGACTTCGCCGGGGTCCCGGTGGTGCGGGAGCAGGCGGTCAAGGTCCTGGGCGAGCACGGCCGCCTCGTGCTGGTGGGGCTCACCAACCGGCCGCTGGAGGTGACCGACGGCACGCGCTTCAGCTACCTCCGCCAGCAGATCCTCGGCCACTACGGTTCGGAGCCCGAGCACGTGGTGCAGCTGGTGGACCTGGTCGGGGTCGGCCGCCTGGAGTTCAGCCGCTCCATCAGCGACTCGCTGCCCCTGGGACAGGCACCGGAGGCGGTGGAGCGCCTCCGCAAGCGGATCGGCTCACCGGTCCGCATCGTCCTGCGCCCGTGAGGGCACCCGGCGGCACCCCCCGGGCGGAGGATCGGAACCCTCCCCCTGGGCCGGACTACCAGTTCGCCGGGGCGTAGTCCTTGAGGAAGCAGCCGTGCAGGTCCTCGCCCAGCTCACCCCGGACGATGGGGTCGTACACGCGCGCGGCCCCGTCCTCCAGGTCCAGCGGAGCGTGGAACCCGGCCTCGGCCAGCCGCTCCTTCTCCGGGTGCGGGCGCTCGTCGGTGATCCACCCGGTGTCCACGGCGGTCATGAGGATGCCGTCGGACTCCAGCATCTCCGGCGCGCTGGTGCGGGTGAGCATGTTCAGCCCGGCCTTGGCCATGTTGGTGTGCGGGTGCCCCGGGCCCTTGTACCCGCGGCCGAACACGCCCTCCATCGCCGACACGTTGACGATGTAGGTCCGGCGCGCCTTCGACGCCGCGAGCGCGGGCCGCAACCGGTCCACCAGCAGGAACGGCGCGCTGACGTTGCACAGCTGCACCTCCAGCATCTCCACGGGGTCGATCCCGCCGATCCGCTGCGTCCAGCTGTTGACCGGGGCGAGGTCGGGCACCAGGCCGCCCGCGTCGATCGCCGTCCCCGCCCGCACCCGGTCGAAGGAGGCCGATCCCGTGGTGAGCGCCAGCGACGTGAGCATCTGCGGGGTCAGTGCGTGCGCGGCCACCGCGGCGCCGCCCTCCGGCGCCTCGTCCAGGGCACGCGGGCGCACTCCGCCCAGCACCAGGGGCTCGGGCAGGCCCTCGCCGGTGAGCGGCTGGGCCTCGGCCTCCAGCAGGGGGGCGTAGGAGGCGGGCGAGCGGCGCACGGTCTGGGCGGCGTTGTTGATGAGGATGTCCAGCGGCCCGCGTCCGGCCACCGTGTCCGCCAGACGCAGCACCTGCGCGGGGTCGCGCAGGTCGATGCCGACCACGTCGAGGCGGTGCAGCCAGTCGCCGCTGTCCGGCATCGCCGCGAACCGGCGCACGGCGTCGTTGGGGAAGCGCGTGGTGATGGTGGTGTGGGCGCCGTCGCGCAGCAGCCGCAGCGCGATGTACATCCCGATCTTGGCCCGGCCTCCGGTGAGCAGCGCCCGCCGACCGGTCAGGTCGGTACGCGCGGCCCGGCGCTGCCGGTTGAACGCCGCGCACGACGGGCAGAGCTGGTGGTAGAACGCGTCGACCTCGGTGTACTTCTGCTTGCAGACGTAGCAGGGCCGCGGCTTGACCAGCACGCCCGCCAGCGCGCCGCTCGCCCCGCTGGTGAGCGCCCGGCCGCTGGTCTCGTCGTCGATGCGGTCCGGCGCGGCCGTGGCGGTGGCGGCGAAGACCGCGGCGTCGTGCGCCTGCGCGGCGGCCCGCCGGTCGCGGCGCCGCTGCTCCTTGACGTACTTGAACAGCTTCGCGGTGGACTGCTGGAGCGTGCGCGAGTCCGGGTGGTCGACGGGCAGGTCCTCGGCCGCCCGGAGCACCTCCAGGCACACGCGCAACCGCTCGGGGTCGATCCCGTCCCCGGCGGCCGTCCCGCTCCGTTCCTGCTTCTCTGTCGTCTCCGTCACCACTGACTCCACCGCTGTCCCTGAAGGTCCCCGAGTGGGGCCTCCAGGAAGATTACGCGCCGCCGCGGACCGGCCGGGGCGCCGTGTGGTGCCTGGGACGGGTGACTATGGGAGGGACGACTGTTGACGTGCGGGACCGCAGGCCCCGCGAGTTGGGGGAGAGCCGTGATCCAGCCGACGACCGCCGCCACCGAGCGCGTGGTGCTGCTCGACGAGCGGCACGAGCGCGTGGGCGTCGCGGACAAGGCCACCGTGCACACCCGCGACACCCCTCTCCACCTGGCCTTCTCCTGCTACGTCCAGGACGCCGACGGACGCGTCCTGGTCACCCGCCGCGCCCTGGCCAAGACCACGTGGCCGGGGGTGTGGACGAACAGCTGCTGCGGCCATCCGGCTCCGGAGGAGGACCTGGAGACGGCCGTGCGGCGCCGCGTCGGCCAGGAACTCGGCATCGCGCTGACCGGTGTGCGCCCCGTCCTCCCCGACTTCCGGTACCGCGCGGTGTCGGCCGAGGGCATCGTCGAGAACGAGTTCTGCCCGGTGTTCTGGGCCCGGACCGCCGAGGTCCCCGACCCCGACCCGTCCGAGGTCGCCGAGGTCGCGTGGACCGGATGGCGCGACCTGGTCGCCCTCGCCGAGCGCACTCCCTGGGCCCTGAGCCCGTGGGCGGTCGAGCAGATCCCCCGGATGGACGCCGCCTTCGGGGGCGCCCCGCCGGCCTGACGCGCGCCCCGACGGGAGATCCCGCGCGGACCGAAACGGGTAGGTACCGGGTCAGCAGCCCCCGCACTCCCCAGGAGTTGAGTGAGCCGATGACCGCCGCCCCCTCACCCGCGCCCCGCCGACCGCTCGCCCTCGCCTTCGACGTCCTCGACACCCTCTTCCCGCTCGCCCCGCTGGAGTGGCGCTTCCGCGCGGCCGGGATCCCCCGCGTCCTCATGACCCGCTGGAGCGACCACCTGCTGAGGGACGCGTTCGCCCTCGCGCTGCTCGGCGGCGGCCACACCTTCGAGGAGGTCGCCCGCGGGGCGCTCCGCGACATCACCGGGCACCAGATCGCCCCCGCCGCCGAGGACGCGATCATCGAGGGGATGTCCGAGCTCACCGAGCGGCGCGAGGCGGCGGACGCCCTGACCGCCGCGCGTGAGGCCGGGCTCACGGTGGTGACGCTGGGCAACGGCGACGACGGCCCCACCACCGCGCTGATGGCGCGGTCGGGCCTGGACGCGCTGGTCGACGGCGTCCTGAGTTGCGCGGCTCCGAACAGCTGGAAGCCGTCCGCCACCCCGTACCTGGCCGCGGCCGAGGCCCTGGAGGTCGAACCCGACCGCCTCGCCCTGGTCACCGCGCACGGCTGGGACGTGGCGGGCGGCGCCCGGGCGGGACTGGTCACCGGGTGGTCGGCCCACCTGGAGGGCCGGTTCCCCTCGGTGTTCACCCCGCCGGACGTGACCGGCCGGGACCTGGTCGAGGTCGTGGACGGCCTCCTCGCCCTCAAGTGACCCGTCCACCAGACGCCCACGCGCACCCCAGGGCGTCAAAGGTGAGCGGCCCAGCTCACCTCAACCGCAGGGGGTAGATCCGGGCCAAAGCAGGATGAACCGCGCCGAAGGCGTCCGTTGAGGGTGGTGGCGGGCGACGGTGTGGGCACGAGCACAGGCGCGGGCGACGACGAAGGACCCGGCGCCAAGCACCCCCCAGCCGTGCCACAGGGGGTTGATGGTGAGCGGTCCAGCCCACCGGAACCACAGGGGGTCTATCCGGGCCGAAGCAGGAGGAACCGCGCCGAAGGCGTCCGTTGAGGGTGGTGGCGGGCGACGGTGTGGGCACGAGCGGAGGCCCAAGGCAAGCACGGTGAGGGCGCCGACGGGTCCTGGAGTGGCTGGAGGTGCACTCCCGAGGAACGAGGGCGTGCACCGGAAGCCGCGAAGGCCCCGTCTTCCAGGCGCCCGAACGCCCGAACACCCCCCTACTCCTCCCACGACCGGTCGTACTCCGGGTGCGAGCGGTAGACGGCCGCGAGGTACTTCACGGCCCGCCGCCAGGCCAGGAGTTCGGACCAGGGGTCCGCGCCCCCGACGGCGGAGGAGGAGTCCAGGACACGCATGCTCGCGGCGTGCGCCTGGGCGTAGCCGCGGACGATCCCGCGTTTGGCCGCGACCTCCGCGAGGGCCCGCTCACGGCCGCGGGAGCCCACGGGCACGGACTTCGACGCGCGTTCGTCCTCGTCCAGGCGGGCACTCAGGAACTCGACGATGGTCAACGGACAACTCCCATCCGGTACCCCCATGGCCCTGCGCAAGGGTCAGTATCTGCCATATCCCCCGTCTCGACCACTCCCCCGCGACCGGCTCCCCGACCGGTCCCGGGCTCAGCTGCACCCCTCGAACTGCGGCACGCTCGTGGTCACCTCCAGGTCCGTCTCGCCGAACCAGGTGTCCAGCAGCTCGGCCGCGGTCCCGTCCTGGTACATCTCGCTCACCGCCTTGTTCACCGCCTCGCAGGCCCGCACGTCCCCGTACGGCAGCCCCACCCCGTACTTCTCGTCCGTGAACGGGTTGTTGACGAACCGGAAGGCCGAGGGGTCCTCGGCCAGGAACCCGGCCAGGATGAGGTTGTCCGTGGACACGGCGTCCACGTCGCCCTCACGGAGGCGGTCGATGCACGCGCTGTAGCTCGGCGCGTCCATCTGTTCCACGTCGATCCCCAGGCCCTCGGTGATGCGCCGGGCCGAGTTCGAGCCCTCGCCCTGGCACACGCTGCCGCCCTCCAGATCGCGCACGCTCTGGATGTCGGTGGCGTCGGCCCGCACCAGGACGTCCTGCTTGGCCACGTAGTAGGGGCCGCCGAAGGTCACCTCGGTCTTGCGGGCCGGCGTGATCGAGTAGGTGGCCAGCACCATGTCGACCTCACCGCTGACCAGCTTGTCCTCGCGCTCGCTGGAGACCAGGCCCACGAACTCCACGTCCTCGGCCGCCACCCCCAGCCTGTCGGCGATGTAGAGGGCCACGTCCACGTCGAAGCCCGTGAACCCGCCGTCCTCGCCCTCCAGCCCCAGTCCGGGCTGGTCGTACTTGACGCCCACGGTCAGCGAGTCCGCGTCGACCAGCGACGCCTGCTCTCCCACCACCGCGGAGCAGGCGGGCAGTCCCAGGACCGCCGCGGCGGCCAGGGCGGCCGCGGCGACGGTGCGACGGTGTCGGTACCTCATCGGCCTGTTCCTTGTCTCTCAGCGGTACTCGGCCAGCCGGGGGCGCACACCCGCGACGACGAGGGCCAACAGGACGAGCGTGCCCGCGGGCAGCGCCCACGTCCACGGCGCCAGCGCGCGGTCGCCGCGGTCGATGCCCTCGGTGAACGCCTCCTCGTGGAGCCGGGTGAGCTCGTCCAGCGCGTCCACGTACTCCCGGAAGACGCCGTCCTCGGAGTGGGCGATCCCCATCCGCTCGTCGATGGCGCCCGCGGTGTCGCCCTCCATCGCCGCCGCGCGCATCGCCCGGTCCCGGTCCTGGATGGCGTCGTAGGCCGCCAGCACGTCGGCCAGCGCGTCCTCCTGGCCGGGCAGCAGGGCGTCCTGCGCCCGTTGTCCCAGGTAGCCGAGCGTGCCGGGGTCCTCCTCGTCGGAGCCGCCGGAGCCGGGCAGGTCCGGGTAGGACGCCGTGACGCCGTCGATCTGCTCGTAGTAGGCGTCCAGGTTGGTGGCGGGGCGGAACAGCACCGCCTGGGCGCGGTCGAGATAGGTCTGCTGGTAGTTGTCGGCCCGCTCCGGGTCGGCGAGGTAGCGGCTCTGGTCGGCCTGCATGTCGGTCGCGATGGCCCCGGCCCGGGCGAGCGCCATCGCCGCGTCCAGGCCCTCCTCCTTGGCCCGGCTCTGGTGGCCGCCGCTGGTGGTGAGGGCCAGCACCACGCCCACCGTGAGCACCACGGATCCCGCGGTCGCCGCGAGCAGGAACACGTTGAACCGCCGCCGGAACCGCACCCGCAGGTACAGCTGGAGGGCGATGAGGGAGGCCACCGCCGCCACGCCGACGACCCCGACCCACACCAGGCCGATCGCCACGGACTCCTGCCCCTCCTCGTGGTTGGCGCGGACGATCGCCGAGGAGTCCAGTCCCAGGTTGAAGGCCTTGGGCAGCAGTTCGGTGTGCATCAGCAGGGTGGCCTCCCGGTAGGTCTCCAGGGCCGCCCCGTCCACCTCCCCCGGCGGGGCCGCGGCCTCGTCGTTGATCAGGCGCGCCTCGGTGGCCAGCTGCTCGTAGGTGCCCATGCCGTCCAGCACCGCCTGGACGTTGCGCTCCTCGACGGTGTCGCCCTCGGTCAGCGAGGCCGCCTGGAGCAGCGCCTCGTTGGCGCGGGCACGGCTGCCCTCGTAGTGCTCCAGGGCGTCCTCACGCCCCGACCCCAGGTCGTGGTCGGTGCCCATGAGCAGGACGTCGGCCATCCGGGCGTCCATGTCCGCCAGGGCCAGGTAGAGCTGGGTCGTGGCCATCGCCTGGGGGCCGGCGTTGTGCCCGAGCACGTTCAGGCCGTCCCTGGCCTGGTTGAGCGTGAACGCGGCCGATCCGAACAGCGCCACGATCGCGGCGACGCTCATCGCCGACAGCAGCCACACCCGGGCCGGGGTCGTGCGCAGCCGGCGCCGGAAGCGGGCTGGCCGTCCGCCGCCGGGCCCCGGCGCCTGGGCCCCGGGCGGTCGCATCTGGTCGGTCTGGGGGGTTGTCAACGGGGTTCACCCCTTCTGGAGGATGATGACGGTCCACGCGCCGACGTAGATGCGGTCACTGGAATGCAGGGGAACCTCCACGTTGGGGGCGATGGGGTTGGCCGTGCCGTTGATGGTGGTGCCGTTGGTGGACCCGGGGTCGACCAGGGCCCAGGTGTCCCCGGGCTTGGCGACGAGGATGGCGTGGATGTGGGAGATCGCCGGGTCGCCGCCGGGGCCGCCGAGGTCGATCTCGGGCGTGAAGCCCCGCGACGCGCTCCGGCGGCCGATGTGCACGCGCTCGCCCCTGAGCGACACCCGGCGCTGCTGGTTGTTGGACGGGAACGAGATCTGCGCGGGGTCGAGCATGCCCTGGTCGACCATGTACTGGTAGTACGCCGGGTCGGCGGCCACGATCGCCCGCCAGTACGCCCCGCTCCCGCCGGATCCGGGACCGGAGTGCCGCCGCAGGTGGGCGCCGGACTGCGAGGCGAAGTCGTAGCCGCACTCCTCGCAGAAGCGCCCCGCGCGGGGGGTCCTGCACTCCGGGCAGGGGCCGCCGCGGGTCGTGGCGGAGGGCCGCGCCGCCGGGGGAGGCGGCGCGGACGGCGGCACCGACGGGGGCACGGTGCGGGGCGGGGGCGGCTGGCGGTACTGGTGTTGGGGTGGGACGGGTGCGGGCGTGTGCGCCTGGAGGCGCAGTCCGCAGACGTCGCAGAAGTCGGTCGCCCTGGAGTGGTGCCCGCTAGGGCAACTCGGCATGGGTCCCTCCTACCCGGGTCCGGGGGATTCGCCGGGCTCCTCCCCCGACGGGCGGGGGCGGGTCCGTACGGTTCGGGTCGAGTTGGTGTCGAGCGTCATCTCGTCGACCTTGTCGACGGTGGGCTTGAGTCGGACCGTGCCGGTGACGGGGTCGATGACGTCGACCACCCGCTCCAGCAGCTTCGCGGTCTCCTCGTTGCCCGACTCGTGGGCGAGCGCGACCGCCCGTCCGAGCCGTGTGGTGGCGACGTCCTCGTCACCGTCGCGACGGGCGGACAGCCCGTCCTGGATGGCCTGGGCCAGCTCCACCTGGCCGGTGTAGTGGGCCACCCGGGGGTTGATCTCCGTCGCCCTGGCCTCGTCTGCGGTCCACTCCGCCAGGATGTTCCCCGAGGCCAGGACGTGGTCGTCGATGCCGTGCTCGCCGGGGATGACGACGCGGACCCAGCCCGCGCGCAGCTGTCGGCCCGGGTCGCCCGGGGGAACCTCCACGCACACGTGGTAGTCGCGGTTCTCGGTGCCCCAGGAACCAGTGGGGTAGTCGCCCGCCTGGGGCACCCGCTCCACCGCGCGGCCGCTGAGGTCCTGCACCGTGGGCGCGACCTGTTTGACGTAGCGCACCACCGCGTTGTGCGGCGTCCACAGGCGCAGGGCGACGTCGGCGACCGACTTGCCCATGGAGGCCTGGGCCATCGCGCGAAAGTCCGCGGCCATGTCGGCGGGGTCGGCGATGATGCCGGGGCCTCCGCCGAGCAGGGCCGAGTCGATCCGGCGCAGCTCGTCGACCTTCCAGTCCGTCCCCACGCCGCGGCAGTCGCAGACGAAGGTTCCGGCGACCCGCCGCAGCACCCGCTCGAACTCCTCGGGCGGTTCGTTGTTCTGCCCGTCGGTCAGCAGGATGGCGTGCTTGATGCCCTCGTCCACCGGCGTGAACAGCTCCGCGGCGCGGGCGAGCCAGGTGCCCATGCGCGTCCCGCCGTCCGCCCGCAGCGTGCCGACCGCGTCCAGCGCCTCGGCCCGGGTCCGGGCGTCGACCTTCACCAGCCGGTCCTCGGCCGGATAGATCATCTGCGCCGTCCGGTGCCCGGCGACCACCGCGAAGTTGACGCCGTCGCGCAGGGCCTCGATGGCGGCGCGGGCGGCCTGCTTGGCCGCGTTGAGCTTCTCGCCGTACATGGACCCCGAGGTGTCCACGATGATCACCTCGGAGGCGCGCACGGACGTCCCCACCAGGATCGGGCTGTTGGAGGTGACACTGACGACCGCGTGCACCTCGCCCCTGCCGATGGGCAGGAACCTGTTCTGGTCGATCTCGACGCGGAACTCCGGCTCGCCGGCTTGGTCAGGCCTGTTCGGCACGGTGACCCCCTTGTGCGGTGGGTACGGGAATGACGACGACGGTGATGTTGTCCTTGCCCCCCGCCTTCAGCGCCAGGCTGACATAGGCGCGGGCGGCGCCGTGGGGCTCCGCTCCCGCTCCGGGAACGGCGTCGGTCAGGGCCTGCGCCTCGGGGTAGTAGTTCCAGAGTCCGTCGCTGCACAGTACGACGGCGCCGGGGCCGGTCGGGGTCACGGTCGAGATGTGGGCGTCGATCTCCCCGGAGTCGGCGCCCATCCACGCGATGAGGGCGTGCGCGTTGGCCGATCTCATCGCCTCCTCCCGCGAGAGCGCACCGGCCTGCACCATCGCCTCGCTCCAGGAGTCGTCCTTGGTGAGCAGCGCCGAGGCGCTGGAGGTGGGGGCGCCGGAGAGCCAGTACGCGCGGCTGTCGCCCACCCAGCCGATGGTGGTCGTCCCCGTGGCGGGGTCGACCACCGCGGAGACGTACGTGCAGGCCGGAGCGGAGCTGGGCGACTCGGCGATCCCGGCCACCGCCTCCGCGGCGCGGGTCATCGCCGCTCCGGTGGCGGCGCGGGGGTCCTCGCCCCGGCGCAGCCGTTCGGCGAGGACGGTCGCGCCCGTCTCGGCCGTGATCCGCGAGGCCTCGTCCGAGCGCGGTGAGCTGGACACGCCGTCGCAGACCACGGCCACGACCGAGCCCGGGGCGTGGGGGTCGTCGGCGTCCACGACCCGGACCGCCATGGCGTCCTCGTTGCGCCGGTGCCGCAGGCCGCGGTCGCTGACGCCCACCGCGGACCGGGTGCGCACCTCGACGTGGTCGCGGCCGGTGGGCTGGAGGAAGCCGCACTTCTCGCAGTACCCGTCCAGGACGGTGCCCGGGCACCAGACGCACAGGCCCGGGTTGGTCGGCTGTACGGGGTTGCTGCCCGTGGCCGGGGGCGGCCACTCGGGCGCCACCCCCTCGGGGGCCGGGGCGGGCGCCGGGACCCCCGCGGGCCGCTGGGCACGCCGCACCGGCTGGGTGGCCATGGCGTCGACCGCCTCCCACTCGGGGTCGCCCGAGGGCTCCTCGCTCGTGGCGAGGCCGCTGAGGCTCACCTGCGGAGCGGTCGGCGCGCCGTCACCGGGGACGAGCCCTGGCCGCGACTGGTCGGCCAGGCTCTCCTGCGGAGCCGTGGCCACCGCGTCGGTGTCGCGGGCCTCGCGCACGTCGTCCGGCAGGGTGCGGCCGCACCGCTCGCAGAAGACGTCACCGGCGGCCACGGTGTCCGAGCAGACGGGGCAGGTGCGCACCACGGTCATCGGTGATCCCTCGTTCCTCACAGCAGCGTCACTGGACGCAGGGAGTTGGCCTTGTCGACGAGCTCGTACCGCTCGGACGCCCCGGTCGCGCGGTAGGCCAGAGCCCGGTACCGCCGGTCCAGGTTGGTCCGCACGCCGTCCTCGGTGAAACGGTCGCCGAGCAGCGACTGCCGCTCCGGGGGCCGGCCGCCCGCGTCCAGCCAGCCCAGCGCGGCCTCCAGGACCCGCGCGGCCAGGCGGTCGGCGGACTCGCCGTCCAGCCCGATCCGTTCCAGGCGGCGGCCGGCCTGGACGAAGTCCGCGGCGCCGGTCGCGCGCTGGGGCGTGGCGAGGACGGCGATGAGCGCGGTCTGCGCCTGCACGTACAGGCTCGACAGTTCGGGCACGGTGTCCAGCACCGCGATCGCCGCGCTCCGGTCGCCCTGGGCCAACCGGATCCGGGCCAGGCCGAAGGCGGCGCTGACGAAGGAGTGGTCGGTACCCCACACCGTCTGGTACTGCCGCGCGGCGGTCTCGTGCTCACCCACGCGCTCGCAGGCGATGGCCAGGCCGAGCTTGGGGGCGATCTCCCCGGGCAGGTGGTCGAAGAGCTCGTCGAAGTGCTCGCGCGCCTCCCGGAAGCGCCCGGTGCTCAGCTCGGCGACGGCCAGGTACCACATCGTGCGCCAGTCGCCGGGGACGGCCTCGGCGAACCTCTGCAGGACGTCCATGGCCTCGCCGTGCCGTCCCGCGGTGAGCAGGGTGCGGGTGAGCATCAGCCTGGTCTCCGGTGTGGGGGCCGGCATGGCGCGCAGCGCGGGCACCAGCTCGTCCGCGGGCAGCGAGGAGAAGCCCCGCAGGTGCTGCGCCGCGGGGTCGGCGGGGTCGATCAGCGGGCTGGGCAGCAGGGTCGCCGCCTCGGTCGGCGAGGGCGGGCTCAGCATGCGGTCGGCGTGGTGGGCGCCGGACTCGGAGCCCCCGGTGAAGTTCTCCCCGCCGAAAAGGGACGAGGGCGCCGGGTGCGGCGCCCCCTGCAGGTCCGACAGGACCTCGCGCAGGACACCGGTCAGCTGGTCGGCCATGTCGCCGGCGTCGTGGAAGCGCCGCTCGATGTCGATGTGGGTGGCGCGCCGGAGCAGGCGGTCGTAGGACTCGTAGCGCTGGAGCAGCGGCACGCTCTCGCGCGGCGGGAGGCTGTGCGGGTGCTCGCGCATGAAGCTGAACCGGAAGCTGAGGACGGCCAGCGCCCGGCCGACGGAGTACAGGTCGGCGCTGATCGTGGGCCCGGGGCCGCGCAGCTCCTCCTCGGGCACCCGGTAGCCCGGAGTGGTGTAGACGGGGCTCTGGGTGTCGTCCATGCGCCGCACGCCGCCCAGGTCGATGAGCTTGATCTGCTCCTCGCTCTGGATGACGTTGTCGGGCTTGAAGTCGCAGTAGAGCAGGCCCTTGCTGTGCAGGTAGCCGAGGGCCCGCAGCGACTCCAGCCCGTAGGCGATCACCTGGTCGACGGGCAGGACCTCGTCGCCGGTGCCCTGTTCCCGGCGCTCGATGAGGAGTTCGCGCAGGGACTTGCCGCCGACGTACTCCATGACGATGTGCCCGCCGGGGATCCCGGTGCGGGGGTCGGGGTGCTGGGAGAAGTTGATGATCTTGACGATGTTGGGGTGCTCGACCTCGGACAGGAACGCCCGTTCGGCCGCGGCGGCCTTGTGCGCCTCGGCGTCGCCGGCGTTGAGCAGGCCCTTGAGCACGACCCAGCGGTCGTTGACGTTGCGGTCGCGGGCGAGGTAGATCCAGCCCAGGCCGCCGTGCGCCAGGCAGCCGAGCACCTCGTACTGGCCGCCGACCTGGTCGCCGTTGGCGAGTTTGGGGGTGAACGAGAACTGCGTCCCGCACTTGCGGCAGAAGCCCTCGGTGCGACCGGGCTGGTCTCCCCTCGACCGGCCGACCTTCTCGCCGCAGTTGCCGCAGAACCGGTTCTTCTCCGCGACCACGGGGTCGGCCATGACGGCCTCGGCGGGGTCGCGGTAGGGCACCAGCGGGACCTCGACCATGCCCTCGCCGAGCATGCCGCGGTCCGACCGGCGGCTGGAGCGCGACGACCCGCCGCCGTTCACGGCCCCGCCGACGCTCCCGGGACCGGAGCGCCCGGAGAGCTTGACGTTGCCGGAGACGGGATGCGAGTGGACGGAGTCGCCGCCGGAGATGTCGGTCGGCCACTGGTCGAGGGCCTCGTTCGGCGGCACGGCGCCGAACGGCCGCTGCGGACCGGAGGAGGTCCCCGGCACAGACGTCCGTGGCCCCGTGAAGGACGGCCGCAGGGACGCCTGCGGGCCCGAGAAGGGCGGCCGCAGGGACTGCTGGGGGCCCGAGGCGGCGACCGCGTCGACGGGCGCCAGTCCGCACACGCCGCAGAAGCCGTCCTCGATCCGGCCCCGGCAGCCGGAGGTCGTGCACTGGGTCATCTCACACCACCCTCGCTCTCGCCGTCTGACGCCCCCGCGCCCGGTGTGGTTCTGTTCTGAGCCGATTCGGTTCCCGAGAGTTCGACCAGCGTCCTCTGGTACGCGGAGAGGGCGACCGTGGCCCGGCGCAGGTCGCAGGGCGCGCTCCACAGGCCCCAGTGCGCCTCGCGGTGCAGCTCGACCAGCCGGTCGTGCTCGGCGAGGCCCAGGCGGACGGCCCGCGCCCGGTAGGCGTCCAGGCGGCCGCGGAGTTCGGCACGGCGCTCCAACAGGCCCGTCAGGTTCGACTCCCTGTCGCGGGCGTCGTCGGCGGCCGTGTGGACGGCGCGCTGGAGCTCGCCGAGCAGGGCGCCGAGGTCGCGCCAGCGGCCCTGGGCGCGCAGGGCGTCCATGCCCTTGAGCCGCGCGCGCAGCTCGGGGACGGGATCGGGGACTCCGACGGCCTCCGGCGAGGAGATCTTGCGCACGACCTGGTCCCGCAGCTCGCGGGCGCGGCTCAGGACGGACTCCACGTCGTCGACGGCCGAGCTGAGCCGCTCCACGCTCTCGTCGAAGGAGTCGCGCATGCGCAGGGCGTCGCGGAGCTCGCCGCGGATGCGCTCCAGGCGGCCCCGCATGCGCTCCAGGGACGAGGTGTCCACCCGGCCGTCCTCGAACAGCGACAGGGGGTCGCGCCTGACGACCTCGGCCACGAGTTCGAGTTCGGCGCGCAGGGCCTCGTTCTCGGTGCCGCCGGGCTCGACCATGTCGGAGAGCGTGCGGATCTCCTGCCACATGGCGTCCAGCTCGGTGAGCCTCGGGTGCAGCGCGTCCCAGGCGGTCTCGGCCACCGAGACGACCTCGGTGACCTCCTCGTAGTCGGCGGACATCCGGGCGATGGCCTCGGCCAGGGAGATGCGCTCTGTGTCCTCGTCCAGGAGCCCGCGTTCGGCCAGCGGCACCTCGCGCGCCAGCGTGACGGACTCACCCGTCAGCAGGAAGGTGAGCTCGCGCTGGGCGTCGCGGCCCTGGGCGTGCAGCTCGGTCGCGCTCTCCACCACGGACCGGAAGGCGCCGTGGACCGTCCACAGGCTGTGGACATGCCGACTGGCGTGCTCCCACCGCGCCAGGGTGCGGCCCGTCAGCTCGGCTCCCCTGAGCAGGCGGTGGCCGACGTGCTGGTCCAGATCGGCCAGGTTGAGGGCGATCCGGTCGGCCTCACCCCGGACACGGTTCAGGGCGTGGTCGATGCCCTCCCAGCTCATTGGCGGCATCCTCGCCCCAGACGCGCTCGCCACCGCCGTATCACTCCCCGTTTCGGTCGCCCGGGTGCGCGGGGGCCCGCGGGCGAACACCGTTCCTTTACTGGACAAGAGTCTGTCGTTGACCTACCCCAACCACAAGAGAGCACCCATGCGGAGGCCACGTACGGTCAACCGCGTCGTACCGCGGATCGGTGGCGGCCTGGGGTAGAAACGGGTCATGGACGAGACGGAAGCCTTCCCGGGACTGAGCGCCCCCGCCAGGCGCGCCCTGACCGCGGCCGGATACACGGAACCGGCCCAGTTGGACGGAGCCAGCGCGGCGCGGCTCCTGCGGCTGCACGGCATGGGGCCCAAGGCGGTGCGCGTGCTGCGGGAACTGGTCGCCGAGCGGGGGTACTCGCTGGGCGACTGATCCCCTCGGGAGCGCCGAGCCGGATCCGGACCGCGCGCGGCCCCCGGATCCGTCACCATCGCCACGACGTCCACCGCTGGGAGGCCCCGTGCCCGACCGCTCCGTCAGCCTCGTCGTCTCCGTCCGCGTCCTCCCGGGCCGGCGGGCCGACTTCCTCACCGGGATCTCGCGCAACGCCGTGGCCTCGGTCCGCGACGAGCCGGGCTGCCTGCGCTTCGACGTCGCCGCCGACACCGTCGACCCGGACCTGTTCTGGGTCTACGAGGTGTTCGCCGACCAGGAGGCGCTGGAGGCGCACCGGCGGACGCCGCACTTCCTCTCGTGGCAGGAGCAGAAGGCCGCGCTGGTCGTCCCGGGCAGCCAGTCCGACCGCCTCGGGGCCCTGCTCGTCAGCGAGGAGTGAGGGCGCGCGGCGATCAGATCCGGCCGGGGGCCTCCGGCGGTTCCGGGGGCTCCTCGTCCCGGCGAGACCGGTGGCGTCCGCCCGAACGCGGCTCCTCCCCCGCGTCGGGCCGGAGGCCGCCCCGGTCCCCGCCGAAGTCCTCGCCGCCCGCGTAGTCCTCCACGGGCGCGTCGTCCGGCGCCCCGGAGCGGCCCCGCTCGGCCGGCGGGACGAAGGCGTCGGCCGCGCCCCGGAGCCGGACCCCGGCGACGGCCAGCACGACGCCGAAGATGACGGCGTAGATCCCGACCACGAAGATGATGGCCTGGGCCCCTTCCAGGGGCCAGAACCACAGCAGCAGACCGAAGACGACGGACAGGGCGCCGACGAAGATCAGCAGCCACTCCGAGGTGATGTGCGCCCGCAGCCGCACGGCGGCGACGATCTCCGCCACACCGGTCAGGATCGCCCACACACCGATCAGGAAGACCAGCGCGACGATCGCCGCCAGCGGCCAGAGCAGCGCGATGACGCCCATCAGGCCGCTCAGGGCCGCCTGCAGGACCAGTCCCGCCCGGCCGACCGGCGCGGAGCGGTAGGCCGCGTAGGCCAGCGCTGCCGCGTCGACCAGGGCGTAGACACCGAACACGAACGCCAGGGCGACGAGGGTCAGACCCGGCCAGACCAGGGCCAGCACCCCGAAGACGATCGCGGCGATCCCCCGTAGGAGCACCAGCCACCAGTTCCGGCTCAGCTCTCCGAGCATGTCGCCGGCCAACGCGTACCTGACCATCGTCGCCTCCGCTCGATCGCGCCGTCCCGTGCCCCGTCGAGGGGCCGCACCCTGCCAGTTCCCTCAAGGTCGCACACCGACGACTCTGCGTAGGCAAAGGACGCGGAAAGCCCCGGTCCCACACGAGTACGGATACGTCCCCAAGCTGAAGCGAGCTGCGGGCGGAGGCCCAGGGAAAGCACAGCGAGGGCGCGCACCGCAAGGCGCGAAGGCCCCGTCTCCAGGGCCCCCGAGAAGCACCGCCGCCCGCCCGCGTCTCGGTGACGCGGACGGGCGGTGCGGTGACGGCCGGAGGCCCAAAGCAGGCACAGCGAGGGCGCCGACGGGGTCCTGGAGGACCTGGAGGTGCACTCCCGAGGAACGAGGGCGTGCACCGGAAGGACCGAAGGCCCCGTCTTCAAGGCGCCCGAGCCGATCAGCCCTGGCCGGGGTAGCGGCGCTCGGAGGCACCGACGTAGTGCTGGCGCGGGCGCGCGATCCGGAAGGCCGGGTCGTGCAGCTGCTCGCGGTAGTGGGCGACCCAGCCGGGCAGGCGGCCGATGGCGAACAACACGGTGAACATGTTGGTCGGGAAGCCCATGGTGCGGTAGATGACGCCGGTGTAGAAGTCGACGTTCGGGTACAGCTTGCGGTCGGTGAAGTAGGAGTCGGCGAGCGCGGCGGCCTCCAGCTTCAGGGCCAGCTTGAACAGCTCGTCGGGGTTCTCGTCCCGGTCGAGGATCTGGCTGGCCAGAACCTTGATCTCCTTGCTGCGCGGGTCGAAGTTCTTGTAGACCCGGTGGCCGAAGCCCATCAGGCGCATCTCGCGCGCCTTCACCCGCTCCAGGAAGTCGTCGATGCTGATGCCGGAGTCGCGGATCTCCTCCAGCATCTCCAGCACGGCCTGGTTGGCGCCGCCGTGCGACGGGCCGGACAGGGCGTTGATGCCGGAGGCGACGCTGGCGTAGATGTCGGCCTGCGAGGAGCCGACGACGCGCACGGTGGCGGTGGAGCAGTTCAGCTCGTGGTCCGCGTGCAGGACGAGCAGCATGCCGACGGCCTTGTTGAACAGCTCGCCGAGCTCGCCCTCGGGGGCGCGTTCGCCGAACGTCATCTTGATGAAGTTCTCGACGTAGTCGAGGGACTCGTCCGGGTTAATCGGCTTCTCGCCGATGGAGTTGCGGTAGATGCGCGACGCGATCGTCGGCAGCTTGGCCATCAGCCGGATCGTGGCCAGCTCGACCTGCTCCTCGTCGGAGGGGTCGACGCTGTCGTCGTAGTAGGCGGCGAGGGTGTTGACGGCACTGGCCATCAGGGACATCGGGTGCCCGTTGCGGGGCATCGCGTCGATGAGCGCGCCCATGTCGTCGGGGATGGCGGCGTTCTCGCGCAGCTTGCCGGAGAACTCCTTGAGCTGGGCCGGCTCCGGAAGCTCGCCGTAGATCACCAGGTAGGCGACCTCGAGGAAGGTCGCGCCCACGGCGAGGTCCTCGATGGGGTACCCGCGGTAGCGCAGGATCCCGGCCGCACCGTCGATGTAGGTGATCTTCGAGCTACACGAAGCGGTGTTGCCGAACCCCGGATCCAGGGTGGTCATACCGGTCGAGCCCAGCAGTGTCTTCAGCTCGATGGTGCGTTCACCCTCGGTACCGGTGAACACCGGCAGCTTCAGGACGCCGCCGTCGTAGTGGAGCTCCACCGTGCGCTCTTTGTCGTCTTCGCTCATGCCCGAGGTCAACCTTTCCAGGCGGGGGATACGTGAGGTGCGTCAGACGCGGGACGGTCCGCCGCCACGTTCTTGATTCACTCGTTATTGTTCTGTTTTGTTAAACAACGGTTAAGCAAAATCATATAAGTTCCACCGTTTCGCGAACAGGTGACATGCAACACATACCCAGACGCGCGGATAATTACCACACAGTGAATATTTACAATCTTTGCCAGCCGTCGATTACACCGTGATCACCCTGAGGCTTCACGGGCGGCACCGGGGGTCCCCCGATGGCGCCGCCGCCTCCTGTACCGGTCCCCTGAGCACTTCTCCCATCCCGAACCCGTCGTCCCCGGACGCCCCTTCACAGATCTGGACAGACCCGGGCGACCGGCGGTGCGGTCAGGTGTTCGAGCGAGCTCTAGTGGCCTTCCCACAGGGTACCTTCGCCCAGATCACGGCAGCTGGCGCGGGGTGCCCCGGAGGCGGTGATCTTGGCCTCCACCCGGGTGTACCGCACCTCGTGCGCCCCACCGCCCCCACGGCTGAGCGCCGGAAGATGTCCACTCTGTGTGCCCCGGGCACGGGATTTCACACCGCCCCCGACCGCACCGTGAGACTTTCTCGACCACACGGATACCGGGACGCCCGAACACTGGACTCATTGCCCGTCAGCGACGCGAAGGCATCGACAAAGCGTCATCGGTTTTCACGCGGGGTAAACACCGTGAACAACCCTGGGCGAAATGGCCACCGGTGGGACGGATCACAGGCGTGGTCACCGCGCGGGGGCACGGTCGGGGCCGAAGTCGCGCCGGTCCGGAGCCTCGGCGGTTCCACGTGCGAGGGCACGGACGCGGTCGGTCCGGAGCACCGATGGGGCCGTCCACACGCGAGGGCACGGACACGGCCGGTCCGGAGCACCGGCGGGGATGGGTCGCCCCTGACGGATCAGTCGCCCTCGACGACGCCGCCCGCGAGGAGCGGTTCCATCAGCAGGCCGGGGTGCTCGCGCTCGATGACGCGCAGCCGCCACTTGTTGTGCACGAGCACCAGGAGTTCGCCGTCGTTGCGGCGCCGCAGCACCTCCGCG
>NZ_LGEC01000065.1 GCF_001279585.1 Nocardiopsis sp. NRRL B-16309 | reverse complement strand
CTTCCCTGTGTGAGCGGAAAACCGGTCCTGCATACTGCTCCGGCGTCTCCTGTGAGAGCGAGATGCCGGTCCTTCCTTCCTGCTCCGATGTCCCCCGTGCTGGCGGGATATCGGTCCTGCTTGCGGTGCTACCGGCTCCCGACGTCGTACTGCCATGCACGCCGGTCGAGCCCTACCGCATCCTTCTTTGCTGCTCCGGTATCCCCCGACCTGGCGGGAAACCGGTCCTACTTACTGCTCCGGCGTCTCCTGTGAGAGCGAGATGCCGGTCCTTCTCTACTGCTGCGGTATCCCCCGTGTTGGCGGGATGCCGGTCCTGCTGCGGTCTTCCCTGTGTGAGCGGAAAACCGGTCCTGCTTTGCGGTGCTACCGGCTCCCGACGTCGTACTGCGATGCACGCCGGTCGAGCCTTACCGCGTCCTTCTTTCCTGCTCCGGCGTCCCCCGTGCTGGCGGGAAACCGGTCCTGCTCTCCACCGGCGTATCCGGTGGCCCTGCGGTTGATCTCTGTGGCTACGACAGGAAATCTAGCAGTACCCCCGACGGATGTCTACTCTCGCCACTGGAGATTTTTGTGTGTCGCGAGATCGAGTATCGAGCGCCGGTCGATCGCGGGCCCGGCGCACGCCTGCGCTCGGTCATCCGTGGGCCAAGGTCCGGGCGTCCCGCGCGTCAGATCCGCTCGCACGGCCTCCCCGGCTGGAAGCTGGAGGCGGGCAGGCAGCACAGCGAACCCGAGGGGGGACGATGATCGTCACGATCGTTGGCGCCGGGAACATGGCTCGTGGCATCGCGACCCGGGCACTGGCAGGGGGACACCAGGTGCGCCTGGTCGACAGGACGGCGGCCAAGGCCGAGAACCTGGCCATGGAGCTCTCGGACGACACCGGAGGCACGGTGTCAGGGGGCTCGTCGCTCGATGAGGGCGCCACGGGTGCGGCCGTGGTCGTTATGGCCGTGCCCTACCCGGCCGGGCGCGAGGTGATCCAACAGCTTCCGCAGACGCATCCGGTGGTGGTGGACATCTCCAACCCCGTGGACTTCACGACCTTCGACTCCCTCGTCGTGCCGCCCGGGGTCTCCGCGGCCGAGGAGATCGCCGCCGAGAACCCTGGGGCTCGCCTGGTCAAGGCGTTCAACACGACCTTCGCGAGCACACTCGTGGCCGGTGAGGTGGACGGCCGACCACTCGACGTGTTCCTCGCCTCCGACGACGACGGCGCGAAGGACACGGTTGCCGAACTCGTACGCGACGGCGGTCTTCGGCCCCTGGACGCCGGCGCGCTGCGTCGGGCACGGGAGCTGGAGGCGTTCCAGTTCCTGGTGATGACCATGCAGGACCGGCTCGGCCTGGGGTGGTCCAGCGCGGTCAAGATCCTGCCCTGATCCGACCGAACCGGCCCGGGGAAGCGCCCGGGACCGGTCGGCGCGGGTCGAATGTTCAGTCGAAGAGGTCTGCGGGCCGCTCGACGGTGACGGCCTTTGGCACCCACTTCTCCAGGGTCGCCAAGTCGGTGCAGCTGGTGATCCTGGACCGCTCTTCGTCGGAGACAGCGAACCCGCGTGCCTGGAGCACCGCGATCACGTTCCGGGCCGCCTCAGCCGCGCGGCCCTCTTCGCGGCCCATCCCGACATACTTCTTGGCGAAGTCACTCTGCCATTCGTAGGTTTCCACGGACATCAAGCCCTCCAGCTCCTTCCGGGCGGCCTCGTTGAGACCGGCCAGGACGTAGTCATAGTAAAACAGGCGGTGCTGCTCGGAGGTGGCGTCCAGCGCTTCCACGAACGCCTTCAACGTGCGCGGCTCGGTGTTTCCATGGACACGGGTCGAGAAGACCGAGACCTCGGGGGCCGCTCGCGCCCGGGCCGGGATCACGATCACCGGCATCTCGGACGGGCCGATCGTGAGAGGTGTCAGGTCGAATCCCGGGTGTCCGATGGAAATCGGGGTGGCGCACCAGCGGGCGATGGCCTCGTCCGGGCACAGGACCATGAGTATTGCGGGGCATTCGAGCCTTAGCCGCAGTGTGGTGAGGTAGGCGGGCCAGCTGTAGCGCTTGTCGTAGTCGCGGCCGTTCTGGCGTTCGACCACGATCGCCAGAACGTTCCTGCCGTCGTCACGCAGCAGGACCGCGCCGTCGCTGTTGAGTTCCTTTGGGTCGCAGTTGGTCATTACTGGGCTCGTGTTGACGGCCTCGGTATGCCAGGGGACGTCGATGCCCAGAGCCTCTTTGAGCAGGATGGGCACCATGGCGGGTTGGTTCTGGATGATCCGCAGCGGGATCTCGTGGTCGCGGGTGGGCAAAGGGGTCCAGTCTGTCGAGGGCGGATGCTGATCGGTCAGCGGGTGAAGACGTAGGGGCGCAGGCCGGACGGTGTTCGGTCGGGGGCGACCGCGAAGGTGGCCCAGACGTGGGTGCCGACGTCGGCCCAGGGTGCGAGGCGGAAGTGTCCCCAGGCTGTGGACAGGTTCTCGACCAGAAGCAACCCCCGCTGGCCCTCGGCCCAGTTCCATTCGTCGGCCGATCGGCGGGCCGGGATGAGCGGGGTGGTTCCTCCACCGCCGAAGTCGCTGAGCGAGACGCGCACCGTGCACGGGTCGGGCATGGACAGGGCCCGGATGACCTCGCCTCCTTCGCTACCGGAGTCGGTGTACTTGACGCAGTTGGCCAGCAGTTCGCTGGTGACGAGTTGGAGGGTGTCGACCAGGTCGGCGTCGAATCCCGCCAGGTCGGTGGCGAGGTCGGCGCGGACCCGCCTGAGTTCGGACAGGTGGCCGGGGTAGGTGCGGTGTTCCCAGAAGACGACCGGGCGTGCCTCCTCGGTGGGTGCGTACGTCATACGGCCACCGCCGTGCGCTGCTGCTCGATCCAGACACGGGTGACTCGGCGGAGTTCGGAGAGGTCGTCGGCCGAGGCCCGGGGACGGGGCACGGCTACGGGCACGGGCGCGAGGAGGTCCCCGGAAGGCGTCGGAGACGCGACCGGAAGCGACGACGAGCGCGAGGGCGTGGAGGCCCAGCGGTCGAGGCGTGCACGGGCCTGGGCCTGGACACGGGCGAGGTCGCGTTCGTTCTCGAAGGCCCGGTAGTAGCCGCGCACGAGGGCGACGTCTTCGGCCGGGATGCGTTCGCGAGGAGGGGCCAGGCGGGGAGAGGGGCGAGGTGCCGGTGGGGCGCTGGCCTGCGCGGGAACGGGTGCGTAGCGGCGGACCCTGGTGGAGCGGCGTCGGCGGGCGGCGACGGAGTGGCGCCCGCGCGCGGGAGTGAGGAGGGCCCGGAGGAGGGCGATGGCATAGCTGAGGACGGCAGGGCTAAACTGAGCCATGTCGGCAATCCTTTGCGTTAAAGGTGTGAAATTGCTGGCCACGGCCTCGGGCGCAAGCTAGCGTCGCGGGGCCTCCGCTTGTTCTGTTGTGTTTGCCATGAAGATTAGGGCATGTTCGAAGCGAAAGTGCGCGCTACCGGTTGGTAGTTTTTCTGGAGTGTTCGAGTCGCTGTGTTTTCCCTGATCAGGGGATGTCTTGGTGCTGGATTCGGGTAAATGGCAATGGTGATGATTGGTCCGAATTAAGCGGGTTTGGAGCTGCGTTCTGGTCGCCCGGTGTACGAAAATGGGTGTGGCCGCGAGCGGAGTCGCTCGCGGCCACAGGTGGTTCGTGGGGGCTTCTAGGGGTGCTGTTTGAGGGAGTCCACGAGCGCGGTCCACTCGGCGGCACCGAACGCCAGGTGCCCGAGCTCGCGGTTCTGGGTGTCCCGCACCGCCGTGGCGACACCCTCGGCGACCTCCACGCAGTTGGTCTCAGCTTTGCTGTAGCTGGACTTGTGCCATGAGGGCGTGGTCACCAGGGCCTCGACGCAGTTGGTCTCGCCCTTGCTGTAGCTGCTCTTCTGCCACGTTCCTACGGTGATCATTCGACTTCTCCTTGTGCTTTCTTGATCAGTCCCCGTGACTGATCCGGGGGGAGGGCGAAGCCTCGAAGGTCCCCCATCAGCGAGATGTGCTCGTTGACGACATCGGTGTCTACGATGACGCCCCCGGCTGCTCGTGCCTCCGTGTAGAGGAGCATCCCTGCGTCCGGCACTCTCAGCAGCGTGAATCCGTTGTCCAACCCTGGATGATCCCAGGTGTTGGCGGGGATGATCAGAACCTCCACTCGGCTCCACGTCGAAACCTCGCATAGGTACTCAAGTTGCGCCCCCATGATGGCAGCGCTACCGAGTCGCCGGTAGAGCGCAGTCTCGTCAAGGACGACGGAGAGGAAGGGAGGTTCGTCACCTCGTAACCTGGCTTGGCGCTCGGTTCGCTCATTGACCTTCACGTCGATGACCGACTGCGGAACCGTTCGGTTGCTCGCACGGATCGAAGCGTGCATGTAGTCGCGCGTCTGAAGAAGGCCGGAGATGAGCAGCGGCTGGTACTGCTGGATCTGCGTGGCCTGAGGCTCGACGATCGGCAGCTTGCGGTACCAGTCCGGCGGCTCGTAGACCTCGTATTGGGCCTCCCACGCCGCGACCACACGCCCGTCACTGTTAAGGACGGCGTCGATTCGTTCTGCGGTGTCCTTTTTGGCGCGAGTCTTTCCCAGTTCGAGATCACTCACCGACGCCTGTGATGCCGGTAGCAGTCTCGCGAGCTTCGTCTGCGAAAGGCCCGCGTGTTCACGCAGCCTGCGCACTTCCGCGCCGAATTTTCGAGCCACCGGGTCCACGACATCCACCATGTACCGATACCTATCAGGTTCGTATCGGTCGCCAACAGTGGCTACGGAGTAATTCCGCTGTCCAAGCCGATCAGTGGAACGTGAGCGCATTCCGGTGACACGGTGGTCGTCAGAGCAAGAGGCCCGGCGGCTGAAACCGCAGCCCCGGACCGTGGCTCGCACCCGTCACTTCGAGTACACCAGGCACGAACATGAACGAACGTACCTTTCCCGGTTCCGCTCCGGAAGGGATTCCCGCTCCCCGTCGATCGGCGATCCCGCCGCCCTGGCGGCTGAACCTCCCCTCGCCCGGCAAGCACGGCATCGTGCTCGGCCCGGACCCGCACCACGTCGGCCTCGCCCGCCGGTGGGCCGACCGCATCGCCCGGGACACCGACAGCGCGTCCTTCGCCCTGATCACCGCCGTCAGCGAACTCGTCACCAACGCCCAGCGCCACACGCGTTCCGGTGACCCCGGCGGCACCACGACGGTCGTGGTCGAACGCCGTCCCTTCGCCTACGTCCTGACCGTCACCGACAACGGCCCCCGGCCCGGCCCGACGATCCCGGTGCCCCGCATCGAGGACCGCCACGAACCCCTCATGGTCGGCGGGTACGGGCTCCGCATGCTCGATGCCCTCGCCGCCTACTGGGACTGGTCCGGAACGGCGGGCGGCCCCCTCACCGTCCGTGCCCTCCTCGAACGGGACTCCGCGCCCCCGGGAACCGTCGCTCCCTAGACCGTTGTCGGTTCCCGGGGGGCGGACGGCCGTCGAAACCGGCACGTGGGAGGCCCCGCGCCCCGGCCGGACGCGCACGCGCGGCCACCGGCCCACTACGGTTCGACTTGAGCCGGTACATAACGAAGTGGTATCGATAGGGGATGCGAGTCGACGTGCCCCCCTCGGACCGCCCGGTCGCGGCGCCGCCCACACCCGTCCCGACGACGTGGATCGAGTTCGCCCGGGTCGCCGCCATGGCGGCCGTCGTGCTCGTGCACGCGTTCTCCCCGTTGGTGAGCACGATCCACGCCGATCTCGGCGGTCCGGCCTGGTGGGCCGCGCACGTCGTGGACTCCGCGCTGCGCTGGTGCGTGCCGGTGTTCGTGATGATCAGCGGCGGTCTGCTGCTGCGTCCACGGGAGGAGGACGCCGGAGAGTTCTACCGCAGGCGGTGGGCCCGGATCGGAGTGCCCCTGGTCGTGTGGACCATCGCCTACCTGGTCTGGCAGCAGTGGCGCGACGGCATCGGCGCCTCCACCGCCGCCGCTCAGGCCGCGTCGGGATCGCCCTCGATCCACCTGTACTTCCTCTATGTCATCGCAGGCCTCTACCTCCTCACCCCGTTCCTGCGCACGGTGGTGGCCCACACCCCGCGCACCGGCCTCTGGTGGTTCGCCGGGCTGACACTGGCCCTGGGCGCCGCCGACCAGGCGCTGCGACTGGTCGACGGAGTAGGCGGGGTGACCGCCGCGACGCGGTTCCTGCCGTTCCTGGGCTACTACCTGCTGGGGTGGCTGATGCTGAACAGCGGCCCCGGGCCCCGCAGCGTGCGCTACGGCTTCGCCGCCTTCGTCCTGGGCACGACCGCCACCGCGGCGGGAGCGTGGGCGGCGGCCATGGCTGCGGGGGAGTGGGGCGAGGGCGCCGAGTACGTGTACGGCTTCCTGTCCCCGACGGTCGTCCTCGCGTCCGCGGGGGCGTTCGTGCTGCTGCGCGCCGCGGGTTCGCGCCTGGTGCGCGGGGAGCCCGGTGCGGGTCCGGTGGGCAGGACCGTGGCGACGCTGTCCGGACTGAGCCTCGGTGTCTACCTCGTGCACGTCATGGTGCTCAACACGCTGCGCGACATCGGTGGGACGCCCGACGGCGTCCTGGCGGTGGCCGCGGCGGGCGGGTACGCGATCGCGACCGCCGCCGTCAGCCTGCTCCTGGTCGCCGTCATGCGCAGGGTCCCCCTGCTGCGTGCGACGGTCTGACCCCGCCCACCAGCCCGGGCCCCGGCCCCTGGGGCGCGACCGGGGCGGCCGTCAGACCCAGATGACTCCGCGTCTTTCCCGGGTTCCGAGCATCAACAGATGTACATCCAGCACATTGGTCGTATGAACGAGCCGGTGACCGCCATGTCCGAAGTTCGACGGCACCTCGCCGACACCATCGACCGCGCGCGTCACGATCACACGCCGACCTTCATGACCCAACGAGGCAGAACCACGCCCGTCCTTCTGGATGCCGACGACTACCGCCGCCTGCTGGAAGCGGAGCACGTGGCTGAGGACGCGTGGCTCAACCGCCTCGCGGACGAGGCCGAGGAAGAGGGGCGGAACGGGGCCGTCTCCCTGGAGGAGATGGCTCGTGAACTCGCTCAGGGGGAGGAGTGACTCGGCACATCACCCGATTCACTCCGGCTGCCCAACGCGGGATGCGCGGCATTCCCCGGAACGAGGCGGTCAGGATCCTGCGCCGCTGGTCCGAACTCCGGCAGGCGCTCGACGACGGTGACACCAGTGGCTTCGACATCAAGCCCCTGACCGGTCACCAGGGCCGCTGGCGACTCCGTGTCGGGAACTGTCGGGCGGTCTACACCCTGGACAAGGACGATGACGGCCAACCGATCGTGTGGGTCTGGGTGATCACCGTGGGCGATCGCAAGGACATCCACCAGCAGGGCCTGTGATCAGGGCACTGACAGGTGTCCCGCCGCGACGGAGGTTCCGGCGGGGCGGGCGGGGCGGGCGGCCCTTCGGCCGCCCGCACGCATACCGTCAGCCCTTGACGGCGCCGATGATGACGCCCTTGGTGAAGTGCTTCTGCACCAGCGGATAGACGAACGTGACCGGCACCAGCGCCACCACCACGATGGCCATCTGGATGGCCAGGTTCGGCGCCGACGCGGTGCCCTGGACCGCGTCGCCGATCACCGAGTTCGAGCTGAGCTGCTGCCCCTGCTGCACGTACTGGCGCAGGATCAGCTGGAGCGGCCACTTGGAGTTGTCGTTGATGTAGAGGATGGCGTTGAAGAAGGCGTTCCAGTAGCCCACCGCGTAGAACAGCCCGATGACCGCGGTGACGCCCTTGGACATCGGCAGCACCAGGCGGGTGAGGATCGTCCACTCGCTCGCGCCGTCCACCCGGGCGCTGTCGCTGATCTCGCCCGGCAGGTTCATGAAGAACGCCCGCATGACCACGAGGTTGAACGCGTTCACGGCGGTCGGCAGGATCAGCGACCAGTAGCTGTCGATCAGGCCCACGTTGCTGACCAGCAGGTACAGCGGGATCATCCCCGGCGCGAACAGGAACGTCAGCAGCACCGCGAACAGCAGCGGCCGGTGCCACAGCGATCCCGTCTGGGACAGCCCGTAGGCGGCCAGGATGGTCGCCGCCAGGCTGACGGCCGTGCCCACGGCCGTCACGCCCAGGCTGACCAGGACCGCCCGCGTGACCACGCCGCCGCTGAACAGGTCGGCGTAGGCCTGGAAGGAGATGCCCTGCGGCACCAGGACCAGGCCGCCCGCGCTGTTGACCGCCGAGGCCGGCGACAGGCTGGTCAGGACGACGATGTACAGCGGGAAGATGATGACGACCGCGATGGCCGCCAACGTTGTGTTCTTCGCGGCGCGTGCCGGAAGGCTGGGGCGCTCCGCCCACACGGGGCGGTCGGCGAACAGTGTGCTCATGAGCGTCTGTAGATTCCGTTCTCGCCCATCCTGTGGGCCAGTTTGTTGGCCAACACGATGAGGATCAGTCCGACGATGCCCTTGACCAGGCCCGCGACCGCTCCCGCGCTGAAGTTCCCCGTCACGAGCGTCTGGTGGTAGATGAACGTGTCCAGGACCTCCGACACGTTCGCGCCGAACGCGTCCCGTTGCAGGTAGAACTGCTCGAATCCGACGTTGAGGATGTCGCCGAGCTTGAGGATCAGCAGCAGGATGATGACCGGCCGCAGCCCCGGCAGGGTGATGTGCCACATCCGCCGCCACCGCCCGGCGCCGTCCACCGCCGCGGACTCGTAGAGGTTCTGGTTGATGGCCGCCAGCGCCGCGAGGAAGATGATCGTCCCCCATCCGGCGTCCTTCCAGATCATCTGGGAGGTGACCACGAACAGGAACGCGTCCGGGTTGGTCATCACGTCCAGGGGCGCGTACCCGTTCTGCCGCAGTATCTGGGAGAAGAGCCCGGCACCGCCGAGGATCTGCTGGAACAGGGTCACGACCAGCACCCAGGAGAAGAAGTGCGGCATGTACACGATGCTCTGGAGGAGCAGCCGCATCCGGGGTGAGAGGACGCTGTCGAGCAGGATCGCCAGTCCGATGGGGATCGGGAAGAAGAACACCAGCTGGATCGCGGCGATCATCAGGGTGTTGCCTGCCGCGCTCCAGAACCGGGCGTCGGTGAACAGGCGCTCGAACTGGCTGAACCCCACCCACGGGCTGCCGATCACGCCGTCCCAGGGGTTGTAGTCCTGGAAGGCGATGATGTTGCCGAGGGTGGGCGTGTAGTGGAAGACCGCGAGCAGGGCGATGGCGGGCAGCGTCATCAGTAGCAGCTGCCAGTCACGGCGCAGCCGCGACCGCAGGGACCGGCGCCGCGGGCGGGGCGCGCCGGTGCCCCGGCGGCCGGGAAGGCGCGGGGTGCGGTCCCCGCGGCCCCCGCGCCCCCCGTCCGGGCCGCCCCGGCCACCGGAACCGGTGGCCGGGGCGGCGGAGCGGGGGGCAGGCGGTGCCGTGGTGCCGCCGGAGGAGTCGGCCCGGTCAGTCACGGCCGTGCTCCTGGAGGACGCCCATGTAGAACTCGCGGCCCTCGTCACCGCCGTCGCGCCGCCAGTCCGAGATGGCCTGGTCCAGCTGGCTCAGGTCCTCGCGCCCGCGGATGATGTCCTCGACCTTGTCGGTCATCGGCGTCTCGGCGGCGGAGAACCGCTCGGGCCGCTGGATGCGGATGCCCGCGAACGGGTCCTCCTCCGCGTACTGGGCGGCGTGGTTGTACCAGTCGGTCTTCCACTGGACGAAGTCCGGGTACTGGCTCTCGGTGATCGCCGGGGGCCGCCCGCTGATGAAGTAGTAGCCGTCGTTGACCTCGGAGTTGCCCAGGTCGGTCAGCTCGGGCGCGCCGTCGTCGTTGCGCTCGTGGTGCACGCCCTCCTCGCCGTACCGGTAGTCCATGTACTCCCGGGTTCCGAACGGGGCGGCGCAGAAGTTCAGCACGCCGAGGATCTCCTCGACCTGCGCCGGGTCCATGCCCTTGCGGACGAACACCGACTGGCCCGAGGGGTCGGACTTGTGCATGACCGGGTCGTTGCCGCCCTGGCCGAAGACCGGCATGAGGTCCAGGCGGAAGTCGGCGTTCTCGCCGAGCATCTGCGCGTACGCCTCGTTCCAGGCGCCCAGTCCGTCCTGGTTGAAGACGATCTGCCCCGAGTTGAGCAGTTCCTTGGAGTTGTCCGCCTTGGCGACCACGTCGGGGTGCATGAGCCCGGCGTCGTAGATGCGGCGCATGAACTCGATGCTCGCGCGCCATTCCTCCGTCTCGAACATGTGGATGAGCTCGCCGTTCTCGTAGCGCCACAGCCTGGGGGCGCCGAAGACCTGGCGCATGCTCAGGTTGAAGTCGCCGAACGCCCACCGGTTGTTGTCGGGGTCGTTGACCTCCTCGCCGATCGCGAACAGGTCGTCGGGCGAGGTGGGCGGGTCGATCCCGAGTTCGTCCAGGATGTCCTGGCGCATGAGCACCCAGTTGCCGAAGGGCTCGGCCGGCCACGGGACGCCCATGAGCTTCTCGTTGAAGACGTTCCAGCGCCAGGCGTCGCTCTCCAGGTTGGCCAGGAGGGGGTAGGCACTGGCGGCGTCGCCGGCGAGGTGGGGGGTCAGGTCCTCGAACAGTTCGCCGACGGCCCGGTTGAACTGGGGGATCAGGTTGATCGTCCAGTCCGGGAACATGGTGATGTCGGCGACGTCGCGTCCGGCGATGACCGCGTTCATCTTGTCGATGACCGTGTCGCCGTCCTGGAAGTTGAACTCGACCGTCGTCCCGATCCGCTCGTTGACGTAGTCGAAGAAGGAGTTGTTGCCCAGGCCGGGCGGCACCGGGCCCCACAGCGGGGTCATGGCGGTGTAGTGGCCGCCGCTGCCCGGCGGGTTGGGCAGCGCCTGGACGAACGTGTCCGGGTAGGAGGTGAAGCCGCTGGGCGCGCCGTGCAGGCCCTCGATGTCGGGGGCGACGCCGTCGAAGGGGATGTACGTGGGGATCAGGTCGTCCAGCGAGGTGGCGGCCGAGGCGGAGCCGCCGCCCCCGCCGGCGCTGGAGCCGGAGCTGCACGCGCCGAGCGCTCCGGCGGCGAACGCGGCGGTGGTGGAGGCGCCCATCAGGCCGAGGAAGCGGCGGCGGGTCGGCGCTGGTCTACGGGGAGTGGGGGGCATAGCGTCGTTCCTTCGGTCGATCAGGCCGCGGGGCCCACGGGGGTAGGAATCGAAGGGCCATTTTGCTATGAATTAGTTGGCCGTTTGGACAAACAAATTACTGCACTGTGAACTAGCACACAAGGTCTCGTCGGGCTCGAAGTCGAAGCGTTTCGATTTCGATTCGGCGAGGCGTCGGCGCATCGACCCAGAGACGGACACCCCCCATGGCCCACCCGGTCGCCCCGGACTCCCGGGACCCCCAGGACGAGCAGCGCGTACGCGAGCTCCTGAAGGACCTCACCCTCGACGAGAAGATCGGACTGCTGCACCAGCACCAGGCGCCGGTCGAACGACTCGGCCTCGGCGCCTTCCGCACCGGGACCGAGGCCCTGCACGGCCTGGCCTGGCTCGGCCCCGCCACCGTCTATCCGCAGGCCGTCGGACTCGCCGCCACCTGGGACCCCGACCTGGTCCGCCGGGTCGGCGCGGCCACCGCCGACGAGACCCTGGCCTTCCACGCACGCGACCCCAAGGGAGCGGGCCGCAACGTCTGGGCGCCGGTCGTCAACCCGCTGCGCGACCCCCGGTGGGGGCGCAACGAGGAGGGCTACTCGGAGGACCCGTGGCTCACCGGGCTCATCGCCACCGCCTACGCCCGCGGCCTGGCCGGGGACGGGCCGCGCCTGCGCACCGCGCCCACCCTCAAGCACTTCCTCGGCTACAACAACGAGACCGATCGGTGCACGACCTCCAGCGACCTGCCGCCGAGGGTCCTGCACGAGTACGAGCTGCCCGCCTTCCTGCCCGCCCTGCGCGACGGGGCGGCGGTGGCGGTCATGCCGTCCTACAACCTCGTCAACGGCAGGCCCGCGCACCTGAGCCCGCTGATCAACGAGGTCCTGCGGGAGGCCGCGCCCGACGACCTGCTCGTGGTGAGCGACGCCTACGCGCCCGCCAACCTCGTGGAACTCCAGCACTTCCACCCCGACCTGCCGACGGCCTACGCGCACGCCATCCGCGCCGGGCTCGACAGCTTCACCCAGGACGACGAGCGGACCGAGGCGACCCTCGGGCACGTGCGGGAGGCGCTGCGCCGGGGTCTGCTGGCGGAGGCCGACATCGACCTGGCCGTCCGCCACGCGCTGTCCGTGCGGGCCCGACTCGGCGAGTTCGACGCCGAGCCGTCGTCCGTCGCGAGCGGGGACGAGCCGGGGTCCGATGCCGAGCCGTCGTCCGTCGCGAGCGGCGGCGAGCCGGGGTCCGATGCCGAGCCGTCGTCCGTCGCGAGCGGGGCCGTCGACACGCCCGAGCACCGCGCGCTGGCCCGCGAGGCGGCCACGCGGTCGATCACGCTGCTGCGCAACGACGGCCTCCTGCCGCTGCGGGACGTGCGCAGCGTGGCGGTCATCGGCCAGCTCGGCGACACCCTGCTGGAGGACTGGTACAGCGGGACCCTGCCCTACAAGGTGACCGCGCGCGAGGGCATCGCCGCACGTGTGCGGACCGTGTTCTGCGAGGGCGCCGACCGCATCACGCTGGCCACCTACGGCCACGGGGCGGTCGTCGCCCCGGCGGACGGCGAGCCGCTGCGCCTGGTGAGCACCGGGGCGCAGGGGCTGCACGAGGACGGCGCGGCCGTGCGCGCCCGCACGCCCGGCGCCGCGTTCGACCTCCTGGACTGGGGCGGCGGCGCCCACGCCCTGCGCTCCGTCGAGACGGGGAGGTACGTGAATGAGGGGCCGGACGGCACCCTGGTCTGCGACGCCCCCGGCCCCGGCACGTGGGAGGTCCGCCAGACCTTCCGGATGGAGGAGGACGCGGCGGGCCACACGGTCCTGGTCCAGGTCCACTCCGGACGCCGCGTCGGGGTCGGCGACGACCTGGTCCTGCGGCTGACCGGGGACCCCGACGAGGCGACCCCCTTCCTCGTGGACGGGCTCGGCTCGGGCGCCCTGGAGGCCGCCCGTGTCGCCTCCACCGCCGACGTCGCCGTCGTGGTCGCGGGCGACCACCCGATGGTGAACGGCCGCGAGACCGAGGACCGCGCCGACCTCGACCTGCCCGAGGCCCAGGAGCGGGTCCTGCGGGCCGTGCGCGGGGCCAACCCCGCCACGGTCCTGGTGCTGAGCAGCGGCTACCCGTTCGCCGTGACGTGGGCCGACGAGCACGTGCCCGCCGTCCTGTGGTCCGCGCACGGCGGACAGGAGTACGGGCACGCCCTGGCCGACGTGCTGTTCGGCGACGCCGAGCCCGCCGGGCGGCTCACCCAGACCTGGTACCGGTCGACGGACGACCTGCCCGACCTGCTCGACTACGACGTCATCACCGCGCGCGGCACGTACCTGTACTTCGAGGGCGGCCCGCTGTACCCCTTCGGGCACGGACTCGGCTACACCCCCGTCGAGTACGGGGAGCCGTCGGTCCGGGTGGACGGCGGCCGGGTGACGGTGGAGGTCGAGGTCGCCAACCGCGGGACGCGGACGGCCGAGGAGGTCGTGCAGGTGTACACCCGCCAGCTGGAGTCGCGGGTGCGGGTGCCCCTGCGGGCACTGCGGGGCTTCGCGCGGCTGACGGTGGAGCCGGGCGCCTCGCGGACGGCCGTGGTCGGGTTCGACGTCGACGACCTGGCGCTGTGGGACACCACCCGCGACCGGTTCGCCGTGGAGGACGCGCCGCGCGAGGTGCTCGTCGGCCGGTCGGCCGGTGACATCCGCGCGACGGCGCCGCTGGAGGTGCCGGGCGAGGCGATCCCGCCGCGCGACGCCTTCGGCCGCGCCTGGGAGGCCGCGGGATACGACGACGCCCACGGCGTCCGCCTGTGCCCGGTCACGCGCGAGCGCGGGGACGCCGTGCGCGCCGCCGCGGACACCGCGTGGGCGGGCTTCCACGGGGTGGACCTGGGGGAGGGGGCCGCGGAGGGCCGGATCGTGGTCAACGCCGACCGGGAGGGCGTGGTGCGGCTGCGCCTGGACGACCCGGAGAAGGGGCCGGTGGCGGCGGTGTTCGCCGTGCCCGCCCGCGACGACCGGTTCGCCTTCACCGAGGTCGAGGCCCCGGTCGAGGGAGCGAGCGGTGTCCGCGACATCTACCTGGTCTTCGAGGGCGGGGACGGGGGCCCGGCGGTGGAGTCGTTCGCTTTCGACCGGGGCTGAGGGGCCGCCCCGGTCGGGCGGGGCCGACCGGGGTCAGCGGTGCTGAGCGGCCGTCGGCACGGGGCCGGAGCGGATCGTGGTCAGCCGGGGCGGGAACCCCGGCCCGGCCGGGCGGGACGGTAGCAGCGATCGTGGTCGTCCGTGGCCGTGCGCACACGGGGGCGGGTCGGCGGAGCCGTTCGCGTTCGGCCGGGGCCGGGGCCTCCGAGAGGGCTCAGCCGGCGTGGACCCGGGGCGCGGGCAGGGGCAGCAGTCCGGCGTCGAGCGCGTGGACCATCGCCGCCGCCCCGCCCCGGGCGGCCGCGCTGAGCCCCAGGGACGACAGCTCCACGCGGCTGCCGCCCGCGTCGGGCGCGAAGACGTTCGCCGACGCCGTCGCCCGGCAGTTCGGCAGCAGCCACGGCCCCATCGGCACGAAGTAGCCGCCGAGGACGACCACACGGGGGTTGACCACGTTGGCCAGCATCGCCACGCCCCGGCCCAGCCACGTCCCGGCCCGCTCGAACGCGTCCACGGCGGTGGCGTCACCCGCCGTGGCGCGCTCGACCGCGACGGCCACGAGCGCGGTGATGTCGCTGGCGGAGAGGACGCGGTCCGGCACACGGTCGGGCACGGCCTCGCGCAGGATCGGGTCGATCCCGGCCAGGGCCTCCAGGCAGCCGCGCCGCCCGCACGCGCACGCGGGGCCCTCCTCGGTCAGCGGCACGTGGCCGATCTCCCCGGCGAAGCCGCCGGCTCCGCGCAGGAGCTCGCCGCCGGTCACCAGGCCCGCGCCGATACCGACCTCACCCGTCAGGTACACCAGGTCGGGGGTCCGGGCGAAGGATCCGGTGAGGTACTCGGCCAGCGCGCCGAGGTTGGCGTCGTTGTCCACCTGCACGGGCAGGCCGGGGGCGGGCAGCAGGGCGCGGACGAGGTCGCGGAGCGGCACCTCGACCCAGCCGAGGTTGGGCGCGCGTCTGACCGTCCCGGTCGCGGTGTCGATGAGGCCCGGCACGGCCAGGCTCACCCCGACGACCGTCCGCCCGCTCAGCTCGGGGCCGTCCATGGTCTCCCGCACCGTGGCGGCGATCTGCCGGACGCACTCGTCGGGGCCGGCGGAGCGGGCGTCGAAGGGGACGTGCCTGGTGAGGAGGTCGTGGGTGAGGAGGTCGACGGCGACCACCGACAGGTAGTCGACGTTCACCTCCACGCCGATCGCCGTCATCGAGGAGTCGTCCAGGTCCAGCATCACGCCGGGGCGGCCCACCCGGTGCTCGGGGGTCACTCCGGTCTCGCGGACCAGTCCTCGGGAGATCAGGTCGGAGACCAGGCTGGAGACGGTCGTCTTGTTCAGCCCCGTCGCCGAGGCGACCGCGGCGCGTGAACAGGGCGCCATGGCGCGCACCGTACGGAGCACCACGCCCAGGTTGGTCTCCCGGACCGTCTGGAAACTCACCGAACCCGTCGACACGGTTCCCCCTCTTTCCTCCCCGCCGAGGCGCACCGGGCGCTGTGCCCGGATCGTACAGGGCGCATGGAAAACCGGTTGCCCGCGCGACCGGGCGCCTGGTTGGATCCCGAGCCATGGTTCCTCCCGACGTGTTCCGCGAACAGCCCGTGCTGACCGGCGGCCGAGTCCGTCTGGAACCCCTCGACGGGGAGAACGGCGCGGCCCTCGTCGACGGCTACGTCGCCATGGACCCGGTCGTGCGCAGGCTCACCGGCACGCACCAGCGGTTCACCGCGGAGGTCCTGCACGAGTGGTTCGCGACGCGTCCGGACCAGCACGACCGCGCCGACTGGGCGATCGTCGAACGCGAGGGCGGCACGGTGGTGGGGGAGTGCGCGCTCGTCGACCTCGATCCGGAGAACGCGGCGGCCGACTACCGGATCTCGTTGCGGAACATGGCGCTGACCGGCCGGGGGTACGGCACGGAGGCGACCGACCTCGTCCTCGACTACGCGTTCGACACGGCGGGGCTGCACCGGATCGCCCTCCAGGTGTTCGCGTTCAACGTCGGCGCCCAGAGGTCCTACGCCAGGTCGGGCTTCGTGCGCGAGGGGGTGTGGCGCGCTCACCTGCGCTGGGACGGCGAGTGGCACGACACGGTCCTGATGTCGGTCCTGGCCGAGGAGCACGCCCGGCACCGTGCGGAGCGCCGCGCAGGAGCCTGAGCGGGAGCGGCGCCGTGCCCGCTCCCTGGCATGGACGCGGGATCGGACCTCCGGGTTCCGTACGGCCCCGGCGCCGGGTGAGCGAGGGAGTGTTCGGGGGCGTCGCGCGGCGTTGGGGCCCCGTCGAACACGCACTAGCCTTCAGGGCATGCCGGTTCCAGACTTCGTCCTCGAACTCCGCCGCCGCATCGGCCACGACCCGCTGCCCCTCGTCGGGGTGACGGGCGTCGTGTTGAACGACGACGGCCACGTCCTGCTGCACGAGCGCACCGACGACGGCCGATGGTGCACGCCGGGCGGGATCCTGGAGCCGGGCGAGCAGCCCGCGCAGGCCGTGGTGCGCGAGGTGTGGGAGGAGACCGGCGTGAAGGCCGAGGTGGAGCGCCTGGTCAGCGTGGTGGCCGCGGAACCCTTCACCTATCCCAACGGGGACCGCGTGCAGATGCTCGACCTGGCGTTCCGGTGCCGCGCCGTGGGCGGCAGTCCGGGCCCGGTCGGCGACGAGTCGCTCGACGCGCGGTGGTTCGCCCCCGACGACCTGCCGGAGATGCCCCACCGCATCCTGGAGCGCATCCGCCACGCCCGCGAGAACCGCGTCGAGCCCTACTTCGTCATGTGACGGTTCCCCGGTGGGGCCGGGCCCCGCACAGGGGACAACAGGGCCCGCGCGGTGGGCCGCGCGGGCCGGACGGGCGTGGAGCGGACCGGCGGGTGGCCGGTCACTGCCACTGGCGCCGCATGGTCCAGGTGTCGGACGCGGCGTCCCTGGTGATGTCGATGATGCTGGGGTGCCCAGCCTCCGACTCCGCCGAGACACGGAGCAGGTGGACCTGGGTCGCGGGGGCGCCGGGCGACTCGGCGCGCGCCGGCCAGTCGCCGATGACCCTGCGGACCCGGAACGTGTGGCCGCGCCAGGTGAACTGGGCGGGGTTCCCACCGTGGGTGGAGCGGACGTCGATCTGTTCGTTCAGGAGACTCACTCGCACAGTTTATCGAACAGGTGTTCGACCTCGTCAAGTCCCCTCGCGGTCCGGCGGGGTTCCCACACCCTAGAGCCGGTCCCCACGGGCCCACGGGTCCCGCACCGGCGTGTCCCCGCAGTGGTTCCGGTCCGTCGCTCCCGCCCCGATCAGAGCGCTCAGACGGGACAGGGGACGAGCGGCCCGTGCGAGATCCCGCGAACACCCTGCCCACCCGGGCCCAACCCGTGCGACTCCGCGCGAACCTTCGCACGGTCACCAGGCGCGGCCCCGTCAGAACCCGCGAGCCCCCGCCGACCCCGCGCGGTCCCCACGTACGGGGCTACAGGAACACCCGGCCCCGGCGGGCGCGGTCGCGGAGGGCCGCCATCCGGCGGGTGTTGCTCGGACGCCGGCTCAGCAGGTGGTACACCAGCAGCGACAGCCCCCGGTCGGTGCGCGCGCGGTCGGCCATCTCGCCCATGTTGATCCGCGCGTACAGGTGCTTGCCCCCCGCGTGCAGCCGGACCGCGTGCACACCCTGCGGGCAGTGCGTGAAGGCGTGGTTGTCCGCCGTGTACTCCATGGTCCGGGACAGGGCCGCGCCCAGACCCGGCACCAGGTGGGCGCCCAGGGTCGCCAGACAGCGCCAGAACCCGGTGTGCCCGGCGGCGACGTGGCCGAGCTGGTGGGCGATCAGGAACGCGACGGCGTCCGGGTCGCGCAGCCGCTCGCCGACCTCGAACAGGTCGTTCGGTAGCACGAGGTACCGGTGCAGCCTGTGCCCCCCGGCATCCGTCCGTGCCGCCCAGCGCTCGCCGCCCGCCCGCACGTACGCCTCCGGCACCCGGTTCAGGCCCATGCCGACGGACAGGGACGCCACCATCCGGTAGGCCTCCGGGAACTGGGTGGGCGAGATCTTCACCGACTCCGCGCGCTGGCGGGCGTAGCGCAGCCCGCGGGCCGCCCAGAGCCCCACGGGCACCGCCGCCACCGCGCCGACGGTCCACCAGGGCGAGCCCGACACCGACCACACCGCGTACGCGAGCGCGGCGACCGCGAACAGGTTCACCACCGCGCACACGACCAGCAGCGGCGCCTCCCACGGGTGCGCGGGCGCCGGGAGGAGTTCCTCGTCGCCGTCCAGGGAGCGCGGCGGGTCGGTGTGCCCGTGCCGGATCCGCGGTCCCGGCCCGCCGTGCGCGTGCGTCCCCCTGCCGGACGTCGCGGAGCAGACGTGCGCCCCATGGGTCGAACAGGCGCCGTGGCCCTGCGGGGGTATCGCGTGTGACATCGTGCCTCCCCTCGGGTCGCGGTCGCGCTCATGGCGATTCGGCTACACTCTGTAGCTGAATATTACGTTCCGCTTCCCTTGGGATGGTGTTGTCAGGCGACGGCGTGTCAGGGTGCGTGCCTCAGTGCTCCTCGTAGCGCCGCAGCTCCTCCGCGAGCACGTCCAGGAACCGGTCCACCTGCGCGGGGTCGTATCCCGGGCGGGCCCGGGTCGTGGCGAACTGCACCCGCTCCACCTCGGCGGCGGACAGCGTCGCCCGCTCCGGCCGTCCCTGGAGCAGGACGTCGAGCGTGAACTCGGCCCGGTCCAGGAAGTCGTCGACCTCCTGCTCGTTGTAGCCCGTGGTCAGACGCGTGGTGGCGAACTGCTGCTCCCGGATGTCCCGCGGAGTCATCGGCGGCCGGCCCTGGGGCGGCGCCCCGGCACTCTGCGGGCCGGTCGGAGGGTGCGGAGCCCCCGGCGGGCCTCCGGGACCCCCGGGACCCCCGGGACCCATCGGACCCATCGGACCCCCGGGCCCCATCGTTCCACCCCGGCCCATCGGGCCGCCCTGCCCCATCGGGGCGCCCTGCCCCGGACCGGGCGAGCCGGGCCGACCCGGCAGCGGCGGGTTCGCGGGTCGTCCGAGCCCGCGTCCGACCAGGTCGGCGACCACGATGTCGAGGAAGTCGTCCACCTCGTCCTCCCGGTACCCCGGGCTGAGCCTCGTGGTCCGGAATCTGGAGTTGCGCACGTCGTCGGCCGTGAGCAGGGGACCGCGGCGGGGCCCGCCCTCCAGGGCGACGAGCGTCGCCTCTATCCGGTCGAGCAGGGCGTCGACGTCCTCCTCGTTGTAACCCGGGCGCAGACGCACCGTGTGGAACTTCTTGTTGCGGATGTCCGCCGGTGTCAGAGGCATGGTCCCCATTGTGCAGTTCACGCGGTTGCCCGGGGGGTCATCCCCGGCCACCGCGTGATTCGGCTTCGGTGATCCGGTCGGCGAGGTCGTTGAGCACGTCGCCGACCTGGTTCCTGTCGTACCCCCGTAGCGCGACGTCCAGCGAGGCGGCCCGCAGGTCGGCGGCACTGATCGGCGCCGGCTGCCGGCGCTCCGGGAAGCCGGGGACCGGAAGGGCGGCGTCGGTGAAGGCGGGGACACCGGTCAGCGTGGCCAGGGTGACGTTGGCGCGGTCCACGAGATCGTCGACCTGGCGGCGGTCGACACCGCGCAGGACCACGTCGAACGCGGGGGCGCGCACGGGTACGGGGGAGTTCATGCAGGCATTATGGCCGAGAGCCCCCGGGGTCGCCAGGGATGGCGGCGGTTGTGGCCGGGAGCGGTCGTCCGTGCCCGGCTCACTCGCGCATGAGGTAGACGGCCAGTCCGCGCGCGATCGCGTCGGCCGCCTCCTCCTGCCACGCGGGATCGGACAGCAGCGCGGCGTCCTCCTCGTTGCGCATGTTCCCCGCCTCCAGGAACACCTTGGGCACGGTCGACAGGTTGAGACCGCCCAGGTCGGTGCGCTCGTCGAGGCCGTCGCCGTCGAGGTAGTCGGCGTAGGGGATGCCGGAGCCCTCCCGGTACTCGCGCCGCAGGTCCTCGGCGAGCAGCCGCGAGGGCTCCACGATGTCCTCGGTGAACCCGTCGACCTCGCCGGGGGCGATCACGTGGAAGCCGCGGCCCGACGCGGGGGCGCCGTCGGCGTGGATGGACAGCGCGGCGTCGGCCTCGGTCTCGTTGCCGATCGCGGCGCGTTCGTCGATACAGGGACCGACGCTCTCGTTGTCGTCACGGGTGAGGACCACCGTGGCGCCGTCGGCCTCCAGCCGCTCCTTGACCAGCAGGGCCAGGTCCCAGTTGAACTCGTGCTCGGGATAGCCGTCCCCGCTCTCGGCGCCCACGGTGTCGCAGGCCTTGCGCTCGGGGCCGGCGGAGACCATCGCGTTGATCTCGTCCGGGGCCTCGGCGTTGCCGCCGTTGTGGCCGGGGTCGATGAGGACCACCCGTGTGCCGAGCGGGCCGTCCGCGGCGCCGTCGCCGGCTCCCGGGCCGTCGGACGGTCGGGCGGCGTCGTCTGCGCTGTCGGAGGTGCCGGGGCCGGCGCCGGTGCCCGCGCCGCCGTCCTCGGGGCCGGGCAGGGGGATCGCCGCGGTGGGGTCGTCCTCGGGCGCGGCACCGGACCCGCTCGCGCACGCGGTGGCGAACAGGACGGTCGTGGTCAGAGCGACGAGTGACAGGGCGCGGACGGCACGGCTCCGGGGCCCTGCCGGTACGGAGGCGGGCATGCCCACAACCTAGCCCCTCACCGCGACCGCGTCCGCCCCGCGCGGCCGGGGGTCCGGACCGGATGCGGGACGCCTCGGGGGGCGTGTCGGTTGACGCCGAACGGTGTGAATTTCGACGGAATTCCGCGGACGGTGCGGTGTGGTGGCCGACGAGCGCGGCCATTGACGACGATCCGATGCCGACACGTGATGGGCATGATCCGCGAAAGGCGTGCCGAAGGCGGCGCCGCGGAGAGACGGCCCCGGATGAGCGGGGTCGTCCCTCGGTGGGCGGCTGACCTGCGACGCGGCGGACGGCCTTCTTCGCCGACACTCACGCTCATCGCGGGGACGCGCGTCGTGCGCCGAGGTTGACAGGGCGGTGAAGAAAATCGAGTCGGGAATGGTCCGGTTGCGCAGGGTGATCCATTCCATCAGTGTTACCTATTTGTCATCACATTTCGGATGATACGGACTTTGTTTTGCGGTTAGGGTTCTTTTCGGAAGCGGGACGCGGTCCCACTCTTGGTTGACGGGTCCCACTGTCCTGGGACTGGTGCGTCCTCGCTTCCGGTTGGCAGAGGCCCGCCACGGCGCCTGTCATCCCCCTACCAGCCCCTGGGCCAGCTGCTCCGGACCTCGCGGATCCCCCGCTCCCGAGGACATGGAGTGCGGCCAGGCCAGCCCGACTACCACGGGCTGGATTGATCCGAATGAGGATGACCTTGAAGATCAGTCCCCTTTCCGCGCGCCGCATCGTGCAGGGCGGCGCCACCTTCGCCGCCTTCGGTGCGCTCAGCCTCGCCGCCGCCATGCCGGCCGCCGCCGACACCACCTACGGCTGGGGCTACGCGACCGCCACGGGCGGAGCGGCCGAGGCCATGACCGACGTGACCCAGTCGGGTTCCGCCTCCGGCACGACCGGCGGCGTCGTCCAGGTGGACGACTGCTTCTCCCTCGACGCCGAGACCACCGCGACGGTCGACGCCGGCGGCGTGACCGCCACCACGGTGATCAACAGCGCGAGCATCCAGCTCACGCAGGAGTGCTTCGACGACCTTCCCGAAGAGGAGGCCCCGGAGCCCACCGAGGACGACGAGGACGACGAGACCGAGGGCGAGAGCCCGGCGGAGTCCGACGCCCCGACCGACGGCGAGGGCGACACCGACGGTGACGCCGAGGGTGACGACACCGACACCGACACCGACGCCGAGGGTGACGACACCGAGGGCGACACCGAGGGTGAGGGTGACGCCGAGGGCGACGGCACCGAGGGCGGCACCGAGGGCGGCGAGACCGAGGAGCCGCAGCAGACCGAGGCTCCGACCACGGACAACGCGTCCGAGGAGGCCTCCCCCGAGGTCGTCACGCTCGACGAGGAGAACTCCGAGACCGTCAGCGCCAGTGACGACGTGGTCGCCGACATCACCGTCAGCGGCGCCAGCGTCACCACCACCCAGTCCTGGGACGGTGACGTCGACTACTCGCTGAACCACGGCACCTCCACCGGCGGCGCGTCGGTCTACCCGGTCCACTACGTGGAGTCCGCCGAGGACGACGGCGTCACCTGGAACGACGGTGTCACCGACCTCTACGTGACGTTCACCGTCGAGGAGGCCCAGGTCACCTACTACCTCGGCACCACCGCCGCGGCCGTGGCCACCGTCGAGGACGGCGAGCCCGGTGGCGGGAACCCCGGTGGCGAGGAGCCCGGTGACGGCGACGAGCAGAAGCCGCCGGCCCGTGACGAGGAGCCGGAAGAGGAGGAGCCCGCGCCCAAGTCGGTCGAGCCCCTGCCCCAGACCGGTTCCCCGGTCATCGGCCTGATCGGTGCCGGCGCGGCGATCGCCGTCGGCGGTGGCGCCGCCGCCTACCTGGCCCGTCGCAAGAAGACCGCCGCCACCGCCGAGGAGAACGGCGAGGGCTGAGTCCGAGCTGAGGGCCTGACGGCCTGACGCGGCCCCGGGGACGTGTTCCCCGGGGCCTCTTCGCGTCCGGGGACCTTTTCCGTCTCCGCGGGCGGGACCCGGAACTCCCGGGGGTGGGGGCCGCGTTAGGCCCTAGTAGACGCGGGATCCCGGTCCGAGGACCCCGAACGGACCGCTTCCCGCGCGGTGGCCCACGGACTAGGCTCGCCGTGGGGCGCTTCGGTACCCCGACGGTCCGGACGGCCGCGCCGGGAGGAGAACCCTCCCGTCCCGCGGCCACCGCGCACGGCGGGAACACGCCGACCGGGCCATCCCCCAGACGCAACAGGAGCGAAGTGGTGACCCCCCACAGACTGTCCGCCCGCCGCCTCCTCTCCGGAGGCGCCCTGTTCGTGGCCCTGGGCGCGCTCGGCGCCGTGTCCGCGGCGCCCGCGACCGCGTCCGCGACCCCGCTGGTGTGGGGCCACGCCCAGGCCTGGGTCGCCGACGGCGACCTGGTCACCGGCTACTCCACCGTCATCGGCTTCGGCGGGGACACCGAGGAGAACATCCCGGCCGAGGACCTCTTCGGGCCGCTGGCCGACTACGCCGACGTCCGCGGCCGGAGCAGCACCGCTGTCGACGGCGACGGCGCGAGCGCCCGGTCGACGGTGGACACGGCGACCGTCCGGCTCGGCGTGCACGATCTCGCTGACCTCGGCCTGCTCGACCTCCCGGACGGCGCGGCGCGGCCGTCCGCGAGCCCCACCCCGCGGGAGAGCTCCCCGCCGGTCACGGCCTCGGGGCCCGAGAGCGAGGCCGAGACCGACACCGGGCCCGGGCGTGAGACCGCCCCCGGCACCGATGACGGGACCGGTGGCGACGCCGACGGCCCCGTCATCGCCGAGGAGAGCGGACCGGAGCCCGAGGTCCCGGAGGACGAGACCCTGCGGGAACCCTCCTCCGCGCCCTCCGCGGAGTCGGCCCCGCCCGGCTCCTCCCCGAGCGAGGAGGCCGGCGCCGCGGGCGACGACGGAACCGGCGCCCGGAGCACCGACGACGAGGACGTCGTCGTGCTGGACGAGGACGACTCCCGGACCATGTCCGGGACCGACAACACGGTCGAGTTCACGCTCTCCGACGTGACCGGCGCCGCCGCGGCCGATTTCGACGGTACGACGGAGGCCTCGCTCCAGCACGGCGACCTGACGGCGTTCGGGGCCCCGGTGGGGCCCGTGGACGACGAGGGCGTCGCCGTGGACGACACCCTGGAGGTCCTGGACGAGGAGGGCGAGGTCCTGCGGACCGTGCCCGTCAGCGTACGGTTCGCGGCCACGGAGGCGGCCTTCGACGATGACGACGAGGACTGGGCCGGTCAGGGCGTACGCACCGCGCTGACCGTGTGGATCCAGGTCGGCGAGGACGAGGAGGACGTGCTCAGCGTGGACTTCGCCGACGCCTGGGCACTGGGCTCCACCTTCGGGGACGCCGTGGGAACGCCCGACCCCACGGACCGGGACGACGACCCGACCCCGACCCCGACCTCCGCACCGGCCGCGACCGACGGCCGGCTCGCGACGACCGGAAGCTCGCTGGCGGCCCTGGTGACCGCGGCCGTGGTGGCGGTCGGCGGCGGCGCGGCCGCGACCTTCCTCGCCCGCAAGCGCACCACCGCCCTGGACGACCAGATCGAGGACTAGCTGAACGTCGCACCTCGTCGTGCGGCGGAGGGCGTGGGGCTCGCAGGCACACGGGCCCGGAGCATGGACGCGGGCCCGGCCCCTGTGGGACCGGGCCCGCGTCACCGGGGGTCGCGTGTGCGCTCCGTCGATCGGACGGTGACCGGGAGTGAACGCACAGGGCGGGTCTTCGTTCTCGGAAGACCCGCCCTCGCACTGCTCCGGCCGACTCTCACCCGGGCCTCTCCGCCCGGCCTCGCGCCGCCCGTACTTCGATACCTCAGCCGGAGTACGTCCGGCCGTTCCCCCCGGAATCGGCACAGACCGGGGAGATCACTCCGTACGCTGGCTGGGGATTCCGGCCAGCAGGGCGCGGACCTCAGTCTCGCGGTAGCGACGGTGTCCGCCCAAGGTGCGGATCGAGGTCAGCTTGCCCGCCTTGGCCCAGCGTGTCACGGTCTTGGGGTCCACGCGGAACATGGTGGCAACCTCGGCGGGGGTCAACAGGGGCTCCGCCTCGGGCGTGCGAGTTGACATGTGTACGGCCTCTCCTCCTGGATCTGTGTGCCGATCCTTGAGCCTTCATCCTGGCACTTGACCCGGATGTCCAATATTTCCTCTAGGTCTATATTGGCATCACCCGAGGTGATTGTGCGACCACTCCAAGCAACTTTGCACGTGGGAGGCCAAAGAAAGCCGCCCGTGGCCGCGTCACGCTAAGTGATTCTAGCGACACGTTTAGTGGCATGTGGCGTATTCGGTCAAAACTTCGTTCTCCGGCCTCGTTTTTCTCGATGCGGAGAGTCCGAAGTGCTACGTGAGCTTGACCGAAACCCCTCCCCCGAGGGCGGGCGTCGGCGGTGGCACCCCTGGTCGGACGTGGTGTGGGCGGAGGAGGGGCGGGATGGCGGGCGGGGGTCCCGCCGGTCCCGGGTGGCGGGCGGAGCCACGCGGATCCCCGGCGTGGCAAGGGTTTTCGTGGTGACGCAGAGTGCGGTACGTGATCGGTCGACTACAGTCTAAGCTGATCCCTATCGGGCGTTATGCCCAGTTTCACGCTGCTTGATGTCGTCCACCGCACGCGTCCGGACTCGCACCGTTGTCACGTGCGGAAAGTCCGGCGACGAACCCGAAGAAACCTGGTGTACCAGGTTGGGACACGGCGTGGCGCACCCCCGGCCGCGTGGATTTTCCTCGACAGCCGCCCCCGTGGTGTCCGCGAAATCCTGGGCAACCCATGACCCTCAGTTGGCGTGCTCCAGGGCGCGCACCGACCTCCAGCGCCGCGTGATGCGCCGGCGCAGCGTCGTGACGGTCTCGGTGTCGCCCTTGGCCAGCGCCTCCACGGCCGCCGAGACCTCGCCCACGGAGTGGTCGTCACTGAGGTGCTCGTCACTGAGAAGGTGGGGGAGCCCGCCGTAGTCCAGCTCCAGCAGCGAGTTCGGGTGCGCGGTCAGCGACAGCCAGTCGACCAGCTGCTCGGTCGAGGCCGACACCGCGTGCGCGCCCAGGTGCTCGCGCAGCACCGCCACCGTGTGCTCCAGGCGCCGCCTGGCCATGGAGGTCCGCGTCAGGTACAGCAGCGTCCGGGTGGAGCCGGCCGACAGCACCAGGCACCGCTCGCGCTCCTCGAAGGGCACGAACCAGGCCACCGGGATGGTCCAGTTGCTCGACAGGATGCCCGGGCGCACCTGGCCGCCCGCCCCCTTCCACTCCTCGTAGTCGCGCTCCACCCGTTCCGCCTCAACGACGGGGACGAAGGCCTCGCCGACCGACACCGGCGTGGCGCTGGTGAACTCGGTGAAGGCCCGCCAGGAGCGCAGCCTGGTCTGCCACGGGCACACGTACAGGCGCTCGTTGACCCGGCGCAGGTAGGCGTCCCCGCTCTCCTGCTCCGGGGCGACCACGGGCGGGGTCACGATGAGTCTGTGCAGGCTCGCGGTGTGCTCGGCGGACAGCGCGTTGATCCTCCGCGGCCGCTCCGAGGACATGGAGTACTCCTCCCAGTACCGACGGTCGCGTACCGGGAACGTGTCGATCGGCTGGTAGACGCGAAGGTAGGCGGTGTAGGGCAGCACGATCGCATCGTGGCACATATCGTGGTGTGTGGCACCCACCGAATTCCCCCTGCCTCGTACGGGGATCGGTCGCGGACCACACCCGTCACACCCGGGTGGCGTAGGCACGGCGGGGCCCGACCAGGTACGGTTGTACGTGTACGTAAGCTGGCGCCTGTCGTCAGTCGCGTTTGACGGCCGTCAGCCCGATAGTGCGGGTTAGTAAGTGATCTGGGGTTCGTCGGAACCCAATCGTTGAGGGGGTCGAGCCAATGGGGCGCGGCCGAGCCAAGGCCAAGCAGCAGAAGGTCGCCCGGAAGCTCAAGTACAGCTCCGGCGGGACCGACCTTGATCGGCTGCGGTCGGAGCTGGGTGTCGCTGAGGACGAGGGGTCTCCCTCCGGGCCGTCGGGTCCGGACGACTCCTATGCGGATCCTCAGGACGATCTGGTCGACCGTTACGCGGATCTAGCCGACAAGTACTCGGACTCCGACAAGTAGGCGTCGTCGGTCGGGTACTTTCAGGTCGCTCGGACAATAACCGCTGACCTGTGACATTCGCTGGCTCAACCGAGGCAGCGGCGGACAGGTGGACATAGCCGGTGCGAACCACACTCGTGGTTCGCACCGGCTATATCCGCGTCCGCCCGTCACCACCCGCCACCGCCCGGGGGTCGCTCCGCGGTGGGCCGGGGCACCCTTGGCGGACGTCTCCGGTGCCGTGACTCCGCCGTCCACGACCGCCCCCGAGGGGAAGCCGTGGGAGAGGCCCGCCCCCTGCGGGCGGCTCCGGTGCGGCGCGGGTCCTGTCACGCGTCGGGGTGGTCGCCGGTCAGGTGCGCCCGGCCGGTACCGGGCACCACGTCCCCGAGCCGCCACGCCGTGCAGCCGCGTTCGGCGAGCACCGCCAGAGCGCGCTCGGCGTCGTCAGCCGCGACGATCGCCACCATGCCCACACCCATGTTGAAGGTGGCCTCCATGTCCTCGCGGGCCACGTCCCCCTGCTCGGCGAGGTAGCCGAACACGGGCGCCGGCGTCCAGGTCGAGCGGTCCAGCCGCGCGTCCAGCCCGTCGGGCAGGGAACGCGACAGGTTCGCGGCCAGGCCGCCGCCCGTCACGTGCGAGTAGGCGTGCACCTCCACCTGCGCGGTGAGGGCCACGCAGTCCTTGGCGTACACGCGGGTCGGTGTGAGCAGGACCTCTCCGAGTACTCCGTCCAGCTCGGGGACGTGCGATCGCAGGTCGAGCCCGGACCGGTCCACGATGTGGCGGATCAGCGAGTAGCCGTTGGAGTGCGGTCCCGACGAGGCCATCGCGATCACCGCGTCGCCCTCGCGCACCCGGTCCGGCCCCAGGATGGCGTCGCCCTCGACCACACCGGTGCCCGCGCCCGCCAGGTCGTACTCGTGCGGCTCCATGGCGCCCGGGTGCTCGGCGGTCTCCCCGCCGATCAGCGCGCAGCCGGCCTGGGCGCAGCCCTCCGCGATCCCGCCGACGATCTCGGCGATCCGCTCGGGGACCACGGACCCGCAGGCCACGTAGTCGGTCATGAACAGCGGCTCGGCCCCGCTGACGACGAGGTCGTCGACGACCATCCCCACCAGGTCGATGCCGATGGTGTCGTGCCGGTCCATCGCCTGGGCGAGCAGCACCTTGGTGCCCACGCCGTCGGTGGAGGTCGCCAGGACGGGGTCCTTGTACTTGGCCGTGTCCAGGCGGAACAGGCCGGCGAAGCCGCTGGCGTCGGTGACCTGCTCGGGCCGTCGGGTCCGCGCGACATGGCGCTTCATCAAGTCGACGGCGCGCTCACCGGCGGCGATGTCGACGCCCGCGGCCGCGTACGCGCCCGTCGCCCCTGTGCTGTCGGCTGCCACGCGAGTTCTCCTCGTGCTGTGTTCGGGTGGTGGTGCGGGCCCGGTGCTCCCCTCCCAGGGCACGCCGGAGCCCGGACGCGGCGGACCGGCGCCGGGCGCCGCTGCCGCCGCACGGCTCGTTACTTGGTGGCCAGCTTCGCCCCGGGTGTGCCGCAGGACTTCTCCAGCAGGAACTTGCCGCGGGAGTCGGCGTCGACCTCGATCGGGTAGACGCCGTCGAAGCAGGCCCGGCAGAGCTCGTTCTTGGGCACCTCGGAGGCGGCGATGAGCTCGTCCAGGTCGACGTAGGCCAGGGAGTCGGCGTTCACCGACGCGGCGATCTCGTCCACGGACAGGTTCGCCGCGATGAGCTCGGCCCGGGTGGCGAAGTCGATGCCGTAGTAGCACGGCCACAGGACGGGCGGGCTGGAGATGCGCACGTGCACCTCGGCGGCCCCCGCGTCGCGCAGCATCCGCACCAGGGCGCGCTGGGTGTTGCCGCGCACGATGGAGTCGTCCACGACCACCAGGCGGCGGCCCTGGATGACCTCGCGCAGCGGGTTCAGCTTGAGCCGGATGCCCAGCTGGCGCAGGGTCTGGCTGGGCTGGATGAAGGTGCGTCCGACGTAGGAGTTCTTCACCAGGCCCTGGGCGAACGGGATGCCGCTGGCCTCCGCGTAGCCGACCGCGGCGGGCGTGCCGGACTCGGGGACGGGGATGACCAGGTCGGCCTCCACCGGGTGCTGCTTGGCCAGCCGTCGGCCGACCTCCACCCGGGTGGAGTTGACGTTGCGCCCGGCGATGGTGGTGTCGGGGCGTGCCAGGTAGACGTACTCGAACAGGCAGCCCTTGCGCTGGGCGGGGGCGAAGCGCTGGGAGCGCACGCCGCGCTCGTCGATGGTGAGCAGCTCGCCCGGCTCGATCTCGCGGACCATGGTCGCGCCCACGATGTCCAGGGCGGCGGTCTCGCTGGCGACCACCCAGCCTCCGGCGCCGGACGTCTCGCCCAGGCGGCCGAGCACGAACGGGCGGATGCCCTGCGGGTCGCGCGCGGCGTAGAGGGTGTGCTCGTCCATGAACACCAGGGAGAAGGCCCCCTGGACCTTGGGCAGCAGCTCGCGGGCCGCCTGCTCCATGGTGCGTCCCTCGCCGTTGGCGTAGTCCGCCAGCAGGTTGGTGAGCACCTCGGTGTCCGTGGTGGCGCCTCTGCGCGAGTCCGGCAGCATGGCGGCCAGTTCGGGAGTGTTGATGAGGTTCCCGTTGTGGCCGAGCGCCAGGCCCCCCTCCCGCGCGGAGTAGAAGGTGGGCTGCGCGTTCTCCCAGACCGGCGAGCCGGTCGTGGAATAGCGGCAGTGGCCGATCGCGAGGTCGCCGCGCAGGGAGTCCAGGGTCGCCTCGTTGAAGACCTGGGAGACGAGTCCCATGTCCTTGTAGACGACGATCCGTTCCCCGTCGCTCAGTGCGATGCCCGCGGATTCCTGACCGCGGTGTTGCAGCGCGTAGAGGCCGAAGTAGGTGAGCTTGCTGACTTCTTCGCCGGGAGCCCAGACCCCGAATACACCGCAGGCGTCCTGCGGGCCGCGTTCGAGCGGATCGTGGTCCATGGAGAGCCGGCCGTCGGAGTACGACACACCCACAGCTTAGTGCCTGGTCCCCGAGTCGGGACCACCCGGGGGATGATCCGACCACAAAGGGAGGTGTCCGGACAGGTCGGAGCGGGCTCCGCTCGCCTGGACGCGGTGCTCGGCGAGGGCGTCGTCCCAGGTGGTCAGGCCGGTCGCCAGCCGAAGCCAGGTCACCGGGTCGGTCTCCACGACGCCGGGCGGCGTCCCCCGCGTGTGCCGGGGGCCCTCGACCGCCTGGACGGCTCCGTAGGGCGGGACGCGGACCTCCAGGCTGTTGCCGGGCGCCCGGTCGGCGAGGACGGCCAGGGTGGCGCGCACGGCGGCCTTGACCGCGGGCCGCAGGGGTTCGGGCGAGCGCAGGACCGCCAGGGCGCAGGCGGCGGCGGCCTCCTCGTCGCCGCCGCCGAAGGGCGGTTCGCCGAGCGCGTCGAGCTGCTCGTCCAGGGCGGCGCGCAGCCGGCGCACCGCGCTCGCGGTCATCGCCGAGGGCGTACCGCGCCGGAGGCGCCCGCTGGTGGAGGCCCGCTCCGCCGCGGGGCGGTCCTCGGGCGGTGGCGGCTGACGGGAGGGCATGACCGCACTCTAGATCCTGTTCCGCGGAGTGGCGTCGCTCACCCCGACCGGCCCGCGCTCCGGTCCGCGCGAGGGCCGTCGCAGGTGGAGCGGTGTCCGGGATCACGGACCGCGAACGATCGGGTTAACTCGACTGGGACTTGTCATTGCGAGGGAATGGACCGAAGGTGGACATCGGACGGATTGCGGGGATCGGTCCTACCTTGTCCGCACGATTGGGTGATTCCTGTCTCAGCGCACCGCTGGCCAGCACGGGCGTGAGGCGGTAGCGTCCCGAAGCGTCCCGGTGTTGTTGAGATTGGGAGGATTGCGATGGAACCCGTGTGCCATCGAGTTCCGCGCACGGACATCGACAGATGAACAAGGGGTGACCCGGCGCGGAGTGCCCCGCTCCCCCTCGGGGTAGAAGCCGCGCCGCCTCGTGCTGTCGAGCTGGTCCAGCTGGTCAGCGCCCTTAACATCCACCAAGGAAGACCACCGCACCATCGGGAGAACGACGTGCGCCTGCGCTTGCGCCCGCGTGATGACAGCTACTACGAGATGTTCACCGACTCGGCGAACAACCTGGTCATCGCGGCCCGCCTGCTGGTGGAGCTGATGAGCGACGGGGCCGACCGAGAGGCCATCACCGAGAAGATGCGTGCCTGCGAGCACGCGGGCGATGACGCGACCCACGCCATCATGCGCCGGTTGAACAAGAGCTCGGCACCTCCCATCCACCGGGAGGACATCTACCGCCTCGCCTCGAACCTGGACGACGTCATGGACTCCATGGAGGCCGCCGTCGACCTGATCGGACTGTACGGACTGGAGCGGCTGCCCAAGGGCATCATCGACCAGATCGAGGTGCTCGAACGCGCCGCGGAGCTCACCGCCGAGGCGATGCCCCGGCTCCGGACCCTCCAGGACCTCACCCGGTACTGGATCGAGATCAACCAGCTGGAGAACCAGGCCGACCGCATCTACCGCAAACTCCTGGCCCGCCTGTTCGGCGGCGAGTACGACGCGCTGACGGTGCTCAAGCTCAAGGACGTCATCGAGGAGCTGGAGACGGCCGCCGACGCCTTCGAGCACGTCGCCAACACCGTCGAGACGATCGTCGTCAAGAACAGCTGACGCCGGAACGCCCGCGGCTCCCGGGGCGGCCGGAACGCCCGCGGCTCCCGGGGCCGTCGGGGGTGATCTGCCGTGCCGGTGTGGTCGGGGTGGCCAGGAGGCCCTTGAGGTAGCTGTGGAAGGCCTCGGCGTCCACCGCCTCGACCACGGTGGCGTTCGGCCGCCCCCTACGCGGGGCTCAGGTCGTGCTCCCGCGCCCCGGGCTCCTCCATGCGTACGTGCAGGACGAGTCCGAGTGCCTCGGCGAGCCGTTCCAGGGTCGTCAGTGTCGGCTGGGTGCCGCCGTGCTCGAACCGGGCGACGCTGGACTGGGGCATGTCGGCCCGTCGGCCGAGTTCGGCCTGGGACCAACCGAGTTCCTCACGGCGGAGCCGGACGGTCTCGGCCAGTTCGAAGCGCAGCCGGGTGAGTTCGTAGGCCTCGCGGACCGCCGGACGCTCGAACCGCTCCGACGACTTCAGCTCGGACAGGGTCGTTCTCCGTGGCGAAGCGCTCACGGTGCCTCCTCGACCGTGTGCCCGGCGCGGACACACTCGTTCATCGCTCGCAGCGCCCGCCGGACCTCCGCCGACTCGCGCGGACGGGTCTTGTGGAAGACGGTGAGCATGATGATCCTCCGTCCACTCGCGACGTAGTAGCTGACGCGCACGCGTCGGCCTCCACAGTAGAACCGGAGCTCGCGGAGCTTGCCGTTCAGCTGACTCGTGTACGGGAACCCCAAGCCGACCCCGCGGGATTCGAGCAGGTCCAGGTGGAACAGGGCTTGCGCCCACTCCTCGTCGCTCAGCTCCTGAAGCCATTGCTCCACTTCCGGTTCGAGTTCGACTGTACCCAGCTCATAGCATTGATGCTATAGGAGTCGGATGACTGCGGAGCGTGTCCGAACGCCGAACCGGCGGCGGTACGTGAGCCGCGGCTCCCGGGGCTCCCGGGTCAGGTGGTGTGGGTGAGTGATCTGCCGTGCCGGTGTGGTCGGGGTGGCCAGGAGGCCCTTGAGGTAGCTGTGGAAGGCCTCGGCGTCCACCGCCTCGACCACGGTGGCGTTCGGCTCCAGGCCGTGCACGCCCCACGACATGGCGGAGTAGCCGCGGGTCAGCTCGCCCGCCGTCTCCACGTCCACGTGGTAGCGGCCGGTCCGCAGGACCAGCTCCGGGTGGAGCAGCACGGCGGCGGTGAGGGAGTCGGGGTGGGTCGTGCCGTCGATGCCCACGCTGCGGTCGAACTCCAGCGTGGGCGCGCACACCCGGGTGAAGAAGCCGGACAGCGGCGTGCCCAGGGCGGCGATCCCGTCCAGGCGCTCCTGCCCGAACACCGCGTCGCGCAGCGTGAGCGGGTCCCACGGGATCACCGTGATCTCGAAGCCCGCCGCGAAGACCGCCTTGGCGGCCTCGGGGTCGACGTAGAAGTTGAACTCCGCGGCGGCCGTGATGTTGCCGCGCGCGTTGTTGGAGCCGCCCATGACGTAGAGGGCGCCCACGTCGCGCACGAACGCGGGGTCCTTGGCCGCGGCCATCGCGATGTTGGTCAGCGGGCCGATCGCCACGACCGACAGCTCGCCCGGGTGCTCGGCGGCCAGGCGGATGAGCGCGTCCACCGCGTGCTCGTCCTCGGGCTCCAGCCCGGTCTGGTCCATCCGCAGCCCGCCGGAGCCGTCTCCGTGGACGTTCTCCGCGCTCACCCAGGGGCGCGTGAGCGGCGCGCGGCAGCCCAGGTGGACCGGGACGTGGCGGTCGGCCACGTTGAGCGTGAGGAAGGCGTTGCGCACCTGCTGGTCGAAGCCCACGTTCCCGGCGACCATGGTGACGGCGCGCAGGTCCGCCGCCGGGTCCAGCAGACCCACCAGAAGGGCGACGCAGTCGTCCTGGGCGGTGTCGGTGTCGATCACCAGGGGCACGGGCATGGGAGCTCCTCACGGTTCGGATCCTGAGAACCTACCGGAACACGGGCCCCGCCTCACCTCGGGCTCAGCGGCTCTGAACTGGGCCGATCCAGGCGGTCACTTCATCGCCGGTCGCGCGCTCCCGCCCTACCCGAAGCGGCCACACCATCGCCGGTCGCGCGTCCCCGCCCTACCCGAAGCGGCCGGTGATGTAGTTCTCGGTCTCCTTCTGCTCCGGACGGGTGAACATCTGGTTCGTCTCGCCCATCTCGATGAGCCTGCCCGGCTTGCCCGGGGCCGAGAGGTTGAAGAAGGCCGTGCGGTCGGACACACGCGCCGCCTGCTGCATGTTGTGCGTGACGATGACGATCGTGTAGTCCTCCTTCAGCTGGTGGATGAGGTCCTCGATCGCCAGGGTCGAGATCGGGTCCAGGGCCGAGCAGGGCTCGTCCATCAGCAGTACCGACGGCTTGACCGCCGTGGCGCGCGCGATGCACAGGCGCTGCTGCTGGCCGCCCGACAGGCCCGCGCCGGGCTTGTTCAGCCGGTCCTTGACCTCCTCCCACAGGTTCGCGCCGCGCAGCGAGCCCTCGACCAGGTCGTCGGCCTGCGCCTTGCTCATCCGCTTGTTGTTGAGCCTGGCCCCGGCGATGACGTTGTCGTAGATGGACATCGTCGGGAACGGGTTGGCCTTCTGGAAGACCATGCCGACCTCGCTGCGGACCATCACCGGGTCCACGTCGGGGCCGTAGATGTCCAGGTCGTCCAGGAGCACCTTGCCCTCGGCTCGGGCACCCGGGGTGACCTCGTGCAGCCGGTTGAGCGTGCGCAGGAAGGTGGACTTGCCGCAGCCGGAGGAGCCGATGAACGCCGTCACCGATCGCGGCTCGATGGTCATCGACACGTCCTCGACGGCGAGAAAGTCGCCGTAGTAGACGTGGAGGCCGGAGACGTCGATTCTTTTCGCCACTGGATGGTTCCTCGTGAGTTCAGGGGCCGAGCGCGGAGCGTGGGCGGTGGTCAGCGGGACTTGGGCGCGAACAGTCGGCCGATGAGGCGGGCCAGGAAGAAGAGCAGCATGACCGTCAGGATCAGGGTCAGCGCGGCGCCCCAGGCCCGCTCGTAGTTGATGTCGCCGCCCATGCGCACCTGGGAGTAGATGAAGACCGGGAGGCTCATCATCTGGCCGTCGAACAGGTTCCAGTTGATCGACACCGCCGAGGATCCCGCGGTGAGGATCAACGGCGCCGTCTCACCGATAACGCGCGCGATGGCGAGCATGATTCCGGTGGTCAGACCGGCGGCGGACGTGGGCAGCACCACCTTGGTGATCGTGCGCCACTTGGGCACGCCCAGGGCGTATGAGGCCTCGCGCAGGTCCCGCGGAACCAGCCGCAGCATCTCCTCGCTGGAGCGCACCACCACCGGGATCATCAGCACGGCCAGCGAGATCGCTCCCGCCGCGCCGTTGGTCTGGCCCGGTCCGAACAGCACCATCCACAGCGCCACGACGAACAGTCCGGCGACGATGGACGGGATACCGGTCATGACGTCCACGAAGAACGTGATGACGCGCTTCATCCGGCCCTCGGCGTACTCCACGAGGTAGACGGCGCTCATCACGCCGACGGGCACCGCGATGAGCGTGGCCATGCCGGTGATCGCCAGCGTGCCGACGACCGCGTGGTAGACACCGCCCGCGTCCATGCTCGGCAGGACGCCGTTCATCGACACGGTGAGGAAGTAGCCGTCGAACCGCGCCATGCCGTTCTGCACCACGGTCCACAGCAGCGACACCAGCGGGAGCATGGCCAGCAGGAAGCACCCGTAGACCAGCGCGGTGACCAGCCGGTCGGTGGCCTTGCGGCCGCCCTCCACCCGCGCGGACGCGGTCACGGCGATGGCGGTGTAGGCGACGGCGGTCAGGACCGCCCACAGGGCGAACCCGAAGGTGGAGAAGGCCAGCAGGACCCCCGCGACGACCGCGGCGGTGGACGCCAGCAGGACGGCGGGGAAGCGGTGCGGCAGGGCGCCGCGGCGCAGGTCGCGCGCGCTCCGGGCGGCCCTGGGCTCGGGGGGCTGCGTGGTCGTCGTGCTCATCAGGACTCCTTGCTGCCCCGCGCCACGATGTAGCGCGCGCCCATGTTGACGGCCAGGGTGATCGCGAACAGGACCAGGCCCGCGGCGATCAGCGCGGACACCCCGTACCCGGTCGCCTCCGGGTACTGGAGGGCGATGTGCGCGGCGATGGTCTGGTTGCCGCTCTGCAGCAGGTGGAAGGACATCATCAGCGAGGGCGAGAGGATCATGGCCACGGCCATGGTCTCGCCGAGCGCGCGCCCCATGCCGAGCATCGCTCCGCCGACGATCCCCGACTTGCCGAACGGCAGGACGGCCAGCCGGATCATCTCCCAGCGCGTCGCGCCCATGGCCAGTGCGGCCTCCCGGTGTCCCTGGGGCACCTGGTGGAAGACGTCGCGCGACATCGCGGTGATGATCGGCAGGATCATCACCGCGAGCACGATGCCCGCGGTGAGCATGGTGCGGGCGGAGGTGGAGGCGGGCCCGGCGAACAGCGGGATCCAGCCCAGGTGCTCGGCCAGCCGCTGGTAGACGGGGACGAGCTGCGGGGCCAGGAAGCCGATGCCCCACAGGCCGTAGACGACGCTGGGGATCGCGGCGAGCAGGTCCACCAGGTACCCGAGCAGGGACGCGAGCCTGCGGGGGGCGTAGTAGACGATGAACAGCGCGATCCCGATGGCGATCGGTGTGGCCAGGGCCAGGGCGATGGCGGCGGCGAGCACGGTGCCGAACGCCAGCATGCCGATACCGAAGGCGGGCGACTCCCGCTCGTTGGCCTCCCACACGTTCGAGGTCAGGAAGTTCGCCGTGTTCGCGGACAGGGAGGGCCAGGCCTGGATGATCAGGAACGCCGCGACCCCGGCGAGGATCGCGAGGATCAGCAGGCCCGAGCCTCGGGCGAGCCCGGCGAAGGCGGCGTCACCGATCCGGCGCCGGCCCGCGGGCGGCCGTGGGGCCGCCTCGGGCGCGTCCGTGGTCGTCATGGGTGCTCCGGTTCGGGTTCTGGGCGGGTTCGCCCGGTACGAACGGGTTCGTCCGCGCGTGCCGGGTCTTCGGCGCGTGGTGGTTCTGGTGGGACCGGCTGGCTCCGGTGCGCATTCTGCCTGCCGGAGGCCGCTGCGGTGCGGATCTGACCGGTGGGCGCGCAACGTGTCACGGCCACCTCGCGCGCTATGGCCGTGCCGCACCGAATGTGAAGGTAGGCGGGCTAGGTGACCAGTTGTCCCAGGGAAGATGAACGGAAGATGAACGGGAAATCGCACTCCCGTGGCGGTCGGTGGTTGCTCCGGTTAATGTGACGATCCGCACGTCACCGGGGCGGCCCCGACCAGGTCAGTCGCCGGGGGCGTACATCACGTCGGTGTCCCACATCCCGAAGCCGAGCGACTCGTACAGGCGCACCGCCGCCTCGTTGTCACCGTCGACGTACAGGTGCACCCAGGGCAGCCCGGCGTCCCGCAGGTGGCGCAGGCCGGCCAGGGTCAGCGCGCGGCCCAGCCCGCTGCCCTGCCAGTCGGGGTCCACGCCCACCGCGTACACCTCGCCGACGGCCTCGGTGTCGGAGAGCCCGGCGCCGTCCTGGTGGACCTTGGTCCAGTGGAAGGCGGCGACCGAGCCGTCGGTGGTGGTGGCGAGGAAGAAGCCGTGCGGGTCGAACCAGTCCTCCACCTCGCGCTGGAGGAGGTCGTCCAGTGTCAGCTGGCCCTGCTCGGGGTGGTCGGCGAACGCGCGGGCGTTGGCGGCCAGCCACGCCTGCTCGTCCTGGCCGACCACGAACGGCCGTACGCGCACCCGGGAGGCCACGTCCGGGCGCAGTCGCGGTTCGGGCAGGTCCGGGGCCGCCCAGGGGCCGCCCGGCGCGTCGGCGGGGACGTCGCGCAGCGGCATGCGCATCTTGTGGAGTTCCCGGACCGGGCGCCAGCCGTCGGCGGCGGCCACGGCGGCGGCCTGGGGCGTGCGGCCGTGCGCCCACACGCGCACGCCGTGGGGACCGGCGTCGGCGTGGACGGAGTGCAGCAGGGCCTTGCCGTGGCCGCGGCCGCGGTGGGCCGGGTCGACCACGATCTCGCCCGAGTCGGGCTCGCCGGCCACGCGCTCGACGAACGCGAAGCCGACGACGCGGTCGTCGGCGGTGACCACGTGGAAGCGGCTGCTGCCGGAGGGCGCGCCGTGGCGCACGCGCAGGACGGTGTGCTCGGACAGCGGGGCGACGCCGTCCGCGCGTCGTGCGGCCTCGGCGAGTGCCAGGACGTCGTCGGCGGGCTCGCGGGCCAGGTCGTCGGTGACCAGCGGGGTGCTCATGGGGCGAGATCCTACGTCCCCCGGGTCCGGGCGGCGCGCGCCAGGCCCCGCGTCGCGCCGCGCGCCGCCGTCATCGAGCGGGTCCGCACGCGGCGGTCCCCCGACCGCGACGCGGACGGGGGACCGGGGACGCGGGCGGGCGGCCGGTCAGCCCTTGCGACGCTTGCCCTGGTAGCCGGAACCGACCCGGACCCGGCGGGCCGGGGCGAGCGGCGTGGCCAGCAGCAGGGCCAGCAGGAGCGCGGCCAGCAGAACGGCCGGGGCCCAGTTGGGGCCCAGATCACTGGTGTCGGAGGCCACCTCGGTGCCGCCGTCCCCGGCGTCGTCGTCGGACGACGGGGTCACCAGCGGCAGGTCGGCGAGGTCCTCCGCGCCTTCGGACACGTCGGGGAGGTCGGCCTCGTCCCGCGGCAGTGTCGGGATCTCGCTGTCGCTGGTCGGCACGTCGTCGACACCGGTCGGGGACGTCGGCGTGGAACCCGACCCCGAGCCCGAGCCGGAACCAGAGCCGGACCCCGACCCCGACCCGCTGGAGTCGTTCGAGGAGTTCGACGAGCTCGGGCTGCTCGGTGTGCGCGAGGTGGGAGGCGTCGCCGGGGACGAGGTCTCGGGGTCGTCCGTCGGCTGCTCCGTGGGCGTGGGCGTGGGCGTCGGGGTGGGACGGTCGCTCCCGGCCGGCGGGTCGGGCGTGGGTGTGGGCGTGGGTGTCGGAGTGGGGGAGGGGGACGGCTGGGGATGGAACACCGCGACCGTCCATGTGGCCGTGGACGTCTCGGTACCGGAATTGGCCCCGGAACAGCCGGCCTCGGGGTCGGCGAGCGCGTACGCCAGGGTGGCCACGACGTCGGTGTCCCGTCGGGGCGAACCCGTGACCTTCCCGGCGTTCACGTCCTCGCCGGGTTCGAGCAGCTGGGCCGAGAACCCCTCGACCGTGAACTCGCGGACCTCGACGGTCAGGCCCACCAGGCAGATCGCGGCGTCGCCGGTGTTGGTCACGGTGAGCGGGTTCGGCTCCGCCGACGAACCGAGCCGCACGCGGTCGACGGAGCGCTCGAACGCGACCGCCGCCGACGGGATAGGCGCGGGGTCGGACGGACTGGATGAAGGGGAGGGCGACGCCGAGGGTGAGGCCGAAGGGCTCGGCGAGGAGGAGGACGAAGGCGAAGGTGAGGGCGAAGGGCTCGGATCGGCGTAGGCCGGTGTGGTCAGGGCGACGAGACCGGAGCCGACGAAGACCGCGCAGAGGGGGATGCCGAAGCGGCGTCTGAGGGGCTGTGCGCTCGCGGCGGTGGTGGGCATCGGGGCGGTTCCCTCCTTAGGGCGATGCGCCTGGCTTGCCTCACCCGTCCGGGGACGTACGCCGCGCCAGACGCCCCTGCGTGCGGGTGCGCCACAGATCCTAAGCGTTCTCGCTCGGTTACACGACCCCTGCACAGGGTGTGGTTCACGCTCGTCACCGAGGAGGGACGTACGCGTGACCTCCGGCGTCGGCGCCCCGGGGCCGGGAACCGGCCGGTCGCCGCGCTCTGGCCGGGGATCGGACACGGGGGAAGAAAAGGGATCTGGAGGCGGTCGGTCGCATGAGCGGCCCCGGGAACGGTGGATCGCGGGAGCGAGGTCCCCGCGGTCGGAGGAGACCGCGCGGGGAGGGGCGTCGAGTTCCGTATGGGCGCACGAAACGAGTCCGGGGCGCCTCGCGCGAGTGCGCGGCGCCCCGGTGCTCATGGCGTGTGCCGCGGCGGCGGACCGTGCCGCGGCTCCGCCGCTACTGCGTGCTGGGCTCCGAGGCCGCCCGGGCGGCCGGAAGCGGCTCGGCGGCCCCGGCCGGGGCCTGCGGCGCCTTGGCGACCGGGTCGGGCACGAACCGGTAGCCGACGTTGCGCACGGTGCCGATCAGCGACTCGTACTCCGAGCCGAGCTTGGCCCGCAGGCGCCGCACGTGGACGTCGATGGTGCGGGTGCCGCCGAAGTAGTCGTAGCCCCACACCTCCTGGAGCAGCTGGGCGCGGGTGAACACCCGGCCCGGGTGCTGGGCCAGGAACTTGAGCAGTTCGAACTCCTTGAAGGTCAGGTCGAGGATCCGGCCGCGCAGTCGGGCGATGTAGGTCGCCTCGTCGATGACGAGGTCGCCGCGGCGGATCTCGTCGGGGTCGTCGGTCCCGGCCTCGGCCGAACCGACGGCCAGGCGCAGCCGCGCCTCGACCTCCGCGGGTCCGGCGGTGGCCAGGACGAAGTCGTCCACCTGCCAGTCGGGCGTGAGTGCGGCGACGCCGCCCTCGGTCAGGACGACCAGCAGCGGGCAGTCCAGCCCCGTGGTGTCCAGCAGGCGGCAGAAGTTACGGGCGGTCGCCAGGTCGGTCCGCGCATCGACCAGAATGGCGTCAACGGGCGCGTTGGAGTTCCCGGTCGCACCGGACGCCAGGAGTGCCCCCGCCTCCGCGGGAGCCACCCGCACGGAGTGCAGGAGGAGTCCCAGGGCTGGTAGCACGTGGTCAGACGGTTCGTTCGAGTTCGTCAGTAGCAGCAGATGGCTCATGCGTCTCTTCTCGTCATCCCGCGCTGTGCGGACGATCGAAGGCGCCTTTGCCCCCGGTGAAGATTTGTTTAATACGTCGCCTCCGAGCAACACCAAGGATAATCAATAGATGGCGAAGTGCACTATCAGGTACTGGGCAGCGGCCAAGGAAGCGGCGGGAACCGCCGAGGACGCGGTCGACGCCGACACCCTCGGAGCGGCTCTCGACGCCGCGTGTCTGCTCCATCCCGACGACCGATTCCTGCGGGTACTCAGGGCTTCGTCGCTTCTCGTGGACGAGCGCCCGGTCGGCAGGAGGCCGCACGGCGAGGTCGCGGTGGCCGACGGGACTGTGATCGAGGTCCTACCGCCGTTCGCCGGCGGGTGAGGGTCCCGACAAGTGATGGGAACCGGGAGGAAACATGAGTGAAACCCCCGAGTGGGCGGGGCGGGCGCGCGTGGTGATGCTGGGCAAGCCCGGCTGCCACCTGTGCGAGGACGCGTGGACCGTGGTGGAGCGGGTGACGGACCAGCTCGGGGTCAGCAGGGCCGAGGTCGATCTGAACGGTGTGGACGCGGCCGACCGCGAGGAGTTCTGGGACAAGATCCCGGTGACCTTCGTCGACGGCCGCCAGCACGACTTCTGGCGCGTCGGCGAGGCGCGGCTGCGGGCGGCCCTGGAGGCGTGAGCCCCGTGGGGGTCGTGCGGCCGGGGCGGGCCCGGGAACGGACGTGGACGCGGTGCGGAGAATCCGCGGCGCGGTTGTGCGTTCTGTCCCTCATCCGGGTGATGTGAAGTCGTGTTTCCGGATTGTGGCTTCGGGCGCCATTGCTGAGAAATTCTGGTCGCCACGTCACACGCGACCCCACTTTGTGCGCGCTTTCACAAGCACGTAATCTAAGAGCGAGCGGGAGGCGCGGTGCCCCGGCCCCCACGGTGCGCCGCCCCTCCCGGGCCCCGTTCGATCCGACCTCCCCCCAGGAGCGCCCGCCTGTGACCAGCCGCCCACCCCGGCCCCGGGAGAGGGGAATCCCCGAGGCCACCGTCGCCCGGCTCCCCGTCTACCTGCGTGCGCTCCAGGCGCTCCAGGACCGTGGCACCCTCACGGTCTCCTCGGAGCACCTCGCCTCGATCGCCGGTGTGAACTCCGCCAAACTCCGCAAGGACCTCTCCCACCTCGGCTCCTACGGCACACGCGGGGTCGGTTACGAAGTCGAGTACCTCGTCTACCAGATCTCACGTGAGCTTGGTCTCACCCAGGACTGGTCGGTCGCCATCGTCGGGATCGGCAACCTGGGCCGCGCTCTGGCCAACTACGGGGGGTTCGGCACGCGCGGGTTCCGCATCGCGGGCCTGCTCGACGCCGACCCGGCCGTGGTCGGGAAGACCGTGGCGTCGCTCGACGTCAGGCATATTGACAACCTGGAGGACGTTGTCAGGTCGAAGGGCGTCTCGATCGGGGTCATCGCCACACCGTCGACCTCCGCCCAGGGCGTGGCGAGCCGCTTCGTCGAGGCGGGGGTGACCAGCATCCTCAACTTCGCGCCGGTCGTGCTGAATGTGCCGGAGGGAGTCGATGTGCGTAAGGTCGACTTGTCCATCGAACTCCAGATCCTCGCCTTCCACGCCCAGCGCAGGGCCGATGGCGACAGCGGACGGGGCGTGGACCGGGCGGGGCTGGAACTGACGTGAGAACGACGCACCCAGGCGACGGGGCCCGGGCGGCGCGACGTGCGCGAGCCGGAGCAAGCGGGGGCCGCCCCGCTGTGACGGAGACCGTGCCCGAGCATAGAGACGCAGCGTCATGGGGGCGCTGTGGTGCCTGCGTAGGAGAATGCGGATGAGTGTCCTGGCCGTGGGGTTGAGCCACCGGAGTTCGCCGGTGGCGCTGCTCGAGCGCGTCGCTCTGAACGGTGAGACCCGGACCAGGGCGGTCGGCGAGATGGTCGCGTCCGAGGACGTCAACGAGGCCATGGTCGTCTCCACGTGCAACCGGACCGAGGTCTACGCCGACGTCTCCGCCTTCCACGGCGGCGTGGCGGCCATCACCGAACTCCTGTCCTGGCACACCGGCGTCGCCCTCGGCGAGCTGTCCGACCACCTCTACGTCCACTACGAGGACCGCGCGGTCCAGCACCTGTTCTCCGTCACGTGCGGCCTCGACTCGATGGTCGTCGGCGAGGGCCAGATCCTCGGCCAGGTCCGCGACGCCCTCAAGCTCGGCCAGGAGACCGGAACGGTCGGCCGCGTGCTCAACGACCTGGGCCAGCGCGCCCTGCGGGTCGGCAAGCGCGCCCACACCGAGACCCACCTGGACCACGCGGGCGCCGACATGGTCAGCTTCGGCCTGGAGCACGCCCTCGCGTACCTGCGGCCGCGGCCGGCCGACGCGGGGGCCGCCCCCACGGTCGGCCAGACCACGCCCGTGGCCGGCGCCGTCCCGCCCGCGGCCTGCCCGATGTCCGGAGCCGAGGGCGCCGCGCCGGGCACCGCCACCGAAAGACCCGACGGCTCCCACGGCGGCACCGGGACCGGGTCCGGCCCGCTGGCCGGACTGCGCGTCCTCGTCCTGGGCGCCGGATCGATGAGCGCCCTGTCCGCCAACACCGTGGCCCGCCAGGGCGCGCGGACGGTCATCGTCGCCAACCGCACGATGGAGCGCGCCGCCCGCCTGGCCGAGTGCCTCACCGAGGCCTACGACACGGTCGCCTCCCGTGCCGTCCCCTTCCCCGACGCGGCCGAGGTCCTGCCCGAGGTCGACCTCGTCATCTCCTGCACCGGCGCCCAGGGCCTCGTCCTGACCGCCGGGGCCGTGGCCGCGGCCGACACCGCGCGCACGACGCCCCTGGTCTTCCTCGACCTCGCCCTGCCCCACGACATCGACCCGGCCGTGCGCGACCTCCCGCACGTGGACCTGGTCGACATCGAGGCCCTGCGCCAGGCCACCGCCGCCGCCCGCGACCCCGAGTCCGGGCGCTCCGGCGCCCTCACCGTCGTCCGCGAGATCGTCGACGAGGAGGTCACCGAGTTCCGCACGGTCCGCCGCGCCAACGAGGTCACCCCCACCGTCGTCGCCCTGCGCGCCCAGGCCAAGGACGTCGTCGAGGCCGAGCTGTCCCGGCTGCACGGCCGCCTGCCCGACGACCTGGACGACCGCGCCCGCGAGGAGATCACCCGGGCCATGCGCCGCGTCGCCGACAAGCTCCTGCACCGGCCCACGGTGCGGGTCAAGGAACTGGCCGCCGCGCCCGACGGCGAGTCCTACGAGGCCGCGCTGCGCGAACTCTTCGACCTCGACCCCAAGACGCCGCAGGCCCTGGCCTCGCCCGCGCGTCCCACCACCGCGGCCGAGGCCGCACAGGAGCAGGTATGACCGCGAATCCCGCCGGCGGCACCCCGGCCAGGCTCGGCACCCGCCGCAGCACCATGGCCACCACCCAGTCGCGGATGGTCGCCGAGGCGATCACCGAGCGCACCGGGCACCCGATCGAGCTGGAGCTCATCACGAGCTTCGGCGACGTCACCAAGGCGCACCTGACCCAGCTCGGCGGCACCGGCGTGTTCGTCAACGCGCTGCGCGACGAGCTCGTGGCCGGGACGATCGACTTCGCCGTCCACTCCCTGAAGGACCTGCCGACCGTCCCCGCCGACGGCCTCGTCCTGGCCGCCATCCCCGAGCGCGACGACCCCCGCGACGCCCTGTGCGCCCGCGACGGCCTCACGTTCGACCAGCTGCCCGCCGGAGCGCGGATCGGCACGGGCTCCCCGCGCCGCGTCGCCCAGCTGGCGGCCCTGCGCCCCGACCTCGTCTACGTGCCCATCCGCGGCAACGCCGAGACCCGCCTGGGCAAGGTCACCTCCGGTGAGCTGGACGCCGTCGTCCTCGCCTACGCGGGACTCGGCCGGGTGGGCCGCAGGGACGCGGTCACCGACGTCTTCGACGCCGACCGCATGCTGCCCGCCCCGGGGCAGGGCGCCCTGGCCGTGGAGTGCACGGTCAAGCGCCGCGAGGACGACCTGGGCTACCTGGCCGCCGTCGACCACGCGCCCACCCGCGTCGCCGTCGTGGCCGAGCGCACCGTGCTGTCCGTGCTGGAGGGCGGCTGCGCCGCCCCCGTCGGCGCCTTCGCCGAGTACGCCGACGGCCGGCTGCGCCTGCGCGCCGCCGTGGTCGCCACCGACGGCACCGACGCCGTCCGGGGCGAGCGCACCGCCGACCTCGACTCCGCCCGCGACCTGGACGCGGCCGTCGCACTCGGCCGGGACCTGGCCCGCGAGATGATCGGCGAGGGCGCCGACCGCATCGTCGCCGCGGCCTTCGCGGAAAGAGACATGTCCTAGGAAACAGACGGGCGGGGCGCCGACGTGGCCGCCGCAGCCCAGCCGTCACCGCTCCGGTCCCGCGCACCGGGGCACAGGCGACCCACACCCGAGGAGCCAGCACGTGAACGCCAACGCCATCCCCCGTCCGGAGGAGCCGCGCCCCGCCCCGCGCCCCGGGCACGTCGCCCTGGTCGGCACCGGCCCCGGCGGCGCCGACCTGCTGACGCTGCGGGGCGCCGAACTGCTGCGCCGCGCCGACGTGGTCATCACCCTGCGCGAGCCCGCGGCCGAGGAACTGGCCGGCTTCCGCGACGAACTCCTGGCGCACTGCTCCGAGGACGTGTCCGTGATCGAGGCCGCCGAGTGCGGCGGCGACATCAACGCCCTGGCCGTCACCCGCGCCCGTGAGGGCCGCCGGGTGGTGCGCCTGTACTCCGGCGACCCGTTCTTCGGCTGCCGCGGCGCCGACCTGGTGGCCGCCTGCGAGCAGGCGGGCGTGGAGGTCGAGGTCGCCCCGGGCGTCTCCGCGGTCACCGCCGTGCCGACCTTCGCGGGCATCCCGCTGCTGGGCGAGGGCCCGGAGGTGCGTCTGCTCAACGCCCGGCCGCACGGCGGCGCCGAGGTCGACTGGCACGAGGCCGCCGCCAGCGACGCCGCCCTGGTGATCCTGGGCGCCGACGCGCCCCCCGGTGAGGAGCCCGGCCACCAGGGCCCCGGGTTCGACGTCATGTGCAAGACCCTCATCGCCGGCGGGCGCCCGCCGGCCACGCCCGTGGCGGTCGTGCGGGCGGGCGGCACCACCCGCCAGACGACGGTCACCTCGACGCTGGCCCGGCTGGTCGCAGAGCTCAAGTCCAAGGACGCCAAGGGCCACCACGCCACCGCCCCGGCCCTGATGGTCGTCGGGGCGCCGGTGGCGCGCCAGTCCGAGCTGTCCTGGTACGAGACCCGCCCCCTGTTCGGCTGGCGCGTGCTCGTGCCCCGGACCAAGGAGCAGGCCGCCGCCCTGTCCGACCAGCTGCGCGGCTACGGCGCGGTGCCCGAGGAGGTGCCGACCATCTCCGTGGAGCCGCCGCGCACCCCGCAGCAGATGGAGCGCGCCGTGCGCGGCCTGGTCACCGGCCGCTACCAGTGGGTCGCCTTCACCTCCACGAACGCGGTCCGGGCCATCCGGGAGCGCCTGGAGTCCTACGGACTGGACGCGCGCGCGTTCGCCGGGGTCAAGGTCGCCGTGGTCGGCGAGGCCACGGCCAGGGCCGTGCGCGACTTCGGCATCCAGCCCGACCTGGAGCCGCCGGAGGACGCCCAGTCCAGCGCGGGCCTGGTGTCGGTGTGGCCGCCCTACGACGCCGAGATCGACCCCATCGAGCGGGTGCTGCTCCCGCGCGCCGACATCGCCACCGAGACCCTGGCGGCCGGACTGGACGAGCGGGGGTGGGAGGTCGACGACGTCACCGCCTACCGCACGGTGCGCGCGGCGCCTCCGCCCGCGCCTGTCCGAGAGGCCATCAAGGGAGGTGGTTTCGATGCGGTGCTGTTCACGTCGTCCTCCACGGTGCGCAACCTGGTGGGCATCGCGGGCAAGCCGCACAACACCACCGCCATCGCGGTCATCGGCCCCGAGACCGAGAAAACCGCGATCGAGTTCGGCCTGCGGGTCGACGTCGTGGCGCCGAAGGCGTCGGTTTCGGCCCTGGCGGAGGCACTTTCGGAGTACGGTGCCGCCAAGCGCCGCGAGGCCGTGGAGGCGGGCAAGCCCGTCCTCAAGCCGAGCCAGAAGCGCCGGGGCCGTCGCCGCAAGGTCTGACGCGCTGACACGCCCGCCCGTCACCCGCCTCGACCGACGCCCGCGGCGCGGTACCAACCGCCCACCACAGCCCACAGTCATCAGGAGCCCGCATTGACCGCCTCCGACGCCGCCTTCCCCGCCGCCCGGCCACGCCGTCTGCGCCGTGGAGCGGCCCTGCGTCGCCTGGTCGCCGAGACCCGGGTGCGGCCGGAGAACCTCATCCTGCCGATGTTCGTCAAGGAGGGCCTCACCGAACCGGTGCCGATCTCCTCGATGCCCGGCCAGGTGCAGCACACCCGCGACAGCCTGCGCAAGGCCGCCCAGGAGGCGGCCCAGGCGGGCGTGGGCGGCGTGATGCTGTTCGGGATCCCCGAGCACAAGGACGAGCGCGGATCGGGCGCCGACGACCCGGACGGCGTCGTGCAGGTGGCACTGCGCGACCTGGCCGCGGACGTCGGTGACGAACTCGTGGTGATGGCCGACCTGTGCCTGTGCGAGTACACCTCGCACGGCCACTGCGGGCCGCTGGAGACCAGCGGCCACGTGGACAACGACCTCACCCTGGAGCGGTACGCGGCCGTCGCCGCCGCCCAGGCCGAGGCGGGCGCCGCCGTGGTGGCGCCCAGCGGCATGATGGACGGCCAGGTCGCGGCGATCCGCCGCGGGCTGGACGGCGCCGGGTTCACCCAGGTGCCGATCCTCGCCTACGCCGCCAAGTACGCGTCGGTGTTCTACGGACCCTTCCGCGAGGCCGCCGAGGGGGCGCCGCGGTTCGGCGACCGCTCCGGCTACCAGCAGGACCCCGCCAACGTCCGCGAGGCGCTGCGCGAGGTGGCGCTGGACGTGGCCGAGGGCGCCGACATGGTGATGGTCAAACCGGGACTGGCCTACCTCGACATCGTGGCCAGGGTCGCCGAGTCCTCGCCGGTTCCCGTGTCGGCCTATCAGGTCAGCGGGGAGTACGCGATGATCGAGGCGGCGGCGGAGAAGGGCTGGCTCGACCGGGAACGGGCGATCGTGGAGACCCTCACCTCCTACCGCAGGGCGGGCGCCGAACAGGTCCTCACCTACTGGGCGACCGAGGCGGCTCGCCTGCTGAGGTAGCACGACCAGGCCTTTCGCCCCGGTCGCGGTCGCCGGGCGGCGGGCCAGGACTCGTCGGCCGCGCCTGGATCTACACACGACCACCGGGGGTTCCATGGCCGACGTCCTGTACCGACGGAAGCGACGGCATGCGGCGGACAGCATGCTGGAGTCAGCACTGCGCTACGCGCGTCTGGGATGGCCGGTGGTGCGCGGCGCCGGGCCCGGCCGGGACCGGGCGTGTACGTGCGACCGGATGGGCTGCCCCGACCCGGCGGCGCACCCGGTGACGATGGCGTGGGGTGTCGAGGCCAGCACCGACCCCGACCGCATCCGCCGCTGGTGGACCGCGACCCCCGACGCGAACGTGATCCTGCCGACCGGCCGGGTGTTCGACGTCCTCGACGTGCCGCGCGAGGCCGGGGTGATGGCGCTGGCGCGGATGGGCCGCTCGGGTGTCCCGGCGGGCCCCGTCGCGGCGGTGGAGTCCTCCCGCTACCTGTTCTTCGTGGCGACCCGGTCCCCGGTGGACGAGGACGAGTGGTGGTCCTGCCACCTGGACACCGTCCCCGAGACGGTGGAGGAGACCCCCGGGCTGCGGTGGCACTGCCGGGACAGCTTCGTGCCGGGCGCGCCCTCGGTGCTGCCCTCGGGCGGCCGGGTCACCTGGATCCGGGCGCCGCGCGACGAGGACGAGGCGGTACCGCTGCCCGACCCCATCGCGGTGCTGGACGTCCTGGCCGACGCCAGCGAGGAGTTCCCCAGCGGCTGACCGGATGGCCGGGCCGGGCCGGGCGGCGCGGAGCCGCCTGGGGGCATGTGGGAGCACGTGGGACCACTCAGTGCCGTTACCGGTCCCACCCCCTGGCCTGATCCGCGGAGCCGGTGGTCGGCTTCGCGCGAGGTGCCTCATCGGCCGATCCGCGCTCGCCGACCCACAGGGCCAGGGCGGTGCGGTCCCGCAGCCCGAGTTTGCGCAGGATGCTGGTGACGTGGTTCTTGGCGGTGCCCTCGGTGATGAACAGGGCGCGCGCGATCTCCCGGTTGGTGGCGCCCGTGCCGACCAGGCGGGCGACCTCCGCCTCGCGCTCGGACAGTGGCGAGTCCGGCCGCGGGGGAGCGGACGGTGACGCGGGTGGGGGCGGGGCGTCCAGCGCGGCCACCAGGAGGTCGGCGGCCCGACCGCCGAGGACGGTGTCGCCCCGGGCCGCCCGGCGGATCGCCGACACCAGTTCGTCGGGAGGGACGTCCTTGAGCAGGTAGCCGCGGGCACCCGCGCGCAGACCGCCGAAGACGAGTTCGTCGTCGTCGAAGGTGGTGAGGATGACCGCGGCCACGCCGGGGTGCTCCGCGCGCATGCGGGCGATGAGTTCGATCCCGTCCATGCGCGGCATGCGGGCGTCCACGAGGGCCACGTCGGGGGTGGGCCCGGCGGCGAGGAATTCCAGGGCCTCGATCCCGTCGGCGGCGTCACCGACGACCTCGACTCCCTCCTCGATCTCCAAGAGCTTCCGCAGCCCCTGCCGCAACAGGATCTGGTCGTCCACGACCAGGACCGACACCGTGCTCACGCGACCCCTCCCTCCGTCAGCGTGGCGGGCCGTTCCGCCACGGGAATCCGCACCCTGAGCCGGAAACCGCCGTCGGGCCGGTTGCCGGAGGTCACCGAGCCCCGCACCGCCGTCACGCGTTCGCGCAGCCCGCGCAGGTCGGCGTGCGCCTCCTCCAGTTCGGCGAGCAGTTCACGCGTGTGCGCGGACCGCTGGGCGGAGACCACGAGCCCGATGAAGGCCACGCCCGACAGGAACGCCAGGAACAGCAGGCCGGCCGCGTACGTCAGGCTGACGGCGATCGGGTCCCCGGGCAGGGCCAGGGCCGCGACGAGGGTCGAGCCGGACAGCAGCGCCGCGTAGCCGAGCAGTCCGGACATCCCGAACACGGCCACGGCGTTCATCGCGGCCACGCAGACCAGCAGGTAGACCGTGGCGTTGCCGAAGAAGACGACGCTCAGGGTGAGGACCAGGAAGACCGCGCTGGCCGCCTTGCGCGGCCAGGGGGCGGCGGGTGACCAGGCCAGCAGCGGCCACAGGAGGAGGACGAGTATCAGGCCCACCGCGCTGGAGAGGATGAGCCCGCCCAGCAGCGGATCCAGCGCCAGCAACGCCTCGCGGCCCTCGACGGCGAACGCCAGACCCATGGTCAGGCCCGTGGTCACGACCGTGCCCCAGAACAGCAGGTCGAGGGCGCGGGGCGGGCGGCGCTCGCGCGGTTCCACCCAGGAGGACAGGTCGGGCAGGGGCGTGGGCGACCTCATGCCCCGAGCGTAGCCGGACGGGAGCCGGTCCAGCGGAGCAGCGGGAGGTGCGGATGGCACGTTCCCGCCATGACCTCCGGCATGCCGCCCGTCCGGGTACGGACGTGACCGCCCCGTGCCCGGCGGTCGATGTGCCGCTCAGCTCCGCTCCGTAGATTCTCGGTGACGGTGGCGGACGGACCCGGAGGAGGAACGGTGCGGGAAGAGATGACGAGGGGCCGCGACGACGAGGAGGGCTCCTCCTTCCCCTGGGCGGGAGTGCTCCTCTCAGTGTTGGCGGTGCTGGCGATGCTGGGTGTGTCGGTGGCCCTGTGGGCGGAGCTGCCTACGCGGGCCTCCGGGGACGCGGCGTTCGGCGGTGACGGGTCGCGGCCCCCGCGCCTGCTGATGGCGGCTGCGATGCCGGGCGTCACGGCGATGATCGTCGGCTCCATGGCCCTCGGTCCACTCCTCGGTCCGGCGCTCCACCGAGGCATGGGCCTGCCCCGGCACTGGTCGGGCCGGTCCGACCGTGCGCTGATGAACGCCTTCCTGGTGCTCATCGCCGTGTTCCTGCTGGCCGCGCACACGGTCCTTCTGCACGAGGAGGCGGGCCGCGCGCTGTTCCTGCCCCTGGAACGACTTCTCGTCCTGTTCACGTCGGGGCTGCTGGTCGGGCTCGGGCTGGCGGTGGCGCTCCGGCGCACGCCTACCGGGAACGGACACGTGGTCGCCCGCTGGTGGGACCGCGCGCGCCGACCCGTGGGAGCGGCGGTCGTCGTGGTCGGCGCGGTGGTCGCCTCGGTCGGGTCGCTGCTCCCCGAAGCGGTCCACGCGGCGCCCCTGGTCGCCCTGCTCGCACCCGCGATGGCCCTGGGGTGCGCCGTCCCCCTGGTCGGCGACCAGAGCTGGAGGCACGGGAACCGGAGCGGCTCGTGAGGGCCGGGAGCGGCTCGTGAGGGCTCTGGCACGAAGCGAAGACCCGCGAAGGGAAGGTGGCCGTCATCACTCCGCCGCTCATCGGCATCCTGGTCCTGCTCTCCGTCATCGGCGTGCTCGTCCTCGGAGGGACCGTCGTACTGGCGGTCGAGACCTCCCGGCACGTGGCGCGCACCATCCGGGCGGGGCGGTGGGCGTCGATCCGGGAACCGCCCGGGTCCGCGTCCGTGTCGGCACCGACCGTCGTGGGCGCCGCGGGCCCCTTCTCCGTGGACCTGCGCGGACAGGTCCGCGCCGCCCATGACCTCCTGGAGCGCGCGGATTCCGCGGGCGCGCCCGTGGGGGAACTGCGCGGGCAGCTGGCCGACCTGGACCACCACGCCACGCGGATCGACGCACAGCTGGCGGCCTTCGACCGGACCCGTGCCGAGGAGGAGCACGAACTCCTCGACCGGCTGCGCCGACGCGCCGACACCGTCTCCGGGGCGCTCGGCAGTATCCGCTCCTACCTCGCGCGGGAGGAGGCGGACCGGTCCGACGCCGAACTGTCCGACACGGTGGAACGCGTCCGGATCGAGACCGAGGTGCTCCGGTCGATCCGCGGTGAGGACGCCCTGGCCGAGATCGAGCACCCGCCCCACGCGCCCACCGGGCCGGACGCGCGGTAGCGGCGGTACCGTCCGCGGCGCCGCCGGAGCCGTCGCGCGGGGCGGCCCGTGCGACGGCCGCCGTGGTCCCGGTCGTCTCCCAGTGGTGCCGCCTCAGATCCGCGCGGCGTTGACGACGATGCCGTCCTCGTCGCTGTAGAGCCACTCGCCGGGGACGAAGGCGACGTCCCCGAAGGTGACGGGAACGTCCACCAGCCCGGCGCCGTCCTTGACCGACTTGCGGGGGTTGGCGCCCAGGGCCTTGACGCCGAGGTCGAGCCCGGCCAGGGCGACGGTGTCGCGCACGGCGCCGTGGATCACCACGCCCGCCCACCCGTTGGCCACCGCCGACTCGGCGATCATGTCCCCCATCAGGGCGCTGCGCAGGGACCCGCCGCCGTCCACGACCAGGACGGCGCCCTCGCCGGGTGAGTTGAGGACCTTCTTCACCAGGCCGTTGTCCTCGTGGCACTTGACGGTACGGATCGGGCCGGAGAACCGCGCTCGGCCGCCCAGCTGACGGAACTGCGTGGAGCAGCTGCGCAGGGTGTCGCCGTGGTCGTCGATGAGGTCCGCGGTGGTGAAGGTCGTGGCCATGACAGCTCCGATGGGTGGTCAGACGGGTGGTCGCCCCCAAACTACTGACCGGTCACCCCACCGCCTTTCGTCGGGGCGGCGCGTCTCCTTCGTCGGTCCGGGCGTATTTCCGGCTCCGACGGCTCCCGCGGGTGCCAGGATGAGACCTTCTCGTTCACCCATCCTTGGGAGTGCAGTCACCCGTCGGACATCCGTGCGTTGTCCGATCGTTCCCCCACCGTGTGACTTCTCCCCGATCACCCCTTGGAGAGAGATGACCACGGAGATCCTCCGCGTCAGTTCGGCCTGGTCGCGCGCGGTGGTCGGTGCGGTCGCCGAACTCGACCCCGCCTGGCGGCACGCGTTCGACCTGGGCACCGAACTCCTGCTCGGAGTCTTCGCGGTGCTGTTCCTGGCCTCGTGGTGGCGCGCCCGGTCCGTCGACGCGCGCGCGGTGGGCCTGGCGCTCCTCGCCCCCGTCGCCACGGTCGTCGCCTACCTGGTCAGCCGCACCGTCAAGGAGGCCGTCGCCCAACAGCGGCCCTGCCAGGCGATGACCGACCTGGTCACCGCGGCCGCCTGCCCGCCCGCCGGCGACTGGTCCTTCCCCAGCAACCACGCCGCCATCGCGGGCGCCGCCGCGGCGGCCCTGATCCTGGCCTGGCGGCGCATCGCCGTCGTCATCGCGGTCTTCGCCGCGCTGGAGGCCTTCTCACGCGTCGCCGTCGGGGTCCACTACCCGCACGACGTCACGGTCGGACTCCTGCTCGGCGCCCTGGTCGCGACGGTGGTCTCGCTCGCCCTGGCCCGCCCGCTCACGCTGTTCGTCGAGCGCCTCGCGACCGTCGACCGCCTGCGCCCCCTCGTCCGCTCCGCCGGGTCCGACCGACCCGCCGACCGCCACGACGACGAGCACACCCTCACCCACGCCTGACACCCGCCCCGAACCGTGTGCCCTGCCCCGCCCCCAGAGCGGGGCGCACGTGTTCACGGGCTTCTCCGATACCTCGGGTCCACGGGTGGCCGACCCGACGGCCCACCCCCGTGTCCGGTTCTCCGAACCGGCCGGCTTCCATGACGGACTCTGCCTGAGCGGATGAGCCATGTTCCCGAGCGATGGCCGTCGCGACCCCAGCACGGGGGTCCACCGGGTCGTCCGCGTCATGCTCCGTGACTGAGCGGCTGCTCAGGGCCCTGAACGAGCCTCCGGTGCGGGGCGGGTCACGGTCAGGTCGGGGGGCGCAACTGACACACTGGTGACGTGGGTACTCAACAGACTTCCGCAGAGCTCTTCCGTCGGGCCACCGCCGTCGTCCCTGGTGGCGTGAACTCGCCCGTGCGCGCCTTCGGCGCCGTCGGCGGCACTCCGCCCTTCTTCGCCAAGGGTGAGGGCCCCTACCTCACCGACACCGAGGGACACCGGTACGTCGACCTCGTGTGCTCCTGGGGACCGCTGATCCTCGGCCACGCCGCGCCCCCGGTCGTGTCCGCCCTCCACCACGCGGTCGACGCCGGGACCTCCTACGGCGCGCCGACGCGGGGCGAGGTGGAACTCGCCGAGCTGATCGTGGCGCGCACGCCCGTGGAGAAGGTCCGCCTGGTCAACTCCGGCACCGAGGCGACCATGTCCGCGATCCGCCTCGCCCGCGGCTACACCGGGCGCAGCAAGATCATCAAGTTCGCGGGCAACTACCACGGCCACGTCGACGCCCTCCTGGCCGCCGCCGGGTCCGGTCTGGCCACCTTCGCGCTCCCCGACTCCCCGGGTGTGACCGGCGCGAGCGCGGCCGACACCCTCGTGCTCCCCTACAACGACCCCGCGGCCGTCGAGCGCGCCTTCGCCGAGCACGGCGACGACATCGCGTGCGTCATCGCCGAGGCCTGCCCCGCCAACATGGGCGTCGTCCCGCCCAAGGACGGGTTCAACGCCCGCCTCAAGGAGATCGCGCACGCCAACGGCGCCCTGCTGATCCTCGACGAGGTCCTCACCGGCTTCCGCGTCTCCGCCTCCGGCTGGTTCGGCCTGGAGGAGGTCGCCCCCGACCTCATGACCTTCGGCAAGGTCATGGGCGGCGGCCTGCCCGCGGCCGCGTTCGGCGGCCGGGCCGAGATCATGGACCGCCTCGCGCCGGACGGTCCCGTCTACCAGGCCGGAACCCTCTCCGGGAACCCGCTGGCCACGGCGGCCGGGCTCGCCACGCTGCGCGCCGCGACCCCCGAGGTCTACGCCCACATCGACCGCGTCTCCGCGCAGGTGGAGGCCGAGGTCTCCAAGGCGCTCAGCGCCGCCGGCGTCGCGCACCGGGTCCAGGGCGGCGGCAACCTCTTCACGGTGTTCTTCACCGACCGGGAGGTGACCGACTTCGACAGTGCCCGTACCACCGACACCGCGGCCTTCTCCGCGTTCTTCCACGCGATGCTCGACCAGGGCGTGTACCTGCCGCCCGCGGCCTTCGAGGCGTGGTTCTTCTCCGCGGCCCACGACGACGCGGCCATCGACCAGGTGGTCTCGGCCCTGCCCCGGGCGGCTCGGGCTGCCGCCGAAGCGCAGGGCTGACCAGTCCCGACACCGAGACAAGGACGAACACGATGACCACGACCACCGTCGTGCACCTGCTCAGGCACGGCGAGGTGTACAACCCGGACAAGGTCCTGTACGGGCGGCTCCCCGACTTCCACCTGAGCGATCGGGGCCAGCGCATGGCCGAGACGGCCGCCGAGTGGTTCGAGGGGCACGACATCGCCGCCCTGTACTCCTCGCCGCTGGACCGCACCCAGGAGACCGCGATCCCGCTGCAGAAGATGCTGGACCTGCCGGTGACGCTGGACGACCGCCTCATCGAGGCGGGCAACAGGTTCCAGGGGATGTCGCTGTCGGCGCGCTCGGCCCGCGATCCACGGGTGCTCAGACGGCTCTACAACCCGTTCCTGCCGTCCTGGGGCGAGCCCTACACCGAGATCCTCGCGCGGATGGTGTCGGCGATCAAGGTCGCCCGCCGGGCCGCCTGGGGCCGTGAGGCGGTCTGTGTCAGCCACCAGCTGCCCATCTGGACGGCCCGCCGCGCGGCCGAGGCGAGGCGGCTGTGGCACCGCCCGGACCGGCGCGAATGCAATCTGGCGAGTGTGACGTCACTGACCTTCGCCGATCACCGCCTGGCCAGTGTGAGCTACGCCGAACCGGCCGCCGCGCTGTACGTCGACGGGGCCTCCGTCCCCGGGGCGTGACCCGGACCGCACACCCGTCACGGTAAGCTGGGCCTTCGGGTGCGGTAGGTGTGCGTTTCCAGCGTCGGCCTCCCCGGGGTCCGCCCCGGATCGCCCGGCTTCCGCGCGTGCTCCGTACGCGCCGATGTCCGGCGACCCCAGCAGTCGCATCCGAACCCCTGCCGGTGCTCACCGCCAGCGGTTCGGCATGTCCGTACGCATCGTCAGCGAGAAGGTGATCCCATGGGTTCCGTCATCAAGAAGCGTCGCAAGCGGATGGCGAAGAAGAAGCACCGCAAGCTGCTCAAGCGCACGCGTGTCGCGCGTCGCAACAAGAAGTAGACCGGTCGCGGCCAAAGTCGTCTCTCCGCGGGCGTGGGCGTGCCCCAGGGCCCGTCCCCGACGCGGAGACACCTTCCTCCTTGCGTGGCGTTTGCCATCGCTATGGAATTTTCTGGGTGGGGCACCGTTGTGTCTCACGGGTCGCGGGAGCCGATTCGCCTTCGCGGTGAACGGTCCGCGGGCCGTCCGGATCTGACTTTCCGTCTTCCCAAGGAACGTGTCTCCATGACTCGTGTCGTCCTCGTCACCGGTGTCTCCAATCCTGTGGCCGCCAGGGTGGCCCAGGCCCTGAGCGCGGAGCCCGGTGTGCGCCGGGTCATCGGCGCCGACTCCGCCCCGCCGCCACGGTCGGAGGCCGGGCCGCGGGCCTCCGGTGAGAGCGGTGACGGCCCGGACGGGGTCGAGTACGTCCACGTGGGCCTGCACGACGAGAGCCTCGGCCAGATCGTCGCCGACTCGGGTGCGGAGATCATCCTGCACCTGGGCCTGGACACCGCGCGCGGTCCGCACCGGGAGGACACCCTCCTGGGCACCATGCGGGTGCTCGCGGCCGCGCAGCGCTCGCCCCGCGTCCAGCGGGTCGTGGTGCGTTCCAGCGCGAGCCTGGACGCCGACGACGCGGCCGAGGTCGAGCGCGACACGCTCGGCCTCCAGCGCCGCCGCCCGGACGTGTCCGTGGCGGTCCTGCGCCTGGCCAACCTCATCGGCCCCTCGGTCGACACCCCGCTCACGCGCTACCTGGGCGCGCGCTTCGTGCCCACCGTGCTCGGCAGCGACCCCCACGTGCGGTTCGTCCACGAGGACGACGCGGCCGAGGCCCTGGTCCGCATGGCGCTCAGCGACGAGACCGGGCACTTCGACGTGGCCGGCGCCGACTCGGTGCCGCTGTCGGACTGCCTGCGCCGGGTCGGCGGCCAGCGGCTGCCCGTGCCCGCCCGGGGCCTGAAGGTCCTGCGGAGCGTGGCCAAGCACGGCCGAATCGACTACGCCAGCGCGAGCAACACCAGAGCCGTGAGCGTCGGTCGGCTCGCCACCGGGATGGACACCGCGCCGCTGGAGAAGGCGTTGGACTGGACTCCCGCCTACAGCTCCCCGCAGGCGTTCGAGACCTTCGTCGGCAGCCGCGCCCACTCCACCCCCGCCCGGGGCGCCGGACTCCGGCCCGTCCACGTCCTCGCGCTCGCCCGGGCCACGCTGGGCCGCTGACGCCCACGCTCTTGGCCCAACGTCCTCGCCACACCCCCGGCGTTCACGAGTCCCAGAGGCCTCATCTGACTCACCGGCCTCGTACCTGAGTTCTCAGTAGTCTCGCCACACCCTTGGCGTTCGCGGGCCCCTGTGGTTCCGTCCTGCTCATCGGTCTCGTACCGGAGTTCTCGGTGGCCTCACCACGCTCGTGAGGTTCAGGGGTCGGACTCCCGGGGCTCCTCCGTTCGGGCCCCGCCGAACGGAACCTCGAAGCCCTCCAGGCCGCTACCGCCCTTTTCGGCCCTCTCGCCCCTCAGGCGCTCTCGTGGCCACCGCACGTCCCATGCGCCGCGTCCGCCAGGCCATGAGTCCTGCGCGGCTCGTGTGGCGGCTGCGGCCCGCTCAGATCGCCCGCGCCGTCCGGCGGTGCCTGATCGCGCGCATCGCCACCGCTCCGGCCACGGCGCCCGCCATCGCCGCGGGCACGGCCACCTTCAACGCCGTCCGGTGGCGTCTGAAGTCGTGCACCGGCCACCCGTGCGTGCGCGCGTACCGGCGCAGGTCCCCGTCCGGGTTGACCGCGTGCGGGTCTCCGACCAGGGACAGCAGCGGCAGGTCGTTGGACGAGTCGCTGTAGGCCGAGCACGAGTCCAGGTCCCACCCCTCGCGACGGGCCAGCGCGCGGACGGCCACCGCCTTGGCGGGGCCGTGCAGCAGGTCGCCGTTGAGCCGACCGGTGTACACCCCGTCCAGGTTCTCGGCCTCGGTGCCCAGGGCTCCGGTCAGGCCGAGGCGGCGCCGGATGATCTGGGCGAGCTCGACGGGCGTGGCCGTCACCAGCCACACCTGCCGCCCGGCATCCAGATGCCCCTGGACGAGTTCCCGCGTGCCCTCCCAGATGCGGTCCGCCATGGTGTCGTCGTAGATCTCCTCGCACAGCGCGACCAGGTCGCTCACCCCGTGGCCCGCGACGAAGGCGAGCGCGGCCTCGCGGGCGGCGTCGATGTGCTCGGGCTGCTCGCTCCCCGTGACCCGGAAGACCGTCTGGCCCCACGCGAAGCGCAGGAGGTCGCGGGTGGTGAACAGGTCGCGGGAGGCCAGCCCACGGGCGAAGTGGTAGATGGACGCGCCCCGCATGAGGGTGTTGTCCACGTCGAAGAAGGCGGCACCCTTCGTCGACGGGGGCACTGTGTCGTGAGGCACGGTCGTCTCCTGGCTCGGATGGGGGCGGTCCGTCGGCTGTCCGATCCGCCCGAGGGCGCGCGCTCCGCGGACTGGTCCGGTCGGGCGCCGGCCTGCCGCTCGCGAGGGGCGGTGTCCGTGGAACACGCCCTGAATGCGAGACTACGGCCACTCGCGGGTCGTGTGCGGCCCCAGGGATGCGGCCGGAATCCAGGTGAGGAAAATCACAGTGTGAAGTGCGGGTTCGCGCCACACTCTGCGGGATCGTCCCGGAAACTGTCCTCCCGATCCCGTATGGAGTGCACATCCACCCGTCTGAGTGCAGCATCATTGTCGGGATGGTGACGGTAGGACTGGCATTCGTAAGCGCGTTGGTGGGCTGGAGCGCCACCGCCGCGCTCGCCGCGTACGCCCAACGCCGTCCCAGCGTGGCCTCCGTCGCGTGGCTGGTCGCCGCACTGGGTATGACGGTCGGACTGAGCGCCGGCGTCATCGCGGCGATGTTCGACTTCGGCGATCTCACGTTCCGCCTGTTGCAGATCGGCATCAGCCTCGTCGGCCCCCTCTACCTGGGCTGGGGCGCGGTCGAACACGGCGTGCGGTCGTTCCAGGGCCGCTTCACCTCCCGCCTGTTCGTCACCGCGTTCACGATCGTTCCCCTGGTCGTCCTGAGCGTCGACCGCCTGAGCGGCAGGTTCGGCGCCTCGTTCCCCGGGCTGGCCGACCACTACGACCTCATCCCGCGCGTACTCGTCAACGGCGCGCAGGCCGTGGCCGTGGTCTTCCTGGTCACCGCCCTGATCGCGGTCGCCCGCCGCGGCGGCAGGGACCTGACCGCGGACCTGTCCGTGCTGGGCCTGGTCGCGCTGTCCCTGGTGCTCGCCGTGGTCGTGGGCCGCCTCGGGCTCGGACCGGGCGGCCCGGTGCTGATGCTCGGCGCCGTCGCCGCGCTGTGGGGCGCCTGCGCGCTCGCCGCCCGACCCCGGCGCGGGTCGGAGGACGAGTACGACGACTATGACGACTACGACGGTTACGACGACGAGTACGACGACTACTACGACGACGCGGACGCGGAACCCGCCGCGTCCATGGAGGAGCCCGTGCGCCGCAAGCGTCGCAACGCCGACACCTACGCCGACCACCGGGGCGGAGCACCCGTGCGGGAGGCCGCTCCCCCGCGCGGTCGCGGCGTCATCACGATCTACACCCTCGCCGAGGGGCAGGACGCGGGCTTCGACCAGCTCGTCGGCGCCGTCGTGGCGCACGTGGCCGAGCACGAGCCGGACACCCTGATGTTCGCCTGCCACACCGTGCCCAGTGCTCCGCTCCAGCGCATCGTCTACGCGATGTACCGCGACGAACTCGCCCGGGAGGAGCACGAGCGCCAGCCGCACGTGATCGAGTTCGCCCGGCGCGGTGCCGCCTTCGTAACCGCCACCAACGTGATCGAGCTGTCCCTGTCGGGTGCCGCCGCCAGCGACGGCCTCGCGGCCATGCTCATGCCGCACTAGGGAGTGTTCTTCTGAAGGCTTTCGGGTGAGCGAGCGGTCGTCAGGCCATCTCTCGCAGGACGATGTGCGAAGTTCAGCCTGGTTGTGCTGCACGAGCGCAGAGGCGCGGCGAGAGGGCAGCCTGGCGGCCGCGAGCCCGGAATGCTGCAAAAAACGCGACCTGGCCGCCCGAGGGTCCCTCCGGGCCGCGCGTGTCCCACCCGTCCGCGGGACCCCTCTCGACCGCAGGTGTCCCGCGTCCCCGCGACGACGCCCGCGCCCGCGGGCCCGCTTCGCCTCATCCGGTGACGGGATGTCTCGAACCGGTGACTTTACCCGCGGCCGTGGAACCCGCCCGGACCCGGCGGAGTCCCACCACCGGTTGAAGTACCCTTCCCTTTGGGTTTGTCATGACCGGCACCCGTCGGGTGCCGATGGCGTGTGACCTGGACCGGCCGGAAGACCCAGCCGCGAGGCGCGCCGGAGCGAAAGAAAGTGTGCTGGGATCCAGATGCGTAAGTTTCTCGTCGTCTTCCTGATCCTCCTGGTCGTCGTCGTGGTGGGGGCCGACATCGCACTGCGCGGCTTCGCCGAGCGCGCGGTCGCCGAACGGGTGGCGCAGCAGATGCAGACCTCCGAGCAGCCGGACGTGACCATCGGCGGCTGGGCGTTCCTGCCGCAGGCGGTCAGCGGCACCTACTCGGAGATCACCATCACCGCGGGCAGCGCGACCGTCCGCGGGGTGACGCTGGAGCAGATCGACGCGACCGCGACCGAGGTCGACGCGCCCCTGTCCGACCTCGTCGACGAACCCTCCGTGGTCGCCGGTCAGGTCGACGGCTCGTTCGTCGTCCCCTACTCCTACTTCAACCCCCACCTGCCCGAGGGCGTCACCATCACCACGGAGAACGGCGAGCCGCGCATCAGCGGCGAGCTGGCCATTCCGGAGCTGGGCGTGAGCACCTCCATCAGCGCGTCCGGCCAGTTCGACGTGGAGGGCGGGACCGTCACCGTCACCCCGGTCGACATCGAGGTCAGCGGCGCCCCCATCGACGTCAGCGACATGGTCGCCGACATGCTCACGTTCAGCGTCGAGGCCCCCGAACTGCCCTACGGCCTCACCGTGACGGAGATGGAGAACGTCTCCAGCGGCGTGCGGATCACCGGCACCGGCCAGGACGTTCCCCTGATGGGCTCCGAGGCGGCCTAGGTGGACGCGGTCGGCCTCGTCGCCCTCGCGGTGACCCTGCTCGCGGCCACCGCCGTCGGGCTCGCCTGGCGGCGGGGCCGGGGGCGGTTCCGCGAGCACACCGCACGGGGACCGCTCACTGGCGGCCCGACCGAGAGCGGAGTCCGGAGCCCGGGAGACCGGACACCGGCGGAGGAGGATCCCATGACCGCGCACGAGGACATCCGCGCCGACGGGGGGACCGGCGTGCCGCACTCCGCCGAAGCACCGCCCTCCGCCGACGTGCTCACGCCCGACGACATCGACGCCGGCCTGGGGGAGCGCGCCACACTGGTGCAGTTCTCCACCGCCTTCTGCCAGCCCTGCCGGGCCACCCGCCGCATCCTCGACGAGGTCGCCGGGATGGTCGCGGGCGTGACGCACGTGGAGGTGGACGCCGAGGCCAGGCTCGACCTGGTCCGCCGCCTGGGCGTCATGCGCACGCCCACCGTCCTGGTCCTGGACGCCGCGGGCCGGGTGACCAGGAGGGCGAGCGGCCAGCCGCGCAAGGCCGACGTCATCGCCGCCCTCGGTGACGCCGTCCCGTAGGGCTGTTCCGCGGACGCGCGTCGGCGTCGCGACCGGCGCGGACGTGAATTCATGTGATCCAGCACACCAGTGACAAACACGCCGCGCGGCCTGTAGCGTCTAGACGTGACTTCCTTGACGAGCGCGTATCTGACGAAGCGGCGGGCAGTGGACTTCTGCCGCGTCGCCGCCGCGCTCTGTCTGTGTCCTTAGGGCGGACGGGCCCGCGAGCCCTCGCCTCCTCCGTGCGACTGGCCCATTCCGTGCACGCGACTGGGGACATCACACCATGCAGGTCGACCCCCGAGGGCAGCGCTTCGCCGCGGCCCTGACCACCCTCGTACTGGCCACGGCCCTGGCCACCGGAGATCCGCGGATCCTCGGGTTCCAGGCCCTGGTGTTCGGTATCGCGGTGGTCGCGGGAGTTCGGTACTCGCCCTACGCGCTGGTGTTCTCCACTCTCGTGCGCCCCAGGATCGGTCCGCCCGGGGAGACCGAGGACGCCCGGCCGCCCCGGTTCGCACAGGGAGTGGGACTCGTCTTCGCCGCTCTGGGACTCGTCGGATACCTGGCGGGCCCGCAGGGGCTCGGCGTCGCCGCGACCGCCCTCGCCCTCTTCGCCGCCTTCCTCAACGCCGCGTTCGGCTTCTGCGCCGGATGCGAGGCCTACCTCCTCATGCGCCGCCTGACGGCGACGGGAACGGCTCGTTGAGCACGGCGGCACGACCCCCGACACCTGGGACGTCCGCGTCCCGACCCACGCACCGACCGCACACGCGACACCGCACAAGAAACACTGGAGGTTCCCTATGAGCCGCTCCGACGTCCTCGTGGACGCCGACTGGGTGGAGGCTCACCTGGACGATGACAACGTGGTCCTCGTCGAGGTCGATGAGGACACGTCCGCCTACGACAAGGGACACATCCGCGGCGCCGTCAGGATCGACTGGAAGACGGACCTGCAGGACCCGGTCCGCCGCGACTTCGTCGACAAGACCGGTTTCGAGGCACTGCTGTCGGCCAAGGGCATCGGCAACGACGACCAGGTCGTGCTCTACGGCGGCAACAACAACTGGTTCGCCGCCTACGCCTACTGGTACTTCAAGCTCTACGGCCACACCAACGTCCGCCTGCTGGACGGCGGCCGCAAGAAGTGGGAGCTGGACTCCCGCGAGCTGGTCAAGGACGTCCCCGAGCGGGCGGCCACCCAGTACACGGCGCAGGAGCAGGACCACTCCATCCGCGCGTTCCGCGACGAGGTCGTCCAGGCCATCGGTGCCAAGGACCTGGTCGACGTGCGCTCGCCCGACGAGTTCACCGGCAAGCTGCTCGCTCCCGCGCACCTGCCGCAGGAGACTTCGCAGCGCCCCGGCCACATCCCGACCGCGCGCAACATCCCGTGGGCCAAGACGGCCAACGAGGACGGCACGTTCAAGACGGCCGAGGAACTGCGCGAGCTCTACACCGAGGCCGGTGTGGACCTCGACAAGGAGATCATCGCCTACTGCCGCATCGGCGAGCGCTCCTCGCACACCTGGTTCGCCCTGCACGAGATCGTGGGGCTGGAGAACGTGAAGAACTACGACGGTTCGTGGACCGAGTACGGCTCCCTCGTGGGCGTTCCGGTCGAGCTCGGAGAGGCGGAGGCCAAGTGAGCGACAGCTGCGGAGCTCCGGTCGGCGGCGTCGTGCTCGCCGACGTGGACGCGGGAAACCAGGCGGTCATCCAGGGCACGGTGACCCGTGACGGCAAGCCGCTCAGCGGGGCCTACGCCCGGCTGCTGAACGCGTCCGACGACTTCGTCGGCGAGGTGGCCACGGGCGACGAGGGGACCTTCCGGTTCTTCGCCGCCGACGGCACCTGGAAGGTGCGGGTCCTGGCCTCCCAGGGCTTCACCGGTGAGTTCGCCGTGGAGGCCGAGGTCGGCAAGGTCGTCGACCTGCAGGTCGAGGCGTAGGGAGTGCTGTCGAAGGCGGACCGGCGGACGCGCCCCCGGAACGCCGTGGACGACACCCAGTAGGAACGCGGGGGCGTGACCGGCGGACGCCGGGACGCGCCCCCGAGCGTGTGCGAGGCGCCGGTGGCGGACGGGCAACCGTCCACCACCGGCGCCTCGCCGTGTCCGGGCACGCGGCAGGGGCGTTGGTCCACAGGCCGCGGGTGGTCCCCTGGGCCGTGGACGGTTGTCCACAGGCGCGGGCGGGGTCTGGCAGGCCGCCGCGCGTCCTGCTTCACTTGAGGCCGGGCAGGTGGCAGCATCGGCCCACACTCCGGCTCCGGTCGGAGCCCCCGTTGGACCAGACTCCGCTCACCGCCCTGGAGGGGGAGCGGACCGACTTCGAGGACGCCTCCCGACCCGTGCGGAGGGCGCCCCGATCCCCGACGCCCCCCACGGCGGTCGGTCAGGAGGTGTTCGTACGGTGCCCACACCACGGTCAGGCGGTACACCCCGAGCCGAGGCAGGCCGGACCTACCTCGGCTGGCGCCACGCCGTCCTGCTCCCGGCGCCGGGACCCGCGCCCCGCCGCCCCGCGCCCGCCGACGCCGAGTCGCTGAGCGAGGACTGGCTCAGCGGACAGCGCGACAGTGAGGCGCGCACCAACCGGCCGCTGTACTTCGCCCTCGTCGGGCTGGCCGTCCTGGCCCTGCTGTGCCCGTTCCTGTGGAGCGCGCGCGTCCTCCCCGGCAGCCTGGCCCTCGGCGGCGTCCTCGCCTGCGCCGCGGTCGCGGCGCCCATCTCCTTCGCGCTCATGCAGAGCCGCCTGGTGATCGCGGAGCGGCTCGAACGCGCCAAGGAGCGGCTGGCCGCCGAACGCGAGGAACGCGACCGCGCGCTGCGCGAGCAGCAGGAGGCGCACGCGCGCGCCTACGGCGAGTGGCAGGCCGCGGCCCGCGCCTTCGAGGCCCAGCCCCGCTGGTACGGGGTCACCGTCCCGTCCGGCGTCGGCTCCGTGGTGGTCACCGGCGGCACGGACACCGGCTGGTCGGCCCTGCTCACCACCGTGGGAATCTCCCGCCTGCGCGAGGGCGGCGACCTCACGGTCATCGACCTCACCGGGCACGCCGTGGCCCGCGAACTCGTCCATCTCGCCCGCAGATGCGCGGTCGCGCCCCGCCGCTGGGTGCTGCCCGCGGACCTGCCACGGATGACCCTGGGCACCAACCTCGACGCCGGACAGCGCGCACGCGTCCTGTCCGCGGTCGCCGCCGCGGCCGGGACGGGCGAGGGCGCCGACGCCGACGAGACCCTGCTCCTGCGGCTGATGGAGGTGCTCGGACCGCATGCCGGGATCGGCGCCCTCATCGGCGGCCTGCGCGCGCTCATCACGCCCGACGACGACACCGCCCAGGACGACGCCGCGCTGGCCCTGCTCACCGCCGAGCAGCGCACCCGCGTCCGTGAGCGCTGCGCCGACGACCCGGACGTGTGGGAGCGCGCCTGGGAACTGGAACGGCGCCTGAGCCCGTTCGAGTCGGTCGGCACCCGCGCCGAGGACGGCGACTACGCGCAGGTGAAGATCATCTGCACCGACCGGGCCTCCGGCGCTTCGGCGGCCAGAGCGTACGGCACCTACGCCGTGGCCTCGCTCAGCGAACTCCTGGAGGTCGGCTCGCCTCGCGAGGGCCCCGGAGGAGGGTCGCGCCCCGGCCGGGTGCGCACCGTCGTGGTGTGCGGGGCCGAGGCCCTGCCCGACGACGAGGTGGACCAGGTCCTGTCGGCCGCGGCCGGCGGCGGCGTGGAGGTCGTGCTGATGTTCCGGTCGGCCACGCCCGCCGCCCTGGCGCGCCTGGACGACCCCGCCTGCCTGTCGGTGGTGATGCGCGAACCCGGCGCGTCCACCGAGGCCCTCGCGCGCGCCGTGACCGCCTCGGCCGGGGGAGGGGGCACGGCCGCCGGGACGGACCTGCACCGCCTGAGCGAGGTGATCGGCGACGCGGTGCGGGGCATGGTCACCGAGGCCGGAACGGACCCCGACGCCGACCCGATGGCCGACATGGAGTCCGACGACCGCTTCTTCCCCTCGCCGCACACCGAGTCCGGCGCGGTGATCCGCAACGCCGCCGCCGCGGTCGCCCCGCTCGACCTGGTCAGACATGTGAGATCGGCCACCGCGTGGGGTCGGGCCACGGCCCAGGCGGCCGATCTCGACACGCCCGTGACGGCCGTGGAGAGCGAGGACGCCGCCGTGCGCCCCCTCGACCTCGGGGCGGAGGCCCTGCGCGAGCTCCCCGACACCGTCGCCGTCGTTCTCACCGGCGATGGCCCTGTTCTCGCCGACACCAACCCAGGTATCCTCACCCTGTCCACAGCAACACTGGCCACGGTGGACGACTCCCGTCACACCAGTAACGGCACTGCCACCCGCACGCGCGGGGGAGGTTCCCCAGCCGAACAGCCCGTCGAGGGCGGTCGGCCGAGGATCGCCCCACCCGGCGCCCCGGCGGCCGCGGACGACGGTCGGACGGACCGGCCGGCCCCGGTCGGCACCGGCGTCCGGGATCGGCGGGTACCGCCCAACCTGGGTCCACCGCCCGAGCGGTTGGACTGGCGGGTGTGATCACCGGTGGACACTAGGCTGTGCCCGAGACATCACCTGCCGTGCGGACGCGCACAGGCGCGGGTGATCAAGCGACGTGGAGAGTAGATTGAGCGACCTTCCCCTGCGTGCCCAACTCGCATCGGTCCTGGGCAGGAGTGCGGCCAGCCTGTCCCGCGCGACCGGGCGGGGGGACGGCTCCGTCATCGGTGGGCGGGTCGCGCTCAAGGTCGAGCCGGATCTGCTGACCAAGCTCGCCAAGGGCCGCCGCCTGGCGCTCATCAGCGCCACCAACGGCAAGACGACCACGACCCGGCTCATCGCCCAGGCCCTGCGCGAGTTCGGCGACGTGGCCACCAACGAGTACGGCGCCAACATGCCCACCGGGCACATCACGGCGCTCTCGCAGAACGCCTCCGCGGTCAACGGCGTGCTGGAGGTCGACGAGAAGTACCTGCCGCAGGTCCTGGTCGCCACCCAGCCCGCGTTCGTGGTGCTGATGAACCTCAGCCGGGACCAGATGGACCGCGCCTCGGAGATCAACCTGCTCGCCAAGAAGTGGCGGACGGCGCTCGGCAAGACCAACACCCACGTCATCGCCAACGCCGACGATCCCCTCGTGGCGTGGGCGGGGCTCGGCGCGGCCAACGCCACCTGGGTCTCGGCCGGTCAGCGCTGGAAGGAGGACTCCTGGTGCTGCCCCGAGTGCGGCGGCCACCTCAAGCGGGACACCGACCCGTACTGGGAGTGCCCCGAGTGCGGCCTGTCCCGCCCGGAGACCACGTGGGCGGTGGACAACGAGTCCGACACCCTCATCGCACCGGACGGCCAGCGGCTCAAACTCCGCCTGAACCTGCCCGGTGACGCCAACCGCGCCAACGCGGCCATCGCCGCCGCGACGGCCGCCGGGTACGGCATCCACCCGGAGCGCACGGTGGAGCGCCTGCGCGAGATCACCTCGGTCGCGGGCCGCTACACCTCCCTGGTCACCATGGGGGTCGAGGTGCGGCTCCTGCTGTCCAAGAACCCCGCGGGCTGGCTGGAGTCCTTCGCGGTCCTGGACCCGCCCCGGGTGCCGGTGATCCTCGCGGTCAACGCCCAGATCCCCGACGGCAAGGACACCTCCTGGCTGTGGGACGTGGACTACACGGTCCTTCGCGGCCGGCGCGTGTTCGTCATGGGTGAGCGCCGCACCGACCTGGCCCTGCGCCTGGAGACCGACGGCGTGGCCTTCGAGGTCGCCGACCGCGTGGACGAGGTGCTCGGCCGACTCAAGGCCGAGGACCCCGACATCACCAAGGTCGACGTCATCGCCAACTACACAGCCTTCCAGCAGATCCGCACGGCCTACGGCCGCGTGCAGTAGGGGAGACCAACCTCATGACGGACACCAGCAGCACCCTGCGGATCGTGTGGATCTACCCCGACCTGCTGAGCACCTACGGGGACCAGGGCAACGTCCTCATCCTCAAGCGCCGCGCCGAACTGCGCGGGATTCCCACCGAGGTCCTGCAGGTCACCTCCAGCAGCCCTGTGCCCGAGCACGGCGACATCTACCTGCTCGGCGGCGGCGAAGACCGGCCGCAGATCCTGGCGGCCGAGCGCCTGCGCAAGGACGGCGGGCTCGCCCGCGCCGTGGCCCGGGGCGCCTGCGTCTTCGCGGTCTGCGCGGGCTACCAGATCATCGGCGAGTCCTACGGCGACGACGAGTCCAACCCGCTGCCCGGCATCGGGATCCTCGACATCCGCAGCGGCCGCGGCCAGACCCGCGCGGTCGGCGAGATCGTCGCGGACGTGGACCCCGCCCTGGGCGTCGGCCGCATCACCGGGTTCGAGAACCACCAGGGCCGGACCGCCATCGGCCCGTCGGCGCGCCCGCTGTCCACGACCGTGCGCGGGATCGGCAACGACGACCGCACCGAGGGCGCCTACCAGGGCCAGGTGCTCGGCACCTACCTGCACGGCCCCGCACTGCCCCGCAACCCGGAACTGGCCGATCTCCTGCTGCGCTGGCGCGTGGGCGCGCTGCCCGCCGTGGCCCCGTCCTGGGGCGAGCGCCTGCACGAGGAGCGCCTGGCCGCCGCCCTGCGCTGACCCCGAGCGGGATCCCGAACCGACCGTGGAGCCCGGTGCGCCCTCGAAGGCGCGCCGGGCTTCGCCGTTTCTTTGAGCAGCACCCGGGCCAGGAGCTTTGGGTGATCCGCGTCCGTCGTGTACGGGCTTGGCCGCGTCCGTGAGCAGCACGGGTGCGGGGTGGTTCCGTCCGGGCGTGCCGGGCTGCGCTGGGTCCACGAGTGGAAGGCGGAACGGCAGCAGCGGTGGTCCCGTCCTGTGGTGTACGGGTTTCACGGGCCGGTGAGCAGGACCCGCGGGCCACAGATCCGGGTGCGATCCCTTGGGTGCTTGGGTGCTTGGGTGCTTGGGTGCCAGAGGGCCGGGTGTGATCCCGTGGGTGCGTGGGTGCGTGGGTGCGTGGGTGCGTGGGTGCGTGGGTGCGTGGGTGCGTGGGTGCGTGGGTGCGTGGGTCAGCCGAGGGCGGCGATGAGGGCGACGGCGTTCACCGGCAGGGCGCGGCACGGCCGCCCCTCCCGGCCATACGGCGGGAGGGAACGGACGGCCGTGCGGGTCAGGCGGGCTCTCCACCCTGCCCCGGGACGTCGGTGACGGACGCGGGGCGGTCGGCGAGGTGCCGCACCTGCTCGTCGTAGCTCTCCAGCAGGGACCTGAGCTGGCGGCGGGCCTCCTCCGGCACCTCCTGGGGCGTGCCGTCCGCCAGATGGCGCACCGCGGCCATGAGCGCGGCGATCTCACGGACGTGCATGGTCGCCCGGATGACCGTCGGTTGCACCCTTTCCAGTCGCACGGTCACGCCTGGGAGCTGAGGTACTGGCCGATCTGGCCCAGCTCGTCCTTGAAGGTGTCGAAGTCCTCCCGCATCCCGTTCAGGTACGCGCTCCAGCCCAGGCTCGACTTGGCGTAGTGCACGGCCTCCTGGATCTCCTGGTCGGTGGCGCCGAAGAGCTTCGCCGCCTCGGTGTGGAACAGCGTGCAGTACGTGCACTTGGTCTCCGAGTGCAGGGCGACGCCCATCAGCTCCTTGTACTTGTTCGGGATGAGCGTCTCACCGAGCTCCAGGTGCTTGAAGAGCTCCCACTCTGCGCCGATCAGCTCGTCCGGGATGGCGGAGAAGAAGTGCGGGACGAGGCCCAGCGTGTTCTTGATGTCGGCCTCGACCTCACCGCGGCTCAGCGTGGTCATGTCGGCCTCCTTCCTGCGGTGCCCGCGCGCAGGGCGCGGACCAGCGGATGAGGGGCGCGATGCCGGTCACGGGCGACGCGATGCCGGTCACGGGCGAGCGGCCGTCCGGACGCGGAACCGTGGTCCGCGCGGTGCGCCCCTCTCCCCAGTCTGTGGCTCTGACCTGCGCGAATCCACACCTGCGCGCGCGATGACCACCATCGGCCCCGCGAGCAACCCCTGCCGCGGCCGTCGGTGGAGTGAACCGGGTCGGGCCGTCCCGGGCGACAGGCCCAGGACGGCCCGGGAGCCGCGTGCGCGTCAGGCCGGGGAGGACTCCAGGCCCAGTTCCGCGGCCAGGAAGCGGCGCAGGTGGGCGCGCGCCTGCTCGATGCTCAGCGGCGGAGCGCCCCGCAGGCGGCGCAGGGCCAGTCCGTCGACCAGCGCGTCACCAGGGGAACAGCGGCCTCCAGGATGAGCCGCCGCCGCACCTCGGTGGGCTGGCGGGTGCGCTTGTCCGGCGCCCGGACTCCGGTGTCTACTTCGGGCGGCGGCGCAGGTCGATCTGGGCGTTGGCGCCGGTGTCGGGATCCACCACGACCTCCTGGCCCGCGGCGATCCCGTCGACCTCCAGTTCGGCGTCGGTGGGAGCCGCGCGCTTGAGCACGCCCAGCGCGATGGGCCCCAACTCGTGGTGGCGGGCCGACGACCCCACCCGGCCCACCTTGCGGCCGTCGAGCTCGATCGGGGCGCCCACCTCCGGCAGGCGCTCGGCGGTCCCGTCCAGGTGCAGCATGACCAGGCGGCGCGGCGGACGCCCCAGGTTGTGCACCCGCGCCACCGTCTCCTGGCCCGGGTAGCAGCCCTTCTCCAGGTGCACCGCGCGGCCGACCCAGTCCACCTCGTGCGGGATCGTGCGCTCGTCCGTGTCGACGCCCGCGCGGACCCTGTGGTGCGCGATGCGGTCGGCCTCGTAGGCCCACATCCCGGCGGGCCGCGCCCCGGCGGCGGTGAGCGCCTCGGCCACCTCGGTGAGCCGTTCGGCGGGCACGAACAGGTCGGTCTCGTCCATCGTCAGGCGCGCGACCACGCCCTCCAGCACGTCGCCGGCCGCGTCGACGGCCTCCGCGCGCTTGGGGCCGAGCAACGTCAGAACGGCGAAGCCGTCGCCGAGGTCGGCGACCTCCACGCGCAGCATGAAGCGCATGGAGTCCAGGAACGCCGCCAGGTCGGCGCCGCGCCCCGGCTCGGTGTGGATCCAGGTGGACTCGCCGTCGTCCACCAGCGACAGGTGGTGGCGCAGGTGGCCGCGGTTGTCCAGGACCAGCGCCTCGGTGCCCACGCCCGGTGCCAGGTCGCTCGTGAGCTGGCTGGTGAGGTCGTTGAGCCAGGTGAGGCGGTCGGGTCCGCTCACCCGCACCACGTCCCGGTTGCTCCGGTCCACCCAGGCGGCGGCGCGTTCGGCGGCACGGCCCTCGTGGGCGGGGTCTCCGTAGTGCGCGGCGACGCCGGAGTCGGTGTGCTCGGCGGTCACGGCACCGGGTGTGCTCAGCAGCGGCGAAGTCATACCGCCGAGCCTAGCCGCCCCGCCAAGTCGCTCGCGAGTGCGCCTCTGACCTGCGATGACGCGAGTCAGAAAAACACTTGCCCGGCGGGACCCACGGGACGTACTGTCGGTGGCACGCAGGAAAGGAGGTGGTCCGAAAGATGATTTCTCTCAGGACTGGCGAGGTGGCCGTCCGCTAGGACGACGCTCGCGTTCGCGACGTCGTTCGCCGCGAATCCACGACGGACACCCGGACCCCGGGTCGCCGGAACTCGTCCGACCGGCCCCACCCCCTCGGTGGGAGGACACCCGGGGTCTGCCCCTGCCCGCGGCCCGGCCGCGGAGCTACGTCCCGGTTGGCCGCGCGCCGGCCTTCTTCAGCTGGGCCGACATGTACGACCGCAGCTCGTGCCCCCGCGCCGCCAGGTCCCACGCGTAGCCCAGGGTCTCCCGGTCGTCGCCGAAGAGCCCGTAGAGCCGGTGCGAGGCGGTGACCTCCAGGCCGGTGATCGTGTGCATCACCGCGTTGGTGGCCATCTCCACCCGGTTGGCGAACACGTTGCCCAGGTAGGACTCTATGAACCCCTCGTTGTGGGTGATGAGCACTTCGAGGTGGATGATGTTCTTGTCGTCGTCCTTGGCGTACTGCGCGGTGTCGGCCTCCGACAGCGCGCGCCAGTAGCCGGACTCCTCCGTGATGACCTCGCCCAGCGTGCCGTCGGCCTTCATGCGCCAGGCCTTGCTGCTGTAGGTCAGGTACGGAGCGTCCGGGCTGTGGGAGAACTCGACCTCCTGCCCGAACTGGAACTCTTCCTCTTCGGCGTAGCCGGCGACGCCGACGCCCTCCCAGCGGCCGAGCAGGAAGGACAGTTTCGCCAGATCGGGGTGTACTTCAGCGTCCATGACGTCTGAGCGTAGCCGGATCGGAGCACTGTCACGTCCGCTCGGGCCGACCCCGGCCCCTGCCACCAGCGCGTCCCGGGACGGCCATGCCCAATTGGCCCCGCTTTCCCGAAGAACTGGTAAAGATTGTCTGCGACACGGTGTGGTCACGGGGTGTCGAACCCGCCGTCGTCTCCCACCCTCCGACGCAGAATTAAGGGGCGGCCTGTGTTGCTGGTCATCGGTTCGGCGCTGCTCTTCGCCGCGGTCGTCCTCCTGCCGCTCACCGTCATCGGCCTGCGCCGCTGGCTGCGCCAGCGCGGCGTCGCCCAGCTGCGGCCCCGGTCGCTCGCCGCGCTGGAGGGGCGACGCGTCACCCTGTCCGGTGTCGCCGCCCCCGGGCCCGCGGGGCCCATCACCTCCGGACTGGCCGGCGCGGAGTGCGTGTGGCACGGGCACGAGGTGCTGCGGCACTACTGGCCGCTCAACCACGACGGGGGAACCGTCCGCGAACGCGCCTGCGACCCCATCGCCGAGTACGGCGGCGAGGAGCTGTTCGGCCTGGTGGCCGAGGGGGACCGCGCCGACGGTGACCGCGTCTTCGTCGACCCGGGCGACGCCGAGACCCGTGGCGCCGAACTGTGCCTCAAGCGTGTGGTGGGACGCCCGCAACCGGGTGTGGCCGCCGCCGCGGACGACCTGTTGCCGCGGGTGCGCGGTCGGATCTCCGGAGTCTTCCGCGGCGAGACGATCGAGTTCGAGTACCGCGAGTGGGTGATCCGCCCGGGCGCACGGCTCCGCGTCAGCGGACGCGTCCAGCTGCGCGAGGGCCGGGTCGTGCTGGTCGCTCCCGAGGGCGGGAAGCTGGCCATCGAGCACGGCGTCGACGCGCAGCCCGCCCGTATCCCGCCCCGGCGCCGGGAGGCGGTCGCGCTCACGGTGCTCTTCGGCGCCTGCGCGGCGGTGGGGGCGGTGCTGGTCCTCGTCGGCCTGTCACTAGGCTGACCGACATGTCCCGTTCCTTGGTGATCAAGGTCACCGCCGGAGAGAACGACCCCGAGCGGTGCAACCAGGCGTTCACGGTCGCCGCGGCGGCCCTGGCCAGCGGGGTCGACGTCTCGCTCTGGCTGACCGGTGAGTCGGCGTGGTTCGCCGTCCCCGGCCGGGCCGAGGAGTTCGCCCTCCCGCACGCCGCCCCCCTGTGCGACCTCCTCGAAGCCGTCCTGGCCGCCGGCCGGGTGACGGTGTGCACGCAGTGCGCCGCCCGGAGGGAGCTGACCCAGGACGACCTCATCACGGGGGTGCGCATCGCGGGGGCGCCGTCGTTCGTCGAGGAGGCCGTCGCCGAGGGCGCCCAGGCGCTCGTCTACTGAGGTCCGCCCCCGAAGGCACGGCGCCCGTGCCGCCGGAGGCGACACGGGCGCGAGCGCCGAGGGCGCCCCCGGGGCGGTGGCGGGCGACGGGTGGGCTACTTCTTGCCCTGGTTGGCCACGGCCTCGATCGCGGCCTTGGCGGCCTCCGGGTCGAGGTAGGTGCCGCCCGCGTTGCGCGGCGTGAAGTCGTCGTCGAGGTCGTACAGCAGCGGGATGCCGGTGGGGATGTTCAGCCCGGCGATGTCGGCGTCGCTGATCCCGTCCAGGTGCTTGACCAGCGCGCGCAGCGAGTTGCCGTGCGCGGCGACCAGCACGGTCTTCCCGGCGGCCAGGTCGGGGACGATGGAGTCGTACCAGTAGGGCAGGGCGCGGTCCAGCACGTCCTTGAGGCACTCGGTGCGGGGCTTCAGCTCCGGCGGAAGCTGCGCGTAGCGGGTGTCGGCGGCCTGCGAGTAGGGGTCGTCGTCGGCGATGGGCGGCGGCGGGGTGTCGTAGGAGCGGCGCCAGATCATGAACTGCTCTTCGCCGTACTCCTCGCGCGTCTGCGCCTTGTCCTTGCCCTGCAGGGCGCCGTAGTGGCGCTCGTTGAGGCGCCAGGAGCGCTCGACCGGCAGCCAGTGCAGGTCGGCGGCGTCCAGCGCCAGGTTCGCGGTGCGGATGGCGCGCTTGAGCAGCGAGGTGTGCAGGATGTCCGGCGTGACACCGGCCTCCTTGAGCAGCTCACCGCCCCGGCGGGCCTCGTCCTCGCCCGTCGCCGACAGGTCCACGTCCACCCAGCCGGTGAACAGGCCCTTCGCGTTCCAGACACTCTCACCGTGTCGCAGCAGTACCAGAGTTCCCATGGGACCAAGCCTAGCCACTCCGCCCTTCCGCTCGGGCGCCCCCATCTCCTAACGCTGTTAGGAAGTACTCTCCGGCGGGGTCGCGGGCTCGGTGCCCGTGTGCGGCTCGGCCAGGTGGGCGAAGGCCCGCAGGTTGCGCATGTCGTGGCCGCGCTCGGCCCGCCACTTCCACTCCTTGCGGATCGCCGAGGCGAAGCCCAGCTCCAGCGCGCGGTTGAAGTTCTCGTCGGAATAGGTGAGCACGCATCCCAGCAGCCGGTCGACCTCGTCGCTCGTCACGCCCTCCAGCGGCAGGCGCCCGCGGATGTACACGTCGCCGACCTCGTCGGCCGCGAAGGCCATCCCGAACATGCCCGAGTTGCGCTGCATCAGCCAGCGGTAGAACTCGCCGTGGTTCTCGTCCGGCTGCCGGCAGAAGAACGACGTGACGCCGAGGCTGTGCGGCCCGACCTCCAGCCACACGAGTGTCTTGAGCTTGGCCCGGCCGGGGATCGTGACGAGGAAGGAGCCCTCCCGGGGGAGCTCCGTCTCCAGTCCGGCCTCGGCGACCGCCTCGGTGATCGCCCTCGCCGCGGCCTCACGCGCCGTCTGCGTCTGCACCTGCGGGTCCCTTCCGGTCATCGGCACGCCGCCAGGGGCAGCGCGCGCGGGGTGATGCTCGCGCGGTACACGTCCAACAGGTCGTCGACGGTCCGCGACCAGCCCAGGGTGGCGGCGTGCTTGGGGGCCGCCATCGCCAGCTTGGCACGCCAGGCGGGCTCGGCGATGAGGCGGTGCAGTTCGGCGGCGTAGTCGGAGGGGTCGTGCCCCTCCACCAGCACCCCGGACACGCCGCCCGACACGGCCGTGGTCAGCCCGCCCACGCGCGCGGCGACGACCGGGGTGCCGCAGGCCTGGGACTCCACCGCCACCAGGCCGAAGGACTCGGAGTAGGACGGCACCACGGTCGCCGTGGCCGCGCGGTAGTAGTCGGCCAGCCGCCGACGGTTCTGCGCGGGTTCCAGGCGCACCACGTCGGCCACGCCCAGGGACTCGGCCAGGTCGGTGAGCAGGAGGGGTTCGTTCTGGCCGACGCCGGACAGGCCGCCCACCACGCCCACCACCAGGCGCGAGCGCAGGGAGGGGTCGCGCTCCAGGAGTTCGGCTGCGGCGCGGATGAGGATGTCGGGGGCCTTGAGCCGCTGCACCCGTCCCACGAACAGCAGGAGCTCGGTGCCGGCGGGCAGGCCGAGCCGGGCCAGCGCCTCGGCCCGCGAGCCGGGGGTGAAGACCTCCAGGTCCACACCCGGCGGGATCGTGCTGATCTGGTGGTCCCCGGCGCCGTAGTGCTGTTTGAGCTGGCGCGCCTCGTCGTCGGTGTTGGCGATCAGCCGGTCGGCCTGGCGGACCAGCTGGTCCTCGCCGCGCACCCGCATCTCGGGTTCGGGCCGGTCGCCCTCGGCCAGGGCGGCGTTCTTCACACGGGCCATCGTGTGCATCGACTGCACCATCGGCACCCCCCAGCGGCGAGCGGCCACCACGCCCGCGCGTCCCGACAGCCAGTAGTGGCCGTGGACGAGGTCGTAGTGGCCGGGATCCCCCTGGGCCTCGGCGCGCAGGAGTCCGAAGATGAACGGACACAGGTGCTCGGCGAGCGTGTTCTTGTCGAGGTGGCCGAAGGGCCCGGCGGGGACGTGCCGGACGTTGACGCCCGGCGCCAGTTCCACCACCGGAGGCAGGTCGGCGCGGGTGGCGCGGGTGAACACGTCCACGGCCACACCGCGTTCGGCCATCCGGCGGGCGACCTCGACGACGTAGACGTTGAGACCGCCGGCGTCACCGGTGCCGGGCTGGTCCAGGGGGGAGGTGTGCAGGCTGATGGTGGCGACGCGGGAGGGGAGTGGTGCGGGGTCTCCCTCAGTCACGGTTCCAGACACCGGTGGTCCCTCCACGTCGTGTATACAGCCGCTGTCGTCAACAGCGACGAAGGTACACACTGTTCCCGCCTGGATTGTCCGAGGGGTCTGGTATTGACCGACGCCGACCTACGGTGTAGCGGCCCACCCCGACACCAGGAAGTCGACCACGTCGGGCAAGGAACGTTCCCAGGTACGGAAGTCGTGCCCGCCGCGCGGCCGGAGCGTGGCGACCGTCATACCGCGGTCGGTGAGCAGTCCGGCGAAGCGCTCCGCCTCGCCCTGGATGCTCCCCTCCTGGAGCGGGGTGTGCTCCTCGGTCCCCTCGACCAGTACGAACCGCAGGTCCTCGACGCCGTCGGAGTCGAGCAGGAGGTCGGGGCTGTGGTCCGCGGCGCCGTCCCCTAGCACCTCGTGGGGGTCGTCGACGCGGAAGTAGCCCGCCCAGCTGGCGACCTGCGCGTACAGGTCGGGGTGGCGCAGCGCCGTGGCGGCCGCCCCGTAGCCGCCCATGGAGAACCCGCCGATCGCCCGCAGGTCCCGTGGGCGTACGTGCTCTCCCTCGACCGCCTCGATCACCGGTCCGGTGACGAAGCTCTCCAGCGCGAAGCGGCCGTCGGCGGCGTCGGCCCACTCGGTGGTGGTGCCCCCGATCTCCTGGCCGTACGGTGCGGCGATGACGAACTCGACCCCGGCACGGCACATCTCCTGGTCCAGGAGCGGACCGAGGCCCTGCGCCATGAGGGTCTCGTGGGTGGAGGCCGAACCGTGCAGGAGGTAGAGGACGGGCAGGTCGGCGCTGTCGGGGCCCGGCGGACGCCGGATCCACAGCGGACGCTCGCCGCCCGGCGCGGCCTCGTCCGGCAGTGCCACCACCCGGTCCGTGCCGGGTTCGTTGCACACCGCGACCTGGCCGGGCTGGGGGATCGGTGCGGGGACGGGGACCTCGCGGTCGGAGGGGAAGCCGAGCCGACCGGTGGCGAGCGCGGGGCCGGCCTCGGGCGGGTGCAGGCCCAGCCGGTCCGCGACCCCCTCGGGCGGGAGCGTCGCCAGCGCGGCCGCGGCCGCGACGACGACGCAGGAGGAGACGAGAATGACGGCCCGTCGGGAGAATGTCGCGCGCACACCGAACCTCAGAGTCGGGAACAGCGGTCACCACGCCCGTGGGGAAACACCGCGGGTCGCGGGTAGTGACCGAGTGTAGTCAACTGTCTCCGTTTCGTGCCCGGAACGGCGGATCCGGGCCGCGGTCAGACCGCCACCACCGCGGTCAGACCTCCACCGGATGCCGCAGCCGCAGGTCGTCCGGGTAGGGGAGCAGGTAGGTCTGCTCACGCGCCCACACGACGTCCTCCGCCGCGCAGTGGTGGCGCAGAAGGGCCACGGGCAGGCTGAGCGGGGCCTCGCCCACCCGGTACGACTCGATCGCCTCCAGCAGGTCGTGCCGTCGGGCGTCGTCCAGCAGCGGGCTGAGCATCCCGAAGGCGTGCTGGAGCGCGTTGGCGTGCTTGCCTCGGCTCGTGCGCACCGCCATCGTGGTGTGGAAGGCCTTCGTGTAGGCCCTCGCGGTCTCCGCGCGCGGGGCGTCGCCGACCGCGGCGACGATGCGCCCGGTCTCCCGGTACCCCTCGGGGGAGTGGGACATCAGCTGGAGCTTGTGCCGCGTGTGGAACTCCACCAGGTCACGGGGCCGCCAGTCGTCGGACAGCAGGAGCCGGAGGCGGGCGTGGGCGAAGACGCGCTGGACGAAGTGCTCGCGCAGCCCCGCGTCCGAGAGGCGTCCCTGCTCCTCCACCGGCAGGTCCGGCAGCAGGCGGGTCAGGCGTTCGGCGAAGGCTCCGCGCCCCTTGCCGTGGACCCGGTTCGCCGCGTCGTCGAACACCGGGAGCGCCAGGAGGCCGCAGCTCGGCGACTTGTTCTTCAGCACGTAGCCGTCCACGTGCTCCAGGCCGCCCAGGTGCCGGTCGGCGACCGCGGCGAGGTCGTCGGTGTGGTCGGCGCCGTCCTTGCTGGAGATCACCCGGTCCGCCTCCCCGATCCGCTGCAGGCGCAGGGTCGGGCGCGGAACGCCCAGGCCGATCTCCGCCTCCGGGCAGACGGGCAGCCAGTCCACGTGCCGCCCCAGCTCGTCGGTGAGGAACCGGGAACGGGAATGGCCTCCGTTGTAGCGGACCGGGGCTCCCAGCAGGCAGCTGGAGACGCCGACCACGGGCCGGGCCGGTTCGGGACGGGAGGTGGCGCGCGGCTGGCTCATACGCCCACGCTACTGCGCACGGGCCGCTCCGACCAGGGAGACATCGCCTAGGGTGATGATTCAGCTCCCCTGTGTTCTGGAGGTTCGGTGTGCCGCCGAGCGTGATCGTCCTGTTCACCCAGGACCTGCGGGTCCACGACCATCCGGCGTTGGGCGCCGCCCTGGCCGGGGGCCGACCCGTCCTGCCGCTGTTCGTCATCGACGACCGCCTCGTGGACACGGCCGCCCGCAACCGGAACGCCTACCTCGCCGAAGCCCTCGCCGACCTGCGGTGGTCCCTGCGCAGCCGGGGGTCCGACCTCGTCCTGCGCCGGGGGGAAACGGTCGAGGAGGCCCTGCGCGTGGCGAAGGAGACCGGCGCGGACACGATTCACCTGAGCGCCGGAGTCAGCCGCTTCGCCGCCCATCGCGCGCGGCGGCTGCGGGAGGCCGGTGTGGCCGTGTGGGAGTTCCCGGGGCTCACCGTCGTTCCACCCGGGGAGGTCGTGCCCCAGGGCGGGGACCACTACAAGGTGTTCACCCCGTACTGGCGGGCCTGGGAGGCGTCCTCCTGGCGCGCGATCGAGCCCGCTCCGGACGGGCTGCCTCCCCATGGGGACCTCGCCCCCGGTGAGCTGCCGCGCTCGCTGGGCGACCGCGGCCGGGGCGAGACGGCGACCGACCGGATCGCCGGAGGGGAGGACGCGGCCCGGGCCCGGCTCCGGACCTGGGTCGAGCGCGGCCAGGCCGAGTACCCGGACCGGCGCGACGACCTGGCCGGGGCGGCCACCTCGCACCTGTCGGCCGACCTGCGCTTCGGCTGCCTGTCCCCGCTGGAGGTCGCCCTCGCGGGGCGGGAGCGTCCGGGACACGGGGAGTTCGTGCGCCAGCTCGCCTGGAGGGACTTCCACCACCAGGTGACGGCGGCCTTTCCGGAGATCGGCCGCCGCGACTACCGGGACCGCGGGCGCCAGTGGCGACACGACCCGGACGCCGTCGCGGCCTGGCGGCAGGGCCGGACCGGCGTGCCCGTCGTCGACGCGGGGATGCGCCAACTCCTGAGGGAGGGGTTCATGCACAACCGGACCCGGATGATCACCGCGGCGTTCCTGACGCGCACGCTGCGGGTGCACTGGCGCGAGGGAGCCGCGCACTTCGAGGACCACCTCGTGGACGGCGACGTCGCCGACAACCACGGCAACTGGCAGTGGGTCGCGGGGACCGGCAACGACACACGGCCCAACCGGGCCTTCAACCCGCTCCGCCAGGCGCGGCGCTTCGATCCCGGCGGCGACTACGTCCGCCGGTACGTCCCCGAACTCGCCGGCCTCCCGGGCGCACGCGTCCACACGCCGTGGCGGGAGGAGCGTCCGCCGACCGGCTACCCGCCGCCGATCGCCGACCCCGGGCACTGACCGGGTGCGGCGTCGGGCACGCGGCGCGGATCGCCGCCGGGTCCTGCCCGGGAAGCGGTGCCGTTCAGGCGGTGTCGAAGGCTCGTTGGAAGGCGGCCAGGGCGGTGTCGTCGAACAGGACCAGCCGAATCTCCGGCACCCGCGCCTCGGCCGCGTGGATCGCCTCGGCGGCGATGCGCGCGGCGTCGTCGAGCGGCCACCGGTACACGCCGGTGGAGATCGCGGGGAAGGCCACCGACTCCGCGCCGAGGTCCCGTGCCAGACGCAGGGACTCGGTGTAACAGGAGGCGAGCCGTGCACCGCGGTCCTCCGTGGTGCTGTGCACCGGCCCCACGGTGTGGATCACCCAGCGGGCGGGCAGCAGCCCGGCCGTGGTGGCCACCGCGTGGCCGACGGGCAGGCCTCCGCCGAGGTGCCCGGATCGCAGACGGCGGCACTCCTCCAGGATCGCCCCGCCGCCCTTGCGGTGGATGGCGCCGTCGACCCCGCCGCCCCCGAGGAGGGAACCGTTGGCCGCGTTGACGATGGCGTCCACCCGCTGCTCGGTGATGTCGCCTTTGGTGACGATGAGGCGCATGTCATTGCTGGTGCCCATGGTGGGACTCCTTCCCGGGTGCGCGTCGGCAGTATCGCCGTCCGGGTCGGCTTTCGGTAGGAAATCTCGGCTGATCCGTCAGGGCCGCACACCCGTGAACGGGCGGCTTGGTCCGCGCTCCGGAGCAGACGTGCGACTCGCCGACGCGGGCCGCATCGCCCCGCCCGCCGGGTGATCCGAATTTAACCGGGGGTACGACAGCGTGTAGTACTAGCCCCGGTAGACTCGGATCCATGAATCGGCTTGGCGAACTTGAACGCGCGGTGATGGATGTACTGTGGGCACGAAACGAACCAATGACGGTTCGTGAGGTCGGCAAAGCGCTCACCGAACGCGACCTGGCACACACGACCGTCATGACCGTGCTCGATCGACTCGCCAAGAAGAAGGTGGTCTCCCGGGCACGTGAGGGTCGTGCGTGGCGATACAGTCCGGCCGCGAGCCGTGAGGCCTATGTGTCCGAGCTGATGTTCGACGCCCTCGGTCAGACGGGGGACCGCGACGCGGCCCTGGCCGCCTTCGTCCAGTCCATGGACGGCCAGGAGGCTGAAGCGCTTCGGCGCGCACTCGGGGAAATCGAGCAGCCAAGGAACTAGCCCGTATGGTCAGTGCCGCACTTCTCTCTCTCATCGCGGTCGGCTGCCTCATCGCCATGGAAGCACTCCACCGGGCGAAGTGGCCGACCCGCGGCCCCTACACCGCGGTCATCACCTGGCAGGCGCTCGGCCTGGCCTGGGGGGTGTCGACCATCGGTGCGCTCCTGGCGTTCGGGCTGTCCTCCTACGAACTCGGTGCCGCGCACGGCCTGCTCGCCCTGGCCGGCGACATCGTCACCGGCCGACTCATCTCCTCCGAGCTGTCCCTGGGGGCGGAGGGCGCCAGCCACATCGTGGCCGTGGCGCTGGCCGCCGCACTGACCCTCGTGCTCTTCTACGGTCTCGTCTCCTCCTTCGTGCAGGTCGTCCGGGTGCGCCGCCGCCACCACGACCTGCTGGAACTGGTCGCCAAGGACCACCCCGACGTGCCCGGCGCGCGGGTGGTGGACCACCCGGCCGCCGCCGCGTACTGCCTGCCCGGTGTGCTGCGCTCCCAGGTCGTCATCAGCGAGGGGGCCCTGGCGGTCCTGGACCGCGCGGAGCTGGCCGCCGTCCTCGCCCACGAGAACGCGCACCTGCGCCAGCGGCACGACCTCGTCCTGCTGCCGTTCTCCTCCCTCAAACGCGCGTTCCCGCGCGTGCGCCTGGTCCGCACCTACTACGAGAGCGTGGCCCTGCTCATCGAGATGTGCGCCGACGACCAGGCCCGACGGCACAGCTCCCGCCGCGAACTCGCCATGGCCCTGCTCCGCTTCGGCGCCGCGGGCCCCGCTCCGGTGCCGGCCGGTGCGATGGCCGCCGTCGAGCAGTCCGAGCCGGACGTCATGCGTCGCGTCAACCGCCTCCTGCGTCCCGACGACGAACTCCCGTACCACGCGGGCGCCGTCATCATGGGCGGATCGGCGTTCCTGCTGGCCTTCGTCACCTGCCTCTGGCACATCCCGGTCTGACCGGCCCGGTCACCGCACACGTGTGATCCGGGCCTCGACCGGGCACTAATCGCGGGTCTGATCCGTTTAGTGTGGAGAGCGGGCGGACCCCCGTTCGGGACGTAGTCGGGAGCGTGCATGTACTTGATCTGGATGGCCGTCTACACGGCCACCTTCGTGGCCAGCCTCTACGCACTGATCGAGGCACTGCGCACACCGGCCTCCGCGTTCGAGATCATGGACAAGCAGAACAAGCGGCTGTGGGTCATCCTCACCGGTGCCGCGACCGGTGTCTCCCTGCTGGCGGTGCTCACCGGCACGGGGTTCCTCGTGATCATGGGTCTGGTGGCCACGCTCATCTTCCTCCTGGACGTGCGTCCGGCGGTCAAGGGGAGCCAGGGCGGGCGCAACAACGGCCCCTACGGCCCCTGGTAGGCCGCAGACCTCACGCCCCGGTCCCTTGGGGGCGATGGCCGGGCCGCGGACTCTCGTCCAGAGTCCGCAGCACCTGCCAGAGCGACTCCGCGTAGGCGGGGTCGCCCGTGTAGCACGAGTGGCCCAGGATCTCCGGTCTGCGGGCCTCACCCGGCGGCGCGTCGTAGGAGCGCGGGTCGGGCAGCGGCTCGGCGATGGCGACCACCTCGTCCTCCCCGATCTCCCCGGCGGCGTCGCGCATGCGGACCGGCCCGGCGATGGCGTCCGTCATCCGCCACAGGTTGCGCCAGTCCGAGACCCGCGTGCGCAGGTCGGCGAAGGCCACCGGCCCGAAGTAGGCGGGGAAGTAGCGCGCGTACAGCCGGTTCAGCGGTGATCCGTGCGTGATGAGCGCGATACGCCCCTGCGTGTCGGCGGGTAGCTGCCACACCGTGGCCGCCGCCAGCACCGACCCCTGGGAGTGCCCCGACAGCACCACACCCGTGCCGTCCTTGGCCATCCGCGCCACACGCGCGGCCAGCTGCGGGACCGCCCGCTCCGCGTAGGAGGGCGGCGCCAGCGGGTGCGCGACCCGCGGCCAGAACGTCCCCACGTCCCACAGGGCGCCCACCGCCTGCCGCGTGGGTCTGTCCCGGTAGGCGCTGCGCCCGATCCAGGCCAGGGCCACCAGCGCGAGGCCGCCGATGAGGGAGCCGATGGACACCAGCCCCGTCACCGCGTCCTGGGCCAGCAGCCCCAGTCGCCCGGAGACCGCCGCGTTCGCGGTCACCGCGCCGGCGACCAGGTCGCCGGACAGCGCCGCGTACAGCACCAGCGCCACCAACAGCACCGCCGGTGTCAGGAACACCGCCATCACCGACGGCAGCACCTCCGTCAGCCGCCCGAGCGCCCGCGCCCGGGCGATGTCCCATGTGCGCCGGTCCCTAACACTCCGGGCGTACTGCTCGGTGACGGCCGGTACGTGGGCCCGGGTGCCGCGCCGTATCTCCAGGGCGAGCACGGCCGCCGTGCCCAGGGCGATGGCCGCCTCGAACGCGAACGCGAGCTGGAGCCAGGAGTAGGCCGCGGGCGGATCCAGCGGCAGGCAGTCGCCTCCGGAGGAGCCCCGCGTCCCGCAGCCGCTCAGCCACAGCGAGCCCTGGTAGACCAGCGCGGCGGAGAACCCGCCGCCGAGCAGGGCGCCCAGCACCGCGGTCGCCGGGCCCGCCAGGCCGCGCATCGCCGTGCCGTCGTGCGCGCGGTCCACGGCGTAGAGCACCAGCGCCGCCACCAGGAGCAGCACGGCGAACGTCCCCTGGACGGCGAACAGCGTGTTGAGCGCCGTATCGTGCCCGGGCAGCCGACCCTGCGCGGACCAGCCCGCGCGCGGCCACACCGTGTACCCGGCGACCGCGACCGCGAGCACGATGGTGGTGTCGCGCAGGATCCGGCAGACCCGGTCCGCCCGCGCGTTCCAGCGCGGATCGGCCCCCGGCACGAGCACACTCGCCGTGCTCACGGCCAGCACCGCGCCCAGGAGCACGGCCAGGGCCAGGCCCGCGTACGGTCGCAGCCCCGGATCCGCGTCGCGCGTCAGATCGTCCTGGAGCGCCGGAACCAGCAGGAACAGGGCGACCATCCCCACGGCCACCGCGATGTGCGCCGACCGCAGCCGCGCCATGGTCTCGCTGTTGCGCCAGAACTCCGCGTGGCTGAGCGGCGCCTCGGCCGCCTCCCGCGGCGGCACCGGCGAGGCCACGACCTCGTAGTCGGCGGCGGTCCGCCGCGACAGCCGCCACAGCACCAGCACCACCGCGATCGGCAGCGCCGCGCCCACCAGGAGCGCTATGCCCGGAGCGGAGAGCGGCGAGTCGGGCGCGGCCAGGAAGCCCAGCCACGGCCTGGTGCCGGCACACGTCTCGCCCAGGCCCCCGCACTGCCAGGCGACCAGGTCCATCCCGATCCCGGCCGTGGCCAGCGTGATGAGGGCTGTCAGCGACAGCGCGAGCAGCCGCACGCTCGCCCCGTACACGTTGTTGGCCACCCGGCTCAGCCCGACGGGCTGTCGGTCCATCCGGCCCGGGCGCATCCAGTACGCGACGTTGAGCAGCATGAACGGCAGGAGCAGCAGCCACAGCGCCCGCGAGGAGCTTCCCGAGGTCAGGTTGCCCCACGCGAAGATCTCCCGCCGCACGCCGGGGACGGTCTCGGTGTCGGGCTCGCGGCGCCACCGGAAGAACCCGGCCAGCCGGTCGCCGCCCACCCGCATGGCGGGCTCGACGTCCAACAGCTCCTCCGCCTGCCCGCCGCTGACGCCGTGCACGCGCAGTTCCACCCGGTCGGTGAGGGGCCGGGGGCCGCCGGGGGAGTCCTCCCGAGCCAGCGGTTCCGCGGCGCCGGGGTCGACGGCGGGGGCTCCGGTCGCGCGAGCTTCGGCGGTGCCGGAGGCGACGGTGCGGGCGTCCTCCCGCGCACGGGGTTCCACGAGACGGGGTTCGGCGGTCCGGACGTTCTGGCCCGGGCTCGACGGCGGGGGCTCCGGTCGCGCGGGCTTCGGCGGTGCCGGAGGCGACGGCGCGGGCGTCCTCCCGCGCACGGAGTCCTGCGGCGGGGCCGGTGGTGTCGGAGGGGCGGTGGGGGGCGGTGGTCCCGGGCGCGGGAGAACCCGGTGGGGAGTCGTGGTCCTGCATACGCAGCATCCTGCCACGCTGAGTGGCCGAGTGACAGCGGTAACGTACGGCCTGTGGACAACCGGCTCCCGGCCGGATCCGCCCGGGAGCGCCGCCCTACTCCACCAGGTCCTCGTCGTCCACGTCCCAGGTGTTGCAGGCACCCGGCGCCTGCTCCTCCCACCCCGTCCGCGTCCACCACACGCCGTTGTCCACCGAGCCGTGCGTGCGCTCCGACTCCGGGCCGTCCTCCCGGTCCGCGGTGGCCGCGGCGTCCTCCAACAGCGACTCCAGATCGCCGTCGTCCAACGGGTAGGTGACCCGTATCGAGCCCAGGAACGCGCCCGCCAGGCAGTTGGCCTGCAGTTCGCTGCGGCGCGTCCACGCGTTGCGCCCCTCGGGGTCCGGCTCCAGCTCGCGCTGCTCGTGGTAGTACTCCAGCAGCCCGGACTCGCCCTGGACGTGGTGGCTGTACTCGTGCGCCAGCAGCGACGCGTAGACCACGCTGCGGGTGGCGCCGTTCCACTTCTCCACCACGTCCGAGGTGCCGATGTAGATGCTCGTGCTCGCCCGGCAGTAGAAGGCGCCCGCCGCCGACGGGTAGGGGCGGCACGGGCTCACCCCCGGCTCGGACCAGAACACCCGATCCGGCGGCTCGAACGGGATCCCCGCCCGCGCGAACTGGGTCGTCCACGCCTCGTCCAGACAGTCCGCCACCGCGTGGAGGAACCCCTCCATCGCGACGGCGTCGTCCACGTCCGGCTCGTCGACCGGGCAGGGCAGCGGGCTCAGCCGGTCGGTGCCGTAGAGGGGGTTGGCCACCAGGGCGGCGTGCCCCGAGGGCCGCTCGGCCTGGTCCAGGCCGCCCGAGGCCCCCAGCACGCCCGAGCCTCCCGAGGGCTCCTGCGCGGGCTTGTCGTCGGGGCTGGTGACCGCCGCCCCGTCCGGGCGACCGGAGCCCGCAGCGTCCGGCGGCACGTCCTCCACGACCGCGGTCCACGACAGCAGGGCGAGCGCGAACAGGGCCGCGAGCAGGCCGCCCACCATGGTGAGCGGCCCCCGGCCCGCGCGGTCCCCGCTCACCGCACCAGGCCCTCGTCCGCGTTCCAGGTGTCACAGGACGCCGGGTCCACGCGGTCCATGCCGTGGGCGGTCCACATCCGGCCGTTCTCCGCCGATCCGTGGGTCCGGTGGCGGCCCCGGTCGCTGCGCAGCCGGACGTCGTCGAGGATGTTGCGCCGCTCGGCCGGGCCGTACCCCAGCGAGTCGCCGGAGGCCCCGAGGAACACACCGCCCAGGCAGTTGGCCTGGAGTTCGTTGCGCCGGCTCAACTCGTCGGCCTCCTCCTGCTCCGCACCCGCCCGTTCGCTGTGGAACTGCGCCAGGATCCGCGACTGCCCCTGGACGTGGTGACCGTACTCGTGACTGATGAGGAACGTGTAGGCCTCCGGGTTCTCGTTGTGGGCCGAGGCCGCCACGATGTCCTCCAGCCCCAGGTAGAGGCCCTGGTTGGCGCCGCAGTAGAACGCCGCCGTGCCCTCCGAGGGGAAGGCCCCGCACGGGCTGTGGCCCGCCGCGGTCCAGTAGACGCGGTTGGGCGAGCTGAACTCCAGCCCGGCCCCGGCGAAGTAGTCGCCCCAGGCGTCGTCCAGACAGTCCGCGATGGCGTGGGCGAAGGTCTCCACCGACTCGGTGTCGTCCTTGTCCAGCTCAGGAGCCGTGCAGGTGACCTCGCCAAGCTCGCCGATACGGTACAGGGGGCTGTCGTTCAGCGGAGCGCTCTGGCCGACGGTCGTGGCGGGTCCGCCGCCGGTGCCGTGCGCGGTCCCGTCATCCGCCGTGGCGCCGCCGGTGCCGTCCGAGGACGTGACGGGTGCGCTGTGCTCCTCACCGGCCCGCGGTCGCGACCACGCGGGATCGGCGGAGTGCAGCAGTTCGGAGATCGCGAGGAACCCCGTGAACCCCATCGCGGCCAGACCCGCGGCCAGGCACAGTGACACACCGAGCCCCATCCGCTGGAGGAACCCCTGTCGCTCGGACCAGAACTCCGGACCCGCGGACACGCTCCGGCTCACGTTCGGCCCTCCACTGTGCGCGGGTACGCGACAACGCCCCGTGGCGACGCGGTCCCATCGGACCGGATAGGCTCTCGCGACATGTGGTGGGTCGGCTCCTGGCGCCCGGCCGTCGCGGTGGCGACGGCTCTTTTCGTGTTCTCCTCGCTGCTCCTGGTGCCCGTCGTGACCGGGACGCAGGGGCGGGCCCACGCCGCGACGGCGGCACCGGGCTCCACAGTACCGGGGGCCCGGACGTCGGCGGCTGGCGCTCCCGCCGCCGCGGACCCGGAGATCAACAACGACATACGCCTGCGGCTCGACCAGCGGGGGGCGCTCCACGGCGAGGAGACCCTGACCTTCGACGGGACCGCTCCCGAGACCTTCACCCGGTCGCTCACCGAGACCATGCTCTACGACACCGACCACGACCGGAACTTCGACGTGAGCGCGGTCTCGGCGACCGATCTCGGCGGCGACCCCGTGCCGGTCGAGACCGACAAGGTCGACGGCAAGCTGCTCGCGCGGATCCACACCGCCGGGACCGGCGGCGTGGTGCTCTCCTACCAGGTCACCGGCACCGTCAGCGAGATCGCGCAGGGCGTCCAGATGGAGTGGCGGGCGGTCGGCGGCTACAGCCACCACGTCGCGGCCACGGACGTGACCGTGACCGCGCCGCTTCCGCCCGAGGCGCTCTCCTGCCTGGCGGGGGAACGGCTCAGCGCGATCTACTGCACCGCCTCCGACATGGGCGAGGGCTCCGACCTCGCGCACTTCCTCCAGGCCGACATGGCTCCGCAGGACCGCCTGGACATCGTCGTCAACTACCCGGCCGGCACCGCCGAGGGCGAGCCGATCCTCACCCGCCGCTGGTCCCTCGTGTCGGCCTTCGAGGTCACGCCGCTGACCTCCAGCGTGTTCGGGCTGCTGCTGGTGGTGCTCGTGGGCGGCCTGGTGGTGCTGATCCGCGTCCGGGGACGCGACGAGCGCGCGCTGCGCAAGGAGGCCGCCCGGGGCGACCAGGTGCCCGTCGGAACCGGTGACCACGGGCGGCCCAGGTTCGAGCCGCCCGACGGCGTCCACCCGGGGCAGATCGGCACGCTGGTCAACGAGACCGTGGACATCACCGACCTCACGGGCGCGGTGGTCGACCTGGCGGTGCGGGGCTACATCCGGCTGGAGGAACTGCCCCACGAGCACTTCACGTCCGTGGACTGGCGGCTGGTCCGCCTGGACGGCCCGCCGGGGGAGTCCCTGCTGCCGTACGAGTGGCTGCTGATGGACGCCCTGTTCGGGGAGCACGCGACCGTGCGCCTGTCGCGTGTGGGGTCGCGGAGCACGGTCGACGACTTCCCCGCCCGCATCGACCGGGTGCGCGAGGAGCTCTACCGCGACATGGTCAGGCTGCGGTGGTTCGCCCGCCCGCCCCACCAGGTGCGGGGCCGCTGGAGCACCGCCGGCATGGCCATCACCGTCTCCGGCGTGGTCCTGACCGGCCTGCTGGCGGCGTTCACCTCGGCGGCGTTCACCGGGCTGGCGGTCATCATCGCGGGCGCGGCCGTCACGGCGGGCGCCCAGTACATGCCGGCCAAGACCAAGCTGGGCAGCTCGGTGTACGCGCACACCATGGGCTTCCGCGACTACCTGCTCAGCCAGCGGTCGGCGACCGCGCCGCCGGGGCAGCGGGTGGAGCTCTACTCGCGCTACCTGCCGTACGCGGTCATCTTCGACGACGTCGACCGGTGGGCGAACATCCTGGCCTCGGCCGCGCTCGCCGACCTCAGCGACGAGGAGCTCACCGGCGACGGCCTGGCGTGGTACACCGGTCCGCGGGAGTGGCGGATCGAGGACTTCGCGGACTCCATCAGCGCGTTCACGGTGATCCTCACCGGCATCATCACCAACAGCCGCCGCCTGGGGCTGCTCAACCAGCGCAGGCCGCGGTAGCGGTCCGGCGCAGGGGGCCGGGGCCGCGGTCGGCAACGCGCCCGAGGGACGGGCGGGAACAGAGGAGGAGGGACGCCATGAGGGCTGTGGTCCAACGGGTGTCGCACGCGTCGGTGACGGTCGGCGGCGAGGTCGTCGGGGCGATCGACCGGCCCGGACTGATGGCGCTGGTGGGCGTGACCCACGAGGACACCGAGGCCGAGGCCCGCAAGGTCGCGAGGAAGCTGTGGGGCCTGCGCATCCTGGAGGACGAGAAGTCGTGCTCCGACATCGGGGCCCCGCTTCTCGTCGTCAGCCAGTTCACGCTCTACGGCGACGCGCGCAAGGGCCGTCGCCCCACCTGGCAGGCGGCCGCGCCGGGGCCCGTCGCCGAACCGCTGGTGGACGCGGTGGTCAAGGAGCTGCGCGACCTGGGCGCGGAGGTCGCCACGGGGGTGTTCGGCGCCCAGATGTCCGTCGCCCTCACCAACGAGGGCCCCTTCACGGTCATCGTCGAGGTCTGAGGTACGTCACTCCACCGGCCCGCGGACGAGACCGGGGCGGGCATCGCCATTGGAGGAGGGGCGCCGAGCACCGAAGCGTCCGTTCGCGGGCCGCGCCGTACTCCCCGTCTGAGTCCTCGTTCACGCCCGTGTGCCGGTGCCCTGCCGGGGGACGGGGGTACGCCGGAGTGGCGCTCGAACGGGCACGTGCGCCGGAATCGTGCCCGAACGGGCACGTACGCCGGAGTGGCGCTCGACCAGGCACGTACGGCGGATACGCGGTCGGAAGCGGTCCACGGGCGCGCCAGCGGCCCGGAGACGGCGGTCCCGGGAGGTGGCGGGCCACGTCCCGGGACAGGGGGAGAGGGAGGGGTGGAGTCCTACTCCACCGCGGCGGTCACCGGCTCGAACTTGTAGCCCAGGCCGCGCACGGTCACGATGTACCTCGGGGTGCCGGGGTCCTCCTCGATCTTCGCGCGCAGGCGCTTGACGTGCACGTCGAGGGTCTTGGTGTCACCGACGTAGTCGGCACCCCACACACGGTCGATGAGCTGCATCCGGGTGAGCACCCGCCCGGCGTTGCGCAGGAGCACCTCCAGCAGCTCGAACTCCTTCAGGGGAAGCTGCACGTGGTCGCCGCGCACCGTTACCACGTGCCGCTCCACGTCCATGCGGACGGGACCGGCCTCCAGGGCGGCGGGCAGGACCACCTCGTCCTCGCCCCGGCGGCGCAGCACCGCGCGGATGCGCGCCACCAGCTCGCGGGACGAGAAGGGCTTGGTCACGTAGTCGTCGGCGCCGAGTTCCAGACCGACGACCTTGTCGATCTCGGAGTCCTTGGCGGTGAGCATGATCACGGGGACGTTGGACTTCTGCCGCAGGGTCCGGCACACCTCGGTGCCCGACAGCCCCGGCAGCATCAGGTCCAGCAGCACCAGGTCGGCGCCGGTGCGGTCGAAGGTCTCCAGGGCCACGGTTCCCGTGGGCGCCACGGCGACCTCGAAGCCCTCCTTGCGCAACATGTACGACAGGGCGTCGCTGTACGATTCCTCGTCCTCGACAACGAGTACGCGCGTCACTGTGCCGCCTCCTGACGGTCGGTGTTCCGGGAGGCTTCGGCCCCTCGGCTCTCGGGTCTGGGCAGACGCAGAGTGAACGTCGACCCGGACCCCTCCTTGCTCCACACGTTCACTTCTCCACGGTGGTGGGTCATGATGTGCTTGACGATGGCCAGGCCGAGACCGGTTCCGCCGGTGGCCCGGCTCCGAGCGGCGTCCACACGGTAGAACCGCTCGAAGATCCTTTCCAGGTCCTGCTGGGGAATCCCGATCCCCTGGTCCGCGACGCTGATGTCGACGCTGGTCCTGGACACGCCGACCGAGACGGCGACGCGCGTGTTCTTCGGACTGTAGGCCACGGCGTTGGCCACCAGGTTGCGCAGGGCCGTCCCGAGCAGCCCCTCGTCGCCGAGGACGGTGACGCCCTCCGCGCCGCTGCCGACCAGCTCGATGCCCTTGGCGTCCGCCGGCATGCGCACCGCGTCGAGGGCCTCCTCCACGACGGCGCCCAGGTCCACCCGGGTGGGCTCGGCCATCGGCTCCGCGCCCTGGATGCGCGAGAGCGTGATGAGGTCCTGGATGACCGCGGTGAGGCGGGACGCCTCGGTCTGCATGCGGTCGGTGAAGCGGCGCACCGCCTCGGGATCGTCGCTGGCGTCCTGTACCGTTTCCGCGAGCAGCGACAGCGCGCCGACCGGGGTCTTCAACTCGTGCGAGATGTTGGCCACGAAGTCGCGCCGGACGGCTTCCACCCGGCGGTGCTCGGTCTGGTCCTCGGCCAGGACGAGGACGAGCCCGGTTCCGCCCAGGGGGGCCACGCGTACCGCGAAGGACGTGGCGTCGGGGCCGAACTTGCGGACGGCCACCTCGATGTCCGTCTCCCGGATCACCCCGTCCCGCCGCACCTGCCTGGCCAGGGCCAGGAGTTCGGTGATGACGAGTTCCTCGCCCCGGACGATGCCGAAGGCGCGGGCCGCGGACGAGGCGCGCAGGACGCGGTCCGCGGAGTCGAGGACGACGGCTGAGGAGGGAAGCGCGGAGAGCACCTCGGCGATCCCGGGCGGCAGCGCGCCGCTGTCGGGACGAGGTGGGTCCGGTGTCCCGCGGTCGACCGCGCGGGTACGGAAGAAGGGACCGGCCAGGACACCGAAGACGATGCCTGTCACGAGTCCGAAGATGCCGGTCACGGCAGCGAGTAGTTCCCCTTGCACGGTTCGATCGTAAACGGACCGACTCAGTCTTTACCCTCCGAGGGACCGCGACACAACCGAGCTTCTTCCACCGTTCACCAACTCTTGGCCGACACTTCAAACAACCACTGGGAGCATTGACGCCATGCGCGATACCTACCACGAGGACCTCGACAGCCTGAGTGAACGCCTCGTCGAGATGACCAGGCTGGCCAGGCACGCGGTCGCCCGCGCCACCACGGCGCTGCTCGACAGCGACCTCACCGCCGCCCAGGAGGTCATCTCCGGTGACGAGGCGATCAACCGCCTCGACCAGGACATCGAGGACACGGCGTTCAGCCTGATGGCCCGCCAGCAGCCGGTCGCCTCCGACCTGCGGATGATCATCACGTCGCTCTACATGCGCGGTGACCTGGAGCGGATGGGCGACCACGCGGTCCACCTTGCGAAGATCGCCCGTCGGCGCCACCCGGACTCGGCGATCCCCAAGCCGGTCCGCTCGATCGTGCTGGAGATGGGCCACCAGGCGGAGATGCTGGTGACCAAGGCCGGCGAGGTCATCACCGAACGCGACCCCGACACCGCGCTGGAGCTGGACAAGGACGACGACCGGATGGACCGGCTGCGTCGCAAGCTGCTGCAGCGGATCCTCACCCCGGGCTGGGAGTACGGGGTGGAGGCCACCATGGACGTGACGCTGGTCGGCCGCTTCTACGAACGCTTCGGTGACCACGCGGTGCACGTCGCGGACAACCTGGTGTACATGGTGACCGGCGAGAAGCGGGAGGACTACGAGCCGGAGTCCTGAGCCGGGCCGAGTGGAGCCGCGCGTCCGGGGCGGAAAGGGTCGGAGGGGCACTCGAAAGCGGAGGGGGACGAGCGCCGACCGGCCTGTGTCGAAATCGTGACATGTATCGCTCCGGCGCGGGGAACCCTACCGGTTCGCGCCCCGACACGCTTCACCGGCCCCCTTCCCCCGGAGCGCGGGTCGCCCAGGCCAGCAGGGGTCCGAGCGCTCACTGACCTGGTCCGACCCGGCGTCGGTGCCGTTCGGGTAGACTTTGTCAAGCCCCAAAAAGGTACCCTTGACCTGCGTGTTCGCAAACCTATTAGGTACGTTAAGTCACAGATTCGTGGTATCCTTGTGGTAGCGGAAGGGGTACCTGTCACATGGCTTTCAAGGTCGGCGACACTGTTGTCTACCCCCATCATGGGGCTGCTCGTATTGAAGCGATCGAGACTCGCACCATTAAGGGCGAGGACAGATCCTACCTCGTTCTGAGGGTCGACAAGGGCGATCTGACGGTGCGTGTGCCCGCCTCGAACGCCGAGGATGTCGGCGTTCGCGACGTGGTGGGGCAGGAGGGCCTGGACAAGGTCTTCGAGGTGCTTCGCGCACCGCACACCGAGGAGCCCACCAACTGGTCCAGGCGCTACAAGGCGAACCTGGAGAAGCTGGCGTCGGGCGATGTCAACAAGGTCGCCGAGGTTGTTCGCGACCTGTGGCGCCGGGACAACGAACGCGGTCTGTCCGCCGGCGAGAAGCGGATGCTCGCCAAGGCGCGGCAGATCCTCGTCAGCGAACTCGCACTGGCGGAAAAGACCAACGAGGACAAGGCGGAAGCCCTCCTCGACGAGGTTCTGACGGGCTGAGGGCACGGTCGTAGAATCGCGTAATTGATGACGAATATGCCTCGGGTGGGCGTCGGAACCGACGTCCACCCGTTTGCTCCTGGACGAACCCTTTTCCTGGCCGGATTGGAATGGCCGGGAGAAGATGGTGTCAGTGGCCATTCCGATGGCGATGTCGCCGCGCACGCCGCGTGCGACGCGCTGTTGTCGGCCTGCGGGCTCGGGGATCTCGGATCCAACTTCGGCACGTCCGACCCACGGTGGAAGGGCGCGTCCGGTGCCGCCCTGCTCACCGAGACGGCCGCGCGCGTGCGTGCGGCCGGCTTCGAGATCGGCAACGTGGCGGTTCAGATCATCAGCAACCGGCCCAAGTTCGCGCCCCGGCGCGCGGAGGCCGAGAAGACGCTGTCAGAGGTCGTGGGAGCGCCCGTGAGCATCTCGGCGACCACGACCGACGGCCTGGGCCTCACCGGGCGGGGAGAGGGCATCGCGGCCGTCGCGACGGCCCTCTGCGCTCCCGGGGGCTGAGCGGCCGGGCTCCGTACGACGCGAGGGCCCCGGGGCGCACACGGAGGAAACGTGTGCGCCCCGGGGCCCTTTGCCATGCCCTGGGTGGGTTCGGGGTCGGGGGCTCGGGTCCGTGCGGGATCGGTCGGGAGGGGTCCCGGGTCGGTCTCGGTGGCCGTGGGCCCACGGCGGTGGCCGTCGGCGGGCCGTGTGGACGGGCCTGAGCCCGCACGGCGGAGGCCCGGGAGGGTCGAGTGCGGCCGGGGCCGTTGAGAGCGGCCGGGCCGAGAGCAGTCGGCCGGGAGAGCGACTGGGGCGGCTCGGACCGACCGGGCGGCGGCGGAGCTACTCCTCCGGGGGCAGGGGCTCGCTGCGTACGCGTCGGGAGGGCGGCTCGGCCGAGAAGTCCGGCATCGGGGGCCGCGGCGGCTTGAGGACCATCGACCGCTTCTCCACGGGCTTGCGCAGCGGCCGCTTGCGCAGGGCGGGGCGCTCCGGTTCGGCGGCGTACGGCGGGTCGGCGGGCCGTCCGGGTGCCGGGTCCGCCGAGGACTCGGGCGCGGGTTCCGTGCTCCGGTCGGGGCGCGGGGTCGATCCAGACTCGGGCGCGGGTTCCGTGCTCCGGCCCGGGTCCGAGACCGTTCCAGGCTCGGAGGTCGGGTCCGGAACCGATCTGGAACCGGGCGCCGGTTCCGCGACCGGGGCCGTCGTCCGTTCGGACTCGGACACCGGTTCCGGGTGCGTGGCCGCCGTCGGTCCGGGCTCGGACGTCCGGGACCGTTCCGGCCCGGGTCCGGGCTCGGTGGGTCGCGGGTGCTCCGGAGCAGTCGGTTCCGGCTCCGGTTCCGGGGTGGGGCGGGCCGCGCCGGGCGGTACCGTCCCCGAGACGTGGGGCGCGTGAGGCGAGCGTGGTGCACGGGTCTCCACCGCGGATCGCGGCGGAGTGGGAGGCACCGCGCCGGAGGGTTCCGGAGCCGGTGGGCCGATACGGAAGGCGGCGCGTACCTCCGGGCCCGTGTCGTGGTCGAGGGCGGGCGCGGGTGCCACGGGTGCGGTGGGCGCGGTCGGCCCGCCGGTGTGGCCGGCTCCGTCCCCGTCCCGGGGCTCCTCGGGGTCCTCGGGCTCCTCGCCGGGCGGGGTCCACACCGGCGGGACGTAGTCGTCCAGGGCGCTGGTGTCGGCCTCCTCCTCGGGTGGTTCCCAGAGGTCACCGGCCGGGGAGGGCTCGGCCGGAGCGACGGGTCCGGGCGGGACGTCCTCCTGGGAGGGCGCGCCGACGGGCGCGGTGCCGTCCGTGTCCGCGATGTCGTCGGCGTTTTGGTCCGAACGGTCGGAGCCCCGGCCCGAGCGGCCGTCCGTGCCCTCGTCCGCGGCCAGGCCGAGACGCGGCGCGCGCTCGTCCTGCCGCGCTGCCGCGTCGTTCCCCGGGGCGTCCGGTCCCACCGTCGTGGCGGACGTCGACGACGCGCCCGGTGCGGCGCGGTCGTCCGTCCGCACGTCTCCGGCCCAGGGCTCCGCGAAGGCCTCCGGCTCCGACGTCGCTCGGGACGACGTCGACACGGTCGACTCCACGCGCCCGTCAGGCTCCGTGGCCGTATCGTCGATTTCCCTGGTGCCGTCCGAGTCCGTGGCCCGGGTCGACGCCGCTGGCCCGCCGGGTAGGTCGGCTCCGGTCCCGGGCGCGGACCGGTCCTCCCGCGGCACGGCCGGGTCGGTGACGGGGGAGAGCGGCTCCTCGTCCTCCTCGTCCGACGACGGGAGCACCACGGCCGGTCCGGGTTCCGGTGCCGGGGGCCCGGTGACGGCCGGAGGCGCCTCCGCCTCGTCCGTCGTGGGGTCGCCGGGCGGGGGTTCGTGCTGGAAGCCCTCGTCCGTGAGGCCGTCCGCCACGTCCGGGCCGTCCTCGGTTCCGGTCTCCACGGGCGCGGGCCGGGCCGCTCCGGGTACCACCGGCACCGTCTCGACGGCGCGCTTGATCGGGTTGTCGCCCCGGCTCGCGCGGCGGGGCAGCGGAACCGTCGGGACGGAGGCCTCCGGCAGGTCCGGCTCCTCCGGTCCGCCCGGCTCGTCCTGACCGTGTGCCTCAGGGGCCGTCCGCGCGTCGTCCTCCTCCGAGGGGTCCTTCTCCGGGGCGTCGTCCGCGGGGGCGTCGGGCTGCGCGCGCAGGCGGCCCACGGGCGGTGCGTCATCGTCCCGAGGTGCGGCGGTCCGGGCCGGAGAGGTGCGGATGACGGTGTCGTCGGCGGCGCCCAGACGCAACAGCCGCGTGCTGAGGGCGCCGTCCTCCTCGTCATCGTCCTCGTCGAACTCGTCCTCGGGCGGGGCGACCGCCCGGGCGGGCAGCACCGTGGTGCGGTCCTCGTCGGGGCGCGGACGCGGGGACGTCCGCCGGCGGCGCCGGATGTGCGCGCGCACTGTCAGCCACAGCAGGAAGGCGACCAGGAGCGCGGCCAGGGGCGCGACGGCGACGATGACGTTGGCGACGCGCTGGTTCACCGACTCCACGAGCTGGAAGTTGCTCAGCAGCATGGCGCCCGCGGCCAGCAGGACCAGCGCGGGGATCAGGATGACGTCGACCCACAGGCGCTGCCTCGGCCGTGCCTCGCGCAGCATGTAGCTGACCCAGAAGGCCATCAGGACCAGCAGCGCGTAGGTCGCCGGGAACACGTGTGCCAGCGGGCTCCCCTCGTGTCCGCCGTACTCGGCGAACTGGAAGATGCCGTGGTAGGAGATGACGAGGGCGCACACGGCGATGACGCCGACGAACAGGGCGCCACCGACGAGAGCACCGGCTCCCGAGCCGCGACCTGCGGGCCGACTGTTCCGTGTCCCTGTCTCGGGGGCGTTGTTGTAAGGGGCCATCGCCATCGCAGCGTAGTCCAGCCGGTGGCGCTAACACGAGATTCCGGCCGATTACGGTCGCTTCCCGATCGGACGATGTCGTGTCGTTCTGTGGGCGTTTGTCAGGTTTTTGCCTGCGGTGGAAGGCGGCGCTCGGCGGCGGAAGCGAGTTATCCCATGCCCCGATGTCTCGAATACGGTTCAGTCCATATCCGGGTCGTGACCTGTCCGGGAGCCGATTCAGCCCCGGCACGCTCCACGTTTGTGACGCGGGGCCGAGGGGAAAGCGGATACGCTTGACAACGTGAGTCTGCGCTTCTATGACACCAGTGCCCGACAGGTCCGCGAGTTCACCCCGCTGCGTGAGGGGTGCGCCTCCCTGTACCTGTGTGGTGCCACCGTGCAGGCACCCCCCCACATCGGCCACATCCGGTCCGGCGTCAACTTCGACATCCTGCGCCGATGGCTGACCCACCTCGGCTACGACGTCACCTTCTGCCGCAACGTCACCGACATCGACGACAAGATCATCAACGTCGCCGCGGCCGAGGGCGTGCCCTGGTGGATGGTCAGCGAGCGCAACCAGCGCGCCTTCACCCACGCCTACGACGTCCTGGGCTGCCTGCCGCCCACCGTCGAGCCGCGGGCCACCGGCCACGTGCCCGAGATGATCGACCTCATGCGCCGGCTCATCGACGCCGGGCACGCCTACGCGGCCGACGACTCCTCCGGCGACGTCTACTTCGACGTGGGCTCCTACCCGCGCTACGGAGAGCTGTCCAACCAGCGCCCGGACCAGGTCGTGGAGTCCGCCGACGCCGCGCGCGACAAGCGCGACCCGCGCGACTTCGCCCTGTGGAAGGGCGCCAAGCCCGGCGAGCCGAGCTGGGAGACCCCGTGGGGCCGCGGCCGCCCGGGCTGGCACCTGGAGTGCTCGGCGATGGCCACCAAGTACCTCGGGCCGACCTTCGACATCCACGGCGGCGGGCTGGACCTGGTCTTCCCGCACCACGAGAACGAGCTCGCCCAGTCGCGGGCGGCCGACGACGGCTTCGCGCGCTACTGGCTGCACAACGGCCTGCTCACCGTGGGCGGCGAGAAGATGAGCAAGTCGCTCGGCAACTCCCTGCGCATACCGGAACTGGTCGAGAAGGTCCGGCCGGTCGAACTGCGCTACTACCTGGGCCAGGCGCACTACCGGTCCACCATCGACTACTCCGACGCCGCGCTCCAGGAGGCGGCCGCCGCCTACCAGCGGATCGAGGGCTTCGTCACCCGTGCCGTCGAGGTACTGGGCGAGGTCGTCCCCACCAGGGACGTGCCCGCCGAGTTCGCCGCCGCGATGAACGACGACCTCGGCGTCTCGCAGGCCCTCGCCGTCGTGCACGGCCACGTGCGCGAGGGCAATACCGCCCTGAACGCGGGCAACAAGGAGAAGGTCGCGGAACTGGCCGGGCAGCTGCGGACGATGCTCGGCGTCCTCGGACTGGACCCGCTCAGCGAGCAGTGGGCCAGCGGGGAACAGGGCCTGCGCGAGGTCGTGGACGCCCTGGTCGCGGTCGCCCTCGAACAGCGCCAGGCGGCCCGCGCCCGCAAGGACTACGCGGCGGCCGACGCGATCCGCGACCGGCTCACCGAGGCGGGCGTCGTGGTCGAGGACACCCCGCAGGGGCCGCGCTGGGACCTGCGGCGCGGCTGACGAAGGACACGCGCGGTGGCGCGGCGGCGTTAGTCTGGAAGTTCGCCGCCGCCCGCGCGCTGGTCGGCGGATTCCACCAGCCGGACACACGAGTGCTTCCGGCATGCTCGCGCGATGATGTACGGGGAGGCGGCGACCATGCCGGCGAAGAAGAGCAAGAAGGGCCCGACCAAGGGCAGCGGCGGTAAGGGCAAGCGTTCCCTGGAGGGGAAGAGCGGCACCCTGCCCGCCAAGGAGCGGCACTGGTACCAGGGCAAGCAGCGCGCCCGCGCGGCCAACCGCCCGGCACAGCCCGGTGGACAGCCGGGACCGCGCAACGAGCGCCGCGGTGAGGGCGCCGACCTGCTGATCGGGCGCAACCCGGTCGTGGAGGCGCTGCGGGCGGGCATGCCCGCCACCCGCCTGTTCCTGTCCAACAGCCTCGACCCCGACGACCGGGTCAACGAGGCGGCCAAGCTGGCCGGGTCCCAGGGCGTGGACATCGTCGAGGTGAACCGCACCGACCTCGACCGCCGCTGTGAGAGCAACGGCCTGCCCGACGCCACCCACCAGGGCATCGTGCTCCAGGTGCGGCCCTACCAGTACTGGGCGCCCGAGGGGCTGCTCGACGCCGCTCTGGAGGCGGACACCCCGCCGCTGGTCGTCATGCTGGACGGCGTCACCGACCCGCACAACCTGGGCGCCATCGCCCGCTCGGCCGCGGCGTTCAACGCGCACGGGATCGTCATCCCGGAGCGGCGCTCGGCGAGCGTCACCATGACGGCGTGGAAGACCTCCGCCGGCACACTCGCCCGCCTGCCCGTGGCCCAGGCCACCAACCTGACGCGCACGCTGGAGTCCTTCAAGAAGGCGGGCCTCTTCGTGGTCGGCCTCGACGCCGAGGGAGACACGCAGCTGCCCGAGCTGGAGCTGGCCACCGGCCCGCTGGTGGTCGTCGTGGGCTCCGAGGGCAAGGGACTCTCGCGCCTGGTGCGAGAGGCCTGCGACGTGGTGGCGAGCATCCCGATCGGCGGCGCGGAGTCCCTCAACGCCTCCGTCGCGGCCGGGGTGGCCCTGTACGAGGTCGCCCGCCGCCGCGGCGCGTCCGCCTAGGACACCAGCGGTCCCGGAGCCTGCTCCGGGACCGCTCTCCTGCTCAGTCCCCCTGGTCCGACCAGGGTTCGAGGACCACGATCGCGGTCCGGCCGGGCCGAAGCGCCGCATAGGCGTCAAGGTCCGTGCCCAGTTCGTTCCACCGGGCCCAGAGGCGGGCCCGCTCCTCATCGACGGCTTCCCGCCCCCGGACCCCGCGTCGACCGTCCACCAGCTCGACGTCGGCTTCGGGACGGGCCCGCAGGTTCAGCCACCACGCCGGCTCGGGCTCGGCCCAGCCGTTCATCGCGAGAGCGACCAGGTTCGGACCGTCCTGGAAGTAGGCGAGGATCATGCTGCGTTCGCGGCCGGTGCGGCGGCCGACAGTGGTCAGGCGCATGGTGCCCCAGCGACGGGCGGTCGGAGCCCAGAGACCGACCCGGCCGCGTGTGACGCGGTACAGGGCGCGGTGTACGCGCCACGCCGTCCGAATGAACCACCGCGGCGGAAGCCGCGTCGATCGCCTGCGTTCGTCGACCATGGCACCCCAGCTCTCGGTTGATCGACACTATCCCCTCGCCGACAGCACGCGACAGTGCCCGAAGCCCCCGTCGTCCGCGACCGGGGCCGGGGGCCGCCTGGATCCGCCCCTGAGGGCGGGGACGGGTTTCACCGCGGAGATGTCCCGGCTCGTGCACCACCAAGTAGGCCTGTGGGCGTTCGAACCGGTACCATTCGGGTGGACGCGCCCGAGGTCGTCAGGCTTTGGGAGCCCGCCAGCGTAGCTCAATTGGCAGAGCAATCGCCTTGTAAGCGATAGGTTAGGGGTTCAAGTCCCCTCGCTGGCTCTCACATGGTCTGACCTGGGACATCTTGAGGCGGAGTCACTCCGCTGACAGCCTCACCGCCTGGAGAGTAATCGCCTATGGGGCACCCGGCGTGTGCGCCGGGGACCGCGCAACCTTGCCGCAGGACCCCTGAAGACCCACGTCGACTCCTTCGTCCTGACCCTGCGCGCCGCCGATCGCAGTCCCGGTCGTGTCACCGCGGGCGAAGCGTTCGGCCGCCCGTTTCCGCACCTGGTGCACGGGGGAGGTCGTGCCGCCGGGGCCGGTGTCAGGGGGGATCGGAGATCACGAGTTCCACCTGGGTGGAGGGCGACTCCGTCGCGGAGTGCTGGGGGCAGGGGGGATCCGCGCAGGGGCGGAAGCGCATCCAGGCCAGCTCCCGTGCCCGGCGCCGGTCGAGTGCGAGCAGACTGCGCGCGCTCGGCGTGAAGGCCGCGGGCCCGTGCCGGGTGGCCGCGCGCAACTCCCGCCAGCGCCGCGAGTGCATCCGCTGGCTGCGCTCGGTGACCCGTCGTCCCCGGGCGTTCTGGCCGGTCAGGGCCTCCTGGGGGGTGGCGTCGATCATCAGCACGTGCACCTCGTACCGGCGGAGGCGGCAGAGCAGGGCGAGCAGCATGCGAACCGGGCGCCGGGTCCCGCAGTCGTGCACCACGACCGGGCCGCCGCGCAGCGCCGCGGCCACTCGGGCCAGGTGCAGTACGTGCACCACCCAGCGCCACAGCGGGTAGGGGACCAGGCGAAGCAGGGGCCTCAGCTGGTACCGCGACTGTAGCGAGTCGATCACCCGCACACCGTCCGCGGTGAGCACGGTCCGCTCCTCGTCCCCGCGGAGGCCGAACAGCCGCCTCAGCAGGGTACTCTTCCCGGCCCCGGGCACCCCGGTGACCAGGACCAGGGACCGCCGAGGGTAGACCGCCCCGCGCACCAGCGCGTCCTTCGTGGGCACATACGTAAGCACGGTTCCAGTACCGCCTACCGAGCGTCTGTCAGATCTCCCGAACCACGAGACATGCTCATCGTATGACCTTGGGTCGCTGACGGAACACGCCCTGACGCTCGGGCCGACGGCACCCGGACGGCCCTCGTCGAGGACGTGGGCCCCGTCCTCTCGTCCCGTTCCCAGCCGGACCTGTTCGTGCCTGATGGTCGGGCACCGGACCGCCGGCGGCACCTCAACACCTGGTCTCGCACGGATCCGGTGAAACGCCCTCCGTTCTCACGCGATCGCGGTCCCCGCGGGCCCTCCCGGCGTCCTGGCGGGTCCCGGTTCGTCGAGCCATCCCTGATGCCGGTAGAGTAGTACCGGTATAGTTATTGGTTTCATGAGTGGGGTGCCGCATGGTCGAGATTCTGAGCCCCGCCGGGGTGTCCCGCGCGAGGGAGACGGGTGCCCTGGTCGCCGAGATCCTGCGGACGGCCAGGAGCCGCTGCGCGGTCGGCACGAATCTGCTGGAGATCGACCGGTGGGCCCGGGACATGATCGTCGAGGCCGGGGCGCGGTCCTGCTACGTGGACTACGCGCCCTCCTTCGGGCGCGGGCCGTTCGGCCACTACATCTGCACGGCCGTCAACGACGCCGTGCTGCACGGGCTGCCCCACGACTACGCGCTCGCCGAAGGCGACCTCCTGACGCTGGACCTGGCCGTCTCTCTGGAGGGAGTCGCCGCGGACGCCGCCATCAGCTTCGTCGTGGGAGAGTCCCGGCCACCGGAGAGCGTCGCGATGATCAGCGCGACCGAACGCGCGTTGAGCGCGGGGATCGCCGCGGCGGTCCCCGGGGCCCGGACCGGCGACATCTCCCACGCCATCGGCTCGGTCCTCAGCGCGGCCGGATACCCGGTCAACACCGAGTTCGGCGGCCACGGCATCGGATCGACGATGCACCAGGACCCGCACATCGCGAACACCGGTCGGCGCGGGCGCGGGTACAAGCTGCGTCCCGGCCTGCTGCTCGCGCTGGAGCCGTGGGTCATGGCGGACACCGCCGAGCTCGTCACCGACGCCGACGGGTGGACGCTCCGCAGCGCGACGGGGTGCCGGACCGCGCACAGCGAGCACACCATCGCCATCACCGACGACGGGGCCGAGATCCTCACCCTGCCGAGGTAGGCGCCGAGGGGCTCACCCTGGTCCCCGCCCTTCGGGTACCGGGGTGGCGCGCCTTTCCCGGCGCCGGGCGCTCAGCTCGTAGACCGTCACCGATATCATCCACAGCGCTGTGAGGGGGATGACGAACCACAGCATCGCCGCGCTGAACGGACCCAGAGCCGCGTGCTCGGTGGCCTCCACGACCAGGTAGGCGATGTAGGCGGCGTAGAACCCGACGAGCAGCCCGCCCTCCCAGCGGACCACCTCCAGCCGGGTCAGGGCGATCGGGAGCAGGACCAGGGCGACCGCCACCATGATCGGCAGGTCGAACCGCAGGGCCGCCGGGGCGATGGGGATGCCGCCGGGGGACACGAGGGCGGCCAGGCCGAGGACCGCGCCGATGTTGAAGACGTTGCTGCCCACGATGTTGCCGACCGCCATGTCGCGCTCGCCCCGCAGCGCGGCGACCACACTGGTCACCAGTTCGGGCAGCGACGTACCGACCGCGACCACCGTGAGTCCGATGAGCAGGTCGCTCACGCCGAACGCGGTCGCGATGGAACTGGCCCCGTACACCAGCAGCCGCGCACCGGCCACGAGCAGGGCCGTGCCCAGGAGCACGAGCGCCAGGTCCGCCCAGAGCGGGCGCGTCCGCTCGGCGCCGTCGGTGCCCGGCCGGTCCGGAGCCGGGCCCCTGGACGCCCGGCGCAGGGAGACCAGCACCGTGACGGCGACGTAGACCGCCAGGGACGCCAACAGGAGGAACCCCTCGACGCGGCCCAGGTTTCCGTCCAGGGCCATCAGGAGCGCCACGATCGAGAGCGCCACCATGACGGGGATGTCGGCGCGCACGACCTGTGAGTGCACGGCGAGGGGGACGAACAGCGCCGAAGCGCCCAGGACCAGCAGGATGTTGGCGATGTTGCTGCCCACGACGTTGCCCACGGCCAGGCCCGGATACCCGGAGAGCGCGGCGTCGGCGCTGACCGCCAGCTCCGGTGCCGACGTCGTGAACGACACCACCGTCAGGCCCACGACCAGCGAGGACATCCCCAGTTTCCGCGCCAGTGACCCGGCGCCGCGGACGAGTGACTCCCCTCCGGCCACCAACAGGACCAACCCCGCCACCAGGGCGAGCACCACCAATGCGTCCACACGAACCCCTCGATCTCCCCAAGCCGCCGCACGTGGCATACCCGTGCACCGCGGATTCCTCCCGCGCAGGCCACAAGCTATCGCCCGGCCGCCTCGCGGCACCCGTCACGGTCGGCCGCGGTCGCCTCCCGGGTCGGTGCCGAACACGCGGACGGGGCCCTCGCCCACGGCGCGTACGGTCGCGTGGAGCGGCATGTCGCGTCCGCGGTGGCGGGTGTGCCTAACAGGACCCGGGCGCGGGGAGCTCCACCGACTGGCGGTGGCGGAACACGTTGAGCGGGTCCCAGCGCTGCTTCACCCGCTGGAGCCGGGGGTAGGCGTCCTTGTAGTAGAGCTTCGACCACCGGTCGGCGGAGCCGTTCCAGGACGAGTCGTTGAGGTCGGCGTCCGGGTAGTTGATGTAGCAGCCGTCCGTGGCCTCGCCGATCACCGGGACGCCTCCGGTCGAGGCGAAGGTCTTGCGGTAGATGTCGCGGATCCACGCGATGTGCCGGTTCACGGCCGACTCCTCCTCGACGCGCTTCCAGTACACCTGGAACTGCAGTTTGAGGATGGAGTCGCGCTGGGGCACGGCGGTCGGCCGGGGCGGCCGGTTGACGGCGCCCCCGTAGGAGTCGACCTGGATGAGCGCCTCCTTGTTCACGTAGTCGCCGTAGCGCTTCTTGCCCAGGTAGTCCCACATGGCCTCGATCTGCGCCGGGCTGAAGGGGCGGCGAAGATAGGCGGACTTGTACTTGCCGCAGCGGTTCTCACCGGAGGCGTTGAGCGCCTGGGTGGCCGTCAGCCAGGGCAGCCTCCGGGGCACGCGCATCCCCTGCACGGGCGGGTGCTCGCCCATGGGCGCCGCCATCTGGGTGGACTCGGGCCGGATGCGGCCGTCGACGGAGTCGAGGAAGTGCTCCAGGGCTCGGGCGCCGTCGGGATCGTCGTCGTCGACCTGGGCGAGGAAGCCGATCTCCCCGTTGCTCATGTGGTTGAGTTTGAGCATCGCGAACAGCTTCCCCGACGCCTCCTCCGGGTCCTGGTGGTCGCGGAAGTACTCGCCGTAGGCCGTGACCAGCTTCGCGAACTCCTTCTGGGTGAAGTCCGACCACTGCCAGGAGCGCGCGGTCAGGAGCACCTTCGACGGGGGTTCGGGCAGATCTCGGAACCAGAAGCGGGTGACCGCCCCGAAGTTCCCGCCACCGCCTCCGGTGTGCGCCCACAGCAGGTCGCGGCGGTCGGGGTCGGGGTCGTCGCGGGTGGCCAGGACGAGTTCGACCGAGCGGTCGGGGCGCACCACGGCGACCTCCACCGCGTACAGGTAGTCGACGGTGAGCCCCTGCTGCCGGGAGAGCAGGCCGAATCCGCCGCCGGTGATGTGGCCGCCGCTCCCCACCGAGTAGCACGAGCCGCCGGGCAGGGCCCGGCCGCTGAGCGGGTACAGGTGGCTGTACGTGTGCCAGTTGGTGGCTCCGGATTCGACACAGTACGCCTCCAGCGCGGGGTCGTAGTAGATCCCGCACATGGGGCTGACGTCGATGATCACCCGGACGTCGTCGCCGCAGACGAAGTCCTCGTAGCAGTGGCCGCCCGACCGCACGGTGATCCGGGTGCGGTCGGGGTGCCCGCCTTCCTGGTTGACGGCCTCGGACAGGGCGCGGGCCACGCCTTCGGGCGAGCCGGTCAGTCGGACGTGGTCGGGCCGGGCGATCCAGCGCTGGTTGAACCCCCGGCTGAGTGCGGGGTAGCGCTTGTCGGTCGGCGTGATGGTGGTGGTGGGAGGAATGCCGTGGCCATGGGTCATGGGAGCCGCCTGTCCTGGGAGGGAACGGGACACCGGCTGAATACCCAGCGTCATCGAATGCGAAAAGTGACCGAGACACTCCCCCTGGTTATGGACCCTGGTCGCCGGGGTGGACTCCGAACCGAAACCGGTGCGTCCCGGGGGCCGTCTCGTGCGCCACCTGGCATCGAGGCCCGGGGCGAAGGAACGGAGGTTCGCGCCGGGGGCCGTACGCGTGGTGCCGGTGCTGAGGCTGCCGTCCGAACCCGAACGACCCATCGGGGATCGGACTCTGTAGTCGACGAGGAATCCGTGGCAGGACAGGCGGATCGCCCATCTCTACGAAAGCTGAGGCCGCACATGCGAGTACCCGGAGCAGAGGCACCTTCCCACGCGGGTCGGCGGCCCAGGCGGCGGCTGGTCGCGGGTCTGGTGATCGCGGCCGTCTGCTCGATCGGCCTGCTCCTGCTGCTCCTGACGCCGTCCAGCCACCCCCTGGGCTCGCACGAACCCAGTCCCTGCCACCCCGTTCTTCCGTGGGTGTTCCACCCGAGCGATCCGCTCTTCCAGAACGAACGGCTCAACTCCTGGACGAGGGACCAGTGCGCGCTCGCCCGGCAGGGACGGGCCACCGCGGCACTGTTCGTGGCCGTGCCGGTCATCGCCCCCGTGGCCCTCGGCGCGTGCGGGGTGCTGTTCAGGCGCCCACGTACTCCGCGAGGTGTTCCCCGGTGAGGGTCGCACGGGAGGCGACCAGGTCGGCCGGCGTGCCCTCGAACACGACCCGGCCGCCGTCGTGGCCCGCGCCCGGACCGAGGTCGATGATCCAGTCGGCGTGCGCCATGACCGCCTGGTGGTGCTCGATGACGATCACCGACTTGCCGGAGTCCACGAGCCGGTCCAGCAGGGCGAGCAGGTGGTCGACGTCGGCCAGGTGCAGCCCGGTGGTCGGCTCGTCCAGGACGTAGACCCCGCCCTTCTCCGCCATGTGGGTGGCCAGCTTGAGCCGCTGGCGCTCGCCGCCGGAGAGCGTCGTCAGGGGCTGGCCGAGGCGCAGGTAGCCCAGGCCGACGTCGTCGAGGCGGGTCAGGATCGTGTGCGCGGCCGGTGTGCGCGCCTCGCCCGAGCCGAAGAACTCCTCGGCCTCGGCCACCGACATCGCGAGCACCTCGCTGATGTCCCGGCCGCCCAGGCGGTGCTCCAGCACGGAGGCCTGGAACCGCTTGCCCTCGCACTCCTCGCAGGTCGTGGCGGTGCCGGCCATGATCCCCAGGTCCGTGTAGATGACCCCGGCGCCGTTGCAGTTCGGGCAGGCGCCCTCGGAGTTGGCGCTGAACAGCGCCGGCTTGACCCCGTTGGCCTTGGCGAACGCCTTGCGGATCGGGTCGAGCAGCTTGGTGTAGGTGGCGGGGTTGCTGCGCCGCGAGCCGCGGATCGCGGTCTGGTCGATCGCCACCACGTCCTCGCCCGCGGGGATCGACCCGTGGACGAGCGAGCTCTTGCCGGAGCCGGCGACGCCGGTGATGACGGTCAGGACGCCGAGCGGGATGTCGACGTCGACGTCGCGCAGGTTGTGCGCGTTCGCGCCGCGGATCTCCAGGGCGCCGGTCCGCGCGCGGACCTCGTCCTTGAGCGCGGCACGGTCGTCGAGGTGGTGCCCGGTGAGGGTGTCGCTGGCCCGCAGCCCCTCGACGGTGCCCTCGAAGCACACGGTGCCGCCCTCGCTCCCGGCGCGCGGGCCGAGGTCGACGACGTGGTCGGCGATCGCGATCGTCTCCGGCTTGTGCTCGACGACGAGCACCGTGTTGCCCTTGTCCCGCAGCCGCAGCAGCAGGTTGTTCATCCGCTGGATGTCGTGGGGGTGCAGGCCGATGGTGGGCTCGTCGAAGACGTAGGTCACGTCGGTCAGCGACGACCCGAGGTGGCGGATCATCTTGACGCGCTGCGCCTCACCGCCGGAGAGCGTGCCCGCGGGGCGGTCGAGCGAGAGGTAGCCCAGCCCGATCTCGACGAAGGAGTCGAGCGTGTGGCCGAGCTTGGCGAGCAGCGGGGCCACCCCCGGCACGTCGAGGCCGCGGACCCACGCGGCCAGGTCGCTGATCTGCATCGCGCAGGCGTCGGCGATGTTGACGCCCTCGATCTTCGAGGAGCGCGCGGACTCGCTGAGCCGGGTGCCGTCGCAGTCGGGGCAGGTGGTGAAGGTGACCGCCCGGTCCACGAACGCCCGGATGTGCGGCTGCATCCCCTCGCGGTCCTTGGAGAGGAAGGACTTGCGGATCTTGGGGATCAGTCCCTCGTAGGTGAGGTTGACGCCCTCGACCTTGACCTTGACCGGGTCGTGGTAGAGGAAGTCCCGCATCTCCTTCTTCGTGTACTCGCGGATCGGCTTGTCCGGGTCCACGAATCCCGACTGGGCGTAGACCTTCACCGTCCACAGGCTGTCCGACTTCCAGCCCGGGATGGTGAACGCGCCCTCGGACAGCGACTTGGAGTCGTCGTAGAGCTGGGTGAGGTCGATGTCGTTGACCGTGCCCCGCCCCTCGCAGCGCGGGCACATGCCGCCGGTGACGCTGAAGCTGCGCCGCTCCTTCGTGGTCGTTCCGCCGCGCTCCACCGTCACCGCGCCCGCTCCGCTGATGGAGGCGACGTTGAACGAGAACGCCTGCGGTGAACCGATGTGCGGCTGTCCGGCCCGGCTGAAGAGGATGCGCAGCATCGCGTTGGCGTCGGTGGCGGTGCCGACCGTGGAGCGGGGGTCGGCCCCCATCCGCTCCTGGTCGACGAGGATCGCCGTCGTCAGACCGTCGAGGACGTCGACCTCGGGGCGCGCCATCGTCGGCATGAAGCCCTGCACGAAGGTGCTGTAGGTCTCGTTGATCAGCCGTTGCGACTCGGCGGCGATGGTGCCGAACACCAGCGAGCTCTTGCCCGAGCCGGAGACGCCGGTGAAGACCGTCAGCCGCCGCTTCGGGATCTCGACGCTGATGTCCTTGAGGTTGTTCACACGCGCGCCGTACACGCGGATGAGGTCGTGGCTGTCGGCCTCGTGCCGTGCGGGCACCGGCGCGTCTGTCTCCGTGGGCGTGCTCATCGTGTCTCCGTCTGTGAGGGTGGGTCGGTCACCTGGATGGGAGCCCCTGGCGCAGGGCGGGGGCGGGCGTGCCGCTGGTCGGCGCCGCCGCCGCGCCCGTGGCCCGGCTCAGCGCGGTCGCTGGATCCGGAGCATGTCGCCCGCGGACTCGCGGAAGGCGGAGCCGCGGAGTCCGTACGGCCGGTCGACCGGTCCCTGGACGGCCTCGGCGCCGCCCGTCCGCGGTCGCGCGACGGCGGCGCCGAGGCCGAGCGCGTCGCGGCGGAAGACCGGCGAGGCGCCGGGATCCGGGTGCGGAAGGAAGCTCTGGTGAACGGTGATGTCCATGTGCGTCAATCTAGACCGGGGCCCCGGGCCTGCGCTTCTCGATTCCTGACCGGTCTGGTGACCTGCTTGGCCACGCACGAGGGCATGCCCTCGGTGGACTTCTCGGCCTCGTTCCGGTAGACGCTGGGCGGCATCCCCACCAGCTCGGTGAAGCGGGTGCTGAACGTGCCCAGCGACGAGCAGCCGACCTCGAAGCACACCTCGGTCACGCTGAGTCCGCCCCGCCGCAGCAGCGCCATCGCCCGCTCGATCCGCCGCGTCATCAGGTACGAGTACGGCGACTCCCCGTAGGCCTGCCGGAACCGCCGGCTCAGGTGCCCGGCCGACATGTTCACGCCCCGGGCGAGCGCCTCCACGTCCAACGGCAGGGCGTACTCCCGGTCGATCCGGTCGCGGACACGACGCAATCGGGCCAGGTCGCTCAGGTGCTGCGTGGCGGAGGTGGTCACGTGCGTGATCGTGCCACGTCCCCGCGGCGTTGGCCAGGGTGACATGTTCCGGGGCCGGTCAAGGAACGACAGACCGTGCGCGGTGCGCGGGCCGCGTGTGCCCGCGCACGCCCGCGGAGGTCCCGGACCGGCACGGACGGGCGTCGGTCAGGGGAGGGCGCGCTCGACGAGGTCGGTCACGAGGTCGTGGACCTGCTCCTCGGGGAAGACGTCGGGCAGGGTGAGCCGCTCCAGGATCAGCCAGTTGAGGGACAGCAGGAGCTGGACGACGGTCGTCCTGTCCCCGGGGAGCCCGGACGCCAGGTGGAAGTCGATGTTGGCGTCGACGTCGGCGCGGATGCGCTCGGTGAGCAGGCGGCGCAGTTCGGGACGGCGGGTCGCCTCCAGACGCAGCTCGATCAGCGCCAGGTAGCCGGAGCGGAAGGAGCTGACCCGCTCGACCAGCTCGTGCATGAGCGCGGTGACCTTGGCACGGTCGTGCGGCCCCTCCCGCACATGGGCGACGAGGGCGGCGTCGGGTTCCAGGCGCTCGTAGAAGCGGTGGCCGATCTGGGTGAGCAGGGCGTCGCGGTTGGCGAAGTAGTTGGACGCCGTCCCGCCCGGGACGCCGGCCTCGGCGTCCACGGCCCGGAAGGTCAGGCCGCGCATGCCCTCACGGGCGAGGACTTCGATGGCGGCGTCCAGTAGGGACGCGCGTCGCTCGGGGTTCTTCCGCATTCCGGGCTCCTCGGGTTGACACCACTATGAGTGTAGTACTACGTTCTGACCACGTCAGACAAAGTACTATGTCCCTAGTGTTATGGAGCCGCACATGCGAGCCACCGATGCCCGTTCCCTCACCTTCGGACTCGACATCGACCTCGGCCTGGGGAGTGCCGCTTCCGGGCCGCGGGCGGTTCGACCCCGGGCCGTTTCGCCCGTCCCGCCGCCGACGCGCCACCGGAGCCGCGGCCAGCGGACGCAGCCCCGTTCCGCGCCGCGTCCGCGCCCGATGCGCAAGCCCGGAGGCGTGCGCTGACCACGCGTGCGCCCCCACGCGAACAGAACGCCGCCGCTGGGGCAGGGGGTGGCCCGAGCCCTTCGGCGGCTCGGCGGGCGCCCTGTGACGAGGACGTGACGGCCCGTCGTGTCGCCCGTCCGCCGGACCGCCCCGCGGGCGATACTCGGCCCATGCGAAGCGGAATCCTCGGTCACGTCCTCCCCGTCAACCAGCGCCGATCGCTGGACGAACTGGCGGACGGCGTGGACCTGTCGGCCGGGGACAGCCGGTCCAAGCGGTCGGCCTTCTGGACGATGCTGACGCTGTCGGCGGTCATCGCCGCCGGAGGCGTGCTCACCGACTCCACGGCCACCGTGATCGGCGCCATGATCATCGCTCCGCTGTCCACGCCGATCATGGGCATCGCGCTGGGGGTGGTCCAGAAGCGGCGGACCGGATCGGTCCGGGTGGTCGTCTTCGGTTGTCTTCTCGTGATCACCGTGGGGCTGGTGTTCTCATGGGTGATGCCCGGAGGCGCGGAGCTGCTCGGCAACAGCCAGATCTCCGGGCGCACCTCGCCGGGCCTGATCGACCTGGTCTCCGCGATGGCGACCGGACTGGCCGGCGCGGTGGCGCTCTCGCGCAAGGACGTCGCGGCCGTCCTCCCCGGCGTGGCGATCGCGATCTCCCTCGTACCGCCCCTCGTGGTCGTGGGGGTGTGCCTGGGACACGGCGCGTTCTGGCTCGCCCTGGGAGCCCTGGTGCTGTTCCTGTCCAACCTCCTGGCCCTGGTCTTCGCGGGGATGGTGGTCTTCGCGGCCTCCGGGTACAGCACCCCGGAGAACCGCGACACCGGGCACTCCTCGCGCCGCGCGTACACGGGCCTGGCCCTGCTGTTCACGGCGGTGCTGCTGCTCCTGGTCGCCAACACCACGCTCAACGTGCTCATCCACGTCTGGACGGGCCGGGGGGAGTCCGCGGCCCAGGAGTGGCTGGCCGACGAACCGACCGCCACCGTGACCGGTGTGACCATGCATGCCAGGACCTTGCACGTCGACGTGCGCACCCGCGAGGACCTCCCGCCCACCGACGACCTGGTCGCGCGGCTCGACACGCGGATCCCCGCGGGCATCCCCGTCGTCGTCGAGACGACCCGCGGGCAGCGGGTCGACGCCGGGCAGACCGGGAGCTGAGGAGGGCGGACATGAGGTGGAACGTCGAACGGGCCCGCGAGGCGTTCGCGGCGAGCCGCGCCGCCAGGCTCGCCACGGTCGACGCCGTCGGGCGCCCGCACCTGGTGCCGGTGACCTTCGCCGCCCACGCGGACACGGTCGCCATCGCCGTCGACGACAAGCCGAAGCGCTCCCGTGCCCTGCGCCGGCTCCGCAACATCGCCGAGAACCCGCGGGTGTCCCTGCTCACCGACGAGTACAGCGACGACTGGGAGCGCCTGTGGTGGGCGCGCGCGGACGGGTTCGCGCGCGTCGAGCACGAGGGCCCGGCCTGGTCCGACGCGCGGGCGCGCCTCATCGCCCGCTACGTCCAGTACGTCGAGGCGCCGCCGGACGGGGCGATCATCCTGGTGACCGTCGTGCACTGGTCGGGATGGTCGTTCCGGTAGCGCGCGGGCCGGCGCGGTAGCCGTGCGGTGCGCCCTGGCGGCGGAGGGGCGCACGGCCGCGGCCCCTCGTGGCCGAGGCGGTGGCGCTCGGCGACGGTGTCCACGGTGCCCGTCACGTGTTCGGGGTCGGCTCGGCCGTCGCGTACCGCGGGCGGCCGTCGGGCCGGTAGACCTGGATCGTCACTCCCCTCGGGGTGGTCCGCGAGTCGACCAGGCCGAGTGCCGTGTCCGGGCCGCTGTCCGGGAACAGCCGGGTGCCCTGGCCGAGGACCACCGGGCAGACGAACAGGACGGCCTCGTCGACGAGCCCGTTCCCGAACAGCCAGCGGACCAGGCCCCCGCTGCCGTGCACCTGCAGCTCACCCGGCCGCGTGTCCTTCAGTTCGCCGATGGCGGCCGCGACGTTACCGGAGAGGACGGTCGTGTCCGCCCACCCCGGTTCGGTGAGGGTGGTGGACGCGACGTACTTGGGCCGCGTGTTCAGGGCCGAGGCGATGGGATTGTCGTCGGGGTTCGGCATCACTCCCCAGTAGCCCGCGAAGATCTCGTAGGTCCGCCGGCCGAACAGGAACGCGTCGGCGCGCTGGTAGACGCCGTTGAGGAACGCCGCGGCCTCGTCGTCGAAGTACGGCATGGCCCATCCGCCGCGCTCGAACCCGCCCCTGCGGTCCTCGTCCGCTCCGCCGAGCCCCTGCATGACGCCGTCGACGGTGATCCATGTGGTGGTGGTGAGCTTCATGGCGTGGCCTCCGTGGTCGGTTGTCGCCTGGACTGACCAGGACACCGGACCGAACTCATCGGCCGCGTGTGCCGGGACCGTCGCCTGGGTCCCGGCGCACGGGCTCCGGGGATCGAGGCTAGACGAGGACTCCGCGGAGCACCTGGTCGCGGAGCCGTTCCAGGAACCGCGGGTCGGTCGGGTCCGCTTCGGCCATCGCCCGGCCCAGAACGCCGTGCAGCAGCCCGCCGAGCATGGTGTTCGCGGCGTCGCCGACGTCCTCGACCCCGACCGCGCCGTCGGCGTGGCACTCGGTGAGGAGGTCCCTCAGCGGACCGGCGATCCACTCGTCGTTGGCCTTCAGGACCTCGTTCATCTTGCCCGCCGCTCCCAGCGCGCCCAGCAGCCCCACGCAGACTCCCGGACGGTGCGCCAGGTAGTCGGCGAGCGCGCCCACCATCTCCCGCAACCGCCGCTCGGGCGATCCGTCCGGGTCGATGGCCTGGTGTACCGCCCGGGCCCCGTCCTGGGCGTGCGTGGTCAGCAGGAAGGCGAGCAGGTCGTCGCGACCGGCGAAGTAGTAGTACAGCGCGGCCCGCGACGCCCCGACCTGCTTGGCGATGTCCTCCAGGCGGGGCGGGGGCGTGGCACCCAGTACCGACTCGCTGACGTCGAGCAGGCGCTGTGCGAGGTCGTCAGGTGGTCTCTTCACGTCGGACAGCCTATCCGCTTGTCCTGGACTCGAACTTAGATTACAGTCCAAACCATGGTTCAAATCTTATCCTATGGCCCGTGGGCGGTCGTGACCGGAGCGTCGTCCGGCATCGGCCGCGCCTTCGCCGAACACCTCGCGGAGGCCGGACTCCACCTGGTCCTCGCCGCCCGATCCACCGACCGCCTCGAAGCGCTCGGCGCCGAACTCACGCGAGAACACGGCATCGAGTGCCGGATCGCCACCGTCGACCTCAGCCGCGAGGGCGCCGCCGCGACGATCATCGACGCGACCGCCGACCTCGACGTCGGACTGCTGATCTCGAACGCCGGTGCCGGAAGGCCCGGCCGCTTCCTCGACCAGGAGGTCGCCGACCTGCACCGACGGCACACCGTCAACACCACCGCCCACCTGGACCTGGCGCACGCCTTCGGTCGGCGGTTCGCCGCGCGCGGGCGCGGCGGCATGGTGCTCGTGTCGGCCCTGGGCGCGAAGCACGGGCTGCCCAACATGGCCCACGAGAGCGCCTCCAAGTCCTACGCGCTCAACCTCGGCGAGGGCCTGCACCACGAGCTCGCCTCCTCCGGGGTCGACGTCATGGTGCTGCTCCCGGGGAACGTGGACACGCCGGTCATGGACGCCTACGGACTCGACCGCGCCTCGCTGCCGATCCGGCCCTACCCGGCGCGCGCGGCCGTGCGGGACGCGCTGGCCGCGTTCCTGCGGGGCCGGGCGACTCACGTCCCCGACCGTCGCATGCGGGTGATGTCCCGCCTGCTGCCCCGTGCCCTGTCCATCCGGATCAACGGGCGCATGCTGGGCCGGGCCGCCCAGGTCCTCGCCGAACGCGAGGCCGCCGCGTCCCCGTGAGGAAGGGGACGGCCGAATCCCCGCGGGCCCGGCCGTCGGGGATCCGGCTTCGTCGCGCCGAGTGCGGGTCGTTCCGCCTGTCATCGAGGGGGGTCGACTGCCTCGCGCGGGGGCGGCCGGGGCGGCGCCGGGCTACGGTGTCGGGATGCACATGGACCTGGTGACGATCGTGGTGGACGAGTACGACCCCGCGATCGCGTTCTTCGTGGACGCGCTCGGCTTCGCGTTGGTGGAGGACGTCCCGTCGCTGACCAACGACGGCCGCGCGAAGCGGTGGGTCGTGGTCCGGCCGCCGGGCGGTGGCACGGGCCTCCTGCTGGCGCGCGCCGACGGGGAACGGCAGTCGGCCGTGGTGGGCGACCAGGTGGCGGGGCGGGTGGGGTTCTTCCTGCGGGTGGACGACTTCGAGCGGTCGTACGCCCGGATGGCGGCGGCGGGCGTCCGGTTCGTCACCGAGCCGCGTGAGGAGCCCTACGGCCGGATCGCCGTCTTCCTGGACATCGCGGGCAACCGGTGGGACCTGTTGGGCCCGAGTCCCGAGGAGGAACCGCACCGGAAGAGCGGGCGCATCGGCTAGCCGAGCGCAGTTCGATGGTGCTCCCCGCACACGCGGGGATGGTCCGGCGTGGGACTGCCGCGAGAACCGGGTGCGGACGTGCTCCCCGCGCACGCGGGACTGGTTCTGTTTACCGCGGTAAACAGGACCATCCCCTCTCATGATTTCCCCGCGCACGCGGGGATGGTCCCGGGATCGCTTCGTGCCTGAGACCGTGACCAGGCCGGTGGGGCGGCCGGGACCACCGACGGGTCGTGCGTTCTGCGTCGCTCGCTGCCCGATGTCGCTCATTGGCGCTCATTTCCGCAATCGCCAGCGGCGCCCGCCCCCGAGCGGTTACGGTCTCCCCACCGGCCGCGCCCCCGTTCACGGCACGGCATCGCCCGCGGCTCCCGCTCCGCCCAAGCACAGACCGGAGCATCACCGTGTCCTACCCCCAGAACCCCGGGTACCCCGGAGGTCCTCCGCAGCCGCCCTACGGCGTCCCTCCCCAGCCTCCGAAGCAAGGCATGTCCACCGGCGCGAAGATCGGACTGGGGTGCGGCGGATGCCTCGGCGTCCTCGTCTTCCTCGCGATCATCGGTGGGTGCATGGCCGCCCTGTCGGGCGACTCCACTGACACCGCCACCCCGTCCACCTCCTCCAGCAGCGAGGCGGAGGAGGAGCCCGCCGAAGAGCCCGTCGAGGACGAACCGGCCGAGGAGTCATCCGGTGTCACCATGACCGCCTCCGACGCGGGGACCGTCGGCGACACCATCGACGACACGGTGTACACCGCCATCGACATCGAGATCGTCAACGACTCCGAGGAGAGCATCGAGGTCAACCCCGTCTACTTCACGGTCGAGCTGGCCGACGGGACGGTCGTCTCGGACTGGAGCGACAGCCTGTTCGCGGACATCGACCCGATCGACGCGGTGACGGTCCAGCCCGGCCAGCGGGCGAGCGGCCAGATCGCGGTCGTCGGCGAGGTAGAGGTCAGCAGCGTGACCATGGAGGAGCTGTTCGGCCTGGAGGAGTCCATCACCGCCGAGGTCGAATAGGTCCCACGACGACGGCCCCGGCCGGTGCGCACGCATCGGGCCGGGGCCCTGCGTTCACGCACGGGCACGGGACCTTCGCCCGCAACAGGACCGCAGGTCAGTAGGTGCTCCACGCGCACGGGGATGATCCCCGGGGCGTTGACCGGGGTGGGGCGCTGCACCCATGCTCCACGCGCACGCGGGGATGGACCCTGCTGCGCCGGATCTTCGGCCAGGGTGTCGGCATGCTCCACGCGCACGCGGGGATGGACTCTCCACGCTCTTGCAGGCCACGGAGACGATCGAGGACGCTGCTCCCCGCACACGCGGGATGGGGTGCGGCCTGGTTCAGCGGCGTGCCGACCAGGCCTTCCACAGCTCCGCGTACGGGCCCTCCGCCCGCACCAGCTCCTCGTGCGGGCCCGACTCGACCACGCGGCCTCCCTCCAGCACCACCACCCGGTCGGCCTCCGCCACCTGGGTGAGGCGGTGGGCGACGACCAGTCCCGTGCGGCCCTCCAGGGCGCGGGTGGCCGCCACCTCCAGCCGGCGGGCGCCGGCGCTGCCCGCGTCGGCGGTCGCCTCGTCCAGCACCGCGATCGGACGGTCGGCCAGGACCAGGCGGGCCAGGGCGACCTGCTGGGCCTGGGCCGCGGTGAGCTTGTGCCCGCCGGTGCCCACCACCGTGGCCGTGCCCTCCGGCAGGGCCCTCACCCAGTCGAGCGCGCCCACGGTCTCCAGGGCGGCGCCCAACTCCTCGTCGGTGGCGTCCGGGCGGGCCAGCCGCAGGTCGTCGGCCAGCGGCCCCGCGAAGACGTGCACCTCCTGGCTGATCAGGGTCACCGCGTGGCGCGCCGCGATGGGGCCCGTGACGGCGAGGTCGAGCCCGCCCACGCGCAGCGAGCCCTCGGCGGCCGGGTGGATCCCCGCGACGAGCTTGGCCAGGGTGGACTTGCCCGCACCGCTCGCGCCCACCAGCGCGACGCGTTCACCCGGGGCGACCTCAAGGTCGACGTCGGACAGCACCGGCAGGCCCGGGCGGTAGGCGTGTCCCACACCGGTCAGGGACAGCGAACCGTCCGGCGCGGGGTGGTCGTCGGACTCCTCCTCGGCGGGCAGGTCGCACACGCCGATCATCCGGGCCAGCGCGGCCCGCGCCTTCTGTGCCTCGTCGGCGAGTCCGATGGCCGTGTTGATCGGGTTGAAGAGGTTGTGGAAGTACAGCGCCGCAGCCGTGGCCGTGCCGATGGTCGCCATGTCCTGGCCCACGAGCCAGTACCCCGTGATCAGCACCCCCGCCAGGCCGATGAACTCGGCCAGGTTGAGCAGTGAGAACAGGCGGGTGGCGAGCCGCAATCCGGCCACGGCCAGGTCGGCGGCCCGCTGCGAGGCGTCGCCCACCCGTCGCGTGTGCTCGTCGGCCAGGCCGAACGCGCGGACGGTCCGGGCGCCGCTGATGGTGTCGAGCAGCCGGTGCTGGCGCACGCCGACCGCCCGGCGGTGCTCGTCGTAGACCGGGGCCGCCAGCTTCAGGTACCGGCGCAGCGAGTACGTCTGCACGGGCACGGCCAGCAGCACGGCCGCCAGGAACCGCCAGTCCAGCAGCGCCAGCGCGCCCAGGGTGAGCACGATGGTGAACAGCGCCTGGGCGAGCCGCGGGAAGGCGTCGCGCACCGCGCGGGTCACGACCGTGACGTCGCCCGTCACCCGCGAGGTCAGGTCGCCCGACCCCGCCAGCTCCACCCGCTCCAACGGCAGCCGCAGGGCACGCGCGACGAACCGCTCGCGCAGGTCGGCCACCACGCTTTCACCGAGTCGGGCCACACCGGCCACGCCCAGGGCGTGGCCCAGACCGCTCAGGGCGGCGATGGCCAGCAGTAGCGCGACCGGGACGGCGAGGGAGGAGGGTTCACGGCCGTCCGCGACGAGGTCGACGATGTGGCCGAGCACCGGCGCGGTGCCCAGCCCGACGGCGGTCGCGCCCACCAGGGTCACCAGCGCCCAGGCGGCGGTGCCCTTGTGGGCCATGACGAGATCGGCGACGGCCCGCCGGACGCGGCGGGACTCGGCGGTGGGCAGCAGGGTCATGCGAACACCGCTTCGCGGTAGGTCTCGTACGTGCGGGCCAGGTCCGCGTGCCTGCCCTCGGCGGCCACGGTTCCCCCGTCCAGGAACAGGACGGTGTCGGCGGTGTCCAGCAGGGCGGGGCTCGTGGTGACCAGCACCGTCGTGCGACCCCGCCGCAGGCGGGCCAGGCGCTCGGCCACCCGGGCCTCGGTCACGGTGTCGACGGCGGTGGTGGGGTCGTGCAGGACGAGCACGGGCGGGTCGGCCGCCAGTGCCCGGGCGAGCGCCACCCGCTGGCGCTGGCCGCCGGAGAGCGAGCGCCCGCGCTCGGCGAGCCGGGTCTCCCGCCCGTCAGGCAGCGCCTCGGCGACCTCGTCGGCGGTCGCCGCCTCCAGGGCGCGGTCGATCGGCCCCCGGGCGGCGGCGGCCACGTTGTCGGACAGGGACGCCTCGAACAGGGCGGCGTCGTGCTCGGCCACGAGCACCGCCCGACGCAGGTCGTCCAGGGCGAGCTTGGCCACGTCCACGCCGTCCACCTCGATCGAGCCCTCCTCGGGGTCGGTGTCGCGCGCCAGGCAGGCGAGAAGGTCGGCGGCGGCCGCCGGGTCCGGGGCCACCACGCCGACCAGGCGGCCGGAGCCGATGCGGGCGTCGACGCCGCGCAAAGACCGGGACCGGACCCCGTCCAGGCGCAGCTCCCCGGCGGGCTCGGGCGGCAGTGCCGCGCTGCCGTCGGGGACCGCCCAGGGGGATTCCAGAACGTCGGCGATGCGCTGGGAGGAGGCCCGCGCCTGGGCGAACACGCCGTTGACGAAGGCGAGCAAGCGGAACGGGCCGTGCAGGAACTGCGCCAGGCCGACGGCGGCGACCAGACCGCCGATGCTGACCTCGCCGCGCATGGCCAGCACCGCCCCGGCCAGGGCCACGGCCGCGATGAACCCGCCGGTCAGGGCGAGCACGGCGCCGTCGTGCCCGGCCTGGGCACGGGAGGCGCGCAGCGCGGAGAGGAGGGAGGCGCGGCTGGTGGCGCGGTAGCGCTCGGACGCGGCGTTCTCCGCGCCCAGGCCCTTGAGTACGCGCAGGCCCGCGACGAGGTCGGCGGCGGTGCCGGAGGCCTGGGCCGCCCGGTCCTGCTCGCCCTCGCTGCGCCGGGCCAGCGGCCGACTCACCAGGTGGGCGAGGTAGAGCAGTGGGGGAGTGCCCAGGAGCACCAGCAGCCCCAGCGGTACCGAGATCCGGAGCAGCGCGGCGGCGCTGACCGCCAATCCGGCGATCGAGGCGATCCCGAGGGCCAGGAGGCCCACGGCCGTCCCGACCCGTTCGGCGTCCCCGGAGGCGATGTTGGTCAGGGCGCCGGGCAGCCGGTCGCGCTCGGCGCCGCCCCGGGGGTCCAGGACCCGCCGCGTCAGCCGGAGCCGTAGTTCGTGGGCGGACTGTTCCGAGGCGCGCTCGGCGATGCGGGCCGCGAACCGGTAGCTGAACGACAGCAGGACGAACGTGCCGCCGAGCACCGCCAGCCACATGGCCAGGGCGCGCGGGGAGCCGGTGGCCACGGCGAGGTCGATCACCACGCCGATGATGACGGGGACGAGCGCCTCGCCCGCCTGGTGCCCCGAGCCGAGCACGGAGGCCGCGGCCACCCGTCCGCGCTGGCCCGCGACGGCCCCGCGCAGAACGGTCCCGCCGGTCCCGCCGACCCCGCTGGCCCCGCGGGACTCCTGGGTCCCGGATGCCCTCGCGGATCCACCGGACTCCTGGGACCCGGGTGCTCCCGCGGATCCGCGTGCCCCTTCGGAGTCGCGTGCCGTCTCGGGCTGACCCGACTCGTCGGGCTCGCTCCTGTCGGTGGAACCGCTGCCGTTCGCCGAGGCGCTCACGCGCTGGGCCGGGAGTGCGGTGTGAGGCATCTGCCCATGCGGCGGAAGTACTCGCTGGTGGCGAGCTCGGCCCCTCCGTCGGTGCGCACGCGTCGGCGCCCTCCGGTCTGGCGACCGGACATCGCGATGCGCATGGAGGTCCTCCTCGTGTCGATACGGCGGCGCCCAGTAAAGCAAGGCTTGCCTAAGGAGGCAACTCGCCCCAGGTCGAGACCAGGGGGATCCCTGGGCAGGAACTCGGGTCGGGCCTGCCTTCATGCACGAGGCATCCTGTGCGGCCCGGAGTGCGTCACGTGGCCGGACGGTGCGCCCCCGGCTCACACCGAGAGTGGGGGCGCTCTGCTCAAGAGAGGGTCCCCCGAAGACGTCACCGGACCGCGGCACGGCCGGTGCGGGGCGCGGGGGTCAGCGTTCGGAGTGGCCGAGCTTCCGGTCCGGGGCGACGCGGTCGCGCACCAGGCGCTTGAGTTCGGCGGCGTCGGTGAACGCGGCGTCGCTCGTGCGCGACCACACGCTCTCCCCGTCGAGCCGGACCTCGAACACTCCGCCGGTGCCGGGGACGAGCGCGACCTCGCCCAGCTCCTTCTCGAACGTCGTCAGCAGTTCCTGCGCCATCCAGGTGGCCCGGGGGAGCCACCGGCACTGCGTGCAGTACTCGATCTCCAGCCGCGGCCGCTTGTACTCCAAGGTCATGGCCCCAGCATGGCACGGCACGGGAATCGGCGGCCTCGCGGGGGAGTGGACCGCGAGGCCGCCGTGACCCCGGCGGAGTGAGACCGGGGCTTCTCCGGGGGAGGCCGGAGGTCAGAGGGTCAGAGGGCGATCCCGAACGCCCATCCGGCGAAGGCGTACATGGTGAACATGACCATGAAGACCGCGATGAGGTTGAGCCAGATCCCGCCGCGCAGCATCTGCCCGATCTTGACCTCGCCGGAGCCGAACACCACCGCGTTCGGCGGCGTCGCGACCGGCAGCATGAAGGCCATCGAGGCGGCCAGCACGGCGGGGACGACCAGCGTCATCACCGGCAGGTCCATGCCGAGGGCGATGCCCGCGACGACCGGGAGGAACGTGGCCGTGGTCGCGGTGTTGCTGGTGAGTTCGGTGAGCAGCAGGACCATGGCCGTGATGACGAGCACGACGACCCACGTGGGGACGCCGTCCAGGACGCCGACCTGCACGCCGATCCACTCGCTCAGCCCGGTGTCGCCGAACTGCTTCGACAGGGCGATGCCGCCGCCGAACAGGAGCAGGATCCCCCACGGGAGGCGGACCGCCGTCTCCCAGTCGAGCAGGCGCTCGCCCTTGCCGACCGGGATGAGGAACAGCGCGATGGCGACGGTGATCGCGATGACCGAGTCCGAGACGCTGCCCAGGAAGGGCACGGCCTCGGCGACCGCCTCGTTCCGGTTCAGCAGGGGGACGACGATCCACGAGCACGCGGCCAGGGCGAACACCGTGGCGACCAGCTTCTCGCCGCGGCTCACCGGGCCCATGTCCTTGATCTGCTCGCGAATGAGGTCCTGGGCGCCCTCCAGCTTCTTCGTCTCGGGCGGGAAGACGAAGCGGGTGAGGACGACCCAGGAGATGAGGAGGAACGACGCCGCGAGCGGGACGCCGACCATCATCCACTGGCCGAAGCCGACGGTGATGTCGTAGTTCTCCGCGAGGAAGCCGACCATGAGCGCGTTGGGCGGGGTGCCGATGAGGGTGGCGACCGAACCGATCGACGCGGAGTAGGCGATGCCCAGCATGAGCGCGGTCGCGAAGTTCGCGTCCTTCTTGCCGCCGCGCAGCTGCGTGACCAGTCCGACGACGGAGACGCCCACGGGCAGCATCATGATCGCGGAGGCGGTGTTGCTCACCCACATGGTGATGAACCCGGTGGCGAGCATGAACCCGCCGATCAGCCGGACGGGGCTGGACCCGACGGCCGCGACGATGCCCAGGGCCATGCGCTTGTGCAGGTTCCACTTCTGCATGGCCAGGGCGAGCATGAACCCGCCCATGAACAGGAAGATGACGTCGGCGCCGTAGGAGGGCGCCACGTCGGAGATGCCGACCTCGGGCAGCAGCGCGGGGAACAGCACCATCGGCAGCAGCGCGGTGACCGGGATGGGGATGGCCTCGGTCGCCCACCAGACGGCCATGAGCACCGCGACACCGGCGGTGATCCTCCCGCCGGTTCCCAGTGACTCCGGCAGGACCGCGAAGAGCAGCAGTCCGAGGACGGGGCCGAGGACCAGGCCGATGATCTTGGCGCGGCCGGGTTCGGGCCGGGCCGCCTGTTCGGTGGTGAGGGCGGGCAGACCCGCTCTGCCGCGGGCTTTCGAGGTCGCCATGTCGGTCTCCTCCTTCGAGGGGGACGGGGAGAACGGGCTGGACGGTGCCCGGCTCCCGGAGGGAAACCGGCGACGACGACGCTGTTGCCCCGGGGTTTCCCGAATGTTTCTCCTTGGTGTGAGTGATGGTGGTCACTGTGCTCCGGAGCACGCAATTTCACGGGGAAGAGTTGGGATTCCCTTGACATTGGGAGACTCTGGGTGATGTGCGCTGTTCTCCGCGTGATCGTCGCGGGTCCTGGGGGTCGGGCCCACGAGCGTCGCCCCGTTCCCTCGCGAGGAGTGCGCGGGGATGGCATGATCGGGCCGGAGACCGACGGCGGCGCGGAGAGGGCGACATGAGCGAGAGATCCGCCGGGGGAGACCTCGGCCGCAGTCTGACCGGTGCGTTCGACGAGTTCGACACGGACGACACCGTGCGCCTGCGGGCCAAGGTGTGGACGGCCTTCGCGCTGTGCGTGTTCGTGCTCGGGGCCAGCGCCCTCCTCGTCCTGCTCGTCGCCTGACGGGTCCGGCCACAAGACCGCGCGCGAAGTGAAGACCGGCTCCCGTGGCGGTCACGACGGACACGGCCCACGGACCCGCGCACGCCTGAGGAGGTATCCGGTCGCGGACCCCTCCCGGTGAGCGCCCGTACGCGGGTCGTCCCGCGCGCGGCGGCGGGCGACGCCGCCGAGCAGGCGCGCCGTGCCCTCGTCCTGGTCGTCGACCGGCTGGGTCGCGCCCCCGACGCCGTGCACGAACCCGTGGTCCTCACGCCCAGCATGGTCGTACGCGGCACGAGCGGCCCTCCGCGGCCGGAGTGAGCGCCCTGGCCGCTGCCCCGGCGACCGGGTGCGGCAGTGGTCAGCCGCCGCACAGCCTGGGACGTTGCCGCCGGAGCAGGGGGTAGCTTCAAGGGAGGCCGGATCCTGGCTCTCCTGTCACCCCCGCACGCGCTCATCACGCATGCCGCCACCCTGGGTGAGGCGTAGGAGCCCCGGGTGACAGTGCGATACGACCCGATGACGGAAATGTCATGATCGCATCACCTTGGCCGGTATGCGTCATCCCGTCACGGGTCCCATTTGTCCTGTTCGTGTGCCCTTTGTGTGTCCGGCACGTCCGTTCAGGTCCGGTGGCTGTGCCCGCCGATCCGCTTCAGCGAAAGGCTGTCCATGTCTCTGGCGGCACGCCTCAGCCGCGTCGGTGAACGCCTCATGACCCCGTCCGCGCGCGCCCGCGCCGAGGAGCGCCGCAGGGAGGCCGCGGCCCAGGCGGCCGAGGAACGGCGCCTGGCCAGGATCGCGGAGCGCCGCGCCGCCCTGCTGGCCGACGACCCCGCCCTGCGCGCCTTCACCGCCGACGGCTCGTCGGCGGCGGACCTGATCGGGCGCACGGTGGACGACTTCACGGCCGCCGACGCCTCCGCCCACAACCTGCGGCTGGTCACCGACGTCCTGGAGGGCGAGGGCATCGACTACTTCCTCGTCCCCGGCCGCTCCCCGCTGCGGCACGTCGTGGGCGTCCACCGCCGGGACAGGAAGGGCCTGCTCGACGCCATGCGCGAGGCCTACCGCGTCAGCGCCGTGTACGCGGTCAAACCCGGCCCCGGCGGAGTGGTGGCGGTCAGCTCGGCCTACGTGGACGGCGCACTGGACGCGCGGATCAAGTCCGGATTGGTCATCCGCTTCGCCGAGCACCTGCTGACCCCCGACGGCCGCTGCCTCGCGGGGCCCGAGTACGGCTGCGACGTCGAGTTCTGGCGGGACGGCGAGGCGGTCCTCGCCGGATCCGATCCGGAGGAGGCGCGCCGGCGGCTGCGGGTGCGCGTTCCCGACGACGCGCTGGCCGGCGCCCTCGTGGCGCCGCGGCCCAACCGCGTCGCCGACGTGCTGCCCGACGAGTGCCGCAAGCACGCCACCGTGGCCGTGCGGGAGCGCCACCACCCGACCTACGAGCCCTTCTCCCACCAGCGTTCCGACGAGGTGGGCTTCCCGATCGACGCCGTGTACACCTGGGTCGACGGCGCCGACCCCGAGCACGCCGCCAAGCGCGCCCGGTACCGCGAGGGCCGGTCCGGTCTGGCCTCGCACGCGGCCAACGACTCCCGCTACACCGACCACGACGAACTGAAGTACTCCCTGCGCTCACTGCGCATGTACGCGCCCTTCGTCCGGCACGTCTACGTCGTCACCGACGGCCAGACCCCGAGCTGGCTGGACACGCGGGCCGAGGGGGTCACCCTCGTCGACCACCGCGACGTCTTCGCCGACCCCGGCGCCCTCCCCGTCTTCAGCTCCCGTGCCATCGAGTCGCAGCTGCACCGCATCGAGGCACTGTCGGAGCACTTCCTCTACCTCAACGACGACATGTTCGTCACGGCGCCGGTCGGCGCGGAGCACTTCTTCCACCCGAACGGCATCGCCCGGCTGGCGTTCTCGCCGCACCAGATCGGCGTGGGCGAGCCGATCCTGGAGGAGGCGGCGCCCAACTGGGCGGGCAAGAACGCACGCGCCCTGCTCCAGGAGTCGTTCGGCGCCTACATCGCGCACAAGACCAAGCACGTACCGACGGCGCAGCTCAGGTCAGTGCACCGCGAGCTGGCGGAGCGCTACCCGGAGGAGCTGGAGCGCACGGCGCGGTCGCGCTTTCGCGATCCCGCCGACGTGGCGCCGGTCACGACGCTCTACCACCACTACGCGCTGCTCACCGGGCGCGGTGTACCGGGGGAGTACCGCGGGCGGTACGTCGACATCGGCGCCGAGGGCGCCGGCGAACGGCTCACCGCCCTCGCGGAGCCGGACGAGGCGGCGCGCTACGACTTCCTGTGCCTGAACGACTTCGACACCCCGCCCGAGCGCCAGGAGGAGGTCGGCCGCATGGTGCGCGCGTTCCTGGAGTCGCGCTTCCCCTTCCCCGCCCCCTGGGAGCGGGCCGGCTCATCCGCCTGAGCGCAGGATGTGGCGCAGGACGGCGTCGACGTCTCCGACGGTCGGCGTCTCCCCGCCCAGGAGGACGCGCGCGCACAGGCCGTCGGCGGCGGAGGCGAAGGCGCTCACGGCCGTGGGCTCGGCGGTGTGGCGCCGCGCCACCTCGGTGAGGAGTTCCCGCCAGCGCATCGCCATGGGGCACCGGGCCTTCGCGGGGCCCGGCCCGGCCCCGTGGGGGCGCACCCGGGGCCGGCGCGCGGGCCGGGTCGGAGGTGTCGGTCGAGGGGCGGGCTGAGCCGAGTGGGGCGGGCGTCGGCGGAGGTGGGCGGCGGGCGGGATGCGCAGTGTCACGACGAGGTCACGGAACTGGCGTTGACGTCGAAAAAGCCCCGATGTAACGTTCCGGGAGCGCTCCCATAGAAGAAGTATCGCGCCGACTGTCGACATGACCCGAGGCTCGCCAGCGCGTCCTACCCTGGAAGGTGCCATGGGGCTCCTCCTCGGCCTGCTCGGTCCCGTCCGCCTGCTCGATGACCCCGACGACTCCTCACCCGGCCCGCCCAAGCTGCGCACACTCCTGACCGCGCTGGCACTCCAGCCCAACCAGGTGGTGCCCCTGCCGCGCCTCATGGCGGCCCTGTGGGAGGAGCACCCGCCCCGCTCCGCCGTCGCCAACCTGCGCACCTACGCCAACCTGCTGCGCCGCCGACTGCCGCCCGCCGTCTGCTCGGCCGACCGGGCACGCCTGGTCGCGAGCAGCCCCGGCTACATGCTGCGCGTGTGCCCCCACGAACTCGACTCCCTCGCCTTCGCCGAACTGCACCGGCGCGGCCGACGGGCCCTGGCCGACGGCGATCCGGCCGCGGCGGTGCCCGCCCTGGTCCGCGCCCTGGACCTGTGGCGGGGGGCCGCGGCCGAGGACGTGCCGCGCGGACCGGAACTCGGCGCCCGCCTGGACGCGCTCGACGAGCAGCGGCGCAGCGCGGCCGAGGACCTCGCGCACGCCCGGCTCGCCCTGGGCGCCGACGTCGAACTGGTCGCCGACCTGCGCGCCCTGGCGGCCGAGGACCCGGTCCGCGAACGGGTGTGGCACGACCTCATGCTCGCCCTCTACCGGACCGGCGAGACCTCCGCCGCCCTGGACGCCTACCACGCCGCCCGGCGGGCCCTGTCCCTGCACCTGGGCGTGGAACCCGGCTCCGAGCTGGTCCAGCTGCACGCCGCGATCCTGCACCGCGATCCGTCCCTGGACGAGTACGCGCCCGGCCGCGTCCCGGAGCACGCCGCCTGCCGTGCCGTCCCCGCGCCCCCGACCCCGTTCGTGGGCCGGCACGCGGCACTCGACGCGCTGGAACGAGCCCTGGAACCGGGCGGGCACGCCCCCGTCGCCGCGATCGACGGCCCTGTGGGCAGCGGCAAGTCCGCGCTCGCGCTGGAGGCCGCCGCGCGGATGGCCGACCGCTTCCCCGACGGATGCCTGCACATCGATCTCGCCGACGCCGACGGATCGGAGCGCACCGGCCAGTACGACACGTGGCGGCGGGCCCGGAGCGGCGGAGAGCGGGTCCTGGTCGTGCTGGACAACGCGGCCGACGAGGCACAGGCCCGACCGCTCGTGGCGACCTGGCCCGGGGCCGCGACGCTGGTCACCAGCCGCCGCCGATGCGTCACCCTGGGCGGAGCCGTCCACGTCGGCCTGGACCCGCTGACCAGCGACGAGGCGGTCGAACTGCTGGCCGCGCTCTGCGGGCCCGAACGGGTGGCGGCGGAGCGGTCGGACGCCCTTCGGGTCGCGGAGCTGTGCGACCGCCAGCCCCTGGCCCTGTGGCTGGCGGGCACCAGGATGGCCACGCGGCGTGAGTGGCCGCTGCCGGCGTTCGCGCGGCTGCTGGCCGACCCCCGGCACCGACTGGACGTGTTGAGCTGCGGAGACCGTTCCCTGCGGGCGGCCCTGGACTCCGCCTACCTCCCGCTGCGCGACAGCGCCGACGCGGGGGACCGGCGGGCCGCCGCCCTGTTCCGGCTCCTGGGGCGCTCCGACCTGCGGGAGATCGGTCCGGCCGGTGCCGCGTCCCAGCTGGAGACGGACGCCAACACCGCCATCGCGGCCCTGGGGCGCCTGGCGGAGGCCCGCCTGCTGGAGCCGACGGGCGAGCTGCGCTACACGGTGCCGGGGCTGTTGCGGATCTACGCGGCCGAGGCCGTGCCCCGGGTCCCGGAGCCCCGGAGGGCGGACCGCAGATCCCCCGCCGTCCTCACGCTCTAGGACACGGGCGCGGCGGGTCCGGCGCGGGGCCGGCGCGGGGCCGCGGTGGCCGGGGCCAACGAGGGGGGTGTCGGCGCGGGACGACACCGGGCGCGGTGTCCGGCGGGCGGCGGGCCCGCCGGGACCCCGCGGGCGATCCGTGCCCCGGTGGCGGTCGTGGACGGCCCGGGGCAGGGGGCGCCGGTCAGGTGGCGGAGGGGATCAGCATCTGTAGAGGCAGCTGCCGCAGCGGGCGTACTCGGGCAGGCCGCTGATGTAGCAGCAGTAGCGCGAGTGGCACGGGCTGCCGCACCTCTCGTACCGGCAGGAGGCGGCACCGGCGCGGGCCCGGGGGACGATGGCCGCGAGCAGCCGGTCGCCGAGGCCTCCGATTCGGTCGATCATGGGGACTCCTCGGAGTCGGGGCGGTCAGGTCAACCGGCAGGAGGTGCAGGACACCTGGCCGACGCCGGCGACGTAGCAGCACTTCTTCTGGAGGCGGGCGTTTCCGCCGCAGCCCTCCCACCGGCAGAAGAATGTGGAGGCGGTGGCCCGGGTCGTGGGGACGACGCGGGCGAGGAGGCGGTCGCCGAGGGTTCCGATTCGGTCGATCATGGGGGGTCCTTCCGGTTGTGGGTCGGGGGCGGGCGGTGACGCGGTCAGCAGACCACCCAGCGGGTGCACTGGACGCCGACGGCGCCGCCGACGTTGCAGCACGTGCGGCACACGTTGGCGGCGGCAATGGACTCCCGCCAGCAGGCGGTGGCGCCCGCACTCGTCCTGGGGGCGACGAGGGCGAGGAGGCGGTCGCTGATCGTGGCGATGCGGTGGAACACGGGGTCTCCTCGGGTCGGTGCGGCGTGGCAGCCCGTCAGCAGTTGTTGACGGACCAGTAGCCGCAGATGGGAGCACCCGGGGCGGAGGTGTCGATGCAGCAGCGCCGGCAGACGGCGCGCCCGTCGTGGTTCGTGCGCTCGGTCCAGCAGGCCCAGGAGCCGGCGGCCCGGGCCCGGACCCTGGGCGCCACGCGGGCGAGGAGGCGGTCACCGAGCGATCCGATGCGGTCGATCATGGGGCTTCCCTTCTGGACCACGGTGGCGCCGTGGTCCGACTGCGGGGCCGCCGGGGTCGTCCGGCGGTCGGTGCCACGCTAGGGAGCGGGCCGACAGCCCTCGTACACGCCCGATACAGGTGGCGTACACGCACTGGTGGAGCCGACGGCGGCGCACGGGCCGACGCGTTGGCCAGGGGCGTTAATCCTTTGCCCGGGGTCCTGAGGCGCTGTTAGCGTCGCCGGAATGAGACCCGTGACCGAGCGTGAGATCCGTGCGTCCTTCGTGAACTGTTCCAAGGGGGAGGCCAAGCGCCTGGCGCTGCCGCGCGACCTCGCCGAGAGCCCGTGGGAGGACCTGGACTTCCTCGGCTGGCGCGACCACACCGCGCACGAGCGCGCATACCTCGTCGTCGAACGCGAGGAGGGGCTGGTGGGGGTGGCGTTCCGGCTGGCGAACGGGCGGGACGGGTTCCGCCGCAGCATGTGCTCCGTGTGCCTGACCACCCACCCCGGCCAGGGCGTGATGCTGATGGTCGCGCCGAAGGCGGGCAAGGCCGGGCGCGACGGCAACTCGATCGGCCTGCGCATGTGCACCGACTTCGGGTGTTCGCTGTACGTGCGCGGGTTGAGGGAGCCCGAGCCCGGCGGCCGGTTCGAGGAGTCGCTGACCGTGGAGGAGAAGATCGCGCGGGCGACGCACAACCTGGAGGGGTTCATCGCGCGGCTGTCGGCGTGAGTGCCCGACGTGTACGGCGACAGGCGGCGCCCGGACCCGTGCCCGTGACGCCGCCGGTCACGTCGCGGCCGGACGGTCGGGACCCCTGTCCCCACCGCCCCGCCGCCGCGGCCTCCGGGCCCCCGCCCGGAGCCAGGTGTTCGGTGCGCGCTAGTCCGCCGGGAAGCGGGGCTCCACCACGGTGTGCGGCCCCGGGTAGATGAGCCGTTCCTCCCCGTCCGGGAAGCGGACCACGTACGGCGGACCGTTGTCGGCGCCCTTCACCTCCACGATCCTTCCGCTGTGCTGGCCGTCGCTGCTCGCGACCCCGTGGGTGTGGACATAGTCCCCGATCGACGCCCGCATACTGTCCCCCGTTCGACGCCGCCGGTCCCTCGTGCCGGCCTATCGGGGACGTACCCGGATCGTTGACCTGCCGAAACCGAGGGCATTTGGGGCGTGTCACCGCACAGCGGGAGGAAAGGCGCGGCTCTTCTCGTGCCGAATCCCCGGCAGCGCACGCGGGCGGGATCAGCCGCCCGAGCGTCACCGACGCTCGAACCACGGGGCCGTGAACGCCGCGAAGCGGTCCGTCAGCCCGTCCTGGGGGTCCAGGTCGGACACCAGGTCCCTGTGCCCAGCGGGGTCGGCGGCCACCTCCAGCTCGTCGAGCAGTCCGAAGACCCGTTCCCGGGAGACCGGGGAGTAGGCACAAGGGGGTAGCAGGGCCCTTCCGAAGCTCCGATGCCCCTGGTGGCCGGGCTTTCTAGCGTGGTGCGCACGACGACTCCACGAGAGGGGCGACCGTGCTGACGGTAACCGCGCTGACCAAGCGCTACGGCGGGAGGACCGCCGTCGACGACCTGACCTTCACCGTCGAGCCGGGGCGGGTGACGGGCTTCCTGGGCCCCAACGGGGCGGGCAAGTCCACCACGATGCGACTGCTGCTCGGCCTGGCCCGCCCGTCCTCGGGCGAGGCGCTGGTCAACGGCCGGGAGTACGCGCGGCTGGCGGTGCCCGCCCGGGAGGCGGGTGCCCTGCTCGGCTCGCGGGCCGCCCATCCCGGCCGTACGGGGCGGGCCCACCTCGTGGCCAAGGCCCTGGTCACCGGGGTCGCGCGCGGTCGCGTGGACGAGGTCCTGGACGAGGTCGGACTGACGGAGGCGGCCGGACGGCGGGTGGGCGGCTACTCGCTCGGCATGCGCCGGCGGCTCGGTGTCGCCGACGCCCTGCTGGGCGATCCGGGCACGCTGCTGTTCGACGAACCGGTCAACGGGCTGGACCTCGACGGGGTGCGCTGGATGCGCGGCCTGGCGCGGCGGCTGGCCGACGAGGGGCGCACGGTGTTCGTCTCCAGCCACCTGATGAGCGAGATGGAGCTGGTCGCCGACCACCTGGTGGTCGTGGGCCGCGGGCGGCTCATCGCCGACGCGCCGCTGGGCGAGGTGATCGCGGCGTGGTCGCGGACGCACGTGCGGGTGCGCAGCCCGCAGGCCGGGGCGCTGGGCGCCCGGTTGGCGCGGCTGGGACCGCCGGTGCGGGTGGAGGACGACGGCGACGGAGGGCTGCGGGTGTTCGGACTGACCGCGGAGGCGGTCGGCGACCACGCCCATGAGGCGGGCGCCCGGGTGCACGGACTGCGTGTCGCCGAGGCCTCGCTGGAAGAGGCGTACCTGGAGCTGACCGACGAGACCGTCGAGTTCGGCGCGCACGGAAGGGAGTCGGCGGCATGAGGGGCGCGAGCACGGGAGGCGGGGGTGTGGCCGCGGCGGCCGGGCCGGTGGCGTTCGGGCGGGAGGTCGCCGCGGAAGGGGTGCGGCAGGCGTCGCTGCGGTCGACGTGGTGGTGCGTGGGAGCGGCGGTCCTGGGCCTGGCCGCGTTCGCGGCGATGATGGGCCTCTCCTCGCTGTCGCGGATCACGGAGAACGCGGTCGAGGCGGACTCGTCCTCGTTCGTCCAGCTCCTGTCACAGGGGCACTTCTACATCGTGCAGTTCACGGTGCTGACCCTGGCCGCACTGGCCGCCACGGGCGAGTTCGGCAACGGCAGTGTCACCAGCACCCTGCTGTGGACGCCCCGGCGCGGACGGCTGCTGGCAGCCCGGTCCGTGGTGACCGCGGGGCTCGCGTTCGTCATGGGCCTGGGAGCGACGGCGGCGGGGGTGGCCGTGCTGGCCGTGTTCCTCGGCGGGTACGTGGACATCGACCTCCTGGATCTCCTGACGACCGGGGTGAGTGCCGGGGTGTGCATGGCGCTGTTCGCGGTGCTGTTCGTGGGACTCGGCACGGCCCTGCGGGGGACGGCGGGCACGATCACCGTGGGGTTCCTGCTCCTGCTGGGCGTGCCGTTGGTCATGCAGCTGTCGGGGGTACGGGCCCTGGACGACCTCGCGGCCCTGCTGCCGGGCCTGGCCGGGATCGAGTTCTACGCCGGGGGAGACGTCGGCTTCTACACCTCGCCGCACGACGGGGCGGTCAACGTCGCCACCGTCGCGGGGTGGGCCGCGGCCGCCCAGATCGTCGCCCTGGCGGAGCTGCGCGTGCGCGACGTCTGAGCGGGAGTGGACGGCGGGGCCCGAGACGCCAGGAGCGTCCGGGCCCCGCGCCCGTCGCCGCGGCCGTCAGGGCGCGTCGACGAACGCGATCCCGGGGTACTCGTCGGAGGGGCCCTCCAGGAGCGGCTCCTCCTCGTCACGCAGGTGGGCGTCGAAGAACGCGGTGACGTAGGCCCGCTGGGCGGCGGTCGACGCGGCCGGATCGACGGTGCCGACCGACTCCGCGACCGCCTCCCTCCACGTGCGGTGGTCGGTCCCGCGCCCCTCCTCGATGGCCGGGAGCACCCACTGGTAGTCCATGAGGCTCATGTGCTCGCCCTCCGCCATGATCAGCTCCAGCACGGGGCCGGTGGAGGCCGCCCGGAACAGGCGCAGGTCCTCGTGGTGGGCGCTGGTGTGCGGCAGGTTCCGCGCGCTCGACGTCCCGGCCATGAGGAGCGCGAACGGCCGGTCGGCTCCGCGGGTCGTGGCGTCCGCCCAGGCCCCGTTCCCCACGTGGTAGGCCAGGCTCCCGTCGAGGTCCAGGCCCGCGTCCACACGATCGTCCACCAGCATGATCTCCGCCGTGGTCAGCCCACCGGCGGAGTGGCCGAACATGCCCGTGCGGGACGTGTCCAGGGACTCCGCCAACCCGTCCGGCGGGGAGCCACCGCCCGCCTGGGGCGCTCCGCCCGCGGCGAGCTCGTCCAGGGCGTCCAGGACCAGCCGCGTGTCGGCCACCCGGGTCGCGATGGCGTCCCGGTACGCGGGGGTCTCCCCGTTCGGGACCCGCGAGCGCAGCACCCGGCCGTCCGGCAGGTCCACCGCGTCGGGCTCGTAGGGGTGGTCGATGGCCGCCACGACGTACCCCTGCGAGGCCAGCTCCTCGGCGTTGGCGGTGTTGAGGAAGCGCGACACCCCGAACCCGGGCGAGAACAGCACGACGGGGAACGGTCCCGCGTCCGGGTCGGCGTCCGCCTCGGCGAACGCGTGGGAGCGCGACGAGGCGAGGTCCACCGCCGAGCGCGGCAGTCCGACCTGTTCGAGGCCGGACGCCAGCGCCGAGCCCGCGGCCGGGGAGGTGTAGGGGGCGCGTTCGTCGTCCCCGTCCGGCTCGGCCGGGTACCAGAGGCTGACCATGACGTCGCGTTCCGTGGCGCCCTCCACCCAGGGGTGGCCCCGGTCGGGGTCGACGAGGTGGAGTTCGGTCCGGCCGACCCCGTGCGGACCGGTCGGTGCGGGCGGGGTGAGGACGACGCTCCCGGGATCGGTGACGGCCGCGACCGCGGCCGGGACGGCACAGGCGGTGGACAGGACGAGGGCGGCGCTGGCGTAGGCGGCGCGACGCGTGGGCGTGCGGTTTCGGGTGACCATGCCGGAATCCTCACGCGTGGCGGCCGTCCGGCACATCGCCAGGACGACGGCGACCGGCTAGGCACATCGGGGTAGCGGGGGAGCGGTCGTCGGCGCGTTCACGGGGGCGGAGCCCGGTGCCGGGCTCGGAGCGGCGGTGGTGCCGGACGGGCGTGGGTGCCGGGCGAGCGCCGATCGTGGCGCGGGGTCTGGTGGGGCTGGAGCTGTGGGCGGGACGGGCGCGGGTGCCGGAACAGGAGTCGATCGCGCTGTGTGTCCACGGGGACGGAGCCCGGTGCCGGGGAGGGAGGTATTGGTGGTGCCGGACGGGCGTGGGTGCCGGGGCGGGAGGTGTCGGTGATGCCGGGGTGAACAGTGGGGCGGGTGCGCTCAGGAGCCGCCCACGAGTCCGGCCTCGTAGGCGAGCACGGCCGCCTGCACCCGGTTGTGCACGTCCAGACGGGCGAGGATGGACCCCACGTGCACCTTCACCGTGCCCGGGGCGATCGCCAGACGGCGGGCGATCTGGTCGTTGGACCAGCCCTCGCCGACCAGGGCCAGCACCTCGCGTTCGCGGCCGGAGAGCGCGGCGACCCGCTCGCGTGCGGCCGTGCCCCGGGACAGGCGCGGCCCGGAGGCGCCGAGTTCGTCGATCACCCGCCGCGCGATCTCCGGGGACAGGTACGCGCCTCCTTCGGCGACCGAGCGCAGGCCGGTCACCAGATGCGTGGGGTCACCGGATTTGAGCACGAACCCGCTCGCGCCGCCGGCGAGCGCCCGGGCGATGTAGGCGTCCTCGGAGAACGTGGTGAGGATGACGACGGCCGTGCCCGGGTGGCGCGCCGTGATGGCCTCGGTCGCGGCCAGTCCGTCGGTCCCCGGCATCTGCACGTCGAGCAGGGCGATGTCCGGGCGCAGTTCGGCGACCAGGTCGACGGCGGCGGCCCCGTCCCCTGCCTCACCCACGACCTCCAGGCCGGGCACGGCGGTGAGGATCGCGCGGATCCCCGCCCGCATCATCGCCTCGTCGTCGGCGAGGACCACTCGCAGCGGGACCTGGGTACCGTCCGGTTCGCGCACGCGGTCAGCCTAACGGTCGATCCGGCGGAACTCGCCCTTGTCCGTGAGGACGCCGTCGGCGAAGCACAGCCGGTACACGGGCGGCAGGCCGCCCTCGTGGTCCACCAGGTAGAACCGGCACTCGGCGCCGGGCGGTGCGGGCGGCAGGGGGTCGACGGACCGCTCGGGGTAGGCGAACAGCGGCAGGACCCGCTCGACGTCCTCGCGGGCGTCGCCCACGGACAGGCGGTCGTAGTCCTCGGCCGGCAGGTCCGAGTTGGCGCTCACCCACCACAGCAGCGCGAAGCCGAGGGCGGTCAGCACGGCGGCCAGTCCCAGGGGGACGGCCAGAGCCGTGGCCAGCGAGCGCCGGGCCCGCCCCCGGACCTCGTCGAGGGCGCGCCGTGTCTCGGTGGGCTCGCCCTCTTCCTCCGCGGAGGCGGCGCCCGGCCCCTTGGTGCCCGCCGCCCCCGCCCCGACCCCCGGGTCCCCGACCTCCCGAGCTGGGGCGGCGCTGTCGGTCGAGTCGGGGACGACCGCGTGGACCGCGAATCCCCGGTCGGTCCCGCCCGCCCGGAACGTGCCGCCGAGCCCCTCCACCCGCGCGCGGAGCGCGGCGAGCCCCGAGCTCCCGGTCCCCCCGCTCCCCGGAACGGCGACGGGTCCCTCCCCGGCGGGGCCGGTGTCCTCGACGTCGATCCGGGTGCGGCCCGCCGACCGGACGACGGTGACCGACACCTCGGTGCCCGGGGCGTACCTGGCCGCGTTGGTCAGACCCTCCTGGACCACGCGGTGGACGGCCTGGCCGCCCGGGTCGGCGGGATCCGGATCGGGCCCCTCCCGCAGCAGCCGGATCGCCATGCCCGCGTCCGTCGCGCGCTGGACCAGGTCGGCCACCGGTTCGGCCGCGGGCACCTCGGTCTCCTCACGCAGCACACCGATGATCTCGCGCAGCCGGAGGTTGGCCGCGTGCGCCGACGCGCGCAACTCGGCGGCGGCGCTCCGCTGCTCGGGTGTGTCGGTGGACGCCATCTCCAGGGCGGCCGCGCGGACGGCGATCAGGGCGAGGTCGTGTCCGAGGGAGTCGTGCATCCGCGAGGCGATGCGCGTGCGTTCGCGCAGGCGGGCGCGGTCGGCGTCGGCGGCGCGCGCCCGCTCCATGCGCTCGGCGACCTCCCAGCCGCCACGGGACAGCCGCCGGTGCCAGGGCAGGTACCGTCCGAACAGCCACGGCGCGACCACCACCCCGACCACGATGATCGCGGCCCCGACCCAGTCCACCAACCGGGAGAGGAGGTCGCGGACGTCGAGGCCGGCGACCACCGCCTCCGCCACGACCAGCCCGAGCAGCACGAGCACGGCCGTCAGGGTGATCGCGGCGACCGTGCGGACCCGGGCCGAGCGCTGCCCGGAGAGGAAGGCCGTGGCCGCGACCGTGGCCAGGGGGGCGAGGCCGAAGCCGTCGAGCAGTCCCATGGCGATGGCGAACTGCTGTCCCAGGGGGAAGGCCATCGCGATCGCGACGGCGGCGTCCGGGTGGCGGCGGGCGACGGTGAGGGCCCCGGTGAGGCAGAGCAGGGCCGCGGCCGTCTCCGCGACCGGTGGGGAGGCCGCGCCGTCGAGGAGGTCGAGGACGGTCGTAGCCGCCAGGACCGCCCACAGGAGGAGGTCGGGGAGCAGGTGCGCCCGCCGCCGCAGGATCTCGCGCATACCCTCAGCGTCCCTGATGTCCCTGATCGGTCCCGTGACCCGCTGCCAACGGACAGAACGAGCGGCTCGTCTCGTGTCCCTGACGTCCTTGATCGGTTCCGCGACCCCGCGCCGGGCCACGGCGCCCGGCGGGGGACGCCGTCACCGCGACGGCGCGGCGCGTGCGTCCGGGCGCCGGGGCGCGTCCACGTGTGGTCATGCCGGGATTCTCGCCTTCGGAGCCGGTCCGCGCATCACCGGGACGTCGTCGGCCGGGTAGGCACAAAGGGGTAGCGCTTCCTGCACCGGCCACCGGTGCGGCCCGCCCCGCCGTGGCACCGCCGGTCAGCGCGGGACGAGGCCGAACAGGAGCAGGTCGACCACACCGGTCAGGCTCGACTCGACGTAGGGGCGCGGCGCCGAGCCCTTGATCGCCGCGAACCCGTGGAGTGTGGCCGCGACGCCCATCGCGATGACGGACGGGTCGCCGTCGATGATCTCCCCGGCCGCCTGGCCCTCGGTGATGGGACGCATCACCGTGGTGAGCAGGCGCGAGACGGCCTCGGCCATCTCCGCCGGTGACCCGGAGTCGTGCTTGCGGGTGTACATCAGGTCGATGAGGGCCTCGTTGTCGAGCGTGAACCCGACGTAGCCCGCGGCCAGCGCCTGGACGCGGTCGCGGATCGTGCCCGGAGTGTCGGCGGCCTTCTCCAGCCGGCCGGTGAGCCGCTCGAACCCCGAGAGCGCGAGGGCGTCGAGCAGGGCCTGCTTGTCCTCGAAGTGCCGCTTCGGCGCCGCGTGGCTCACCCCGGCCTCGCGCGCCAGCTCGCGCAGGGACAGCGCCGCCGGTCCCCGCTCGGCGAGCGCGCGTTCGGCGTTCGCGAGGAGGACGGCGCGCAGGTCACCGTGGTGATAGGGGCGGTCGGGCATGGTGTTCAGCATAGCCCGGCGTCCGCGGCGTCAGCATGGTCGTCGTTGACCGCCCGGCCGGGTGGCCCTAGTGTTCCGGGATGAGTATGGACGCGGTCACCCTCCCCGATCTCAGCGGCCGCACGGCGGTCGTGACCGGAGCCAACAGCGGTCTGGGCGTCGAGACCACGCGCATGCTGGCCGGCATGGGCGCGCGCGTGGTGATGGCGGTGCGCGACGTGGACAAGGGCCGCGAGGCGGCCGACACGGTGCGCGGGGAGACGGAGGTGCGGCGGCTCGACCTCGCCGACCTCGCCTCGGTCCGCGCCTTCGCGCAGGAGTGGGAGGGCGACCTCCACCTGCTGATCAACAACGCCGGTGTGATGGCCATCCCCGAGTCCAGGACCAGGGACGGGTTCGAGACCCAGTTCGGAACCAATCACCTCGGTCACTTCGCGCTCACCAACCTGCTCCTGGAACACGTCACGGGTCGGGTGGTCACGGTGTCCTCCTCGCTGCACCGCATGGCGCCGGGCATCGACTTCGACAACGTCGACCTCGTGGGCCGCTACACGCCCTACCGTGCCTACGCGCAGTCGAAACTGGCCAACATGCTGTTCACGCTGGAGCTCCAGCGCCGGCTGATGGACGCGGGATCGCCCGTCCTCGCCGCCGCGTCCCACCCCGGCTACGCGGCCACCAGGCTCCAGTCGCATTCGAGCAGCCGCATCCAGCGCGGTCTGCTGGCCGTGGGGAACAGGATCTTCGCGCAGAGCGCCGCCGCGGGCGCCCTGCCCACGATCTACGCCGCCACGCAGGACGTGCCCGGCGCCGCCTACGCCGGTCCCAAGAACCTGGGCGGCCAGCGCGGGGCTCCGGCCCTGGCCGGTCGGAGCGAGGCCGCCTGGGACGGCGTCGCGGCCCAGCGCCTGTGGACCCTGTCCGAGCGGCTCACCGGGGTGACCTTCCCGCTCAGGGCGAAGCCGGACTGAACCGAGCGCTCGGCCGCCCGGTGCGCGCCGTCCGGTCCCTGAGGACCCGGGCGCGCACCGGGCGGCCGTGTCGGCGCCGCCCTACGGCGTGAGGGTCAGCTCGTCCGTCGCCGCCGCGCGGACGGCCTCCTCCGACACCACGAACGGCAGGGTCCGGCCCTCGCTCCACAGCGGGAGCTGGTCGTCGTAGTTCGGATGGAAGGCGTGCCCCGAGTTCCCGGTCAGGTGGATCCAGGTGGAGGCGTCGCGGTCGGACAGGTCCACCACCATGCGCATGGACGGCACCGCCGTGATGCCGTACCCCTGGTGCGGCACCCAACCGGTCGCGTTGACGATGGACGATCCGCCGGAGCTCTCGACCGGGCCCCGGTTGAACAGCCACTCCACCGGGCCGATGCCCGACGTCCCGAACGACTCGTGCGTCGCCGTGAGCGTGTGCAGGTCGCCCCAGCGCCAGTCGGCGGGGTCGTCGCCGAGTAGCTCGGTGAGCTCGTCGGCCGCCGCGGTCATCGCCGCGGCCAGCACCTCGTCACGGCCGTCGGCCTCCTCGCCGTCCCACCACGCCGAGTCGGGGTCGTCCAGCAGTCCGCCCACCACGTACATCCCGCGGGAGCTGCCGCTCATCTCCACCGTCTCCAGCTCGTCGAAGAGCAGGGGCAGCAGGTGGCGCCACGTGGCCTGGTAGAACGCCGCTCCGGCGGAGTCGGGGCCGGTGTGCAGGTCCCAGTCGCGCAGCAGGTCCTGGGCGCGGCCGGCGGTGCCGTCCACCTCCACGCCGAGGAGGTGGGGGGTCACGACCTCCGCGCTGGCGTGGAAGGAGTCCAGCTGGATGTCGGACATGTCGTCGGCGGTGACCGGCCCGGCGGCGATCGCCTCGTCCAGCCGGTCGTGGATGCGCTGGGCGCGGTAGCCGTAGTCCCAGTCGCCGGTGAGCCAGTAGGGGTAGTCGGCGTCCACACCCGACTGGTTCGCGGTGACGATGACGCCGGACTCCGGGTTGTGCACGCTCGGCAGCTCGTCGAAGGGGATGTACTCCTCCCAGTCGTAGGCGGAGTCCCACCCGGGAGCCGGGTAGCGGCCGTCGCCCTCGCCTCGGACGGGGACGAGGCCGGGCGCCTGGTAGCCGATATTGCCCTCGTCGTCGGCGTAGAGGAGGTTCTGCGCGGGGACGCTGAACCGGCTCGCCGCCGTGCGGAAGTCGGACCAGTCGCGGGCGCGGTTCATCGTGAAGATGGAGTCGGCCGTGGTGCCGGGCTCCAGGGCGGTCCAGCTCAGGGCGACCGCGTACTCGCCGCCGCCTTCACCGTCCCCCTCGGCCAGGACCGGGTCCTCCGCGATCCCGGCCAGGTCGGCGCCCGCCTCGGCGTCCGACAGCAGAGGGCCGTGGTGGGTGGAGCGCACGGTGATCTCGACGTCGTCCCCGCCCGCCACCTCGATGGTCTCCTCGCGCGTCTCCAGGGGCCGGACCTCGTTGTCGACCACGTACCCGTCGCCGTCGATCCGCTCGACGTACAGGTCCATCACGTCGGGGTTGAGGTTGGTGAAGGCCCAGGCGATCGACTCGTTCTGCCCGATGATGACGCCCGGCAGGCCGGAGAAGCTGAACCCGCTGACGTCGAACGGGCAGGCGTCGGTGAGCTCGGTGCAGTGCAGCCCGATCTGGTACCAGGTGGAGGGCATGGACGCGCCCAGGTGGGGGTCGTTGGCGAGGAGTGGGAGGCCGCTCTCGGTGTGGTCGCCGCTCACCACCCAGGAGTTGGAACCGGTGTCCGGTCCGCCGGGGCCGAGCAGGTCGGGGAGCCGTTCCGCCCCCTCGGCCACACCGGCGAGCGCGGGCACGGCCGCCTCGGGCAGGTCCGGAGCGGAGTCCGTGTCCGCAGCGGAGTCCGTGTCCGGAGCGGAGTCCGTGTCCGCAGCGGAGCCCGTGTCCGCAGCGGTGCGCGCGTCCGGTGCCGCATCCCGCTCGGCGGCCCGCGCTCGGGGCGTCCGTCCCTCGCGGGGCGCGCGCCGCTCGTCGGCACGGGCGTTCTCGGCCCCGGCCTCCTCTGCGCCGTCGTCGGCCGCGATCCCGTTCAGCTCGTCGGTGTCGGTGATCGGCCGGTGCTCGTCGAAGGGGTAGGCGGGGTAGAGCTCGTCCACCTGCTCCTCGCTCAGGCCGGCGGCCAGGAGCTGGGCGCGCTCGGTCTCCTGCTGGAGGTTGCCGCCCAGGTCCCAGGCCATGGCCTTGAGCCAGGCGAGGCTGTCCGCGGGGGTCCAGGGCTCGATGGTGTGGCCGCCGTTGAGCGCCGAGAGCAGGGCGTACTCCAGGCCGGCCTCGGCCCCCTCGTGCTCGTCGAGCCAGGCGTTGACCCCCATGGCGTAGGAGTCCAGGTAGTCCCGGGTGTCCGGGTCGAGCAGCTCGTACTCCTGCTCGGCGACGTGGCGCCAGCCCATCGTGCGCAGGTAGGCGTCGGTGTCGACCTGGTCCGGGCCGAAGAGTTCGGCCGTGCGCCCGGCCGTGACGTGGCGGCGGAAGTCCATCTCCCAGAAGCGGTCCTGGGCGTGGGTGAAGCCCTGCGCCATGAACAGGTCGTGGGTGTTGTCCGCGTACACGTGCGCGACGCCGTGTTCGTCGCGGAGCACGGTGACCGCCGACTCCAGGCCGGGGAGCGCGAGTTCCCCGGATGTCTCGGGGAAGGACCGCCGGACGGTCCAGACACCGAAGAGCGTGCCCACCAGAGCTAACGCCACAACGACTGCAATGGCCCCCAAAAGCACACGAAAGAGGACATGTTTCCGCAATCCACTCATGCGGGGAACTCTAGAGTGTCCCGACTCACACCTTCCAGCGATTCCGGGCTCCGAACGCAATTGTTACCAACTGGTCAGTATGGAGTGTTCCCCGGTCGGCATCCCCGTGAACACCGGTTGGTGCGGGTCGGTCGGCCGTTCAGCGGGGCCGGCCGCCTCAGATCCGCGCCCCGCGGGCGGCCGCCTCGTCGCGCAGCCGTGCGACGACCTCTCCGGCGGGCCGCTCCTCCGCCGCGCGGAACCCCTGTCCCGCCCACAGCGCCATGCCGCCGGGATCGCCCGCCGCGGCGGCCGCCGACCGCAGCGGCCTGGTCATGTGGTGCAGCTCCGGGTAGGCGTAGTGCCGCCCGGGGTGTTCCCGGATGAACCGGTTGACCAGCCCTCGTGCCGGGCGGCCGGTGAAGGACCAGGTCACGGCGGTCTCGGTGAAGCCGGGATCGGCCAGGGCCGCCTTGTGCGCGGGCTGGGCGCCGCTCTCGGGGCAGCGCAGGAACGCCGTGCCCAGCTGGGCGGCGCGGGCCCCGGCCGCCAGGGCGTCCGCGACGTCGTCCCCGGTCATCAGCCCTCCGGCGGCCACGACCGGGACGTCGACCGCCGCGACCACGTCCGGCAGCAGGTCGGACAGCGGCCGGTCCCCGCCGGTGCGCGGATCGTAGGAGGCCCGGTGCCCGCCGGCCTCCAGGCCCTGGACACAGACCCCGTCCGCGCCCCGCTCCACCGCGGTGCGCGCTTCCTCGACCGTGGTCACGGTGGCCATCGTGGCCGAGCCCGCGCGCCGCAGCCGGTCGAGGACCGCGGAGTCCGGACAGCCGAACGTGAAGGTGACCAGGGGGACGGCCAGCTCGCACAAGAGGTCGATCTTGGCGCGCCACTCGTCGTCGTCGTGCAGCGGTTCGCCGGGCTCGGCGCCGTACCGGCGCGACTCGGGGGCGAGCCCGGCCCGCAGGTCGCGCAGTTCCCCTGGAGCGGCGACGGCGGGGGAGGGCACGAACACGTTGACCCCGAACGCGGACGTACCGCCCTCGCGCACCGCGCGGACCTGGTCGGCGACCGCCTCGGCCGTCCGGTAGCCCGCGGCCAGGAAGCCGGTGCCCCCGGCCGCCGCGACCGCGGCCACCAGCGCGGGTGTGGACGCCCCGCCGGCCATCGGTGCCTGGACCAGCGGCCGTTCCCCGAGCAGATCCTCCAGAGCCATCCCGTCCCGCCTCCCACGTCGGTGCCGGAAGGCTAACAGGGACCCTCCTCCCGGCCCCGGCACGGGGCCGGATCCCTCAGCCGGGCCGGTCGTCCGGCCTCGGTTCCACCGCCTGAGGTCCCTCCGACCGCGGTGCCCCCGGCCTCGCCTCCACCTGGACCGACGCGGGGAGGAAACGGGCCGAGAGCGGCGTCAGCAGTGCGGCGACCGCGCTCACGGCCACCAGGACGGAGATCGCCACCGGGAGTCCGCCCAGTTCCCACAACCAGCCGAAGCACCACTGGGTCGCCGCGTACGTGACACCGCTGACGACCGCCATGGCGGAGAACATCGTGTTGCGGTTGGCGTCCGCGTACATGAGCTGCTGCCAGGCGGCGGAGACGACCCCCGTCACGCCGAGGAAGAACTCGGCGACGACCAGGCCGGGCACCAGCGGAAGCCACCCGAAGGCGAGCAGGACCAGGGGCACCCCGGTGGCCAGGGCGAACACCGGGCCCCACACCTGGGGCCGCAACCGGTCGGTGAAGCGCGAACACGCCGCTCCCGCCATCAGCCCGAGCGTCATGACCAGCAGCACCAGCCCGTTGCGGCGCACGTCCTCGCCGTGGGCCGCCAGTAGCAGCGGCTGCCACGCCATGATGAGCGTCGCCATCACCGCGCCCGTCGACACCGCCAGGAACACCAGCGGCCGGAACCGCCGACCCGTGATGGTCGCGGCCGACTCGCGCAGGATCGCCAGGACCGGGCGTCCCGGCCGCCGCCGGTCCGCGGGAAGGCACAACGGCGTCAGCGCCGCGAGCACCACCAGGGCCGCCCCGGCGGCCAGCACCAGCGTGTCGGCCCGCGCCCACGTGCCGCCGACCAGCACGGCCCCGGCGCCCAGCACCGAGCCGCCGCGGGAGGCGACCTGCCCCCACCGCACCGCGCGCCGCACCCGGCGGACCCGGGCGTGGTCGCCGATCCGGTTGACCACGATCGCGGTGAGCGTGCCCGACTGCAGACTGTGCCCGCACACGCCCAGGGCCAGGCCGAGCACGGTCGCCGGAAGCCCCTCGGCGCCCCCGAACACGGCGAATCCGACACCCCACGCCGCCAGGCCCGCGCACAGCAGCCGGCGGTGCCCGTACCGGTCGCCCAGCGCCCCGCTCGGCGCCTCCAGCACCATGCCCAGCGCGATGTTGGCGGCCAGCATCGACCCCAGCGCCCACGGCTCCACGCCCCTGCCGAGGAGAACGGTGACGAAGACCGCCCCGTAGACGAAGTCGGCCGACACCGAGAACAGCGAGAAGAGGACGTATCGGGTGCGCAGGGGAATGGCGTCCGATGCCGTATCTGCGTCCATGGCGGGACTTTCCGTTTCGCGTGGTCGCCCACGGAGACCGGTTTCGACGGGTGACGTGAGAATCTCCGCGAGTGACGTGAAACGCTAGCACGGCGTTCTTTCCGCGAGCCACGTATTTTCCCTGGCGGTGCCGCCGCCGATCTCGTGGATAACGCTCTGACCAGCAATAGTAGACTTTTTCTACTAAGTAGACTACAAAGTAGACATCGGGCCGCGGCAACGGTTCACCGTTCCGCCACGGCACCGTGACAGGAGGCATCCATGAGCGACGCGCCACCGCCCGCCCGACCGCCGCTGTCCCGCGACTCCGTTCTGCGTGCCGCGCTCGCGATCGTGGACCGCGAGGGCCCGGAGAAACTCACCATGCGGCGGCTGGGCGCCGAACTCGGGGTGGACCCGATGGCGGTGTACCGCCACGTGCCGAACAAGTCCGCCCTGTTCGACGGCATCACCGAGGTGGTCTGGCGGTCCGTCGACGTCGACGGCATCGACGTCGCGGGCACCTGGCGGGAGGAGCTCGTCGGGGTCATGCGCTCCCTCCGCGACGCGCTCCGCGCCCATCCGCGCGCCGTCGTCATCCTGGGCACCCGCCCCGTGGCCGGGCCCGAGCTCTTCGCCCTCCTGGAACGGATGCTCGGCCGCCTGGCCGCTGCCGGGATGCCCCCGGACGCCGACACCGCCGAGCTGCTGAACATCCTGGTGACCTACACCACCGGGCACGTCCTGGCCGAGGCGGGTGAGCCCGTCGGCGGAGAGACGGACCAGCCCAGCGACCCGGGGCTGAACCCTACGACCCATCCGCACCTGGCGGCCGTGCTCGCCGACGGCTGGGAACACGACCCCGACCGGGCGTACGAGCGCGGGCTGCGCGCGTTCGTCGACGGCTGGCGGCACGCTCCCGATCCCGGCGAGCGACCGCGATGACGCCGGCCACGCCGCCCGTCATCCCCCGAGTGAAGGGCACAGGAACCATGGAAACCCTCCAGGAACGGCACGTGCGGGATAGGGGCGGGGTGGGGTCGTGAGGAACTCACTGAAGCTCCGCTACGCCGCCAACGACCTGAGGCGGAACAAGGGCGTCAACGCCGCGCTCGTCGTGATCCTCGTCCTGAGCGCGTTCATGATGGCCACCGGAGCCATGGTGATGGAGCGCCTGTTCGGATCGGTCGAGCGGCTCTTCGCCGAGGCGCGGGCACCGCACTTCATCCAGATGCACATGGGCGACTACGACCCGGCCGAGCTGGACCGGTTCGCCGAGGAGCACCCGGAGGTCGAGGAGTGGCTCATCGAGGAGATGGTCGGCTTCGACAGCGCCGCCATCGCCTGGCACCGCCCGGCGACGGGCGAGTCGGGCGACCTCTCCGACAGCCTGATCGACAACCTCTTCGTGTCGCAGAACACGGAGTTCGACTTCCTGCTGGACGAGGCCGGGGCGATACCGCGACCCGCCCCCGGCGAGGTCTACGTTCCCGTGGCCTACCAGCAGGAGTACGGACTCCAGGTCGGCGACGAACTCACCGTGGCGACCGAGTCCGGGCCCCGCGACCTGGAGGTCCAGGGGTTCGTGCGCGACGCCCAGATGGCGTCCTCGCTGTCCTCCTCCACACGGTTCCTGGTCGCCGAGGAGGACCGGCGTGACCTGGAGGAGGCCGGCGGCGGCGTCCCCGAGATCATCGTCGAGTACCGTCTGACGGACGTGGACGCCGCCGCGGACGTCCAGCGGGCGTACGAGTCCGACGACGCGCTGTCGCGGGACGGTCAGGCGGTCACCTACCGGCTGATGCTCATGATCTACGTGCTCAGCGACGGCCTCGTGGCGATCGCCCTGGTGTTCGCGAGCCTGGTCCTCATCGCCATCGCGCTGCTCAACCTGCGCTTCGTGATCCGCGGGACGCTGGAGGACGAGGTCCGCGAGATCGGTGCGATGAAGGCCATCGGCCTCCCGCACAGGACGATCACCGGCCTGTACCTGCCGAAGTACCGCGTGATGACCCTTCTCGCGTGCGTCGTCGGCGGAGCCCTGGCCGTCGCCGCCACCGGCCTGCTGACGCGCGGCATCCAGGTGAACTACATCGAGGCACCGGTCGGCGCGGCCACGGTCCTGGCGCCCGTGCTCGCCCTCGTGCTCGTCTACGTCATCGTCATCGGCATCTGCCGTGGAGTCCTCAGCGGGGTCCGACGGATCCAGGTCGTCAGCGCCCTGGTGCACGGCAGCGTCCACGACGAGCGGCAGACCGCCCGGCGCACCAGGCGGCAGGCGAGGCGGGTTCGGCGGAGCAGCCTGACGGCGTACCGGGGCGGGAACCTCGGCGGACGCCTGCTCCTGACGGACCTGCGCGCCGAGGCCGGACAGTGGGTGCTCATCCCGCTCGTCTTCCTCCTCGCGGCCGTCATGATGGTGCTCCCCATGAACATGCTCAACACGTTCGAGAGCCCGCGCTTCGTCACGTACATGGGGGTTCCGGAGGTCGACGTGCGCGCCGACCTGCGGTTCATCGACGATCTCGACAGCGCGCGCGACGACGTGCTCGCGGAGATGGAGGGCGACGACCGGCTGACGGATGTGCGCACCTTCGCCGACGTGACCTACGAGGTCGACGTCACGGTCGACGGGGAGGAGGTACGGGACCTCCTGCGGGTCGAGGTGGGCGACTACTCCGGCGACACGATCGAGTTCTTCCGCGGCGAGCGCCCGGGCCCCGGACAGATCGCCCTCTCCGTTCTGGCCGCGGACGAGTACGGCGTCGCGGTCGGGGACGACCTGACCATCCACCGGGACGGGGAACCCACCACGGTCGCGGTCAGCGGCGTCTACCAGAGCATCACCGGAGGCGGGTACGGCGCCAAGCTGCACGGCGATGCGCCGACCGGCGCGGTCGGCCACGTGGTCTACGCGGACGCGGTCGACGGAGTGGACGCCGACGCCGTCGCGGCCGAGTACGACGAGCGCTTCGCGGACGCCTCCGTGCTCCCGATGCCCGAATACACCCGGCAGACGCTGTCGAACCTGACCGGGTCCTTCCAGAGCACCGCGGTCCTGGCCGGTGTGTTCGGGCTCGGCGTCGCGTCGGTCATCACGGTCATGTTCCTCGAACTGCGCCTGACCAGGGAGCGGACCAGGATGGGTCTGCTGTCCGCCATCGGCTTCTCCACCAGGGAGATCATCGCGCAGGTACGCGTGAAGACTCTCCTGGCGGCTGCCCTGGGCACCGTGCTCGGACTGGTGTTCGCGGCGACGGCGGGGGAGTCCCTCGTCAGCATGCTCCTCGACCTGTCCGGGCTGGGGATCGTGGACCTGGAGTTCATCACCAATCCGGTGCTCGTGTACGCGGCCTACCCGGCCGTCCTGATCGGCGCCGGATACCTCGGCGCGGTCCTGCGCACCGCACGGCTACGCCGCGCCGACAAGAGCGCGTGGCTCACAGGAGGATAGGAACACCGATGTCGAACGCCGGCGGCACCATGCTGCAATCCCGGGAACTGACCAAGACCTACTACTCCACCGACCCGCCGAGCCAGGTCATCAAGGGCGTCGACCTGGCCGTCGGGCGAGGCGAGTTCCTCGTCGTGATGGGCGCGTCCGGATCAGGGAAGTCGACCCTGCTCTACAACGTCAGCGGAATGGACCGCCCGACGGGCGGCAGCGTGTCCCTGGAGGGGCGGGACCTGACCTCCCTGGGCGACGCCGAGATGAGCCGCGTCCGGCTGACGCGGATGGGGTTCATCTTCCAGCAGGCGTACTTCCTGGCCAACCTGAGCATCCGGGACAACATCCTCCTGCCCGCCCTCAAGGCCGCTCCCAGGCAGAAGGCCGCCGCGGCCTCCCGCGTCGACGCCCTCCTGGAGCGGTTCGACATCGCGCACGTCGGTTCGCACGGCATCACCCAGGTCTCCGGAGGGCAGTTGCAGCGGGCCGCGATCTGCCGGGCCCTGGTGAGCGAACCGGCCGTGCTCTTCGCCGACGAGCCGACCGGCGCGCTCAACAGCAGCATGTCGGCCGAGGTCATGGACGCGCTCACCGGTGTGCACCGTGAGGGGACGACGATCGTCATGGTGACGCACGACCCCGCCTGCGCCGCCCGGGGCGACCGGGTGATCTACCTCCGGGACGGGCTGGTGGTGGACTCCCGCGCGCTGGGGACGTGGAGCGCGGAGGAGTCCTCGCGCCGCGAGGACGACCTGTACGCGTGGCTGAGGGACATGGGGTTCTGAGCCCGCCGACCTGTGCGGTTCGTGCGATTCGTGCGGCCCACGGGCCTGTAGGTTCGTGCGGACCGTGCGGCCGGTGTGACTCGTGTGGCCGGTGCGGCTCGTGGGCCCGTGGGCCCGTACGGCTCGTGTGGCCCGTACGGCTCGTGCGGTCATGCGCCCTGTGGCCCGTGCGGCCGGTGTGACTCGTGCGGTCATGCGCCCTGTGGCCCGTGCGGCCGGTGTGACTCGTGCGGTCATGCGCCCGTGCGGCTCCTGTGGCTTGCGCGGTTCCGAGTGTCCCGTGTGGCTCCGGCGGAGCGGCCATGCCTGCGGGGCCCTGACCGGGGCCGGGGCGCGTCGCTTCCGGCCGGTCTCAGTGAGAGCGCGTCGGTTCCGCCGGGCCGGACAGCGGGAGGCGGAGGGTGAACGTCGAGCCGACGCCGACCGTGCTCTCCACCGTGACCGAACCGCCGTGCAGCTCGGCGAGGTTGCGCACGATGGCCAGCCCGAGGCCGCTCCCGCCGGTCTGCCTGCTCCTGGACTTCTCCGCCCGCCAGAACCGGTCGAACACCTGCGGCAGGTCCTCCGGCCCGATCCCGGCGCCCGTGTCCGCGACCTCGAACACCGCGTCCGCCCCCTCGCGCCGCGCCCGGACGGTGACGCTCCCGGGGGAGGAGGTGTGCCGCAGCGCGTTCCCGACCAGGTTCCCCACGGCCTGGGCCAAACGCGTCCGGTCGGCCCGCAGCACGACCTCGTCCGTCTCGGAGTCCAGGCGCAGCCCGGCCTCGTCCGCGCGCAGCCGGTAGCTCGACACGACCTGCTCGACCAGGGCCCCGGCCGCCACCGGCTCCGGCGACAGCCGCAGCTTGCCCGCGTCGGCCAGCGCGAGGTCCTGGAGGTCGTCGATGATCGCCTGGAGCAGCAGTGTCTCGCCCACCAGCATCTCCATCCGCTCCGGCTGGAGGTCCGCCACCCCGTCCTGGGCGGCCTCCAGCCAGCCCCGGAGGTTGCTCAGCGGAGTCCGCAGCTCGTGGGAGACGTCGCTGACCATGGCCTTGCGCTGCTCCTCCAGGCGCTCCAGGTGCTCGGACATCTCGTTGAACGCCGCCGCCAACTGGCCGAGCTCACCGGCGTCGCGCACCTCGACCCGCCCCGCTCCCTGGCCCGCGCGCATCCGCAGCACCGCGTCGGTGAGGGCGCGGACGGGACGCGCCAGCCGCGTGGAGAGCGTCACGCTCACCCCGACGGTCAGCACCAGGACCAGCAGCACCACGCTGGAGACCCGGAGCACGCCCTCACGCGACAGGGACAGACCCGCGGCCGGGTCCTCGGCGGGGTCGTCGATGAAGAGCAGGGCGGCCGGGGCGACGTAGGGGTCGAGTAGTTCGCGCCGGGCGGAGTCGACGCAGTCGGCGCTGTGCTGGTCCAGTTCCGGTGACACCGGGGCCCACGGATCCGGCGCAGGGGACGGCAGCCCCTCCTCCAGGGCCGGCCGCCCCTCCTCCGACGCCTCCGCCTCGGCCGCCCGCTCCTCCTCCAGCACCCGTTCCTCGTCCGGGGTGGGCTCCAGCGGCTCCTCAATCGGTCCCGCGTTCGAGCCCGCCTCCCCGGAATCCTGCGGGGCCGACGCCTCAGAGGTGGGTTCCGCCAGCGGCGGGCTGGGGGCGTCGGGTTCCACGGGCGCGCGGGCCTCGTCCGCGGGCGGGTCCGCGGCGGACCCCTGGCTCTCGGGGACCGCGGCGTCGGGTCCGGCGCCGACGCCGGCGCCGCTCATGGCTCCGTCGGCCGCGGCACCCGCGGGCACGGCCACGGGGACGCTGGTGGCGCTGTCCATCCGGAACTCCACCCCGGCACCGGCCGGGGCCAGGCACGACTCGGCGATCCCGGCCAGGTCCTCCAACGCGGCGCGCTCGCTCGCGACCGGCTCGTCCAGGAGGTCGACCCCGCAGTCGGCCCGGACGAACTCGTCGGCCTCCGGAGCGGTCACGTACGGCCGTCCGCTCGGCCCGACCTCCACCTCGGCGGTGATCCCGTACAGCTCGGTGAGGCAGGCGGCGCCCTCCCGCGCGCTCGCGAGCAGCTCCTCCCGCTCCTCTGAGGTCAGGGCGAAGGGGCCGACCGCGCGCGGATCGATGCGGTCCACGCCCTCGGGCACCAGCGTCACGTCGACCGCGAGCGCGTCCACGACGGAGGAGGCGCGAGGCGGGAGCGGGGCCTCGGAGTCCGCCCCGGAGTCGGCGATGAGGCGGCGGTTCTCCGTCGCCAGCGCGATCCGCCGCCCGGTCTGCTCGGAGAGTTCGCGCACGGTGGCGCCGACGCCCTCCCACCCCGGGTGGGTGGCGGCGTAGCCGACGAGTTCGTCGTGGATGCGGGTGTCGGCGGCCAGTGTCTCGCCCTGCTCGACGCTGAGCGACTCCGACGTCCCCTGCACGGCCAGCCACGCGGTCGCCGTGATGGAGCAGACCGCGACCAGTACCGAACTGGCCAGCAGTCGGGCTCGCAGGCTGTGGCGCAGCGCGGTCCTGCGCGGCGGTCGCGCGGCCCGCGACGCCCGTCGCCATGACCGTGCCCGCGCCCGTGTCTGCGGACATGACCGTGCCCGCGGCTGTGTCCGTGCGTGCGAGGGAGGTCGTGAGTGCGACGGTGGTCGTGAACCCGGCTGGGAGGCGGGCGTCGACCGTGCCGAGCGCTCGGGTTCGTCGTCGCCCGGCGGTTCCGGCCTACGCCGGGGCGGTGCCATCGGCGGATCCGTTCAGCTTGTATCCGACCCCGTACACGGTGACCAGCAGCGCGGGCTTGCGCGGGTTCGCTTCGAGCTTGCGGCGCAGGTTCTTGACGTGCACGTCGATGGTGCGCTCGGTGATGAACCGGCTGATGCCGTGGATGTGCTCCAGGAGTTGGGCGCGGGTGAACACCCGCCCGGGCTGGGCCGCCAGCGCCGCGAGCAGCTGGAACTCGGCCCGCGTGCAGGACACCGGCTCCCCGCCGAGGTGGACGGTCCGCCGGGCCGGATCGACCGCCAGCGCTCCCGCGCGCAGCACGGGATCGGCCTCCTCGACCGCGCCCTCCCCCTCCGTGCCGCGGACCGGACGCCGTGCCCGGCGCAGCAGGGTGCGCACGCGCGCCATCAGCTCGCGCGGGCTGTACGGCTTGGTGACGTAGTCGTCCGCCCCGAGGTCGAGCCCGGTCAACAGGTCCTCCTCGGTGGCGCGGGCGGTGAGCATCAGCACCGCGACGTCGGACTCCGCGCGCAGCGCGCGGCACGCCTCCAGACCGTTCATGACCGGCATCATCACGTCCAGCACCACCAGGTCGGGGCGGTCGCGGTGGTGCGCGGCCACGGCCGCGCGCCCGTCGTGGACCACGCACACGCGGTGTCCCTCGTGTTCCAGGTATCGCCGGATCAGGTCCGCCTGGTTCACGTCGTCCTCGGCGACGAGCACATGGGCCACGTGGCCACCTCCGAACCTCGGGTGCGGACCGATCGTATGTGCCCCTGACCGGGGCCCATCAGGGGGCGGAGACGGTGCCGCAGGTCAGAACATCGCGGGCACACCACGGGCACACGACTTCTTCACATTCGTGCGCCAGTGTTCGGGTCGTCCGGCGGAGGCGCGCTCCGCCGGACATGTTCCCCTCGCGGCCGGGAACCGGGTGACGCCCGAACGGCCGCCTCCCGTGAGAAGAACCCGGATGGTTCCCCATGCTCCGATCTCCGCTCGCTCCGCACCCGGCACGGACCGGGCCCCGCTCGGTCCTGCCGCCACTGGCGGCGGCCGCGCTCCTGGCCGCGCTGACGGCCTGCTCGTCCGGATCTCCGGAGGAGGACACCGGCGCCGACACCGCGGGTTCGGAGGAGGCGGCGGCCCCGCCCGGCGCCGAGATCGCCACGGTCACCGGCGCCCAGATCGAGGTGCTGGCGGACAAGGACGGGGACGAGGTACTGGAGACGCTCGCGAGCCCGAACGACTTCGGGGAGGAGCGCGCCTTCCTCGTCGAGAGCAACGAGGGCGAGTGGCTGGAGGTCCTCCTACCGGTCCGCCCGAACGGCACCACCGGGTGGGTGCGCAGCGAGGAGGTGTCCCTGAGCGGCACCGACTTCCGCGTGGAGATCGACATGGCGGCGTTCGAGTTCACCGTCCTCGAAGGCGAGGACGAAGTGCGTACCGGTGTGATCGGTACGGGCGAGAACGAGACGCCCACCCCGCCGGGCCGGTACTACTTCACCGAACTCCTCCAGCCCCCGGACCCGGACGGCCCCTACGGCGAGTACGCGTTCGGACTGAGCGGGTTCTCCGAGTCGTTGGAGACCTTCGCCGGCGGTCCCGGCCAGTTGGCGGTGCACGGCACCAACGACGAGAGCGCGCTGGGACGCCAGGTGAGCCACGGGTGCGTCCGGGTCTCCAACGAGGACATCACCTGGATGGCCGAGAACCTCCCGATCGGGACCCCGGTCGAGATCTCCGGGTGACGCCCGGTTCCGCCTCACGCGCCCGCGCGCGACCGCGCCGGCGCTCCACCACACAGACAACCGAAAGGTCGACCATGCGACTGAAGTCCTACCTGCTCGTCACCGGCATCACGGCGGCGGCCCTGTTCGGCGCCACGCCCGTCTTCGCCGACGAGGCCTCCCCGGAGCCCACCCCGGTGGTCCCCTCCGAGGCGGAGGCAGCGCCCGACCAGCCTTCGGCGGCCCCCCTGACCCCCGAAGAGGAGGAGTGCTGGGCGATGATCGAGGAGTCCAGGGCAGCGGGCATGGGCACGGAGGACTTCGTCGGCGCGCTCGAAGACGGCGCGTCGTGCGAGGAGATCATCGCGGAGTGGGAGGAGAGCGGAGCGGGCCCGTGGGACCCGGCCGTCCCCGCCGAGCCCCAGCCCGCCGAACCCAACTACACCGGCTGATTCCGACGTGACCCAGTGACCCACCCGTGGGCCGGTCCGCCGACCGGCCCACGGGCTTGCTCTGCTCCCCTCGGGTACCTGCCGGTCAGCGGGTCATCGCGAGATAGGCACGAATCGCCGCGGTGAGGTCGCTCAGGTCGTCCGGATCGCTCGACCTCCTCAGCGCGGGTGTCGGTGACGCGGCCAGCAGATCGCCTTCGGGCGCACGGGGCCGGGGGACGAACGGTCGGAGCGGCGGCGGTGGGGGCATGTAGGGGCGCACCAACGGGCCCGGGCTCTCATCCGGCTCGGCCTCGCCCGCTTCGGCGATCGGTACGTGCGGAGCCGGAAGCGGGCGGCGCTGGGGGAGTGGCGGGAGCGCGAACTGTTCCCGATGTGGCTGGCGGGGTACGAAGACGAACATCAGAGCCGCCGCGAGGAGTGTGGCCGCGACATTCCAGACCTGTTCGGCCAGGGTTCGATGCGGCCTGCGATGGCGGCCGTTAGGCTGATCCATGGATGACTTCCTGGTGCTTTCAGGTGGTGGTCCCGCCCCGGCCCGGTGGTCCTACGCACCGGACGGGGCATCTTCATGTCTGCCGTTCGAGGCGAGTGTCCATGGCCCCGCGGGGCTGCGCTTCTCGCCTCCACGACAGGGGTTTCAGACGTCGGCGGGCGAGCGATTGGGGTCGATGAGCGCCCACACGGCCAGCCCCCGGGGGTGGTCGGTCCACCACCACTTCTCGGAGAGCGCGGAGACCAGCGCCAGGCCGTACCCGCCGACACTCGGCCCCCCGACCCGGCCGGGGACATAGGGGCGGGTCACCGTTCCGCCCACGCGGGGTCCGTCGTCGACCACGCGCAGCAGCACGATGTCGCCGGGCATGACCTGCACGGTGGTCCTGATCCGTCCGTATCGGGCGCCCGAGGCGGAGTGCTGAATCGCGTTGGTGGCGAGTTCGCTGACGATCAGCAGGACCGGCGCTGCCCGCTCGTCGTCCATGCCGATGGCGCTCTGGCACCAGTCGCGGATCCGCCTGACCTGGTCGATTCGCCCGTCGAAGTAGCCCGTGGACTCTCCGCGCCACCGGTTCCTCGTCTGTACCGGGCCCCCACCCACCACCCGCCGGTCCCCGTTCTGGTCGACCGTCGGCGTCGGGATTCCAGGCCAGTCCGGCGGCTGGCCCGGGCCTCGACTACGTGACTTCGTCATAGCTGGCTCTCCTCGGTGAACAGGGATTCGGGCCCACGTGCCACGGCGACTCAAAGCCACACACAGCAGCGGACACCGACCGTGTCCTCACGGACACGCCTCGCATGCCATCGATCATGCGCTACAGGAAATTTCTTAGCAACTAGTTCTAGGAAATTTCTTGTAGATCTCTGGGAGATGGCTTCCAGAAGACCCGCCAGCCGGGATACTGGGCATGACCGACCGACGCCGAGGGAGAACACGCATGCCCCAGGAGCAGCACGGCCCGATCGCCAGCCGCCTTCTGCTCGGCAAGGCCCTGCAGCAGCTCCGCAGCGAAGCCGGGATGAGCGGCGCCGAGGTCGCGAGGGCGATGGGGTTCGGAGCCGCCAAGCTCTCGAAGATCGAACGGGGTCAGGCGCCGATCACCAAGGCGGACCTGCACCTCTTCTTCGAGGTACTCAAGGTCAGCGAGGACGTTCGGCCCACACTGCTCGAACTCGGCGCGCAGTCTCGTCGACCACGGCGCAACCGCACCAACACCTCCGAACAGGAGCTGCCGGGCAAGAACTTCGAGCGGTACCTGGGACTCGAAGAGATCGCGATCGGCATCAAGGACTGGCACCCCTACCTGATCCCTGGACTCCTGCAGACGCCCGAGTACGCGCGTGCGCTGATCGCCGCGAACCCACTGCTCCTACCTGATCAGGTCAAGTACCTGGTGGAGTTGCGCATGGAGCGCCAGCGTGCCCTCCACCGGGAGACCGAGCCGCTACAGCTGTGGTCGATAGTCGAGGAGTATGCGCTCCGCCGTGTCATCGGAGGCAAGCAGACCCGGGACGATCAGCTCCGCCACCTGCTCACCATGGGGCGCAAGCCCAACATCAACATCCAGGTCATCCCCGACTCAGCGGGTGCGCATGCTGGACTTGACGGTGCCTTCGCCATCCTCGACGCCGGAAACCACCTGCCGCCCGTGGTCTACATCGACAGCCGGGGCATGAACACCTACGTCGAAGGTGTCACCGACCTGGCGGTGTACAAGGCGACCTACGACCAGATCCAGTCCTCCGCCCTGTCGCCGGTACAGTCGGCCGCAGTGATCACGGCGATTCTGGAGGAACCGGAATGAGATGGACGAAGTCGAGCTACAGCAGCACGGGAGCGACTTGCGTCCAGGTCCGTGCCCCGCGTCCGGGCGTGACGGAGATCGGTGACACCAAGAACCCCCACGGCCCCACCCTTACGGTTCCCAACGCCGCCTGGGATCACTTCCTGGACCAGGTCGCCACGGGCGGCACCAACTTCGGCCGCCTGCACGCCGAGTTCCTTCCTGACGGCGGATTCATCCTCACCGACACCAACAGGCCCGGTGTCCCGGCCCTCACCTACACCCGGACCGAATGGGACGCTTTCAAACTCGGTGTCGAAGCCGGAGAACTCCGCAGCGGCAACCCTGTCGGCACACTCGTCAGCTGACGGAGGACCAGCGGCCGAGTGAACTCGTCGTTGTGCGTCGCGGTAGTTTCACGGCATGGACGGGACCGAAGAGAGCCAGGGCCGCTGGGTGGTGCACGGCGAGAGCACCTTGTACGACAACCCGTGGGTGCGGCTAGGCAAGGCCGACGTCACCACGCCCTCCGGGCGCAGATTCGAGCACCACACCGTCACCCTGCCCTCAGCGGCGGTGATCGCGATCCTGGACCATCCTGGAGAACATGTCCTGATGAGTTACCGGCACCGGTTCGTGCCCGGTGTGTGGGGATGGGAATTGCCCGGAGGGCTCCTTGATCCTGCGGAGACGCCGGAGCAGACCGCTGTTCGTGAAGCACTGGAGGAGACCGGTCACCGGGTCGGCTCCGTGGAACACGTCGCCACGTTCGAGCCGATGATCGGTACGGTCCGCAGCCCTCACCACGTCTTCGTCGGTCGTGGTGCCGAGCTGGTCGCGGATCCGACCGAGTTCGACGAATGCATCTACGAGTGGGTATCCCTAGCCAAGGTCCGCTCCTTGATCGCCGAGGGACGTGTCCAGAGCTCAGGCACCCTCGTTGCCCTACTCCACATCCTCGCTTCCTGAGGGGCCACAGCTTCGCAAGCTGGGCCAGGCGAGCCTGTGAGCAGCTTGAAGACGTCTGGTTCACAATGGCTGACCATCTCGCCATGTTCGTCTGACGAGTGAAAGTTGTTCGGCCTGGCGCGGACAAAAATGCGGCCGCGGGCAAGGCCTTACTACTTGCTCGCTCAGTTCGGTACTGTGCTTCCATGACTTCTGTCTTCGCGAGGGATCTGCTGGGCTGGAGGAAGCCCAGTGGCAAGAATGAATATGTTCCGAACTGCGCAGACTCCGACAGCGTGGCGTCAACGCTGATTTCTGAAGGGATGCTGCTTGCCCTTGGGCTGGAGCCCGGTGTCGATGTGGACCCGCCTAAGCATCCAGGAAATATTCTGGAGAATAATGTCCGGGATGACATCAAAAAATTCCTTTCGCAGGATACGCTTCGGCGGGACTGGGAAGTAGGCCGGGGCCGGTTAATCACATACTTCTCGCAATATTCTCACCTAAAGAGGGTGGATGAACTTGTTCAGGCTAACCCGGAGCTCAGAATTACGATCGGTCAAGATTATCTCATCAGGCCGGATGTCACTGTAGGTATGGTTGGGCCCAATGGGGCAGGTGGAAGTCCTTTTTTGCACGCCGCCATCTCTTGTAAATGGACGATTCGTTCGGATCGTGTGCAGAACATCCGACACGAATTCAATCAGATGATTCGCCATAGGAGGGGGCGCCAGCCCCACTTGGTCGCGGTTACTGCGGAACCGCTGCCGAGTCGATTGGCTGCGATCGCGCGCGGAACAGGTGAGGTAGACGCTGTCTACCACGTTGCCTTCGATGCATTGCGGCAGTCTATTGATGACTGTGCCAATCCCATGCAGAAGGATGCGTGGAGCGAATGCGTTGAGCAGGGACGTCTATTGAGCTACGAGGAGCTTCCAGGCACTCTTGCGCGTTGGTGAATCGATCGCCCCCTGTGCTTCGTGGTGCGTAGTCTATTTTATCCTTAGAGGACAGATCTAGGATAACGCCCCTCAAGATGGTTAATTTGATTGGGTAGAGCGCAGTTCTTTTGGTTATTCCCAGGGATGGCTTCTAGGGGCGTCCGCTGTTTCGGGGCCGCAACTCGGGTCTGGGAGGGGTGCTCGGGTGCCGCTGCATCTACGGCATTGGCCCCAGTGACGCCTCTGGACCCGGTGCATCTGCGCAGCACCGGCAGCCAGGTCACGTTCACGGCCAAGACCGTGTCGCGGTGGTGCGCGCTGCGGGGTCTGTTCAGCTTCTCCGGGCCCGGCGCCGACGGGGGAGGCATGACCGAGATATGCGACCGCTACGACCTTAGCCTGTCCACTACCGCTGACCTGCGCCTCCACGTGGAACGATGCCTGGTTGCGGTACGCCCGACTTCCCCGTGTGGGCCGGTGAGGAGGGGCGGTCTTCGCATGATTTGCCTGCCAGACCTGCGCATATGGCATAAATACAGACATAAGTTCGCGAAGCGCCTGTGTATGGCGATAAAGTACATGGCATGCCAGCCAGCAGTGCACGTTCCTTCCCCTTCTCTGCGCTCACGGAGAGCGACCTCCTCCTAGACGCCGTGTACCGAGGAGGAGTGGCCGGACACAGCGGCGATGACCCGATCGCCCGCATCGTTCCAAAGGTAGGCAACCAGGGTGGATTCCGAACTGTTGGCTCCCCCTGGAAGAAGACCGTCAAATTGGCTGTGCTGTACAGCTCGGGCCGGGAGCCGGATTGGCCAGACCGTCTCGACGTGCAGACAGGCCGATTCATGTACTACGGCGATAACCGCCATCCTGGGCACGACTTGCACGACACTCAGCGCGGTGGGAACTGCCTGCTGCGCGATACGTTCTCTACGGCGCTGGGTACAGCCGGAGACCGGGCTCGGATTCCGCCCTTTCTGCTGTTTCAGAAGGTCGGCAAGGGGCGGGATGTCCGATTTCGAGGTCTTCTCGCACCAGGCGCCGATGACCTGTCTTCTGAGGATGAACTTGTTGCGTTGTGGCGGAGCACACGCGGTCAGCGCTTCCAGAACTACCGGGCAGCCTTCACCGTTCTCGACACCGCAATCGTCACTCGGGCGTGGATCAAGGAGCTATCCGAAGGGCTGACGACCGGCCCCAACGCTCCTGCCGCGTGGCTGGCCTGGGTCAAGGCCCGCCAGTACATCGCGCTATCGGCGCCGCCCACGACGAATACGCGCAGCAAAGATGAGCAGACCCCTGCTCCAGATGGGCAAGCACTCATCGCGGAGATCACCGAGTATTTCAAGGACCGCTGGCACGGCTTCGAGGAGTGCGCCGTTGCACTGTGGAGGATGCAGGCTCCCGCAACCGGCCGCTGTGAGGTGACACAGCCCTACCGCGACGGAGGGCGCGATGCCATCGGTGAGTACGTCTTGGGGCCTGATGCCGACCCTGTGCCTGTCGAATTTGCGCTGGAGGCCAAGTGCTACGGCGAGAGAACGCCTGTGGGCGTGCGTGATGTAGCCCGGTTGGTCTCACGGCTCCGCAATCGCCAGTTCGGGGTGTTCGTCACGACGTCTTACTTCAATACCCAGGCCTACAGCGAAGTCCGTGACGATCGCCATCCCGTCGTCCTGATGTGCGGCAAAGACATCGCCGACCTGCTACAGGACCGCGGTTTCAGCTCGCCCGAGGACGTCCGGAAATGGCTCCAGACGTCCTTCCCCTGATCGTCGGCCACCAGCGCTGGCAGGGAGGCAGCCCATGCGTCATTGGCCCAGCTACATGGCTCGGTCCAGCGCGATGTTCGGTTTTGAGATCGCCAGGGCTGCGCTCGTGAGCCGGGACTCCTGCTGTGGGCCGCTCGAACTATGTCCCCACCAGCAACGTTTCGGAGTGTCTGACCACTGATCTATGCTGTCCGAATTGGAGGCTAGAACGTCAGGTCTGAGGGGATATGGGCGGAGAAGTCACTACAGATTCTGCGGAAGTCCTGAGAAAATTCACCCGGGCACCAGCGGGCCAACGAGAGTTCGACCGGTGGCGGAGACGAAAGCCGCACGTGACGGAGCGGGTCATGGAACACCGCACGTCAGCGGTCTACAAGCTCGTACCGTCAGAGATTCGCAATCTGACCTCGGAGCATGCTCTCGGCAATCTGAGGCCGGGGCAAGGATACAAGGTTGAGTCGATCCGGGACTGGCGGCCGGACTTCGCCTTCTCCCACATCTTCCACTTCCACCTTGAAGAGCGTGGTCGAATGTTCTCGTTCGAGGAATTCCGCGAGTGGAGCACCCTCGACCGGTTCCAGCCCATGTTCCACACCCCGGCCTGGGAGAAAATCAAGGAGGCTATCGCGGGCGGCTACAGCGAGCAGGAGGCGAAGAACTCGCTGCGTTGGCGGATCGGCATCGCCTACTACTCGTTCGTTCGTGAGATGTATGTGGTAGCCCGATTCCGCGAGCTGGGACTGGACGCTCGCTTCCACCCGCTGGCGGATGCCCTCTTCCGAACGGATACCTGGATCGGAGACACATCGGTAGCGCTCTATATTAGGAATGATGCATTTCGGAATGGCAAGGTAGGGCGCAAGCCGCCAGCTGAGAAGATTTTAGGAGGAGAGGAGTCTGGGCTCAAGTTCATCGGACTGGGGATTCCGACGCAGCCGATCTGGGGTGAGGTCCATTTCCCTGACGACCGTGCAGTAGAAGACTGCGCAGGGAAGCTTCGCATCCTGACCGCCCAACGCTAGGGACGTTCGGTGCCGATATAGATTGGTAGCGTGCATCTCTTCGATACCCCCTCCCAGCAGCCGAGTGCCGACGGCACGGCCCCAGACGCAGAGCTCGACCGGGTCGCGAAGTACTTGCTCAGCCTTGATCCGGAAGGGCGCCGGTTCGCGGACGCCCTGCGCAGCACCTTTGACATGCTCCTAGACGGACAGCACACCGGGCGCTACCGGTGGGACCAGCTGTACAAGACGGAGAAGACGCACTTCGGCACGCTGGTGGAGATCAACCTCCAGCGGAAGTTTGACTTCTCCGGAGGTGAGGAGCTGGACTACCGCATCTGCGGTATCGACGTCGACTGCAAGTATTCGCAGAAGCACGGCTCGTGGATGATCCCGCCCGAGGCCGTCGGCAAGCTCTGCCTGGTCCTGTGGGCCAGCGATACCGAATCTCGCTGGTCGGCGGGTCTGGTCCGAGCCAGTGAGGAGCTGCTGGGCGGAGGCCGCAACAGAGATGGCAAGCGCACCCTGAGCAGGCAGGGCCGACAGGCTGTTAAATGGCTTTTCGCCGACGCGCCGCTGCCGGTGAACGCGCTCCTCCACCTGCCGAAAGGGGAGGTCGAGGCGATCTTCGCACCCGGGTCCGGAACGAAGCGGGTCGACGAGCTGTTCCGTCGGGCGCAGGGAATCCTCATCAGGCGGGTGGTCGTGGCCACGGTCGCGCAGCAGGAGGACTACATGAAGCGGATCCGCGGCAACGGCGGGTCCCGGTCCAGTCTTCGCCCAGAGGGGATCATCATCCTCGGGCAGTACAAGGGGCACGCAGCCATTGCCGAGCAGCTGGGACTGCCCGTGCCCGGACGCGGAGAATCCGTCTCCGCCAGAGTGGTCCGCGCCGGCACACACACTGGAGAGGAGAGGCCGAAGGCCCTCATCTCAGGAGACTGGTGGGTGCTCGCTACTGATGCCGATCCAGCCGAACCAGCTCCCCGACTTCCGAAGGTATGACTGAGTAGGTGGACAGAGCAGACGAATCCGGTTTCTGGCAGGCTCCGGAAGGCTCTTGGGCGTCCTCCGCTGCCAACCGGCGCAGCATGCGCGGCAACCGGAGCCGGGACACCAAACCCGAGGTCGCCATCCGACACCTCGTACACGCGGCAGGGCTGCGCTACCGGGTCGCGGCCAAACCGCTGCCCGGCATGCGGCGCACAGCAGACCTGCTCTTCGGCCCCACCAGGGTGGCGGTCTTCGTGGACGGGTGCTTCTGGCACGGGTGCCCGGAGCACTTCGTCCCGCCCAAGACCAACCCCGACTACTGGGACGCGAAGATCGGCGGGAACACCAAGCGGGATCGCGACACAGACGCGCGCCTGGCTGAGGCAGGGTGGCTGGTCCTGAGGTTCTGGGAGCACCAAGATCCCGCCGAGTGCGCTGATGCTGTCACGCAGGCGGTCTCAGCGCGTAAGCGTGAGCTGTCGGGGGGCAAGGTCCTCGATTAGCCCTTCGAACTGTTCCTCCGGCTGTTCGGCATCGGCGTCGAACGCCCGGAGCGCACGGATGATGGCCTCGCCGACGGCTTGGGCGACCGGCGGCGGGAACGCGTTGCCGACCTGGCGGTAGGCGGCCGTCTTGCGGCCCTGGAACTCCCAGTCAGTGGGGAAGCCCTGGATGATCGCCGCTTGCTGCACCGTCAGCTTCGGACCCCGCTCCCCGTAGAGGTCCCGTTCCTTGTCCTTGGTCTGACCGTGTGGATCGGCAACCCCGTGGCCGTCTATCCCGAGCTCCAACCACGCGCGCTTGGCGCGGGTCGGACCCAGGTCCGCGCCTCCGTGCTTCTTCGACCCTCCGACGAGCGTGGGAGCGACGGTTCCCTTCTCCTGGGCCTTGCGCCGCCACTTCTCGTAGTGTTTGAGGCCCTTGGCGGACTTTCCGAACCGGATGCGCATGGTTTCGTCGAGGGCCTCTGCCACGGTGACGAGCCTCCCACTGCCCCGGGCCGGCAGGAAGTGGGCGGCCTCTGGTTCCTTCATGGCCACCAGAATGGCCCTGGGCCGCAGTTGCGGCACACCGTAGTCGCGTGCTTCGAGCACGTCCCAGCCCAGGATGCGGTATCCCAGGCCCTCCAGCCGCTCGCGGATCCTGAGCCGGTAGTCGCGGAACTTGTGCTCGGGCTCGAGCAGGCCGCGCACGTTCTCGATCATCACCGCGCGAGGATCCAGCTCTTCGACCATGTCGAGCATGACTGGGAAGAGGTCGCGCTCATCGTCCTCGCCCAGCTGCTTGCCGGCCAGGGAGAAGGGCGGACATGGCACGCCGCCGGCTAGCAGGGAGAGGGGCTCGTCCCGGAGGACTTTCTTGAGGTCGTCCATCTCGAAGTCGGTCAGGTCCCACGGGAGGATTTCGCAGTCCTCCCAGCCGTGTTTGCGGGTGTTGTGCTCAAGGGTCCGGACGGCGTGGGCGTCGACCTCGATCAGTGCGCGGTGGCGGAATCCGGCATTGTGCAGGCCGACCGCTTGGCCGCCTGCTCCCGCGCAGATCTCCACTGACGTGTACGCGCCTGCCCCGTCCGGCATCCTGACTCCTCCTGCTGGTTCGGCCACGGCAGAACGTGGCCGTGGCATGACACTCGTCGAACACCCGATCGATAAGTGCAGCCAGCCTAGATGGTGGCATGAGAGCACGGACGGTTTCCAGGAGCCTGGAGAGAAAGTCCACGTCGTAGGATCCGGGTTGTTTCTGAAGTGCGATTCTATGCGTGTAGTGAGACGGTCGGACCCTGCGACTCCGCTTTGTGGATAAGTAGTTACGTAGCGGAGTCCATGGGGCTGGTGTGGAAGAGGGGGAGCAGGACTTCGTCGACGATGTCCTCGACCATCTCTTCGCTGATGGGTTCGTGGTGGAAGAGGAAGTGGTTCCGCAGCAGTGCCTGGCCCACCTCCATGCGGCGGGGGGTCACGGCGTCCGGGCTGATCTCCCCTCGGGCAACGGCCCGGCGGGTGACCTCCTCCATCATCTGGCGGCCCATCCCCTGGGCGTGGGCGCGCACCTGCCCCACGCGCTCGGGGGACGGCAGGACCTCCGCCATGAGGCCGCGCAGGGCCTGTCCGGGCGGGCCGTCGAGCATCCGGGCCGTCCGGCTGAGGACCGCGATCAGGTCGCCGCGCAGCTCGCCGGTGTCCGGCAGCTCACCCGGGTCGGGCATCACGCTGTAGACGGCGTCCATCACCAGTTCCGCGCGCGTGGGCCAGCGGCGGTAGAGCGAGGCCTTGCTCGCCCTCGCCCGCTCGGCGACGCCTTCCATGGTCAGCGCCGCGTAGCCCCGCTCCTCCAACTCCTGGACGGTCGCGTGCAGGATGGCCGCGATGAGGGCGTCGCCGCGGCGGCGCGGGCGCTTGCGGTGGTCGGTGGTCTGCGGTTCGGCGGCCATGTCCGCATCCTACGAAGCCGGCGTGACCCGGCCGGTCCCGCCGTCGACGGTGATCCGGTCGCCGTCGCTGATCGTGGTGGTCCCCGTGCCGGTGCCCATGACCGCCGGGATGCCGTACTCGCGGGCCACGATCGCCGCGTGCGAGGCGACCGCCCCGGTGTCCACGACGACGGCCGCCGCCCGCTGGAACAGCGGCGTCCACGACGGGTTCGTGTAGGGGCACACCAGCACGTCGCCGCTGTCCAACCGGTGGAAGTCCGTGGAGTCCAGGATGATCCTGGCGGTCCCCGTCGCCGTGCCCGCGCTGGCCGGGGTGCCCGTGACCAGTGCGTTCCCGGTGTTCTTCGGGGGGAACACGCGGGCGGGGTCGACCATGCGCACGCCGGTGAGTTCGGCGCGCTTGGCCGACCGGGCGCGGACCAGCGAGCGCAGCCGTTCGGCCTGTTCGGCGGGCATCGCCTCGACGTCGGCGACCTCCAGGACCTCCTCCATGCGCAGGTGGAAGACGTCGAAGGGCTCCTCCACCACCCCCGCCTTCGCCAGCCTGGCGCCGATCTCCAGCAGCGACCGGCGCAGGGCGGGCAGGCTCGCCGTGAAGTAGAAGTGCGAGTCCTCGCGGAAGGCCATGCCCTGCTGGGCGGCGCGCACCCACCGGGTCATCCGCCTGCGAGCCCGTGCGCTCCGCAGGAGCGGATGCGTCAGCAGACGCGCCAGCGCCCGCTCCGACCGGGACCCCCGGTCCTCGCCCCGCGGCTGGTCGACCAGCACGCTCACCAGGCCGATCACGCTCTCCGGTGACTCCGCGAGCGTGGGCGGGCTGACCAGGAGCGGGGTGGCCGTCTCGCGTCGGCCGAACTCGCGGCGGAAGGCGTCGAGCTGGTCGCCGAACGCGGCCACGGGGCCGGCCCCCTCGCGGACGGCGGCCAGCACCCCGGCCGGGTCGGCGGTCGCGAACAGCTCGCGCAGCTCGGGCACGGACCGCACCCGGTCGGCGAGGTCCTGGAGGGCCTGGTTGGCGTCCTCCGTCCGGGTTCGGGCCCCGCCGAGCAGGTCGCCCAGGAGCGACCGCCGACCCAGCAGCGCGGTCGCCGCCACCAACCGCCCCAGCGCGATCGCCGTGCCGGGCAGGTAGGCCGCCCGCAGCTCACGGGACGGGCCCATCAGGTCGAGGGTCCGCTGAGGTACCCGCAGCAGTTCCGGCCAGGTCAGGGCGGGCAGGTCGAGGGCGTCCAGCTCGTCGGCGTCGCGCAGGAAGCGGGTGAGGACGGGGTCCTCACGCCAGGTGTTGACGTCGTAGCTGCGGGCCCGGTGGATCAGCTTGACCGGGGTCAGCAGGGCGCGCGGTGTGGGGTGGGGCGCGGGCGGGACCAGCTCCACGACCACGCCGTCCTCCTCGCGGAGGTAGTTCTCGAAGGCCGCGGCGACACCGAGGTCGGCCATGAGGTCCCGCATCATCTTCGCGGGGCCGAAGCCGAGCCAGGTGCTCACGTCCATCGGGTACGGACGCGTGGGGAGGTACTCGGTGAGGACCGCCCCCAGCAGGCGCTGGCGCCGGTTGAGCGGGACGGACGGAGGCGGCAGGGCCGTCATCGGGCGCGCCTGCACGATGTGGGTCCGACCGTCGCTGATGCTCCACTCGATGTCCTGGGGGCGGCCGAAGTGCTCCGCGATGGCGCGGGCGTGCCCGGCGAGCACGGCCAGCTGTTCGTCGGTGAGCAGGCGTTCCCGGGCCTCACCGCTCGGACCGGAGCCGTGGACGACGCCGCCGCCGGCCTCGGACCGGACGACCACCTCGCCCCGCCCGGGCGACCAGTCGAGCAGTGTGCCGCGCTCGTCCAGGACGTAGTGGTCGGGCGTGACCAGGCCGGAGACGACCGCCTCGCCGAGGCCGGCCCCCGCGTCGACGACGACCCGGTCGCGGTCGCCGGTGACCGGGTCGGCGGTGAACATGACCCCGGCGACGTCGGACTGCACCATGGCCTGCACGACGACGGCGATGCGCACCTCGGCGGGGTCGATGGCGCGTTCGCGGCGGTAGGCCACGGCCCGGTCGGTCCACAGGGAGGCCCAGCAGCGGCGGACGGCGTCCACCACCTGGTCGGCCCCGATCACGTTGAGGTAGGTGTCCTGCTGCCCGGCGAAGGCGGCGCCGGGCAGGTCCTCGGCGGTGGCGCTGGACCGGACGGCCACGGGGACGTCGGTGCCGAGCGCGGCGTAGGCGGCGGTGATCGCGTCGCGCAGGTCGTCGGGGACGGGAGCGCCCTCCAGGTCGGCGCGCAGTTCGGCTGCGTCGGGAAGGGGAGCCGCGTCCGAGGGGCCGGGTGCGTCGGAACCGGCCGGGTCGGCTGTCGTGGCATCGGGCGCGGCGGTGAGGGCGACGGCTTCCGAAACCGGGCCGCCGTCGTCCCCGGCTCCGTTGTCGCCGGTGCCCGGGGCGACGGACGTGGGAGACGTGACCGCGGGGGAGGGCACGGCGGAGGAGGGAGTGGCGGGAGCGGAGGCGCCACCGAACCCGGCGGCCAGTTTCGCGTCGAGCCCGACCGCGCGGGCCGCGGCGGCGTAGGCACCGGTGGTGACGACGAACCCGGGGGGCACGGGCAGCCCCGCGCGCAGCAGTTCGCCCAGGTTGGCGGCCTTGCCGCCGACCTCGGCGAGGTCGGCGGAGCCGAAGGACGCCAGGGGGGAGACGAGTCGTTCGTGTGTCATCGAGACTCCTTGTCGAGTGCCGTGTGGGCCGTGGTGCGCAGGGGGAGCGCGGGAAAGGCGAGGGCGAGCAGGAACGCCAGCCCCAGGAGGGGTGCCATCGCGAGCAGCGCGGACGGCACGGCGGATCCGAAGGCCGACTCCACGAGCCCTCGTGTGGGCTCGGGCAGGGCGGCGATGGCCTCGGGGGACAGCGCGCGCGGGTCGCCGACGCCCTCGGGAACGCGTGCGCCGAAGAAGCGGGTGATCAGGGCGCCGACGACCGCCACACCGACACTCGCGCCGACCTGGCGCAGGAACAGGACGGCGGAGGTGGCCGCGCCCAGGTCGGCGTGGTCGACCGCGTTCTGCGCGGCGAGCAGGACCACTTGCATCACCAGACCGATCCCCAGACCCACCAGCACCAGCAACGCGGTCAGTGTCCCCGCGTCCAGACGCTCGCCGACCAGGCCCAGCAGGGCGAGGCCGATCGCCGCGACGGCGGTTCCGGCGACCGGGTACCGGCGGTAGTGGCCGGTACGCGTGATCAGCCGACCGGACACGACCGCGCTGACGAGCGCGCCCGCCATCATCGCGGTGACCAGCAGGCCCGCGCGTGTGGCGGTGGTACCCAGGCTGACCTGCGCGTACGCGGGGAGGTAGGTGAGGGTGCCGAACAGGGCGAAGCCGACGAGGAAGCTCACCGCGACCGGGAGGGCGAACGCCCGCTCGCGCAGCAGGCGCGGAGGCAGCACGGGGTCGCGCGCGACGACGGCGGTCACCGCCCACAGCGCGAGCGCGATGACGGTGCCGACCAGCAGGGCGGGCAGGGCCCACGGCGGATAGGCGTCGGGGCGGGCGAGTCGGTCGGCGGCCAGGACCACGCCGACGACGGTCGCGGCCAGGGCGGCGGCCCCGGCGTAGTCGACCGGCGGGCGGCCCTCGGGGCGCGGCAGGCGGAGGGTGAGGCTCAGCAGGACCAGGGCGGCCAGGCCGAGCGGCGGGTGGACGGCGAAGATCCACCGCCACGACAGGTGGTCGACCACGATCCCGCCGAACAGGGGTCCGCCCACCGCCGCGATCATGTACACCGCGCCGAACAGCCCCAGGTAGCGGCCGCGTTCGCGGGGGCTGACGATCTCGCCGATGATCGCCTGCGCGCCGATCATCAGGCCCCCGCCGCCCAGACCCTGCACGACGCGGGCGGTGACGAACCCCGGGAGGGTGGTGGCGGTGGCGGCCATGATCGCGCCGACCACGAACAGCAGGACGGCCGCCTGGATGAGGGGTGTGCGGCCGTAGCGGTCGCCGAGCCGGCCGACGACGGGCATCACGGCCGTGGCGGCGACCAGGTAGGCGGTCACGACCGTGGGCATGTGCTCCATGCCGCCGAGGTCGCCCGCGATCTCGGGGAGCGCGGGAGCCAGGGCGGTCTGGTCGAGGGCGGCCAGCAGCATGGCGAGGAGCAGACCGGGGAGCGCGAGGGCCACGGAGGTCGTTCGCTGAGCCACGGGGGACCTCCTCAAGTAGAGAACGATGAGTTCTCTAACAGGCTAGCCCCTTACTTTAGTGAACGCAACGTTTCCAAGCGGGGTTCAGCGGACTCGTTCCGCCGGCTGCCGATCGGTTCGTCGCCCTTCGCCCCGCGCGGTCGCCCTTCGCCCCGCGCGGTCGCCCTCCGCCCCGCGCGGGCCGCGCTCAGCGTCGGCGGTTCGGCTGCCCCCGCCCTCCGCTGTCGCGACCACCCTCCGCCGTCGCGACCACCCTCCGCCGTCGCGACCGGCCTCCGGGATCCGCCGCCCCGTCATCGGCCGTTCGGCCCCCTTCCACCAGGCCGGGCCCGCAGCGCCGGGCAGAGGTCCGGCGGCGGCGCCCGCGCGGCCACCGGATACGCTCGGCGCGACAACGACCCTTCCAGGGAGGACAGCAGACATGACAGCGACCGCCGTCGTGACCGGTGCCAGCAGCGGGATCGGGGCCGCCACCGCGCGCGGGCTCGCGGCCGAGGGCTACGACGTGGTCCTCGTCGCCCGGCGCGCCGACCGGATCGAGGCCCTGGCCGAGGAGATCGTCAAGGACGGCCACAGCGCCCGGGCCCAGGTCCTCGACGTCACCGACCGGTCGGCCGTCGACGCCTTCGCCGACGCCCTGCCCTCCTGCTCGGTCCTGGTCAACAACGCGGGCGGCGCGATCGGCCGGGAGACCGTCGCCACGGGCGATCCCGCCGACTGGCGCGCGATGTACGAGGTCAACGTCCTGGGTGTGCTCCACATGACGCAGGCGCTGCTGCCGAAGCTCGTGGAGAGCGGCGACGGCACGGTGCTGGTCGTGTCCTCCGTCGCCGGGCACGTGGTCTACGAGGGCGGTGGCGGCTACGTCGCCGCCAAGCACGGCGCCCACACGCTGGCCGCCACCCTGCGGCTCGAACTGTGCGGTGAGCCCGTGCGCGTGCTGGAGGTGGCGCCCGGGATGGTCAAGACCGAGGAGTTCTCGCTCAACCGGCTGCGCGGTGACGCCGAGGCCGCCGAGGCGGTCTACGACGGAGTGCCCGACCCGCTCAGCGCCGAGGACGTCGCCGACACCATCGTGTGGGCGGTCACCCGGCCCCCGCACGTCAACATCGACCTTCTCGTGGTGCGCCCGCGCGCCCAGGCGGCCCAGCACAAGGTCCACCGGGTCAAGGAGTAGGGAACCGGGCGCTCCGGCCACGGGCGTCCGGGTCGGAAACGGCCCGATGCGGTGGAGCCCCGGGCGATCGACCGGCCCGGGGCTGGCGCGGGACGGCCGTGCCCCGGGCCGGGCCCGAGCGTGGGGGCGCTCCGGGGGCGGAGGAATCGGACCGGCGGGGCGGGGAAGAGGCGGGCTCGACGGGGGCGGTGGAGGAACCGGGGCGTACGAGCGGGGGAGAAGCGGTCGGTGATGGGCGCTACCGGGCGCGCCCACCGGCCGTGGTCGGCTCAGGGCTGTGCGGGCCCTTCAGTCCTGGTCAGGCGTTGTCCATGTCCGAGGACAGCAGCGCCACCAGCTCGTCGAGCGCCCGGTCGGCGGCGCCGTCCTCGGCGTCGTCGCAGGACAGCGTGACCGTCTCACCGTGGTTGGCGCCCAGCGCCATCACGGCCAGCATGCTGCGCGCGTCCACCGGGTCCTGGTCCGGTCGGGCGATGTAGACGGGCAGGCCGGTCTCGTTGACGGCCTTGACGAACAGGGTGGCCGGTCGGGCGTGCAGCCCGAGCCGGGAGCCGATGGTGACGGTGCGCTGGGTCGGCATGTCGGTCCTCTTCTGTCGGTGAACGGGGGGTGTGTCAGAGCCGGTCGATCCGCTGGTGCGGTTCGGGCTCGGCCACCACGGTGGTCTCGTGGGCGGCGACGTCCTCGGGGGTGGGAACGGTCGTCCCGGGCAGGGACACCGCCGCCGCTCCCCAGGACACGGCACGCGCCAGTCCCTTGTCGGGGGGACCGTCCTGGCTGAGGAAGCCGGCCAGCGAGCAGTCGCCCGCGCCCACGGTGCTGCGCGCTCGGACGAGGGGACCGCGCGCCCACCAGCTGCACGTGTCGTCGACGAGTATCGCGCCATGCCCGCCCAAAGTCACCAGGGCCTGTTCGTTGCCCCAGGACAGCACCTCCCTGGCGGCCGACACGACCGCGCCGACCGTGGGCAGGTCGCGGCCGGTCAGCTCCTCCAGCTCCTCGTGGTTGGGCTTGAGCAGGGCCACGGAGCCCGCGCGCGCGGCCTCGGCCAGCGGCTCGCCGGAGGAGTCCAGCGCGAGCGGGACGCCGTACCGGGCGGCCAGTTCCGCGACGCGGACGTAGAAGTCGGCGGTCGCGCCGCCAGGCAGGCTGCCGCAGGCCACGATCCAGTCGGGCCCCCTGGTCAGCTCGTCCTCGACCACGTCGAGCAGGGCGCGGATCTCGGCGGGGGAGAGGACGGGGCCCGGGGCGTTGAGCTTGGTGGTGGTGCCGTCGGGCTCCGCGACCGTGATGTTGGCCCGGGTCTCGCCCTCGATCGGGACGGTGGCGCGCGGCAGGTCGCCGAGCAGGGCGGACAGTTCCGCGCCGCCGCCTCCGCCGACGGGCAGGACCGCGCGGGTGGGGACGTCCGCGCCGCTGAGCGCGCGCGCCACGTTGACTCCCTTGCCCCCGGGGTGGGCGCGGGTCGCGCGCACCCGCAGGACCTCGCCGCGGACGAGGCCGTCCACCTCCAGGGTGTGGTCCACGCTCGGGTTCGGCGTGAGGGTCAGGATCATCGGTGGCTCTCTTCGACTGTCGGTGTCCGCGCGGCCCTGTGTGTCTGTGTGAGTGTCTTCGATTATGTTGGTTTGGTTGCGTATGTCAATACTCGCCCGCCTCGGGATCGAGCGTCCGGTGCGGGATCCCAGTGTGGTCCGGTGATGCGTGTTCCGCCTCGTCATCGCTGGTGGAGGTTCTGGCGCGGGCGAGTGAGGGTGGAAGGCCGCCCATGGGTCACCGGTGGGCATTGCCGGGACATTGGGCGGATTTGGCACTTGTGTGTCCTGCACAACACGACTAAACTCACTGAAAACCACACCGAAACACAGGTGATCCAACATGTACGCGGAAGAACGCCAGCAGGTGATCCTCGAACGCGCCCGCCGTGACGGCCGGGTCGACGTCACGGGGCTCGCCTCGGAGTTCGACGTCACCTACGAGACCATCCGGCGCGACCTCACGGCACTCGAACGCCACGGTGTCCTGCGCAGGGTGCACGGTGGCGCGATTCCCGTCGAGCGGCTGGGCTTCGAGCCCACGCTCAACGTGCGCGACTCCGTACTGACCGAGGAGAAGGAGCGCATCGCCAAGGCCGCGCTGGACGAGCTCCCCGAGGAGGGCGCCATCCTCCTCGACGCGGGCACCACCACCGGCCGCCTGGCCGAGCAGCTGCCGACCGACCGCGAACTCACCGTGGTCACCAACTCCCTGTCCATCGCCCTCACACTCACCACACGAACCAACATCAACCTCATGCTGCTCGGTGGCCGCCTGCGCAACCGCACACAGGCCACCGTCGACGCGTGGGCCCTGCGTTCACTGTCGGAGTCCTTCGTGGACGTGGCCTTCATGGCCACCAACGGAATCTCCGTCGAACGCGGTCTCACCACACCGGACACGACCGAGGCCGAGGTCAAGCGGGCGATGATCGCCTCCTCACGAAGGGCACTCCTGCTCGCCGACCACACCAAGGTCGGCAACGACCACTTCGCGCGCTTCGCGGGCGTGGAGCAGCTCGACAAGATCATCACCGACACCGGCCTCGCCGCGGGACTCGCGGACGAACTCGAATCCGCCGGCCCGTCCGTCCTCACGGTCTGACCACCACCCCTCACCACCATCCGGCTCGGCGCCTCGCCGGCCCACCTCCCAGGAGGTCTCCCCCATGTCCAACCAGCAGACCCACGAGCGCATGGCGTCAGTACGCTCCGGCATCCAGCGCTTCGGCAGCTTCCTGTCGAGCATGGTGATGCCCAACATCGGCGCGTTCATCGCCTGGGGCCTGGTCACCGCCCTGTTCATCGAGACCGGCTGGACGCCCAACGCGACCCTGGCCGAGCTCGTCGGACCGATGATCACCTACCTCCTCCCGCTGCTGATCGCCTACACCGGTGGTCACCTGGTCTACGACCGGCGCGGCGGAGTGGTCGGAGCGGTCGCCGCGGTCGGCGTCATCGTCGCCGCGGACATGCCGATGTTCCTCGGCGCGATGGTCATGGGCCCGCTCGGCGCCTACCTCATGAAGAAGATCGACCAGGTCCTCCAGCCCCGCACGCCCACGGGCTTCGAGATGCTGGTCAACAACTTCAGCGCCGGCATCCTGGGCGGACTCCTGGCGGCCCTGGGCGTCTACGTCGTGGCCCCGGCGGTCACCGCCATCGCCCGCGGCCTCGGCGCCGGTGTGCAGTTCCTCGTCGACATGAGCCTGCTGCCCCTGGTGTCGATCATCGTCGAGCCGGCCAAGGTCCTCTTCCTCAACAACGCCCTCAACCACGGCGTCCTGGGCCCGCTGGGCGTCGCCCGGGTGGCCGAGGAGGGCAAGGCCATCGAGTTCCTCATCGAGACCAACCCGGGTCCCGGTCTCGGCATCCTCCTGGCCTGCATGTTCTTCGGACCCAAGATCAGCCGCGCCACCGCGCCCGGCGCGATCATCATCCACTTCTTCGGCGGGATCCACGAGATCTACTTCCCGTACATCCTCGCCCAGCCGAAGCTCATCCTCGCCGCGATCGGCGGCGGCATGTCCGGCCTGGCCACCTTCATGGTCCTGGACGCCGGCCTGCTCGCCACGCCCTCGCCCGGCAGCATCATCGCCCTGATGGCGGTGACCCCGCGCGGTGACCACGTCGCCGTCCTGGCGGGCGTCGCCGTCGCCACCGTCGTCTCCTTCGTCCTGGCGTCGCTCCTGCTCGGCTTCGGCCGGTCCGAGCGGCGCGCGGAGAAGGCGGAGAAGGGGGCGGCCGCCGCACAGAACACCAAGGAGGCCACGTCATGACCACCATCCAAGGCTCCGACGTCAAGAAGGTCGTCGTCGCCTGCGACGCCGGAATGGGCAGCAGCGTCCTGCTGACCAGCCAGCTCCAGCGCACGCTCAAGCCCTACGGAGTGACCGTCGAGCACGCCCAGGTGGACCGGGTGCCCGCTGACGCCGACGTGGTCGTGTGCCACGCGGGGCTCCTGGACCGCGCCCGCGGCAACCTCCCGGACAAGGTCGTGGTCGGCTTCCAGATGTTCATGGGCGACCCGGCGTTCACCCGCCTGGAGCAGGCGATCAAGGAGGGCGAGACCCTTGGCGGCTGAGCTGGCGCTGACCGCCGACGCCGTCCGGCTCGGCCGCACCGCGGCGGACAAGGCCGACGCCATCGACCAGTGCGGCGCCCTGCTCGTCGAGCTGGGCGCGGTCGAGCCCGGCTACGTGCCCGCGATGCACGAGCGCGAGGCCTCGGTGAGCACGTTCCTCGGCGAGGGGGTGGCCATCCCGCACGGGACGGACGCCTCGCGGGCCCTGATCAAGGAGACCGCGCTGGTCGTCGTCCAGTTCCCCGGCGGGGTCGACTGGGACGGCAACACCGCCTACCTCGCGGTCGGCATCGCCGCGTCGGGCGACGAGCACATCGGGGTGCTGTCCGCCCTGGCGACCGTGCTCAGCGACCCCGAGCGCGCCGGACGGCTCCGCTCGGCGTCGGCGCCGTCCGACGTCCTCGCCCTGCTCGGCTCCGGCGCGGGCGCCTGAGGCGGGGCCGCCGCGCCCCGCCCGCGCGGGTCCCGTCCGGTCGGAGCCGGGCGGGAAGCACCCGCGTCGAACATCCGCCCGAGGGCGGGTGGTGCCGCCCGGCCCGCCTCCGTCCGGTCGAGGCCGGGTGGCCGCGCCCGCGTCGGTCGCGTCCGCCTGGGGACGGGTGGCCGCGCCCGCCCCGCGCCGTGCACGCGGGGGCGGGCCGTCCCACCCGATCCGCCTCGTCCCTGTCCGCCCGCGTCCGCGCCCTGCACCCGCGCGGCGCGTACGCCCCATCGAGCCGTCCACCCCGGCGCGGCGGTCCACTCCCCCGGCCGCGCCCCGGGCTCCCCGCGCCGCCGTTCCCGGCGCGGGGAGCCCTCCACCACCACGAAAGGCACCACCATGCTCGTCGCCCGCTTCTACGCTCCCGGTGACATCCGCCTCGAACAGGCACCCGAACCGACCGTGGGCCCCGGGCAGCTCAAGATCGCCGTCGCCAACTGCTCCACCTGCGGCACGGACGTGAAGATCTCCCGCCACGGCCACCACCACATCGACCCGCCGCGCGTGATCGGGCACGAGATCACCGGCCGGATCAGCGAGATCGGCGAGGGCGTCACGGGCTGGTCCGAGGGCGACCGCGTCCAGGTGATCGCGGCGATCCCGTGCGGCGCCTGCCACGAGTGCGAGGCCGGCCGGATGCCCGTGTGCTCCCGCCAGCAGTCCATGGGCTACCACTACGACGGCGGGTTCGCCGAGTCCATGATCATCCCCGAGGCCGTGCTCGCCGTCGACGGCGTGAACCGGGTCCCGGACAACATCGACATGGCCGAGGCGTCCCTGGCCGAACCGCTCGCCTGCGTGCTCAACGGCCAGGAGATCGCGGGCGTCGGCGAGGGCGACACCGTCGTCGTCATGGGCGCCGGACCCATCGGCTGCCTGCACGTGCGGCTCGCCCGGGCGCGCGGCGCGGCCCGCGTGTTCCTGGTCGACATCAACCGGGGGCGCCTGGACATGTCGGCCGACGTCGTCGACCCGGACGCGGCGATCGCGGGCGAGGAGACCGACCCCGTGGCCGAGGTCCTGCGCCTGACGGGTGACCGGGGCGCGGACGTGGTCATCACCGCGGCCGCGTCGGGGCGGGCGCAGGAGGACGCGCTGCGCATGGTGGCGCGCGGCGGCCGGGTCAGCTTCTTCGGCGGCCTGCCCAAGGACAACCCGATCATCCAGCTGGACTCCAACCTCGTGCACTACCGGGAGATCTCGATCTTCGGCGCGAACGGTTCCAGCCCGGAGCACAACCGCCGTGCCCTGGAGCTGATCTCCACGGGCGCCGTGCCCGTCGCGGACCTCATCACCGAGCGGATGAGCCTGTCCGACGTGCACAAGGCCATCGAGACCGTCGCGGCGGGGACCGCGATCAAGGTGACGATCCAGCCGTGAGCCCGCTCCGCCCCACTGGCGCCCCGGCGCCTTTCGCGGTTGGCTGTGGGCGAGGCATTCGCACACGCCCGCTGGTCCAGGCGCTGGGCCGGGGTGAGCCGAGACCGATCGACGACCCGAGCCAGGAGCGATGATGCCGCAGACCGGCCACCCAGACATCCCGACACCCAGGGACGCCGCCCGTGAGGGTTCGTCCGCGGAGGGACCCGCGCACGCGAATGCCCCCGGGACCGCCCGTGAGGGCGCGTCCGCTTCGACAGGGCACCGAGCGTCCGCTTCTGCGCCTGACGAGGCCTCCGCCGCCGGGTCCGAGCACGCGGACGCCCCCGGGACCGAGCTCCCGGGCACCGCGTCCGCGCGCACGGACTCCGCCCGCCTGGAGGGGATCCCGGCCGCGCCCGGCGCCGCGGTCGGCCCCGTCGCGCGGATGTCCGCGCCGCCGACCCTGCCCGACGCCCGCACCGCCTCGGCGGGTGCCGAGACCGAGGCCGACCGGGCCCGCGACGCCCTCGAACGGGTCGCCGCCCAGTTCGAGGCGCGGGCCGAGGGCCTGGGCGAGGAGGCCGCGGCGGTCCTGGGCGCGCTGGCGCTCATGGCCCGCGACCCCGAACTGGCCCGCCGGACGGCCGAGCGCACGGCGGAGGGCGACCCCGCGGCCTGGGCGGTCCACGCCGCCTGCGGCGCCTACCAGGAGCTTCTGCTCGCGGCCGGGGGCTACCTGGCCGAGCGGGCCGCCGACCTCGCCGACATCCGCGACCGCGCCGTCGCCCACCTGCTCGGCCTGCCGATGCCCGGCCTGCCCGACCCCGGGCGACCGCACGTGCTGGTCGCCGACGACCTCGCCCCGGCCGACACCGTCCAGCTGGACTCCGACCAGGTGCTGGCGATCGTCACGCGGCACGGCGGTCCCACCAGCCACACCGTGATCCTGGCGCGGTCGCTCGGCATCCCGGCGGTCGTGGGCTGCCAGGGCGCGGACGCCCTGACGGACGGGACCCCGGTCGCGGTCGACGGCGACACCGGTCGGATCGACGTCGAACCGGACGAGGAGCGGTCCGCCGCGGTCCTGGTGCGGGCCCGGCGCCGACGCGAGCTCCTGGCCGACTCCGCGGGTCCCGGTCGCACCGCCGACGGCGCCCCGGTGGCCCTGCTGCTCAACGTGGGCGAGGGCGACCCCGACGAGGCGGGCGCGCACGACAGCGAGGGCGTGGGGCTGCTGCGCACCGAGTTCCTGTTCCTGGACCGCGCCGAGCCGCCGACGGTGGCCGAGCAGACCGCCGCCTACGCGCGGCTGTTCCGCGCCTTCGACGGCCGTACCGTCACCGTGCGCACCCTGGACGCGGGCTCGGACAAGCCGCTGGCGTTCGCGGGGACCGGGCCGGAGGACAACCCGGCGCTGGGCCGACGGGGCTTCCGGACGGCCCGGGTGCACCCGGAGCTGTTGACCGACCAGCTGGCGGCGATCCGGGCGGCCACCGAGGGAACCGGCGCGCGCGTGCGGGTGATGGCGCCGATGGTGTCCACCCCGGCCGAGGCGTCGGAGTTCGTCGGGCTGGCCCGCGAGGCCGGGATCACCGAGGCGGGCGTCATGATCGAGGTGCCCGGCGCGGCCCTGCTGGCCGACCGGCTGCTGCCCCGGGTGGACTTCGTGTCCCTCGGGACCAACGACCTCGCGCAGTACACCATGGCAGCGGACCGGACCCTGGGCACCCTGCCGGACCTGCTCGACCCGTGGCAGCCCGCGCTGCTGGAGCTGGTCGGCACGGTCGGCGGCGCGGGGGAGCGGTCCGGGCGCGCGGTGGGCGTGTGCGGTGAGGCCGCGGCGGACCCCCTGCTCGCGGTGGTCCTGGTGGGACTCGGAGCGACGAGCCTGTCGATGGCCGCGCCGGCGCTGCCGGCCGTGCGCCACGCGCTGGCCCACCACACGAAGCAGGAGTGCCGCCGCCTGGCGGGGCTCGCCCTGGCCGCCGCCACGGCGACGGAGGCCAGGGAGGCGGTCCGCGCCGCGGCGAGCCCGGACGTCGCCGACCTCTGACGTGCGACCCCTGGGGCCGCGCGGCCGTCGAGGCGGCGCGGCCCCGGCGTGGATCTTCGAGGCCGAGCGGCCGGTGTGCCCGGTGGGTCCCGCGGGTCCGGCCGCGGCCGGTGGGGGTGCGCCCCCGGTGGTCGGTCCCCGACGCCGTGGGTCCGGTCACTGCGGAGGCGGCTGAGACCCCTGAGGACGAGAAGGAGCATGCCCCGCGAGCCGTGCGGCCCGCGGGGCATCGTTCTGCCTGGTGCCTGGTGCCTGGTGCCTGGTGCCTCGCCCGAGCCGCGGGGGAACCGAGCCCCCAGGGGTCCGAGCCCTGGACGCACGCCCCGAGTCGGGAGCCTGAGCCTGAGCCGAAACTGAGTCGCTGGTCCGAGCCCGGTGCCTGAGGAGTCCGAGTCCGGGACGTGGACTGATTCCCCGGGCCCTGGGGACGCGCGCGTGAGACCCGGGGCCGAGCCTGAGACGGAAGCCCTGAGACCGGAACGGCCGTGCCGGGGACTCAGCCCTGAGCGCACCAGTCGTCGCCGAGCACCTCGGGGAGCAGGTCCAGCTGTTCCAGGCACACCCGCGGCAGGTCGTCGAAGTCGGCGTCGGCGGCGACCCACGCGCTCACGCCCGTGTTCACCGCCGCGAAGAACACCGCGGCCGCCAGGTCCGGCCGCGGGTCGGTGGCCGGGTCGACGCCGACGCGTTCTGCGACGACGGCGGCGAGCTTCTTCTGCCGCACATGGCAGTAGCGCATGTGCGTCGCCATCAGTTCCGGGTTCTGCTTCATGAGCTTGGCGGCGCCGCCCCGCAGGATCATGGACGCGCGCTCGACCCGGTCCCACTGGTCGCTCAGCGCGTTGCGCAGGGCCAGGAGCGGGGGCTCGTCGGCGGGGCGCTCGCGCAGGGCGTCGAAGAGGTACTGGTCCACGCCCTCCAGCGCCTCCAGAAGGATGTCCTCCTTGGCGGGGAAGTAGCGGAAGAACGTCCGCTGGGAGACCCCCACCCGGGCGGCGATCTCCTCGGTGGTGGTCGCCTGGTAGCCGTGCTCGTGGAACAGGCGCAGGGCGGTGTCGAGCAGGGCGTCGTGCAGCTGGGCCTTCTTGCGTTCCCGCAGTCCGCCGACCGGTGCCTCGGTGCTCGTCGCGCTCATGGCCGTGCCTCCACCAGGGTCGTTCTGCCTGGAGCATACCAGCGGGCGCAATGTAATGTCAGTCACAGACAAAAAGCGCTTGCTGCAATATGTCAGCGGTTGCCATAATCGTGCGGTCGACGTCGCAAGGGGGACACATGACCGCACGGACCACCGCTCCACCACCGAAGCGGGCGGGGGGACTGAGGAACAGCCCGTGGGGGACCCTGGTCGCCATCGCCTTCGGCGTCATGATGGTCGCCCTGGACGGGACGATCGTCGCGGTCGCCAACCCGGCCATCGGCGTGGCCCTGGGCGCCTCGCTCGCCGAACTCCAGTGGGTCACGCACGGCTACCTGCTCGGGCTCGCCGTCTTCCTCATCACCGCGGGCAAGCTCGGTGACCGCTTCGGCCACCGGCGCACCTACCTCGTGGGAGTGGTGGGGTTCGTGCTCTCCTCGGTGGCGATCGCGCTGTCCTTCGGCGTGATCATGCTCGTCGTGTTCCGGGTCCTGCAAGGCGTTTTCGGCGCCCTGCTGCTGCCCGCCGCGATGGGGCTGCTGCGGTCCAGCTTCCCGCCGGAGAAGCTCGGCCGGGCCTTCGGCGTCTTCGGCAGCCTCATCGGCGCGGCCACGGCCGGCGGGCCGATCCTCGGCGGCGTCCTGGTGGGCACGCTCGGCTGGGAGGCCGTGTTCTTCATCAACGCCCCGGTCGGCGCGATCGCGCTGGGGCTCAGCCTGTGGCTGCTGCGGCCCAACCAGGCGACCGACCCCGACTCGCGGATGGACGTCCCCGGGATCATCCTGCTCAGCGTCGCCATCTTCGCGCTGGTGTGGGCCCTGGTCGAAGCGCCGACCGCTGGCTGGGGGGCTCCGATCACGCTCGGGTCGCTCGCCGCGGCCCTGGTCGTGGGCGTGCTGTTCGTGCTCTGGGAACGCCGTCCCCGGCACCCGCTGATCCCGCTGGCGCTGTTCGCCAACCCGTCGATCTCCATCGGCACCGTGATCATGGTGTTCATGGCCGTGAGCCTGATGGGGTCGCTGTTCTTCATCACCTTCTACCTGCAGGGCGCGCGCGGGATGAGCCCGGCGCAGACCGGCCTGCAACTGCTGCCGATGACCGGCATGATGGCGATCACCTCGCCCATCGCGGGCCGGATCCTGGACCGCGTCGGTCCGCGCATCCCCACGACCGCGGGACTGGTGGTGGGCGCGGTGGGCATGTTCATGCTCTCCCGGCTGACCATGGAGACCCCCGTGGTCTACCTGTCGGTGGCCTTCATCCTGCTCGGCATGGGGCTCAGCCTGGTGATGACCGGCGCCACGGCTGCGATCATCGGCGCCGCGCCGATGCGGTTCGCCGGGGTGGCCTCCGCGGTCCAGCAGGCCGCGATGCAGCTCGGCGGCTCTTTGGGGACCGCGGTCCTGGGCGCCGTGATGTCGGCGACGATCATCGCCACCCTGCCCGGTCGGTTCGCCGACGCGGGCCTGCCCGCCCCGGGCGCGGACCGACTGCGCACCGACCAGAGCACGGTCGCGCAGGGCGGGGCCGTGGTGCCGGAGGGCGCCGGCCCCGATGTCGCCGCCGCCGTCACCGAGGCCAGCAACCTGGCCTTCCTGAGCGGACTGCAGTGGGCGTTCGGGATCGCCGCGGCGCTGCTGGCCGTGTCCGCGGTGATGTCGCTGTTCATGCGCGGCGGGATGACCGGCGCGGGATCCGAGGACGAGGCGTCCGAGGGAGCGCCCGCACCCGCCGTCCACGTGTGAGCCACGGGTGACCGAGGGGGAGGGGTCGCGGTCGGTCCCTCCCCCTCGGTCGTTCCGGCGGGCTTCCGCGGTCCCTTCGCTCGTCTGGGCGGGCCCGGGACAGGTCGCGCCGTCTCACCGGGCGCTGACGGGTCGTCCCCGCCTGGAGGTGTTCCGGTGGGCCTTCGACGGCCCCGCCGCTCGACCGGCTCCAGGGGCCCTGCGGCCCCGGCGCCCTACGGGCTCCGTCCGGGTCGGCTCCGGACCGGCCGCTTTCCACGGCCGATTCCGCGGCTCAGGTCGTGTAGTCGGCGTTGATCCGGATGTAGCCGTCGGTCAGGTCGCAGCCGTAGACGGTGAACGCGCCCTCGGCGATGCCCAGGTCCACGCTGATGACGACCTCGTCGCCCTTCATGTGCTCGGCGGCGCGCGCCAGGGTCTCGCCCGTGGCAGGAGCCGGGTAGGTCTCCACGTCACCGAACAGGATCCGCACGTTCTCCGGCACGATGTCGGTCTCCGCGTCGTTCTTGCCGACCGCCATCGCCACCCGGCCCCAGTTGGGGTCGGCGCCGTGCACCGCCGTCTTGACCAGCGGGGAGTTCACCACGGCCTTGCCGACCCGCTTGGCCTGGGCGTCGTCGCGCGCCCCGGTGACGCGCACCTCCAGCAGCTTGCCCGCGCCCTCGCCGTCGGAGGCGATCCTGCGCACCAGCGCCAGTGCCACGTCGTGGAGCGCCGACTCGAACGCCTCGGCGTCCACCCCGCCCGCCAGCCCGTTGGCGAAGATCGCCGCGGAGTCGCTGGTGGAGGTGTCGGTGTCGATGCTCAGCGCGTTGAACGTGCGGTCCACGACCCGGCGGAACATCGCGTCCAGGACCGGCTGCTCCAGCTCGGCGTCGGTGAAGAACCAGGCCAGCATGGTCGCCATGTTCGGCTCGATCATGCCGACACCCTTGGCGATGCCGGTGATCGTCGCCTCCCCGACCCTGGCCGAGGCGGTCTTGGGCTCGGTGTCGGTCGTCATCATCGCCGCCGCCGAGCGGTCCAGGTCGGCCGGGGGGAACTCCTCGGGCAGGTCGTCGAGGAAGGCACGCACCCGGTCCATGGGGTAGGGGACGCCGATCACCCCGGTGGAGGCGATGAGGAGGTCCTCCGGCTCCACGCCCGCGGCGCGGGCCACGCGCTCCTGCACCTCGCGGGCGTTGGCCTCCCCGGTCATCGTGGCGACGTTGGCGTTGCGGGCGATGACGGTGACCCCGCGGGCGCGGCCGTCGGCGGCCGCGCGGCGGCTCAGGACCACGCTGGAGCCGGCGAACCGGGACCGCGTGAAGACGGCGGACACGTGGGCGGGCACCTCCGAGACGACCGCGAAGAAGTCGTCCTCGGGGTCCTTGATCCCGATGTTGCCTGCCACGCCGCGGAAACCGGCGGGCACGGGGGTCTGGCTGCTCATCATCCTCCTCGGGGCTTCGTGGCGTCAGCCTACTCACCCGCGTGCCCCGCCCCTGATTACGGCTACGACCTGCGAGGGTTTCGTCCTGTACGGACGTGGCGCCGGAGTGACAAGACTCTGGTAACGGGGTATCCGCCGAATGCGAGTGGACACCCGGGGGGAGGCGTGTTGTGCGTGATGGTGACTGGCTCACGGAGACGGGAGCGCAGATCCGAGGCGTCCTGAAGGTGATGGTGGACGCCCAGTGGCTGCCCGGCGGCGCCGCCGTCATCGGCACGGGCGGCATGTGGGAGTTCGTCGCGGTCGGCCGCGCGGGCGAGGAGGACGACACCGCCCCGGACGTCGCCTACGACGCGGCGAGCCTGACGAAGGTGATGGCGACGTGGCCGCTCGTCGGCCAGGCGGTCGCCGAGGGGATGTTGGACCTGGACGCCCCGATGTCCGAATACCTGCCGGTGGCGGACCTGCCCGGAGGGGCGGTCACCACCCGGCAGATCCTGACCCACACGAGCCGGCTCAACCCGGTCACGTGGCTGGAGCGGTACGTGGGCACGGACGAGGACCTGGCCCGGGCCCTGTTGGCCGACCCGCTGGAGGATCCCGGGTACGCCTACGTCGACCGGGGGTTCATCGTGCTCGGCCTGCTCCTGGAGCACCTGTACGGGACCGGGCTGGACCGGCTGGCGGGCGACCTGTGGGACGAGCTGGGCATGCGTTCCACGACCTACGGGCCGCTCGCCCGCTCACCGGCGGTGGCGCCCACCGAGCGCCGCCTGGCCGGGGCCGCGCCCACCTGGGGCGTGGTCCACGACGAGGCGGCAGCGCTGATGGGCGGGGTCGCCGGGCACGCGGGCATGTTCACCACCGCCATCGACCTGGGCGCCTTCGCGCGCGAGGTCCTGCGGATACACGAGGGGGGCGGCGGGGTCATGCCGTCGTCGTACGTCCGGGCGAGCTGGCAGCCGCACGTGGACGCCGGGCAGGGCCTGTGGCGCGGGCTCGGCTGGCTGATCACCCAGGAGGGCGTGGTCTACCACAACGGGTTCACCGGGACCAGCCTGTTCGTGCACCCGGCCAGCGGACGCTACGTGGGGGTGCTGACCAACGCCGTGCACTACGGCCGGGACCGGACCGGGCTGGTGGACCTGCGGGCGGCGGCGCGGACGGCGCTCACGCACCAGGAGCACGGATCGAATCCGTGAGCCCGGTGAGGAAGGCGGCGAGCCCGGCCGGGCCGTCGACGACGAGGTCGGCCGCCTCGGCCACGGCGGTGACCTCGCTGGAGGACGCGCACAGGGTCAGACCGGGCGTGCCCGCCGCGCGCAGCTCGCGTACCGCGTCGAACGCGGGCAGGTCACCGAGGTCGTCGCCGCCGTAGAGGACGGTGCCGGCGCCCGCCGCGGTGGCGAGTTGGGTCAGGGCGGCGCCCTTGTCCACACCCTGTGGACGGAGTTCGATCACCATCCGCCCGGGCTCCACCCGCAGCTCCGCGCGGGCCGCGAGTTCCTCCAGGTGCGGGGCGAGCCGGGAGAGGGCGGCGTCGGGCTCGGCGGTGCGGCGGGTGTGCACCGCCAGGGAACGCCCCTTGTCCTCGATGAAGGTGCCCTCGGGCGCGCCGACCCGGGCGACCAGGCCGGGCAGTTCGTCGCGGACCAGCGCCACCCCGGGCGGGGGCTCGGCGGCGACGAGTTCGCCGTCGGACCAGCGCTCGGCGCCGTAGTGGCCGAGCACGGTCAGGTCGGGGACGCGGTCCAGTCCGCCCAGCTCCACCACGGTGGCGGCGGGGCGGCCGGTGATCACCGCGATCGTGCCGACGAGCGGGGACAGTGCGGCCAGGGTCGCCACGATCCCGGGGTAGGGGGCGGAGTCGCGCGGATCGTCGACGATCGGTGCGAGCGTGCCGTCGAAGTCGAAGGCGACCAGGGCGGTCGCGGGCTTGGCCAGGAGCGCGGCGAGCGCGGCGCGTCCGGCGTCCGTGCTCGGCTGGGGCAGGGACATCGCAGACCTCTCCGGAGGGGGCGGGTCACGGCGGCGGGCCGGGGACGCCAGACTATCGGCGCGCCCCCGGCCCGAGCCGGTCGTGCCCCCTCGTGTCGGGGGGCGGGCGGCGGTGGGGGAGGGGTCGGCCGGACGCCGCGGGGGAGCGGGTGGCGGTGCGGCACGACGGGGAATGCGCGGTGGTGTCCGGACAGGCCGTGCGGCATGGTCCGGCGGCGCGTGGCGGAGCAGCGCGTGGCGGCGCCGGGCAGCCCCAGGGACACGACCGGGCCGTGCGCGGGGGGAGCGGACGACGGGGGATACGCGGTGGTGCGGGAGTGCCCGCACGCCACGGTCGGGGCAGTGCGTGGTCGAGCGGGAACAGTCCGTGCGACACGCCCGGGGCGGCGTCGGATTTCCTCGTGCGGATCGTCGGCGCGGGCGGCTGCCCGGCCACTGAACGGCCGCGGTGTGTCGGGACGGAACGGCGTCAGAGCTGGATGCCCAGTCGGCGGGCGTTGCGCTGACGGCGGCGGTCGGCGCGCAGGCGGCGCAGGCGCTTGACCGTGAGCGGGTCGAACGCGAGTGCTTCGGGGCGTTCCACCAGCCCGTTGAGCAGTTGGTAGTAGCGGGTCGCGGAGAACCCGAACTCGTCGCGGATCGCCTGTTCCTTGGAGCCCTCGAACTTCCACCACTGGCGTTCGAAGGCGAGGATGCGTTGTTCACGGTCGGCGAGAGCCGACTGACCGTCCTCGATCGGACCGATATTCGGCATGGGACACCCCCTGGACGGGAAATTGGTTTGTCCGGATCGGCGCGACTCATGCTAGCGACTCGACATGCCGGATGCGGAGGGGAAAACCCAGGACTGGCACCGGGGATACAGTTGCGTTCCCTGCCCGCGAGGCCCTTGTCCGCACCGAGAACCTGTGCTCATGGCAGGATGTGGAGGGTCCGGGGAGGGCCGGGGAGAACGCCGACCGCATCGTTTGAGGGAGCCTGACGTGCTCGGGGGCAACAGCCGCAACAGGACGCACAAACGTCACCTACGAACAGTGGTGGCCGGCACGGCCGCGGCCGTCTTCGGGTTCGCACCGGCCTCCGCCGCGGCGGACGTGGTCCCCGATCTCCGGCCCGAACAGTGGGGCCTGACCGCCATCGAGGCCTACGAACTGTGGGAGGAAACACAGGGCGAGGGCACCACGGTCGCCCTGCCCGGGTACGCCGTGGTCGAGGACCACCCCGACCTGCGCGACAACCTCAGCGTCGACAACGCCTTCGGTGGCGGGGGCGACGAGGCGGTCGGGACGGCCGCCGCCGCCCTCGTCGCCGCGCACGGCCACGGGATGGACGCCGACGGCGGAGTGCTCGGCGTGGCTCCGGGTGCGGGGCTGCTCGCCCTGCCGACCGAGGACGACCTCCCGGGGGCCGTCCGGCACGCCGCGACCCAGGGCGCGCCCGTCATCCTGCTGCCGGAGAACGACGGCGGCGAGGACCTGTCCGCGGCCACCGAGGAAGCCGTGGGGGACGGCATCCTCGTCGTGGGGCCCGCGGGCGGCGAGACCGACCCCAGTGTGCTGGCCGTCGCGGGGACGGACGAGGACGGGGAGCTGATCCCGGACTCCCCCGAGGCCGAGCGAATCGAACTGACCGCGCCCGGTGCCGACCTGGAGACCGCCGACCCCGAGTTGGGCGCGGCCCAGGTCACCGGCACGCAGTACGCGGCGGCCATGGTCGCCGGTGCGGCCGCGCTGCTGCGCACGCACTACCCCCAGCTGGGTCCCGACGAGATCCGCGACGCGCTGGTCACGGGCTCCCACCCGGGGCCCGGCGGCCTTCCGGCCCTGCACGCGCTCTCGGCCGACGACCATGCCGCCGCGACGGCCGCGGACGTGCCGCTGCTCGATGAGAGCCTCACCGACGGGGCGGACGACGGCGGCGGCGTCCCGGTGTGGGCGTGGTTCGCCAGCATCGGCGCGGTCCTCGTGCTGGGGGTCCTGCTCCTGGTCGTGTGGGTGCGCCGCTCCAGCGCCGACCCCTACGGCGTCAAGGCCGAACGGGCGGCCGAGGACGAGCGGATCGCGGCCGAGCGCGCGGCGGAGGCCGGTCCGGAGAGCCGTCGCAAGCAGAGGGGCGGCCGCCGACGCAAGCCGCGCCGGGGCGCCTAGCACCCGGGCGCCTGAGCCCCGTCTCACGTGTGCGCCCGGCGGCTCCGGCGGGCGGGCCGTCAGCGTGACGCGAGTCGATCTGTGTGTGCGCACGGTGTCGGAACGTGCGGAGGGCGCGCCGCGCGTCGCTCATGGTCACAGCCGCGTCGACACACCGTGAGCAATGGGTACATGTGCATATGTAAGCACCGTCGGATGCCTTGACGTGGGCGGACGAGGGGAGAAGGCTTTGTGGAATGTCACCCCTTGAAGCGTCTCCGTTGCCCTCACGAGGCCAGCCCGTGCCCGAGGTCCCCGAGTCACGCAACCTCGTCAACGGGCGTGTGCACATCATCCCCTACGACCCCAAGTGGCCCTACCTGTTCAAGCGGGAGGCCGAGCGCGTGCGCGGCGCGCTGGGCGACCGCGTCAGGCGGCTCGAACACGTCGGCTCCACCGCCGTGCCGGGCCTGGCCGCCAAACCCTGCGTCGACATCCTCCTCGTCGTCGCCGACTCCTCCGACGAAGCCGCCTACGCCGCCGACCTCGAAGCCGCCGGATACACCCTTGTCCTGCGGGAGCCGGAGTGGTTCGAGCACCGGGTCCTCAAGGGGCCCGACGTCAACCTCAACCTGCACGTGTTCGGGGAGGGGTGCGAGGAGGTGGACCGGATGCTCCGCTTCCGCGACCGCCTCATCGCCGACCCCGCCGCGCGCGAGCGCTACACCGCCCGGAAGAAGGAACTGGCCGAGCGCACCTGGCAGTGCGTCCAGGACTACACCGACGCCAAGTCCGACGTCATCGAGGAGATCCTCGCCGGGGCGGCCACCGCCGAGTAGGACCCACCGGGGCCCGGGAGAGCGCGTCCAGCGACGGCGGACGCGCCCCGACCCATGACCTGACCAGGGCGTTCCGCGCCCGTCGCCTTCGTGGGTCTTGTGCGGCTCGTGGGAAGCGGGCGACGGATGGGCGATGCGTGGGTCTATGCGCCGCTCCGTGAGGCCCGTGAGGCCCGTGCCGTCCAGGCGGTCAGGAGGAGCGCCGCCCCGCACAGGGCGACGACCGACCATCCGGGACGGCTCGCCGCCGCGAACTCGGCGGGACCCGCCCCCGCGACCAGGCTTCCGGCGAGCGCGACACCGACCGCCGTCCCGACCTGCCGGGCGGTGGAGGCGGTACCGCCCGCGACACCGGCGCGTTCCGGAGGCAGCCCGCTCACCGCGGTGTCGGTGATGGGCGCGTTGGCGAAGCCCACCCCGACTCCGACGAGCAGGTAGGCGCCCAGCAGCGGAAGCAGCCCGCCCGAACCGTCCGCGAGGCCGAACAGCACAGCCCCGCCGGCGAGGAGGGAAGCGCCCGCGGCCACCAGCGGCGGGCGCGCGCCCACCCGTCCGACCAGGAACCCCGACAGGGGAGCGCAGACCGTGGCTCCGACGGCCAGCGGCAGCGTGGCCACACCCGCCGCGAGGGGCGTCCACCCGCGCACGCCCTGCCAGTAGAAGGTGGTCATCAGCAGCGTCATGCTCAGGGCCACGAACACGGCGACGGCTCCGAGCACGGCCCCCGTGAAGCTCGGCACCCGGAACAGGCCGGGATCGATCAGGGGTTCGCGCCGACGCGACTCGTACCAGGTGAACAGGGCCGCGGAGGCCACCACGACCCCGTAGCCGGCCAGCGCCGCGGGCGAGGCCCAACCGTGCACCGGCCCCTCGATCAGCACCGCGATCCCGGTGCCCAGCAGCACCACCAGGACCAGTTGTCCCGGAAGGTCGAGCCGGCGCACGCGCGCTCCCCTCGACTCCGGTACGAGGAGCGCGACCAGCACGAGGGCGACGAGCACCACCGGCACGTTGATCCAGAACACCGCCCGCCAGTCGAGGGCCGCGATCAGCGCTCCGCCCGCCGCCGGTCCCGCCGCCATGCTCAGCCCGAACACGGACGCCCAGACACCGATCGCCTGCGCCCGTTCGCGCGGGCCGGGCATCGCGTTGACCACGATCGCCAGGGCCACCGGACCGAGCATCGACGCTCCGACGCCCTGCGCGGCACGGGCGGCGACGAGGACGTCGAGCGACGGAGCGCCCGCGCACACGAGCGAGGCGAGACCGAAGACCGCCAGTCCCGTCATGAAGACGCGTCGGCGGCCGAAACGGTCGGCGAGGGCTCCGGACGTGATGAGCAGGCTCGCGAAGACCACCGTGTAGGCGTCCACCACCCACGCCAGGTCGTGGACCGCGACGTCGAGCCCGTCGCCGATCGCGGGCAGCCCGATGGTGACGATCGTCGTGTCGAGCCCGACGAGGAACATCGCCGACGCACAGATCGCGAGCACCGTCCAGCGGCGCCGGGTACTCAGCACCGGCGGGGGCGCGGGGGTCGTCCCGGTCATGCGGACACCAGCCTTTCGAGCGGGGAGCGAACGCTGACGATGCTCGCGGCGGGACCACGCCGCGGCCCAGCGTTTTTGCGGAATCTGCAACACTGGGGGCGTGGACCCGGACGTGGCAGAGATCCTCGACTCCATCGGCCCGCGGCTGCGCGCGCTGCGCGTCGAGCGCGGACGCACGCTGCGAGCGCTCGCCGACGAGACCGGGCTGTCGGTCAGCGTCCTGTCACGGGTGGAGACGGGTCGCCGTCAACCCACGCTCGACCTGCTCATCCCCCTCGCCAGGGCACTGCGGGTCGCGCTGGACGAGCTGGTGGCCGCGCCCGCGACCGGCGATCCCCGCGTGCACCTGGAGCCCTACCGGCACGGCAGCGGCGGTGTCGTGGTGCCGCTGACGCGCTATCCCGGCCGCGTCCAGGTCTTCAAGCACGTGCTCGGCCCCCGCGAGCCCAGACTCGTCTCCCACGAGGGCCACGCCTGGCTCTACGTGCTGGCGGGACGGCTGCGCCTGCTCATCGGCGACCAGGAGCACCTGCTCCGGCCCGGCGAGGTGGCGGAGTTCGATCCGTCCGAGCCGCACTGGTTCGGCCCGGACGACGACACCGCGGTGGAGATCCTGCACCTCTTCGGCCCGCGCGGCGACCGGGCGGTGGTCCGCGTCAGCGGATCAGGAGACTGACGGCGGCCGGAACTCGAATCCCCGGCGTTTCCGCCGTGCCGGGTACCCCGGTGGCCCTGACGACCCCGGACGACCTGGTGTCTCAGGTGTTCCCGGCGTCCCGGTGGTCACGGACCGTTCTCGGATCCCCGGCGTACCAGTGGCCCGATGGCCGCTGGCGGCCCGGCAGGCCCCAGATGTCCCCATGGCCCCGGGGCCCCGCAGACCCGGAGCCCCGCGAACCCGGCAGCCCCAGGTTCCCGGGCGCCTCGGCGGCCCTGTCGCCCGGCAGTCCTGGAGCCTCGGCGGCCCCAACTGGCCCCATGGCCCCGGCGGCCCCGAAGTCCGCGGAGCTCCCGGCACTCCCGAAGTCCGCGGAGTCCCCGGCGGGCCCGGGCGCCCCGGCGACGCCGGGGCGCACGCCGGCTCAGCCGAGGGACCGCAGCTGGTCCTGGAACCACTTGCGCGGCGGCAGCGCCACCGCGGCCTCCCGCAGGCCCTCGCGGCGCGCTCGGCGCTCGACCGGGTCCATCGACAGGGCCCGGTGCAGGGCCTCCGCCGTCTCCACGGTGTCGTAGGGGTTGACCAGCAGCGCGTGCTCGCCCAGCTCGTCGGCCGCGCCCGCCTCCCGCGAGAGCACCAGAACCGAGTCCCGCTTGGAGAGCACGGGCCCCTCCTTGGCCACCAGGTTCATCCCGTCCCGGACGGGGTTCACCAGCAGCACGTCGGCCAGCTGGAACGACGCCAGCGAACGCGGGTAGTCGTCGTTGACCTCCAGCACCAGCGGGGTCCACTCGGCGGTCGCGAACTCCTCGTTGATCTCCTTGGCCACGCGCAGGACCGCGTCGGTGTACTCGCGGTACTCCGGCACGTCGCCCCGGCTCGGGTAGGCGAACGCCAGGTGCGTCACCCGGCCCCGCCACTCCGGGTGCGCCGTGAGCAGCTCCCGGTAGGCCTCCAGGCCGCGCACGATGTTCTTGGACAGCTCCGTGCGGTCCACGCGCACGATCAGCCGCGTGTCGCCGACGACCTCCTCCAGGGTCTCGCGGCGGGCGGCCACGGCGGGCTCGGCGGCGCTCTCGTTCAGCCCGGCCTCGTCCGCGCCCAGGGCGTGCACGCCCACGCTGATCACCCGGCCGCCGTACTCGACCGTCCGGCGGTTCAGGTCCACCTCGGCGCGCAGGATCTCGGCGCAGCAGCGCAGGAACGCGTCCGCCCAGCGCGGGCTGAGGAAGCCCAGCCGGTCCGCGCCGAGCATGCCCTCCAGCAGCTCGCGCGCGACGTGGGCGGGCAGCATCCGGAAGTACTCCGGCGGAGCCCACGGGGTGTGCGAGAAGTGCGCTATGCGCAGGTCCGGGCGGCGGGCCCGCAGGATCCGCGGCACCAGGGCCAGGTGGTAGTCCTGCACCGCCACCCGCGCGCCGTCGGCGGCCCCGCTCACCAGGGCTTCGGCGAACGCGTTGTTGTAGGCGGTGTAGTCCTCCCACAGGCGCCGGAAGTGCGAGCCGAACACCGGCTTGCCCGGGATGTCGTACAGCATGTGCTGCACGAACCACAGCGTGGAGTTGGCGACGCCCGTGTAGGCGCCGTCGAAGGTGCGGCGGGGGATGTCGAGCATGTGCACGCGCATGCCGTCGAGGTCGTGGACGCGGTCCAGTCGCGCCTCGGGAGCCTCCTCCGCGGCGCGCCGGTCGGCGTCCGACAGGGCGGCGCACACCCACAGGCCGTCGATCTCGGTGGCGACGGAGATCATGCCCGACACCAGTCCGCCACCGCCGCGACGGGACTCCAGGGTTCCGTCGTCGGAGACCGAGAAGGACACCGGTCCCCGGTTGGAGGCGATGAGGATCTGTGCCTTGTCCACGTGCTCGTCCTCTCAAAGGCGCGAATGGTGACTGGGGTGTGGCTGCCGAGGGTACGTCGGCGTCAGCGCGCGCCGGGCGCTCCTTCATGTTTCGCCTGTGGAAAGCCTCCCCAAACCCACTCCAGGTCAGCGACCGACCGGGTCACACCGGTGAAACAACGCACGTGCACCCGCCGTCCGCTGACCGGTGCCGTCTCACGATGTGAGCCGCATCGTGTAATGCGGATCACCCGACGTGGAAATCGGGGGAACACGTCCGTTACAGTGACGGTGCGGATCCGACAGGATCAGCTCCAAACTTCATATTGCTCATCCAGAGGGGTGGAGGGACCGGCCCTGCGAAGCCCCGGCAACCATCTCGGTACGCGAGACTCACGTTCCCTGTGAGACGTCCGAGACAGGTGCCAACTCCGGCCTGGGGTCAAGGTGGCCACCAGGGAAGATGAGGGGAGACGCCTCGCCATGGCGATTGCCGCCACTGAACCCACCTCCGTCCGCTCCTTCGGTCCCGGGACCGCACTGTCCTGCCGCGAGTGCGGGCAGCGCTACGAGCTCACGCCCAAGTTCGCGTGCGAGTTCTGTTTCGGCCCCCTGGAAGTCGCCTACGACTTCGGGACCGTCACCCGCGAGGACATCGAGAGCGGTCCCAACAACATCTGGCGCTACCGCTCCCTGCTGCCGGTCCCGACCAACGTCGCCGAGCTGCCGAACATGAACCCCGGCCTGACGCCGCTGGTCAGGGCGGACCGCCTCGCCGCCGAGCTGGGCTTCGACTCGCTCCACGTCAAGGACGACTCCGGCAACCCCACGCACTCCTTCAAGGACCGCGTGGTCGCGATCGCCGTCGAGGCCGCCCGCACCTTCGGCTTCACCACCCTGTCCTGCTCCTCCACCGGCAACCTCGCCGGCGCGGTCGGCGCCGCCGCCGCGCGGGCCGGGTTCGAGTCCTGCGTGTTCATCCCCGCCGGGCTGGAGGAGGCCAAGGTCGTCATGGCCGCGGTCTACGGCGGCAAGGTGGTGGCCATCGACGGCAACTACGACGACGTCAACCGCTTCTGCTCCGAGCTCATCGGCGACCCGATCGGCGAGGGCTGGGGCTTCGTCAACGTCAACCTGCGCCCGTACTACGGCGAGGGCTCCAAGACGCTGGCCTACGAGATCGCCGAGCAGCTCGGCTGGCGCCTGCCCGAGCAGATCATCATCCCGATCGCGTCCGGGTCCCAGCTCACCAAGATCGACAAGGGCTTCCAGGAGCTCATCAAGCTCGGCCTGGTCGAGGACCGGCCCTACAGGATCTTCGGCGCGCAGGCCACCGGGTGCTCCCCGGTCGCCCGAGCCTGGGAGCAGGGCCACGACGTGATCCAGCCCGTCAAGCCCGACACCATCGCCAAGTCGCTGGCCATCGGCAACCCGGCGGACGGGCCGTACGTGCTCGACATCGCCAAGCGCACGGGCGGGTCCGTCGAGCACGTGGGCGACGACGAGGTCGTGGACGCGATCCGGCTGCTGGCCCGCACCGAGGGCGTCTTCGCCGAGACCGCGGGCGGCGTCACCACCGGTGTGCTGCGCAAGCTGGTGCGCGAGGGTCGGATCGACACCAAGGCCGAGACCGTGGTGCTCAACACCGGCGACGGGCTCAAGACCCTGAACGCCGTCGACGCCGGGGTCACAGCGACGGTCAAGCCGTCCCTGGCCGCGTTCACCGCCGCCGGTCTCGCCTGACGCCCGTCGCCACCATCGACCACGGGGCGCTGCGCGGGGCGGGTGGACCACCGCCCCCGACGGCCGAGTCCGGCGCAGTCCCCACCCACACCCACTGAACGGAAGTACGAACACCATGAGCGCCAGCGTTCGCGTGCCCACCATCCTGCGCACCTACACCAACGACGCCGCCGAGGTGAGCGCGGACGGCGCCACCGTGGCCGAGGTCCTGGACGACCTGGAGGCCAACTACCCCGGCATCCGCGCCCGCATCCTCGACGACGCGGGCAAGGTCCGCCGGTTCGTCAACGTCTACGTGGGCGACGAGGACGTGCGCTTCGAGAAGGGCCTGCAGACCGAGGTCGCCGACGGTGCCAAGGTCTCGATCATCCCGGCGGTCGCCGGAGGCTGCTGAGCCTCGGTCCACGGTTCGCGCAGGGCCCGGTACCCGGTTCGGGGTGCCGGGCCCTGTCCGTGTCCGTGGGAGAGCGGGCGCGGGAGAACGGGTGGCGGGGGACGGCGGTCGGGCCGGGCGTTCGTGCCGCCGGCGGGGGGCGGCGACGCCCCTGGTCGGCGCACGAATGGCCCGGCGGGTGAGCGTCTGAACCGCCGCCCGGTGGGAAGGACGGTGGGTGTGCCGGAAGCATCACGGCCCGGAACCCTCCTGTCCGCTGAGCGCGCAAAACACCTCGTGTGGGCACATATGCCCAGGTGGAAAGCGGTCGTCGGGGCTGGTAAATCGTGACCACATCGTTTGCACTCTCCAGGGGCGAGTGCTAAAAATAGACACGGTTAGCACTCCAGCAAGGTGAGTGCTAAACCGGATCGAGGCTGCGAGATCACGGTCCCCGACAGCAGGGTTGTCGGCGGTGTCGTGGTCGTCCGTCGCGGGCGCACGCCTCGTCCCATCGCGTATCAGCCCGGTCACGGGAGGACAAGAACTCAATGGCAGCCAAACTGATCGCGTTCGACGAGGAGGCCCGTCGCGGCCTCGAGCGCGGCATGAACCAGCTCGCTGACGCCGTCAAGGTCACGCTCGGCCCGAAGGGTCGCAACGTCGTCCTGGAGAAGAAGTGGGGCGCCCCCACGATCACCAACGACGGTGTCTCCATCGCCAAGGAGATCGAGCTCGAGGACCCGTGGGAGAAGATCGGGGCCGAGCTGGTCAAGGAGGTCGCGAAGAAGACCGACGACGTCGCGGGTGACGGCACCACCACCGCCACCGTGCTCGCCCAGGCTCTCGTACGCGAGGGTCTGCGCAACGTCGCCGCCGGCGCCAACCCGGTCGGTCTGAAGCGCGGCATCGAGGCCGCCGTCGCCCGCATCAACGAGGAGCTCGGCAACCTCTCCAAGGAGGTCGAGACCAAGGAGCAGATCGCCTCCACCGCCTCGATCTCCGCCGGTGACGCCCAGATCGGCGAGACCATCGCGCAGGCGATGGACAAGGTCGGCAAGGAAGGCGTCATCACCGTCGAGGAGGGCCAGACCTTCGGGCTCGAGCTGGAGCTCGCCGAGGGCATGCGCTTCGACAAGGGCTACATCTCGCCCTACTTCGCCACCGACCTTGAGCGCATGGAGACGGTCCTTGAGGACCCCTACATCCTCATCGTCAACTCCAAGATCTCCAACAACAACGAGTTCCTGCCCGTTGTCGAGAAGGTCCTGCAGTCCGGCCGTCCGCTGATGGTCATCGCCGAGGACGTCGAGCAGGGTGCCCTGCAGACCCTCGTCGTGAACAAGATCCGCGGCACCTTCAAGTCCGTCGCCGTCAAGGCCCCGGGCTTCGGCGACCGCCGCAAGGCCCAGCTCGGCGACATCGCCGTGCTGACCGGCGGCCAGGTCATCACCGAGGAGGTCGGCCTCAAGCTCGAGAACACCGAGCTGGACCTGCTCGGCCGCGCCCGCAAGGTCGTCGTCACCAAGGACGAGACCACCATCGTGGACGGCGCCGGTGACGCCACCGCGATCGCCGGTCGCGTGAACGAGATCCGCAACGAGATCGAGCGCACCGACTCGGACTACGACCGCGAGAAGCTGCAGGAGCGCCTGGCGCGCCTGGCCGGCGGCGTGGCCGTCATCAAGGCCGGTGCCGCGACCGAGGTGGAGCTCAAGGAGCGCAAGCACCGCATCGAGGACGCCGTCCGCAACGCCAAGGCCGCGGTCGAGGAGGGCATCCTGCCCGGTGGCGGCGTCGCGCTGCTCCAGGCCAGCGTCCCCGCGTTCGAGAAGCTGGACCTGCAGGGCGACGAGGCCATCGGTGCCGACATCGTTCGCCGCTCCATCGCCGAGCCGCTGAAGCAGATCGCCATCAACGCCGGCCTCGAGGGCGGCGTCGTGGCGGAGAAGGTCCGCAACCTGGAGCCCGGTTTCGGCTTCAACGCCGCCACCGGTGAGTACACCGACCTGTTCAAGGACGGCGTCATCGACCCGACCAAGGTCACCCGCTCCGCGCTGCAGAACGCTGCCTCCATCGCCGGTCTGTTCCTGACGACCGAGGCCGTCATCGCCGACAAGCCGGAGAAGGGCGGGGCTCCCGCCGCCGACCCGACCGGTGGCATGGGCGGCATGGACTTCTAGGAGTCCGCGCTCCCGGGGGTCAGGTACGCGACCCCGCCCGCGACGACCGGGCGGCCCTTCGGGGCCGTCCGGTTTCGCTGTTTCCGGGCACGGGTCCGCGCGGAGCCGGGTGCGCGGTGTACCAGGTGCACGCGCTGGGGCGCGGGCCGGTCAGTCGCCGTGCCAGGCGTGCCAGAGCCCCGCGTACGATCCGCCGCGTGCGAGCAGTTCCCCATGACTGCCCAGCTCACTGATCCGGCCGTCCTCCACCACCGCGATCCGGTCCGCGTCGTGCGCGGTGTGCAGCCGGTGCGCGATCGCGACCACCGTCCGGCCCTCCAGCACTCGGGCCAGCGACCGCTCCAGGTCCCGGGCCGAACGCGGATCCATCAGGGACGTGGCCTCGTCCAGGACCAGCACCCCCGGGTCGGCCAGCACCACGCGGGCCAGCGCGAGCTGCTGCACGTGCGCCGGGTCCAGGTCCTGGTGGCCCGAGCCCACCCGGGTGGCCAGCCCCTCCGGCAGCGCTCGGGCCCACGTCCCCGCGCCCACGGCGTCCAGCGCCCGCCACAGGCGCTCCTCGTCCACGGACCCGGCGTCGGCGTCCAGTGCCAGCGCCAGGTTCTCGGCGAGCGTCCCGCGGAACACGTGGCTCTCCTGGCTCAGCAGGATCACCCGCTCCCGGCGCCGCTCGGGTGACAGGTCCGCCAGGTCCGTGCCGCCCACGCGTACACGGCCGGAGTCCGGCGGATGGATCCCGGCCACCAGCTTGCCCAGGGTCGACTTGCCCGCCCCGCTCGGGCCCACCACGGCGAGCCGTTCGCCGGGCCGGAGGGCGAGGTCCACCCCGTGCAGCACCTCGGTGCCGGTGTAGCCGAAGCGCAGGTCCTCGACCTCCACGGCGCGCGGTACGCCGTCGGTGCCCCCGCCCCCGGCCGGGGCTTTCTGCTCGGCCAGTTCCACGCCCAGCAGGCGGCGCAGCGACGTGTACCCCATCATCAGGCTGTCCACCTCGTCGAGGAGGCGGTCGAGCGGTCCGACCAGCTGCAGGCACACGAACACCGCCGTGGCGACCTGGCCGACCGTGAGCACTCCCGTCACGGCCAGGTGCCCCGCGAGCAGGAACGTGAGCGCGACCGGGAGCAGGTAGGCGAACTCCAGCGACGGGTACCACACACAGCGCAGCGACAGCGTGTACCGCTCGGCGAGGTAGGCCCGGTGGATCCGCCGGTCGTTGAGCGCGCTCTGCCGGGCCTGGCGTCCCAGCGCCTCGATGGTGTGGGCCCCCTCCACGGTGTCGGTCACGCCCTGGGTGAGGTCGGAGTAGGACGAGAGCTCGCGGACGTATCCCGCGGGGGCGCGATGGGCGTACCACCGCGTCGACAGCCAGATGACGGCCGCCGAGGGGACCCAGGCGGCCAGCAACAGGGGGTGGACCAGGGCGAGCGCGGTGACGAAGACGACCACCGACACCAGGCTCACCACCATGACCGGGACCGAGTTGCGCACCGTGTGACTCAGGTGGCCGATGTCGCGCCCGGTCCTGGCCACGAGGTCGCCCGTGCCCGCGCGCTCCACCGTGCCCAGCGGCAGGCGCAGGACGGCGTGCACGAACTCCTCGCGCAGCTCGGCCAGCAGCCTTTCGCCGAACCGGATCGACAGCGCCACCGACCACAGCACGAACACGGCGTTGACGGCCAGCGCGACGACGATCAGCACCGCCAGCAGGTCCACCCGGGCCACGTCGGCGTCGGCGCGCACGGTGTCCACGATCATCCCGAGGATCCACGGCGACGCCAGCGCCGACAGCGAGGCCACGGCGTACAGGGCGACGACGGCCGCCAGCGTCCGCCCGTGGTCGCGTCCGGCCCGGCGCAGGCGCCGCCACACGGCTCGCCCGGGGGCGATCGGGAGGCCGTCGCCGGGCGGCCGGTCCGGGGCGTCGGCCCGGGACGGCCCCGCGGGCCGCTCGGCGGGGCGTTCGGCGGTCCGGGTCATCGGTTCCCCCCAGTGGTGACGGTGCGCAGGACGGTCTCGGCGTAGCGGGGGACGGAGGCGAGCAGCTCCCGGTGCGTGCCCTGGGCGACCACCCGGCCCCGCTCGACGAACTGCACGTGGTCGGTGCGGTCGAGAAGCAGGGGACTGGTGGTGACGAGCGCGGTGGTGCGCCCGGCGCGTTCGACGGGCAGCGCCTCGGCGATGGCGGCCTCGGAGTGGGCGTCCACGGCGGAGGCCGGTTCGACCAGGACGAGGATCTCCGGGTCCAGGGCCAGGGCACGGGCGAGCCGCAGCCGCTGCTGCTGGCCGCCGGAGTACTCGCGTCCGCGCTCGGTGAGTACGGCGTCGAACCCCGCGGGCGACTGCCGGACGATGTCGTCGGCGTTGGCCGTGCGGACCACGCGGGCCAGGGTGTCGTCGGAGAGCCCGGAGTCCGGGGAGAGCTCGTCGCGCAGGCGGCCGGAGAACAGGTGCGCGCTGTTCGTGGCGAGCAGGATCCGCTCGCGCACCCGGTTCCGGGGCAGGTCGCGCAGGCGCACGGCGCGGCCGGTGGCGCGTTCGACCAGCACCGCGTCCGTGTCGTGGCCGGGTGCTGTGCTCGTTCCCGGAGCTGAACCGGTTCCCGGTTCGGCGCTGCCCCCGGGACCGGTACGGCTTCCTGACGCCGGACCGTTTCCTGGGGCCGGGCCGCTTCCGCGACCCGTCGCGGCTCCGGGCCGGGTGCCGTCGCGGTAGCGGCCGAGACGCTCGGCGACGGCCGTGGCGTCGGTCGGGTCGGAGCACACCACACCGGTGGTGCGCTGCGCGGTGATCGTGACCCCGCTGGCGGGGTCGCGCAGGTCGCACGGGGCGACGGGTTCGGCGGCGGGGAGATCGGGGTCGGGGTGGTCGTGGGCGAGCCGCAGCACGCGGACCACGCGGGCGGCGGCCACGCGCGCGCTGACGTAGGCCGAGGCGGCGCGCATGAGGCCGCGCACGGCGATCGCCAGGCTGCCGGTGTAGCCGTAGAAGGCGACCAGCGCGCCGACGGAGATGTCGTCGGCCAGGGCCAGCCGGGCGCCGTACCAGACGATTCCGACCAGCAGGAGACCCGGCAGCAGTTCGCGCACGGACTGCAGAGCGGCGTCGGCCCAGCCCACGCGCACACCGGCGGCACGCACCCGCTGGGACTCGGCGGTGTAGCGGTCGCCGACGGCGCGCTCGCCGCCCACGCCCCGCAGGACGCGCAGGCCCGCCACCAGGTCGGTCGAACGCGTGGTCAGCTCGGCCTGGCGGTCGCGGTGGTGCTCCTGGCGGCGGGAGAACACGCGCAGCAACGGCACCATCCCCACCAGCATCAACGGCACCGACACCAGGACGACGAGCCCGAGCGTCACGTGCGAGGCCAGCATGAGGGTGCTGATCACGGTGATCGAGATCAGCGAGCCGGGTAGCGAGGAGGAGTTCTCGTAGAGGTCGCCGACGCGGTCGATGTCGTCGGTGCCCACGGCCACGACCTCACCGGAGGGGATCCGACGGGTGAGCGTGGGACCCAGGAGGACCGAGCGCTCGGTCACCACCTGGACCGTGCGGTAGGCGGACGCGTACCAGTTGAAGCAGTTGGCCCTGTGCCCCAGGACCACCAGGGCGGCGGCGGTGACGGCCAGCGCGGCCAGGACGCCGAACCACCTGAACAAGGCGGAGGTGTCGCCGGTGAACCCGGCGTCGACGGCGGCTCCGAGCGCGGCCGAGACCAGGGTGACGCAGGTCCAGTAGCCGCCGTTGGTCAGACCGGCCCAGGTCAGCGACGGCCACGACCTCCGGGCGAGCCAGAGCAGGAAGCGGTCCGGCGACCGGTGGTCGGGTGTGCCTGGCGGCTGCGGGAGTGAACGCACAGTCACCGAACCTAGCCAGGGGGTCGGCGGACGGCCACCGGTTTTTCGGCCGCCACGCGCCCCTGAGCTGTTACCAGGGTGGCCTCAGGGGCGACCCGGGGCCACACCGGATGCGAGGGCCGAAGCGGTGGGAGGACACTGGATCCCATGGACGACCCCACCCCCGTGCCCCCTGACACCGACGTCCGCGTGCACGAGCGCAGGCCGCCCCTGGCCGTGCGCGTCCTGGCGGTGACGGCGGCGGCGTTCCTGATCTGGCGGCTGGTCGGCTGGGTGGACTCGTTCTTCCCGGGGGAGGAGGTGACCCCGCTCAACCACACGGTCAACGCGCTCACGGCGTTCGCCCTGGCGCTGCCCATGGTGTGGCTGGCCCGCCGTCACCTGGACCGTCGGCCGTGGCGCGGGCTGCGCCTGACGGGAGTGGGCGAGGGTTGGCGCCCCTTCCTGGTGGGCGCGGCGTCCTGGGCGCTGCCGGGCGTCGCGGGCATCGCGCTGTGCGTGGCGATGGGATGGAGCGGGCTCGGTCCGCCCGCGTCGGGGCCGGAGGCGATGGCGGGTCTCCTGCTGCTGCCGGTCCTGGTGCTGCTGTTCGAGGCCCTGCCCGAGGAGCTGATCTTCCGCGGCTACCTGTTCCGGAACCTGAACGCCGCCATGGGGGCGTGGCTCGCGGTGGGGGTCCAGGCGGTGCTGTTCGCGCTGTGGGGGAGCGCGCTCTGGGTGATCGGCAGTGGTTGGGAGGTGCTCGCCGAACGGCTGCCGCTGTTCCTGGGGATGGGCGTGGTGCTGGGCTGCCTGCGGGTGCTGACGGGCAACGTGTGGGCGTGCGTGGGCTTCCACCTGGTGTTCCAGACGGTCGCCCAGGCCCTCTTGAACGGCCGGTATCTGGAGATGCAGGGCGCGGCCACCCTCACGGCGGTGGCGTTCCTGTTGCCGTTCGTCCTCGGGGTGCCGACCGCGATGCTCCTCGCCCGCACGACCGGCCGCTGGACCGGGAGGGTCCCCGATCCGGCCTGACACGGGCACCCGGACGTTCGGGCCCCCGCGGGAACGGGGAGTTAGTCTGCGAAGTGTCGGGTGACAAGGTGCACGGAGCGTTGGTGTCCTTGTCCGGAGGTGCAACTCGAAATGAGTCTTGCCGTGGCTGAACGCCCTGCCCAGGTGGAGTTGTCGAGATGGGACTACTTCCTGCGCACCTGGCAGCAGCTGGACGTGCCCGACGGTTGGCGGGCCGAGATCGTCGATGGCAACGGAGTCGTGCTCGTGGCCCCCCCATCTGATCCCCACAACTACATCGCGGTCCGGGTAGCCCGGATGCTGGGCCGTGTCATGCCCGACGACTGGGATGCCTATCAGACCCTGGGCATCCAGGTGCCGAGCGTCGAGCGGCTGTACATGCCCGACCTGGTCGTCATGCCCGAGTCCGTCGTCCTCGACCCCTCGCGGACTCCCTGCCCGGCGGACGAGGCGGAGCTGGTGGTCGAGATCGTGTCCAGGAGCAGCAAGGACACCGATCGCAAGGCCAAACTGTGGGGCTACGCGCACGGACCCGTTCCGCTCTACCTGCTGGTCGACGCCTGGGACGAGAACGGGCCTTCGGTCACCCTGTACGAACTCCCGGGCAACGGGCGCTACAACCACGCGACCACGGTGGACTTCGGGGAGAAGATCACTCTGCCGGAGCCCTTCGGCCTCGACATCGACACCTCGAAGTTCCCGGGGCCGGACTCCTGGCCCGCCTGAGTCCTGTGTCCCGAGGCCGTGAGGGGGCGTGCGGTCAGCGGACGGTGCCCTCGGCGTGCAGGATCTCCACGAGGCGGCGCACGGCGGGGGCACAGCGGTCGCGGTCGGCGAAGCCGATCCACTCGACCGCGGTGATCTCGTTGTCGGCGGCGATCTCACCGTCGTGCTCGGCGGCGTAGCACGCCATTCGGACCCGGGTGCCGGGCGCCTGGGCGTGGGCGACCTCGTCGATCACCGCGACCTGCCGGAAGGTGCTCGGGCGCAGGACCACGCTGACCTCCTCCAGGGCCTCGCGAGCGACCGCCGCCTCGTCGCTCTCGCCGGGGTCGCGCTTGCCGCCCGGGACGTAGAGCAGGTCCTTGCCCTCGGAGCGCACGCACAACAGGCGGCCCTCGTGGACGTGCACCCAGGCGAGTGCGTCGATGACGGGCGGGCTTCCCACGGGCGCGGAGTTCTGCGGCATGTGGCCACTCTAGGACGCCTCGGCCGAATCACCGGACGGACGTGAGCGAAGCCACTAGCATCCGGGGTGTCAACGGCGGTGACCAATCGAGACTCCGGCTCCTGCGGACCGGGAAGGCGGCCAGCATGGCGACCCCTCACGAGACGGCCGACGCACCCCTGACCGGGATACGTCCGCTGCTGTCGGACAGCTCCAGCCGGGGCATCCCACCCCAGACCCGCGAGCTCCGGGAGGCCCGGGAGAGGGTCTACAACCTCTACAGCGCCGCCATCGGAGCCTGCCTGTCCCGCAGCGGCACCGACCCGGCACTGGCCGAGCGGGCCCGGGTGCTGCTGGAGGAGGAGGCGATGCTGCCCCACCTCACGCCCGGCCGGTTGAGCCGGCTCGGCGACGAGCTGCCCGCGACCATCGCCGAGCTGCGCGCGTGGCCCGTCCGGCCGCCGGAGGGCGCCACGCCCGCCGACCCGGGGCGCACCGTGCGGGGGGCCGAGCTGACCGCCCTGTTCGACCTCGCGCTGCGCGACCGCCTGTCCGGACCCGAGCGCGAGCATCCGCGTCTGCTGCTCTTCGGCGGGCAGCCGGGATCGGGGAAGTCGACCCTCCAGCGCCTGGTCCTGCCGGTGCTGCCGGAGGGGACGGTGAGCTATGACGGTGACGACCTGCTGCGGTTGGCCCCGGACTACGAGTGGGCGATGGGCGAGGACGACCTCGCGGCCTCGCACTCGCTGGCGGTGCAGGTCGGGGGCCTGCACCGGCTGGCGATGGAGCACGTGCGGGCCGGACGGGTGGACGTCGTGTGCAGCCACCCGCTCGGCCGCGCGGACTGGGCGGCGCAGTGGGTCGAGGGCTTCCGTGAGGCCGGTTACCGGGTGGAGGCGGCCTTCGTGGCCACGCACGCGTCCAACAGCCGGTTCGCGATCGCCGACCGCCGGTTGCGGTCGTGCCGTGACCAGGGATTCGGTCGTTGGATCACGGAGGACCAGCACGACCGTTTCTATCTGGGCGTGCCCAACACCATCGAGTTCCTGGAGACCCACCGCCTGGTGGACTCGCTCTACGTGCTGTCGCGGGAGGGCGAGGTCCTGTACGCCAACCACGTGGGGGACGGCGGCCGGTGGCGGACCGAGCCGTTCGGCCGGGTCGCCCTGGAGGCCGAGCGCGGCCGCCGTGAGCTGTGGCGCCAGGACGACGACTGACTGGGACCCGCGGTCGCGGGACGTAGGAGGACCCCGGGGCACACCACGAGGTCCACCACCGATTCCAGCTGATCCCGCGTTGATTCCAGACTCCCGTAGCGCCGATGGAGAAGGGCTTCGTCCACGACGAGCCACAGTTTCGGATGAGTGCGGCCGATGAGCTTCTCGGCCCGCCTGGCGCCTGGGGCCGGTGGGAGGTCGGTGGCCGCAAGTGGCCGTGGCCTGCGGCGCGGGACATTCCGGACAGGTCCTAGAGTTCTCGTCATGGACTTCTTCGCCGCCAACCCCCTCCTCGTGAAGCAGCCCAAGCGCTTCCTGGTCGACGAATCGGAGTACCACTGCTTCGACCAGCACGGGCGGCAGATCGCCCACGTCCACGAGGCGAACCTGGACACGGGCATGCGCGTCCTGCGCCACCTCGTCGACAACACGGCGGGGTTCCAGCGCAAGGTCGTCGTCAACGACATGCACCGGCGACCGCGCCTCATGATCGACAAGCAGTGGTCCTGGATGACCGCGACCACCTCGGTGGCCTGGCCCGACGGCCGGCCGGTCGGCACGATCGAGCAGGACCTCAAGTTCTTCAAGGCCGGATTCACGCTCATGGACCCCTGGAAGCGCCGGCTCGGCACAGTCGAGGGCAACTTCGTCGGCCGCGAGTTCACGATCAACGACCACAACGGGCACGAGGTCGCGCGGGTCGACCGGTCGGTGCCCGACCTCGGGGAGATCTTCACGGCCGCCGACACCTACGTCCTGCGGCACCGGTACCCGACCCTGCCCGAGCCGCTGCGGACCCTGGTCGTCGCCTCGGGGATCGCGATCGACCTCGTCCTGCGCGAGGGCAGCAGGTAGCGGACCGGGCCGAGCTCTCCGGTCGACGGCGGCCCGGCCCCATGGTGGGGGCGGCGACCCCGGACCCCAGTGGGGGCCGAACCGGAGCCCGGGCGTGCGCCGAGCCGTCCCGCCCGCGGGGTCACTTCGTCGGAGCCACCCGGGCCATGGCCTCGCGGTCCTCCTCGCCGAACCGCTCCTCCAGGTCCTCCGGTGAGGCGTCCAGGTCGATGCGGGCCAGCGGCACGCCCCGCGCCGACTCGATGGCGCCCAGGCGGCGGGTGGCGCGGTCGCCCGCGTACCTCAGCAGCTCACCGGGCGGCAGCTCGTAGCGCTGGGTGGCGGGGTCGTCCGAGGGCTGGTCGCCCTCCTCGACGGTGTTCAGCACGTGCGGCAGCAGTTCGTCCAGCCGTTCGCGCACGACCTCCCAGTTGGCCTCGTCGGCCGCGACGTGCCGACGGCAGGTGAAGGTGCCCCAGGCCATGTGTCGGCGCTCGTCGTCACCGATCCTGCGCACGATCTCGCGCATCCCGGGGAAGATGTCGCGCACGGTGCAGATGTGGTTCCAGGCGTAGTAGCCGGTGAGGGCGAGCGAGCCCTCGATGATGTGGTTGTAGGTCACCGAGGCGCGGACCTGGTTGCGCGGACCGGGATCGTGCAGGAGGGCCTCCAACGAGCGGGGCAGCTCGTCGTAGAAGAGCGCGCGGTACCCCGTGTTGGCGTCGACGAACCCGTGCAGGTCGTCGTGCACGCCCAGGGCGTCCAGCCACAGGCGGAAGGCCTGGACGTGCTTGGCCTCCTCGAACGCGAACTGGGTCAGGTACATCTCGTCTCCCAGGCGCCCCTCGGCGGCCATCGCGCGCAGGAACGGCTGGATGTCCTCGGTGACCGCCTCCTCGCCCGCCACGAAGAACGCGCACAGGCGCAGGATCCGGTTCCGTGCCTCGTCGTTGAGCTTCTTCCAGTCCTCGGCGTCCTGGCTCAGGTCGATGTCCGCGGGGTTCCAGAAGCGGGCGTTGCCCTTGGTGAACAGGCGCAGCGGGAGCGAGTCCCAGTTGAGGCCTCCTCCCCGCAGCGAGTGGAAGCCGGTGCGCGCGGCTCCGGGGGCGGCCTGGCCGGCGGCCTGGTCGGCTGACTGGTCGACGGACTGGTCGGGCATGGGGGCCTCCTGGGGGCTGTGGCTGTCCTCATGATTGGACACGAAGCGGCTTCGTGTAAAGGGCGATCGTGGTGCGCGTCACGAAAATCCGAATCGGGTTCGGTTCAGGGGTCGCCCGAGTGCCCGGGGCCGTCACCGCACCGGGACCGACCCGTCGACGATACGGTCGGCCGCACCGGCGATCCGGCCGCTCCGAAACGGTACGGTCGGGGAGTACCGCCCGCACCGAACGATCCGATCGGGAGACGACGTGTTCTGTGGTGATCCCGGCACCTCCGGCTACGCCGACTGCGCCGCCCAGACCCAGCTGTTCGCCCTGGCCTCCGTCATCCCGGCGCTCCTCGGACTCGCCCTGCTCGTCGCCGCCCTCGCCGCGCCGTCCGTGCGCGGCGACCGGATCCTGCGCACCCGCACTCTGAGCTACTCACTGGTGGCCTGGGGCATCGCCGCGTTCACCTACGTCATGGGCGGTCTGCCCTCACTCTGAGCGGGACCCGCGCCCCGGAACCGCGCCCCGGAACCGCGACTCGCGCCCCGGACCCGCGACCCTCCGCGGGAGCACACCGCCGTCGCGGACACGGCCGTCCGCGCCCGCCTCCCGCCACGACCCGGAGCGGGGCCCGCGGTCAGATCTCCTCGCCCGCCAACAGGTCGCCCGCGTCCGTGATCCGGTACGCGTACCCCTGCTCGGCCAGGAACCGCTGCCGGTGCGCCGCGTACTCCTGGTCCAACGTGTCCCGCGCGACCACCGCGTAGAAGCGCGCCGCCCGGCCGTCGGTCTTGGGCCGCAGCACCCGGCCCAGGCGCTGGGCCTCCTCCTGGCGCGAGCCGAACGAGCCCGACACCTGGATCGCCACGCCGGCCTCGGGCAGGTCGATCGAGAAGTTCGCCACCTTGGACACCACCAGCGTGCGCAGCTCCCCGGACCGGAACGCGTCGAAGAGGCGCTCGCGCTCCTTGTTGCGCGTCTCGCCCTTGATGACCGGCGCCCCCAGGGAGACCCCCAGGTCGTCCAGCTGGTCGATGTAGGACCCGATGACCAGGACCTGCTCGCCGGGGTGGCGCTCCACCAGCTCACGCACCACGGTCGTCTTGGTCTCCGACGAGGCGCAGAACCGGTAGCGGTCCTCCGGCTCGGCGGTGGCGTAGGCCAGCCGCTCGGACTCCGACAGGTCCACCCGGACCTCGACGCAGTCCGCGGGGGCGATCCACCCCTGGTTCTCCATGTCCTTCCAGGGGGCGTCGTAGCGCTTGGGGCCGATCAGCGAGAACACGTCGCCCTCCCGCCCGTCCTCGCGCACGAGCGTGGCGGTCAGCCCGAGGCGGCGGCGCGCCTGCAGGTCCGCGGTCATCCGGAAGATCGGCGCGGGCAGCAGGTGGACCTCGTCGTAGACCACGAGCCCCCAGTCGCGGGCGTCGAACAGCTCCAGGTGCGTGTACACGCCCTTCCGGCGCGCCGCCATCACCTGGTACGTCGCGATGGTGACCGGGCGGATCTCCTTGCGGGTACCGGAGTACTCGCCGATCTCGTCCTCGGTCAGCGACGTGCGCTTGAGCAGCTCGGACTTCCACTGGTGCACGGAGACCGTGTTGGTCACCAGGATGAGCGTGGTCGTGCCGGTCATCGCCATCGCCGCGGCGCCCACGATGGTCTTGCCCGCGCCGCAGGGGAGCACCACGACGCCGGAACCGCCGGCGTGGAAGCTCTCCGCGGCCTCCCGCTGGTAGCCGCGCAGCTCCCAGCCGTCCTGTTCGAGCTCGATCGCGTGCGCCTCGCCGTCGACGTACCCGGCCAGGTCCTCGGCCGGCCAGCCGATCTTCAGCAGCGCCTGCTTGAGGTTGCCGCGCTGGCTCGGGTGCACGGCGACCGAGTCCTGGTCCAGGCGCTCGCCCAGCATGCCCTTGAGCTTCCGGGCGCGGACGATCTCCTCCAGCACCGCGCGGTCGGTGGACTCCAGGACCAGGCCGCGCACCGGGTCGCCCACCAGCGTGAGCCGACCGTAGCGGTCCATCGTCTCGGCGATGTCCACCAGCAGCGAGTGCGGCACGGGGAAGCGCGAGTAGCTGATCAGCGCGTCGACCACCTGCTCGGCGTCGTGCCCCGCCGCGCGCGCGTTCCACAGCGCCAACGGGGTGATCCGGTAGGTGTGCACGTGCTCGGGGGCGCGCTCCAGCTCGGCGAAGGGGGCGATGGCGCGGCGGCACTCCCCGGCGAGCTCGTGGTCGATCTCCAGGAGGAGCGTCTTGTCGGACTGGACGATCAGGCAGGACACGCGGACCTTCAATCTGGTGGGCGGGCGGCCACAGGTGCAACGCGCCGGAGGCCCGGATCATGCCCGGACCCTTCTCCGGACCCCCGCCCCCTGCCCCCTGCCCCGGTCAGGACGACGCGATGGCGAAGACGACGATCAGGACGTAGGCCACGATCGCGAAGAGGACGATGCCCAGGTTGATCCAGTTGGAGATCCACGCGTAGCGGGTGTACTTGGCGGCGCGCTCGGCGTCGTACTTCTCGCCCAGGGCCAGGGCGGAGAAGACGACGCCGACGACGGACACCAGGCCGCAGCAGGTCACCATGAGGAGGATCGCCATGACGAGGGCACCGATCATGCTGCCCTGGGAGGGCAGCTCGCCGGTCGGCTGGTAGGGGTCGTGGGGCGGCGGGTACCCGCCTCCGTACCCGCCGCCGTAGGCGCCGCCGTAGGCGCCGTAGGAGCCGGGGGCGGCGTAGCCACCGGTGGAGTCGCCGTAGCCGCCGTGGCCCCCGTGCGGGCCGGGGGGAGGCTGCTGCTGGTACCAGTCGTCACTCATCGTCGTGGGCCTCCGAAGTTCTCGGGTGTGGGGGTGGCGGGAGCGGGGTGGGAGCGCGGGGAGGGGGTGCGGATGGTCAGAAGCCGACCATCGCCATCATGAGTACCAGGACCATCACGGGGACCAGGAACACCACCGACAGCACCAGGTAGGCGAAGTTGCACGCCCAGGTGTAGCGGAGGAAGCGTTCCACGGCGGCCTCGTCGGGGATCTTGGTCAGGGCCGCGATGCCGAAGCCGATGCCGGGGACGTTGGTGACCAGCAGGAAGAACCAGAAGCCGAGCGAGACGCCCAGGATCGGGACGGCCAGGGTGAGCACGGACACCACCAGGGCGGCGACCGCGCCGCCCACACGCGGGGGCGGACCGGTCGGCCGGGGCTCGGCCGGTACGGCGAGTTCGGTCGGCCGCGCGGGCCGTGGCGTGCCGGAGGGCATGCTGCCCAGGGGCCGGGGGGCACCTGCCCCGCCGCCGCGCCCCTTCTCCCAGAAGTCCCGAGGGCTGCGTCGTGTTCCGTCCACTGCCACCTCCCGCCACGCCTCCTCGCTGTCTACCCCACCCCGAACCATGGGACGCGCTGACACGCGCCATGGTTCGGTCCCGCGTGGCCCCGCCGGAATCACCAGTTGGTGACCGGCGCGATGCCGCTGATCCAGGAACCCGCCTGTGTCCACGTGACGAAGGTCAGCACCAGCATCACGAAGAACATCACGCCAGCCGCCCCCAGGCAGTACCAGGAGTACCTGGTGAGGGTCTCCGCCTGGTCGGGGCGCCCGCGGTCGCGCGCGTGGGCGGCCCGCACGGCGAAGACGATCCCGGCGATCCCGAACAGCCAGTTCGCGCAGCACAGGAAGGTGAGCGCGTGCAGGATCAGGGCCATCGTGGAGCTGCTGGACCCACCGCCCGTGACGGCGGCGGGCTCGTCCCGGGTCCCGTCGCGCTCCGCCGACCGCTCCGCCCCGCGGTCGGAACGGTCACGGGGGGAGGATGCTCCGGGGGGCAGAGAGGCGTTGCTCATGGAGGGTTCTCTCGCTGTCGGTGGTCGACCAACCTCGCGGCCACTCTAGCCCTCCCGTCACCCGCCACCACTCCGGAGGGACACTTCGTGTCGGAGTCCGGAGCCTTCCCTCATGGGACGCCTGCGGCGGCTTCTCTTTCTGCCCGTCACCCGCCACCACTCCGGAGGGACACTTCGTGTCGGAGTCCGGAGCCTTCCCTCATGGGACGCCTGCGGCGGCTTCTCTTTCTGCCCGTCGCCCGCCACCGCTCCGGAGGGGCACGTCGTGTCGGAGTCGGGAGCCTCCATGGGTCGCCTGTGGCGGCTTCTCTTTCTGCCCGTCGCCCGCCACCGCTCCGGAGGGGCACGTCGTGTCGGAGTCCGGAGCCTCCATGGGTCGCCTTCGGCGGCCCCGGCGCGGCTCGGGCGTCAGTCGGGGGTGTTCTCCAGCTCGGCGATGGCGCTGATGCGGTGGGCGGCGAACCGGTGCACTGCGTCGCGGGTGGCGTCGTAGCCGGTCAGGAACCCGCCGTCGACGCCAGACGGCTCCACGATCCGGCTCACCTGGCGTCCGTCGGTGTCCGTGTACCCGATCCAGACCCGGCGCCCCTCCTTGGCCGCGCGGGTGAGCGCCTCCAGGACCGCCGCCGTGCGGGAGCCGGGCGGCCCGTCCTCCGGCAGCGGCACCGGGCGGCGGGCGATGGTGGACGCCTCGTCCCCCGCGCGCATCGCCTTCACCGCCGCGCGGGACAGCTCCCCGGACGCCCCCGGACCGCTTGGCGCGGGCACGTCCGTCGGTTCGGCGCGGCGCACCTCCGGTCGGCTCAGCCGCATGGACCCGTCGCCGCTCTCGGGCACCGGGTGGTACCCCAGCTGGCGCAGCCGCTCCACCAGCGCCGCACGGCTCACCCCGGCGGCGACGACGGTCGGGGCCAGGCGGACCAGCCCCAGGTCGCCCGTGCGGCGGTCGCTCACCAGTTCCTCCAGCACCGACGGCTCGTCGCACCGCAGGTAGCTGGAGGCCGTGCCGGCGCGCAGGCGCCCGTGTCGGCGCCCCACGTCGGAGACCAGGTAGCGCAACGCCTGTGGCAGGGGGGTGCGGGAGTGGCGTTCGAGCAGATCGGTGATGTCGGCGATGCCTCGGCCCGCGTCCAGGGCGCGGCGCACGGACTCCTCCGTGAACCGGTACACGGTGGCGCCGCCGGTGGACTCCACGTCCGCGATCAGGGCGAGTTCGCGGGCGAGCCCGGTCACCAGGGGGCCCGGGGCCACCGCGGTCATGTCGCCCTGCACCAGCACGTAGTCCAGCGGCGTGGGCATCTCGGCCGACAGCACCCGCGCGGCCGCCTCCTCGTCGTCCTCCAGAAGGGGGCGCGTGTGCTCGGCGAGCGCGCCGCCGCCGGTCAGGCCCAGGGCCGCCGCCTCGGCCAGCGCGTACCCCACGAGTTCGGTGTACAGCGCCGACTGGCGGCGCGGGCGGCGCCAGGCCAGCCGTGCCGCCAGCGACTCCTCGGTGGGGGCGAAGCCCGGCGGAGCGGTGCCCAGCTCGGCCAGCGCGTCGTGGCGGGCCTGCGGCGCGGCGGGGCGGACCAGGCCGGGGCCCAGCACGTTGCGGACCCGGCCGCCGGAGTCGCGTGACCCGTTGAGCGCCGCCACCCGGTCCGACTCCAGCCACGCCCTGGCCAGGCGCAGCCAGCGCCACTCGGGCGGGCGCTCCCGCCACAGGTCGTACTCGCGGGTGGGCAGCCATTCGCCCTCGACGCGGTCGTCGGTGGCGATCAGCCCCGCGGAGCGCGCGGTCTCCAGGTACAGGGCCGCGGTCTGCTCGTCGGTGTCCATCGCCTGGGCGGCCCGGCGCAGGTCGCGCACGCCCAGTCCGCCGTTGCGCAGGACCGCGGCGGGCTCCTCCGACCAGCGCTCCAACAGCTCCTCCAGAGCGCGCAGCAGCGTGAAGGCCTGCCCGGCGGCGGCCCGGGTCACGGTCGTGCCGGGGTTCTCCCGCCCCCCGAACGGCGGAGGAGCGGTCGTGACCTCCCGGAACAGCAGCCCCGAACGCAGGTACAGCGCCACCTCGCGCGGCAGCGTGAGGGTGTCGTCGCCGGTGGGCACGAGCAGCCCGCGCGCCAGGAGCGTCTCGACCGGGGAGGAGGCCGTGGCCAGCGAGATCTCGCGGCGGGCGTCGGTCACCGTGCCGTGGGGCGGCCCCCAGGCGAGGCTGTCCAGGAGCCGCCTGGCCGGGGCGCCGACCTGGTCGACGAGGGTGCCGACGCGGGCGGGATCGGACAGCAGCGTGGCGACCGACTCCACGGGCGTGGCCGCCGTGCTGTCGGGCACGAGGTCGTCGGCGAGCCGCCTGACCGTGCTGTGCGGCAGGGCGGCCAGGAGCGGGCGCAGGGGCGGACCGAGCTGCGCGGGCCGCGGCAGCAGTTCGCGCAGCACCTGGACGGGCCGCAGCCGGCCCCGGTCGGGCCACACCAGGGCGAGGCGGAGCAGGTCGTCCAGGGCGCGGGAGAGGAGGTCCTCGGCCGGGTCGGCCGCGGGCGTGAGCCCCAGGGCGGCGGCCAGCTCGGCGGTGGTGACGCCCACCGGTTCGGACAGGCGGTCGTCGCCGAGGGCGACCACGGCCTCCAGCACCTGGAGGCCGAACCGGTCCAGGCGCTCCAGCACGCGCAGGACGGGGTTGCGCGTGGTGGCCCGGGTGGCCAGCGCGCCGATGTCGACCGGGACCGGCTGGACGAGGTCGGGCCGCGCGGACACCAGCGCCGCGAGCTCGTCGTCCGACCGCCCGCGCAGCCAGGAGGTGAACGTCGGGGGGCGGCCCGAGCCGGGGGCGCCACGGCTCCCCGCGCCGGGTTCGTGCTCGTCGGGCTGTGCGTTGTCGGTCATCGAGTCCACGCTAAGCGATGCCCGCACCGTGGGACGCGCCAGTCCCCGTACTGGCCGGGCGGCTTCCGCTGCCACGCGTGTGCGGACCGTATCGACCGGCGAATGACCGACCGGAATTGGGGAGAAGGGGTTAAAAGCCAGGTCATTGTGGGCCAATATGGGGTCATGACCCAGCGCTCGGAACAATTGGTACTCGACTATCTGTCCGAGGTCGCCCTGGTGTTGCACGGTCGTGTGTCCGCGAGGGAGCGGACGGCCTACGTCACGACGGTGCGCTCCCGCATCGAGGCGCGGCGTGCCGCGGCCGGTCGCGACGAGGAGACCGTCCGCAGGATCCTGCTCGGCCTCGGCACCCCGCAGGACCTGGTGGAGCGGGACTTCGGCGGTCGTGACCTGGACCTCGAGGACAACGAGATGATCCCGCCCAAGCCCCGGCACGCCGACCGGCCGCCGCCGCCCTGGCGGGGCGGCCCCAGCCACGGACTGCTGTCGCTGCTGGAGGGCCCGGGGCAGACGGAGATGTCCGTCGGCGGGCGGGCGAGGACGGCCGGCGGACTGCGCGGCCTGGGCATGGTGGTGCGCCACCACGGGCCGGAGGCGGCGGCCCTGGGTCTGCTGCTGCTCACCGTGCCCTGGGGATGGAACCTGGCGTTCGTGTGGGTGCTGGCCGCGGCGCTCATCGTGCTCAGCCGGGTGTGGACGCCGCTGGACAAGTGGATCGGGGTCGGACTGCCGCTGCTGGGGTGCGCGGTCGCGATGGCGCTGTGGCCGGGGGAGGCCAAGTTCATCGACCGCTACATCCAGGAGTCGCTGCCCGCGACCGGTGTCATCGGTCTCGGACTGGCCTCGCTGGTGAGCGTGTTCCTGCTGTACCCGCGCCTGCTCCGCTCGGCACGGGCGCAGGAGCGGTCGGCCCGCACGTCCGGCTGACCCGTGTCGCGGGCGATGACACGTGCCTCGGGCGTCCCTTTCTCGAGGCGGGTCATCATTTGTTAAATGCTCGGAATAGCCTTTTCTGGTCCGCCCGTTAACGGGCGTTTCCGAGCGCCGAACCGGGTAGTCCTGGTCCTACACCGCCACCGAGAAGGTGGCCACGTCAGAACGGGTGTCCGGCAGCCAGTCCGGGTGCCACACGCGTCGTCGGCGGTCCCGTCTCTCCGCCGAGTCCCGTCCCACACTCCGCACCCAGCGGTGACAGGGATCGCCGACGGCGTCACGAGGTCCGGGTGAGCCGCATCCGGGCCTCGTTCTGGCGTTTCGCCCCGTGGGCCCGGCTCCGGACCCGGGGCGGGCTCCGGGCCCCTGCCGTACGCCTTCCGTTCGTTCCCGTGCTGACCGGCGATATTGCCGTGGACGGCTTTCGGTCCGCCCACTAGCCTGGTTGACCACCCATGGAAACCAAGGGCCGCCGCGGGAATGACGGAACGCGAGAAAGAGCGTTCACGGAACTCGTGGTTCCCTACTGTGAAAGCATGAGGTCACTACGTGCCCACCGGCAAGGTCAAGTGGTACGACGGCGACAAGGGTTTCGGATTCCTCACGCAGGACGACGGCGGCGAGGTCTTCGTGCACTCCTCCTCCCTTCCTCCCGGCACCACCTCGCTCCCCCCGGGACAGCGGGTGGAGTTCGGCGTGGCCGAGGGCCGCAAGGGCGCGCAGGCGCTCCAGGTGAAACTGCTCGACACCCAGCACTCCGTCGTCAAGGCACGGCGCAAGAAGCCCGACGAGATGGTCGTCATCACCGAGGACCTCATCAAGCTGTTGGAGGGCCTGTCCACCGGCTACCGCCGGGGCCGGCATCCCGAACGCCGTGAGGCCGCCCAGATCGCGGCCGTGCTGCGCGCGGTCGCCGACGATCTGGAGGCCTGACCGCTGGGGGAGGCGGGGCCGGGAGTGCTTCGGGCCCCGCCTCTCCCATGGGCGAGGACGGTTTCGGCCACGGCCACCCGTGGACCGGGGCGGGTTTCGGTCCGGGCCTGCCCCGTGGGTCGGGCAGGAGGCCGCCCTGCCTTCCGGGTGAGGAGTTCCGGCCCCGCCCCTCCCCCCGGGTCGAGCACGCTTCCGGCCCCGCCCGCGCTCAGTCCGCCGCCGGCGGCCGCAGGTGCGAAATCCGCCCCGGGTCGGCGAGGATCGCGATCCCCGTCACCCGGTCGTCGGTCACCGAGAAGGCCATGACGGAGTACGGGATCCCGTCCTTGGTGACCAGGAGCCCGGACGCGCCGTCGACCAGCACCGGGTGGACCTCGGCGGCGGGCCCGCCGACACGGAACCGGGCGGCCTGCTCGGCCACGGCCGTCGCGCCGCGCGAGACGCGCACCGGCGCCGCCCCGGTGTCCACCCGCAGGACGACCTCGGGGTCCAGCACCGTCAGCAGGGCGTCGAAGTCGCCGTGGCGCGCGGCGGCCGTGAACGCGTCGACCACCCGGCGGCGCCGGACGCGGTCGGCCCCGGGGGACGCGTCCGCTCCCCGCACCCGGCGGCGCGCGCGGCTGGCGAGCTGGCGGGCCGAGGCCGTGGAGCGGCCGACGATCGGGCCGACCTCGTCGAAGGGCACCGCGAACATGTCGTGCAGGACGAACGCCAGGCGCTCGGCCGGTGTCAGGGTCTCCAGCACCACCTGCAGGGCCAGGCCCACCGAGTCCGCCATGAGCGCCTCGTGCTCGGGGTCGACGGCGTCGTCGTGGGTGAGGACCGGGTCGGCGGCCGGCTCCCGCGGGTCGATGGCCTCCTCCCGCCGCGTCCCCCGGGAGCGCAGCATGTTGAGGCACACCCGGGAGACGACGGTCGTCAGCCAGCCGCCGATGTTGTCCACCCCCTCGGTGCCGGCCGCACTGGCGCGCAGCCACGCCTCCTGGAGCGCGTCGTCGGCCTCCGCGGCCGACCCGAGGATCCGGTGGGCCACCGCACGCAGGTGGGAGCGGTGTTCGTCGAACCGAGCGGCCAGCCAGTCCTGATCCCTCATCGGTCAGCCTTCCTTGTGGTGTCCCGCCGTGCGCGGGGCGGTCGGACAGCGGTGTGCGGGGGCGCGGACGCCCTCCGGGTACGGGCTCCGGAACCGGAAGCGCTCGCGCCTCGGGGGCGGCTCCGGGGCCGGAAGCCCCGGGGGTAGGAGTCCGGAGCCGGAAGCCCTCGGGCCCGGAAGCCCTCCGGCCCTGGGCTCCTGGCCGGAAGCCCCCCGGGTCCGGGGCCGGAGTCGGGGGCCCGGGGATCAGACGCCGTCGAGCACGGGGAAGTTGGAGCGGATCACGCCCCGCGGGTCGCGGTCGCGTTTGATCCCGCGCAGCCGGGCCAGCGCCTCCTCCGGGAACACCGACCGCACGCTCTCGCCCGGCGCGAGGAAGGTGAAGGGCTTGCGTCCGCTCACCGCCGCTCCGAGCCGCCGTACGAGCTCGGCCTGGTGCGCGGCGACCGCGGCGGCCGCCTCCGGCGACGGGGTGAGGCCGACCGTGTAGAGGAGATAGGGCTCCGTCAGCGGCCCGTGCGGGCCCGTGGCCGTGGCGGGGTCGGCCATCGCGCCGCCCAGATGCCGCAGCTGGACGCTGAGGACCGGGGCGAGGGGTTCGGTCGTGAGCACCCGCTCCACTCCCGCGTCCAGGCCCGTGAGCAGCTCGGTGCGGGACAGTGAGGGCCCCGGCGTGGTGGGGTCGCCGGTGATGTCGCCGAGGTCGGCCGGGGACATCGCGCCGCGCTGGTCGGAGATGAGATCGGCGATGCGGTCGAGGCGGCCGAGCAGGGCCGCGCCCTCGGCCGCCGAACCCGCGTAGGCCGCGTCCAGGGCCACCATCGGCGGGGACTGGGGGAACTCGGCCCGGGTCAGCCACAGGCTCAGCTCGGGCGGGGCCGTCGCGGTCAGCTCGCGGAAGGCCGCGAACACCTCGCCCGCGCGGTGGCCCGCCCACAGCATCCGGCCGCCGTAGAGGGACGCCACGGGCAGGAGGTCGAACTCCACGGCGGTGACGACCGCGAAGTCGCCGCCGCCACCGCGCAGCGCCCAGAAGAGGTCCGGGCAGGAGTCGGCGCTCACGCGTGCCGGTCGGCCGTCCGCGGTCACGACGTCGAAGGCCCGGACCCCGTCCGCCGCCAGTCCGTGCCGCCGAGAGAACCAGCCCTGGCCGCCGCCGAGCGTGTACCCGACCACACTGACCAGCGGTGAACTGCCCGCGGGCCCGGTCAGGCCGTGCGGGGCCGCCGCCGCCAGGACCGGCCCCCACGCGGCGCCGGCGCCCACGCGCGCCCACCGCTCCGCCGCGTGGATCTCGACGCCGTCCAGGCGCCCGGTGCGCAGCAGGATCGTGCCGTCGGTGTCCCCGGAGGGGCCGTGCCCGTTCGGCTGGACGGCCACGGACAGCCCCTCGCGGCGCGCGTGGCGCACCACGGCGGCCACGTCGTCGGCGTCGGCGGCCTCGACCACGGCCGCCACCGGCTGGTCGACCGCGCGGTTCCACGGCCGCCGGGCCTCCTCGAACCCCGCGTCGCCGGGCAGGAGCACCCGGCCCCGGACCCCGCTCGCCAGACCGGCGACCGCCGTCGTGTCCGCCATGCTCCGCGTCATCGTTCCTCCGTCGGTGGTGGGGGCGCCGTGCGCGCCCCCGTCGTCGCTCTCACCCCTCTGACACGGCGGCGCGGACGAACGTGACACGGCGGACGCGCGGATCCGGATCCCAGGGCGGTCGCCGCACCGCACGGCCGCCACCAGACTCCGTCAAGAGGGTGTATCGGCCGAACCTTGACCCGCGTTATGGTCAAATCGGTGTCGGCGATCAGTGAGAATGGGGAACGTGAGCCCTTCTCGACGTTCTCCTGCACCGGACAAGGCCTGTATCGACGCGGTGGACCTGGCGCGCTCGGTGGCTGCCGAGGTCGGGCGACCCGAATGGGTCGGTGCGCCCCTGGACCCCGAGGTCGAGGACACGCGCCTGGTCACCCACTACTTCACCTGCCTGGACCCCGCCTACCCCGGGTGGACCTACGCCGTCACCGTCGTCCGCGCCTCGCGCGCCAAGGACGTCACCGTCAACGAGGTCGTCCTGCTGCCCGGCGAGGGTGCCCTCACCGCACCCGACTGGGTGCCGTGGAAGGAGCGCCTGCGCCCCGGCGACGTCGGCGTGGGCGACCTGCTGCCGGTGGAGGAGGACGACGAGCGCCTCATCCCCGGTTACGCGCAGGTCCCCGACAGCGAGCTGGACGCCGAGGGCGTCGACCAGCAGATGGTGTGGGAACTGGGACTGGGCCGACGCCAGGTCCTGTCCGAGACCGGTCGCGAGCAGGCCGCGGAGCGCTGGTACAACGGCGAGTCCGGGCCGCGCAGCCCGATCGCCACGGCCGCCCCCGCCCGCTGCGCCACGTGTGGTTTCCTCACCCCGCTCGCCGGTGAGCTGCGGCAGATGTTCGGTGTGTGCACCAACGAGTACGCGCCCGACGACGGCAAGGTCGTCTCGCTCGACCACGGCTGCGGCGCCCACTCCGAGGTCCGCACCCCCGTGTCCAAGAACGACCCCGCGGTGCCGGTCGTCGACGAGCTGGGCTACGACCACATCGTGTTCGACGACACCGCCGAACTGGAACTGGTCTCCTCCGACTCCTGAGCGCCCGCGCCGCCTCCCGGGCGCGGGCACGCCGGGCGGCCGGGCCCGACCCCGTGGGGCCTCCTCGGTGGGCTAGGGTCGTGACTACCGCACTCGCTCCCGTCCGGGGTGCACCATGCCGGGCCGTGCCCGCAGCGCAGGAGGAGACACCATGGCCGAGTCGGTAACCGCTTCGCGGATCGATCCCTACAACACGGCCGAACTGCGCAGACGCGTGCTCGCGGCCTGGGCCGACGCCCCCGCGAGATTCCGCGAGGACGCCAACGCCGAGGAGGACTTCGCCCTCGGCGGCTACCGCGACCGGGTCGTGGTGGAACTCGCCCAGAACGCCGCCGACGCGGCGCGCCGCGCCGGTGTGCCGGGACGGCTGCGCCTGTCCCTGGACGGGTCCGACCTCACCGCCGCCAACACGGGCGAACCGCTGACCGCGGAGGGCGTGGAGTCGCTGGCCACCCTGCGGGCCTCGACCAAGCGCGACGACCACGGCTCGGCCGGCCGGTTCGGCGTGGGCTTCTCCGCCGTGGCGGCCCTGAGTGACGACGTCACCGTGCGTTCCGGGGGCTCGGCCGTGCGCTTCGACGCCGAGCGGGCCCGCGCCGCGGTCGCCGACCTGCTGGCCGGCGGCACCGCCCACGCCGACCTCGCCGAGGAGGTGCGGCGGCGCTCGGGCCACGTCCCGATGCTCCGCCTGCCGTTCCCCGGCGACGCCGACGGCCCCACGGACGACTACGACACCGTCGTCACGCTCCGCCTGCGCGACGAGGCCACCGTCGAGCGCGTCCGCGAGCTGCTGGAGCGCACCGGTGAGGCACTCGTTCTGGCCCTGCCCGGCCTGGCCGAGGTCCAGGTGGCCGTGGACGGCACCGAACGCGTCGTCACCCGCCAGGACCTGTCCTCCGACGACGCCGACCTCATCACCACGCTGCGCGACGCCGAGGGCACCCGGACGACCCTGTGGCGCGTGCTGACCCGCTCCGGCTCCCTGGACCCGGACCTGCTCACCGACCGCCCCACCGAGGAGCGCGGCCGGACCGGCTGGACGCTGACCTGGGCCGTCCCCGTCGACGAGGACGGGGCGCTCGCGACCCTGCCCGCCGACGTGGACCGGGTCGTGCACGCGCCCACGCCCACCGACACCGAACTCGACCTTCCCGCGGTGCTCATCGGCACCTTCCCGCTCGGCAGCGACCGGCGCGCCGTCCAGCCCGGACCCGCCACGGACCAGCTGCTGGCGGAGGCGGCCGACGCCTACTGCGCCCTGCTGCGCGGATTCCACGCGCGCGCGGCCCTGGACCTGGTGCCCGGCACCCGGGTCGGCGGCGGCGCGGTCGACGCCGCCTTCCGCGCCCGCGTCGCCGAACCCCTGCGGGACACGCCCTTCCTGGTCACCGCCGCGGGATCGCCCGTCCCGCCCCGCGACGCCGTGCTGCTGGACACCGGCGGATCGGGCGGCGCGGCCGGGGTGACCGCGGTCCTGGCCGAACTCGTCCCGCAGCTGCTGCCGGGGACCTGGAGCCCCCGCCACCCGGCGCTGGCCGCCCTGCGCGTGCACCGGCTCGGGCTGGCCGACCTCGCCGACCTCATCGCCGACACCGACCGCCCGCCGCACTGGTGGGCCGAGCTGTACTCCGCCCTGGCGGACGCGGGCGGTGCCGGGGCCGACCTCGACGAACTGGGCGCCCTGCCCGTCCCGCTCGCCGACGGGCGGCTCGTGCGAGGACCCCGTTCCCTGCTCCTGCCCTCGGACGACTGGGAGCGCGCGGCCGACGCCCGGGACCACTCGTCCACCCGTGGCGCGCCCTCGTCCGAGGAGCGCTCCGAGCAGGCGCGGGCCACCGCCCCCGAGCCCTCGGCGCACGAATCCCTCGCCGCCCTGTCCGCGCTCGGCGTGCGCGTGGTCCACCCCGAGGCCGTGCACCCGCTGCTGCGCCGCCTGGGCGCGGTCGACGCCGGCGCGGCCGCCGTCCTGGCGGACCCGCGCACCGAGGCGGCGGTCCGCGACTCCCTGGACGCCGAGGACCCCGAACCGGTCGCCGAGGCGGTCCTGGACCTGGTGGCCGCCTCCGGCACCACCGTCGCGGACGCCCCCTGGCTGGCCGAGCTGGCCCTGCGCGACGACGAGGACGGCTACTCCGTGGCCGGCGAACTGCTCGTGCCCGGCGCGCCGCTGGCCGAACTGCTCGTGGACGACGCGCCGTTCGGCACGGTCCACGCGGACCTGGTGGAACGGCACGGCACCGAGACCCTGCGCGCGGTCGGCGCCCTGTGGGAGCTGACCGTCGTGCGCGCCCACGACGCGGCGCTGGGCGACGACCTCGTGGACGAGTTCGACGGCGCCGCCGGCGAGGGCGGCCCCGACGGGCTGGAGGACTGGGCCGACGAGATGCTGGAGCGCGTGGGCGACCCCGACCTGCCGCCGGTCGCGCCCGAGCTCGTGTGCGTGGTGGACCTGGACTACATCGCCGACGACCAGTGGCCGCGCGCCCTGGCGATGCTCTCCCGCGGCCCGCTGCGCGAGGCCGTCACCACGCCCGCGCGCATCGTCCTGCCCGACGGCCGCGTCGCCGACGTGCCCTCCTACACCGCGTGGTGGCTGCGCACCCGGGCCCTGGTCGGCGGCCGGGCCCCGGTGGAACTGCGCACCGCCGACGCCGACACCGCCCTGGCGGGGCTCTACGACGTGGTGCCCGCCGACGTCGATCCCGAGTTCGCCCGCGCGCTGGGCGTGCGCAGGACCCTGGACGACCTGGTCGCCGACCCCGACGGGCCGGACGACCTCCTCGCCCGGATGGCCGACCCCGACCGGCACGTGGACCGTGCCGCGCTGCGCCGCGTGTGGGCGGCGCTGGCGGAGGTCGACACCGACCTGGTCACACCGCCGTCCCGGGTCAGGGCCGTGATCGGCGGCGCGATCGTCGTCGCCGACGCCGAGGACGCCCTGGTGCTGGACTCGCCGGACCTCCTGCCGCTGCTGGAGGACCGCCCGCTCGTCCTGGCGCCCACGGACACGGCCGACGCGGTCGCCGACGTGCTCGACCTGGCCATGGCCTCGGAGGCCGTGACGGGGGAGATCGGCACGACCGGCCAGCTGCGCCCGGTCCCCGACGAGGCCGCGCTCTTCCTGGAGCCCGACGACGAGCCGGACCGCACCTACCTGCACCACCCGTCGCTCACCGTGGACGGCGTGGAGGTCGAGTGGTACGCGGGCGACGGCACGATCCACGCGGCCACCCCGGAGGGGCTGGCCCGGGCGCTGTGCTGGCGGGCCGGTCAGTGGTCCCGGCGCCACGCGGTGGCCGCCGTCCTGCGGGACCCGTCCTCGGCCGCCCGCCTCCTGGCCGAGTCCGACCTGGACTGATCCGACCGCGCGGGTGGCGGGAGCGCCCGGACCGGCGGCGGTGGGCGGGACGGGCCTGACGGCGGTGGTGGGCGACCCGCGCTCCACCGCGGCGCCGCGCAGTCCGCCCGGCCGGGGCCCTGGGGACACCTCCTGGGACGGGCAGGGAGAATCCGGTACGTCCGTGCGGCGTGCCCGGAATCGGCGGGGGAGATCCCGGTACGTCCGTGCGGCGTCTGCGGCGTACCCGGAACGGGCAGGGGAGGACCCCACACCTCCGTGCGGCGTATGCGGCGTACCTGGAACGGGAACGGGCGCCCGCGCGTCCCAAGGACGTCCCCACGTGTGCCGTCGAACGGATCCCCATGCGCTTCCTCGCCCCCTTCCTCGTCCTCGCCTCGGCGCTCTCCGCTGGGGGCTGCTCCCCGGCCCCCGAACCCGAACGGGGCGGTTCCACCAGCGGCCCCGAGGAGGTCCCGGCCGAACAGGCCTACGCCGCCGGGGACCGGATCACCGCCGACCTGACCATGCACCCCACCGAGGAGGGCGGACGCAGCACGCCCTTCTACTCCGGCTACCGCCCCGACATCGCCTTCGGGCCGGACGGACAGGAGTCCGCGTGCGCGGTCCAACTCCCGGACGACCTCTCCGAGTTCGCGCCGGGCGAGACGCACATGGTCGTCTTCGAGTGCTCCGAGGACGTGCTGGTCGACTCCGCCGCGCCGGAGTTCGTCCTGTGGGAGAGCGGTCAGGAGCGCGGGGTCGGAGACGTGGTCTTCACGGGCGAATGACCCCCGCCGCTCGGACGCGGCCGGGACGGTCGGGACGTCGGCAGACGGGACCGTGACCGGTCGGTCCCCTCAGAAGCGTGCGGGACCGCGCTCCCGGCGTGGCGGGCGGGAACGGCGCCGCCCACGGGTGTCCAGCGGCGCGAGGGCGGGCGCGCCGGCCGTGCCGCGCCGCTCCAGCGGGGCCCGGTTCCGTGAACTGGCCCCGCCGACGGATCGCGTCAGCGGGCCACCCGGAAGAAGCCCTCCGAGATGAGCGTGCGCAGCGCGTCCGGGGTGCGCTCGCGGATCACCGCCGAGTCCTCGCCCATGAGCTCCGAGATCGCGTCCAGCAGCGGCCCCACCGGCATCGTTCCGTCGCACACGCTCGCCAGCGCCGCCTCCACGGTGCCGATCCGCGCCACCCGCCGCAGGCCGTCGCGCTGGCGCAGCACGATCTTCTCCGGGTCCGGCGCCCCCGGCCGCCCCACGCGCTCCTCCACCACACCGGGCGCGAGCGCCACGTGCGCCGACAGCAGGGCGGCGTCGGTCAGCCGCAGCGCCGTCATCGCCCCGTCCACGACCTCGGGCAGGTACGGCCCGACCGGCCGCTCGATCTCGTGCTTGAGCTCCTCGACCCGCACGGTGGCGTCCTGGGCGACGTCGTTGCGCAGGCTGATCCAGCCGAACCCGATGCCCTTGATGCCCTCGCGTTCGAAGTAGTCCAGCCAGGCGTCGTACCGCCGCGTGTACTCCGGCGTGCCGTGCTCGCAGGAGTCGCGCAGCCACAGCTCCACGTACTCCGCCGGGTCCTGGACGTCGCGCTGGACGACCCAGCCCGAGCACCCCGTGCCGGTCACCCAGCCGCCGACCCGGTCCTCCCAGTCGTCGCCGTCGGAGTGCACCCAGTTGGCCAGGATCTGGCACCAGCCGCCCTCCGTCAGGTGGGCGGGCGCCTGGCGCACCAGTTCGGCGCACACGGTGTCGCCCGGCAGGTCCGACTCCCGGTAGGTGTAGCGAGAGGCCTCCGGCGTGATGACGAACGGCGGGTTCGACACGATCAGGTCGAACCGCTCGTCCTTGACCGGCTCGAACAGCGACCCCTGGCGGAGCTCGGCTCCCGTGACGCCCGACAGGGCCAGGCTGATGCCGGCCAGGCGCACCGCACGGGGGTTCAGGTCGGTCGCCACGATCTCGCGGGCGCGCGAGGCCAGGTGCAGCGCCTGCACGCCGCAGCCGGTGCCCAGGTCCAGCGCGCGCTCGGCCGGGCCGTTGACGATGAGCTGCGCCAGGGTCGAGGACGCGCCGCCCGCGCCCACCACGTGGTCGGGGCTGGGGACGGTACCCGAACCGGGGCGCACCTTGGGGTCGGAGACCACGAACCCCGGTCGGCCGTCCTCCAGCTCCCACGGGCCCAGGTGCACCAAGGCGCGGACGGTGCGTCCGTCGGGGCCCTCGTCCACGGTCACCAGGCCGTTCTCGGCCAGCTCCTCGATGGGCAGTATCGTGCGCGCCGAGCGTTCGGGGATGGGCGATCGCAGCCACCACAGGCGCAACAGCAGTCCGAGCCGTTCGTCCCCGCCGGTGGCGCGCAGGGCGGGCACGAGCTCCTCGCGCGCGAGGGCGCGCGCCGCGGCGTCGCCCAGGCGGTCGCGCACGCCCGACACCGTGTAGTCGGCGTCGATGAGGATGCCTCGGAGGCGTTCGGCCAGGCCGCGGGGGAAATCAGTCTCAGACACGTGCCCATTATCAGGCAGGGGTGGCGGTGCCCCGCGACATCGGGCGGCGGTGGCGGCATCAGCGGTGGCGGTGCCCCGCGAGATCAGGCGGCGGTGGCGGCATCAGGGGTGACGGTGCCTAGCGAGATCGGGCGGCGGTGGCGGCATCAGCGGTGGCGGTGCCCCGCGGCGCGTGGCCGGGCGCAGCCGGACCACCGGGGCGTCCGGTCAGCGCGTGCGCTCGGCGTCGCGGCGGGCCTCGGCCGCGGCGCGGCCGCGCAGGAGCCGCGGGATGTAGAGGAATCCGAAGACCCCGAGCGCGATCCCGGTGACACAGACACCGATCCACCACCGCTCGGACTCGGGCAGGCCGTCCCCCATGGCGAGGAGGACGACGAGCGCGACCGTCCACGCGAGGGTGCCGAGGGCGGCGGGTACGCGGTAGTCGCTCTCGTGGACGTCCGGGTCGGGCCGGCGGGGCTTACGCACGGGTCAAGGCTATCCGCTGGAACGATGTGTTGCTCACATCCGATCACCGGATCAGCCGGAGACATGGTGATTCCTCTGAAACACACGTGACTCTGGTGGCACTGGTTGTACAAACCTGCAACTAATCTGGCGCAGAATCCTTGTTGTCCCTTAACACGACCAGGTCAGGCTGACGACGTGAACGCACCGAATACATCCCCCACCGGCACCGCCGGCGCCCCAGCCAACCCCATGGACCGCTTCTTCCGCGTGTCCGAACGCGGATCGACCGTCGCCACCGAGATCCGCGGCGGCCTGGCGACCTTCTTCGCGATGGCCTACATCGTGGTGCTCAACCCGTTGATCATCGGTACCGCCGAGGACGTCAACGGCCAGACACTGGGCATCCCCCAGATCGCCGCCGTCACCGCGCTCGTCGCGGCCATCTCCTGCATCATCATGGGCATCGTCAGCCGCTACCCGTTCGCCATCGCGGCGGGCATGGGCCTCAACGCGGTGATCGCCTACGGACTCGCCCCGCTCATGCCCTGGGCCGACGTGTTCCTCCTGGTGATCGTCGAGGGCCTGCTGCTGCTCGTCCTCGTCCTCACCGGGTTCCGTACCGCGGTCTTCGCGGCCATCCCCGCCGGCATCAAGACCGGCATCGCGGTCGGCGTGGGCCTGTTCCTCGCCCTCATCGGCCTGGTCAACGCCGGGTTCGTGCAGGCGGGCGAGGGCACCCCGGTCCAGCTCGGCAACGGCGGCCTGAACGGCTGGCCCATCCTCGTCTTCGTCATCGGCCTGCTCATCAGCATCGCGCTCTACGTGCGCAAGGTGCGCGGCGCCCTGCTCATCGGCATCGTCATCGCCACGGTCCTCGCGATCGTGATCGAGACCGCCCTCGGCGACGGCGGCGACGCCCTCGGATGGGGCCTGACCGTGCCGAGCCTGCCCACCAGCGCCGACGAGTTCGTCGCCGCGCCGGACTTCAGCGTCATCGGCCTGTTCGCCGACGGCGGCTTCAACGTCATCGCCCGGTGGTCCGACATCGGCTTCGCCACCGTCGTGATGCTCGTCTTCACGCTGCTGCTGGCCGACTTCTTCGACACCATGGGCACCATGGTCGGTGTGGCCCACCAGGCCGGACTGGCCGACGAGCACGGCAACATGGCCAACACCCGCGAGGTGCTGGCCGCCGACGCCGTCGGCACCCTGCTGGGCGGTGTGGGCTCCGCGTCCGTCAACACGGTCTACGCCGAGTCCGCCGCCGGTGTCGGCGAGGGCGCCCGCACGGGCATCGCGCCGATCGTCACCGGCGCGCTGATGCTCGTCGCCACCCTGTTCACCCCGCTGGTGTCGCTGGTGCCGTTCGAGGCCGCCACCCCGGTGCTGGTGATCGTGGGCTTCATGATGATGACGCAGGTCACCAGCATCGACTTCAAGGACCCGGCCATCGGACTGGGCGCCTTCATGGCGATCATCATGATGCCGTTCACCTACTCGATCGCGAACGGCATCGGCTTCGGCCTGCTCACCTACACCTTCGTCCGCACGGTGCAGGGCCAGGGCCGCCAGGTCCACCCGCTGCTGTGGCTGATCTCGCTGGTGTTCCTGATCCACTTCGCCGAGGCGCCGATCTACGCGCTCATCGGCTGACCGTACTCCGTGATTCCCGCCTCGCCGGGAATGCGGGCCCCGGTGAACGGCGTTGACCCGATTGATGAGTCAACGCCGTTTACCTTTGTGCCTCCAATACACTCCGTGTCTCCTTCATGCCTATAAGCGAACATGGCCGAGGCGCCTGCCCGAACCCGCCGGGGCGGTGGGCGACTGATGCGTGTTCCGATGTTCCGTTCCCTGGCCGTGCGCAACTACCGGCTCTACGCGCTCGGGCAGCTGCTCTCCAACCCCGGAACGTGGATGCAGCGCATCGCCCAGGACTGGCTCGTCCTGCAGCTGAGCCACGGCAGCGGCATCGCGCTGGGCATGACGACCGCGCTCCAGTTCCTGCCGCTGCTGCTGTTCGGACTGTGGGGTGGCGCGCTGGTCGACCGGCTCGACAAGCGCCGGCTGCTGATCTTCACGCAGGGCGCCATGGGCCTGCTCGCCGTGGGGCTGGGCGTGCTGGCCACGGCCGGTGCCGCCGAGGTGTGGCACGTGTACGTCTTCGCCTTCGCCCTCGGCATGATCACGGTGCTGGACAACCCCGGGCGGCAGGCGTTCGTCCCGGAGATGGTCGGCCGGGAGCACCTGAGCAACGCCATCGCGCTCAACAGCGCCAGCTTCCAGCTGGGCCGGGTGACCGGGCCCGCGATCGCCGGCCTGCTGATCGCCTGGATCGGCAGCGGTCCCGTGTTCGTCGTCAACGGGTTCTCGTTCGCCTTCACGATCGTCGCGCTGCTGATGATCCGGACCGCGGACCTGCGCACCCCCGAACCGGTCCCCAAGGGCAAGGGCCAGATCCGCGAGGGCCTGCGCTACGTCACGGGGCGGCGCGACCTCGTGCTGCTGCTGGTCCTGGCCGCGAGCGTGCAGTTCTTCGGTGCCAACGGGCAGAACCAGATCGCGCTGATGGTCAACAACGTGTTCGAGTCCGGAGCCGCCGCCTTCGGCACCGCCGCGGCCGCGCTGGCGGTCGGCGCGCTGGTCGGGGCGCTGCTGGCCGCCCGGCGCGACCGGCCCCGGGTGCGGCTGGTGCTCATCGGATCGATGGGCTTCGGCGTGGCCCAGGTGGTGGCCGGACTCATGCCGGGCTACCTGGCGTTCGTGCTCGTCCTGGTGCCCATGGGCGTGCTCTTCATGACGTACGTGACCACGCTCAACGCGACCTTCCAGCTCACCGTGGACTCCCGGATGCGGGGTCGGGTGATGAGCATGTTCCTGCTGGTGTTCATGGGCGTGGCCCCGATCGGGGCGCCCGTGGTCGGACTCCTGGCCGACGCCTTCGGCCCGCGGGCCAGCCTGGTGACCGGCGGCGCGGTGACCGTCGTCGTGGTGTCCGTGCTCTCGGTGCTGCTCATGCGGGCCATGGACGTCCGCTGGCGTGCCCTGCTGCCCGGGCGGTGGCGCGGAGAAGCCACGGCCGACGTTGACGGCGGTGCCGGTGCCGGTGCCAGTGCCAGTGCCGGTGCCGGTGCCGCCGTGGCCGCTGGCTCCCGCACCCCTGCTTCCGGTACCGCGGGATCCGATGGCGCGGGTGGCGGGCCCGGGACCGACGACACCGGCCCGGACGACGGCCGGCGCGACACCAGCGACACCTCCTCCCGGGGCGCGGCGACTCCGGTCTGAACCACCGGCCCCGGCCGGGAGGTCGCCCGCCCGCGGGTGGGAAGGATGGTGCAATGAGACTGTTCGTGGCCCTGGTACCGCCGGAGGAGACCCTGGACGCCCTGCGCGCGGCGGTCGGCAGGGGTCGGCGGCACACGCCCGGCCTGCGCTGGTCCCGGCCCGGCGACTGGCACATCACCCTGGTCTTCCTCGGCGAGGTGGACGGGGAGGACCTGGCGGAGCTGTCCGCCGCCCTGGGCGCGGAGGCCGGGGCACACGCCCCCTTCGAGATCGCGGTGCGCGGCTGGGGACGCTTCCCACGAGACCGGGTGCGCTCCTCCGTCCTGTGGGCGGGGGTCACCGGCAACACCGGCGCCCTGGACTCGCTCGCACTGGGGCTGCGCGCGGCGGCGCGCTCGGTCGGGATTCCCGTGGACACCCGGCCCTACGTGCCGCACGTCACCGTCGCGCGCAGCCGCCGCCCGCGCGACCTGGCCGACACCGTCCACGCCCTCGGCCTCCTGCGCACGCGTCCGTGGTCCGCGCGCGAGGTGCACCTGGTGGAGAGCCGCCCCGGAGCGGACGACCCCTACCGAACCGTTCGGACCTGGACGTTAGGGTGGGAACCCGATCCCCGATCTCCTGAGCGGAGCACGTCATGAGCATGCTCACCAACAACCGCAAGCAGCGCTGGCTGCTGCCGGTGGTGCTGGGTTCCATCATGCTCATCGTCGTCCTGGGCGCGTTCCTGAGCTGATCCGCCGACCGCGTCGGCCCCGCCCGGACCTCCCTCGCCCGGACCTCCCTCGCCCGGACCTCCCTCGACAGGACCTCCTTCGCCCTGGCCTTCCTCGCCTGGATCTTCCTCGACCGGATCCGCCCGGAGCTGGCGGACCGGCCCGCTCCCGTCCCGACCAGCGCCGACCATGCCCGTCTCGCCCGGGCCCGCCGGATCGGGCGCCGGTGCCTCAGCCCACGCGGTGGGCGGCGCCCGCCAGGCTCACGGCGTGCGCGACCAGGGCCGCGTTGTCGTGCGCCTCGTCCCCGTCGGGCAGGCGCAGGGTGTCCTCCAGCCCGACACGGATGTCGTACCCCGCCTCGATCGCCTCCTCCAGCATCGGCCAGGTGGTCGCGTCCGCCCCGTGCAGCAGCCGGGGCGCGCCGATCCCCGCGCGGTCGAGCAGGGACAGGATCGCGTCCGCGTTGCGCCGCGCGTCCTCCACCGCCACCTGCGTGGGCTCCACCAGCACCGCGCTCACCTCGATCTTCGTGGCGATGAGGATCCGGGCCGCCTCCACCGTCCACACCCCGGCCTCCACCGCGACGCGGCGGTCGTTCAGCAGGTGCACGAGGTCGATCGAGCCGGCCTCGTGCAGGTTGACCGTCACCGAGTCCGGAAGCGCCGACGACGCCCACCTCTGCACCAGGTCGTAGCGCCGCCACGGGTCCGACTCCGCCGACAGCGACGTGGTGAGGGACACCGGCACCGCGGGCCCGTCGTCGCGCAGGCCCTCCATCAGGGGCGCCACGACCTGCGGTTCCAGAGACTCCGCGCCACTGGGGTCGCGCGGGTGCAGGTGGATCGAGGTCGCGCCGACCGCGGCCACCGCGTGCGCGTCCGCCACCACCTGGTCCACGGAGACGGGCAGGGCGGGGTGCGCGCCGGGGCGGCGGTCTCCGTTCAGGCAGGCTTCGATCCTCATGGGTCCTCCTCACGGCCCTGTATGCGACATGTGCCCGTTAGCGCCCGGCTGCAAGCCACCCGTGGCGACCCCTGGCAGGATGGCGGGCATGACAAGACCGCTCGTGCCGGCCGTGGCCGCCCTGATCGTCGCCCTCGCACCGGTTCCCGCCGCCGCCCAGACGGCCGAACCCGACGACTCCGGCACCGGTGGCCTCGACTACCCCCGCGGGGGCGAGGGGCCGGAGGGCTCGGAGGTCGCCTTCACCTTCCGGGACCCCCGGATCGCGGAGTCGAGCGGCCTCGCCCCCTCAGCGGTGCACGACGGCGTGTGGTGGACCCACAACGACAGCGGCGACTTCCTGCCCGACGTCTACGCGGTGAACCAGGACGGCGAGACCCTGGCCACCGTCTCGCTGGCGGTGGAGCTGCGCGACTGGGAGGCGGTCGCCGTCGCGGAGGGCCCCGACGGCCGGTCGTCGGTGTACGTCGCCGACATCGGTGACAACTTCGGTGGGAGCTGGCCCAGTGTGCGGGTGTTCCGCTTCGCCGAACCCGAGCCCCTGGCGGACGCGCTCATCGAGCCGCAGGTGTTCACCTTCACCTACGCCGACGGCGGCCGCGACGCCGAGGCCATGATGATCGACCCGCGCGACGGGCGCCTGTACGTGGTGTCCAAGGAGTTCGCCGGAGGTCTGTACGCGGCCCCGGAGACCCTGGACCCGGACGCGGAGAACGTGCTGGAGCGCGTGGACTCGGCGCCGCTCTTCGCCACCGACGCGGCCTTCCACCCCGACGGCACCCGCTACGCGATCCGCACCTACTGGGGTGTGACGATCTACGACTCCACCGACGGTGTGCCGGGGTCGGCGCTGGGCTCCTTCGACCTGCCCGAGTCGGACCAGGGCGAGGCGATCTCCTTCACGCCCGACGGCACCGCGCTCATGGCCGGGACCGAGGGGGAGAGCGCCCCGGTGTGGTCGGTGCCGCTGGCCGACGAGTACCTGAGCGAGGTGCCCGCCGAGACCCCCGAGGAGAGCGCGTCCGCCGACGACGAAGCCGGCGCCGGGGCCGCCGACGACCGCGAGGGCGGTGCCCTCCCGTTCATCCTGGGCGGCGCGGGCGTCGCGGCCCTGCTCATCGCCGGCATCATCGTGCTCGCCCGCCGCGGCTGAGTCCGGTCGACTCCTGCTGGTCCACACCACAATGGCGGACAACGTGAATGCCATCTCTGTGATGAGCTGGCCGAACAGGCCGGATAAGATCGGTGTTCGTGCATTCGACGTCGTGGATGAATTGAGCATCCGTCGCCGATCAAGTGGTTTGGATTCGAGCTGAGATCGCCGAGTTCCACCTCCTCGGGCAGGGCCTGGGAGTCGCAAGGCCGGATGGTATAATCGCGTTGTTCAACGCCCGAGGAGATGAGTCCCCTGAACAGTGAGAACAAGGGTGAGCAGGGTGGTCCGGCTCCCCACGGTCTCCTGCCCGTACCTCCGGGTATGGATCTGATGGAGTACCTGGACCTGAAGGAAAAGGCGGAATCCTATATTAGGCTGGTGAGGGACCTCTATCTGAAACTGGCCTTCGCGGAAGAGGATCCTGGGCAGAAGGAAAAATTCGAGAATGAAAAAAAGCGACACACGGCCCTTCTGAAGTCCATGAAGTGGATGGAGGTCGAGGTGGCGAAGCCAATCGTCGCTGAATACCCGGAGCTCATCCGCCGTCTTCGTGAGAAGGAGAAGCGGGGCAAGGTGTGAGCTACTCCAGTGACCCTCAGGATGCCGCTCTTATCGAGCAGCTCAAGAACGAACGCATTGAAGAACTCATTCCCGATGATGTTCCTGAGCGCTCGAAGAACAAGAGACCGCAGTTCGTCATCCTCGCGGGTCAGCCGGGCACGGGGAAGACGACGACCCAGCAGGCGGTGATCCGGGCCCTCGGCGATGCATCGGTCGCGACCTACGATGGCGATGACAACGCCAAAATCCACCCGCGGCACGACGAGATCATGCGAAACGGCGGCCTGGCGGGCCATTCGAACGTCGAGCAGAAGCTGCCTCCCGATCTCCAGGAGGAGCTGCTCGGCCACCTTCGCGGTGACACGGGCGGCCCGAAGTACGACGTGGTCGCCAGCCACCCCCTCGTGGGGCAGGAGCACGCCGACTACTGGCTCAACGGATTCCGCGACCGGGGCTACGAGACGACCGCGGTGTTCGTCGCGACCCACGAGTCGAACAGCGCGCTCGGTATCGCGCACCGCTACCAGAAGGGCCGTGACGACCCGTCGAAGGAGTACGGGCGGTGGGTCGGCCCCCACTCGCACGATGCGGCCTACGGCAACAACCCCCGCATCGCCCACGAGTTGGAATCCACGGGCGAGGTCGACCACATCTACGTGACCAACCGTGACGGTGTCGTCCTCTACGAGAACCACCGCAACCCGGACGGGTCCATGCGGAACGGCCTCGGGGCCCGCGAGGCGATCATCGAGGAGCGCAACAGGACCCCCACCCCTGAGGAGATCGCGCGCTTCGACGCCACCGTGGCCTACATGCGCAGCACGGATCCCGCAGTGCGTACCGAGCCGGTCGACGAGATGGTGAAGATGGCCGTCGACTACGCGGAGCAGGATCACCGGGAACTGCGCCGCAACGGTATTCCGGCAGCGGCCCCAGGGCCTAGCAGATCGATCGGTACGGCGCTCCAGGAACAGTTCCAGGATGCGGCCGCGGCACCGGAACCCGCCAAGGCCGGTGAGGTGTCCAGGGCCATGCGTATCGCTCAGGGGGGACAGGTCCCATCCGGTTCCTCCCGGGCCGTGCGTCTTGCGCAGAGTGGACAGTCCGCATCCGGCCCGTCCAGGGCCACGCGTATCGCTCAACGTGGACAGCACCCGTCCGGCACGGGCTCGTCGAACTTCGGACGTACACCGGGACCGAGCAGTGACTCACGGGATGGCGGTGACCGCGGCATCGAGTTCTGAGCGCCGGGGATGGCAGGGTCTTCTCCGTGCCCATCTGGACCTGTGGTTCTCGTCCTTTCACCCCGGCAGCATGCAGCACGATGCCCTGGCCCTGACAGCGGCCCTGCGGAAGACCTTTGTCAACATGAACCTGGCCAGGGTGCGACTGGACGAGTTGGGTCGGATGTCTTTGTCCGACAGCGGTACCGAGGTGTGGATGAGCACTTCCGCGAAGTACGAGCCCTTCTACCGCTGGCTGGAGAAAATCCTGACGACAGTGGAGACATACACAGACACCGACCGACTCGTCCGGCGTGCCGACACGAACCATGGAAGGGAGAGCGGCGGTGTCGGATGACGCGGTGCGGACCGGCGGAACCCTATCGTCGGGACCTCCTCGATGATTCGCCTTCTCCCTTGCCTCGAAGCCTCACGCCAAGAATTCACATGACTGCTTCGGAGGAACCTTTGATCGTCAGCAGAGTCATCGATGAGGAAACCCGGGACGGAGTCAAGATGAAGGCCTTCGTTTTGGGATTCCCCACGTTCTTGGGGGAAGGACGGGGCCTCGTCCAGATCTTCACGGGCAGGAGCCTGGTGCGTGACGTGTACATCCTCACCGAGATCAAGTCGAACCCGATGGAGACGGGCCTGGTCACTCGTGTGCCGGAGCTGGCCGTGATCCTCCAGCAGGACCTCACCCTTCACGGCCCGGAGGCCCTGACCGCCGGTGAGTGGTACGCCCACTACGGCCCCTTCTCCTACTACGAGGACTTCGGACCGGCCAGCTTCACCACCATCCCCCTCGGCTGGGAGGAGGGCCGGTTCACCGACCCGATCTCGGATCGCAGGGTCGTCCCCGAGGATGAGGCCGAGGCGCTGCGCAAGCGGCTGTCCTTGCCTCCGGTCGAACAGGTCCTGGAAGCTCTCGGCGAGGGGTCCTGATCCGTCGTGGGACCCCGTTGCGGCCCCTGATCATCGTCGGTACCGTCCTGCCGGCCCGCAGGAGCTGACCGATGTGCCCCGGACACGAACCGAGCACCCCTTGCGGGCATCTCAGACAGCAGTCGTACACAACAACCAGAACTGAGGCCGACCGTGACCGAACCCGTACCCGAGGGAACCGCTGGCGATCGTTTCGGACCCAACACCAACCTGACGGTGGTCCACGAGGTATTCCTGGACGTCGCCAATAACCTGGCCGGGGAATATGCCCATCGTTTCCACAACGCTGCCACTGCTGAGGAGAAGAGCTCCGCGAAGGAGGCCATACTATCGGTCCGGCGGAACCAGCGTGCTGTCGATCCAACCGACCGGGAGACGATGATCGCTGAGATCCTGCGAATGGAACAGCTGATCGAGCGCTTGGCTCAGGACTGAGATGGAGGTTCAGGAAAGGTTCAAGGTCAAGGATGAGGAGCTCAGGGAGGTATTCGATGATGTCATCCGGGAATCCGTATTCGAGGGTAGCAAGGCAGCCGGCGGGAAGCCAGTAATTATTCTCTTGGGCGGACAGCTGGCTGCTGGAAAATCGACTGCTCTGAAGAAAATTAGAGAGCAGAACCCCGGAATTGTCGAGATCGATCCTGACAGCTTTAGATCGCAGCATCCAAAATATAAAGAAATCATGACAGAATGTCCTGATAAAATGGTACAGGCAACCTCTCAGGCCATGCAGGAATGGGCGAGGATGTGCCGTGACTACGCTTATTGTCAAGGTATCTCTGTGGTTGTCGAAGGAACGTTCTCGGGTTCTCAGGGGCCACGTTCATTCGCCGAGAAATTCGCGGAGCCGAGGGATGTGGAAGAGGGCGGTGAGGGAGTTTCACACGGTGGGTACAAAGTCGAGGTCGTTGCGCTGGCAACGCCGGAGGCCCAGAGTCGCCTGGACTTGGTAGGCCGGTATCTTAATTCAGCCCCAGGCAAGGGTCGGTGGAATCCGACGGATGCCCATGACAGGATTTATAAAAATATACCCGAAACCGTGTCAGCTCTGGAGAAGAGTCCTTCTGTTCATAGGGTGCTGGTGACTAACCGCCAAGGTGACTCGCTCTATGAGAACACCCGTGGGCTTGATGGGAGGCTGATTGGTGCGGCGCGTTCGGCAGAAGCATTGAGGCTGAACAGGGGGGACGGAGAATTTCCGTTCGGAAAAAGGGAAGCGGAAGCTTGGCTCGCCTCCTACAGCGAACTTTCTAAGAAGATCGTTACTAGACGTGAGTTGAACTCCGAAACCGCTCCCTCATTCCTTGCCCTGCATGCCGATGCGGACCGGATGGCCGCGGTGGCCTATGCGGGCCAGGAGAATCAGCTTGCCAAGCACACGTGGTACCAGAAAGTGCGGAAGGCGGTTTTCATGGCGGGCGGGCGCGGTGTGGACAACGCTGACCTGCCATCGAGTCCGGAGGGGTACTTCTCCGCCACGCCGGCAGAACGCACGCGCTATATGGAGGCGATGAAAGCCCCCAAGACGGTCCGGCGCTTCGCGCAGAGTGCTGTTCCCCCGGGCGTACAGGGCACCATCACGCCCTCGCTTGACGGTGGTCGACGGAATCGTGGGCCACAGGAGGGTCCTGATCTGGAGCTGTAGTGGTGTGGCCACACGCGGAGGCGGACAAGGTGCTCTCGCAGCAGCAGCCGGCCCAGCCAGAGGCCCTGCCGTTGAACCTTCTCCCTGGCCCACTCCGACTCCCTGGCCCACCCCGAAGAACGTGGCGAACACGAACAAGCCTGCACCTGCTCCATGCCCACGAGCGCGCTGAGAGGCCGTGCCGATCGTGGGCGACAAGGGCTTCGCGGGAGTCGGCACCGAGAGCGCCGAGGTCGGCCTCGGGCTCGTCCTGGTCCGTCCCAGGCGGGTGGAAAGCCCGGCGTGCAAGCGCCTCACCTCCGGTCGAACAACACCAGTACGACCGGGAGGGGTCCCCGCAGCGGTCCGGGCCTGGGCGCATAGGGCCGGTCCGGTCCGGATGCCATTCCGTGGCAGGGGCTCGGACATAGGCGACTGGGAGGGCTTCAGGGCGTGGACGATGACTACGCGGGGATGGGCGCTGGCGAGATCGCGGAGCGGGTGCGGAGCGGCCGGGTCAGCGCCGTGGCGGTGGTCGGAGCCGCACTCGAGTCGATCGAACGGCTCGACGCCCGGATCAGGGCGTTCCGTGAGGTCTGGCCGGACACCGCCAGGGAACGCGCGTCCGTCATCGACGCGGACGTGGCCTCCGGGAAGCACCTCCCCTCGCCGGGGTCCCGTTGGCGGTGAAGGCGTCCGAGGGGATCGGGCCGCTCCAGGCCCGCCGGTTGGTCGGGGCCGGGGCGGTACCGGTCGGATCGACCTCGGTGCCCGGTCCCGGGACGGAGTGGAAGACCTGGGGCGCGACGGACAGGGGCCGGACCGTCAACCCGTGGCGGGCGGACGTCACCCCCGGCGGCTCGTCGGCGGGATCGGCCGCCGCCGTCGCGGCCGGGATGGTGCCCCTGGCGACGGCGAGCGACGGGGCCGGATCCACCCGGATACCCGCGGCCTGGTGCGGTGTGGTCGGCTACAAACCGACCACCGGCCTCCTGCCCGCCCGGGACAGGGCGGGGCTCGCGATCGGCGGGCCCGTCCGGCCCCGGCGGGTGCTCCTACTCGACGGGCTGCGGGTCCAGGAAGTGCTCCCGGCACAGGAAGGCGTGCCTGGAGAAGTCGGTGAACACACCGTCCACCCCGGCCTCGAAGAACATCTCGTACTCGGCGGCGAACCCCCCGAAGTCGCCGGGCTCGCCGTCCGAGCGCAGGTCGGCGGGCAGGAAGTGGTTCTCGCTGCGGAACGTCCAGGGGTGCACCAGCAGACCGGCCTCGTGCGCGTTCTCCACCAGGTCCGTGGGCTCGCCGAGGGTGCCGTCCTCGTTCTCCGGCACCACCAGGCTCTTGTGCGGGCCGATCGCGTGCGCGAAGGACGCCACCTCGGCCAGGCCGTCGGGTGTGGTGAAGTGCCGCCAGTGCTCCTCGGTCCCCATCAGGTAGACCAGGGGCAACTCCGTCTCGGCGAGCCGGCGCAGGCTCTCCGCCTCGAAGGACTGCAGGAACACCGGGAGCTCAGGCTCCTCACCGGTCAGGCCCGCCTCGCGCAGGACCGCGACCAGCGTCGGCTCCAGCTCCAGTCCCTGCGCCACGTGGTAGGCGGGGTGCTTCGTCTCGGGGTAGATCCCGACCGGGCGGCCCAGCTCCTTGGTGAGCGAGAACGCCAGGTCGATGACCTCCTCCAGGGTCGGGATCTCGTAGGTCCCGTCCATCATCGCGTTCATCGCCCGCACGTCCTGGAGCCGTTCCACGGCCCGCAGCGTCTTGATCTCGGCCAGCGTGAAGTCCTGGGCGAAGAAGCCCGTCACCTCGCGGCCGTCGATCGTGCGCGTGGTGCGCCGGTCGGCGAACTCCGGGCGCTCCGCCACGTCCGTGGTCCCGCCGATCTCCTGCTCGTGGCGGCAGATCAGGCGACCGTCCCTGGTCGCGACGAGGTCCATCTCGATGAAGTCGCCCCCGTGGCGCGCACCCAGTTCGTAGGAGGCCAGGGTGTGCTCCGGGCGGTGCCCCGAGGCCCCGCGGTGGGAGATGATCTTGATCGGGAGTTCCGTCTTGTTCCTGTTCCTGCGCACAGCCGAACCGTCCTGAGAAGCGAAAGCCAGAAGAAGTAGACAAGCGGGGAGGCCGACCCGCGTGCGGCGGGTCGGCCTCCTATTCTCCAACGCCGGCGGACCGGGTCAGGACAGCTTGCCGAGGACGTGGTCGATGCACTCGGTGAGCGCCTGCACGTCGGAGGGCTCGACCGCGGGGAACATCGCCACGCGCAGCTGGTTGCGGCCCAGCTTGCGGTACGGCTCGGTGTCCACGACGCCGTTGGCGCGCAGCACCTTGGCGATCGCGGCGGCGTCGACGTCGTCGCTGAAGTCGATCGTCCCGACGACCTGCGAGCGCTTGGCCGGGTCGGTGACGAACGGCGTGGCCACCGACGACTTCTCGGCCCACGTGTAGAGGATCGAGGAGGACTCGGCGGTGCGCGCCACCGTCCAGTCCAGACCGCCCTGGCCGTTCATCCACTCCAGCTGCTCGGCGAGCAGCAGCAGCGTGGCCACGGCCGGGGTGTTGTAGGTCTGGTCCTTGCGGGAGTTGTCCACGGCGGTGGTCAGCGAGAAGAACTCGGGGACGTACCGGCCGCTCGCGGCGATCTCGTCGACCCGGGCCAGCGCCTTGGGCGACATGACGGCGAGCCACAGGCCGCCGTCGGCCGCGAAGCTCTTCTGCGGCGCGAAGTAGTAGACGTCGGTCTCGGTGATGTCCACGGGCAGACCGCCCGCACCGCTGGTGGCGTCCACGAGCACGAGGGCGTCGTCGTCGGCGCCGGCGACCCGCTTGATCGGGGCGGCCACGCCGGTGGAGGTCTCGTTGTGGGTGAGCGCGTACACGTCCACGCCCGCCTCGGCGACGGCCTCGCCGTGGCTGCCGGGGTCGGTGGAGATGACGGTGGGCTCCGACAGCCAGGGAGCGCCCTTGGCGACCTTCGCGAACTTGCTGGAGAACTCACCGAAGGCCAGGTGCTGTGACTTGGAGCGCAGCAGGCCGTGGGCGGCGATGTCCCAGAAGGCGGTGGTGCCGCCGTTGCCGAGCACGACCTCGTAGCCCTCGGGCAGCGAGAACAGGTCGCGCACGCCGGAACGCACGCGGGAGACCAGGGACTTCACCGGCTTCTGGCGGTGGGAGGTCCCCATGTAGCGGGGGCCGGAGGCGGCCAGCGCGTCGAGCTGCGCTGGGCGGACTTTGGACGGGCCACTGCCGAAGCGGCCGTCGGCGGGCAGCAGGTTCGCGGGGATCTGAATCTCGTCGGTCACGGTCACCAGGGTAGTGGCCGCGGTCACGACACCACCGGTCAGGGCGGATTCTCGCAGCGTGAAATCACGTGAGGGCGCACCAGCGCGTCACAGGCTCCGACGCTGTGGCCGATATGGGTCAGTGCGGATTCACCGCGAAGGGGTGAAGAAACAGGGATGTGTGCGGTCTAATGGGGCGGCCACCGGGGGGGTGACACAGGAACAGGACGAGCCGTGGGAGGGCGTGGACGTGGCCGAGGACAAGACCGGCGTCCTTGACGACGAGAACACCGTTGCGACGTCTCCCCACCTGGAGGCCTTCGACGCGCTGCGTGAGCGTCCCGGCCGCAGGCTCCCCCGGATCGCGGCCCGGCTCGAACGCCGTGCGGCGCGCCGGATCCCCGTGGACCGCCACAGCCGTGTCCAGCGCGGCGACGTCGCCGAGCCCCCGCCGGTCCTGGACCTGGAGGTGCCGGCCGGGGTCGACCGCGAGGCGGTGGTCGCCGACCTGGTCGACCGCTGCGGCTCCCACCTGGTCTGGCGGCTGCCCCTGGACTCCGCCGAGACCGCCCCGGGCGGGCCCGAGGACACCGAGGTGTACGCCAGCACCGACGAGCTGTACAAGCTCATGCGACGACTGGTCGAGCGGGCCGACCAGGACCGTCCGGCGGGTGGCCGCCTGCGCAGGCCGCCGCCGCACGCGCGCTTCCGGCGACTGCGGTCGCTGCTCATGCTGCGCGAGTGCAATTTCGACAAGCTCCGCGGCGACGTCCTCAACCAGCAGGAGTCCGACAAGAAGAGCGCGGACGAGCGCCAGGCGCAGGCCGACCCGGCGCGCCAGCCCCTCAAGGACGGGCAGCGGGCCCAGATCCACGTCATCGCCGAGCTGCGGCGGGTCCGGTTGCGGTACCTCAAGGAACAGGCGACCAGGGCCCGGGCCCTCGGCGCCGGCCGACGGGGGAGCCGGCTCGGCCTGCTGGACCACTACAGCCGGGCCCTGCACACCGTGGCGGCCTGGATCGCCCGGCTCTCCGCCAACGTCAGCTTCGGCCGCTTCGACGAACGCCTCATCACCCCGCTCCAGTTCGTCGTCAACCTCGTCGCCTTCGTCGCGCCCCTCGCCCTCGGTACGGTCAGCATCGTCAACTCCCTGAACACCGTCGCCCAGGGCGTCAACAACATCGTCGGAGCCGTGGCGGCGGTGATCCTCCTCGTCGTCTACTGCTCCCTCGCCCCGTTCCTCGTCCTGCCGTGGCGCTCCTACCGCTGGTTGAACCGCCACGGCTACGTGACCGACAGCGAGGACGCCGACGGTCCCGAGACCCGGCCGACCAACCACCGGTCCCGGGGCGTCCAGGTCCTCAACCTGCTGAACCTCCAGAGCGCCACGGAGGCGTACTGCGCGGCGGACTCCGAGCATCCCGTTCCCGCGGCCACCCCCTGGTGGCCCCGCCTCACCGGGGCGGGGCGCCCCCGGTCGGAGGCCGCCGTCGCCGGGCCCCGGCCCGGCCGCACCGGTACCGGTCCACAGCGCAGGTCCCGGCCGGCCGGCGTCCACCGCCTCGCGGTCAACGCCTTCCTCGACGATCTCGCCGCCGTCTACGGCGGTACCGCCCGGCGTCGGTTCGCCCCGACACGGGGGCGCGACCTGCGGCCGGTGCTCATCGTGGACCAGAGCCGGCTCGGCCGGGTGGGCCGCTACCTTGTGCGCCTGATCGAGGACGAGCGGTTGCGCCGGGGCCTCCCAGACCCCCTGCTGATCGTGCAGGTCCGCGCCGAGGGCGATCGCTCTCTGGTGGACACCGTTCCCGACCCCGCTCGCTACGGCTCGCTGCCGGGGGCCGACGACGCCCCGGCCCGCCCCGGATCCGTCGCGGGCTGGTCCTACGCCCGCTACTCCGCCGGGATCCTGGGCCGGACGAGGACGCTGACCGTCCCGGTGAGGGGCGAGCGGGACGCGTGGGGGCGGCACGCGAGCCCCCGCGCGGACCGCTGGGTCCTCACCGCCCCGGCCCTGGTCGGCGCCTGGACCGGGGGCACCGCGATCGCCCTCGCCCCGATCGTGCTCCTGGCCTGGACGGTCGTGCCCACCGTCGTCCAGGACCGCAACCCCTGCGTCGCCGAGGGCGTGCTGCCGCCACGGGGCATCGTCCGCCACGGCGACGACTGCGTCGGGATCACCGACGGGGACTTCGACTTCCACGACCGCCTGGCGGAGGTCAGCGACCGCATCCACGAGCAGAACGAGGCCATCGGCGACGACTCCCCCTACGTCACGGTCGCCTACGTCGGGGAGCTCACCGTGCCCGGCGACGGCGACGGTGACCTCGCCCTGGCCGGGGTCCAGGGCGAACTCCTCGGACTGGCCCACCAGCAGCGGGAGCACAACCAGTCCGCGGGGACGTCCGACGTCCCCGCGATCAAGCTCCTGCTCGCCAACACGGGTGTGGACTGGGCCCACGCCAGGGCGGTCGCGGAGATGATCGTGGCGCGCTCCCAGGAGGAGCGCCTTGGCATGGACCGCCCGATCGCCGCCGTCGGCTTCGGCCAGAGCGTGCAGCCCAACACCGAGGCCATCCTCGAACTCGGTGCAGCCCGGATCCCGATGGTCGGCACCACCGCCACCTACGACCGGGTCGCCTCCGTGGGCAGCGAGTACAGCCAGTACTTCTTCCCCCTCGCCCCCTCCAACACCCGCATCGCCCGCCAGGCCGCGCTGTGGGCCTACGAGGGGGTGCCGTGGAACGGCGGCGAACTCGTGGGAGAGGGGACGGCCCCCAGCCTCGCCCCGGCGCGCACGGCGGTCGCCGTCGCCGACGACAACGCCGGCGAGAGCTACGGCCCGCACCTGGCGGTCGAGTTCATGCGCGAGTTCACCTCGCTCGGCGGGACGGCGTGGAGCGACGGCCTCGACCCCGAACCGGTCTCCCACGGCCAGGACCGGCTGGAGTCCGTCGACGGTGTCCTGCCGTACCGCAGCGGGGGCACGAGCATCGCCGAGCACCTGGAGCGGATCTGCGCCGACGAACCGCCCGACCTGCTCTACTTCGCCGGCCGGTCGGTCGACTTCATGGACGTGCACGTCCAGCTCCAGGAGGAGGGGGTGTGCCCGGAGGCCGGCATGGCCGTGCTGGGCGGCGACGACATCGCCAAGTTCGTCACGGACAACGCCGACGTGATCGGACGCGCCTCCGACTACCCCGTCTTCTACACGCCCCTGGCGGCCAGCGGCGCGTGGAGCCAGTACACGGGCACGAGCGAGCGCGCGTTCTACGAGGCGGCCGAGGCCCTCGTCCAGGACCTCTACGGGAACGGGGACGAAGGGACCGAGGGGACAAGCGCGCGGGCGGACGGCGACGCGGACGAGGGCGCGGGGGGCGGCGAGCCGGGGAGCGACGCCGACCTCGTCGCCGCGGACGGCGGACTGCCCTCCACGGCGCACGCGGTCATGGCCAACGACGGCCTGCGCGTCATCGTGCGGGCGCTGCGCGGCATCGACCGGCCCGCCCCCCTTGCCGCCCGGAAGGCGCCGGTGTGGGCGCCGGCGCCGAGTCCGAGCGCGAGTCCGAGCGCGCAGCCCTCGCCCTACCTCGCCACCGCGACGGGTTTCGAGCAGGAACGGGTGCAGCTGTTCACCAACGTCCAGAACACGGTGGGCCTCACGGGGGTGTCCGGCTACATCGGCTTCGGCCCGGCGGGCGAGGGAAACTGGTACGAGGACCGTATGATCCAGCTGGTCGCCGTGGGGCCGCAGGACACGGAGGGACGGCGCCAGCACGTCGTCGCGGCCTGCGGACGGGTCACGGCCAGGACCGTCATCGAGGAGGGGTGCCGGTGAGGGCGTCGGGCGAACCGGCGGGTCCCGTGGCCGGCGTCGGGTGGCGCGGGGGAGCCCCGGCGCGAGAGGATGCACCCTGTGGATCACCGAGACCCCGCCGACCTGCGCAAACCGTACATGGGTGACCCCCTGCGCCGTTCGGACCTGGCCGACCACCCGATGACCCAGTTCCATCTGTGGTTCAACGACGCCGTCGAGTCCGGGCTGGCCGAACCCAACGCCATGGTGCTCTCGTCCGTCGAGCCGAGCGGCATGCCCCGGGCGCGCACCGTGCTGATGAAGGGCTACGACAGCAGGGGTCTGCGCTTCTTCACGAACTACACCTCGCGCAAGGGGCGGGCCCTGGCGGCCGACCCGCGGGCCGGGGTGGTCTTCCCCTGGCACGCCGTGCGGCGCCAGGTTCTCATGGCCGGCCGGGTGGAACGGCTCGGCGACGAGGAGAACGACCGGTACTTCGCCACCCGGCCGCGCGGCTCCCAGCTCGGCGCCTGGGCCAGCGAACGCCAGTCGCAGCCGGTCGCCGACCGCGAGGAGCTGGACCGGCTCTACCGCGAGTTCGACCACGTGTGGGCGATCGACGAGGAGATCCCCCGGCCCTCCTACTGGGGCGGGTACCGGCTGCTGCCGGAGGAGGTCGAGTTCTGGCAGGGCGGCGCGGACCGGATGCACGACCGGTTCCGCTACCTGCGCGACGCCGAGGGCGGCTGGACCATCGACCGCCTGGAGCCCTAGGGCGTGGACCGCCGAACCGGCCCCGCGGCGGGGCCGCCCCTCGCGCGCCTTCCCCTCCACGCGATCGAGATTATTTTCCGCACCGGCACGTCGCCTTCGCGCGACCGGCCGCGAACCATGATGGAGAAGCCGGTCCGCGCTCATCCGCGGCCGAGAACCGATCGAGGAGACCATGCCCCCCACACCCGTACACGCCGCCGTCGCCACCGCCGCCACGGCGGTACTCCTGCTGTCCGCGTGCGGAGCGCCGGACGGCGGCGACGGACCGGCCGCACCGGCGGACGCCGCGTCCCCGACCGACACGGCGCCCACGGACGCGGCCACCACTGACACGGCTCCCGCCGACGCTCCGGGTGACGGGGCGGACGTCGCGGCCCACCTGGACTTCACCGCCCCCGCGGTCGGGGGAGGCGACGTCGAGGGAGCCGACCTCGCGGGCGACCCCGTCGTCCTGTGGTTCTGGGCGCCCTGGTGCACGGTGTGCCGGGGCGAGGCGGGCGCGATCGCGGAGGCCGCCGAGCGCCACGCGGGAGAGGTCGAGTTCGTCGGCGTCGCCGGGCTGGGCGAGGAGGCCGACATGGCCGAGTTCGTCGAGAGCACGGGCACGGACGGGATCACGCACGTCATCGACGAGGACGGCACCCTCTGGTCCGGGTTCGGCGTGGTGGGGCAGCCCGCCTTCTCCTTCCTCTCCCCGGACGGCACCTTCGAGACGCACCCCGGCACGCTGAGCGAGGCGGACCTGGACGCGCGCGTGGCCGCGCTCGCCGGATGAGGCGGACGGCACCGTGAACGAGATCCCCTACGCGATCGCACTGACGGCCGGGGCGCTCGCCGTCCTCAACCCGTGCGGCTTCGCCCTGCTCCCGGCCTACCTGGCCCTGGTCGTGGCCGGGGAGGACGCCGACGGGCGCTCCGCGCCGCCCTGGCGGGTGATCGGCCGGGCCCTGGCCACCACGGCCGCCCTGACCGGCGGCTTCGTCACCGTGTTCGGCGCCTTCGCGGCGGTGGCGGTGCCGCTGGCCCTGCGGGTGGAGCGCCACCTGCCCGTGGTGACCATCGCCATCGGCCTGGTCCTGGTGCTGCTGGGCGGGTGGCTGCTCGCGGGACGCGGGCTCGGGATCACGCTCCCGGCCCTGCGCCCGGGCGGGCCCCGGCGGTCGCTGCGCTGGGTGTACGGCTACGGGGCCGCCTACGCCATCGCGTCACTGTCGTGCACGGTCGCGCCGTTCCTGGGCGTGACCGCGAGCGCGGTCGGACTGGGCGGCCCTGTCGCGGCGGCGGGCGTGTTCCTCGCCTACGCCGCCGGGACCGCGCTGGTGGTGGGGATCGTCACCGTGGCGACCGCGCTGGCCAGGGAGGGCGTCATCGCGAGGTTGCGCGGCGCCCTGCCGTACGTCACGCGGGCGGGCGGCGCGCTGCTCGTGGCCGCCGGCGCCTACGTGGCCTACTACGGCTGGTTCGAGCTGCGGGTGTTCGCGGGCGGATCGGAGCACGACCCGGTCGTGGACGCGGCGCTGCGGATCCAGTCGACCCTGCAGACGGCGCTGTTCTCGCTGGGTCCCGCCTGGCTGGCCGTGGTGCTGGTGGTGCTCCTGGTGGCGGGCGGGGCTCTTCTGCTCGTCCGGCGCCGCGTGGTCCGCGCCGCGCGCGGCCTCGTCCCCGCGGCGCACGACGCCGACAAGCCGACCCCGGACACCTGAGGGGCCACTGACCGGCCACCACCTGGGGAACCGCCGACCCGGCGGCCTGAGTGGCCACTGACCGGTTGTCCACAGGCGTTTGGACCGTGACGTGATCTTGACCGCGGTGTCCGGGCGTGCGCCGGGGAGGGTGGGAAACCTCCCACGGCGCGGCATCCGTGCAGGACAGGGCCCCGTCCTCCGTCGCGGTGGCGGCCGGGCGGGCGCCCACGCGGCCGGTCCGGGGCGCCGCCCGCGCGGTCGTGTCCGCATCGTGAGACACCGGCGAAATGGGTGTCGGCGGCGTCACGATATGCTGGTGTCATCGGTGGTCGCTCCCGCGGACCTGCGGACGCCCCGGTCCCCACTCGGCCCCAGGGAATCACGCCGCCCCGGCCTGTGTTGTGAGAGACCTGCCGTGCCCGCCGAACATGCGTCGGGCACAGAGCCTTGGGAGGGGAGACTTGACCGCACACGGGCTGATCGACACCACGGAGATGTACCTCCGGACGGTTTTCGAGCTCGAGGAGGAGGGGATCGTCCCGCTTCGAGCCCGGATCGCCGAGCGCCTGCACCAGAGCGGCCCCACGGTCAGCCAGACAGTGGCTCGTATGGAACGCGACGGCCTGCTGCGTGTCGAGAACGACAGACACCTGGTCATGACGGCCGAGGGCCGCAAGCTGGCCACGCACGTCATGCGCAAGCACCGGCTGGCCGAGCGGCTGCTGGTCGACGTCATCGGACTCCCCTGGGAGGACGTGCACATCGAGGCCTGCCGCTGGGAGCACGTGATCTCCGAGGCCGTGGAACAGCGTCTGGTGACGCTGCTCAACGCCCCCTCGGTGTGCCCGCACGGCAACCCCATCCCGGGGCTGGACGAGCTGGGCCTGGTGGACTACGCTCCCGAACCCTTCACCGACGACTCGATCGTGCCCATGCTCGACGTGGCCGCGAACTCGGACACCACCGTCACCGTCCGACGCATCAGCGAACAGCTCCAGTCGGACCCCGACATCATGCTCAGTCTCCGCAGATCCGGGGTACAACCCGGGCAGGAAGTCGTGCTGCGCGCGACGGACGACGGGGTCCGCGTGGTCGGCGGGGACGCGGAGGAGGCCGAGCTGCCCGCGCACGTCGCCGGGCACGTTTTCGTCGCCAAACCGTGAACCCGCGCGAGATTGGTTGCTCATCGGGATTGTCACATTGCGCTGCGGGAACGTCCGGGGTGTTGCTACGCTCGCCCCAAGGTGCGGTCGTTCGGAGTACCCGGAGCGAGCATGTATGCAGCTCATGACGGCGAGGTGGCGGCTAGATGACACGGTGGGGTGAGCCCTTCCGGGAGAGCGACGCGCTCGCCACAGCCGCCGTGCTGGACCAGGCGCAGATCGCCATCGTCGTCATCGACCGGTTCAGCCTGCTGCGCTACTGGAACCCCTTCGCGCGCGAACTCTTCGGGTTCGTGGGCGGCCGTGACTACGTCGGCCTGTCCCTCCTGGACATCGGCATCCACGAGTCCGACCGGGAACACGCCTCCCAGCTGGCCCGCCGCGTGCTGCGCGGCGAGCCCTGGGAGGGCACCTTCGCGGTCCTCAAGGGCGACTCCACCTGGATCCACGTGCGCGCCCAGGCCGTGCCCATGCAGGACGAGTCCGGGGAGATCGACGGCATAGCCCTCATCGCCCGCGAGGCGCTGCGCAGCGGGCGCGTGGAGGAGCAGTACGGCCTGCTGGAGCGCATCGGCAGTCGGCTCGCCAGCTCCCTGGAGTTCGACTCCACGGTCAAGGGCGTGGCCGGCATCCTCGTGCCCCAGTTCGCCGACCACTGCTTCATCGACCTCTACGACCACGACCGCCTGGTCAGACAGGTGTCGGTGCACGCCGAGGGCTGGTCTCCGCCCGCCCGGACCTGGTTCGAGGTCGGCGAGGAGGTCCGCTACCCCGAGCGCCACTTCGTCACGCAGGCCCTGCGCCGCCTGGAGACCGTCGTCAGCAGCGACTACCTCTTCGAGAACTCCCCCACCGACCGCTCTGACGTGGTCTCCCGGCAGGTCGGCGTCACCTCCGCCATCGCCGCGCCCCTGCGCGCCCGCGGCGAGGTCCTGGGCGTGCTCACCCTGGCCCTGTCCGGCCTCTCGCCACGGCAGAAGAGCACCTACGGCGGATTCGACCGCGACCTCGTGGGCGCCATCGCCTCCCGGGTGGCGCTGGCGATCGACAACGCCCGCCTGTTCGAGGAGGAGCGCAGCACCGCGCTGGCCTTCCAGGACAGCCTGCTGCCCAGTATCTTCCCGCAGCTCGACGGACTGACCGTCGCCACGCGCTACCTGCCCGCCGGGCCCCTGCAGGCCCACGGCCACGGCGTCCAGACCCAGGTCGGCGGCGACTTCTACGACGCCATCCCGCTCTCCGCCGGCCGGGTGGGGCTCGTGATCGGCGACGTCGAGGGCCGCGGCCCGCACGCGGCCGCCGTCATGGGCCAGCTGCGCGCGGCCCTGCGCGCGTTCGCCCAGGCCGACCGGGAACCCGCCGACATCCTGCGCGAACTCGACGAGTGGGTGCGCCAGCTCGGCCAGCCCGACGGCAACGGCGGCACCTGGATCCCCAGCGTCAGCTGCCTGTACATGGTCTACGACGCCTGGTCGCGCGAGCTGTCCTACGCCAACGCCGGGCACGCGGCGCCGCTGCTGGTCACCTCCGAGTCCGTCGAGACCCTCGACCTGGAGATCACCGACCGCGTGCTGGGCGTGCGCGCCAAGGGCGCGGCGGGCGAGGACATCGTCTACCACCAGGCGAACCTGCGCCTGCCCATCGGCGCGACCCTGGTCATGTACACCGACGGCCTGGTCGACCGGCGGCCGATCGGCGGCCGGGCCGACCCCGAGCTCGCCCTGGAGCGCATGGCCGAACGGGTGGCCGAGGTCGCCGACAAGGACGTCGACCAGATCGCCGAGGTGGCCGTGCACAGCGTGCCCGGTGAACTCGACGACGACACCGCGCTGATGGTCGTGCGCACCCACTCCGACGAACTGGACCTCATGGAGGGCTGGTTCCGCTCGGAGGCCTCCACCGTGGGCGAGGCCCGCCACCTGGCGGCCAACACGTTCAAGGAGTGGGGGATGGGCCGCGACCAGTCCGAACTCGCCTGCCTGCTGGTCTCGGAGATCGTCACCAACGTCGTCATCCACGCCACCCCCCACCCCGTGCACCGCGAGTTCACCGGCAGCGGGGTGCTCGACTCCGAGGGCCCGCTGGAGAACGACTCCCCGGCCGCCGACGAGTTCGACGAGGACTGGACCGACCTCCTGGAGGCGGTCTCGGAGGCCGACGAGCCCTCCGAGGAGCCGTGGGAGAAGGAGTTCCTGCTCCGGTTGCGCCGTGGCGCCACCGCCGTGTGGGTGGAGGTCTTCGACCACGACCTCCGGTTGCCGCGCATCCGCAGCGCCGCCGCCGACGACGAGGGCGGTCGCGGGCTCTACCTGGTCGAACAGCTCGCCAGCCGATGGGGGTCGCGGCCCACGCCGGACGGCAAGGCGGTGTGGTTCGAGATGCCGATGCACGGCGACGAGGACGAGGACGGCTCCGAGACGCTGGGCTGAGCCGCCCCCGACACCGCGAACTCCCTGCCACGGCGCGCTCCCTCAGCGTTCCGTGACCGATATGACCTGGCACAAACCGGGAGGTATCGGTACTTTGTGGGCAGCCGTCCCCCATGAACCGGAGCCCCGATGACCTCTCCCACCCGTCCGTCCCGTCGATTCCGCCTGAGTCTCGGCGTCGTGGCGGGAAGCGCCGTCCTCGCCGCGGCGGCCTGCGCCCCCGTGGACGGGGAGGGGGCCGACGCGGCCGACGACGCGGCCGTGGAGTGCACGCCCGACCAGCTGCCCACACTGACCGAGGGCACGCTCACGATCGGGACGGACAGCCCGGCCTACCCGCCGTGGTTCGTCGACGACGACCCGGCCAATGGCGAGGGGTTCGAGTCGGCGGTCGCCCACGCGGTCGCCGAGCGGCTCGGCTACACCGCCGAGCAGGTCGAGTGGAGCGTCGTGACCTTCAACAACGCGATCCAGCCGGGGCCGAAGCAGTACGACTTCGACATCAACCAGTTCTCCATCACCGAGGAGCGCCGGGCCGCCGTCGACTTCTCCAGCCCCTACTACGACGTCCGCCAGACGGTCATCGCGATGGCGGGTACCGACGCCGCGGACGCGACCTCCCTGGCGGACCTGGCCGGTCTGAGCCTGGGCGCCCAGGTCGGCACCACCAGCTACGACGCTCTCGTGGAGGCCGTGGACCCGGACGAGGAGCCGCAGGTCTTCAACAACAACGACGACGCGAAGCAGGCCCTGGAGAACGGGCAGGTGGACGCGCTCGTCCTCGACCTGCCCACGGCCTTCTACGTCACCTCCGCCGAGCTGGAGGACGCCGAGATCGTCGGCCAGCTCCCGGTGACCGGCGCCGACACCGAGCAGTTCGGCCTGGTCCTGGACCTGGACTCGCCGCTCACGGACTGCGTCACCGAGGCCGTCGACGGCCTGCGCGAGGACGGCACGCTCGCCGAGCTCGAACAGGAGTGGCTGGCGGAGGCCGCGGACGTTCCCGAGCTGGCGTGAGCGGCCCGACCGCCGCCGCGCACGTTCCGAGCGTCCTGGAGACCGAGCGGGTCGCCTTCCGCCGCCGTCAGGGCGTGCGGTCGGTCCTGATCGGCGCGGTCTCCACGGCGCTGCTCGGCGGGGCCCTGGTGAGCGTGGTGATCGGCTCGCCGGGCTGGGACCGGGTGCGGGAGACCTTCTTCGACGCGGCCGTGGCACGCGACGCCCTGCCCGCCGTGCTCACGGGGCTGTGGCTCAACGTCCGGGTCCTGGTGTTCTGTGCCCTGGGCGCGCTGGCGCTCGGGCTCGTCGTGGCGATCATGCGGACCCTGCGCGGACCGGTGTTCTTCCCGCTGCGCGCCCTGGCGACGTCGTACACCTACGGGTTCCGCGGCGCACCGCTGATCATCGTGCTGTACCTCATGACCTTCGGCGTGCCGGGGCTGCGGCTGGAGGGCACCCCGAGCGTCCTCGTGCTCGGCGGGATCGCCCTGGTGATCACCTACGGCGCCTACATCGCCGAGGTGTTCCGGGCCGGGATCGAGTCGGTGCACCCCAGCCAGATCGCGGCGGCCCGCTCGCTCGGGCTCACCTACCCGCAGACCATGCGCCACGTGGTCCTGCCGCAGGCCGTGCGGCGGGTCTCGCCGCCGCTGCTCAACGACATGGTGGCGCTGCAGAAGGACGTGGGGCTGATCTCGCTGGCGGGGCCGATCGACGCCATCCGGGCCGCGCAGATCGCCACCGCGCAGACCTACAACTTCACGCCCTACATCGTGGCCGGGGTGCTGTTCGTGCTGATGGCGATCCCGCTGGTCGCGGTGACCGACTGGGTGACCGTGCGCTCGGCACGCCGGCAGTCGGCGGAGGGGGGACGATGAGCGAGCTGGAGCGGCTGGCACGCCTGGACGGCACCGAGGCGGATCCGGGTTCCGTGCCGGTGCTGCGGGTGCGGGACGTGCGCAAGGAGTTCCGGGGCACGGTGGTGCTCGACGGGCTGGACCTGGACGTGCCCGAGCACGGAGTGGTGGTGCTCATCGGCGCCTCCGGCTCCGGCAAGTCCACCCTTCTGCGGTGCGCGAACCTGCTGGAGCCGATCACCGACGGATCCATCCACCTGGACGGCGAGCACATCACCGACCCCAGGGCGGACCCCGACCGCGTGCGGCGCCGGATCGGGATGGTGTTCCAGTCCTTCAACCTGTTCCCGCACATGTCGGTGCTGGACAACGTCACGCTCGCACCGCGCCGCGTGCACCGGCGCGACCGCGCGGAGGCCACGGAGCGGGCCCGGGAGCTGCTGGACCGGGTCGGGCTGCTGGAGAAGGCCGACGAGTACCCGGACCGGCTGTCGGGCGGGCAGCAGCAGCGGGTGGCGATCGTGCGGGCGCTGGTCAACTCCCCGCGCCTGCTGCTCCTGGACGAGGTCACCAGCGCGCTCGACCCCGAACTGGTGGGGGAGGTGCTGGACCTGGTCCGCGGGCTGCGCGACGAGGGAATGACGATGCTGCTGGCCACCCACGAGATGGGCTTCGCGCGCCAGGTCGCCGACACCGTGTGCTTCCTGGACGGGGGCCGGGTGCTGGAGCAGGGGCCGCCCGCGCAGGTGCTGGGCGATCCCGAGCAGCCCCGCACCCGGCGGTTCCTCCAGCGGATCATCGACGCCGGGCGGCTCTGAGCGGGCGGTGACACCGTCCGGAGCCGGGGGCGAACAGTACGCGAACCCCTCTCGCGGTCCTTGTGCCGGGCGGGCACCGCGGTTAGCGTGCGCCTGGCACGCGCCCTCCCCACGGGTGCGTGTACCGGATCCCGTTGCCGGAAGGAACCCCCATGCCAGGACCCGTCCACCCCCGTGACGCGGTACCGCTCCGCAGCGCACCCGCCTCCACCAGCACTACCAGCACCACCAGCACCCCAGGGCCCGGCCGCCGCCTCCTCGGCCGGGCCCGTCGTCTGGGCACCCGCGGCCTCGTCGGCGCGTTCGCCCTGGTCCTCGCCCTGCCGGGCATCGCGCTCGCGGCGCCGCCGCCGGCCCTGCCCGCGAGCCACACCGAGGCCGAGGGCACGTGGCAGCCCGCCTTCGACTACGACACCGACGGCTGCTATCCCACGCCCGCGATCGGCCCCGACGGCACCCTGAACGGCGGACTCAAGACCTCCGGGGCGCTCAACGGCAACTGCCGTGACCGGTCCGACCTCGACAACACCAACTCCTACGCGCGCTCCAGGTGCGACGCGAGCGGCTGGTGCGCCTACATGTACGGCCTCTACTTCGAGAAGGACCAGGTGCTGCCCGGCTGCTGCGGGCACCGCCACGACCTGGAGCACGTGGTGGTGTGGGTCCGGGACGGCGAGGCCCGGTACGTGTCCGCCTCGGCGCACGGCGACTACGACACCCGGCCCGCCGACCAGGTGCGCTGGGAGGGGACGCACCCGAAGATCGTGTACCACAAGGACGGCGCGTCCACCCACGCGTTCCGCTTCGCGGCCGGCCACGACGACCCTCCGGAGAACCACTACGGGGTGTGGCAGTACCCGGACCTGGTGGGCTGGGACCACTTCCCGCCCGGCCTGCGCGACGCCCTGGCCTCCGCCGACTTCGGCAGCGCCCAGCTGGACCTCAGGGACGACCGGTTCGGGTCGGCGCTGGAGCGGGCCCGGCCCGCGGGCATCGACTTCGACCCGCACGCCCAGGACGCCCGGCTCTGAGCCGTTCGCCGCGGTGAGCCGCCTCCGCCGGGGCCTGCTCCCTCTCCAGGGGCGGTGCCCCGCCGGGGGCGGCGCGGACCTTCGATGCCTACGTTCGTCCGGGCGCGCTCAGCGCCAGGACCACGCCCACAGCAGCAGGCACACGAAGACGAAGAAGACCACGATCCCGCTGGTCGCCCAGGGGATGTGGACCTTGGGCCGGAGCTTGCGCACGCCGATGACGAGCAGCACGACCAGCAGGCCCATCACGATGAGGCCGTCCCACGCACCGCTCATGACCGACTCGACCCTTCCGGAGGGGGCTCAGGGGTTCAGCGGATCACAGGCCCAGTCCGCGTCCGACGATCTCCTTCATGATCTCGGTGGTGCCACCGTAGATCGTCTGGACGCGGGCATCCTGCCAGGCCCGTGCCACCGGGTATTCCATCATGTACCCGTACCCGCCGTGAAGCTGCAGGCAACGGTCCATCACCCGGTTGCACATCTCCGTGGTCCACCACTTGGCCATGGCGGCGTCCTCGACGGTCAGCTCACCCTCGTTGAGCAGCGCGACCCCGCGGTCGACGTAGGTCCGGCCCAGGTCCACCTCGGTCGCCAATTCAGCCAGGACGAAACGGGTGTTCTGGAAGCGCCCGATCGGGCGGCCGAAGGCGGTGCGGTCGCGGCAGTACTCGATGGTGTGCCGCAGGATCCCGTCGGCGGAGGCGACCGCGCAGGTGGCGATGGACAGGCGCTCCTGCGGCAGGTTGTGCATGAGGTGGATGAACCCCCGGCCCTCCGTGCCGATGAGGTTGGCGGCCGGTACGCGCACGTCCTCGAAGAAGAGTTCGGCGGTGTCCTGCGCCTTCATGCCGATCTTGTCGAGGTTGCGCCCGCGCTCGAAGCCGGGGGTCCCGCGCTCCACCGCGATGAGGGAGAACCCCTGGGCGCCCGCGTCCGGGTCGGTCCGGGCCACCACGATCACCAGGTCGGCGTTGACCCCGTTGGTGATGAAGGTCTTGGCGCCGTTGAGGACGTACTCGTCGCCCTCGCGCACCGCCGAGGTGCGGATGGCCTGGAGGTCGCTGCCGGTGCCGGGCTCGGTCATGGCGATGGCGGTGATCAGTTCCCCGCTCGCGAAGCCGGGCAGCCACCGACGCTTCTGCTCGTCGGTGGTCAGGCCGACCATGTAGGGCGCCATGACGTCGTTCTGGAGGGTGATCCCCAGCCCGCTGCCGTGGGCGCGGCAGATCTCCTCGTTGACGATGGTGTTGTACCGGTAGTCGTGCAGGCCCGTGCCGCCGTACTCCTCGGGGACGCCGTGGCCGAGCAGCCCCACCTCGCCCGCCCGCAGCCACACCTCGCGGGGCACGATGCCGTCCTTCTCCCACTGCGCGTGGAAGGGCACGACCTCGCGCTTGAGGAACTCGGCCACCGTCTCCCGGAAGAGGTCGTGGTCGGCGTCGAACAGGTTCCGCTTCATGGACGGCTCCGGCGGGTGAGGGCGGTCACGTACGCCCCACGCTAACCGAATCTCGTTCGGTTTAGAAGGGCCGACGCCAAGCGGGAGCAAAGATCGCGGCCCCGGGCGCGGTGCCTCCCCGCCCCAGGCGCGCCGCGTTCCCACCGCGGCCGCAGGGGAAGTCCGCGGCTTCTGCGGGATCATGTCCGGTGTGCCTTCCCCCGAGAGAGTGAGTGAGTCCCCTTGGCCCCCCGCTCCCGTTCAGCCAAGCGCCGAAGCAGGCGCGACAAGATCCGTGCCGCCGAGCGCCGGCAGAAGCGCGCCGCGCTTCGGGCCGCCGAGCGCGAGCCTGAGCGTGACGATCCCCCTGTCGCCGCACCCCCGCAGGACCGCCCCAGGCCCCCTTTCGCGGCCATCCTCGTGGTGTGCGTCTCGTTGGCGGGTCTGCTCGGACTCGGCCTCCACCTCCTCGCAGGCCGGGACTCCGTCCCCGTCGAATGGCGTGTCACCGAGTTCGACGCCCAGGTCACCGTGCACGCCTCGGGGTCGGTCGACATGGTGGAGACCATCACCTACGACTTCGGTGACCAGCCCTCCCATGGCCTGACCCGTGAGCTGCCCGAGACCGGGTGGATCGACGACTACGGCTGGCGCGACCTCGGCCTCACCGATGTGCGGGCCGACGGTGCCAACGGCCTGCCGGTGGAGATCAGCGCCCACGCCGGCGACCCCCGCGAGGAGAGTCAGACCGTCGTGCGCGTCGGCGACTTCGAGGCCGATCCGGTTCTCACCGGTGAGCACGTGTTCGAGATCTCCTACACCTACGAACGCCTCACCACACCCGGCGGGGACGGCGGCGCACGCTACTACGCCGACATCGTCGGCACCGGATGGCGGGTCCCCATCGAGTCGGCCACCGCGGCGCTCCATCTGCCAGACCTCGCCGAAGCGGGGGAGGGAGGGGGAGCGCGGGATCCGCACGACGAGATCGACGCCGCCTGCTACGCCGGGGACGCCGGTGAACGCGGCGACTGCGTCGTCTTCACGTGGGCGGACCCGGACTCGGACCCGGGTGACCCGCTGCTGACCGCCCGTCACCGGTCGCTCTCCCCGGGGCAGGCCATGAGTGTGCGGCTGTCCCTCCCACCGTCCGTGTACTCCGCTGACCGCACCGGTGAGGACGAGGGCGCCGCCCGGCCCGACCCGCCGTACGACCAGACCCGTACCGTGATCGTCGGCCTCGGGCTCATCGGCTGCCTAGGGGGACTGGTGGTCGGGTCGAGCCTCCTGGTGGAGCGCTACTTCCCGGACACGTCCGCGTCGGGACGCGGCTCCCGGGTCGGCGGTGGGGGCGTCGGCGGAGCAGGCGGAGGCGGTGGCGGAGGAGGCGGCTGATCCGGGCGGCCGGCCGACGCCAAGCGGGAGCAAAGATCGCGGCCCCGGGCGCGGTGCCTCCCCGCCCCGGGCGCGCCGCGTTCCTACTGTGGCCGCAGTGGGCCAGGGAGCGAGGGGACGCAGGCGGTCGATGGGGCGCGGGGCCCGCGGCGGACCGGAGCCGCGACGGCGTGACGGGGGAGAGGCGATGGCGCAGCGCGGGACCGACGACCGGGAGCGCAGGGAGCGCCGGAGCCACCAGGGTCCGAGGATCGCGGTCATCATGACCGCGCTCATGCTCAGCGTGCTGCTCTCGGCCCTGGACCAGACCATCGTGTCCACGGCGCTGCCGACGATCGTCTCCGACCTCGGCGGGCTCAACCACCTGTCGTGGGTCATCACCGCCTACCTGCTCGCGGTCACCGCCAGCACACCCCTGTGGGGCAAGCTCGGCGACCAGTTCGGCCGCAAACAGCTCTTCCTCGGCTGCATCGCGATCTTCCTCGCGGGCTCCGCCCTGTGCGGGATGTCCCAGGACATGCTCCAGCTGATCCTCTTCCGCGCGTTGCAGGGCATCGGCGGGGGCGGCCTGATGGTGCTGGCCTCGGCGATCATCGGCGACGTGGTCTCGCCGCGCGAGCGCGGCAGGTACCAGGGACTGTTCGGCGCGGTGTTCGGGGTCTCCAGCGTGGCCGGGCCGCTGCTGGGCGGCCTGTTCGTCGACCACCTGAGCTGGCGGTGGGTGTTCTACGTCAATCTGCCCCTGGGGCTGGTCGCGTTCCTGGCCGTCCTGGCGGTCCTGCCGTCGACCCGGCCGGAGGGGCGCGGCCGCGTGGACTACGCGGGCATCCTGCTGCTGGCCGGGACCGCCGTGTGCCTGACCCTCGTGGCCGCCTGGGGCGGCTCGGTCTACCCCTGGGCCTCGGTCGAGGTGGTCGGCGCGGGAGCCGCCGCGCTCGTGCTGGGCCTGGGCTGGTGGTGGACGGCCCGCCGGGCCGACGAGCCCGTCATGCCGCTCGGCCTGTTCGGCAACCCGGTGATCGTGGTGGCCATGGCCATCGGCTTCTGCGTGGGCTTCGCGATGATGGGCTCGATGGCCTACCTCCCGCTCTTCCTGCAGGTGGTGCACGGGATGTCGCCGACGGCCTCGGGCCTGCACCTGCTGCCGATGGTGGCGGGCATGTTCCTGACCTCGATCGGCAGCGGACGGCTGGTGACGCGGACCGGCCACTACAAGGCCTATCCGGTGGCGGGCATGGCCGTGACGGCCGTGGGACTGTACCTGCTCTCCACCATGGGGCCGGATTCCTCCCAGGTGGTGATGGGCGCCTACTTCTTCGTCCTCGGCTTCGGCCTGGGACTGGTGATGCAGGTGGTCGTCCTGGTGGTGCAGAACGGCGCCGAGTACCGCGACCTGGGCGTGGCGACCTCCAGCGCGACCTTCTTCCGATCGATCGGCGGTGCCTTCGGTACCGCCGTGTTCGGGTCGGTGTTCTCCGCCCGGCTGGCCGCGGACCTCGCCGCCCGAGCGGACGAGATCCGGCTGCCGCCCGGGGTGGACGTCGCGGCCCTGGAGAGCGACCCGCGCGCCCTGGGCGAGCTTCCCCCGGCGGCGCAGGCCTCGTTCCTGGGAGCCTACGCCGACGCCGTCGACGTCGTCTTCCTGTGGGCGGTGCCCGTCGCGCTGGCGGGGTTCGTCCTGGCGCTGTTCCTGCGCCAGGTCCCGCTGCGCACCACCGTGGGCAGTCCGGACCTGGACGAGACCATTCCGCCGGTGTCCTCCTACTACGGGCGCGACGGGCTCGCGCACGTGGAGAGGGAGGTCTTCCGCGCCTGCGGCCGGGAGGGCGCCCACGCGATGTACCGGCGGCTGCGGGAGGCGGCGGGCCTGGAGGTCTCCCCGGGCGCCTGCTGGGTGCTCAGCCACCTGGGCGCGACGGGGCCGCTGCGGACCGGGGAGCTGGTGGAGATGACCGGCCTGCCGGCGGAGCGGTGGGAGGCGGTGCGCCGGGAACTGCTCGACGCCGCCTACCTCGTGGCCGGCCAGGACGCGTGGGAGCTCACCCGGCGGGGCGCGGACGCGGTCCGCGCGCTCTTCGAGGCCCAGCGCACCGCGCTGCGCTCGCTGCTCGCCGACTACGCGCCGCACGAGCACCCGGAGGTCGTGGCCGCGCTGGAGCGGATGACCTCCGACACCCTCGGCGACGAGGGGGACGCGGCCGACCTCGGCCGGGACCCGGGGCCGCGTTAGGCGTCCGGGAGGGGCCGGGTACTTGCCAGGACCGCCAAACCGAATACAGTTCGGTTCAGAACCGTCACCCCAGCTCCCCTTGGAGGGCCCCGTGGCCGAGGCATTCATCGTCGACGCAGTCCGCACCCCCGTCGGCACGAAGAAGGGCGCGCTCGCCGGCGTGCATCCCGCCGACCTCGGAGCACACGTGCTCAAGGAGCTCGTCCAGCGCACCGGGGTCGACCCGGCGGCCGTCGAGGACGTCATCATGGGCTGTGTCACCCAGGCCGGACCCCAGGCGCTCGACCTCGCGCGCACCGCCTGGCTCTCGGCGGGGCTGCCCGAGTCCGTTCCCGGCGTGACCATCGACCGCCAGTGCGGTTCCTCCCAGCAGGCTCTGCACTTCGCCGCCCAGGGCGTGATGTCGGGGACCCAGGACCTCGTGGTGGCCTCCGGCGTGGAGAACATGGGCATGGTCCCCATGGGCGCCAACGTCCAGTTCGCCGTCGACAACGGCCTGTCCCTGTACGGCGAGGGCTGGGCGGAGCGCTACGGCCTCCAGGAGATCTCCCAGTTCCGGGGCGCCCAGCTCATGTGCGAGAAGTGGGGCTTCAAGCGCGAGCGGCTGGAGGAGTTCGCGCTGGAGAGCCACCAGCGGGCCGCCCGGGCGATCGAGGCGGGCCACTTCGACGGCCAGATCGCGCCGCTGGCCGGGGTCGAGCGCGACGAGGGCGTGCGTCCCGACACCACCCTGGAGAAGATGGCGGGCCTGAAGGCCCTGCGCGAGGGCTGGGAGCTCACCGCCGCCGTGGCCAGCCAGATCTCCGTGGGCGCGGGCGCGGTGCTCATCGCCTCCGAGCGCGCGGTCGAGCAGCACGGCCTCACCCCGCTGGCGCGCGTCGTCCAGTTGTCCCTGGTCGGCGACGACCCGGTGTACATGCTCACCGCGCCCATCCCGGCGACCCGGATCGCCCTGGACAAGGCCGGGCTGGGCATCGACGACATCGACGTCACCGAGATCAACGAGGCCTTCGCCCCGGTGCCCCTGTCCTGGATCGAGGAACTGGGCGCCGACCCGGCCCGGGTCAACCCCAACGGCGGCGCGATCGCCCTGGGCCACCCGCTGGGCGCCACCGGCACGGTGCTCATGGCCAAGCTGGTCAACGAACTCCACCGCACCGGCGGGCGCTACGGCCTGCAGACCATGTGCGAGGGCGGCGGCCAGGCCAACGTCACCATCATCGAACGCGTCTGAGCCGGATCCGACGGTGGTGCCGTGCGCGCATGCGTGCACGGCACGAACGTACGCTCGGGCCATGAACCGAGTGACGCGGAACGCCGAGGACGGTGGCGAGGCCCGGGCCGTCCGCGACCGGCTCGCCCGGGCCGGCCTGCTCGACACCTCAGGGGGCCCGAGGCGGCGGCCCGGCGGAGAGGCGTTCGCCCAGGCGCGGCGCGCGGCGGGCGGCGGGACCGCGCTGGAGCGGATCGTCTCGGAAGGACGCGAACGCACGCCCCCGTCGCCTCGGGACGGCGGTGTCCCCAGAGGTGCTCGGAGGTAATACCTTCGATGTATTACCCTGGTTCCATGAGACTCACGCAAAAGGGACAGGTGACCGTCCCGGTCGAGGTGCGTCGGCACCTGGGCCTGCGGCCGGGGGACGAGGTCGAGTTCGAACTGGACGGCAGGGGCGCGCGCGTGGTCCGTGCCGCGACCGAGCCCTCCCGCGGGCGCCGGATCACCGACCGGCTCCGCGGCAAGGGCGACGTCCGGCTCACGACGGAACAGATCATGGCCCTCACCAGGGGCGCGGATGACGACTGACAGCGGGTCGTCCCGCGCCTCACCCGGGTCTCCGGAACCGGAGGCCGACCCCGGCGCCGTGGCGACTCTGGTCGACTCGAACGTGCTGCTGGACATCATGACCGAGGACGAGACGTGGGTCGAGTGGTCGGTCCGCGCCTTGGAGGAGGCGGCGGACCAGGGACCCCTCGTCATCAATCCGCTCGTCTACGCGGAGATATCGATCAGGTTCTCGCGCGTGGAGGACCTGGAACGGGAACTCGGCGACGACTTCGTCCGCTCACCGCTCCCCTGGGACGCGGCCTTTCTCGCGGGAAAGGCCTTCGTGACGTACCGGAGGAACGGCGGTACGAAGGCGTCGACCCTGCCCGACTTCTACATCGGCGCGCACGCCGCCGTCAGTGGTCTCCAGTTGCTGAGCCGGGACGCTCGGCGCTTCAGGACCTACTTCCCCTCGGTGAAGCTGGTCTCACCGCACTGACGGTCCCGGCTCCCGGCTCCCGGCACCCGGTCAGCCCTGGCGGGGCGGCGGGGCCGTGGCGGAGGGCATCTCGCGGGCCGGGCGGATGTTGTGGTTGCGGTGGAAGACGTTGTCCGGGTCGAACTCGGTCTTGACCGCGCTCAACCGCGCGTAGTTGTCCTCACCGAAGCCGCGCACGACGCGCGACTCCCCCTCGTCCCCCGTGAAGTTGAGGTACACGTCCCCGGTGGCCCACGGGCGCACGTCCTCGCGGACGTCGCGCACCCACTGGATCGCCCGCTCGTCGTCCTCGGGGTCCTCCCACATCGCCAGCGGGTGGACCGCCCACGCGGCATGGCGCCACGGCAGCGGGTAGTCGGTCTCCGCCCGCCCGACGGCGCCGCCGAGCCGCCACATGGCGTGGGCCGTGGGGGAGGGGACGACCATGCCGTCGGCCCTGGCGCAGAACCTGTCGAGCGCCGGATCGGGCAGCGACGCCAGGTGCTCCACCGACCAGTAGTTGCGATAGCCGGGCGGGTCGTCGAGCGCCTTCTGCATGTCGGCGTAGGGCATGTCGGTGACCATCTCGACCTCGGGCCCCATCCGGATCACCGGCGCGGCCAGGTCGCGCAGCATCGCCTCGGGGCCCGCGCAGGTGATCACCACACCGCACACCAGCCTGCCCACCAGCTCCTCCGGTACGAACGGCTCCGGCTGCGCGACGAGGTAGATCAGCCCTCCGCCGATCTCGTCGGGGGCCTGCGCCATGAAGTCGCGCCAGACGCGCGCGACCTCGGGTCCGGATTCGGGCAGGAACAGCAGCAGGCCGAGGGAGAACTCCGGCAGCGGGTGCAGCCGCAGTTCCATGCGGGTCGCGACGCCGAAGTTCCCGCCGCCGCCGTGCAGTGCCCAGAACAGCTCGGGGTTCTCGTCGGCGGCCGCGTGCACGAGGTCGCCCTCGGCGGTCACCAGGTCGACACTGAGCAGGTTGTCGCAGGCCAGGCCGAACTTGCGCTCGATCCACCCCGAACCGCCGCCGAGGACGAAGCCGCCGACGCCGGTGGTCGAGACGCGGCCACCGGTCGTGGCCAGGCCGTGCCGGGTGGTCGCCTCGTCCATCTGTCCCATGACCGTGCCGCCGCCGACGGCGACCTGCATCCGGTCCATATCGACCGTGACGTCCTGCATGCGGCGCGTGTCGATGACGAGGCCGCCCTGGGTGAGGCTCATTCCGGCGACACTGTGCCCGCCGCCGCGGACCGCGATCTCCAGGCCCTCCTCACGGGCGCACTCGATGCCGCGGCGTACGTCGTCGGTGTTCGCGCACTGGGCGATCACGGCGGGCCGGGTATCGATCATCGCGTTGAAGAGCGTCCGGGCCTCCTCGAACCCGTCGTCCACGTTCGAGAACACCTGTCCCGCGAAACCGGAGCGCAGGCGCGCCAACGCGGTGTCGGACAGGGGCTGTACCTTGAGCTGGGCCATGGCTGTCTCCCTTGTGAACGGGAGTGTCCTCCGGGGCCGGCACGGGGTCGCGGATCCGTCTTCGGCGGGCCGGGACGCGGCGTACCGCCAAACACCCCCTACTCAGCACACTAGGCCTGTCGGCGCTCGCGGATAAGAGCGTTCGGCCCGCTCATTGCGGGTGCGCCGTCCCGGGGCGTGCCGCTGCGGGGCCCCGCGAGGCGCGGTCGGGCGGTCGATGCCCGCCGTGGCGGGCGATCGCCGTCCACGGTCCGGTCGCGTCCTGGCGACCGCGGTCGGCCGTGGCCGGAACCGGCCACGACCGCACGACGGTTCCTCCGCCAGGTCCTGGAGGATCCCAGGCCGTGGACGGGCCCGCCCAGGCCCTCGTCAGACCCCCGTGAGCGCGGGCCCGCCGACGCCGTGGTCCAGCCCCAGCCAGGCGGCCGTCTCGCCGAGCTGCGCGGTGAGCTCCTCCAGGGTCTCGGGCGGCGCGTCCTCCTCCAGCGTGATCCGCTGGGCCAGCAGCGTCCCCGAGGCCCGGTCGGCCTTGAGGTCGACCCGGGCCACCAGGTCCTCTCCCAGCAGGAACGGCAGCACGTAGTAGCCGTGCACCCGCTTGGCGGCGGGGACGTAGATCTCCAGCCGGTACCTGAAGCCGAACAGCTCCTCGGCGCGGTCGCGGGTCCACACCAGCGAGTCGAACGGGCTGAGCAGGGCGCGCGCGTCCACCCGGCGCGGCACGCGGGCGTCCCGGTGCAGGTAGGCGGTGCGCTCCCACCCCCGGACCCGGACCGGCACCAGCTCGCCGGAGTCGACGAGGTCGGCCACGGCCGCCCGCGACTCCACGCCCTTGAGCCGGAAGTAGTCGCGCAGGCAGGGCTCCGTGGCGATGCCGTGCGCGCGGGCGGCGATGGCCACCAGCTCCCGGTGGGCCTCCTCCGCCGACGGCTCCGGTGCCAGGTGGTGCTCGGCGGGCAGCACCCGCTCCGGCAGGTCGTAGCGGCGCTCGAACTGGGCGTTGCGCCCGTTGGAGGTGACGTCGCCGATCCAGAACAGGTACTCCAGGCACTTCTTGACCTCGGACCAGTTCCAGCCCCAGTGCTCCTTCACGCGCGGCGCGTCGTGCGCGAGGGCGGCCTCGACCTCGCGGGCGGTGGCGGGTCCGACCCGGCCCACCTCCTCCAGAACGGTCTTGATGAGGTCGGGCCTCTCCTCGCGGATGCCGTTCAGCCAGCCCACGCGCTCCTGGGCGCGGTTGCGCTCCATCCGGTACCGCATCAGCTGCCGGGTGGCCGGCGGGACCAGGCTGGCCTCGTGCGCCCAGCACTCCACCAGGCGCGCCGGGCCGGAACCCGCCGCGGTGGTGGTGGCGCGGTCGAGCAGGGCGGGGTCGTAGGCGCCCATGCGCGCGAACACCGGGAGGTACTGGCTGCGGGCCAGGACGTTCACGCTGTCGATCTGCAGGATGCCGACCCTGCGCACGACCCGGCCGAGGTGGGCCAGCGTGGGGGTCCCGGTGGGGCGGCGGTCGGCGAATCCCTGGGCGGCCAGGGCGATCCGGCGGGCCTGGGACAGGGACAGCTCCGCGTCGCGGCGGGGGTGCGGTTCAGCCATGCCGCCACCGTAGCCCCCGCCCACGACACTCCGCCGCGGGCCGTCCCTGCCGCTCATCGCCGCTCGTCCCGACCCGCCGCATCACCCGGGCCGGCCGTGCCTCAGCCCATCCTGCGGTGCTGGTCCTCGGCCTTGGACGGCCCGGGCTCGGCCGGAGCGATCAGCGGTCCGGGCAGCGAGGGGTCGACCACGCCCTCCTCCAGCCAGGTGTAGGAGTCGTCCATCAGCCGACGCGACACCTTGCCGTCGATCTCGTCGGTGTTGGACCACAATCCGTCGAACAGGGTGTCGATCCGCAGCCGCGACTGCCGGCAGAACGCGTCGGCCAACTCGAACGGGGTGGTGCCGCGCTCGGGGCGGGTGTCGGCGTCGTGGCGGGCCCGCACGATCACCGCGCTCATCGCGAACAGCTCGGCGCCGATGTCGACGATCCTGGCCAGGAACCCCTGCTTGGTCTCCATCCGGCCCTGCCACCGCGACATCCCGTAGAACGTGGACCGGGCGAGCTTGCGCGCGGTGCGCTCCACGTACCGCAGGTGGCCGGCGACCGGCCCGAACTCCGCGAACGCCGAGGGCACCTGCCCCTGCCCGACCACCAGGCCGGGCAGCCAGGACGCGTAGAAGCCGCTCGCCTTGGCGACCGCCCGCGCCTTGTCGGAGCGGTCGGCCTCGGGGTCGATGATGTCCCCGGCCACGGACAGGTGGGCGTCGACCGCCTCACGGGCGATCATGAGGTGCATGATCTCGGTGGATCCCTCGAAGATCCGGTTGATCCGCAGGTCGCGCAGCATCTGTTCGGCGGGCACCCCGCGCTCGCCGCGCGCGGCCAGGGAGTCCGCGGTCTCGAACCCGCGGCCGCCCCGGATCTGGACGAGGTCGTCGGCGACGCGCCAGGCGTGCTCGGAGGCCCACAGCTTCGCGATGGCCGCCTCGATGCGGATGTCGTTGCGCTTGTCGTCGGCGAGCTGCCCGGCCAGTTCGACCATGGCGTCCATGGCGTAGGTGGTGGCGGCGATGGAGGCGATCTTCTTGGCCACCTCCTCGTGCTTGCCGACCGGGCGCCCCCACTGGACGCGCTCGCGGGCCCACTCGCGGGCGATCCGGGTCGCCCACTTGCCCGCGCCCACGCAGATCGCCGGCAGTGACAGGCGGCCGGTGTTGAGGGTGGACAGGGCGATGCGCAGTCCGCGGCCCTCCTCCCCGATCCGGTTGGCGACCGGGACGCGCACCTGGTGCAGGCGGGTGACGCCGTTCTCCAGCCCGCGCAGGCCCATGAAGCGGTTCCGGTGCTCCACGGTGATGCCGGGGGAGTCTCCCTCCACGACGAACGCCGTGATGCCGCCCCGGTGGCCGGGGCTCTCGGGCACCCGCGCCATGACCACGAGCAGGTCGGCGACGACCCCGTTGGTGGTCCAGAGCTTGACGCCGTCCAGGACGTAGGCCGAACCGTCCTCGGTGGGCGTGGCGGTGGTGCGCAGCCGGGCCGGGTCGCTGCCCACGTCCGGTTCGGTGAGCAGGAACGCGCTGATGTCGTCGCGGGCGCAGCGCGGCAGGAACGCCTGCTTCTGGGCCTGCGTCCCGAACATGGCGACGGGCTGGGGCACCCCGATCGACTGGTGGGCCGAGAGCAGGGCGGCGATCGCGGGTGAGGCCGACCCGATCAGCGTGAGCGCGCGGTTGTAGTGGAGCTGGCTGAGCCCGAGGCCGCCGTACTCGGCGGGGATCTTCATTCCGAAGGCGCCCAGCTCGCGCAGGCCGCGCACGACCTCGTCGGGGATGCGCTCCTCGCGCTCGATGCGCTGGGAGTCGATGCCCTCGCAGAAGTCGCGCAGGCGGGCCAGGAAGGCCTCGCCGTCGCGGTCGGCGGCCTCGTCGGGGACGGTCAGGGGATGGATCAGGTCGAGGCGCAGTCGGCCCAGGAAGAGTTCCTTGGCGAAGCTGGGCAGCTCCCAGGTGCTCTCCCGGGCCTGTTCGGCGACGGCGCGGGCACGCCGTTCGTCGACCTCGGGCTCGGCGGGGGTCGGGGCATCGGGTTCGACGGTCGACATGGGTCGCTCACCTCACTGGCGGGGGTGTCACACTGTGGTCTGCATCACAGCCCTACCCGTCGGTACCGCGGCTGACGCGTGGCCTCGGGCCCTGGAGCACGACCGACGACGTCTGTAGAGAAAAACCTTTGGCCCGATGCGAACCACCGGGAGTGGTGGGCCGTCCTAGTTCCTGAGCGACGGAATCCCTCGGATTGCGCTGGGTAGTCGCGACGCCCCGGTGCGGAGGACGGCCGCACCGGGGCGTACTCGGGGCGCTTCACGCTGGGGCCTTCGTCGTCGCCTGCGCCTGCGCTCGTTCCTCGCTCCGGCTTGGCTCCTCCTGCAGGCACCAGCGCGCCCCTCGCACCTGTGCTTTCTTTGGGCCTCCGCTCGTTCCTCGCTTTGGCCCGACCAACCCCCCTGTGGTCCCGCCACCTGAACGGCTCACCTCCAACCCCCTCGGGTCGGGGCAGGCACGCCCGCTTACCTTCAACCCGCTGGGGCGGGCCTCCAGGCTCCTCAGGACCGCTCGGCGCCCTCGCCGTGCTTGCTTCGGGCCTCTGCTCGTTCCTCGCTTCGGCCCGACCAACCCCCCGGTGGTACCGGCGAGCAGGATCGCTCACCGTCCATCTCCTGGGGTGCACCTCCGGGCCCTCCAGGACCCGTCGGTGCCCTCGCAGTGCTTGCTTCGGCCCGGATCAACCCCTCGGTGGTACCGGCGGACGGGATCGCTCACCTTCCACCCCCAGGCGCTCCGTGGGGCGACGTGTGCGCGTTCGACCCCTCGGAGGTCTCCGTGAGCGGGCTCGCTCGATTTCGACACCGCCCAGGTGGGGGACAGGGCCCGGCGCGGGGGCGGTGTGTCGGCGTGGTGGCCTAGGCTTCTGATGTGCGTATCGCGACATGGAATGTGAACAGTGCCCGGGCGAGGACCGAGCGGATCGGCGCCTGGCTGGACCGGAGCGACGTCGACGTCCTGGCCATCCAGGAGACGAAGTGCCGCGACGACCAGTTCCCCGCCTCCGTCTTCACCGACCGCGGCTACGAGGTGGCCCACCACGGGCTCTCCCAGTGGAACGGGGTCGCGATCGCCTCCCGGGTCGGCCTCGACGACGTACAGGTCGGGTTCCCCGGCCAGCCCGGCTACGGTGAGCCGGAGGAGGTCGAGGCGCGCGCCGTCGGCGCCACCTGCGCGGGCGTCCAGGTGTGGAGCCTGTACGTGCCCAACGGCCGCGAGATCGACCACCCGCACTACGCGTACAAGCTGCGCTGGCTGGAGGCGCTGCGGGAGGCGGGCGCGGCCCGGCTGGCGGAGGACCCGCGGGCGCAGATCGCCTACGTCGGGGACTTCAACATCGCCCCCGAGGACACGGACGTGTGGGACATGGCCGAGTTCGACGGCAAGACCCACGTCACCGGGCCCGAGCGCGCCGCGTTCACCAAGCTGGTCGACGCCGGGTTCGCCGAGGTGGTGCGCCAGTACACCCCCGGTCCGGGCGTGTACACCTACTGGGACTACAAGGCCCTGTCCTTCCCCAAGCGCAAGGGCATGCGCATCGACTTCGTCCTCGCCTCCCCGGCCCTGAGCGAGCGCGTGACCGGCGCCCGGATCGACCGCGAGGAGCGCAAGGGCAAGGGCGCCTCCGACCACGCCCCGGTCATCGTCGAACTGGACGGGGAGGCCGACGCGTGAGCCGCGCACCCCGGATCGCCGTCTTCGGCAGTGTGAACATGGACCTGGTCGCCTACGTCGACCGGGTGCCCTCCAGCGGTGAGACCGTCACCGGCACGGCGTTCCGCCAGGTGCCCGGCGGCAAGGGCGCCAACCAGGCGGTCGCGGCCGCGCGCGCCGGCGCCGAGACCGCCTTCCTCGGGGCGGTGGGCGACGACTCCTTCGGCGAGGAGCTGCGCGCCAACCTCGTGGACTGCGACATCGACGTGTCCGGCCTGCGTACGGCCCCGGGCGCGTCCGGGGTGGCGCACATCGTCGTGGACGGCGGTGGCGGCAACTCCATCATCGTCGTGCCCGGCGCCAACGGCACGGTCACCGCGACGGCCGCGGGCGACGCCGCGGTCATCGGCGCCCGCGACGCCCTGCTGCTCCAGCTGGAGCTGCCGATGGAGGCCGTGGTCGACGCCGCGCGGACCGGGCGGCGACTGGGCGTGCCCGTGTACCTGACGCCCGCGCCCGCCCGGGAGCTTCCGGCCGAGCTGCTGGAGTCGGTGGACGTGCTGGTGCCCAACGAGCACGAGGCCGCCGCGATCACCGGGCTCACCGACCCCCACGCGGCCCTGGAGGCCCTGGTCGAGCTGGTGCCCGAGGTGCTGCTGACCATGGGAGAGGCGGGTGCGCTGCACGGCCGCCGGGGAGCGAAGCCGGTGCACGTGCCCGCGCGCAGGGTCGAGGCCGTGGACACCACCGCCGCCGGTGACACCTACTGCGGCGCGTTCGCCGTGGCCCGGGCCGAGGGGAACACCCCCGAGGACGCGATGCGCTTCGCCGCGGCCGCCGCCGCGCTGTCGGTCCAGCGGCACGGGGCCGCCTCGTCCATCCCGACCCGGGCGGAGATCGCCGCCTACGTCGCCGCCGACGGACCCGTTGACGACTGAACCGACGAGCAGGTGAGGGCCCGGCCGCCGCGCGGCCGGGCCCTCCGCGTGTTCCACGGATGCTCGCCCCTGTTCTCGAAGGGTCGCCCGCACAGGTCGGGGGCGTCGGCGGGTTCTTGCGGATGCTCGCCCCTGTGCTCGAAGACTCGCCTGAACAGGTCGGAGGAAGGACACCGGCGGGTTCTTCTGGAGCGGGCGGAGCCGGAGCCGGAGCAGGGGCACCGGGCGCCGGGGTGTCCGGCCAGTGCGGCGGAACGGCGAACGAACGTCAGTCGGGCTGAGGCGCCGACCACGTGAAGCGCGTGTCCCGCCCCGAGGCGTCGGGGCCCGTCCAGGATCCGTCCCCGAGCACGGTGAGGCGCTCGGCGTGCCGGGACGGCTCGGGCAGTGGGCCCAGAACGCGGCCGGTCGCCGCGTCCACGGCGTGGTTCTCGTGGAAGTCCTGGACGTAGGGGCCGCCGTCCTCCGGGGCGACGGCCTCGCCGGTCACGGCGACGACCGCCGTGCGCTCGTCGAGGAAGTCGGCGCCGGTCTGGCCGACGAACAGGGTCTCGAATCGCTCCTCGTCGTAGCCGAACGCGCCGACGCCGACCCGGGAGACCGGCTCGCCGCTCGGGAAGGCGTGGAACGTGACCTCGTCGTGGTCGCTGACGGAGAACATCCGGCCGTCGGGGGAGAGGTCCTGGAAGTAGCCGGTGAGGGGGTACGGGGTCACGACCAGCGCGTCGCCGTCGAGGCGGGCGTGGAACGTCGCGCCGCCGTCCTGCCCCTCGCCCACGCCGACCAGCACGTGTCCGTGGTCCGGGTGGGGCCGGACCTCGGCTCCGTGGCCGATGCTGCGGAGCCGGGCGCCGGCCAGGACCTCGCCGGTGGCCGCGTCGACGGCGTGCAGGCTGTCGGTCCGGCCTGGGCCGTGCCAGGCCAGGTCGGGGCGGTAGAGCCAGAGCAGCGACCCGTCGGCGGAGAAGGCGATCGAGGACCGGCCCGACATGTAGTGCTCGGACGCGGGCGGCGCGTCGAGGGAGAGCCGCCAGGCGACCGTGCCGTCGGCGTCGACGCCGACCAGGTCGTGGTCGGTGGTGTAGGCGGCGCGGTCCAGGCCGGACGCGACCGCCACGCGCTGGGGCTCCTCGCCGAGGGGGAACCGGGCCGCCGGATCGGGGACGGCCGCACCGTCGCGGGCGGGTGACGTGAAGGCGTGGGCGAGGATATCGGTGGCCGAGAACGAGGCCAGAACGCGCATGGGGTTCTCCGTGGGGTCGGTGGGACGCATGGTCGAACGGGCCGAGCAGCGGGAATGCGGCCACGGTAGCGGGTGCCGGTGACGGGCGCCCCTCGCGAAGAAGGTCGGGGCGAGGGCGAAGCCACGACGGGATCGGCCGCGACCAGGGCGGCGGTGGTGCCACGGGAGCGAGCGCGGGTCAGCCGCCAGGACGACCACGGGAGTGGTCGCGACCGGGGCGACCGGGGCGATCGGAGCGACCACGGGGCGACAACGGAAGGTGTGCGTCCGAGTGCCCGCGGTGATGGCTCGCGGGCAGGGGGCGGGGCGCCGTACGAGCGGCGATCATGTGGTGGGGGAGCGCGGAGCGGCGGGCGAGGGCACCGGTCGTGCCGGGCGGCGGCACGATCGCCTCGCGGGCGCGTCCGTCAGGGAGCGTGCCCGATCTGCTTCAGGAACGGGGCCGGGTCCTGGTTCTGGAGGCGGACCTCCAGGACGATGTCGACGTGCTCGCCGACGAGTGTGCCGCCCCAGGGAAGCTCGCTGCCGAGCCCCACCCCGAAGTCGGAGAGGCTGATCCGCGTGGTCGCCGAGAAGAAGTGCCCGTAGGTGTCCTCCGGGGACACGTAGTCGGGGGACTCGCCGACCCACTGGGCGTTCAGGGTGACCGGGACCGTGGTGCCGTGGATGGTCAGGTCCCCGTTCAGCCGGAAGGCGAACCGGCCGCGTCGGCTCTCCTCGAAGCCAGTGGACACGAAGTGGATCTCCGGGTGGTGGTCGACGTCCAGGAAGTCGGCGGAGCGCAGATGGGCGTCGCGGGCGCCGACCCCGGTGTTGATGCTCCCGGCCTCCAGCGTCACCTCCACGCTGGACGCGGCGGGGTTCTGGGCGACGACGACCTGGCCCTCGGCGCGGCCGAACGTGCCCTGGACCCGGCCGTAGCGCAGGTAGTGGGCGACGAAGATCAGGCTGGAGTGAAGCGGGTCCAGGTGCCAGACCCCCGGCCTGGGTCCCACCTCGGGAGGAGCTGACGTCATATCCGTTTTCTCCCTTATGTCGTGTCTGTGGCTTTTGTCCACACACCTTAGGTCGGACGCCCCACCGGAGCGCCAGGTTCCCGGGGCCGCGATCACGAGATCTTCGACTCGGTCCCCGCGTTCGCGTTCCCCATGGCCCGGATCCGACCGCACACGGGCGTGAAACCCCTGTTGGGAGATGCCTCGGGCTGGCTGTGAGTTCTCTCCCACACCGGTCGGCGGCCGGATCCGGCCAGGTCGGAGCTCCTGCGCGCACGTGTGCCCGTCCGGCCCGTGCCGGGGCCCGCCGTGCCCTTGTCGGCGCCCCAGCGCTCCCCGCCCACCGGGCACACGAAGAGGGGCCGCCCTGACGGACGGCCCCTCCTTGCGTGGTCGGACGACGGGCCGGACGGCCCGCGCGCGGCTACATGTGCTCGGGTGCGTTGACCCCCAGCAGGTCCAGGCCCTGCACCAGCACGCGCAGCGCCACCGCGATCAGCGCCAGCCGCGACTCGCGCTCGGCCTCGGTGGGCGCGGTGAGCACCGGGCAGTGCTCGTAGAACGTGGTGAGCGCCTGTGCCAGCTCGAACAGGTACGCCGACAGCCGGTGCGGCTGGAGAAGGTCGCCGACCTGCGCCACGACCCCGCCGAAGCCGAGCAGCTTGAGCGCGAGGTCGCGCTCGGCGGCCTCGGCGACGGTGATCTCCCCGCGTGCCGAGTCGGCGTCCACCCCGCCCTTGCGGAAGATGGAGCGGATCCGGGCCTGCGCGTACTGCAGGTACGGGCCGGTGTTGCCGGTCAGCGCCAGCATGCGGTCGAAGTCGAAGGTGTACTCGGTGTCGTGCGAGACCGACAGGTCCGCGTACTTGACCGCGCCGATGCCGACGTCGTAGGCGATCTCCGCCTGCTCCGCCGCGCTGAGGTCGGGCCGGTTCTCGGCGACGACCGCGGCCGCGCGCTCGACGGCCTCCTCCAACAGCTGCATGAGGCGGACCGGGGCGCCGCTACGGGTACGCAGGATCTTGCCGTCGCTGCCCAGCACGTTGCCGATCTGCACGTGCGTGGTCTCGACGCTGTCCGGCAGCCACCCGGCCTTGCGGGCGGTGGCCCAGACCATCTTGAAGTGCATGGCCTGCGGGGCGCCCACGACGTACAGGATGCGGTCGGCCTTGAGGTCCTCCACCCGGTAGCGGACGGTGGCCAGGTCGGTGGTGGCGTAGCCGTAGCCGCCGTCGCTCTTGCGGATGATCAGCGGGACCGGCTTGTCCTCGCGGCCGGTGAAGCCGTCGAGGAACACGCACAGCGCGCCGTCGCTGACCTCGGCGATGCCCTTGGCCTCCAGCTCGTCGCACACGTCGGCGAGCATGGCGTTGTACGTGCTCTCACCGGCGAGGTTCTCGTCGGTGAGGGTGACGCCGAGCTTGCCGTAGACCTTGTTGAAGTAGACCTTCGACAGGCCGACGAGCTTGCTCCACAGGCGCAGCGTCTCTGCGTCGCCGCCCTGGAGGGCGACCACGCGGCGCCGGGCGCGGGCGGCGAAGCCGTCCGCCTCCGGGCCGGAGGAGTCGAACTTGGTGCGGGCCGCCTGGTAGAAGGCGTTGGGGTCGGTGGTCAGCAGGTCCGCGTCCGGGGACTCCTCGCCGACCTCCAGCAGGTGCTCGATGAGCATGCCGAAGGGCGTGCCCCAGTCACCGATGTGGTTCTGCCGGATGACGTTGTGCCCCAGGAACTCCAGGGTCCGGGCCAGGGAGTCGCCGACCACGGTGGTGCGCAGGTGCCCGACGTGCATCTCCTTGGCCACGTTGGGCGCGGAGTAGTCGAGCGGGATGTTCAGCGGCTCCTGCTGGGGGACGCCCAGGCGGGGGTCGTCCAGCAGCTGACGGGTCTGCCCGGCGATCCAGTCCTCGCGCAGGGTCAGGTTGATGAAGCCCGGCCCGCTGACCTCGACGTCGCGGCAGACGTCGGCCACGTCCAGGTGCTCCATGATCGCCGCGGACACCTCACGCGGCTTTCGGCCCAGTCGCTTGGCGAGCGCGAGCGCGGCGTTCGCCTGGTAGTCGGCGAACTGGGACGGGCGGATGACGGGGTCGGTGTCGGCGAACTCGGGGCCGAAGGCGGCGCCGAGGGCGGACTGGACCCGTCGCGAGAGTACTTCCTGCGGGTCGGCCATGGCACAAGCGTACCGACCGGCGGCGCCCTCCCCGCCCGGTCGCGGATCGGGCCGGAACCGGGCCAGGACCGCGCCGCGCGCGTCGCCGCCGCCGGGTCGGTCGCACTGCGCCTGCGCGACGGCCGCCGCCTGGACCCGATGCCCGTGGCGGAGGCGCTGGGCCGCATCACCGAGCGCGTCCGGACCCACGACCCCGCCCTCTGGGAGGGCGGGGTCATCGCTCGGTAGCCGCCGCGGGACGGGGGGCGACTCGGTCGTCTCTGGCGGAGCGGAGGGCCGCCCTACCGGCTTTGACCAGTTCGAAGGATCACAAGTACGTTCTACGTCGATCGTCGCGTATGTCCGTCCGACACAGTGGAGCACTTTCCATGGCACCCGCCGAGCCCGCCCTCCTGAACAGCACGGCCATCGGTCAGGTGGTGGACCTGCCCGCGTGGCTCCAGGGCAACGTCGATCTGCTGATCGGGGTCCCCCTGCGAATCCTGTTGATCGTGGTCGGCGCGCTGGTCATCCGTGCCTTTGCCAAGCGTGCGATCTCCCGTCTCGTGGAGCGCGTCCTGCGGTCGGGTGAGGGAAGGAACGGACAGAAGCGGTTCTCCCGAGGTCCCGCGGTGCTCCAGCGTGATGCGACCCGCGCCGACGAGCGGCGTCAGCAGCGCGCCCGCACCCTCGGCTCGGTGCTCAGCAGCTTCGCGACCATCGTCATCGTGGCCACGGCCCTGGCGATGGTGCTCGGCGAGGTCGGCATCGCCCTCGGTCCGCTGCTGGCCAGCGCCGGTGTGGTCGGTCTGGCGATCGGCTTCGGTGCCCAGAGCCTCGTCGCCGACTACCTGTCCGGCCTGCTGATCATGGCCGAGGACCAGTTCGGCGTCGGCGACGTCGTCGACCTCGGCGAGGCGGTCGGTGAGGTCGAGAGCGTGGGCCTGCGGATCACCCAGGTCCGCGACATCAACGGCGGCCTCTGGTACATCCGCAACGGCGAGATCCAGCGGGTGCGCAACGACAGCCAGGACTGGGCCCGCGCCGTCCTCGACGTCTCCGTGGCCTACGAGTCCAACCTGGAGAGGGTCTACGAGGTCCTGGAGCGGGCCGGGCGGGAGATGCGCGAGGACCCGGAGTTCGGGAAGTTCCTCCTGGAGGACCCGACCGTCTGGGGCGTGCAGTCCCTGGACGCGGACGGTGTCGTGGTGCGCCTGGCCGCCAAGACCGTGCCGCTGGAGCAGTGGGGCGTGACCCGCGAGCTGCGCCGCCGCGTCAAGGCCGCGCTCGACTCATCGGGCATCGAGATCCCCTTCCCCCAGCGCACGGTGTGGATGCGTTCCGGCGACGGCAGCGCCGCCTGACGAACCCGCTTCGGTAGAGCCGGGCCCCAGGAGTCTTCCGGAAGAGGCCGACACCCGTAGAGGTGTCGGCCTCTTCCGCTGTTTCGCCGTCGCTCCCGCTGTGACGTGGCTACCGTGGTGCGGGTCCTGCCCCCGAACTTCGAGGACCACGGTCTTGGCCAACCCGACCACGGACATCCCCGGCTACTGGGACCGGTACGCCCAAGGCGTTGCTCCGCCGGATTCGGAGGAGGAGTCGGCGCCCGTTTTCGAGTGGACCCAGTACCCGGGGCATGGGCCCGGGGCCGAACTCCTGGGGGAACCCGCCTACGCGCTGGAGTTGGGCTCCGGGCGAGGGGAGGCTGTCGCGGCGCTCGCGTCCACGGGGGTGATGGCCACAGGAGTGGACATCTCGCCCGTGCAGGTCGACCAGGCACGGAAGCGATGGGGACACCTGGGCGCGGAATTCCACCGCGAAGATGTCGTCGCATTCCTGCGGGACGCTGATCAGCGGTGGGACGCCATCTACTCGGTGTGGGGTGCGGTGTGGTTCACCGACCCGGAGGTTCTGTTGCCGCTGGTTCACGAGCGGTTGGAGCCCGGCGGGCGGTTGGTGTTCTCCCACGCCCAGCCGGTCCCTGGCGCTTACGGGGTGCAGGGGATCTACGGAAGCGGGTTCCACGGCCGCCAAGTGTGGATTCACCGGTGGGCCTACGAGCCCGAGATGTGGGAGGAGATTCTGACCGGTCACGGGTTCAGTGACGTGGAGGTGTGGGTGGAGCCCGCGCCGGAGTCCGGACACGTGGGGACCCTGATCGGTGTGGCGTCCCGATGAACTGGGAGCGCCGTGTCTACCAGGTCATGCTCACGCTCGCGAGGAGTGCGGACCACTCCCTTGCGGGGACTTCGAGGTGCCGTTGGGTGGGGTTCTGGGAGTCTCGCACAGCGGAACCTCCGGGGAAGTCCGCGATCTCCACGCAGTTCTGTGTGGTGGCCCCGCTGAACGAGGACTTGCGGAAGGTCAGTTGCTGCGCGTTCGGCACGTCTGGCTCCTCTCCAGGACCCGCGCGGTGCGGGGCACCAGTAGACAGTTGCCCGCACTTCGGTGGCTCACACATGAGCCTGGTCGGTCGCGAGGGCGGCAAGTAGAGTGTTTTCGGGATTGCATCAGGTATGCAACAACAGAGGCCCCCGGCAGCGCCGGGGGCCTCTGTCGGCCGGTCACCTGGCGCGAACCGTGCTCAGTAGCGCGGACCACTCGGTACCGCTGAACACCAGGTGCCCAAGCTCCCTGTTCTGGGTGTCGCGCACTGCGGCTCCGTCGGGAAGGTCGGCGACCTCAACACAGTTCTCAGTGCGCCCCTGGGAGTAGGACGACTTGCGGAAGTTCAGGTCGTGGGATTGCATCGGTGCCTTCTCTAGCTGGTGATCAGGTTCTCCATGAACGCACGGGAATCTTCGACACTGAGCGCGGAGGCCTGCACGTAGCGGTACACCGTCTCGCAGTGCGCGATCTCGACAGCGTCCTCGTAGAACAGCTGGGCCATGATGTCCTCCCGGTATACCACCGGCGGATCATCCTGGAAATCAAGTATCGCGAAGCTCCCGGCTGTTGCCGCATGTAGCCCTGCTGAGTCGGGGAGGACCTGAACTCGCAGGTCGCGGCGCTGGACTTCGATCAGATATCGGATCTGCTCTGCACGCACATCAACGGGGATCTTGCGTAGAGCAGCCTCATCGATGATCGCCCAGACGCTGGGACCGGTGGTCGACCCGGGGGCGATGATCTGCTTCCGGGCCATACGGGCTTCGACATAGCGCTCAATCTCGCCTTCGTCGACAACACCGTGCCCACGGGTGATGGCTCGTGCGTACCCCTCGGTTTGGAGCAGGCCCGGAATCACGAGGGCTTCGTAGGTCCGGATGGAGGCCGCTTCCAGCTCCAGCCCCACGTATGCGCCCTTGCCGAGGACGTCGGCGTATCCAACCCACCACCCAGACTGCCTGGCCTGCTTCGTCAGAGTTGCGTATGCCAGCCGCTCCTCAGGATCGGTCACCTCGTAGATGTCCAGCAGAGCGTCGACGTCGATCACTGACGGACGGAGCCACTCGTTGTTCTCAATCCGGGTGAGCTTTCCACGTGACCACTTGCCCTTGCCCCGCTTCTTGGCCTCCGAAGTCACGTAGGAGGACGTGTACCCCTTCGCCTCACGCAGTTCGCGGAGCCGCCGTGACAAACGGCGACGACGGAGGGTCGGACTCTTGGCCATGGGTGTCCCGCTCCTCGACATAGCTGGCTGGCTCGATCCTACGGCGCGTTCGCGCTGATCAGACATTCACTACACCGCCCACTCAGAATCGGGCATTCCACCCGGCTACATAGATTGCTCAGTAAGATTCTCGCACTGATTCTGAATCTGGGCATTGAGAATATGACTGCGATGCGTCACTATGGAGCCACCTGATTCAGTCCTGCCGGACCTCCCATCCGGCATCCATGCTGAGGAGGCGCCCTGTGCGCTACCTGACCCATGACCACGCGCGTCTCATACGCACCGGCCGAACGTGCCGGGCCTCCCGGGTGCGCGCCTACGCGCCCCCGCCGATCCCGTGGCCCCGAACCCCCGTCGACGTGCTCGGGGCACTCGTGTCGACCCTCCTCCGGATGGGGGCCTGGGCATGATCGACATCCGCACGGAGATGCTCCTCGACGCGCTCTCGGACGCCCTCGCCCTTCCTCCCGCCCTGACCGGGAACGGCGCCGAGCTGCGCGCGAGGCTGGAACGCCGACGCACGGTGGCCGTACGCGCGGCGATCGACCACGCCCGGACCACCGGCGACCTGACCGAGGCCGTCGAACGGCTCGACCGCGCCCTGCACGACCTCCCGCTCTGCTACCAGCCCGCGCCCGGGGACCGGCCGTCGCTGAGCGTGCTCTCCGGAGGCCGGTGATGAAGCCCCGTACGGTCTGCGACATCCGCGAGCTGCCGAGCCTGCGCGCGCTGTCGGCCTGGGCACGAAAGCACGGCACCCGCGTGCGCTACCTGGGGCCGACCCTGGAGGGAGAACCCGTCTGGGGAGCCGCCAGAGGCACGGTGACGCGCGTGGCGCGTGGGAGCGGACCCGACCCCCGCCCCCTGCCCCTCGTGTGGTCCTCGCCGCTGCAACACGGATCGGCGCACCGGTGAGCGCGCTCGACCGGGCCCTGGACTCGTTGATCGCGGGCCGGTGGATCCTCACGACCCAGGACACCGACGACGGCCGCACGCTGATCGTCGCCCACCGCCCGATCGGCTGGACGGGGCCCGGCGACCCCCACGAACTCCTCACCGCCGATGATCACCGGCAGATGCGGCGCCTGCTCGCCCGTCGGCACGGGGAGGCGCCATGACCGCTCCGGCGTCGCGGTTCGAGCGGGGGCGCACCGGCCGGGTCCCTGCCGGTGTGGGGTCACTCCGGCCGGGCCCCTACGAGCCGGGCCCCTACGAGCCGGGCCCCTACGAGCCGGGCCACCCGGCCGGGCCTACCGGTCTGCGCCCCTCCGATCGGGACCCCAGTCGGGCCCTGCGAGCCGGGACACCCGGCTGGGCCTGCTGGTCTGGGTCCCTCCGAACCGGACCACCTCAGCCGGGCGCGCCGCTCCGCCCTCACGACGCGGTGGGGCGGGGCGCCTGGAGCCTCCGACGAGGGCGCGCCCTCAGCGCTCCTCGGACTGGGCCAGCCGGTGCAGCCAGTTCGGCGGCCGGGTGTGCACCCGGCGCCGGATCTGGTCGCCGATCCGCCCGCCCGCCAGGTCGTGCGCGAGCCGGCAGGCGCGGGCGATGCCCTTGGCGCGGCTGTCGCCGTGCGCGATGACCACCGTGCCGTTGAGCCCGAGCAGGGCCGCGCCCCCGTAGGTCTCGCTGTCCAGCCGCTCGCGCAACTCCCTGAGCGCGCCGCGCTGGAGGAACGCGCCCGCCTTGGCCAGCGTGGTGGAGGTCAGCGCCTGGCGCACGGCCTCCATCGCGAAGGCCGCCGTCCCCTCCACCGACTTGAGCGCCACGTTCCCCGTGTGGCCGTCGGTCACCACCACGTCCACCTTCCCGGCGAGCAGGTCGTGCCCCTCGATGTTGCCCCGGAAGTCGATGCTGTGCGCGCCCTCCGCGGTCGCGGTCAGAAGCTCCGTCGCCCGGCGCACCAGGCGGTTGCCCTTGCCCGGCTCGGACCCGATGGTGAGCAGCCCCACCCGCGGCTTGCGCACGCCGAACGCCGTCTGCGCGTAGGCGCAGCCCAGGTGGGCGAACTGCACGAGCATCTCGGGTTTGGCGTCGGCGTTGGCCCCGGCGTCGACCATGATGGTCGGCGTCTCACCGGTGGGAAGTGTCACCGCCAGCGCCGGGCGCAGGACACCCGGCTGGGTGCGCAGCCGCACCGTGGACGTCGCCACGACCCCGCCGGTGGACCCGGCCGAGACCAGGGCGTCGGCGTCCCCGCGCCGGATGAGCCTGCACGAGACGGCCGCGCTCGACCGGGGCCGGCGCCAGCTGGCCAGCGCCCCCTCGTGCATCGCGAGGTTGTCCTCGGCGTGCACGACCGGGATGTCGCGCAGGGCGTCGAGTTCGGCCAGCTGGGCGTGGATCTCGGTGCGCCGCCCCACGAGCACGACCCGCAGGCCGTGCTCGCGTGCGGCGATCACCGCGCCCCGCACGGCCTCACCGGGTGCGTGGTCCCCGCCCATCGCGTCCACGGCGATGATCGGCGGGGACGTGCGCGGGTCCTCGGACGTCTCCGCGTCGGATGTGCCACTCAACAGGTGTGCCCTTCACGGGTGGTCGGTGGGCGCGCGCGGGGCGCGGTGTTCCCGTCGGCGCGGGTCCTGCGCTGCCCGGCGGCGCCGCGAAGCATGCCCTGTCAGGGGCTCGGCCGGTGGTGTGATCACACGCTATCGGGTCGCCCGAGACGTGCCGTTGTCCGGCAGGTTCGTCGGTTCATGCGAGGATACTTCCTGTATGTCCAGGTCAGAGCTGGATTTTGGGCAGAGTGGGTACAAAACCCCTAGTCGGGGTATACCCGCTCGCTGGTTCGGTCTTGCGAAACGCTCCGAACACGAACAACAACACCAATGACAGTCTTCCGGTGGTCCGTCGGCGTCCCCGTACGCCGGAACCGCCGGATCAGGGCTGCCCGGCATCGGGTGGCCCACCCCACATGCAGGAGAGGAGAGGCGTGAGCGTTACGCCAGACGCGGCACTGTCCCCGTCCGCCGGACGTCGGTTTCGTGCCTACACGACGAAGCACCTTGACGAGCTCACGGCGCGAGCCGGGCTCGCCGCCGACGAGCGGCTCGCGGTCCAGGCGGTGGCCCAGGTGCTGCCGTTCCGGGTCAACAGCTACGTCGTCGACGAGCTGATCGACTGGGATGCCGCTCCGGACGATCCGATCTACCGGCTCGTCTTCCCGCAGGCCGACATGCTGCCGTCGGGCGACGTGGCCAGGATCGCCGATCTGCTGCGCTCTGGTGCCTCGCGCAAGGAGCTCAACGAGGCCGCCAACGGGATCCGCGCCACTCTGAACCCGCACCCGGCGGGCCAGATGGACCTCAACGTGCCCAAGATCGGCAACGAGGAGCCGGTCCCCGGTGTCCAGCACAAGTACAAGGAGACCGTGCTCTTCTTCCCCAAACAGGGGCAGACCTGCCACGCGTACTGCACGTACTGCTTCCGCTGGGCCCAGTTCGTCGGCGACGCGGACCTGAAGTTCGCCTCCAGCGACATCGACCAGCTGGTCGAGTACGTCCGCTCGCACCCCGAGGTCACCAGTGTCCTGTTCACCGGTGGCGACCCGATGATCATGGGCGAGGGGGTCATCTCCCGGTACATCGAGCCGCTGCTGGAGATCGAGCACCTGGAGGCCATCCGGATCGGGACGAAGGCGCTGGCCTACTGGCCGCAGCGCTTCGTGACCGACCCGGACGCCGACGACACCCTGCGGCTGTTCGAGAAGGTCGTCGCCTCGGGCAAGAACCTGGCGTTCATGGCGCACTTCTCGCACCCGAACGAGATGACGCCGGAGCTGGTCCAGGAGGCGGTGCGCCGCATCCGCTCGACCGGGGCGGTCATCCGCACCCAGGCGCCGCTGATCCGCACGATCAACGACGACCCGGCGGTCTGGGAGTCCATGTGGCGCACGCACCTGCGCCACGGGATGGTCCCGTACTACATGTTCGTCGAGCGCGACACCGGCCCGCAGGACTACTTCGCGGTGCCGCTCGCGGAGGCCTACGAGATCTTCCGGGACGCCTACCAGAAGGTCTCGGGCCTGGCCCGTACCGTGCGGGGGCCGTCGATGTCGGCGACGCCGGGCAAGGTGTGCGTCGACGGTGTGACCGAGGTGGCGGGCGAGAAGGTCTTCGTCCTGCACTTCATCCAGGCGCGCGACCCCGAGCTGGTGGGCCGCCCCTTCTTCGCCAAGTACGACGAGAAGGCGGCCTGGCTGTTCGACCTCAAGCCCGCGCTCGGCGCGACCCACTTCCCGTGGGAGAACGCGCCCGTCGCGTCCGCCGGCGGCCTGGTGGACCCCACGCGCCTCTAGCGCCTCAGGGGCTCCAGGTGCCTCGGGTCTCTCGGCCTGCCAGGCGCCTCGGAGCCTCTGGCGCCTTGGGCGCCTCAAGCGACTCAGGCGTTCCACACGCCTCAGGTGCCTCAGGTGCCTCAGGGGCTCCGAGTGCCTTGGGCGTCTGGGGCTCCGGCGTCCCAAGCGCCCCAGGTGCCGTTCGGGCGGGCGGTGGTCGGCCCCCTGCCGACCCGGTGGAGAACCGACGAGGAGCCCGGCACCCCGCGGGGGTGCCGGGCTCCTCGCGCGCGCCCGATCCGTGGACGGAAGGGCCGTACGCGGCTGGGGGAGACCGCGCGGACCCCCGGAGCGGGCGCGATCCCGGGTTGGTCTTCGTCGTGGGGGAGGGCCCCGGGGCCGGGGCTGCTGTCAGCCCAGCAGTTGGTCGAACTCACCCGTCTTGGCGCCTCGCACGAACGCCTCGATCTCGCCGGGCGTGTAGACGAGGGCGGGGCCGTGGGGGTCCCGTGAATTGCGGACGGCGATGTCGCCGTCCGGCAGGGTGGCGACCTCAACGCAGTTCCCGTCCGGATTGCTCCAGCTGCTCTTGGTCCATACGACCTTGGGCAGTTGGCCGGCGGGGACGCCGTTGTAGATCGGCTGCATCTCAACCTCCTGAACTCCGGGCGGACGCGTGAGCGGGGGTTCACGCGCGGCGGTCCAGTCCGCCGCACCAGACGTGTCCGACCACCGGGGGATGGGAGGACGGAGTTCGGCCGGGTGGCCGACGCCTCTGTCCTGTAGGTCCCGGTGCGGGCCACAGATTAGCCCATGCACGTGCATCCGTGATTACAGCCGTAAGTACATCTGGATGAACCCGCAGTCATGGGCGGACGAAACCGCATGTCATGGCTAACGCGTGCGGTTGAGTGACGGTTCAGTGAACTGGGATCGTTGCCGGGTCGTGGCCGAAGTCGGTCACCGTGCGTACGACACGTCGCCACATGTTCACGGAAAGTGATGATTCGGGGCGTGCGGCGGCGGTGCTCCCGAAGGGCTCTCAGGGGGTGGGGAGGAGGACGAGCGTGAGGGGGAGGGAGGGGCGGGAGGTAAGCGGAAAACGGGAAGGGAAGGGGGAGGTCGGGCGGAGGGGCGCCCGGACGCGGTCGGCGTCGTGGGGGTCCTAGGAGTAGCGTTCCAGGAACCCGCGCAGGATCTCCTCGGTCTCGGTCGGCGGCGGTGCCTGTGTGGCCAGGTGGTCCATGGTCTGCGCGTAGCGGTGGGTGTCGTCGAACTTGTCGAAGTACAGGGCGCTGCTCAGCTGCTCCAGGTAGACCACGTCGGGCAGTTGCGGCGTGGGGAAGCGCAGGATGCTGAACGGCCCTCCGGCGGCCGCGTGGCCGCCCATGGCGAACGTGGCGATCTGGATGGTGACGTTGGGACGGCGGGCGACCTCGATCAGGTACTCGATCTGCTCCCGCATCACCTCGGGTTGGCCGTAGGGGCGGTGCAGTACGGCCTCGTCGATGACCGCCCACAGGCGCGGGGCGTCCGCCGGGACCTCCGGTTCGACGAAGCGCGCCTGGCGACGCATGCGCATCTGCACACGACTGTCGATGTCCTCGTCGTTCCTGGCGGTGCGCGACAGGCGCACCACGGACCGCGCGTACTCGCGGGTCTGGAGCAGTCCGGGCACGAACTGGACCTCGAACGTACGGATGACCGAGACGGCCTCCTCCAGGCCGACGTAGACGCCGAACCACTGGGGCAGGACGTCGCCGTACTTGTGCCACCAGCCCTGGGCGTTGGCGCTGGAGATGAGCCCGAGGAGGGCTTCGCGCTGCTCGGCGTCGTCGATCCCGTAGAGCTTGAGCAGGTCGTCGACGTCGCGGCGCTTGAAGCTGACCTGGCCGAGTTCCATCCGGCTGATCTTGGCGTGCGAGGCCCGGATGGCGTAGCCGGCGTCGTGCCGGGAAATGCCCTTCTCCTTGCGCAGCCTCCTGAGCTGGGTTCCCAACAGAATGCGCAGGACAGTGGGACCGCCACTGGAATTGGCCAGGAAATCCTCACTGACCTGCAGGTTCATTGCATGATCGGCGACCACTTCGCCTCCCTGTAGCGGCTTTGGCGCGAGCGACCGCTCAGTATACCGAGCAGGTCTGGTTTGGGACAGGGGGTCGCCGAAGTCCTCGTTCGGGCGGTCCGTGACGCGCGATCCATGTGTCGCCGCGGGTGTTCGCGTGTGAATTCTTGCAATGAGATCTACCAATAAGTGCTGATCGTCCTATAGTGTGGCCGAACGTTGAACTGCACGTGCATCTGTGTCTTACCGATGTAAGCCACAACCGGGGTATCCGACCGGATCGCACGACCCGACGTCACATGGTGAGGACCGTGATGAACGCAGAGCTGGTGCCGTCGGAGCTGGACTCCGAGGCCGCCTGCCACCCCACTCGTCTCGCGGAGGTCGCCGACGACTCCCCCGGCGGCTGGTGGGCGAACGCCCTGGAACGGCTTCGGGTGGGCGAGAGCGCGCGCACGCCCGAGAGCGTCGCGCGGGCCTTCCCGTGCACGGCCGACTCGGTGCGCGCGGCCCGGGACTTCGTCACCGAATCGGTGGCCGACTGGGGTCTGCCGGGCGTCGCCGACGACCTGCGCCTGATCGCCTCCGAGCTCGTGGGCAACGCCTGTCGGCACGCCGTCCCCCCGGGTGCCGACCCGGCGAGCGTCCGCGTGCTGGTCCAGGTGCGGCTGCTGCTCGACCGCTCGGCCGTGGCGTGCGCGGTGGCCGACTCCAGTCCGGGCGCGCCGACGAAGGTGGACGCCCACCACTTCGCCGAGTCCGGCCGTGGGCTGGGGCTCGTGTCGGCGTTCAGCCGCGAGTGGGGCTGGAACCCGGTGCCGGGCCACGGCAAGGTCGTCTGGGCCGTCTGCGGTGCCAGGGAGACCAGGCGCTAGAGGCCCGGGGGCGGGGCGCACCGGCGCCTCGGGAGGGGTCGCACCGGGCTGTGGACGGCATCGGATCGTCGCCCGGAGCGAGTAGTCTGGCAACACAAATCGGCTTTCGGCCGATCAGGACAGACAACCCTTCCATCCGAGCCCGGGAGTGAGGCGTGGCCGTACTGGACACGGGACAGGGCCGGTTCGTGTGCGACGGCACGACCGTCGTCGAGCTGCGCGGTGAGATCGACATCGCTACCGCCGACCAGGTGTGCACCGCCCTGGTGACGGCGGCTTCCGACGGCTGCGTCGTCGTCGACCTGTCCGAGGTGGAGTTCATCGACGCCTCGGGGGTCAACGCCCTCGTGGCCGCCATGCGCGCGGCCGTACGCGCCCACCACCACCTGGCGCTGGCCGCGCCGCCCGCGCAGCTCACGCGCATCCTCGACGTCCTGGCGCTGCACGCGGTCCTGCCCACGCACCCCGACGTCGACACGGCACTGGCCGCCCACCGGTCGCTGGTCCCCGCCCCCCGACGCCGCTGAGGCGTCCGGCCCCGCACCGGAGCCTCGGTCCTGCCCGAAACGGCGTGCGGCGGCTCGCAGGGTACACGCCCGACCCCGCATGACCCCTGGCCGGCCGCCCCCGCTCATCGGTACGAACGGCGTGCGGCCGGCCGGAACACCCTCGTGTCCGACCGGCCGCGCCGGGTCTTCCGTGTTCTCCGTGGCTCGGAGCCGCTACTCCACCGTGACGCTCTTGGCGAGGTTGCGCGGCTGGTCCACGTCGTTGCCCTTGGCGAGCGCCAGCTCGCACGCGAACACCTGCATGGGGATCGTCGACACGATCGGCTGGAGCAGGGTCGGCACCGCCGGGATCTCGATGAGCACGTCCGAGTACGGGCGCACCGACTCGTCGCCCTCCTCGGCGATGACGATCGTGCGGGCGCCGCGGGCGCGCACCTCCTGGATGTTCGACACGATCTTGTCGTGCAGCACGCTGCGCCCCTTGGGCGAGGGCACCACGACGACGACCGGGAGGCCGTCCTCGATCAGCGCGATCGGGCCGTGCTTGAGCTCGCCGGCCGCGAACGCCTCGGCGTGCATGTAGGCCAGCTCCTTGAGCTTGAGCGCGCCCTCCATCGCCACCGGGTAGCCGACGTGGCGGCCCAGGAACAGCACCGTGTCGACGTCGGAGAGGGACCGGGCCAGCTCGCGGACCGGCTCGATCGTGTCCAGGACCCTCTCCACCTGCTCGGGCATGGTGGCCAGCTGGGCGATGACCGTGTTGATCTCGTCGCCGAACTTCAGCCCGCGCACCTGCGCCAGGTAGAGGCCGATGAGGTAGCAGGCGGCCAGCTGGGTGAGGAAGGTCTTGGTGGCGGCCACGCCGACCTCGGGTCCGGCGTGGGTGTAGAGCACGCCGTCGGACTCGCGCGGGATCGTGGACCCGTTGACGTTGCAGATCGCCAGCACGCGGGCGCGCTGCTCGCGGGCGTAGCGGACCGCCATCAGGGTGTCCATGCTCTCGCCGGACTGGGAGATGGCGATGACCAGGGTCTGCTGGTCGAGGATGGGGTCGCGGTAGCGGAACTCGCTGGCGACCTCGACCTCGCACGGGATGCGGCACCAGTGCTCGATCGCGTACTTGGCGATCAGGCCCGCGTGGTAGGAGGTGCCGCAGGCGATGATGACGATCTTCTCGACCGAGCGCAGCTCCTGCGGGGTCAGGCGCATCTCGTCGAGCGTGAGTTGCCCGTCGACCGTGACGCGGCCCAGGAGCGTGTCGGCGACCGCCTGGGGCTGCTCGACGATCTCCTTGAGCATGAAGTACTCGTAGCCGCCCTTCTCGGCGGCGGAGGCGTCCCAGTCCACGTGGTACTCGCGCACGTCCACCGGGTTGCCGTCGTAGTCGGTGACGACCACGGAGTCGGCGCGCAGCTCCACGACCTGGTCCTGGCCCAGCTCGACGGCCTCGCGGGTGTGCGCGATGAAGGCCGCGACGTCGCTGGCCAGGAAGTTCTCGCCCTCGCCGCGGCCGACGACGAGCGGGGAGTTGCGGCGGGCCGCGACGACCAGTCCGGGGTCGTTCACGGAGGCGGCCACGAGGGTGAAGGCGCCCTCCAGGCGGCGGCACACGCTGCGCATGGCGCCCGCCAGGTCGCCGTCGCCGCGGTCGGCCAGCTCGGTGGAGAGCAGGTGGGAGGCGACCTCGGTGTCGGTCTCCGAGAGGAACTTGCAGCCCCTCTCCTCCAGCTCCAGCCGCAGGGCGGCGAAGTTCTCGATGATGCCGTTGTGGACCACCGCGACCCGGTTGTCGTTGTCGACGTGGGGGTGGGCGTTGACATCGTTCGGGGCGCCGTGGGTGGCCCACCGCGTGTGCCCGATCCCGGCACCGTCACCGCTGATGGGGGCGGCCTCCAGTGCGCTGCGCAGGTTGGCGAGCTTGCCCGCCCGCTTCGCGCTCCGCAGGACACCGTCACCGATGACGGCCACACCCGCGGAGTCGTATCCGCGGTACTCCAACCTTGCGAGGCCGTTCACGACGACCTCTAGCGCCGGTTGCGGCCCGACGTAGCCAACGATTCCGCACATGGCCGCCAGCGTAGGCGAAAAAGGGCGGTGTTTCGACCAACCACTCACCCATACCACTGGTTGTTTTCGCAGGTAGCGGTATAGACCATTTGGTGTATGGGTGGTAGACCACGCAGGTGGGGGCCCGATGGGGGTGCCGAGTGGTACCGATTTCACCGCGTCCTTACCCGGCCAAAAAACCTTGGGGGAAGGGGAGGTGAACGTGTGGTTTCACCCACGTTGTCCGCCCAGGTGCGGGCTGGGGGGAGACCGGGTGCGAAGTGCGGTGGGGTGCCTCGTCTAGGGTGGTCACTCGTGTCCCACACGACGAAGAACGGCCTGTCATCGCCGTACGTGGAGTTGGACCGGGAGGCCTGGGCGGCCCTCCGCGCCTCCACGCCCCTGTCCCTGACCGAAGCGGACCTCGCCGTCCTGCGGGGTACCACCGACCCCACGTCCCTGGACGACGTGCGCGACATCTACCTGCCGCTGTCGCGCCTGCTCAACCTGTACGTGGGCGCCACGCAGCAGCGGCACGCCGCCGTCCGCGCGTTCCTCGGGGAGGCGGACCGCCCGTCGCCGTTCATCATCGGTGTGGCCGGAAGCGTCGCGGTGGGCAAGTCCACCACGGCCCGGCTGCTGAGGTCGCTGCTGGCGCAGTGGCCCAACCACCCGAACGTGGAGCTGGTCAGCACCGACAACTTCCTGTACCCGAACACGGTCCTCCAGTCGCGCGGGCTGATGCGCAGGAAGGGCTTCCCGGAGAGCTACGACCGGCGCGCGCTGGTGCGGTTCGTGTCGGAGATGAAGGCCGGTGCGGAGCGCATCGACATCCCCGTGTACTCGCACCTGAGCTACGACGTGGTGCCGGGGGAGAAGCAGACCGTGCTGCGCCCGGACATCCTCATCGTCGAGGGCATCAACGTGCTCCAGCCGGCCACGGCCGGACGCCTGGCGGTGGCGGACTTCTTCGACTACTCGATCTACGTCGACGCCAAGGTCGAGAACATCCGCGGCTGGTACCTGGACCGGTTCCGCGAGCTGCGGCGGACGGCGTTCTCCGACCCGCGCTCCTACTTCCACCACATGGCCACCTCCATCAGCGAGGAGGAGGCGTTGGAGTTCGCGGCCAACACGTGGCGGACGATCAACGAGATCAACCTGGTGGAGAACATCCGTCCGACGCGGGGACGGGCCACGCTGGTCCTGTACAAGGGGGACGACCACCGGGTACGCCGGGTGCGGCTGCGCAAGACCTAGTTTGTGTGGGCCTCCGCCCACGGCCTTCGGGTTTGGCCCCGGTACGGGACGGCGCTAGGCTGAGTCCTCTTTTGGCGGCGCACCCCTCGGGGTGCTCATGGATCGGAACGAACCGGGCCCTCGCGGCGACCGGGGCGGGACCCGCGCACGCGCGCCGCCGCGTCACTGTCCCGCCGAACCCTCCGAGGTCCGCCATGACCACGACCGATCCCTCCGCCGTGCCCGTGAGCCCCGAGCTCCAGGCCGAACGCGACCACCTGGACGCCGCCCGCGACGCGCTGCGGCGGATGCGCGAGAGCGTCGAGGGCACCGAACTGATGCTCGGCGACGTCGTCACCGACAAGGTCACCAACGCCGCGCTGCGGCAGGGCCGGGAGCGGCGGCTCGCCGCCCTGGCCGACGTGCCCGGCGCGCCCCTGTTCTTCGGCCGCCTGGACTTCGACCCCGGCACCGTCTCCGAGGACGGCGACGCCGACCGCGTGCACATCGGGCGGCGCCACGTGCACGACCCCGAGGGCCGGCCCATGGTGCTCGACTGGCGGGCGCCCGTGTGCGTCGCCTACTACCGGGCCTCACCCGGCGACCGGATGGGCGTGCGCGTGCGCCGCAGGTACGGCTTCGGCGGCGGAGCCCTGCTGACGGCCTTCGAGGACGAGAACCTGCTCGGCGACGCGCCGGTGGCGGACGCCGGGGGCGACCTGCTCGCCACGGAGATCGAGCGCCCGCGCACGGGACCGATGCGCGACATCGTCGCCACCATCCAGCCCGAACAGGACGACCTGGTCCGCGCCCCGCTGGAGACCACCCTGTGCGTCCAGGGCGCGCCCGGGACCGGCAAGACCGCCGTGGGCCTGCACCGCATCGCCTTCCTCCTGTACACCGAACGCGAGCGGCTGTCCCGGTCCGGCGTGGCGATCATCGGTCCCAACCGGTCGTTCCTGTCCTACATCCGCGACGTCCTGCCGGCGCTGGGCGAGGTCGACGTCGCCCAGACCACCGTCGAGGAACTCCTGCACGCGGGCCTGCCCGTCCGCCGGACGGAGGAGCCCGGCGCGGCGCGGATCAAGGGGCAGGCGCGGATGGCCGAGGTGCTGCGCCGCGACCTGTGGGCGCACCTGCGCACGCCGGAGGAGACGGTCATGGTGCGCCGGGGCTCACGCCGCTGGCGCCTGTACCCGGAGGACCTGCGCCCGCTCCTGGACGAACTCGCCTCCCGCGGCGTCGCCTACGGGTCCGGGCGGGACCTGCTCTCGCACCGGATCGCCCACGCGGTGCTCTCGCTCATGGAGGGCGCCGGGGAGGTCTGCGACGACCGCACCCACCAGCAGGTGCGCCGCGACCCGGCGGTGCGCTCGGCGGTCACCGCCCTGTGGCCCAAGGTCGATCCGGCCAAGATGGTCCTGGGGCTGCTCACCGACCCCGAACGCCTCGCCCGCGCGGCCGCGGGCCTGCTCACAGCCGAGGAACAGGCCGCCGTGCTGCTGCCGGGGCGTCCGCGCGGGCCGAAGTCGGCCCGGTGGTCGCTGGAGGACATGGCGCTGATCGACGAGGCCGCCGCGATGATCGAGCGCCCCGTGAGCCTCGGGCACGTGGTGGTGGACGAGGCCCAGGACCTGAGCCCGATGCAGGCGCGTGCCGTGGGACGGCGCTGCGCGTCGGGGTCGCTGACCGTGCTCGGCGACATCGCCCAGGGCACGAGCCCGGCCGCCGCCGCGAACTGGTCGACGCTGCTGGAACACCTGGGCAAGCCGACCGGCCACCTGCGCGTCCTGGACCGGGGCTACCGGGTCCCGGCGCAGATCATCGACTTCGCCGCGCGGCTGCTGCCCGAGATCGCCCCCGGGCTGGGCGCCCCGGTGGCGGTGCGCCGCGCGCCGGGTGCCCTGCGGGTCACCCGCGCGGCGGACGGGCTGGCGGCGGGGGTCGTCCAGGCGTGCCGCGCCGCGCTGGAGGGGGAGGGATCGGTCGGGCTGATCGCCGCGGACGGCGAGCTTCCGGCGCTGCGGGAGGCGCTGGTGCGGGAAGGGCTGCCGACGCCTCTGTTGGGGGAGGGCGACACCGGGCTGGACTCCGCCCGCCTGGTCGCGGTCCCGGCGAGCCTGGCCAAGGGTCTGGAGTTCGACGCGGTGGTGGTCGCCGAGCCCGCGGCGATCGTCGACGCCGAGGAGCGCGGGACCAACCGCCTCTACGTGGTGCTCACCCGCGCGGTGAGCACCCTGCACGTCGTGCACGCCCGCCCGCTGCCCGACGCCCTCGCCTGAACCGGACGGCGGCCATGGGCGGGGGCCCGCCCCCTACGAGTACGGCCCCGGACCGACCGCCGACGTCCTCGGCGGCGTCGCGTTCCACTGCCCGCGCGTCGGCACCGGGACCGACTGATCGGGGCCCTAGAGGAGGAGCAGGGCCAGGGCGGCGGTCAGGAGGACCACCACCAGCGCGGTGGCGGCGGCGCCCCTGCGGTCGGCGGGCAGCCGGCCGAAGAGCAGCGACAGGCGTCCGAGCAGGGCCAGGGGCGGTGCGGCGAGCCAGACGTCGCGCTCGACCCTGGAGCCGGCCGTGCGCACGATACCGGGAAGGTGCCCGACGGCGCGCAGGAGCGGGCCCGCCATGCCCCTGCTGTGGCCGCGTGCGGGGGCCCGCCGCAGCACGGCCGCCGAGAGGGCGCCGCGCAGGGCGCCTTCGTCGTTGGCCCAGTGCGCGCGGTAGAGGATCGTGCCGTCCGGGTCGATGAGGTAGGCCGAGTTCGGCTTGGGGCTGAACGCGCGGTGCGCCTCGCCGTCGATGCCGTCGACCGCGACCTCGAAGCGGACGGCGTGGTGGCGGCGCAGCTCCCGGGCGTGCTCCCACTTGCGCTCGAAGGTCTGGGGCTGGGGGATGAGCTGGCCCGGGTGCGCCTCCCTGGTTTGGACGAGGACGAAGCGAACCTTCTCCCCGAACTCGTCGTGCAGCCCGCGCAGGACCGGCCCGGCGCTCTCGGTGACGGGGCAGGTGCGCGATCCGAAGACCAGCAGGACGGGGAGCGGCCCCAGGTCCGTGCTGCTGAACCGCGGACCGTCGAGGGTCGGCAGGTCGAAGCCGGGGACGCGGTCACCGGCGCCGGGAGCGTCGGAGCCGAAGGACATGTCCCTCAGGAGCAGTCCGGTGCGGAACCGGTCGAAGCGGTAGCCGCTTCCTGCGTCGGTCGGTACGGGCGTGTGGGACATGGTGACTCCTCGGTCGGGTCCTCACCGCTCCGGACGGGACGGTGTTGACTGATCAGTCAAGTGGAAGGGCGGGCGAACGCGGCCCGGTGCCGCGTGCGGAACCGGACGGACTCAGAGGGAGGTGCCGAGCAGGGCGCGGACTCCGCCCCGGGCGTGCTCGACGAGTTCAGGGCGGTCGTAGGTCCTGGCGAGCAGCGCCGTTCCCTGGAGGTAGGCCAGGATGCGCAGAGCGGTCTCCTCCGGGTCCAGGCGGGTGTCGACCTCGCCGCGCGCCTGGGCCTCGCGGACGGCGCCGGAGAAGTGCGCGGCCCAGGCGTCCAGGATCCGCGTCGCGTGGGCGCGCATCTCCGCGCTGTGCCCGGAGAGTTCGGCGGACAGCCCTCCGATGGGGCAGTCGGGCGTGCTGCCCATCCGCTCCCGCATCAGCACGATCATGCCGCCGAAGCCCCGGACGAACCGGTCGATCCGTTCCAAGGGGGGCGCCTCGGCGCCGAACGCCTCGTCGAGCAGGGCCGACATCATCGCCCAGTTGGCGTCGAGCACGGCCAGGCCGAGCCGTTCCTTGGAGGGGAAGAAGTGGTAGAGGCTGCCCCGGTGGACGCCGGCCTCCTTGCAGATGTCCTCCACGCTCACCTGGGCGAACGAGGAGTCGTGGATGAGGTCGCGTGCCACGCGCACCAGCCGTTCCCTCGTGTCCCCGGCCACGGCGCCTCCTCGTGTTGACTGTTCGGTCAAGAATCTAGGCGCTCTTGACCGAACAGTCAAGCGATCATCCGTGCCGGAGCGGAGGTCCATCGCGCGGATCCGCCTCCGGCCGTGCGGCGGCCGGCGGGAACGCCGCCTGCGACGGGCAGCGCTCACAGGACACGGCCCGCCGCGTCGGCGTCGGTCAGGGCGCGTCCCGCGGGCGGGCCCTCGCTCCGGACGCCGACCCCGCCCGTGCGCTCCCGGGTGTGCGGCGGGAGTGCCGCCGTGACGTCGAGCAGCCAGGTGAGTGTCCGCGGAACACGATCAGGGCGACGCCGACAGGCTGCTGCGCGGAGTGCGCTTCCAGGGACCGGGCAGGACGCCCGCGGAGAGCAGCCACAGCGCGACCGTCACCAGGTGGACGCGCTCCAGGAGCCCGAGCGTGACTCCCGGGGCGCCGGAGCCGTCGGCCACCAGCACGCGGCCCGCCAGGACCAGCACGGCCACCACCACCACGGTCTGGACCGCGGCCACGGCGGCCACCGGCAGCCACGACCGCTTCTGGTGCAGCCGCAGGCTCACCGCCAGGGACACCACGCCCAGCAGGCTCGCGAGCATCGCGACGACGGCGACCACCGCCTGGGCCACGGTGGCGCCCGCGAGCCCCTCGACCAGGGACTCCGCGGCGCACGCCACGTCGGTGGACACCACGCACGGGCCGGGCAGCAGGGACGCGGTGAACGAGGCCGCGCCGAACACCGCCATCGAGGCCCACGACACCGCCAGCCAGCGGCGCGACCAGCGCGCGCCCAGGGACAGGCCCAGCGCGGCGGCGAGCACGGCCAGGATCGACGCCACCCGGTGGGCGTCGTCGAGGAACCGGCCGAGGGCCGAGTCCGATTCCGCCAGCACGCCCCGCGCCGCACCGCCTCCGGGCAGGATGACCTCCACGACCCAGAAGCTGAAGACGATCGAGGCGGCCACGGCCGCGACCCGACCGTCCCTCTGGTCCCAGTGCACATGGTCCGACTTGGCGTAGGGCATGGCACGCTCCCCGTTCCCGCATGATGGTGACGACGACTGGCCGGACAGGACCGGTCGGCCCGTCGCGCCGGGCGACCGTGCTGGGACACTACTTCACCCGACTCGCATCGGCACCGTTATGCGCGGGTGCGTGTTCTCGGGTCATGATCAGGAGACACCGATCAGGAGGTCCCGGGACGACCGGGGGCGACGACCGACAAGAAAGGCGCACGCGATGGACGGCGCGACCACGACACGCTGGGTGGTCGTGGGGGTGGACGGCACCGAGTCCAGTCGCCACGCGTTGGAGTGGGCGGCCAACCAGGCCGCGCAACGCGGTCTCGGAGTACGCATCGTGACGGCGGCGGGGCCGCTGGCGGATGTGGGCGCTTTCGCCGGGCTCGGCGGCGCCGAACCGGTGGCCCCCGACGACACCGACACCAGCGGTGCCTCCCTCCTGCTCGACTACGCCGGGGACTGGGTGTCCCGCCTGTTCCCGGAACTGGAGGTCCAGACCCGCCTGTCCTACGCACGGCCGGTCGAGGCCCTGCTGGCCGAGGCCTCCGCCGAGGGCTGCGCCGCGGTGGTCGTCGGCTCGCGCGGGCTGAGCGGGATCGTCGCCGCGTTCGTCGGTTCGGTGGGCATCGAACTGGCCGCCCGCGCCCCGGTGCCCGTCATCGTGCTGCCCCGCGAGCACGCCTCGGCGCACGGGGTGCGCGGTCGGGTGATCGTGGGCACCGACGGATCCGAGCCCAGCCGCCGGGCGGTCGACGTGGCGTTCCGGCACGCGGAGGTCGCGCGGACCGAGCTGGTGGCGGTGAGCGCCTGGCAGCCGCTGGTGGCCTTCGCCGCGGCGACCGGGCCCATCCCGCCCGAACTCTTCGACGACGCCACGGCCGCCGAGGCCGCGCGCCAGTCGCTGGAGGAGGAGATCGCCGAGCCGCGGCTGCGCCACCCCGGGGTGACCGTGCGCACGCGGGTGGTGCGCGCGCACCCGGTGGTCGCCCTGTTGGAGGAGGCCACGCCCGCCGACCTGATCGTCGTGGGATCCCGGGGGCGCGGCGGCTTCCGCGGGCTGCTGCTGGGCTCGGTCAGCCACTCCGTCCTGCACGGCGCCAGGGGCCCGGTCGCCATCGTGCGCTGACGCGGGAGCGGCGCCGCCGGGTGCCGACCCCGTGTCGGGCGGGTCGGGTGCTGTTGGGCGCGTACCGGGTGTCGGGGCCCGGTCGCCATCGTGCGCTGACGCGGGAGCGGCGCCGCCGGGTGCCGACCCCGTGTCGGGCGGGCCGATCGCCCTCGTGAGTCGACCGGATCAGGGAACGCCGTCGCCTGGTGCGGTCCATGGTGCCCGCCTCAGGACGGGGGGCGGACGCGCAGGGCCAGGGCGGGGCACATGCGCACGGCCAGCTCGGCGTCGCCGACCAGGGTGTCGGGCAGCGGGAGGTCCGGCTCCTCCGGGTAGCCGTTGCGGTCCAGCCGGACCAGCTCAGGCAGCAGCTCCCCGCACAGCCCGTGCCCGTCGCAGCGCGACCAGTCCAGCAGCAGCCGGGCGTGCCGGTGGTCCGGCTCGCCGGTCAGCGGCAGCTCCCCCACGACCGGGCGCCCGCACCCCCCGGTGAGGGCGTGCGTGGACATGTCCTCGGCGAACACCGCCAGCGCACTGCGCGCGAACACCGCGCTGCCGTCCGGGTGCGCGCACGCGCCCTTGCCCTCGCCGACCCCGGCGGCGGTGAGGACGGCCTCGGGAGCGCCCTCGCCGCTGATCAGCGCGGTGAACGACTCGGCGAGGGCGGGCAGTCCGCGCAGACACGGGCCGCACTGGCCCGCGCTCTCGTCCGCCAGGTAGCGCAGGACCCGCGCGACCTCGCCCAGCGGGCAGGTCGTCCGGGGCAGCGGCAGGACGACGCCCGCGCCCAGGGTGCCGCCGACGTCGGCCATCTCCCGGCGCGACAGGTGCGCGCGGGCCACGACGTCGGGGGCCAGCCAGGCGCCGTGGTAGCCGCCGACGAGCACCGCCTGGCCCGGGGGCACCCCGCACGCGTGCAGGACCCGCGTCAGGGGCGTACCGGCGGGCGCCTCCACGATCGTGGACCCGCCGACCGTGAGCAGCACCGTGCCGGGCTGGTCGGGCGTGCCCACCTCCGCGTACTGGTCGGCCCCGCCCAGGGCCAGCAGCGCCACGTGCGCGTAGGTCTCGGCGTTGGACAGCAGGGTCGGCAGGCCCGCGACCCCGCTCTCGCTGGTGCGGCGCGGGTTGCCGGGCGGCACCGGGGCCCTGCCGTTGATGCCCTGGACGAGCGCGCCGGCCTGCCCGGACACGAACCGGTGGGGCATCCGCACCACGCGCAGGCCGATCGTGGAGCGGCGCTCGGCCACCGCGGCGCGCAGCGACTCCTGGAGCGGGTCGTCGGCGCCGCCGGCGGCCCGGTCGGCGACGCCCACCACCACCTCGCGCGCCCCGAGGGCCCGGGCCGCCAGTTCGGCGCCGTCGAGCACCAGGTGCGGCACGCGTTCGACGAGCATCGCGTCCTTCGCGCTGGCGGGCTCGCCCTCGGCCGCGTTGACCACGACCCGGGCGGAGGTCTGGCGGTGGTGGGCCGAGCGCTGCACGGCGCGCAGCTTGCGGGCGAAGGGGAACCCGGCGCCGCCCCGGCCGCGCAGACCGCCCAGCCCGGCGAGCGTGATGAGGTCGTCGGCGGCCAGGCGCGGCAGGGCGCCGTGCAGGCGCACGTGGGTCTCGTGGTCGATCCGTTCGTGGGCGTCCAGCCCCGTGGTCAGGCGGGGCGGACCGATGGTGACGGTGGTCATGGGCGTCCTCCGGGGCGCATGGACGACCAGAACTCCAGTTCGTCGTCGGCGGAGCCGTGCGGGGTGAGCAGTTCGGAGTCGGCGCGCGGGGCCTCCTGGTCGTCGAACTCGGGTCGCGAGGTCACCACCAGGCGCAGCACCAGTGCGGCGCAGACCGCCACCAGGCACAGCATGTAGGCGACGACGGCCCAGGCGGGCGCCGCGCGTCCGGCGGTCAGGCCGTGCACGAGGGCCAACGGCCAGCACAGGTAGGCGGCCAGGTGCGTGGCGCGCCACGTCCACGCGTGGGCGGCACCGGCGAACCGGCCCCGCAGCACGCCGGTGACGACGATGACCAGAAGCAGGTCGCTGGCGATGATCCCGCACGCCACGGCCGCGTCGACACCGAACGGAAGCAATGCGTTGCCGACGTTCAAACGGGTGAACGAGATCTGGAGTACGACGTGGGAAAAGAGGAATCCCACGGAAATCAGTGCGGCCGATCGGTGTGACGATTGGTGGATTATCCGCTGGCGCGGAGTGGTGAGGACGCGGTCAGTGGCGATAATGCCAAGAACCGTTGTCACGGTGAGGCCGACCAGGGAGAGCACACCGGAATACGTCCACAGCGCGTCCTGGGCGGCGCGCATCACCGAGAGGCTTCCCGGCACGATCAGTGCCAGGACGGTGTTCGCCACCACCGCTCCGACCAGGAGTGATATCCACATCCATGAGTGTGTGCGGCGCGGTGACCGGTCGCCGACCGGGCGGCCGCGAGCGTTGCGGGTGAGGGAGTTCCGGCCGGGTCCCCGGCGTTTTCCGAACATACTGTCCACCCCTCGTCAAACGCCGGACGGGAGGGTTCCGCGCGGCGCTGCGAAATTGGTAGGAGGTTTACGACTGGGGATCGTAGCGGCCGAAGATAGCACCGGTCGGGCGTTCCCGTCAGGCGTTCTGGACGGTTCTCTCGGATGTGCGGTGTTGTCAAGGCCTCGGCAGGATTTTTTTCCGGATCGAATCCCCAGTTCAGCGGTGCCGTCCGGTTCCGAGTTCCAGATTCTGGCATCCGTGAATCCACCGAAAGGTCCATACTGGCCAATCTCCGGGCGATCACGTTCGGATAAATACGAGCGGTAACATCCTGATGGGAGAGGTCTGTGCACACTGAGGCGAAGAGCGCCGCTGCGCTCGGCCTGACCACGTTCCTGCTGGTCACTGGCTGTTCCACCGACGACTCGACCCCCGACCCCGCCGGCGTCGCCGACCCCGAGGAACCTCCGGCCGACTACGGCGAATCCGCCGACCCCGAGGAGGACACGGCCGAGGAGGGCGGCGGCGCCGCCACCCTGGACACGGTGGCGAACGAGCAGTTCGGCGACGTGCTGACCGACCGCGACGGCAACGTCCTCTACCTCTTCACCGACGACGGCCCCGGCACCTCCTCGTGCTTCGACGAGTGCGCCGAGAACTGGCCGCCCCTGCGCGCCGATGCCGAGGACGCCGCCGTCAGCGCGGGGGGCGCGGCCACGGCCGACCTCGTCGGCACGATCGAGCGCGACGACGGCGCGCCGCAGCTGACCTACGCCGAGTGGCCCCTGTACACCTACACCGGAGACGCCGCCCCCGGCGACGTCAACGGCCAGGGCGTGGGAGGGGCCTGGTACGTCGTCAGCCCCGCCGGACAGATGATCACCGCCGCCCAGGACGAGGCAGGCGAGCCCGAGGACGCCGGTGACAGCGGCTCCGACGGCTCCGCCGACGGCGGTGGTTCCGGCGGCGGCTACGGCGGGGGCGGCGGCTATGGCGACTACCGGTCGATGCCGTCCGCACGCGTGACGACCCCGGACGCCCCCGCTCCGTCCGGGATCTGATCGCGATGGCTCTCCGGAGCACGTCCCGTCCGGACGAGGGGACCGACCGCACCGGCGCCGAGTCCGGCACCGCCGTCCGGCGGCTGCGCCGGCGCTCACCCCGCTCGATCGAGCTGGTCGGGGTCGCGGGCTTCCTGGTGGTGGCCGCGCTGACCGTGTTCATGATCGCGCCCAACGGCACCACGAGCGTGTCGGGCGTGTTCTGGAACGACTGGGTGAGCACCGAGTTCGGCCCGCTCGGACCGGCCGACGTCGACGCGCTGGTCAAGGTGCGCCAGGCCGGGCTGTGGGAGATCCCGGTCGGCCAGCAGGCCCAGGACCGGGCCCAACTCGACAGGGTCCGCGAGGTCGGCGCGATCCTGGCCGAGGACCACATCCTCATGGACGAGCAGCTGCGCGGCGTCGCCGCCCAGCTCGACGTGCGGCTGCCGAGCACGCCCAACCCGGACCAGCAGCGCTGGATGGACGAACTGTCCGGGCTGTCCGGGGCGGGGTTCGACCGGGTCTTCGCCAACAGGCTGCGCTTCGCGCACGGCGAGGTCCTCGCGGTCCTGGCCGAGGTCCGCGCCGGCACCCGCAACGAGCTGGTCAGGTCCTTCTGCCAGCACGGCATGCTCATGGTGCTCAGGCACATCACGCTGCTGGAGAGCACCGGCCTGGTCGAGTACGAGGAGCTGCCCGAGCCCCGTCCGCCGGAGCGGCGCCCCCTGAACTGACGCCACGGAACCGGAGCCGCCGAACCACAACCGCCGAACCGGACCTGTGGAGCCGGGGCCAGGCAACAGCGTCCGGGGAACCGGGCGCGGGGGGATCCGGATCCCGGCCCGCCCAACCGACGCGGCCGACCGACCCCGGGGCCGAGCCGGGGCGGGCCCGACCGGCACCAGACCATCTCCCCACCCCCACAGGGGTACCGGAGGGGCGCCCGGCGCCCCCGGCCCTCGACGCGCCGGGCCCCTCCGGTTCCCCGCCCGCCTCCGGCGAACCTCCGGCCCCCGGCATGCCCGCAAGGCCGGAACCGACGGGCCGTCCCGCTTCCGAGTGCCGCCGACCCGTCCCCCGCCCACGTCACCCCGGACCCCCGAGTTCCGACCCGCTGACGCGCGGCGCCGCCGGTGCCGTGTGCCCGAACACCCGAGGAGAGACGAAAGATGAACGCACGACCACGACCACCAGGAACCGAGAACCGCCGCACACGCGTGCTCGTCGGAGCCGCCGCGGCCCTGCTCCTCGTCGCGGGAGCGCTGACGGTGGTCCTCACCGACGTCGGCCCCTCCTCCGACGAGCAACTCGTGGGAGCCGGCCACGGATTCGGCGGCAGGCACGATCACTACGGGAACCAGGACGACCCCGAAGGCGGTGACGCCGGAGACGGCGGCGCCGGCGGGGGCGACCAGGGCGGGGGCGACCACGGCGGCGGCGCCCACGGCGGCCACGGGGACGGCGCCGAAGCCGTCGGCCCCTTCGAGGAGGACTTCGCCGACATCGAGCAGGCCCCGCCGCGGGAGGACGGGCCCGAGCCCGGCCCCGAGGCGTCCACGGGCAGCTTCACCGTCGACTGCGGGGTCAACGAGAACGGCGTGTTCAACTCCGAGAACGTCATCGTCGCCCCCGGCGTGCCGCACGGCGCCCAGCACACGCACGACTACGTCGGCAACCAGAACGTCCAGAACTTCACCGACGACGTCCTGGCCAACAACGAGCTCCTCGCCCAGGGCGAGACCACCTGCCCCGACGGAGACCTGTCGATGCACTACTGGCCGGTGCTGCGGGACATCACGCGCGAGGGCGCTGACGCGGACGAGTCCGGCGGAGGGCTGGACGGCAACATCGGAGAGATCCTCACCGCCTCCTCCGCGACCATCGAGTTCCTCGGCAACCCGCGGGGACCGGTCACCGAGATGCCGGAGTTCCTCCAGATCATCACCGGCAACGCCCGCGCCAACACGGCGGAGGGCGCCAACGCCAGGGCCCAGTGGACGTGCACGGGCTTCGAGGACCGGGCCTTCCCCGACCGGTATCCGCTGTGCCCGGAGGGCAGCGACGTCGTGCGGATCTTCGACTTCCCGAGCTGTTGGGACGGTGAGAACTTCGAGAGCCCCGACAACCGGACGCACATCGTCTTCCCCGAGGAGGACGGCGGCTGCCAGGACGGGTTCACCGCGGTGCCGCTCCTGCGCCAGACGCTGGTCTACGAGGTCCCGGACGGGCCCTCCTTCGCGGTGGACGGCTTCCCCGAGGAGGAGCACGCGCCGATCACCGACCACTCCGACCACATCAACGTCATGCCGCGTGAACTCATGGCGGAACTGGTCGACTGCGTGAACACCGGCCGGGACTGCTGACCCGTCCCCGCCCGGGTCCCAGGCGCGCGCCGTCCACGCGCGCCTGGGACGACCCGGGCGGATCTGGACGACAGGGGCGGGACGTCCACGGAATGGTCTAGTGATTCACCCCGGCGGCCGGTGCCTGTCGTGTGACGAACAGCACCGGCCGTTGGTGCTGGTGGGGCACCTGCCCGTGGTGCAGGGCAAACCCGCGATGAGCAGTGACTCGGCCCGTGCGTCGGGCGGTGGCTCACACACGTGGCCGGATCGGCGGATTCCCCTGCTGTGCTGGGGAATCCGATGCCTGCACAGTACTGATATAGACCATTGGCCTATACCAATTGGTCACCGCTGGTCATCGTCGTTCATGATGCGAGGGATCTCGACTTTCGTAAGAGGAGCGGCTGTGACTGACGTGGGTATCGATGTGGGAGTAGCACCGACCAGCCATGAGGAACTGATCTCCTGGGTTCGCGAGGTCGCCGAGCTCACTCAGCCCGACGAGGTCGTGTGGTGTGACGGCTCGGACGAGGAGTGGACGCGCCTGACCGACCAGCTGGTCGCGCAGGGCACCTTCACCCGGCTCAACCCGGAGAAACGGCCCAACAGCTTCTACTGCACGTCCGACCCCAGCGACGTCGCCCGTGTCGAGGACCGCACCTACATCTGCTCGGAGCGGGAGGTGGACGCGGGCCCGACCAACAACTGGATCGCCCCCGACGAGATGCGCGCCACCTTCGGCGAGGTCTTCAAGGGCGCCATGCGCGGCCGCACCATGTACGTCGTCCCGTTCTGCATGGGTCCGCTCGGCGGCGACATCTCCCAGCTCGGTGTCGAGATCACCGACTCCGCCTACGTCGTCGTGTCCATGCGCATCATGGCCCGCATGGGCGCGCCCGCGCTCCGCCTGATCGAGGAGCGCGGCGAGTTCGTCCGCGCCGTCCACTCCGTGGGCGCCCCGCTGGAGCCCGGCCAGCAGGACGTGCCCTGGCCCTGCAACTCCACCAAGTACATCTCCCACTTCCCGGAGACGCGCGAGATCTGGTCCTACGGCTCCGGCTACGGCGGCAACGCCCTGCTGGGCAAGAAGTGCTACGCGCTGCGCATCGCCTCGGTGATGGCCCGGGACGAGGGCTGGCTGGCCGAGCACATGCTGATCCTCAAGGTCACCTCGCCCGAGGGCGCCTCGCACTACGTCGCGGCGGCCTTCCCCAGCGCCTGCGGCAAGACCAACCTGGCCATGCTCCAGCCGACCATCCCGGGGTGGAAGGTCGAGACGGTCGGCGACGACATCGCCTGGATGCGCTTCGACTCCGAGGGGCAGCTGCGCGCGATCAACCCCGAGGCCGGCTTCTTCGGCGTCGCGCCCGGCACCGGCGCGAAGACCAACGCCAACGCGGTCGAGACGCTGTGGGGCAACAGCATCTTCACCAACGTCGCCCTCACCGACGACGGCGACGTGTGGTGGGAGGGCCTCACCGAGGAGCCGCCCGCGCACCTGACCGACTGGAAGGGCCGCTCCTGGACGCCGGACTCCCCGGAGCCCGCCGCCCACCCGAACTCGCGGTTCACCACCCCGGCCGGCCAGGCGCCCACCATCGCCGACGAGTGGGAGGACCCGGCGGGCGTGCCGATCTCGGCCATCCTCTTCGGCGGGCGCCGCGCCACCGCCGTCCCGCTGGTCACCGAGTCCCTGAGCTGGCAGCACGGCGTGTACCTGGGCGCGAACGTCTCCTCGGAGAAGACCGCCGCCGCCGAGGGCACCGTCGGCGAGCTGCGCCGCGACCCGTTCGCCATGCTGCCCTTCTGCGGCTACAACATGGGCGACTACTTCGCGCACTGGGTGCGGATCGGCCAGCAGGCCGACCAGGCCAAGCTGCCGAAGATCTTCTACGTCAACTGGTTCAAGAAGGACGCCGACGGCCGCTTCGTGTGGCCCGGCTTCGGTGAGAACAGCCGCGTCATCAAGTGGATCGTGGAGCGCCTGGAGGGGCGGGCCGACGCGGTCCCCACCCCGATCGGCAACGTCCCGGCCGCCGACGCGATCGACACCGAGGGACTGGACCTGTCCACGCGGGATCTGGAGTTCCTGCTGGAGGTCGACCGCGAGATCTGGAAGCAGGAGGCCGCCCTGGTCCCCGAGTTCTTCAAGACCTTCGGCGACCAGCTGCCCAGCGAACTCTGGGACGAGTACCACGCTCTGCTGGACCGTCTCGGCCAGTAGGACCTTCCACGCCGGTCCTCCCCTTCCGTGCAGGGGACCGGCCGACGGGGGCGCGGGCACCAGGTGCCCGCGCCCCCGCGCGTGTCCGGGGCGCTCAGGCGGTGGCCGGGGTGCGGGAGCCCAGGCGGGCGAACACCACGTGGGCGGCGGCTCCGGCCAGCGCGCCCAGGAGCCAGGCGTAGCCGGACAGGCCGGAGAGCGCGGGCACCCACACGGTCGCCACCGAGAACACCGAGGCCAGCACGAACGCCGCCAGGGCGCGCAGGTTCCAGCCGCGGGTGTAGTGGTAGGCGCCGTCCGGCGAGGTCGAGTAGAGGTCGCTGACCACCATGCGCCGACGGCGGATCAGGTAGTAGTCGGCGACGATGATGCCGTAGAGCGGAGCCAGGACCGCGCCCAGGGTGTCGACGAACGCGGCGATCCCGATCTGTTCGATGAAGCCCACCCACAGGCCGCCGATGACGAAGGCGACCGCGGCGGTGATGAGCCCTCCGGTGCGCGCGCTGATCCTGGACGGCGCCAGGTTGGCCAGGCCGTAGGCGGGCGGCACGAAGTTGGCGACCACGTTGATGCCGACCGTGGCCACGAAGAAGGTCAGCGAGGCGACCACGGTCAGCCAGATGTTGTCCACCCGCTCCACGATGTCGGCCGGGTTGGTCAGCGCCTCGCCGTGCAGCACCGCGGTCCCGGCGGTGATGAACAGCGCCAGGAACGAGAACAGCGCCAGGCTCACCGGCAGCCCCAGCAGGTTGCCCCGGCGCATCGCCTTCTCGGTGCGCACGAACCGGGAGAAGTCGCCGTAGTTGATGACCACGGCCGCGAAGTAGGCCACCATCGTGCCGACGATCGCCGAGAACGCCGCCACCGGGCCGCCCTCGTAGTCGCCGCCGCCCGCGAACACCTCGCCCAACTCGGTGAACAGCCCGTTGCCGGCCTGCGCCCAGATGACCGCCAGCAGCACGAACATGACGATGTACACGGCCGGTCCGGCCCAGTTGAGGAAGGTGCCGATCCAGGCGATGCCGCGGATGAACAGCGCCACCTGGAACACCGCGACGACCGTGTACGACACCCACCCGACCAGGGACATGCCCAGGAACGCGGTCTCCGGTCCCGGTCCGAACAGGGCGGTGATCAGCAGCGCGATCGCGGTCGAGGCGAGGTAGGTCTGCGCCCCGAACCAGAAGATCGCCACCACGCCCCGAACGAGGGTGGGGAACTGGGAGCCGTGGACGCCCAGGCTCGCGCGGGCCATCACCGCGAACGGGATCCCGTACCGCACGCTCGGCCGGCCGACGAGGTTGACCAGGGCCATGACGATCACCCCGGAGAGCACGATCGCCGCGAACACCGACCACCCGTTCAGCCCGTAGGAGATGAACAGGGTGGCCGCCAGCGTGTAGCCGAACAGGCTCTGGATGTCGTTGGACCAGACGTTGAAGATCTCGAAGGCGCCCCACCCCCGCTTCGCCGCGGGCAGGGGGGCCAGGTCGTCGTTGTACAGGGACGGGTCCGGGTCATGGACGTCCAGGGACTCGGCGGGCAGCGGCTCCCGCGGGGCGGTGTCGGGTTTCATGGCGGTGCTCCAGTGGAGGGGAGGGATCGGTGGGGCGGGGCGGATGTGCCCGCGGAGGGTGAGGGCGGATGTGCCCGCGAGAGGTGAGGGCGGGCGGATGTGCCCGCGAAGGGTGGTGCGGGACGGGTGCCTCGCGCCGGGTGGCGCGGGGTCAGATGTCCTCCCGCGCGGTGGCGCGGTCGGCCAGTTCGTCGGTCGGCACGAGGTCGAAACCGCCGGTGCCGGGGTCGTGCACCCAGCTGCGCCCGGTGCTCGTGGCCAGGAAGTCGTCCGGGCCGGACGGCGAGAGCTCCCGCTGCGGGAAGCGCGGCAGGATCCACACCCGCATGAGCACGAGGTAGACCGCGAAGGCGATCGGGAAGCCGATGACGTAGGCGTAGTCCAGGGCGAAGAGGGCGGCGGCGGACGCCGTGCCCCAGGCGATCAGGGCCGCCGGGTTGACGCCCCGGACGTAGCGGTACTGGCCGTCGGAGCGGAACAGGTGCGGCACGTTCAGGCGGCGCCGCCGGATGACGTAGAAGTCGGCGATCATGATCCCGGCGATCGCCGCGATGAAGCCGCCGTAGTAGCTGAGGAACGTGAAGAGGTTGTCCAGCAGCAGCCACGGCATCACGGCGGTGGCCACCACGCCGGCCATGACCACGCCGTACCGGTAGGACAGCCACGGGGCCAGGGCGTTGACGAAGTTCAGCGCCGCCGGGACGACGTTGGCCGCGGTGTTGGTCGACCACTGGGCCAGCACGATCATCACGAGCAGGATCCCGAGCACGAAGCCCGTGCTCTCGCCCTGGATGACGTCGATGGGGTTCCAGTTCCCGGTGACGATGACCGAGACCGCGCCGATGAACGCGATCCACATCTGCATCACCGGCAGCACGATGAACTGCGCGATGAGGATGTTGCGGTTGCGGCGCAGGAAGCGGCGCTCACCGGACGGCGCGGCCACGAACCGGGTGATGTTGGGGATGTCGACCGAGACCGGCGCCCACACCGCCATGTTGACGATGAACAGCGCCGCGAGCGAGGTGTCGCCGCTGCCCGCGAACGTCCAGATGTTGGCGCCCTCCAGCTCGGCGATGCCGTCGAGCGTGAAGTACATCCACAGGGAGATGGCCAGGATGCAGGGCGCGGCGACGGCGGCCAGGCGCTCGATCGCCTTGATGCCCAGGGCCACGTTGACCACCTGGACCACCAGGAACACCGCGTACCAGAGCGGCCACGAGCTGAACCCGGTCCAGTACTCCACGAGCCCGTTGATGGCCAGCGCGCCCAGGTAGGTCTGGATGCCGAACCAGCAGGCGGCGACGATCCCGCGCGAGACGGACGGCAGGTGGGTGCCGATGGTGCCGAACGGTGCCCGCAGGTAGACGGCGAAGGACAGGCCGTGCTCGGTGCCGATGTCGGCGGTGAGGGTCATGACGACGGCGAGGGTCATCGTGGCGGTGAGGACGATGGCCATGACCACGGGCAGGGTGACTCCGCCCTCGACGCCGTTGGCGCCGTACTGGAAGGTCACGATGACCACGGCCAGGCCGACCCAGATCCAGATGAACCCCCACAGCCCGATGGGGCGCTGGGTCAGCCAGGTGGGCAGGATCGACTCTTCGAGGAGGTGGTCGGCCGGGCGGTCGGCCGATCGCGGAGGAACGGACGGCTGTTCCATGGGGGGATGACTCCTTCGCTCTGCTCAGGGCAGGTCGAGCGCGGCGCCCCGGCGGGGCGGGGGCGCGGACGGTGCGGTGGCGGCCGTGACGGCCGAGGCTGCGGTGGTTGATTCGGCTGTGGCTGTGGTGGCCGTGGTTTCGGGGGCGGTGGATGTGGGTGTCGTCGGCACGGCACCGGGACGGATCGGCCAGCCGGTCACGGCTTTGGGACGGGGCCGGGCGTAGGTGCGGATCTTGCTGGTGGTCAGGCCGAGGCGGACGAGGGACTCGGCCAGGGGGACCGCCGCGGTGACACCGTCGATGACGGGGACGTCCGTGGCGGCGCGGACGGCCTCGTCCAGCCCGGCCATGCCGGCACAGCCGAGGCAGACGACCTCGGCGCCGTCCTCCCGGACGGCGGCTCCGGCCTGGGCGGCGATGGCGGCGGTGGCGGCGGCGCGGTCGCGTTCGATGTCCAGGACGCCGAGACCGCTGGAGCGGACGGAGGCGCAGCGGCCGTCGAGGCCGGCCAGCATCAGCCGGTCCTGGATCTGCGGGACGGTGCGGTCGAGGCTGGTCACCACGGAGTAGCGGCGGCCGACGAGGCAGGCCAGGTGCGCGGCGGCCTCGGTGATGTCGACGACGGGGACGTCGCACAGCTCCTGGAGCCCCTCGCGGCCGTGTTCGCCGAACCCGGCCTGGATGACGGCGTCGTAGGGCCCGTCGAAGGAGATGACGCGGTCCATCACGGCGACGGCGGAGAGGTAGCTCTCGAAGTTGCCCTCCACGGACTCCGGCCCGAAGAAGGGGGTGAGCGGCACGATCTCGGTGCCGGGCGCGGCCACCGAACGTGCCTGTCCGGCGATCACCTCGGTGACGGAGTCGGTGGTGTTGACGTTCACCAGCAGGATGCGCATCCTCGTCCTTCCGCGCTGCGGGGCCTGGGCCGTGGCGCTCGGTCGGGAGCACGCGGCCGGCCTGTCGTGGGAGTCCTGTGTCGTGGATCACTCCTCGGGTACACCGTAGGCTTGTGAAGCTATAACTTCAATATCCATAAAGCAATCACTTCACGGGGACGCTACGTAGACTTAACACCGCTATGACGAGCCCCTCTACAGACCACTCCGGCGCCGACCCCGACGAGCAACGGATCGGCGGTCGGATCCGCGCCCTGCGCAACGCGCGCGGACTCTCCCTGCGCGCGCTCGCCGACAGGCTGGACATCAGTGCCAGCGCGCTGTCCCAGATCGAACGCGGCAAGATGCGCCCGTCGGTGACGCGGCTTTACCAGATCATGTCCGAGCTGGGCGAACCCATGTCCGCGGTCTTCGCGGGCGAGGAGGAGGCGGTCCCGGGCGGGGCCGCCTCCACTGGGGGCGGCCCCGGGTGGAACGGCCCGCCCGTCGCGGAGGGATCGGCGGCGGCGCCGCCCTCGCGGGTGCTGTCCGACCACGTGGCGGTGACGCGGGCCGACGACGCGGCCGTGCTGGAACTCCACCACGGAGTGCGCTACCGGCGGCTCACGCCGGAGCAGGTCCCGGGCATGAGCTACTTCGAGTCGACCTATCCGCCGGGGGCCTTCTCCAGTCAGAACGCGGAGTACGTGCGCCACAGCGGCCACGAGATCGGCCTGGTGGTCAGCGGCGAGCTGGTCGTGGACACCGGCTTCGACACCCATCGGCTCGGCCCGGGCGACACCATCTCCTATCCCTCGACCACGCCGCACCGCATCTCCAACCAGTCCGACGTCCCCGCGGTCGCGATCTGGCTGAACCTGCCCTGACCGCCGTGGCTGGCGGGGCCCAGCCTTGGCGCAGGGTTCCGGGGAACGCGGGGGATGCCTGAAATGGAGTGCTCGCCCTCGGCGGACGTGGGCGCGGCGCCGGACGTGCGTCGGTACGTTCCACGACCGGCTCCGGGGCCTCGCTGTCGTCGGTGTTCACGCCCCCCACTGCCTTGACCGGACTAGGACGTGCGTCCTAGGATCTCGACTCGGACGCACGTCCCAGTCGATCGTGGGAAGGAGCGGCCGTGCCCGGTACGAGCACGCGTGACCGCATCATCGCGGCCGCCGACGACCTGTTCTACCGCCAGGGCTATGAACACACGTCGTTCGCCGACATCGCGGAGGCAGTGCGGATCTCGCGTGGGAACTTCTACCACCACTTCAAGTCCAAGGACGAGATCCTCGACGCCGTGATCGGGCTGCGCCTGGCCGATACCGCGTCGATGCTGCGGGAGTGGGAGAGCCGGGGAAGGCGTCCCGAGGACCGGATCGGGAGCTTCATCGACATCCTCATCGTCAACCTGGCCGACATCTCCCGCTACGGCTGCCCGGTCGGCACGCTGTCCGCCGAGCTGACCAAGCTCGACCACTCCGCGCGGAACGGGGCCAACCGGCTGTTCACGCTCTTCCGGAGCTGGTTGCGGCAACAGTTCGCGCAGATGGGCCGTACGGAGAACGCCGACGAGCTGGCGATGCACGTCCTGGCTCGCAGCCAGGGCGTGGCCACGCTGGCCGCCGCCCTCGACGACGAGGCGTTCGTCAAACGCGAGGTGGAACAGATGCACGACTGGCTGAGGTCGTGCGCCGACGAGTTCCCGGTCCGGAGCTGACCCGGGTGCGGGGACCGACGAGAGGAAGCGGATGTTCGTCGTACTGCTGGAGTTCACCGAGAAGCGGTCGCGGGCCGCGGAGTTCATGGACGGACACGGCGACTGGATCAGGCGCGGGTTCGATGACGGTGTGTTCTTGTTGGTCGGAGGGCTCAGGCCTGAGCGCGGTGGCGCAGTCGTGACTCACGGAGAGTCGCGAGAGGAGCTGGAGGCCAGGGTGAAGGACGATCCGTTCGTGGCCGAGGGCGTCGTCACCGCGACCATCCTCGACATCGCACCGGCCAGGGCCGACGAGCGGCTCGGCTTCCTGCTCGGCTGACCGTGCGGCACACGTACCGGCGTCCGCGCCCCGGGTCTGGGGGAACGGCGCACGTCCGGGCCATCGCCGGGACGGCCGGTGAGGCGGCGGCCGCGTCGGGGCGAGGGGACGAAGGCCCCGGTCCGGCCGGTTCACGGCGCGGCGGACACGGGGCGGCGGCCGGCCGAGGAGCCGGCCGGCCGCCTTCGGCGCGAGGTCAGGGCCGGTGGGTCGTGAGGCTGAGCAGGAACGCGGCCCAGGCGTCGGTGGGGTAGGGGATGTGTCCGAGGGCGCGGTGTCCGGTGTCCCGGACGAGAACGCTCGATCCCTCGGCCACCTCGACGCAACGGCCTTCCTGGGCGCTGTAACTGCTCTTGTGCCAGCGGGGCTCACGTGTGGTCATCGAGTTCTTCCTTGGCCTTCCTGATCAAATCCCGGCTCAAGCGGGGTGACAACGCCTCGGACTGCAGGATGCCGAAGAGCATGGCGCAGTGTTGCACCTGCATCATGTCATCCATGAACTGCTCGCCCTTCATGTGTTCGGCGGAAGCGACCATGGGCCGGTCGGGGAAGGCGTAGACGCAGAACGGACCCGAGCCGCCCGGGTGGCAGTCGGCGTCGTCCGGGATCACCTGCATCCGGAAGCGGCCCGCGTCGAGCAGCGCGAGGACGGTGTCGAGCTGGGCGCGCAGGACGTCGCGCCGGCCGCCGACCACGCGGCGGAGCACGTACTCCTCGACGACGATCGAGACGACCGGGGCCGGGTCCTTGTCGAGGTTGCGCCGGCGCTTGGCCCGGGCCTCGACCATCTGGTCGATCTCCTTCGCCGACCGCCAGGGACCGGTGTCCAGGAGCAGCGCCCGGGTGTACTCCTTGGTCTGGACCAGGCCGGGGAAGACCAGCGGCTGGTACTCGCGCAGCTCGGTCACATTGGCCTCAAGCTGCTCGACCTCCTCATAGGACTCCGGTAGTACCTCGGGCGAGTTGGCCCGCCCCCACGCGCGCAGCACGACACCGGAGGTGCCGAAGAGCTCGTCCAGCTCAGCGGCCTGCTGCTCCTGGAGCCCCCGCGTCCCGCGCTCCCAGGCCGAGACGGTCGACTGCACCACGCCCAGCTCCCGCGCCACCTGTCCCTGCGTCTTGCGCGCTCGCCTGCGGGCGGCCACGATCTCCCTGCCCAGCCGCCGCCAGGCGGGTTTGGTCTCTCGCTCCACGTAGCGCACTCCAACTCCGTGACATCGCCAATAGCGCCAATGCAAGACGACACGGCCACCGCATACCTCAGATAACGACCAACTGTGACTCTTTGGTGATGTTCGTGGTACGCGGGCCCAGAATCGGCCAGTGTGGTGTCCATCGACGAACACAGGGAGGTTCGCGTGGAAACTGTGCTCCGGGTGGAGGGGCGTCGCGGTGTGCCGGGGGCCGGGTGCGCGCGCCGGTCGGGTGAGGGGGACGCGTGACCGCCGCCGAACGGCTCCGGCCCCGGACGGTTCGTCGGGGGCGCGACCTGCTGACCACCCGGGAGGTGGCCGACCTGCTCCGCGTCCGGCCGGTGACCGTGGCCCTGTGGGCGCAGGCCGGGAAGGTGCCATCGGTGCCGACGGCGGACGGCGGTGTCGGCCACCCGCGCGACCAGGTGCTCGATCTGGTCGCGCGCGGCGGCGTCCTGGCCGAGGCGCTGTCCGCGCTGGAGGCAGTGCGCGAGCTGGCGCTCAGCATCGGGGCGGAGACCGAGGCGGCCGACATCGGCCGGCTGATCGCGACCCTTCGGCCCTGAACCGGTCGTGCGCCCGAACCTGGACCGGACCCGCGCCCGAACCCGAGTCGGCCCCGTGCCCGAATCTGGACCGGACCTGCGTCCGAAACCCGAGCCGGACCTGCGCCGAATCCGGGTCGGCCCTGTGCCGCACCTGAGTCGGCCCTGTGCCCGGCTCCTCCCATTCCTCCCCGCCCGCGCGTACGAGGGGCCGCGCGGGTGGGGAGCACGCACGGACCGGTCAGCGGCGGTGGGCCCGCGGCCCACCGGGGGTTCGGCGCCACGGGGAGCGGTGCGGCGCCTGCGCCCGCGATGCCACCCGCGGCCCGGCGGGCGCGGCGGCTCGGCGCGCGCGGAGGTCGCGGAGGTCGCGGAGGGCGTGCGGGGCCGTCCTTTCCCGGTTCTCTCTGCAGAGGAGTGCGCCCGGCGGAAGTTGAATGCGAAACATTCGCCGGGCACACCGCCGCGAACTGCGGAAATGGCGTACTCCTGCTTTTCTCTAGGGAAAATTCCGACCGCGTTCGCCGGGTGTTCGCATAATGATATCTAACTTACAGTGACGATGTCGTTTGTGTCTTGTCCTCCGGGGAATATCGGAAATGAAGAAGTCCGCGGGAGGAGCGGCCGTCCACCCCGGATGTACTCCCCTCTGACCTTGGTGGAGTTCATGGAAGACCACGTCACAGCCGCTGTCCGCCGTTCTCCGCTTCGCGGTCCCGCCCTGCGGCCGGGAGCCGGTCCCGGATTCGTAAACCCGCCCACCGCACCCGGATCATCCGCCCACTTCGGGTGCCCGAATGGCGTTTCCCGTGCCGTTGTCCCTCTCGGTGTGACGGCCGGGTCCGGGCTGGGAGGTTCGATTGTCTGACGCCCTGTGGGTGGTCGGGGACACCTGCCCCGCCGCCCGTCCCCACCCCGAGGCGCGCACGCTCGGGGACGTGCACCACGCCCTTTCCGTCGGAGAACTCCGGCGCGTGCGCCTCGTCCCCTCGCTCGGCGTGGGCCCACTCGACTGGGACCACCTCGCCGACCGGATCGCCGGGGCGGGCCTGGTCGGCTCGGTCACCCTGGCCGCACCGCCGCCCCAGCCCGTCGCGCGGGCCGAGGTCTCCGTGTCCGCCCAGGAGGACGTGGTCGTGGCCGCGCCCAGTGCCGACCACGGGACGGTCGAGTTCGCGCTCGCCATCGCGGAGGGCAACCGCATCATGCGCGACCACGCCGCGCGGGGCCGACGACTGCCCGGCCAACTCCTCGTCGAGGCGGCCCTGCAGGGGCTCACCTGGGCGGCCAGGGAGCTCTATCCGGCCGAGCGCGACCACCCGCCGCTCCAACCCGTCCTGTACGGCTTCGGATTCGAGTTCCAGCGGCCCCTGTTCTGGCTGCCGGTGACCGTGCGGCTCACGCTCTCGGAGATCGGCCCGCCCGACCCCCGGCGCAGACCGCTCAACGCCGAGATCGTCTACCTCCAACAGGAGCGCACGTGTGCGCGGGGGCATGTCGCCTTCCAGGCGTGTGATCCGCGCTCGGTCGAGGACACCGAGTCGGCCCAGTCCCGGACCGTGGGCGCCCCTCCGACGCGCGGTAGGCGGCGCACACCGGGGGAGGGGCCGTGACGGCACCGGCTGGACGTGACGGCTCCGGTCGGACGTGGAGGTGCCGGTCAGACGAGTCCGAGGCGGCGGAGGTCGTCCAGCAAGTGGTCCTCGGGATCCGGGCCGTCGGGATGGATCTCCGCGTACCCCGGGCCGATCACGTAGTGGTGGAAGAACGCCAGTGCGTCCGGGGTGACGACACGGCTGGCGTCGATCGCGTCGTCCATACCCGGAGGCTAAGGGGCGGGAGCGTCATGGGCGCGATTTCGTGCGGCCTTGTGTCCGGGCAGGTCAGGACATGTACGAAAAGTCGAAGAGGGGTGCGCGCCGTTTCCGGTGTCGTTTTGGTCTTTCCCCGGAAACGCCGCCCCGTTCCGTGCTACTGATGTTCCCGACCTGTGCCACGACCCCCTGGGAACACCATGCTGACGCTGTTCGTCATTCTCGCCGTCCTGGCCGTCATGGTCGGCGGCGCCGTCCTGGCCGCCCGGAGCTTCCGGATCGCCGACGACTTCTCCGGGGGAGCGGTCGGCATCATCATCGCGCCCTGTGTGCTGTCGCTGTACCTCGTGGCGGCGGCGATGGCCGTGGTGATCGGCTGGGAGGACTACAAGGCGGCCGAGGACGGCATGGCCGCCGAGGCCGCGGCCGCCCAGGAGCTCTACTGGAGCAGTACCGCCTTCCCCGAGGAGGAGGGCGACGCCGTGCGCGACCACCTGCGCACCTACCTCACCACGGTGGTCGAGGACGACTGGCCGCGGATGGAGGCCCGCGGCGAGCTGAGCGGCAAGGGCGACAACGACCTCGCGGCCCTGGCGGCGTCGGTGCGGGGTCTGTCGGTCTCCGACACCGGCGACGGACTGGACCGCCTGACCGCGCGCCAGGAGATCACCGAGCTCAGTGACGCCCGGGGGCAGCGGGCCAACGCCGCGGGCGACCAGATCCCGACGCTCCTGACGGTGATCGCGGTCGTGACCGCCGTGGTGGTCGCGGTGCTGCCGTTCGCGATGATCAAGCAGGGCGCCCGGGTGGCCTACTTCTGGGCGTCGGTGAACCTGGCGTTCGTGTTCGCCACGATCGCGCTCCTCTTCGCGCTGGGCACGCCCTACACGGGTGTGCTGGCCAACGACGCGGGCGGTCTGGAGGAGGCGATCGCGGGCTTCGACCGGGCCGACCTCGCCCTGGAGTCCAGGTAGGCCGGGCCCGCCCGTCCCGCCGTGGCGCGGGACGGGCGGGCGCCCTACACGCCCTAGCGGGAGGCGCGGGCGGCGGCGGCACGCCCGGCGCCGCAGGCGGCCCCGACGGCGACGATCGTGACGACCACCATCGTGCGCATCGGAGTGAACGCGCCCGGCGACTGCGCCTGGGCGGGCGCGGCGGTGTCCACGAGCAGTTCCTGGACGTCGGCCGCGGGCTCCGCGGGCCCGGGGGTCGGCTCGGCGGCCGGTTCCGTCTCCTGTTCCGGTCCCTCCTCGGGGGCCGCCTCGGCGCCGGGTTCCGGCGCCGCCCCGGGCACGGTGTCGGGCTCTGGCACGGGCGGCAGCACCTCCGCCGGATCGACGGGGGCCGCCGGGGGCGCCTCCCGTCCGGGCGGCGGCGGTGGCTCCCCCGGGATGACGGGCTCAGGCTCGGGTTCCGGCTCGGGCTCGGGCTCGGGCTCCGGCTCGGGCTCCGGTTCGGGCGGCGGAGCCGGAGGCGCGGGTTCAGGCGGCGGCGCCGGGCAGGCCGGTGCCTGCCCCGCGTGCACGACCACCCGCACGCCGCCCGCGCAGACCAGGACGTACTCGGGTGTGACGTCGACGTGCGCGTCCGGGGCGTCCACGCGCACACCGCCGGGACCGACGTCCACCCGGCCCGTGCCGTCGTCCACGTTCACTCCCGACGGACCGACGTCGACGGCGGGGGCGCCCCTCTGGGCGAACGCGGGTGCGGCACCGCAGGCGAGGACGAGCAGCCCGGCGGACAGCAGACAGGACAGCGCGGTGACAGGGGACCGGCGGTCGAGGGAGGTAGTCACACGGTGATCGTACGTGTTCGATGCGTCGCGTCGGGGACGTTCCGCGCAGGTGGAACCGAATCTCAGGGAGAGTGCAGGCGCAGGACCGCGTGTTCGGCCCAGTCCGGTGGGCGGGTCAGCCACGACACCGTCATCATCGTCGCGAACGCCAGGGGAATCGTCCAGGCGGCGGGCTGCGCCAGCAGCACAGAGCCCCAGCCGCCGGGGGTCGGCAGCAGGATCGACCAGCCGACCGCGCCGGTCGCGGTCACCGCGCCGACCGTCAGTCCCGCCGCCGCACCGGGCAGGGTGAGCCGACGCCACCAGATCCCCAGCACGAGCAGCGGGCAGAACGTCGACGCGGCCACGGTGAACGCCCACACCACCAGCACGTTGATGTCGATGCGCTGCGCGGGCAGGGCCAACAGCACCGCCACGCACGCGCCCACCGCGACCGCCAGGCGCAGGCGGGGCACGCTGCCCTGGAACAGGTCGTGCGACAGGCCGCCCGCGAGCGCCAGCAACAGGCCGGACGAGGTCGACAGGAACGCGCCGAACGCCCCCGCCGCCACCAGCGCGGTCAGGACCGTGCCGACCGACCCCGGCACGGCCTGGGCCGGGAGGACCACCGCCACCGTGTCGGTGCCCTGGAACAGGACCAGGTGCGGTGTCAGCACCCGGCCGAGGAGCCCGTACACGGCGGGGAACACGTAGAACAGGCCGAGCAGCGCGATGACGCCCACCGCGACCCGGCGGGCGATCCGGGCGGTGGGACTCGTGTGGAAGCGCATGATGACGTGCGGCAGGCCCATACAGCCCGCGGTGATCGCCAACAGCGTCGACCAGGTCTCGAACAGCGGGTAGCCGCCCACGTGCAGCAGCGGCGTGCTCCAGGCCCGCCCGCCCAGTTCCGGCAGACCCTCGGGCTCGGGCACGGCCGCGCCCTCGGGAAAGACGTACTCCGTTCCGGCGGGGACCGTGTGCTCGCCCTCGGCCAGTTCGAGCGTCCCACCGTCCCGCTCGGTCACCTCCACCGGCTCGTCGAGGGCGAACCGGGTCCCCACGGTGAACTCGACCGGTGTGGTGTCGGGGAAGTGCGTGCCCCACTCCGGGTGCAGGGCCTCGGCCCGGGTCTCGACTCCCGCCGTCACGACCAGGAAGAGCGCGGGGCCGCCGATGAAGGCCAGCTTCACGACGTAGTGGAAGGCCTGCACGTAGGTCGCCGAGCGCATGCCGCCCGCCGCGATCGAACCGCTCACCACGAGCCCGGCCAGGACCACGCCGACCCAGTAGGGGGTGCCGCTGACCAGGCTCAGCACCACGCCGGCGCCCTTGAACTGTGGCACCAGGTACAACAGCATGATCACCAGCACCACGAGGCCGCAGAGCTTGCGCAGGCGGGGCGCGCCCAGGCGGTACTCGGCGAAGTCGGGCACGGTGAACGCCCCCGACCGGCGCATCGGTCCGGCCACCAGGGCGACCACCGCGACGTAGCCCGCGGTGAAGCCCACCGCGTACCACATGGTGCCGAGCCCGTTCTTGAGCAGGAGCCCGGCCAGCCCCAGGATCGAGGCCGCCGACAGGTATTCGCCCGCGATGGCCATCGCGTTCCACGTCGGGGACACCCGGCGCGACGCGACCAGGAAGTCCGACGTGGACCGGGCCGCGCGCACTCCGTACACCCCGACGATCAGGCTCGTCGCCAGGACGAGGCCGATGGCCAGGACGGCGGTCACGTCCGCCCCCCGCGGTCGTCCCGGCCGTCGCCCGAGTCTCGGGGGTTCCCTGCATCCGGTCGGGCGCCCGAGTCCCGGGGGCCACTGGGGTCTCGGTCGTCCCAGGGAGTGCCTCGCGCCCGGTGGTACCCCGGACCCCGGCGGTCTCCCGAGTCCCGGTAGTCGTCCGAGTCACGGCGGGTCCTGTCGGCGATCGCCTCGGCGCGATCCTCCGCGCGCTCGGCCGAGCGGACGTGCCACAGGCCCAGGAAGAACAGGGCGGGGTACACCGCCACCGTCAGCAGCAGCCAGGACAGCGGGACGCCCGCCCACCGGATCTCGCTCAGCTGCGGCGCCGCCGCGAAGGCGCCGCTCATCCCGAACAGCAGGACCGACAGCAGCACCACCGTGCGCAGGGCCGTCCGCCGCTGGACACGGAACAGCCGCCGCGCCGCCTCGGTGTCAACGGGCTCCGGGATCGGCAGCAGGTGCTGCGCGGGCCGGTTGCCCCGCGCCAGCGCGATACGGGTCTGCGGGCTGGTCAGCTTCTCGCGGCGAGGGCTCATGGCGCCTGCCGTGGCTGCTGGTCCGGCTCACCGTCCCGGGGCCGTGCCGCTGCGCCCTGGGTGGTGGCGGCCCGGCCGCCCAACTGGTCGCGGCGGGCGGCCTCCAGCAGCTGGGCGCGCAGGTGGCGCCCGTGCCTGCGGCTCACCGGCACGTCACCGGCCGGGGTCCCGGCGACCAGGCCCGAGGACGAGGTGACCCGCAGGTCGCGCACCCACGGGATCGCGATGAGGTAGCCGCGGTGCACCCGCACGAACCCCGCCGACGCCCACACCTCCTCCAGGTAGGACAGCGACAGGCGGATCAGGTGGCCGCCGTCGGCCGTGTGCAGCCGCACGTAGTCGCCCTGGGCCTCCACGAACTGCACGTCGTCGCGCTTGACGAACACCGTGCGGCGCCCGGTGTCGATCTGCACCACGTGCAGGTCCTCGGCGGGCGGGGCGGTCCCGCCCGCGCTCCGCAGCTGGGCGATCCGGCCGACCGCCTCGGCCAGCCGCTCGGGACGGATCGGTTTGAGCAGGTAGTCCACGGCACCGATCCCGAACGCCTCCACGGCGTGGGCCTCGGAGGCGGTGACGAACACGATCGAGGGCGGCTCCGACAGCACGCTGAGCACGCGCGCCACGTCCATGCCGTCCAGGCCGGGCATGAGGATGTCCAGGAACGCCGCGTCGATGGTCGTCGTGCCCAGCAGCCGTACCGCGCTCGCGCCGTTGTCGGCGACGAGGACCTCGGCGACCTCCGGCATGTCGCCGAGCAGGGCCGCCATCTCCTGGCGGGTCGACGCCTCGTCCTCGACCACCAGCACCTTGAGCTCGGGCTTCACTGCGCCACCACCCCCCGGGTGAACCTCGGTACGCGCACGGTCACCTTCGTCCCTTCTCCCAGCGCGGTCTCGATCACCAGACCGTACTCGGGACCGTAGACCGTGCGCAGCCGCTGGTCGACGTTGGCCAGACCCACGCTGCGCGACTCCGGTCCGGTGCCCGCCAGCAGGGACCGGGCGAGGTCCGGGTGCATGCCGATGCCGTCGTCCTCGATCTCGATGACGCACAGCGGCCCCTCGCCGAACCCGGACACACTGATGTGCCCGGCGCCCTCCTTGCGCTCCAGGCCGTGCCGGATCGCGTTCTCCACGATCGGCTGGACGACCAGGAACGGGATCGCCACCGGCAGGACCTCCGGCGCCATCCGCACGGTGATGTCCAGCCGGTCCTGGAAACGGGCCCGCTGGAGTTCGAGGTAGGTCTGTGTGGCCTCCAGCTCGTCGGCGACCGTCGCGTAGTCGCCGCGTTCGGCGAACCCGTAGCGCAGGTAGTCGGCGAAGTCCGACAGCAGTTGTCGGGCGCGGTCCGGGTCGGTGCGCACCAGGGCGGCGATGACCGCGAGCGCGTTGTGCACGAAGTGCGGGGAGATCTGGGCGCGCAGGGTGCGCAGGTCCGCGGCGGCGATGCGGTCGCGGGTGCGGCGCAGCGCGGCGTGGTCCAGACAGTCCGACACCAGGGAGGCCGCCGCCTCGACGTCGGCCTCCGCGGGGCGGCCGGAGGCCACCAGGGCGCCGGCGATCTCGTCGGCCACGTTCAGTGGCACCGCGCACACCGCGCCGCCGTCCGGGAGGCGGGTGCGGGCGCTGGCGCCGTACTCGAACACCTGGGCGAGCAGGCTCTCGACCTCGTCGGAGGAGGGGGACGGGCCGTGCGAGGCCACAGGCCCGTCGAGGTCGGCCAGGATCGCGCAGTCGGCGCCGAGCAGCTGCCGGAGCCGACGGGCCGCGGCAGGCACCCCCCTGCCGTGCAGTCCGTCCTGGAGATCGACGCCCAGGGCGTGTACCTGGCGCATCAACTCGACGCTCGCCAATGGGGCCGACGCCGGGCGCCGTCGGAAGGGGAGCTTCCACGACAGCCACCGATATGACACAGAACGACCATATCCCAGTCAGATGTGTCGTCGCTCACGTTGCTGTGCCGTCCTTCCGATGGGCGGGGCGACGGAGGAGGGGCGGAGCCGGGGGAGGCCGGGCATGGGGCGGGCCCACCGCCCGGGAGGGAGCGATGGGCCCGTTGGAGAGAGGACCGGGGAGGGCCGCCCGGGAGCGGAGTGGACTCCCGGTTGGAGTGATCGGCCCCCATGGCCGACCCGGTCCCCCACATGGCCTAGTGGTCGGAGGCCTTCTCCGCGCCGGCGCCGGTGAGCGCCCGGACCTGGAGCATCGCGAACTTGTCGAAGTCGCGCTCCTTGGACATGAACGTTCCGACGACCGCGCAGAGCAGACCGAGCGGCACCGACACCAGGGCCGGGTTCGGCATCGGGAACCAGGCGAAGTCGGCGCCCGGGATGAGCGCCGTCTCCCGGCCGGACACGACCGGCGAGAAGAACACCAGGCCGACGGCGCTGATCAGACCACCGTAGATACCGGCCACGGCACCGGCCGTGTTGAACCGCTTCCAGAAGAGGCTGAGCAGCAGGGTCGGCAGGTTGGCCGAGGCGGCGATCGCGAAGGCCAGCGCGACCAGGAAGGCCACGTTGAGGCTCTGCGCGAAGATCGCCAGGACGATGGAGACCGCGCCGATGCCCAGGGCGGAGAGCTTGGCGACCCGGACCTCCTCGCGTCCGGGAGCCTTGCCCTTGCGCAGGACGGAGTTGTAGAAGTCGTGCGCGAGGGAGGACGAGGACGCGATGACCAGGCCGGCCACCGTGGACAGGATGGCCGCGAAGGCGGCCGAGGCGATCAGGGCGAGCAGGACCGATCCGGCGAGGTTGCCGCCGACCGCCTGTCCGACCGTCTCCGCCAGCTGCGGTGCGGCCGTGTTGCCCGCCGCGTTCTGGGCGGTGATGGCCTCGCGTCCCACCAGGGCCGCGGCGCCGAAGCCCAGCACCAGCGTCATCAGGTAGAAGGTGCCGATGAGGCCGATGCCCCAGTTGACCGACTTCCGGGCGCTCTGGGAGTCCGGAACCGTGTAGAAGCGGATGAGGATGTGCGGCAGGCCCGCGGTGCCCAGGACCAGCGCCATGCTGAGGCTGACCATGTCCAGCTTGTTCCACATGGTCTGCACGGGGTCGCCGGCGACCTCGACGCCGTAGCGCAGGCCGGGCTCCAGGAAGGCCGCGCCCTGGCCGCTGGCGTCGGCGGCGTCGCTCATGAGCGCGCCGAGGTTGAAGCCGTACAGGGACAGGGTGAGCACCGTCAGCAGCGCCGCGCCCGACATCAGGATGACGGCCTTGACGATCTGCACCCAGGTGGTGCCCTTCATGCCGCCGATGGTGACGTAGACGGTCATCAGCAGTCCGACGACCACGATGCCGACGATCTTGGCGGTGGCGGCGTCCATGCCCAGGAAGGTCTGGCCCTCCTGGATGCCCAGGAGCAGGGCGATGAGCGCGCCGGCGCCGACCATCTGCGCGAGCAGGTAGAAGATCGACACGGTCAGCGTGGAGACCGCGGCGGCGGTGCGGACCGGGCGCTGCTGCATCCGGTAGGACAGCACGTCGCCCATGGTGTAGCGGCCGGAGTTGCGCAGCAGCTCGGCGACGAGCAGCAGGGCGACCAGCCACGCCACCAGGAATCCGATGGAGTAGAGGAAGCCGTCGTAGCCGGCCAGGGCGATGAGTCCGGCGATGCCGAGGAACGACGCGGCGGACATGTAGTCACTGCCGATGGCCAGGCCGTTCTGGAGCGGGGAGAACCCGCGGCCACCGGAGTGGAAGTCGGCGGCGGAGTAGCTGCGGCGGCTTGCCCAGACGGTGATGCCGAGGGTCGCCGCGACCATCAGGCCGAAGAGGACGAGGGTGACCAGACGGCCGCTCTCGTTGACGGCCTCCTGTGCGAGCATCATCGGGTGCCCTCCTGGTTCTTCTGGCGGGCGTCACCCTTGACGAGCTCGTCGCGGAGCTCGGTCGCCTGGGCGTCCAGCTTCTTGCGGGCGTAGCGCGTGTAGAGGATGGCGATCCCGAAGGTGGACACGAACTGGAGGACGCCGAAGACCAGTGCGACGTTGGTGCTGCCGAAGAGGACGGTGCCCATGAAGTCGCGACCGAACGCGGACATCAGCACGTAGAGCAGGTACCACGCCAGGAAGGCGATGCTCATCGGGAAGATGAACGAGTAGAGGCTCCGCTTCAGCGCGAGAAAGCGCGGGTCGCTGTGCATCGCCAGGTAGGCCGGGTTGACGTCCTGGTCCGGACCCGGCGGGTCCGATCCCTGGTTCTTGCTGTCGGTCGTCATGGTGCGAATCCTCCGGGGGGATTGGCGGAGAGGGTGATTTCGTGGGCGTTTCGGTGATGTGACCTGCGTTACTCGGAACTGTAAGGAGCGACACTCGCCGCGTGGAGGGGGTGCGCGGGCACGCGCGCCGAACGCGGACTGATGTCGCCGAGTGGTCGCCCAGCGCGCGGCGAACGGTCACGTGGTGCGGTGAACGGTCGGCGAGCGGTGTCCCGTGGTGATCCGTCTGACCGCGTCGCCCCGGAACGCCCCGGGGGATCGGGGCGTTGTAGCGTACGACCGGCCGCGGAGCCGGACCGCCCCAGGGGCCCGACGGCCCGGGGCGGAGGGCGCTCACGCGACCCCGGACGAGGTGCGCCGTACCCGGTAGGACAAGACGGCGCGTACGTGCACCTACGTCGGCGGAGGTCCGATTCCCATGGCATGGCTCGTCCTGATCGTCTCCGGTCTGTTGGAAGCCGTCTGGGCCGTCTCGCTCGACGCGAGCCGCGGATTCACGCGCCTGTGGCCGTCGGTGGTCTTCGGTGTCTCGCTCGCCTTGAGCATGGGCGGACTCGCCTACGCGCTGCGCACCATCCCGGTCGGCACCGGATACGCGGTGTGGGTCGGCGTCGGCGTGGTCGGTACCGCGCTGGTGGGCATGCTCTTCCTGGGTGAGGGCTTCAGCCTCGCCAAGATGCTGTGCCTGATGCTCGTCGTCGGCGGCCTGGTCGGTCTCAAGCTGCTCCACTGAGTCGAACTGGCCCGTCGGGCGTGCCTCCCACTCGCCGCTTCGGACCCACGGCGACCGCCCCGTCCTCCCCGGAGGGCGGGGCGGTCGTGTCATGTGCGGGAGGCGTTCGGACGGGCTCGCCGATCCCACCTGGGCAGTGACGGTATGTGATGACTAATGGCCGCTTCCGGCCAGCATGTATCCCTTTCGCCATGCCCGGCTCCGTGCTAGACGCGACGCGCGGCCGCGAGCGTCTCTCGTCTTGTTACCCGGGCGTAAAGGAGTCGCGCGGTACCGCTCCGTGGTGAACCCACGTCGGAGTCCGTGGCGAATCGCGCCGAACGCGGAGAGTGTTCGGCTATTGCCCCCCTACGGACAGATCCTTTACTTTTGCTCGACGTTCACACCGTGTGGGCGAAAGATGGCTCAGGGTCCCCACAACCCAGGAGCCGTCCCCCTGGGGTACGTGTGTGCCCTCTGCTTTGTCACCCCCGCTAGAAAGGGCAGACGTTGTCGATTTCCCCTCTCGGGCGACTCGCGGCCACCGCCGCACTCGCCTCCGGACTGGTCCTGGCCCCCGTCACCGCGGCATCGGCCGACCCCTCCGCCACCCCCGCGCTCGACCCCGAGCAGATCGCCGCCATGCAGGAGGAGTTCGGCCTCAGCGAGGCCGGTGTCACCGACCTCCTCGACGCCCAGGCCGAGGCCGCCGAGCTGGAGGCCGACCTGCGTGAGGAGCTCGGCGCCGACTTCGGCGGCGCCGTCTTCGACACCGAGACCCGTGCGCTCACCGTCCGCGTCACGGACCCGTCCTCGGGCGAGGCCGTCCGCGAGGCCGGCGCCGTTCCCGAGCACGTCGAGCACGGCGAGTCCGAGCTGGAGGCGGCCGTCGAGGCGCTCAACGGCGCCGAGGAGGCCGCGTCCGACGGCGTCCACGGCTGGTACGCCGACCCCGAACTGGACACCGTCGTCATCGAGGCCGCCGAGGGCGCGGCCGGGGACGCCGAGGCGCTGGCCGCCGAGGCGGGCCTGGACGTGGACACCTTCACCGTCGAGGAGGGCACGGAGGAGCCCCGCACCTACGCCGACATCGTCGGCGGCAGCCCGTACTACTTCCAGCAGGGTTCCGACTGGTTCGTCTGCTCCGTCGGCTTCGGCGTCGTGGGCGGCTACGTCACCGCCGGGCACTGCGGGGCGGCGGGATCGTCCACCTGGCTCCAGGTGGGCGGACCGGACCAGCTCGGCACGGTCGCCGAGTCGGTCTTCCCCGGCCAGGACGCGGCCTGGGTGCGCTCGGGCGCGGGCCACACCGCGACTCCGCTGGTCGACGACCACAATGGCGGCGCCGTGACGGTCACCGGTTCCCAGGAGACCCCGGTCGGCGGCGCGGTCTGCCGGTCGGGACAGACCACCGGTTGGCACTGCGGCACGATCGAGGCCAAGGACCAGAGCGTCAACTACGGCGGTGACGTCGTCAACGGCCTCACCCGCACCACCGCGTGCGCCGAGGGCGGCGACTCCGGCGGCTCCTGGGTGACGGGCACCGAGGCCCAGGGCGTGACCTCCGGCGGCTCCGGCAACTGCACCTGGGGCGGAACCACCTACTTCCAGCCGGTCAACCCGATCCTGGAGCAGTGGAACCTGACCCTCCTCACCGGCTGACCCCACGGATCCACCAGCCACCGGCCGCCCGCGCCCCCGCTCCGGGCGGCCGGTCCCGTGCCCGGGGGCGTGTCCCGTGGGGATCCCACGGGACACGCCCCCGGTGTTCAACGGACGGTGCTCGTCCCGGGTCCATGGGCCCGCGACGTCACCGCCGACCGTGCCGGACCCGGGATCCGGCACTGCCCGTCAGCGCTGGAGGGTCAGCAGGCCGGGACGGTAGGGCAGGTGGCCGTAGTCGGTGCCGTCGGAGCCGGGGTCGCGTCCCTGGTAGAGGAACCGCATGTCGCAGGGGTCGACGGTCATGGTCTGGTCGGGGTCGGTGCGGATCAGCTCGCCGTGACTGATGTCGTCGGTCCACGTGGCGCCGCTGTTGGCCAGGCCGGCGAAGGGGTCGCTCTCGGTGGCGGCCTGCGGCGTCCAGGTGCCGTCCAGGCTGGAGGCCGTGAACGAGCGGAAGTACCGGTCGCCCTGCGCCCCGATCGCCTCGACGATCATGAGGTACTGGTCCTGGCCCTGGACCCGGTAGACCTGAACCGCTTCGAACAGGTTGTTGGTGGTGTCGGACATGATGGTGGTCGAGGTCGAGCCGAAGCTGCCCGGGAAGTCACCGATGGGCATGCTCGCCCGGTAGATCCTGCCGTTGTCTCCGGCGAAGAACAGGTACATGTCCGTGTCGTCGCCGATGAGCGCCTGATCGATGGGTCCGGTGCCGGAGTCGGTGATGCTTCCGTCGAAGAGCGTTCGCGGCGCCGACCAGCTGTTGACGTCGGCGGGGTCGGTCGAGGTCCGGTAGGAGAAGGCGGGCCCGCCCCACTGGTAGGCGAGCACCCAGACGTCTCCGGGGGCGAAGTAGAACAGCGACGGCGCGACGGCGGAGAAGGGCATCGGGTTCTGATCGGCCGAGGACATGCCGGACCAGTCGTCGAAGACGTCGAAGTTCATCGAGCCCCAGGAGTCTCCCGTGTCATGGGTCGTGCCGTAGACGAGGTGCCCGCCGTCGTAGGGGGCGTGGGTGAAGTCCTTGAGCGAGACCCACCCGGGGTCCGGCTGCGCCAGCGGGCCGGTCGACGTCCAGTCGTAGCTCGACGGAAGGGCGCACGTGTCGCCCGGTCCCTCGCCGTCGACGCGCACGAGCCGCCACTGCTGGTTGTCGCCGCCCCAGTCGTCGTACTGCACGACGTTCGCACCGTCGGCGTTCGAGCCGCCCTGGACCTCCACGGCCTTGCCGCTGTGCCGGTTGACCAGCCGCACATGGCCGCCGGGTGAGTCCTCCAACCGGAACTGCTGGTTGGCCTGGTCGTGGTCGGTCCACTGGACGATGCCCGCGCCGTTGGCGGTCGACCAGTTGTGGACGTCCAGCACCTTGTCCGAGTGGCGTGACTGCAACCGGTAGTGGCCGTCGCCGGAGTCGACGAACCGCCACTGCTGCTGGTGCTGGTCGTTGCGGGACCACTGGGTGATCCGCGCCCCGTCATGGGTGGCCCGGTTGTACACGTCCAGGGCCTTGCCGCTGCCGCGGTTCACCAGCACGTACCAGGCGTCGGTGTCGACGGTCGCCGCCGTGGCGGGCGTCGGCAGCAGCGCGGAACCGGCGCCGCCGACCGCCAGGGCGATCACGCAGGCGATGACGGCACGAAGGAGCCGTCCTGGCCACGGCGGGGGCGGCGCGATCGGGGACCTGCTCAACGTGGACATGGTTCTACCTCCGGCGCTCGGGGGGTGTTAGCGCTAACAAGTCGGGGCGTCGTCGCCCTTGCCGTTGAATCTGAGGGATGGCGCGCCGGAAGTCAATCCCTGTTTTCGAGATATATTTCGAAAGTTTCGATAGTGTCGGAAGCGCGAGTGGCCCCCGGCGGAACGATCCGCCGGGGGCCACTCGCCTTCGCGGTCGTGCACGCGCGACCGCTCCGCGCGGGTCACCCGCCCACGCGCGTGGGGACGTCGCGGAACTCGTCGCGTACACGGTCGCCGGGCCGTCCGGCGACCTGGCGCACGACCCCAGCGGGGCCTATCCACTGCGCGCTGCCGAGGCCGCGGTCCGGGGCCGGGGCCCTCCGGACTTGGCAAGCGTTGAGCGGGTCGCGGGATTGTTGTCCGTGGGACACGGTGTCGCCGGTCGGCGAGGGACGGACTCAGACGGACGGGATGCGCAATCACCCGTGGCTCCGCTATGGATCGGGGCCTACGTGTGCAGAGCACTGACCAAGGCCAGCCACTCAGGAGCCGGGGTCGACAAATGGCCCAAGTCGCGGTTCTGGGTGTCGCGGACCAGGACAGCAGCGTCGTCCCGCCGGGTCTCCACGCAGTGGCCGCCGCTGCCGTTGCTGTACGACGACTTCTTCCAACCTTCGGTCATCATGTGATGCTGCCTCGAATCTCTTCCATCTTGGATCGTGACGCCGGTACCGGCAGCGCAGCGCTCCTCAGATCCGCGAACGTCCGGTCGTAGCTTGCCACAACCGTCGGCTGCTTGAGCGATACCCCCGTTTGCTGACTCTCGACATAGACGAAAGCACCGGAATCGGGTACTTCCATCAGCGTAAACGACCCGCCCAGACCTGCATGTCCCTCGGCATCGATCGGCACTATCTGGATGTTCGTGCGCGGGCGGTATGACTGCTCGATGAGGTGATCGATCTGCGTCACCATCACCTGTGGGTCACGAAACCGTCGCAGCAAGACCACCTCGTCCAGTAGCACTGTGATCGTCGGCGGATGGGGTCGCTCCAGGATGCGCTGCCGGTGCTGTCGGGTCTTCACGATCTGATCGATGACCTCTGGAGGAGCTTCGGGCTCTGCCAGTTCACTGATCGCCCGGACGTACTCCTCCACCTGGAACAAGCCAGGTATCAGCCCCAGCGAGTACTCCCGAATCTTGACGGCCGCCTGCTCTGCCTCGGCCGCCTCGCGGAAGTATGCGGTCATCCCGACACCGGAGAAGACGGCATCCCACGCGTCCACAAGCACGCCACGAGCGTTAAGCACCTTGTCGAGACGTGCCACCGGGTCCCGCCGTGTCCCTTTTTTCCCTAGCTCCAAATCGCTGATCGTGCTCTGTGCGACCATAGCCATCGCCGCCAGTTGCTGCTGTGTGAGATCGGCCTGACCTCGGGTTTTCTTGAGCAACTTACCGAAGCGACGCCTCGATGCCTCGTCGCCATCTTCTGTCTTCACCAGCCAACCGCCCGAATACCCGACTCTACCGCTAGCCATAGAATTTTTACCGGATTGAGCGGTAATCATAGACCTGGAGCCGGTGCCGTTGGCAAGGTTTGAGGTGGATCAGCCATAGAAGGCTTCCCGGCCTGGGGGACGGAGTGACGTTTCGCCCTATTCACGCAAAGGTCATAAGCGACTCACCAGGCCACACGACTGGAACACACAAGTGCCCCGATAGCCGAAGTCGGAAGCGGCCAACGGGGCATGTGCTCTACCCCGATGCGTCTGAGGTGAGACGAATGCAGTCTACCGATTTGTCCCTGGGAGATCCACGGTTTCTCCCGCCACTGAACCCCACCCTTGCCCGAGCCGTCCAGCAGTACCGCGAGCGCCTGGGCATCCCCAGCGCGCCCCCGCCACCGCTGCCGGCTCCGCACGGCATCCGCGCCCTTCTCGCCATCGCTCGACCGATGCCCTACATCACAGGGGCATGAGCGTGATCTCCACCGATCTCCAAGCGAGCACATCGATAGCCCGACACACCTTCGCGGGACTCAAGAAATCTGTCGGTCAAGCCCGGGAGTGGGCAGAGCTCAGGCTCGTGGAGCAAGGCGTTGATGTGCCTGAGCATCTGACGCTCATCCTGTCTGAGGTGGTCACGAACACGGTCCAGCACACGCGTAGCGGTTTCGCCGGCGGCAAGTTCGCGGTACGACTGATCACCTACCCGGACCGGGTACGCATCGAGGTGCGAGACAGTGGCCCGCGGGACGGCCGCACTCTCGCCCGGCGCACTCCGACACTGAATGCGGAACGCGGTCGTGGCCTGTTCCTCGTGGAGTCCTTCGCCAGCGCCTGGGGGCGTTTGCCGGTCGGAACCGGAGTCTTCGCAGAGGTGGCCCGGTGAAACGCCGCACCTCCGTGTACCTCCGCACGCGGCATCGCGCCGAGCTCCACTAGCACTCGCGCGACGACCCGAGCCCCACGACGACTCGGCACTTCTGCGGTCATGCAGCACACCCGGACACGTTACGAGACCGCTGTCCGGCGGGCCGCCCGACGCGATGTTGCCGTTGACCGGACCCATGGATGGCTCTCATCCATCTCCACCGTCACCGGCCTGGAGGGAGGGACAACGATCCTCTACGACCTCGGCGCAGTCAACGAACTCCTCGACCGGCTCGGCACACCAAGCACCCCCTGAACCGAGACGGTGAGGGCATCCGCTGAACACCCGGCTTGGCTTCCTTCGCCACACCGGCCACATAAGAAAACTCCTGCAACCGGCATATTCACATCTGCCAGTTGCCTAATATTAATGTCTAAATCTGCCAACAAGTGGCACTCAAAATGTCACATGACAAACCTCAAGGCGATTGCTATCGTCGTTTTCATTGACCTTCGACAGGTCAATTTCTCAAATCATTAGGATGCACGAAAGGATTTTGTATGGCGCCCCCTTCCGACAGCCCGCTCACCCTGGACATCACCCTGATCGAAGACTCCGACGCGTTCTCGGAGTCGATCAACCTCACCGACGACGGTTGCGGCACCACCTGCGAGGGAGCCTGCTGCACCAGCGGGAGCGACTGACCGAACCCCAGGTGCCGCGTCCTGGAGGGGCGCGGCACCACACGCGCTGGAGGCCGCAGATGTTCACACAGACCGCCCGCTGGCAGGTGGTGGGCACCCCTTACGTTCGAGCGACCGTGCACGCCGACTACACCCCACCTGGGTGGCCCGACCTCGTCAACGGTGACCGAGACGCCTGGTGTGAATGGTTGCGGTCGGTGTGGGGGCACGGGGAACTCGCCGCCGCGATCAGCCACGCTTCCCCGACCCTCTCCAATCGCGTAGACGTTCTCCTGTGTGGCGGGCTCGTTCGTCGCACGCGGGCTCGCCGTGTCGTGGCTGCGGTGATGCGGTACGTGCTGCGTGCCCAGCACAGAGCGACCCCGTTCGGCACGTTCGCAGGGGTGACCACCGCTCAATTCGGAGAGCACGTGAGCGTCCGCTGGCACGGGTACCGCCGGATCGTCGCCCCCACGGGTGCTTGGGTGGCCGGCGTGGCCCAACAGTTGCAGGCGTTGCCTGCGCTGCTCAGCCGCACCCAGGTGATCGCGAACTCCACGGCCTCGTTGCAGGACGGTCAGCTTGTTGTTCCCCAGGTTGCCCGGCCCGACCCTGGGCACCCGCTGGCCACGAGCAAGCAGGCTCGACTCCGCTACACCAGCGCGGTGCAGGTCGCGATGGAATCAGCGCGCCATCCAACGTCATGGGGTTCCGTCGTGGAAGCCGTGAGCACCGCTCACCCGGACGAGGCGTGCGAAGGCATCACCACGATGCTCACCCAGTTGGTATGGGTCGGGGCTCTCCTGACGAATCTGCGTCCGCCCTCCACAGCATCCCCGGTGGAACGCCTGGAGGCGACGCTACGCGGGATAGGGCCCGGCGGCACTCTGGTGGCGAAGAAGGCGAACCGCATTCAGGAGGCCATAGGCACGGCCAACGCTGCTGGCAACGGAACCGGCGCTGCGATGGAGGCGATGAGGGAGCTGTCGAGTCTGCCGTCTCTGGGCGTGGACCTGCGGCTGGACGCCGACATCACGCTTCCCCGAACAGTCGCCCACGCCGCCCAGGACGCGATGGGCATGCTGGAGATGCTCTGCCCTCACAGGGATGGGTTGGCGAGTTGGCGGGGATGGCGGGAGCGCTTCATCGACCGGTACGGCACTGGCTCCCTCGTGCCCGTCGCGAAGGTCGTTGAACCGTCCGGTGTCGGATACCCGGACTGGGACGACAAGGCCAACGCGAGCAGCGCGGTGTCAGCACGTGACCGCTGGCTGTTGGAGCAGGCGCAGGCCGCCGCACTCGACCACCGCCACGAGGTGCTCGTCGACGATCTGGTGACGATGATGCGGGGGGAGGAGCACGCACGGACAGTGCGGCACACGGAGATGAGGGTGCGGCTCGAATCCCCGTCCCCGGCTGCTCTGGACTCGGGCCGGTTCCGTCTCGCGGTGTTGGGGGTCTCGCGTACCGCCGCGACCGTGGCGGGCCGGTTCGCCTCCATGACCGACACGGTCGGCCAGCTCGGCACCATCCTGAGGTCCCTCCCCGGGCCCCTGCCGGTCCAATTGTCCTTCCCCCCGCAGACGGCGCGTAGTGCCCATGTCGCTCGGGTCCCTCAACTGCTCGATCACGTGGTCTCCGTGGCCGAGTACCCATCGCCTGGTGCGCTGGGAGTGGATGACCTCGCCGTCGGCTGCGATGGGGGCGGATTGTTCCTGTGGTCGCATTCCCTCGGATGCCGTGTCCAACCGGTGGTGCCACATGCTCTGAACCTACGCTTCGCGCCCGCGCTGGTGAGGTTCCTGGCCGAGTTGCCGCGCGCCGAGCGCATGCCTGCCACCAACTTCACCTGGGGTGGGGCGTCGAGATTGCCGTTCGTGCCGCGTCTGCGCTCGGGGCGGATCGTGTTTTCCCCCGCGTGCTGGCGCGTTCGCCCCGAGGACCTTCCTCCTCCCCAGGCCCGGTGGCAGGAGTGGGACCAGGTGTGGTCAGCGTTCGCCACCCGTCGCCGCGTCCCCACCGTCGTCGAACTCGGTGGGGGCGACCAGTGGTTGCGCCTGGACCTGGCCGAGGACGACCACCGGTACCTGCTGCGCAACCACTTGACCTCCACCGGCGCCGCCGTCCTCCAGGAAGCCCCCGATCCCCGCTCGTCCGGCTGGTGCGGTGGCCGCCCCCACGAACTCCTGTTCCAGCTCACCCGTCCCCAGGGAGAGGTATGACCACCTCCGACACCGCCCTCGCCGTTGCGGGCGGGGTCGCTGAACGCCTGGCCACACCCGAGCAGGGCTTCGAGCGCTCCCGCGACCAGTGGTGGCCCCAGTCCCTGGCCCAAGGCGCAGCGGGCATCGCCCTGCTGCACATCGAGCGCGCCCGCACCGGTCACGGCTCCTGGGAACCGGTACACCTGTGGCTCAAGGCCATGGTCGCCGACGGGGTGAAAGCCAGCCCTGACGCGCATCTGTTCTTCGGCGCTCCGGCCGTGCTCTTGGCCCTGCATCACGCCGAGTCAGCGGGCCTCGACTGTGGCGGAGAGCTCACCCGGCTCGATCCCGTACTCCTGCGCGGCGTGCGCCGGCGCCTGGGATGGGCGCACGAGCGCGCCGACCGAGGCGAGCTGCCGACGCTGACCGAATTCGACGCGATCCGTGGCCTCACCGGTCTGGGGCATCTGCTGATGTTGCGCGCCCCGGAGTCTGCGGAGCTGCGTCAGGTGATGGAGTACCTGGTGCGCCTGAGTGAACCCGTGGTTCTCGCTGACGGTGGGGAGGTGCCCGGATGGTGGACACGAGTGGGACCCAGCGGCAAGCCCTCTGATGCGTTCCCCGGCGGGCACGCCAACCACGGCATGGCCCACGGCATCGGCGGACCGCTTGCTCTGCTTTCCCTCGCCCTGATAGACGGTGTGCGTGTGCCCGGCCAGCCCGAGGCCATCAGACGCATTCTCGCGTGGCTGGACACCTGGCACAACGACGGGCCAGGTGGCACCTGGTGGCCTTACTGGGCCACGGCTGCCCAGCACCAGGGGGCGGAGCAGGTGACCGGCCCACAACGGCCGTCCTGGTGCTACGGGGCCGGAGGCCTTGGCCGAGCCCAACAACTCGCAGCCGGCGCGCTCGGCGACACCGAGCGTGCGGCGTCGGCCAGGCAGACCCTGACCGACGTCCTGACCCATTCGATCTCGTTGGGCATGGTGGTGGACGACTCGCTGTGCCACGGGTGGGCCGGGCACGCCCTCCTCGCCCATACCAGCGGCCTCGGCCACCCCTTCGACCTGCTCGCCCCGATCCTGTCCGGAGGCGATCCCGACGTGGTCGCGGAGCAACTGTTGGCCCCGCGCGGACCACGCAGCGGAATCGGCATGCTCGAAGGCGGTGCTGGCACCGCCACCGCCCTGCACACCCTCGGCTCGGGCAGCGCCAGCTCGTGGTTCTCCTTCCTCCTGATCGGGGACTCCCATGGATGAGCAGGAGCAGGAGCAGGTGTGGATCGAGTGGGCCGATTGGGCAGGCGCGGAAGCAGAAGCGGCATCCGGGCTTCTGCCAGCACTCGAAAACGGACCGGTGGCCGGGTGGTGGTTCATCCGCAAACGGCCCTGCTGGCGGTTGCGCTACTACGGAGGCCCGGCCGCCCGCTCCCACCTCGACGGGGCTCTGCGTCAGCTTCATGTCCACGGATCGGTGAAGAGCTGGACCCACGGCATCTACGAACCGGAGACGTGGGCGTTCGGCGGCCGGTCCTCCATGGACCTGGCACATCAGCTCTTCCACCAGGAGAGCCGTCACCTGCTGCATCGCGCCGCCCGCACACAGAGAAAGGCGCCGAAGCTGGGCAACCGCGAACTCGCCGTCCTGCTTTCGAGTGTGTTCCTGCGCGGAGCCGGCCTCGACTGGTACGAACAGGGAGACGTGTGGGCGCGCGTCGCGAGCCTGCGCAACCGGCCTGAGCCCTTCCACACGGACGCGACGCTCGCCCAGCAGGTTCGGACCTTGATGACGATCAACCCCCAACCGCTCATCGGGTCCGGTCCCCTGCGCGACGAGGCGGAACGGGTCCATGAACTCGCGGATGCGGGGCGGCGACTCGCCGGGCTGCATCGGCGCGGCCTGCTTACCCGCGGGCTACGCGCGGTGTGCGCCCACCACCTGATCTTCTCCTTCAACCGGTGGGGGCTGCCCCACTGGGACCAACATGTCCTGACAACGACAGCACGAGAGGTCGTCATGACCGACACGACCGCCCCGACCAGCGAGGCCATCAACCACGCCCGCCAGGCATTGGCTGACCAGCTCCGCGACGGCGACCACATCCAGAGCCCTGCGGTGGAGGCAGCGTTCCGAGAGGTGCCCCGCCATGTCTTCGTCCCCAACGCGAGCTTGGAGGACGCCTACGCCGACAAGGTCGTGTCCATCAAGGACGACGAGGACGGCCGATCCCTGAGCTGTGCCTCCCAACCCCGCATCGTCGCGATGATGTTGGAGCAGGCACAGATCGAACCAGGGATGCGTGTCCTCGAACTGGGTACCGGGACCGGCTACAACGCCGCGCTCATGGCCCACGTCGTCGGTCCGGACGGACACGTGGTCACCATCGACGTCGACCAGGACCTCACCGACAACGCCGCAGCCCACCTCACGGCGGCCGGGGTCGGCAACGTTGAGGTCGTTCTCGGTGACGGGGCCCTCGGCCACGAGACCGGTGCGCCATACGATCGCATCATTGCCACGGTCGGCTCCCACCGCATCCCCGCCGCGTGGGCGCGGCAGCTAGCCCCCCAAGGCCGGTTGGTCGCGCCCGTCCGGATCGCCGGGGACGTGAGTCGCTCCATCGTGTTCGAGTCCATGGGCAGCAAGTGGGTGAGTGTGGACAGCCAGCTGTCGACGTTCATGCCCCTGCGCGACAGTGTCGGAGACGACACCCGTGCTTACATCCCTGTCACCGCGGACGGCACGGTGACGCTACAGGCCAACCAGGAACAGACCATCTCCCCGGAAAACGTCATGGGCGTGCTCGACGAGCCCGCGACCACGGTGTGGACCGGAGTGAGCATCGGAGGCATGGAACCCCGCGACGGGCTCTGGCTGCGCTTGGCCCTGAAACTGGACAACTCCCTGTCCCGGATGAACGCCTCCCGAGCCGCCGTCGACTCCGGCCTGGTCTCGCCTGGACTGCCGTGGGGCGACATGGCCAGCGTCGCCGTCGAAGGACGCGGCCTGGCCTACCTCACCGCACGACGAGTCCCCGACGAGAAGAACCTGTGGGAGTTCGGCGTCATCGGCCACGGTGAGGCCGGACAACGACTCGCTGAACGCATGGCCGCTGAGATCCGCGCCTGGGACCGCGCCGTTGATGTCTCCTTCGAGCTGTCGCTCGACGGCGAGGAGACGGTGTTGAGGCCCGTGTGGCGCTGACACGAGCCGAGAAGAGCTGAGATGGTGACCCCCCACTGGGCGCGCCGCTTCCCCTTGGTGGCGCGCCCCCGCCCGGCCTGCATCCCGTTGGATGCGCGCGTCGACGAGCTCGTCCGGCTCGCCGACGCCGCCCACGGAGACCCTGTGCGAGCCTCGGCCGTCCTCAACCAGGCGGCCCTGCTCGCCTCCGACGTCGGGCTGCCCGACCTGGCCCGCGTCTGGTGCCACGAGCACGCCCGCGCTGTCTGCGCCCGCCTGCCCGGCGACGCGAAGACCGCGATCCACGCCCTGGAGCCGGTCGTCAACCTCGCGCGACTACGTATCCGCGATGGCGACGGCGACAACGCCTTGCGCCTGCTGGAGGCTCTGTTCGAGGGCGTCAGCGCTCGTATCGACACTGAGGTCGACCAGGGCCTGGTCGTACCGTGCTCCCAGCTCGCCACTACCGAGGATGACCACCACGAGGTCGTGCGGTGGCTGTGGACCGTGCTGCTGGCCGACGGCACCCGTGCCATGACCACCGCCGGACGCTGGACCGACGCGCTGGACCACCTGCGCACCCACAACGGGGTTGGCAACCGCATGAGCGACGGACGCCAGGTCGCAGTCATCGCGCACCTGGTCGCCGGAGACGCGCAGGAGGCTTGGCAGATGGTGGACTCCACGGTCCCTGGAGAGCCGTGGGAGCAGGCAGTCGCAGCTCTTCTCGGAGCACTGTGTGGGGACCACCCTCCCGAGCCCGCGCGCGAACGAATGTGGACCGCATACATCCAGGTGCCCTGGTCGGCGGCCACCGCGGTGTTCCACACCCGCCTCGGTTTGTCCGTGGCCGACGTACTCGGCCCCCATGACGATCGGACCGAGACGGTGACCCACGACCTCATCGGCCGGATCCTCGCTGACCGGAACGGCTACTGCGCACGCGAGCTGGTGGCGGCCATCCCGCAGGACACTCTTCGCGATGCAGGCCCTGAACTATCGGATTTGGTGCGGGCATGTGGACTCGACCAGCGTGGGCTGGCCCAACCGGTCCAAGCTCGGCTGGACGCGGCAGTCCAGGGCGCGCTCGTCGCGATGTGCGTTTGAACGATCGCCCGAACTTCTGCCTTCGCGCTGACCTCGGGGAGCTGACTTGCCGGACATGCACCCAGTCGAACTTCTTCGCTGCTGTCTCCAACTCCGTGAGCATGAATGGGTTCCGCCTTCTTCGAAGTGAAGGCGAATCCTACGTGCCTCATTCCTTTTGTTGTTCTGTGTCCCGTGGGCATTCCACGGGACACGAATTCCGTTGTTCAGCGGGTGAAGACGTAGGGGCGCAGGTCGGGCGGGGCGCAGGCCGGGTCCACCGTGAACTCGGCCCAGACGTGGGTGCCGAGGTCGGCCCAGGGGGCGAGGCGGAAGTGCCCCCAGGCTGTGGGCAGGCTCTCGACCAGGACGAGGCCGCGTTGGCCTTCGGCCCAGTCCCATTCGTCGGCGGTGCGTTCGGTGGGGATGCGTGGCGTGCCGCCGCCTCCGCCGCAGTCGCTCAGGGACACGCGCAGGGTGGCCGCGTCG
>NZ_LGEC01000064.1 GCF_001279585.1 Nocardiopsis sp. NRRL B-16309 | reverse complement strand
GTGTGTACACCTCGCCGCGTAGTGAGTACACGCGTCAGTTGTTGACGGCGGCGCCGTTGCTGGACCCGGACGAGGCACGCCGCCACCGCGCCGAACGCGAGGCGGCCAAGCGCGCACGCGTGGCCTGACCCAACCCCGGCCGGACCGTCCTCCGGCCGGATCCGAACGCCGGCGGCGACCCCCCGTGGTCGCCGCCGGCGTTCGTCGTGCGCGGACCTCGGACCCGCGTTCCGTCCCGGACCTGCGCGTCCTTCCCTAGTTCCGCCTGCCCTCCCCGGGTTCCGGACCCAGGTCCAGGTGGTCGACGAAGGGCTCCATGTGGATGGTGTCGTGGTGGGTGCGGGACGCGTGGTCGTTGCCGTGGCAGGCGTCGGCCCGACGCGCGAAGCGCATCGTCTGCTCGGCCCGGTCGCGGTAGAGGTCGGCTACGCTCATCGGCCGCCGGGTGCCGCCGTCCGCGACCTCGACCGTCTCGTCGCCCCGTCCGGCCTCGACCAGCCGGTGGCAGGCCTGGGCCACGTACACGGCCATGGTCAGCTGCGCGCCGGTGTCCACCGCGCCGATCCCGGGGGTGGTGCTCCTCAGCAGCTCCAGAGCCCGGTCCCCGTTCCCCGACAGCGCGTAGAAACTCAACCGCGCCACCAGGTAGAAGAGGTCCTGTCCCTCGACCGAGTCCCAGCTCCACCGCTGCGCGCGCCAGTCCCGGACCCGCAGGAGGCCGGACGTGCGGTGGTAGGCCTCACGTGCCCGCTCCAGCCGTCCGGTGGCGAGGTAGGGCTCCAGGAGGTCGAACAGCAGGGGGCGCACGTCCGTGGGCGAACCGTCGGGGTCCACCGACCGGACCTCGCCCTCCAGCAGGGGACGGGCCGCCTCGACGGCCTCCTCGTACCGTTCTTGTACGGTGAGGGCAGACACGCGTGCCACGACGAAGTCCTGGACGGTCCACACCGGGTCCCACTCCAGGAGTTCCACCTCGTTCAGCAGCGCGTCCGCTCGTGCGAAGTCCCCCACCGCTCGGGCGATGCCCTCCCGCTCCCGAAGCAGGCTGGAACGGTTCAGGCCGGTGGGCGAGAACCGGCGTTCCAGGTCGTCCAGGAGCGCGGTCAGGTCGGCGACCGGGGCCGCCGCGCGGTTCCGCAGGTCGCCGACGAGGAAGCCGACCAGGCTCCACATCTCGCGTTCCTGCTGCTCGCCGAAGTACTCCGGGTGCTGATCGTGGAGTGCCAGGACGCGGGTGAAGTCCACCCGCATCCGGCCGATCCGGGGTCCCCGGGCCTCGGGAGCCGTCCGGCCGCACAACTGGTGCTCCACGTGCAGCAGGTCCAGGCGCAGGCCGAGGGCGAGGTCGGTGTGGCCGGCCTCCTCCGCCCGGCGCAGGAGGGCCCGCGTGCTCGCGGACCGGCTCTCGGTCTCGGGCAGGCGGTTCAGCGCGGCGGCCTCGCGCCGCAACTCCTCCGGTGTCATGGTGATTCCGTTTCCAGGTCGAGGTGGTCGACGAGCGGCTCGGCGCCGATGGGTGCGCGGGTCCGCGACCCTTCGGAACGGCTCGCGCCCGGCGGTCGGGAGACGACCTCTTCGCGTGCCCGGAGCGGTTCTCCGACGGTCACTTCTCCTCCTTCTGTTCGGCTCCCCGCACGGCCCGGTCCAGGAGCCCCAGGAAGGAACGGCTGAGCGCGGCGGTGTCGGCGGGGCGCAGCGGGCGGTGCCCGGTGAGCAGGGTCTGGCCGTGCAGGACCCGCACGGCCAGCCGCACCAGTTCGGGGTCGGTGAGGCTGAGCATCCGGCGTACGAGCGGGTTGTGGTGGTTGAGCATGAGGACGTCGCGGGCGTCGACGGGTTCGGACGCGGGGGTGCCCAGCAGGGCCGACCAGGCGTCGGTGGCCTGGGCGCGGGCCTCGACCTCCTCGGTGTAGGTCCGCCAGGTCACGCTCTCCAGGTACAGGGCCGGGACCGTCGGCGGTTCGAAGGCGCGCATCTGGGGCGTGCAGCCCAGAGTGTGCAGGGCCGCCCGGGCCGCTTCGAGGAAGCGCTCGGTGCCGGGGCCGCCGTCGACCTCGGCGAAGGTGGTGGCGAGTTCGGCGGGGTCGAGTCGGCGCACCTCCACGCCGGGCAGGAGTCGCGGCAGCCGGCCCAGGATCTCCTCGGTGTAGGCCGTTCCGCCGTCGACCAGGCCCAGTCCCTGGGCGGCGGCGATGGCGGAGAGCTCGCCGAACTCCTCGTGGGTGCCGCAGTACAGGAAGCGGCGGTGGCGGCGGCCGAAGTCGGCCAGGGTGACGGGCCCGTCGGAGGTTCTGAGGGGCAGCCACTCGTAGACCAGGCGCAGCATGTCGTCGTCGTGGACCGCGAGGGCGAGCACCGCGTGCCCGTGCACGGTCAGGAAGCGGCCCAACCGGTCGGGCGCGGTCCGGGCCAGGTCCATCAGCCAGTTCCGCAGACGGGTACCGAGCGCCTCGCGCGTGCTGTGCAGCAGGTCGTCGTCGTAGAGCTGCTCCCGGTTGGCGGTGGGCCGCAGCTCGGAGGTGTCCACGACGCAGTGCGCGAAGAACGCCCAGTCCGGGAGCAGGCGCTCGGTCCGGTCGCCGAGCAGCATGCGCTTGAGGTAGACGCGGTGGCGGCCCTGCTGGGAGGGGTGGGCGCCCTCGGCCAGGACGAAGGCGACGCCGGTCAGTCCGGCCTGGCGCACCTCCAGGTCGATGACGTCGAAGGGCCGACGCCCCAGGAGGCGCTCACCGTACTGGAGCAGGGCGTGCTTGCGCGCCCCGGGGTCGGCGAACTCGGACAGCCAGAGGGGCCCGCCGCAGGTGACCGTCTCGTCGGCGACGCTGACGGGGTGGGGGAGCAGGCCGCCGTACTCCTCGACGAGCTCGCGGACGACCGGGCCCGAGAGCCACCGCTCGGCTCCGGGGCGGGGCAGCAGGGTGACCGTCGTGCCGGGCGCGGTGTCCGCGGGGCCCTCGTCGACCGTGTACCGGCCGTCGGAGGTGCCGCGCCACACCACCGCCGGGGCGTCCGGTTCGGCGGCGCTGCGGGTGCGGACCTCGATGTGGTCGCTGACCAGGAAGCACGAGAGCAGGCCGATGCCGAACTGGCCCAGGAACTCGTGCCGGGCGTAGCCGAGGTCGTCGCGCTTGGCGGAGCCGCCGATGGTCGCGAGGAGTTCGTGCACCTGGGCCTCGGTGAGGCCGACGCCGTCGTCGTGCACCCGCAGGGAGCCGTCGCCGGTCGTCTCCGATGGTTCGATCCGGATCCGGCCCGCGACGGCGGGGTCGAGCCGGCGGTGCGCGGTGACGGCGTCCACGGAGTTCTGCATCAGCTCGCGGATGTAGACCCTGGGACTGGAGTACAGGTGGTGGGAGAGCAGGTCCACGATGCCCCGCAGATCCACCTGGAACGTGTGTCCGGACATGGGGGACTCCTTCGTCGCGCGGTCGATGACCGATCAGACGCGGGTGGTGCCGGGAGGGTTGCGTGTGTTCTCGGGGGATGGGGGCTTCCGCGCGTGGGGGGACACCCGGCGCCGTGCGGGGCGTGGCGGTAGGGGTGAGGCGGACGGGGCGTCGGGCGCCGGGGCCCGCGTGGTTCGGTGCGCGGTGCTCGGGCGCGGTCCGCGTAGCTCGTGGTTCGGGCGAGGGTGGCTCGGGCGGAGGGGGCGCGTCTGTGATCGGGTGTGGGGGTGTGGAGCGGGGCCGGGGGCGCGGTCCGCGTGGCGCGGGCGGAGGGATCGCGTCCGTGGTCGGACGTGGGAGATGGCACGGGGCCCGTGCCGGTCGGTTCCGTGCGCGGGCCCCGGCGCTCGTGGGGCGGGGAGTCCGTGACTCGGTCAGGTGCCGACCCGGCCGCCGTCGCGGCGGCTGACGACGACCACGGCGGAGCGGGGGCGCCCCCGCGGGTCGAAGCCGGGCCAGTTGCTGACCGCCCGGGGATCCTGCGCGGTGGGACCGTCGTCCCCCTCCCCGGCGGAACCGGGCCCGTGCACCGTGACGAACAGCGTGCCCTGGTCGGGGGTGGAGCTCACCCCCGAGATCGCGCATCCGGGCGGCCCGGTGAGGAAGCGGCGGACCTCGCCCGTCTCGGGATCGGCGCACAGCAGGGCGCTGTTGCCCAGTCGGACGCGGCGCTCCGGCTCGGCCACGGCCGGTACGTCGGTGGTGATCCACAGCCGCCCGTCGACACCGCAGTGCACGCCGCCGGGGGCGCCGAACACGGTTCCGGCGGGGTCCGTGCCCGGGCCCGGCTCCGGGCGGGCGAACTCGCGCCAGCTCATCACGGCCGCCCCGTGGTCGCCCGAGCCCTCGGTCCAGGCCAGCACCCGGCCGCCGCCCGGTCCCGCGCTCTCCGGGCAGTAGACCGTGCCGGTCACCGGATGGACGGCGGGCTGCCCTGGCTCGCGCAGGGCGGTGGCGCCCACGGCGTCGGCGGCCTCGCGAGCCCGCAGCAGGACGTCGGCCTGGTCCCGGAAGCCGGTGCGCAGGCCCTCGCGGCCGTGGACGAGCGGGATCCAGGCTCCGGTTCCGTCGGTGTCCAGCCGTGCCGCGTGGAGGGTCCCCTCGTCGAGCGGGCTGGTGGTGGCGTTGCGGATGTCGCGCCAGGGGCGGGCGGTGACGAACTTGTACAGATGGGCGTCGTCGCTGAGGTAGACCACCGCGTATCCGCGCGACTCGGCCACCGCGGCGCCCCGGGCGGCCAGGCGCCCGAGCGCGGTGCGCTTGACGGGTGCGGCGTTCGGCGCGAACGGGTCGACCTCCACGGTCCAGCCGAAGCGGTGGACCTCCCGCGGGGCCTCGGCGAGGTCGAAGCGCGGGTGGTGGGCGTGCCAGCCGTAGTCCGGGGTGTCGGCGGTGAGGCCGTAGCGCTCCTGCTCGGGGGTGGGCCGCCAGCGCCGGTCGTCGGTGCCGAAGGCGTCGGCGAGGGTGTCCTCCCCGTTCAGGAAGGTACCCCAGGGGGTGGCGGCGTGGGCGAAGCCGCCGAGGAGGCCGAGTGCCTCCGCCCCGGTGTCCAGTGCGGAGTGCCCGTCCAGCGGGCCGGAGAAGGCGACGGGGGAGGAGGGCGTCAGGCGGCGGTTGAGTCCGTCGGCCAGCACGCGCCAGCGGCCGTCGCGCAGTTCGATCCGCAGCACCGTCACCCCGAGGGAGGCCATCTCCTTGGCGGCGTGCGCGGCGGTGGCGGACCGGCCCCCGTCGGCGTGCAGCAGCACGGGATCGGCGGTGGCGTGGGTCAGCACGAGCAGGCCGCGCCGGTTCCCGTCGTGGCCGGGGCCCAGCGGCAGGTACTCCACGCCGCCGTGCCCGGTGCCGACCTGACGCAGGGCCGCGGCGGCGGTGTCGGAGGCGTCGGGCCGCCAGCGGGGTCCGCGCGGGCCGATCGGCGCGCCCCAGGGTGCCAGGACGCGGACGGTGTAGCCCTCGGGAACGGTGACCTCGTCCTTGCGGGCGATGGGAACGGGGGCGAAGGAGAGCCGGGATCCGGTGGGCGCGGCGGAGGGTGCGGGGTGCGCAGCGGCGAGGGCGGGCGGCCCGCAGACGAGGGCGGACGCCCCCAGCGCGCCCAGCCCGGCGGTGGTGAGCAGGGCGCTGCGCCGGGTGGGGCTCGCGTGGTCGTGGTGGTGCGCCATGTCTCTCCTCGCCTGGGCGGTGCCGCGTCGGTCCGCGATCGAGAGCGGTCTGGGGAGATTTCATCACACTGAGTAGTCAATGTCGGACATTGTGCTCCGGTTTCGAGTGTCGTCCAAGGGGGGAATGAAAACGGTTATCATTGACTTGTATCGTCTGCGACCCCAGAGGAGGCACCCATGGCGCGCAACGAGGTCCGCCCGATCATCAAGCTCAAGTCCACCGCAGGAACCGGCTACACCTACGTGACCCGTAAGAACCGGCGCAACACGCCCGACCGGCTCGTCCTCAAGAAGTACGACCCCAGGGCCCGCCGCCACGTCGAGTTCCGCGAGGAACGCTGACCCGCCACCAGGAGGCACCCATGAAGCCAGGCATCCACCCCGACTACCGGCCGATCGTCTTCCGCGACCGCGCGGCCGACTTCGCGTTCCTCACCCGGTCCACCGCCACCAGCGAGAAGACCGTGGAGTGGACCGACGGCCGGACCTACCCCGTCATCGACGTGGAGATCTCCAGCGCCAGCCACCCCTTCTACACCGGGACCGCCCGCGTGGTGGACACCGCAGGCCGGGTGGAGCGCTTCCAGCGCCGCTACCAGCGAAAGCGCTGACCGTGCGCGGCGGGGCGCCCCGCCGCGCCGCCGTGCGGCCGCGCGCGAGCGCAGCCGGAACGACCACCACCGAGAACGACAAGGACAGGGCCGATGGCCGTACCCAAACGCAAGATGTCGCGGTCCAACACCCGCACCCGCCGCTCCCAGTGGAAGGCCAGCACCCCCGACCTGGTCACCCTCCACGTGGGCGGGCGCGAGTACCGCGTGCCGCGCAACCTCGTCGCCGCCTACCGGCGCGGGCTGCTGCCCCTCCCCGAGTGAGGCACCGGGCGGGCGTCCCACGGGACGCCCGCCCCGGAGGCGCCCGCCGGACGCCGCCCCGGAGGCGCCCGCCGGACGCCGCCCCGGAGGCGCCCGCCGGACGCCGCCCCGGAGGCGCCCCGCGGGTCCCCGGCCGGGAGACGTTCCACCGGACTCGAACCTCTGACGTGTCCTGCCGGGCGCCCGCCTCGGCCGTGCCCCGTGTGCGGTGAGCACCCCGCGCCCGGAGGCGTCCGACATGGACCCGGTCGCCGGGCGACGCGCGGGCTCGCCCCGCCGACTCCGGGCACGGGGTGGTCACACTGCTGTCCCAAAACGTGCATAACGGATGAAACGCCCTTGACCCTCACGCCGGGTGCCCCGCCGTTCGGGCAGTCTGGGAGCGTGACGACCCGAACCGACCCGCAGGCGCCCGACCCGGGCCCCCGCGCCACGAAGACCCCGCGCAGCCCCGTCGACCTCCTCGTCGGGACCGCGGGCCTGGTCGCGGTCGCGGTGATCCTCCTCGCCGTGCGTGTGGTGACCGACGGCGACCAGATGCCCGGACCGGGACTGCTGAGCGCGATCCTGCCCATCGGGCTGCTCCTCCTGGTGGCGGTGGCCGCCAACCTCCTGCTGCTCGTCCTGGCCTCCTACACCGTCCTGCGCACGCTCATCGACGGCGACCTGCGCGGCCTCGCCCGCGTCATGACCGCCGCGGTCGCGGCCTACGCCCTGGCCTCCCTCATCAACGCCGCCCTGAGCACCCTGGTCGGCCGCGACCACTCCACCGTGCCGGACGTGCCCGGCGACGCCCTGAACGGCGTGCCCGCCGAGGTGTTCACCAGCGCCACCCTCGGGTACGTGGCCGCCGCCATCGCCTTCGCCCTCACCATGCCCACCGGCACGCCGCGCGTGCGCTCACTGCTCTGGTACGGCACCACCGCGAGCGCCCTGTGCGCCCTGCTCGCGGGCGTGAGCAGCGCGTCCGCCCTCCTGCTGACCGTGCTGGTCGGCATCGTCTGCGCCGCCCTGGCCCGCTACGCGGTTGGGGCCCAGCCCCTGGAACCCGTCGACGCGCGCCTGCACGCCGAACTCCACCGGTTCGGACTGACCGTCACCGCCATCACCGGCGCGGGCACCGACGAGGAGGGCAACCCGCGCTTCCTCGCCGACCTCGACGACGGCGCCCGAGCGGAGCTGTCACTGCTCAGCTCCGAGAACACCGCCGGGTTCTGGCGCCGGCTGCGCGACCTGCTCCTGCTGCGGGGGCCGGTCGCGCCCCGGATGCTCTACGGTGTCCGCCGCCGGGCCGAGCACGCCGCGCTGATGAGCTTCAGCGCCCGCGAGGCGGGCGTCACCGTCCCGCGCGTGCTGGCGATCGGCGAGGTCGGGCCCGGCACGGTGATCGTGGCCCGCGAACTGCCCGACACCCGTACCCTCGACGCCCTGGCCGACGACGAGATCACCGACGACCTCATCGACCTGGTGTGGCAGAACGTGGACGCCCTGCACCGGCGGCGCCTCGCGCACGGCAACCTCACCGGCGCCACGGTCGGTGTCCTGCGCGAGGACCCGCACCACGTCGTCCTCACCGGCGTCGACCGGGGCGCGGTGGCCGCGCCCCCGCTCAAGGCGTCCCTGGACAACGCCGCCCTGATCACGCTCCTGGCGATGCGGGTGGGGGCCGAACGGGCCGTCGACTCCGCCGTGCGCGCCCTGGGCGTGGCCGCCACCGCCGCCGTCCTGCCCTTCCTCCAGCCCGCCGGACTGCCCTCCCGGACCCGTCGCGGCCTGCGCCGCGACCGCCGGCTCCTGTCGGAGGTCGGGGACCAGATCGCCCGGATCGCCCCGGAGGCCCCCGCGTCCCCCGCCCGCCTGGAGCGGATGCGGCCGCGCACCGTCGTCAGCGTCATCGCCGCCACCGTCGTCGGTCTGATCCTGGCCTACCAGCTGGCCGGCGTGGACCTGACGACCATCGGCGAGGCCGACCCGATGTGGGCGGTCGCAGCCCTGGCCATGGCCACCGCGTGCATGTTCGGGGCGGCCATGATCCTCATCGGCTTCGTGCCCGTTCCCCTGCCGTGGTGGCGGACGGTCGCGGTGCAGTACGCCGCCTCGTTCGTGCGCATCGCCGCACCGGCGGGTCTGGGCCAGATCGCCATCAACGCCCGTTTCGCGGTCAAGGCGGGCGCGCCCACGTCCCTGGCCCTGTCGGCGGTGGGCCTGTCCCAGCTGGTCGGGTTCATGGTCCACGTCCCGCTGCTGCTCGTGTGCGCCTATCTGACCGGTACCTCGTACTGGACGGGGTTCACGCCCTCGCCCACGGTCGTGGTGATCAGCATCGTGGGAACGGCCGCGGTCGCCGTGGTCGTCCTGGTGCCGCGCCTGCGCCGGGCCTTCGCCGACCGGCTGCGCCCCTACCTGCGCGGTGTGCTGCCCCGGTTGATGGACACCCTCCAGCGGCCGGCCAGCCTGGGACTGGGCCTGGGCGGCACGCTGCTGCTGACGGTGGCGTTCGTGCTCTGCCTGCACTTCTCGGTGCTGGCCTTCACCGATCCCGGCACCCAGGTGAGCCTGGTGGCGGTCGCGGTGGTGTTCCTGGCGGGCAACGCCATCGGATCGGCGGCGCCGACGCCCGGCGGTCTGGGCGCGGTGGAGGCCGCGCTCATCGGCGGGCTGACCGCCGTGGCCGGAGTGCCCGCCGCGGTCGCGCTGCCCGCGGTGCTGCTGTTCCGGCTGCTGACCTTCTGGCTCCCGGTACTGCCCGGCTGGGGGTCGTTCGTCTACCTGCAGCGACGCGAGGCCATCTGACCTGCGGGGCCGAGTGGCGTGCTCGGGCGATCCGGGTCAGGGGGCGTAGGACTCGGCCAGCGCCCGCAGGACCGGCGTACAGCCCGCGTGCACCGTCAGCGCCGCGAGGTGGTCGGCGCGGGTCGCGCCCCGGTTGACGATCACGACCGGCTTGCCCTGCTCGGCCGCGCGCTTGACGAACCGCCGACCCGACAGCACGGTCAACGAGGAGCCCGCCACGAGCAGGGCCTCGGCGTCGTCGACCATGCGGTAGGCCTCCAGCACCCGCGCCTTGGGCACGTTCTCACCGAAGTAGACGATGTCGGGCTTGAGCACGCCGCCGCACGACTCGCAGTCGGCCACCCGGAAGCCCTCCGTCGAGGCCAGGACGGCGTCGGCGTCGGGGGCGACCTCCACGTCGGCGACCCCGTCGGTGAAGCCGGGGTTGAGATGGGTCAGGCGTTCGTGCAGACGGGCACGGGTGACCCGCGCCGGGCAGGACAGGCACGCCACGCGGTCGTAGCGGCCGTGCAGGTCGATGACGCGCCTGCTGCCCGCCGCGCCGTGCAGGGTGTCGACGTTCTGGGTGATGACGCCGCCCACCACACCCGCCCGCTCCAGGTCGGCCAGCGCGCGGTGCCCGTCGTTGGGATGGGTGCGGTGCATGTGGTGCCAGCCCACGTGGTTGCGCGCCCAGTAGTGGCGGCGGAAGGCGGCGTCGCCGGTGAACTGCTGGTAGGTCATCGGTGTGCGCGGCGGGGAGTCCGGCCCCCGGTAGTCGGGGATGCCGGAGTCGGTGGACACCCCGGCCCCGGTCAGGACGGCCACGGGACCGGCCCCGAGGACCGCCTGGATCCGCGCGGCCCAGGCCACCGGTTCGTCGGTGTCGAGCGTGCTACTCACCCTTTCGAGGATAGGCGGGCGCCCCACATCCGTTCACCGCCCGCCCCGGTGTGAGTGACGCCACCGAACACGACGAGGACTGCCCGGGCGCCGACACCGAGGCCGGCCTCTGAGCGTCCTGCCCGGCGACGCCGGGTCGATCAGTGAGGAGGCGGAGGGCGAGGGGCGGGGAAAACCGGTTGCGGGCACCACCCGGCGCCGACCTAGAGTCGGCGGACGGCCGCCGTACCGACGGGCGGCCGACGTACCGGACAGGAGTCGACGCCATGATCCCCGCCCACTGGGAGCCCCATCACCGCGACGAGGACGGTGAGATCCTCGGCTACCTCGCACCCGCCGAGGACGGGCTGTGCGTGCCCGTCACGCTCGTCGGCCACGCGCTGGCCGAGCCCGGTGACGCCGACGACGCGCGCGCGGCGCTGGACTCGGTCGGGCTGTCGTACCTGGCCGACCGCTGGCTGCTCACCCTGCCCGAGCGGGAGGAGCCGGTGAGCGTGCAGATCGTGGAGGTCGGCCCCGCCCGGGTGCGCGTCGCCAACGTCGACTTCGGGTACGAGGAGGCCGACTTCGGTCACGTGTGGGAGCTGGACGTGCCCGCCGACGACCGCCTGCGCCCCGCCCGGAGCTGACCGGGAGCCAAACGTGGGCCCCGCCGTGATCGGCGGGGCCCCGACGCTCGTCAGAGGCGGGCGGTCTCCAGGAAGGCGTCCCACCCGTCGGCGCTCTCGTGGGAGAACGGGTGCCCCGGGGCTGTCCGCCTGCCGTCTCCCGGTCATCAGCCCTCGGCTGCGAAGGCCGAGACCCCGGTGAAGTCCGTGGGAAGGGCGTCCATGACGACCTCACCACAGCGGCGCCCCTGCCACTGTCCTGCGCCGCGCAGTACCCCGACCTCTTGAAACCCCGCCTTGGCGTACGCCCGACGTCCGGCCTCGTTCGGCTCCAACACTTTGAGCCACACCATTTCCAACCCCGTGATGTGGAAGGCGTAGTCAAGGGTCAACCGTGTCGCGACGGTACCGATCCCCTTCCCCTTGGCCTCGGGTGCGATGACAAGAATGAACTCGGCCGTGCGCACTTGGTGATCAATGAGCAGACTCGCCAACCCTGCCGGCCTGGGTTCACCGTCGCGCAGTTCGTAGACGGTGAACCGAGCCTGGTCGGGTGCACCGCGCAGTTGGTGTTCCAGTCCTTCCGCTCGTGATTCCGGGCTCTCGGGAACTTGGCGCCCGTACCCCAGGACCGCGCGGGGGTCGTTCTCCCAGCGCCAGTACTCTCGGGCCAGGTCGGCGCGGAGCGGCCCCAACGCCGCCCCGTCAGCCTCGGCCCACAGGACGGGGGTCGCCTTGTCACTCATATGGTTCCTCGAACGGTGTGTAGTCGGTGATGTCGTCGGCTTCCCCCACGGGACTGCCGTCAACCTCGATCCAGGCGTGCATGCGGACGGGATCCGTCGCGACTCCGTGCCGCCACGTCACTCGGTGCCCAGACCAGTACAGAACCAGGGCCGTAGCGGTGGCCTCCTCAAGACAGGCGATCCGTGCAGGAAGCACACGACCGACCCCTCGAACGGCGCGCGCTGCCCTCTCCGCCGCGCGCCTATCTGATGTTCCCTGCTTCCGCGGTCCAGGAGCCAGGTTTCTGGCTCGCGCGAAGCGAGTGCGTGTGGGACCGAGGTGCCGCGCGCACAGGACCACAGCGAGAGCCGTGACACCGAGCAGGCTCCACTTCAGCGAAGCGGGCCCTACGGGGATCAGGGCCGCCGCAGATTCCCTCGTCCCCCAACTGGGCGACTGCGGATCGGCCGACTGGACGCCTTCCCATTCGGATGGCTCTGGAATCGCGACGAGCCAGCGGCGGTCGATCAGTTGCTCGATGAGGTAGGCACGTTGATCGTCGGTAGCTGTCGCCTCAGTCGTCCCTGCCACCGCAGCCAGTTCGGATATCAGTCGCGCTGCCGACCCCGTTAGCAAGTGGACAGAGCCGTCGCTGACGTCCAGGGCCACCGTGACGGAGGGATAGCACATGAAGCGCATGCGAGAACCAGGAGAGAGGAACCGCGGAAGGCTCATATCCGATTCCTCGTCCGTGCGCACTCCCTGTACCAGCCGGGCGCAGCACACGACTCGATGGAACGTGCCCAAATCTCTGTGGCGATGGTCGGCTCGAGCACCCCCCAAGCCGTCGGGCGGCCGGATGCCGCGCTCCTGAGTTCTGACCGGAGCAATCGTGAATCGATAATCCCGTTCCCGGCCAGCCACCCGTCCGTGAGCTCGAGAACCGAGGTGAGGTTGGCGCGCAGCCCCCGGTAATGGTCGGCGTCGGTACCGCCCTTGGCCCGTCTGTGGAGCAACTTGTTCGGAAGCACGTCAGTCAGCGCCGTGGTGATCTGCGGCTTGTACTCCCACGGTGATCCCCGGTGTGTGATCGGGAACCTCAGCGCGGCGTCGATGACAGCCCGGTCGAGGAAGGGGTTCTCCAAGCGGATGCCCGAAGGATCGGCGAGCTGTACGTCGGATCGAGCCGTACGTCCGACACCGGCCAGAGCGGCAAGGTCAAAGTCCGCTTCTGGAATCGCGGACCGGTAGCGCCTGGACGGATCTCGGCCCCCGTTCGCGCGCTTGGGTTCGAGCCACGGTGGCAGGTTCGGATGCGCCCGCGCGGGAAGAACGGTGTCAGCCAACATGTGGGCAGGACTCACTCGATTGAGTTTGGCCCATCCATGGAGATCACGCAGAGCCCGAAGGTACCGCCCTCGTTTCATCAGCCTCAACGCGTGCTCAGGCCCCTGCATCAGCAGTGCGTCGCCTCCGTCGCCACTGATGTGGATCTGGCTTCCGTGTGCTGCGACCAGAGCATAGCCACGCTGATGTCTGGCACGGGTGATCGTTGAAGGAGCCGGTTCGTCTGTTGCCGGGCCACCTGTGATGCCGACGAAGGGAGCCGCGTCGTCCGGTAGTGGGAGAACCAGGTGCCGGATGTCCTGGCGATCGTCCACGGCCGCGCGTGCGTGGTCCAGGTCGCCGCCGTGGTGGACGCCTTCCGGCCGAACCGTGCAGGCGATGATCTGCTGCCCTGGCTGTGCCTTTCTTGCTGAGAGCAGACACAGCGATGTCGAGTCGAGCCCCCCGCTGAGGTCACACGAGATCGTCCGCCCGAAGGAGAGGCGTGCAAGAACGGCGTCTTCGAGTGCTCGCCGGAAGCCTGCTGAAGCGTTCTGTGGGCGTACAGGGGGCGGAGGGTTCCACCAGCGCCGAACGATCGGAGAATGAGTTCCGGCCAGGTCGAGGCGATATCCGGGCGGCACCATCGAGACGCCGTTGAAGGCTGAGCGATCGATGGGGGTGAACCCGGCCGGGTCGGCTATCAGGTCAGCGGCCCAGTCCAGGTTGATGCCGGTCCCGGCCAGCGGAGAAAGTGCAAAGCTCGACGAGGCCCACACGACCCCGTCATTCACTTCGGTGTAGTAGACCGGTACGGCGTGCGCTGGATCGGCGAACACGGACACGCCCAAGCCGTCACCGAGCACGATGGTGTAGGAACCGGGCCAGGCGGCGGGCAGGAGAGGCTTCTCCCCGCTCAGCCAGGTTTCGAACTCGGTTTCAGCCACGTCGTGAGTACCGAGGATCACGGCCCAGCGTGCCAGGGAAGCCATCTCGGCGGTCTGGATCCGATCGGCTGTACTGGTCGCCCACACATTCCCTGAGGGGTGTCTCAGAGACCATTGGGTCTTCATTGGACTCCAGAGGGCACCTCCATCCATAGCGGACGATCCTCCGAAGAAGCGCACGGATTCCTCCTTCCAAGCTGTGGGACGGTGCGTCCAGTCGCACCGTCCCACGGGGCGGTCTACTGGTACTTGTAGCGCTTGTCCTCGGTGCCGCTCCGAGTGCTGGTCCCCTCGGTCAGGTCTGCGGCGTCGCCGACCTTGATGAGTTCGTCATCCACGTTGGGAATTATGGTGTTCTCGCCGTTCACAGGGCTAGGGCCGGTCATTGAGTCGTCTCCGTTGCACTCGGGGATTCCAGAGTCGACCACATCTCAGGATGTCACTACCACGTCAAGCGCGTCCTCAGGGACGTCCTGGTGCGGTAGAAACGTCCCTATGGCCAACGAGCGACTGCGTGCTGCTCTGGTGCGCTCAGGGAACACAGCAGCCTCCCTCGCCGAACAGGTCGGCGCCGATCCCAAGACCGTTGAGCGGTGGGTCAACAACGGGCGCGTGCCGCGTCTGCGCAATGCTCATGCGGTGGCGGGGGCGCTCGACGTGGAAGTGCACCATCTGTGGCCGGCTCTGAGAACTCGCCCGAAGGTGTCCGCCGATCCCACCGGATCGGATCTCACCGCGGTCCACCGTCACCGCTCCGAGGTTCCGATCGAGATATGGCGGGCCATGTTCGACCAGGCCTCTGAATCCATCGACATCATGGTCTATGCCGCGTTGTTCCTGCACGAGCAGATGCCTGATTGGAATGGCCTTCTCCGCCACAAGGCTCAGGTCGGAGTTCGAATCAGAATTCTGATCGGTGACCCAGGCTGCGCTGCTGTCAGGGCACGTGGTGAGGAGGAGGCTTTTGGTCACGGGATCGAGTCGCGCTGCGAACTCGCACATCTGCACTACAGGCCAATTATTGGTTTGGAAGGGGTGGCCATCGCGCAACACAGCACCACCCTGTACAACTCGGTCTACCGTGCTGACAATGAGATGTTCGTCAACACTCATATCTACGGCATGAACGCCTATGGGAATCCATTGTTCCATTTGCACCGAAGTGTCGATAATGGTCTGTTCGACGCCTACGCTGCGAGTGTCGATGCAGTGTGGCGGACAGCCGAACCTCTTGTGGAGTGAAACCCGTGCCCCGAACCGAGTACTACGACGATCCGGCAGCGCCGACGCCGAACAGCCTGGTCGCGGCCGCCAGTGCGGCGGTGTTTGACGGCGCCGGTCGCCTCCTGTTGCAGCGGCGGACCGACAACGGGCTGTGGGCCATGCCGGGCGGGGCGATGGAGATGACCGAGAGCCTGCCCCAGGCGGCTGTGCGTGAGGTGAGGGAGGAGACCGGGTACGACGTTGAGATCACCGGGCTGGTCGGTACCTACACCGATGCCCGGCACGTCATCGCCTACAGCGACGGCGAGGTGCGCCGCCAGTTCAACGTGTGCTTCCGGGCCGTGTTGCTCGGTGGTGACCTCCAGGTGAGCAGTGAGTCGCACGAGGCGCGGTGGTTCGCGCCCGAGGAACTGGAGGGACTGGCGATGCACCACACTCAGCGGCTGAGAGTGGCGCACGCCGTCCGGGCCGGACCGCCCCATGCGGGATGAGCCCCGCGTCGGGAGCTGCCCGCGCCCGTAGATCGGATGGTTCCGTGAGATCGTGAGCGGGGCCCCGCCGTGATCGGTGGGGCCCCGACGTTCGTTGGAGGCGGGCGGTTGTGAGGAAGGCGTCCCACTCGTCGGCGGGGAAGGAGAGGTGGCGGTTGGCGGGGTGCTTGGAGTCCCGGACGGCCGCCCCGCAGACGAGGTCGGCCGCTTCGACACGGTCGCCGTTGACGCCGGGTCTCGGGGCCGTCCCTGTCCACCGCCCGCCACCGACCGAAGGAAACGGTGCCCGGGGCAGTCGTTCGGGAGCAATGACGAGCAATCCCATTGGCGGGGGTCCGGCGGAGGGCTTTGATGGGTTCCGGGGCCGAGCGAGTATCCCGGGGCATGCCACGGCCTTCACCGACACGACCACCTGCGACAAGAGGAAGGCCGCGATGAACGACGACGGCAACAACTGACGACGCCGTGAACCGGCGTGAAGCAGGGGTGGTGCGGACGAACTTCGTCCGCACCACCCCTGTGGTGTTCGCGCCCCCGAAACATCAGGGCGTCGTGTTCCTGATGTGCTCCGCGACGCCCGCCAACCAGGCGTCGTCAGCACGTTTGTGGTCGTGGGAGGACAGGTAACCCTGGTACTGGTCGAAGTACCCCTCCACCGGCGAGGCCACCTCTCGCCAGTCGTCGCCCGCGTTGCCCGCCGTACCGTGCATGGGAACAGCTTCGCGTGGGCGTGGTCGACCCCGTAGCCCTCGTACATGATCCCCGTGCGGGCCACGTCGGGAAACGCCGCATCCAGCAGGCGCGCGACCTCACGAGCCGCCCGGTGCAGGGCGGCGTACTCTCCCGGCTCCAGATCCACCACGTAGCTGGTGCGGTGGGCCTTGGGGATGACGACGGAGAAGCCCTCGGTGTTGGGGAAGATCGACAGGAACGCCAGATGGTCGGTGTCCTCCCAGATGTGGTGGGCGGGGGCGCCCCCGGCCACGATCCGGCAGAAGACACAGTCGGGGGCAGAAGGCGGTGCGGTGTTCAACGGACTCCTCGAAGTCGGTTCACGGGCGGTCGCACGCCGGCGCAGGTAGGACAGTCGTAGGCGCGTTCAACGACCTGTTCGTCGAGCGTCAGGTCGTGCGTCCACACTCCCACGCGCCGGTTGAGTGAGGCGGGCTCGCCGAACCCGCCCAGATGCCGCAGGACGTCCAGAGCGGCCAGTGAGGAAGCGAGCATACTGACTGGGTCGATCGCCGTCTCCGTGGCCGTGACCGTCCACGCTCGCGGCGACACCGTCACGTCGGGCCCCGGTGACATCCTGCACGTGCCGGAGAACTCCCCCGGCGAGTTGAGGCCGGACGAGGACACCGAACTGGCCTGTGTCGTCGGATTCCGCCCACAGACTGCGCTGAGCGACGCCAGTCCCTGAGCTCCATGTGAGCGGTGCTGCCGCCGCTGTGGAATGGTCGCGCAGGGGGCGGGCGGCGTGCCCGGCGGTCGAGGGCCCCGGGGGTCAGGTGGAGAGCCGGGCCGCCAGACGGTCGACGTAGCCGTCGAGCAGCGCTTCGGCCGCCGACTGCGTCATCTGCCCGGCCATGAGGAGGGACCCCACGCCGTGCGCGAGGGCCATGGTCTCCGACGCGAGCCGGTGCGCGTCCGCGGCACCGATGCGCGGGTCGGTGCGCAGGATCCCGGCGAGGTGGTCGGCCAGGGCGCCGAGATGGGCCCGGTAGGCCTCCGCGGCCGCGCCCGGCCGGGTGATCGTCAGCAGCTCCAGAGAGACGCCGACGCGGTGGAAGGAGCGACTCGCCTCGTCGGTGGGCAGCGCCTCGTCGAGGAACGCCCTGACTCGGGGGAGTGCCGACCCGTCCTCCGGTCGCCCGTTCCGCGCGTGCTCCTCGCTCCGGGCGTGCCAGCGCCGGACGCTCTTGTCGGCCAGCCGCTCCAGGGCCGCGGTGAGGAGTTCGTCCTTGCTCCTGCCGTAGTACTGGACCAGGCGGAGCGACACCCCCGCCTCGGCGGCGACCTCCCGCATGGTCACCGCTTCCAGGCCGCCCCGGCCCAGCAGCCGTTCCACGGCGTCCAGGATCTGCGCGCGGCGTTCGGTCTCAGGCATCACCGCCTCCCTTCCGCTGCCGATGATACGCTTGTATCAAATGATACAGGCGTATCAAGGAGGTTGGTGTGTCCACGGCGACCGGACGACTCGCCCTGTGGGCGTCCTGCGCGGCCCAGCTGATGGTGGTGCTGGACATCTCGGTCATCAACATCGCCCTCCCGTCGATCCGGGCCGAACTCGCCCTGGGCAGTGTGGCGGCGACCTGGGTGGCCCTGGCCTACGGCCTCGGCTTCGCGGGAGTGCTGCTCGTCGGGGCGCGGCTGGCCGACGTGCTCGGCACGGCACGCGTGCTCGCCTGGGGCATCGCGTCCTTCACCCTCGCGAGCGCGGTGGGCGGACTGGCGACCGAGGGCTGGATGCTCATCGGCGCGCGGGCGGCACAGGGGCTGTCCGCCGCCGTCGTGTCCCCGGCGACCTTCACCCTGCTCACGGCCGCGTATCCCGAGGGGCCCGCCCGTATCCGGGCGGTCGCCGTCTGGACGGCGGTCAGTCTGGCCGGCGGCGGCCTCGGTACCGTCACCGGCGGCGTGCTCACCGACCTGTTCTCGTGGCGGGCCGTCCTGCTGGTCAACCTGCCGATCGGCGCCGCCGTCGTCCTCGGGGCCGTCGCCCTGTGGCGGTGGACGCCCGACGACCGGCGCGGCGGACGCATCAGCCTCGCCGGCGCCGTGCTGGCCACCGGCGGCTTCACGTGCGCCACCTACGCGCTCTCGGTCGCCGGAACCCCGGGCTCGGCGTCGGCCTTCACCGCGGCCGGGGCGGCGAGCGTGCTGCTGTTCGTCCTGCTCGTCTTGGAGCAGCGCCGGACCCCGCACCGGCTCGTGCCCGCCGCCCTCCTGCGCGACCGCCTCATCCTGCGGGGGAACATCGCCACCGCCCTGACGGCCGTCTGCTTCCAGGTGGGGCTCTGGTACTTCCTCACGTTCCGGATACAGGACCAGTGGGGCTACACCCCGCTCCAGGCCGGACTGGCGTTCCTTCCCCTGACCCTGAGCATGCTCGCGGTCAACACCTGGGCCGCTCCGCGCCTGATGAGGCGCGTCCCGGCCCGTGCGCTCGTCTGCGCGGGGGCGGTGGCGGCCGGGCTCGGCCTCGTCTGGCAGGCACTGGCGGACAGCGGTCCCTTCGGGCTCACGGTCCTCGCGCCCAGCGTGGTCATCGGCGTCGGCGGTGGCCTGCTGAACACCCCGCTCGCCACCATCGTGACCACGGGCGTCCCGGCGGAGCAGGCCGGGGCGGCCTCCGGTCTGATGAACACCGGCAAGCAGTTCGGCGGCGCTGTCGGTCTCGCCGCGGCGACCGCGGTGGCGGCCGGGGCCGGTACGGACACGGCCGCCTTCCTGCTCATGGCCGCCGCGCTCGGTGCCGTCGCCGTCCTCGCGCCACGCATCCCGCGACGCCGCGCGGAACCGGCACCGGTCAGCGGTGCTCCAGGACGTTGACGACCTGCCCGCTCGGGTCGCGGACGAAGAACCGCCGTACACCCCACTCCTCGTCCCGCAACGGGTGGACGATCTCCGCGCCGCTCTCGCGCATCGCCGCGTAGGCCGCGTCCACGTCCTCCACCTCGACGCTCATGTCGGGGGCGACCGGTGCGGTCGCGTCCTCGACCATGAAGCTGACCTGCGCCGTCGGGTGGGAGGGGGAGGCGAGCGTCATGATCCACCCGTGGTTCATGACCTCCTCGAAGCCCAGCAGGCCGTAGAACTCGCGGCTTTCCGGCACGGTCTCCGAATGGACGATGGGCATGACGCGGCGAACGGACATCGACGACTCCTCGGCGGACGAAGGTGCTGTACTTCCAGGAGTACTACGGAACACCGGCCGTCGTACACACTTTCGGAACAAGTTCCATGATTAGTCCCGCGGGAGGCGGCCGTCCGGCAGGCGTGCCGGGCCCGAGGGGAGGGCGTTCTCGTCCTCGGCGTTGCCCACGCCGCGGGCGTCGTGGCCGCCCGATCCCGCGCGGTGGTCAGTCGGCGAGGGGTTCGAGCGCCTGGTCGAGAAGGTCGGCCAGCCGACGCAGCTCGTCGGCGGGCAGCCGGGCGAGGGGGCTCGTGGTCAGCGCGGCGGCGACGACCGCGGCGCGGGTGCGACGCCCCTCCTCGGTGAGCACCACGAGGCGTGACCGGCGATCCGCCGGGTCGACGATCCGCTCGACGAGTCCTCGGTCGACCAGTTGGTTCACCACGAACGTGAGGTTCGGAGCGCGGCAGAACAGCCGCTGCGCCATCGTCTTCATCGACGGAGGCTCCTCCTGGGGGTCGATCGCCCACAGGGCCTGAGCCGTGGCGCCGGTCAACCGGTGTTCGGACAGCACGTCCGCGATGAGCTCTTCGGTCTGTGTGGCCAGCGTATGGACGCCGAGGACGGCGGTTTCCAGGGGACTCGGTGGCATGCCGTGAGCCTATCGCGTGCCTTTCGAGCCTCGAAGCATGTACTTTGAGTCTCGAATTACATGCTTTGAGGCTCGAATCAAAGTCCGCACATGGGCTCCGTCACCGAAGGAACGTGTCGTGTCTCTCTACTCTGGAAGAACCGCCCTGGTCACCGGCGCCTCGAAAGGGATCGGAAAGGCCCTCTCCCGCGAACTCGCCGCTCGCGGTGCCCACCTCGTACTCGTCGCGCGGTCCGCCGACGCGCTCGGACGCCTGGCGGAGGAGCTGAGGGAGACCCACGGTGTCCGGGCGGAGGTCGTCGCCGCGGACCTCGCCGCGCCGGACGGCCCCTCGGAGGTCGTCGCCGCGTTGCGCATGCGCGGAACGGAGGTCGATCTCCTCGTCAACAACGCGGGAACGGGGGCCGTCGGCCCGTTCTTCGCCCAGTCGTTCGACCGCGACCGCGGGTCGGTCGACCTCAACGTCACGGCACTGATGGCGCTGACCCACGGCATCGGGTCCCGGATGCTCGAACGCGGCCACGGGGGGATCGTCAACATCGCGTCGAGCGCCGCGTTCCAGCCGTTGCCGTACCAGGCCGGCTACGCGGCGACCAAGGCCTTCGTGCTCTCCTTCACCGAAGCGGTCGCCGAGGAGCTGCGCGGCTCCGGCGTCCGGGTGATGGGGTCCTACCCGGGCGCGACCGATACGGGCTTCTTCGACGGCACTGCCGCCACCATGAGCCCGAAGGCGGTGTCCCCGCACCGCGTCGCCGCGAGGACCCTCGACGACTTCGCACGCGGTCGCACCGCCTCCTTCCCCGGGCGCGCCTCCGACCGGGTGCTGACCTTCCTGCCCCGGTTGCTGCCCCGGTCGACGGCCGTCCGGATCGCCGGAGGCGTCAACCGCCGGTTCCGGCACGACGCGGTCTGACCGTGCGTCCGGCCCCGGAGAGACCGCCCCTCCGGGGCCCGGACGCACGGCGCCCTGGCGCCGGACGGCCCGGCTACAGGGCGTCCGGGGACACGTCCAGGACGGTGCGGTCGCGGGAGGCCACCAGGTCGAACTGCGGTCCGGTACGGGGCAGTTCGTGGTGGAAGAAGTACGCCGCCGCCGCGCGCTTGCCGTCGTAGAAGGACCCCTTCTTGCCGTGCGCCGTGACCACCTGCTCCAGCCACATCCACGCGATGACCACGTGCCCGACCGCCTCCAGGTAGGGCGTGGCGTTGGCCAGGGCGACGGCCGGGTCGCCCTCGGACCAGGCCGCGGCCGCCGTCTCGGTGGTGCGGGTCAGCGCCGCGTCCAGCAGGTCGGCGTAGGCGGCCTCCGCGCCGCCGAGGGCGCGGGCGCGCTCCACGGCCGTGCGGGCGGCCTCCACCAGCAGCCCCATCCGCTTGCCGCCGTCGAGCACGGCCTTGCGGCCCAGCAGGTCCAGGGCCTGGATGCCGTGCGTGCCCTCGTGGATCGGGTTGAGGCGGTTGTCGCGGTAGTGCTGCTCCACGTCGTACTCGCGCGTGTAGCCGTAACCGCCGTGGATCTGGATGGCCAGGTCGTTGGCCTCCACGCACCACTGCGACGGCCAGCTCTTGACGACGGGGGTGAGCGCGTCCAGCAGCAGGTCCGCGTGCTCGCGCGCTTCCTGGTCCTCGTGGCTGAGGGTGTCGTCGTAGAGCCGCGCGCAGTACAGCACCAGCGCGAGGGCGCCCTCGACGTAGCTCTTCTGCGCCAGCAGCATGCGCCGCACGTCCGTGTGCTCGACGATGGGCACCTGCGGCTGGGCGGGGTCCTTGGCGCCCAGCGGGCGGCCCTGGAGGCGTTCGCGGGCGTAGGCGAGCGACTTCAGGTAGCCGGTGTAGCCGACCGCCATCGCGCCCGCGCCGACACCGATCCGGGCCCCGTTCATCATGTGGAACATGTACTGGAGGCCCTGGTGGGGTTCGCCCACCAGGTAGCCGACCGCGCCGGGCTCGCCGCCGGGCGTGTGCCGCCCCTCGCCGAAGTTGAGCAGCGCGTTGACGGTGCCGCGGTAGCCCATCTTGTGGTTGAGCCCGGCCGGGACGACGTCGTTGCGCTCCCCGAGGGAACCGTCCTCGTTCACCAGGTGCTTGGGGACGACGAACAGGGAGATCCCCTTGACCCCGGCGGGGCCGCCGGGGATCTTGGCCAGCACCAGGTGGACGATGTTCTCGGTCAGCTCGTGGTCGCCGGCCGAGATCCACATCTTGTTGCCGAAGAGCCGGTAGGTGCCGTCCCCGGCGGGCTCGGCGCGCGTGGTGATGTCCGACAGGGAGCTGCCCGCCTGGGGCTCGGACAGGCACATCGTGCCGGTGAAGCGGCCCTCGACCATGGGGCGCACGAAGGTGTCGATCTGCTCCTGGCTGCCGTGGGCCAGCAGCAGCGCGGCGTTGCCCGACGTGAGGAACGGGTAGGCGGAGGTGCCCAGGTTCGCGGCCTGGAACCAGGCGTTGCAGGCGCTGGAGACCAGGCGGGGCGCCTGGGCGCCGCCCACGGACTCGGGCATCGACAGGGCGTTGAGGCCGGTCTCGGCGTAGACCTCCAGGGCCTTCTTCACCTCGGGGATGACGTGGACGCGTTCCCCGTCGAAGTGCGGCTCGTTGGCGTCGCTGGTCTTGAAGTGCGGCGCGAAGTGGTCGGTGGCCACGCGTTCGGCCAGATCGAGGGCGCCGTCGAAGGTCTCGCGGGAGTGGTCGGCGTAGCGGGGGCGCGCGGTGAGCGCCTCGGCGTCGAGCCACTCGTAGAGCAGGAACTCCAGGTCGCGTGCGGAGAGAAGGGTGGACGCCACGGTGAGCCTCCCATAGGTGTATAGACCGACTGGCCGGTATGTTACCTGCCCGCGGAGGCGGCGGCGTGAGCGGGGCCACGGTCGCCGTGCGCGGGCCTCCGCCGCCGTGCGGACCGTTCCCGGTTCCACGCGCGTGCGCGGTGCTCCGTTGGGGGCGCCGGGGTCGATGGCTCCGAGCCGGCCCGATTCCACGTGCGCGGTGCTCCGGGTCAGGCGGGCGTGCCGGCCGCGTCGACCAGCCGCTGGACCGCCTGCTCGTCTCCGTCGACCGTGAGCGCGCCCGCCCCGACCGCGTCGGCGAGCGAGCGCTCCCGCCGCAGGACCGCCTGGAACGTGCGCTGGTCGGTCGTGACCACGGCGTCGGGCTCGCCGGGATGCTCGCCGCGGCGCACGTCGGTGAGTGCTCCCTCGTCCACGACCAGGTGGTAGACCTCTCGCTCCAACCGGACGCGGAGGGTCGCCGACCACGGCGCGCCGGCAGCGGTGTCGAAGTAGGCGCGCAGGCCGAGGAACACGGTGTCCGCGCTGACCCCGCCCTCCAGCGGCACGACCGGCGAGCGCATCCCCCACCGCCGCAGCGCGGCGAAGACCGGCTCCAGTTCCGCGCCCCACGGCGTGAGCTCGTACACCCTGGCCGCCGCCGGAGGCGGCAGCGTGCGCTGACTCAGCACCCCGACCCCCTCCAGGTCCCGCAGCCGCTGCGTGAGCACGCTCGGGCCGATCCCCGGCAGCGCGGCGGCCAGATCGGAGTAGCGGCGCGGGCCGAGCCGCAGCTCCCGTACGACCAGCAGTGCCCAGCGCTCGCCGATCATGTCCAGCGCGTGCGCGATGGGGCACGCCTCTCCGTAGCTGCGCCGCACGGCCACCGCCGTCCTCCCGTCCGTCCAACTTCTACTAAAAAGATAGCAGGTGCTACGAATTCAGTAGTGAGTCCAGTAGTAGAGTGCGTGGCAGGCCCATCGCCGACCGAGGAGGCCACTGTGAATCCCGAACGGATACTGCACGTCAACGGGGTGGACCTGTGCGTCCAGACCTTCGGGGCGGCCTCCGATCCCGCCCTGCTGCTCATCGGCGGCGCCGAGGCCTCCATGGACTGGTGGGACGCCGACCTGTGCGAGCGCCTGGCCGCCGGCCCCCGGTTCGTGATCCGCTACGACACCCGGGACACCGGCCGCTCCACCACCTTCCCGGTCGGTGCGCCGCCCTACGACGGTCAGGCCCTGGTCGCCGACGCCGTCGGGGTGCTCGACTCGCTCGGTATCACCGCCGCGCACGTCGTGGGCATCTCCATGGGGGGCGGCATCGCGCAACACGTCGCCGTGCGCCATCCGGACCGGCTCACCGCCCTGACCCTCATCTCCACGACCCCGGACGGCCCCGGCGGCTCCGACCACCCGGACCTGCCGCCGATGAGCGAGCGGCTGGCGGCGGTGTTCGCGGAGCCGTCGCAGGACGCGGGGCCCGACTGGTCCGACCGCGAGGCGGTGATCGCCTACTACCTGGAGGGGGAGGAGGCCTTCGCCGGCTCCGTCCGGCTCGATGAGCCGCGCCTGCGCCGCATGATCGGCCGCGCCCACGACCGCAGCCCGGCCATGCCCGCCGCGCAGAACCACTGGATGCTCCGGGGCGCGGACCCGGTCCGGGACGGCCTCGGCGGGATCCGGGTGCCCACCCTCGTCCTGCACGGGACCGAGGACCCGCTGTTCCCGTACGGCCACGGCGAGGCCCTGGCCCGCGAGATCCCCGGCGCGAAGCTGGTCCCGCTGCCGGGTGTGGGCCACCAGATGCCGCCGTACGAGACGTGGGACACCGTGGTGCCCGCGATCCTGGACCTCTGAGGCCGGCGGACACCGCACCGCCGACGCGGGACCGGCCGGCCGACCTCTAAGCTGGCCTCGTCCACCGGCCGCCCCGAGGAGTCTTCGCATGTCCCACGCCGTGTCCCGTACCGTCCTGCTGCTCAACGGCCCCAACCTCAACCTGTTGGGCACCCGCGACCCGGAGCAGTACGGCACCACCACGCTGGACGAGGTCGAGCGTCGCGTGACCGACCTGGGCAAGGAGCTGGGCGCGGAGGTCGTGTGCGCCCAGAGCAACAGCGAGGGCGCGCTGGTCGACCGGCTGCACGAGGCGCGCGGCTACGCGGGCGTGGTGTTCAACCCCGGCGCCTACGCGCACTACAGCATCGCCCTGCGCGACGCCGTCGACGCCATCGAGGCGCCGGTGGTGGAGGTGCACATCTCCAACGTCTACGCGCGCGAGGAGTTCCGGCACCGCTCGGTGACGGCCCCGGTCGCGGCGGGCTACGTCGCCGGGTGCGGGGTGTTCGGCTACGAGCTGGCCCTGCGCGCGGTGCTGCGGCGCGACGCCGAGCGCCGCGCCGGCCAGGACCGCTGAGCGGGTCGGGGGCCGGGCCGGCCGCGCGCTAACGGCTCAGGGAGGTCTCCCGCTCCACGTGGGACAGCTTCTCGGGGTTGCGCACGGTGTAGAGCCCGGTGACCATGCCGCCGTCGATCCGCAGCGCCACCACGCAGTCGAGTTCCCCGTCGAGCCGCAGCACCAGCGCGGGGTAGCCGTTGACCTGCACCGGTTCGGCCGAGACCATCTCGCCGTACTGCTCCAGGCCGACCGCGAGCAGGCGCGCCACCTTGTCCCTGCCCACGACGGGCCGCGGCAGGGCCTGCCTGACCCCGCCCCCGTCGCCCAGGGCGACCACGTCCGGCGCCAGGACGTCCACCAGGCCCTGGAGGTCGCCGGTCTCGACCGCCCGCTGGAAGGCCGAGAGCGCGGCTCGGGACTCCGACTGCGAGACCGTGTCGCGCGGGCGGCGTTCGGCCACGTGCACCCGGGCGCGGTGGGCGATCTGGCGGACCGCGGCGGGACTCTTGTCGACGGCCCGCGCGATCTCGTCGTAGTCCACGGCGAACACCTCGCGCAGCACGAACACGGCGCGCTCGGTCGGGGCGAGGGTCTCCAGCACCAGCAGCATCGCCATCGAAACACTGTCGGCCAACTCGACGTCCTCGGCCACGTCGGGTGTGGTCAGCAGCGGCTCGGGCAGCCACGGGCCGACGTAGGACTCCCTGCGCCGACCGAGCGTGCGCAGCCGGGTGAGCGCCTGGCGGGCGGCGATCCGCACCAGGTACGCGCGCTGGTTGCGCACCGTGCCGTGGTCGACGCCGGCCCATCGCAGCCAGGTCTCCTGCAGGACGTCCTCGGTGTCGGTGGCCGACCCGAGGATCTCGTAGGCGACCGTGAAGAGCAGGTCGCGGTGGGCGACGAACGCCTCGGTCGCGGAGTCCTGGTGCTCGTTCGCCTCGGCCATGAGCGGCTCCCGTTCCTTCGCTGATCGGTGTCGTCCATGAGACACCGGACGCCGCCCTCGTGTGACGGCCGATCGCGAGAGATCTGCGGGGGCCGGACTGGTCGGCTCCGCCCGCAGGCGGAACCGACCAGTCGGTATGTCTCGGGCAAAAAAACCTAGCGGTACGTCAGCAGGGCGGAACCGTCCCGCTCCAGGTGCGCGTGGTCGTTGAACGACAGCACCTGGGTGCCGCCGCGGCCGTGCGCGAGCTTGCTCACCGAACCGTTGACCACCACACGGTTCATCGCCACGAACCCCGCCGCGGGCACGCCCAGCAGGGACGAGCACACCGCCGAGATCACGCCGCCGGACGTGAACACCAGGGCGGTGCTCCCGCGCTCCAGCCCGTCGGCCAGATCGCGCAGGGCCGCGGCCGAGGAGTCCCGGAAGGCGGTCCAGGAGTCCTTCCCGGCGCCGTCGTCGGAGGTCCACGCGTGCAGGCACGAGTCGAGCCGCTGCTGGAGGGAGCCGGGCTCGGGAGCGTAGCGGTCGAGCAGGGCGAGGTGGTCGTACTCGTTCCACCGCTCGTCGGTGGCCGGGGCGGCGTCCAGGCCCGCCTCGGCCAGCGCGGCCGCGGCGGTCTGCTTCTGGCGCCGGAGCGTGCCGGTCACCACCGGTCCCACACGCAGCCCGCGCCGGGCGATCTCCCGGCCCAGCAGCATGGCCTGTTCGTAGCCGGTGGGGCTCAGTTCGTCATAGTCGGCGGCCTCGGGGGAGGCCTTGCCGTGGCGGATGAGGTAGATAGCTGGCATGCCGCCACAGTACGGGTGGCCCCGGGCCGCTCGCGCGCCCGCCCCCGGGATGCCGGGGAGGAGGGGCGGATCGGGCTCGCCGCGGCTCAGGCGGCGGGGGCCTGATCCGGGACCGGGACCGGGACCGCGGGGGCGGTACGGCAGGTGCGCAGGATGACCTCCACCACCGTGGCGGGGTCGTTCTCCATCGGGACGTGGCCGCATCCCATCAGCCGCACCTGGCGGGCGTGCGGGATCGCGGCCAGGACCCGGGCCAGCGCCCGGATCGGCAGGACGCGGTCGTCCTCGCCCCAGGCGATCGTCGTGGGGCAGGCCACGCCCCGCCCGCCGCCGAAGCTGTAGCGCACGACCTCCGGGGCCAGCCGTGTGTACGTCGATCCCCGGGTGACCACCGCCAGGTCCAGGCGCGAGAGCCCGCCCGCCGGGTCGCGCAGGCGCCCGTGCAGCGCGAGCGTGGTCAGGGCCCGCACGGGACGGCTGTCGATGACCGTGTGCCAGACCTTCGCGGGGACCCGGGTGGCCACGCGCATGCCGCCGACCAGCAGCCGCGAGCCCAGCATCTCCAGACCGCTGGTGAACCCGATGGGAGCCAGCGCGGTGACCGAGGAGGCCAGCCCGCGCGCGCCCAGTTCCAACGCGACCGCGCCGCCCAGGGAGTTGCCCACGACGTGCGGCCGGTGCACGCCGTGGGACTCGCACCAGGCCTGCACGGTGTCCACGAGGGCGGAGATGCCGAAGGGGCGGTCCGGGTCGGGCGGGGCGGACTGGCCGAATCCCGGCAGGTCCAGCGCGAACACCTCGTACCGCTCGGCCAGCGCGCGCACGACGGGGTCCCACGCCTGGCGCCGGTGGCCGAGTCCGTGCAGGAGTAGCAGCGGCTCACCCCGGCCCAGGCGTTCGTAAACGATGCCCCCGTGGTTCATGAATCCCAGGTCTACCCGAGGCAAAGCGCGGAGGCAAAGGTCGAGCCCCTCTATTCCCGCAGGTCACACGCGTGACATTCGGGGAGCGGGAGCTCCGCACGGGCTGTCGCCGCGCATGGGATGGATCACACCCCGTCCCGCCCGGTGCGCGGTCGGGCAGGCGCGCCATGGGACGCGGACTCACCGCGCGCGGCGGGACCGGGCGGCGGCGCGGTGGCGGCCCCCCGCGGAACCGAGGAACGTGAGCGGGACCGGTTTCCGCGTCGGTGCGGCTTCTCGCCGAACCCGACACGGACCGGAACGGGCTCCCGCCCGGCGGAGTCCCGGGAGAGCGGACGCGAGCCGTGGCCCGTCCCCCGGCGGGCTCCCCGGGAACCGGACGCGGGGCAGGGTCAGGGCGCGCCGCTGTCGGGCTCGAAGCGCACCACGACCGACTTCGACGTGGGCGTGTTGCTCACGTCGGCCGTGGAGTCCAGCGGGACCAGCACGTTCGTCTCGGGGAAGTACGACGCCGCGCACCCGCGGGCCGTGGGGTAGTGCACCACCCGGAAGTGCGGCGCCCGCCGCTCCCGCCCGTCCTGCCACTCGCCGACGATGTCGGTGTAGGCGCCCTCGGCCAGTCCCAGCTCCCGCGCGTCCTCGGGGTGCACCAGCACCACCCTGCGGCCGTCGTGGATGCCCCGGTAGCGGTCGTCGAGGCCGTAGACCGTGGTGTTGTACTGGTCGTGCGAGCGCAGCGTCTGCAGCAGCAGGCGGCCCGGCGGCACCTGCGGCGCGTGTGCCCCGTTCACCGTGAAGTTGGCCAGCCCCGTGGCCGTCGGGAAGCGCCTCTCGTCGCGGGGCGCGTGCGGGAGCGTGAACCCGCCGGGCCTGCGGGCGCGCTCGTTGAAGTCCGTGAACCCCGGCACGACGCCCTCGATCCGGTCGCGCACACGGTCGTAGTCGGCCAGTTCCGACCACGCCACCGGGCTCTCGCCCAGGACCCGGGCCGCGAGGTCGCGCACGATGTCCACCTCCGAGCGCATGTGCTCGGACAGGGGCGCCAGGACACCGTGCGAGGCGTGCACCTTGCCCATGGAGTCCTCCACCGTCACCCAGCGGGGTCGGCCTTCGTGCAGGTCGCGGTCGCTGCGCGCCAGGGTCGGCAGGATCAGCGCGCGCGTGCCCGTCACCACGTGCGAGCGGTTCAGCTTGGTCGACACGTGCACCGTCAGGCCCACCCGGCGCATCGCGTCCTCGGTGACCAGGGTGTCCGGCGTGGCCGCGACGAAGTTGCCGCCCATCGCGAAGAACACCCGCACCCGCCCCTCCGCCATCGCGCGGATGGCGTTGACGGTGTCCAGGCCGTGCTCGCGCGGCGGCTCGAAGCCGAACTCCGCCTCCAGCGCGTCCAGGAAGGCGGCGTCGGGCCGCTCGAAGATGCCCATCGTCCGGTCGCCCTGCACGTTGGAGTGCCCGCGCACCGGGCACACCCCCGCGCCCGGCCGCCCCACGTTCCCGCGCAGCAGCAGGAAGTTCACCACCTCGCGGATCGTGGGCACCGCGTGCTTGTGCTGGGTCAGGCCCATCGCCCAGCACACCACGACGCGGTCGGCCGCGATCACCATCGCGGTGATCTCCTCGATGAGCGAGCGCTCCAGACCCGTGGTGCGCTCCACCCGCGCCCAGAACTCGTCCTCGGGCTCGTCCAGCAGTTCCTCGGCGAAGAGGTCGAACCCGTGGGTGTGGGCGTCGATGAAGGCCCGGTCCAGCACCGGCTCGCCGCGCCGGTCGGTGCTGAGCAGGAGCCGGTTGACCGCGGAGAACAGGGCCAGGTCGCCGCCCAGCCGGATCTGCGCGAACAGGTCGGTCAGCTCGGTGCCGCGGCCGAGCAGTCCGGCGGCCTTCTGCGGGTTGCGGAACTCGCGCATGCCCGCCTCGGGCAGCGGGTTGACCGTGATGATCCGCGCGCCGGACTTCTTGGCGCGCTCCAGGGTGCTGAGCATGCGCGGGTGGTTGGTGCCCGGGTTCTGGCCCGCGACGATGATGAGGTCGGCCTGGTGCAGGTCGTCCAGCGAGACGCTGCCCTTGCCCACGCCCAGGGTCTGGGTGAGCGCCGACCCCGACGACTCGTGGCACATGTTGGAGCAGTCGGGCAGGTTGTTGGTGCCCAGGGCGCGCGCGAACAGCTGGTAGCAGAACGCCGCCTCGTTGCTGGTGCGCCCGGAGGTGTAGAAGACCGCCTCGTCGGGCGAGTCCAGGCCGCGCAGCTCCCCGGCGACGATGTCCAGGGCCCGGTCCCAGCTCACGGGTTCGTAGTGGGTGGCGCCCTCGGCCAGGTAGAGGGGCTCGGCCAGTCGTCCCTGCTGCCCCAGCCAGTACCCGGAGCGCTCGGCCAGCTCCGCCACCGGGTGCTCGGCGAAGAACTCCGGGGCCAGCACGCGGGACGTGGCCTCCTCGGCCACCGCCTTGGCCCCGTTCTCGCAGAACTCGGCCCTGTGCCGGTGGTCGCCCTCGGGCCAGGCGCACCCGGGGCAGTCGAAGCCGCGCTTCTGGTTGACGGCCCGCATCGCGGGCAGGCCGCGCCGGACGCCCGCCTGCTCGCGCACCTGGCGGACGCTGTTGAGCACGGCGGGCAGGCCCACGGCACTGCGCTCGGGCGGACCCACGGTGGGCGAGTCCTGGGCGGGATCTGGCTGGTCGGCGTGTGTGTGGCTCACACCTCCGATTCTGGCACTCCCGGCGCGCGAAGACGCGGGCGCCCGGCCCGAACGGGGCACACATCCGTCCGGTGCCGACCGCGGGCCGGAGCGGAGCCCCCGAGCCGCGGAGCCACGTGGATCCACGCGCGTAGTGGGCGCTTCCGGGCGGCTCGGCGGGGGAGGGGGCGGTGGAGGACGTGCCGACGACGTCGAGCGGCGACGTCCCGGCGCGGCCGTTCGTCGCGCGGACCGTGCGCACGACCGTCGCCGACCTCCCCCTGCACATCCAGCGTGCCCCCGCCGAGCCGTCGCGGTGAGCCGACCCGGCCGACCGCGCCGCGCGCCCCCGCGGACGAGCCGCGATCCCGTGCCCCGGCGGCGGGGGATCAGTCCCGGTCGGACTCGATCCGGGCCAGCACCTCCGTGTAGGTGGCGCGCCGGTCCGGCCGGGCGTGGTCGGCGGCGTACCTGAGCGCGGGGACGGCCGCCGGGCCCAGCTCGGTGAGCCCCTCCACGGCGGCGGCACGGACCACGGCGTGGCCGTGGGTGAGCAGGCCGACCACATCGGGGATCGCGGCCTCCCACCCGGCACGGCACAGGGCACGCACGGCCATCCGCACCACGTCCGGCCGCGGGTCGTCGAGCAGGAGCACGGTCAGGCGCAGTTGGGTGTCGCGGTCCAGCAGAGCCCGGGCGGCCCGGTAGGCGTAGAGGCGGACCTTGGGGCGCGAATGCTCGACGAGGCGGGTGAGCAGGTCGACCAGCGCTGGGTCGGTGTCCGGGCCGGGGCCGTGATGGTCCTCGACCAGGCGCCGCAGAGCACGGTGCGCCCGCTCGGGGTCGCTGGTCCCGGCGAGACGGAAGAGGTCCGCCCGGGAGGGTCCGTTCCGATCCCGCCCGGCCGCGGGCGGGCGGCGTTCGCGCAGGCCGCGCAGGACGGCGGCGTCATGGTCGTGCGCGGCGCCCCCGGGCGGGCGCAGCGGGCCGTCGACGAGGACGAGGTCGTCGGCGAGGTCGTCGTGGCCCTGGGCGCGCAGCCGCTCGACGGTTCGGGCGAGCCAGGCCGTGCGCAGGAGCGGGCGGTCCGTGAGCAGGTCGAGCCATTCGCGGCCACCGGAGTCGACACGCTCGCGCAGGCGGTCGGCGAGGAGGTCGGCCGGGACCCGGCGCAGGAGTTGCCGCACGTCGGGACGCAGGCGGTCGGAGCCGTGCTCCCACCACTCCAGGAGCAGGGGGATCAGGGGGACGAGCGCCTGCGTGTCCACGTGCGCCGCCGCGTGGAGGAGGCGTTCGGGGCGCGAACCCTCCGTGTGCCACACCGGGGGATCCGCCGTGGCCAGGGCGTGGGCCAGGGTGTCGGTCAGGCGGACGCCGAGCCGGAGGGAGAGGTCACCGCGCAGGTAGGCGTCCAGGACGGTCCGGCGTACCCGCGGTTCGGGCCAGTCCAGGAGCTTGCGGGCGGCGGCGTCGCGGCGGTCCTGTTCGGGTGCGCGCAGCAGGGCCAGCAGCCGCTCGCGCAGGGCGGTGGACGGGGGCTGGTCGAGGTCGTCGTCGCGCACGGTCCGCGTCGGTGCCGTGTCGGCGCGGGCGTCCTCGCCGATGGTCCACGGCGGGGCACCGAGCGGCTGTAGCTCGCACATCCAGTCCAGGAGCAGGGGGCGTACCGCTGGCTCGGCGGTCGGGTAGGCCCCGGCCAGGGCGGCCAGACGCTCCCGTGCGCCGACCCTGTCGGTCATGGGGGTCCCATCGGCCCCCGGGGCGGGTCCGACCGCGTCGGCCGCACGGCGTGCACCGGCCTCACCGGCCTCACCGGCCTCACCGGTCTCGCTCGTCCTGCCGGTGTCCGTGCGGCGTAGCTCGGCCAGACCGGCGGTCGAGCGCACCGCGATCTCGAACGCGCGGTGCCAGGCGTCCGCCCGGGGCCCTTCGCCCTCCGACCCGTGCGAGCCCCTTCCACCTGCCCGCTCCACCTCCGCGTCGAGCCCGAACGCCTCACGCAGGACGGCGGCCTCGGCCACCCAGGGACCGGGGCCCGACCGGGCCGTGCCCAGCGCCCGGTCCAGGTCAGCCCGGACCAGGACCGCGCCCAGGAGCCGCAGCAACCGGAGGGCTCGGCGGCCGTCGACGGCGTCCGGCGGCAGGGCGCGCAGGCGTTCCACCGCGGAGAGGGCCTCGTCCGCGGCCAGTGCCGGCGCCGCCTCCTCCAGCGCCTCGATCAGGTCGTCGGCCGCCGTCGCGTCGGCGCTGCCGGGATCCGACGAGACCTCGCTCGGCGCCATGCCAGAGCCACCGGGCGCGGTCGCCAGGTCGGCGAGCCCGTCCACCAGCGTGGTGGCGTGCTGTGCCAGGAGCCGCCGTTCCGGCGCCGACCTGGGTGCCGGACACGCCAGCAGCGCCAGCCGCAGCACGCGCGCCGTAGGCCCGGACTCCGCCAGGCGCAGCAGGTCCGCGAGGCGGGGGCGGAGCCGCTCAAGCCGCTCGGCGTCGGGTGGCTCCGCCCGGCCCGCCAGCCGCAGCGCGACCGCCGGGTCCCACCCCCGGCGCAGCAGGGCCTCGGCGTCGGCGTTCGCCGCGCCGTCCGCGCCGTCCGCGGCGTCCCGACGCACGGTCGCGCTCGCGCCCGTGGTGATCCCGTGCGCGGACATCGCGTCGGCCAGGTCCTCGGGGGCGCCGTCGGCCAGGCGGACGTCCCCCGAGTCGACCAGGACGAGCAGCTCCCGGGCCGCCGGTGACCGCTGCTCGGCCAGCGCCGTGCACGTGCGCACCGGGAGGAGGCCGTCGAGGCTCCGCAGCATCCGGTGGCGGGCCTGACCGGTCGAGCCCTCGGCCGCCGCGAGCACCGTCGCCGTACGGGCGTCGCCGAGCACCGCGCCCAGGGCGCGGACCAGATCGGCGCGCAGCCCCGGATTGTCGGAGCGGCCCAGGTGGCGCAGGAGCGCGGGAACGGCACCGGGCGTGCCCGCCTCGACCAGCGCCCGGGCCGCGGTCTTGCGGATGTTCATGTTCCGGTGGTCCAGGCTGGCGGCGATCGCCCCGCTCGCCCAGCGCGCCCGCGCCCGGCCCAGCGCGGCCACGGCCTGCCGGACGGTCTGGATGTCGGGGGCGGCGGTCAACGCGACGAGCGAGGCGGACAGGGCGCGGGCGCCGTCACTCGCCTCGTCTTCGCCGGCCACGGGGTCGCCGGCCACCAGCACGATCGCGTGCTTGCGCACGTGCGGGTCCCGGTGGCGCAGCAGCCGGTGCACGCGGGCACGGGTCCCCGGGAAGGGCACGCGCGAGAGGAGTTCGAGGAGCACGACGCGTTCGCCATCGGCGAGGTCGGGACGCTCCAGCAGGTCCAGCGCCAGGCTCGCGGTGTACGCGCGCCCGGCGGCCTGGCCGTCGGGCGCGTCCAGCAGGCAGACCGGTCGGATCCGGCCCCGTGCGTGGAGGCGGCGGCCCAGGGCGCACAGTGCGTCGACGACCTCCTGGGGCACCGTGGGTTCCTCGGCGGGGGCGGTGGCAGCGATGGCGCGGCTCTTGCCGGGCCACGGGCCGCCGTCGGGCTCCCTGGCCGACGCGACGCCGCTCACCACCCGCAGCAGGAGGTCGGACAGGACGGCGGGATCCGTGGCGTCGCCGTGCGCGGCCACCGTGCACAGTGACCCCGCTGGATCACGGGGGTCGAGTCGGGCGGCCAGGACGGCCAGCTCCGCCGGGTCGGGAGCGCCCAGATCGGCGACCACACCGGAGGGGAGGTCGCGGGGGTCGAGGCGGGCGAGCAGGGCCCGGCGCCGCTCGGGGCTGGAGGCCAGCCGCCACAGCAGGGTGAGCGCCGCATGCCGCACAGGGCGCAGCGGCGCCGCGATCGCGGCCTGTCCGTCGGCGGCGTGCGGGCCCGGCCCGGGACCGCGGGCGTCGAGTTCGTCCGCGAGGCCGAGACCCTCGGCCAGGGCGACGAACGTCCGCTCGCCGCCCACGGCCGCCAAGGCCCGCAGGGTGGCCTCCGGGGCGGTCGGCAGGAGCGCGAGCACGGCTCCCTCCGCCTCCTGGTGCCGCAGTGCGCGGATGGCGTCCAGGAAGGGTGCGGGTGCCGTCGCTCGTGGCAGAAGCCGGATGAGTTCCGCTCCGACGGGCAGGTCCGACGTGCCCTGGTCGGCGAGGGCGACCATGAGGTCGAGGCGGCGCGGCCACGAGGGATCGTCCGGGGCGGCCTCGACCAGCGAATCCAAGGCCTCCCGGCGACACGTGTACAGCACCGTGGCGGCCTCCTGGGGCGGGATCGAATCGTCGGCCAGGGCCAGGGCGACCACGGTCGGCGCCGCTTCGGGCGGTGGGAAGTGCCCGCGCCGGTGCAGTCCGCTCAGGCAGGTCAGCGCGGCCCGGCCGAGGAGCGGCGGGTCCGCGGCGGCGAGGTCCAGGAGGTCGGCGATGTCGTCGCGGTCGGCCAGGTCACCGAGGAGTTCGAGGGCGCGTCGGCGTGCGGCGGGCGGCAGGTCGGTGTCGGTCACCGCCCCGCGTACCAGGTCGCCGTGGCCGTGGCGTGCCGCGCAGCCCAGCGCCGCTTCGGCCACGTCGCGGTCGTGGCGACCACCGGTGAGCAGGCCGGACCACAGGTCGGCGGGCAGCGGTCCGAGTGCCGCCCACGGTTCGGAGAGCTCGCGCAGCGCGTCGGCCACGACCCCGGGGGCGGTCGAGCGCAGCAGGCGAACGGCGTGCCGACGGGCCGCGGCGGGGGTGAGGAGCCCGACGCGCAGACCCTGGCGGACACAGCGCAGGGCCTCGGACTCCAGGGCCGGATCGCCGCTCTCGACGAGGGCGGCCACCAGGGTGTCCGGTCGGCGGGTGCGGGCCGGGTCGGCCTGCCTGGCCGCCTGGTAGAGGCGTTCGCCGGGCGGCTCCCGGCGCAGCGTCGCGGCCGGGTCGGTGTGCAGTTCGGCGCGCAGCCAGGCCACCTGGACCGGGACGGGCAGATCGGAGGTGCGCCAGGACGGCCAGGGGCGGCCGTCGGGTCGAGCCCCGCACCCCTCGTGGACGCGGGCCAGGGCCAGCACCGCCTCGGGGGGACCGGTCAGGTCCGCGGGCAGGGTCCCGCCCACCGCGGCCCACGCCCCGTGCGGCGTGGATCCCGCGTCCAGCGCGCCGGCGAGGCGGAGCACGCCCCGCAACCGCGTGCCGGGGTCGCGCAGGAGGCGCACGGCGTCGTCGACCGCTCGGACGCGGTGCGTCGGCGGGGCTTCGGAGTCTGATCGGTGCGGCACGCCCGGATCCTAGGGCATGCCCGCCCTCCAGCGGTGCTCAGCGGTCCCCACCGCACACCGGGAGACGCGGTGCCCCAGCGGTACCACGGGGCACGGCCGGCCGTCCGGTGCCGTGCGCGCCTACCGCTCCGGGTGCGAACCGGGAGGGCGGGGCCGCCAGTCGACGGCCGCGGGTGTGCCGCCGGTCGTCCTGACGCCCGGCCGGCGGCGGCCGTCGCGGGCCGCCGCCGGTCCCCGCGGGTCAGAGGTCGTAGATCCGCACGTAGTCCACCACCATCTGCTGGGGGAACCGCGTCGTCCCGTCCGGGTAGCCCGGCCAGGCGCCGCCGACGGCGACGTTGAGGATCATGAAGAACGGGTGGTCGTAGACCCACGGTTTCCCGCCCAGGTCCGCCGGGGTGAGCGTGTGGAACGGCACGTCGTCGACGAACCAGGTGATGGAGTTGGGCGTCCACTCGACCGCGTAGACGTGGAAGTCGTCCGTGAACGCGCCGCCGTGCGGGTGGCCGTAGGCGGCGCCGATCCCGTTCGCGCCGGAGTAGCCCGGCCCGTGCACGGTCCCGTGGACCATGCCGGGCTCGTGTCCGACGTTCTCCATGATGTCGATCTCGCCGGAGTCCGGCCACGGGGTCCCGGGGAAGTTGTCGCCCAGCATCCAGAACGCGGGCCACACCCCCTGGCCGGTGGGGATCCGGATCCTGGCCTCGAAACGGCCGTAGGCCTGCTCGACCTTGTCCTGGGTGGTCAGCCGGGCGGAGGTGTAGCCTCCGTCGGCCTCCTGCCGGGCGGTGATGACGAGGTTGCCGTTGCCGTCCAGGGCCGAGTTCTCGCGACGGTCGGTGTAGTTCTGCAGTTCGCCGTTGCCCCAGCCGTGGTCTCCGGTCTCGTGGTTCCAGCGCGCGGGGTCGGGGGCGGCGCCGGCCGGTCCGTCGAACTCGTCGGACCAGACGAGCGCGCCGGACGCGGCGGCCGGGTCGGCGTTGTCACGGGTGATGGGCTCCGCACCGCCCTGGGGGAGGGTCAGGGCGGTCAGGGTGAGCGCGGCGGTGGCGGCCACGGCTCCGGCGGCGACGAGGGTGGGGAGGCGGCGGGCGGAGCGGTGTCTTCTGTGCTGCACGGGGGGCTCCAGACGTGGGGCGGGATCAGCCGGGGCCGGATCCGGACACGCGCGAAGTAGCGGATTCCGCGCGGGCCGTGGGGCGGATCCGACCGTTTGCTGAATGCTTGTTAAGTGACTGTAGGTGTCCGTCCCGTCGCGGACAAGGGGGGTGGCGCGACCAATGGGATCGCTCCCGGCGCGGGCCGGCGCCCGAACGAGTCCCGTACCGCGTCCTGTCCGCCCCGGCCGGGGCGTGGCGGGACACGTCCGTGCCCCGGTCCGCCCCGTTCCCCGTCCGCCTCCGTCGACGCGCTCAGGTCCGTGCCTTCACCACGACCGTGACGCCCCGGTAGTCATCCAGGCCGGTCGCGACCTGGGGGTTGCCCGAGGCGTTGGTGATGTCGGGCAGCTCGTGCACGGCCGCGCCGAAGAAGTCGGCCCAGCAGCGGGTGGCCGAGATCCCGCCGTCGCGGATCTCGCCGAGCAGCCGCCCCTGGTGGTCCAGCCGCCACTCCACCACCGGCAGGTCGTGTTCGGCCTCGGCCGAGATGAGCCGGGGGAGGAGGTCGGCCGCCCGCGCCCGTGTGCGCGGAAAGCCGGACGGCTCGGTGTCGGTGTCGGTGCTCCTGTCCGGGGTTCCCATGTTTCGCCTTCCGTTGGCCTCGATCGACGCCACCATTGTTTCGCAGCGCGCGCCGAAAATCGCAGGAACCGCCAGATCAGGCGGCAGTGCCGCCGCAGGGGCGTGCCGAGCCCCGCGCTCGCGGCCCCCGTCCCGCGCGCCCCCGAACGGAGGAACGCGGCGAAACAGGGAGAACCCCGAACGGCGGCGGAGAATCCGAGGACGCAACAATGTTCCTGTCCGCGCGGTCGGTCCCGACGGGCCCTCGCCCCCTGGACGGGTGCCCACGGCCGTGTGCGGCCCCGCTCCCGTACGCGCCCGCCATCCAGCAGGAGTCGACGATGTTCACACTCACCGGTCGAGACGGCCTGACCATCCACGTCCACGAATGGGTGCCCGAGGCCCCCGTGCGCGGCGTCGTACAGATCTCCCACGGCATGGGCGAGCACGCGGCCCGCTACGCCCCGCTGGCCGCGGCCCTCAACGCGCACGGTTACGCCGTCTACGCCGACGACCACCGCGGCCACGGGCTCTCGATGCACGACGGCCCCGGCGAGCTCGGCGACAACGGGTGGAACCTGCTCGTCGACGACATGGCGGCCCTCTCCCGCGAGGTCGGCGCGCGCCACCCCGACCTGCCGCTGGTGCTGGTCGCGCACAGCCTCGGTTCGTTCGCCGCCCAGCAGTACCTGCTCGACCACCCCGGCCTCGCCGACGGTGTGGCGCTGTGCGGGACCACGGCCGTCGACCTGCTGTTGTCCCGCTTGGTCGAGTCCGGCGCGGCGGACACCACGGCCTACTTCAACGCCGCGTTCGAGCCGCTGCGGACCGAGGCCGACTGGCTCAGCCGGGACGAGAGCCAGGTGGACGCCTACGTCGCCGACCCGCTGTGCGGCTTCGGGCTCACGGACACGAGCATGGGCCTGCTGCTCACGGCCGCCTTCGAGCGGCTCGGCGACCCGTCCGAGGCGCCCGACGACCTGCCGCTGTACGTGCTGGTCGGTGACCGCGACCCGCTCAACCAGGGACTGGAGTTCAGCGACGCGCTGGTCGAGCGCTACCGCCGCGCGGGTGTGGCCGACCTGACCTACCGGGTCTACCAGGGGGCGCGGCACGAACTGTTCAACGAGACCAACCGGGAGGAGGTCTTCGCGGACCTGATCGCGTGGATCGACCGGGTCATCTCCGACGACGTCCTCCAACCGACCGCTGCCGAACCGGCCTCTTCGGAGCCGACCGGACCCGAGCCGACCGCCGTGTCCACCGGATCCGCGTCGGCCGTGCCCGAGCCGGACTCGCACTGACCCTGCCCGACCCGGCACCCACCCGCCCCGACCCGAACTCCGCTCCCCACCCAGCCGCCTCGCCCCGGCCCGGACACCGGAAACGCCGTTGCCGGGCCGGGGCCGGTCCAGGATGATCCGTGCCCATGAGCCACCTCCACGCGTCCGCACCCGACCCGCGCCCCGAACCCGGCACCCGGCCCGTCGCCCTGGTGACGGGGGTGGGCCGCAGCGCCGGTATCGGTGCCGGCATCGTCCGACAGCTCGCGGCGTCCGGATGGGACATCGCGTTCACCTACTGGACGCCCTACGACGAGCGCATGGACTGGGGCGTCGAGGAAGGCGCCGCCGGGGCCACGACCCGGGCCCTGGCCGACCTCGGGGCCGCCTCCACGGCGATCGAGGCCGACCTGGCCGACACCGAGGCTCCCGCGGCGGTCCTCGCCGGGGCCGAGGCGCGCCTGGGACCCGTCACCGCGTTGGTCATGTGCCACTGCGAGTCCGTCGACTCCGGGCTGATCGACACCGGTGTCGAGAGCTTCGACCGGCACTTCGCCGTCAACGCGCGCGCTTCGTGGCTGCTGATCCGCGCGTACGCGCAGCGGTTCCGCGGCGCCCACGGAACCGGCCGGATCATCGCCCTGACCAGCGACCACACCGTGGACAACTTGCCCTACGGCGCGAGCAAGGCCGCGCTGGACCGCATCACGCTCGCCGCCGCCCGCGAGCTGGCGCACCTGGGCGTGACGGCCAACGCGATCAACCCGGGCCCGATCGACACCGGATGGATGACCGGGGAGCTCAGGCAGCAGCTCACCGGCCTGACCCCGCTCGGCCGCCTGGGCACTCCGCAGGACACCGCGCACCTCGTGGACTTCCTGTGCTCCGCGCGCGGACAGTGGATCAACGGCCAGCTGCTCAAGAGTGACGGGGGCATCAGCGCGATCAGCTGACCTCAGCCGTCGACGCCCGGGGCCGAGCGCGGTCTCGCGTTGCCGCGCCCGTACATCATCCACGGGAATGACCGCTTGATCCACGTCATCGGGACCGGGCCGCGTCAGTCCGCGACGGCGTGGCCGTGGCGCCAGTAGCCCACGAAGGTGATGTCCGGCTTGGGCACCCCGTGCTCGCGGACCAGGGTGCGGCGCAGGCTCGTGGGCAGGGCGTTCTCCCCGGCCACGAAGCAGTAGGGGCGGCCGTTGGGCAGGGTGGCGGTGCACACGGTGTCCAGGGCCAGTCGCCCGGGGACGGCGTGCGGGTCGGTCCGGGGCAGCCAGTGCACGTCCACGCCCGGCCGGGAGGGCAGCGGGCGCACGTCGTCGGGGGAGGGCACCTCCAGGAACACCTGGGCCCGCAGGTCGTCGGGCGCCTGCTCCAGGATCGACACCAGCGCGGGCACGGCGCTCTCGTCGCCGACCAGCAGTTGCCAGTCGGTCTCGTCCGTGGGCTGGTAGTACACGCCCTCGGCCAGGATCCCGGCCTCGTCGCCGGGCGAGGCGGCCGCGGCCCAGGCGGAGGCGGGGCCCCCGTCCCCGTGGTCGACGAACTCCAGCTCCAGCTCACGGGCTTTGGCGTCGAAGGAGCGGACGGAGTAGTTGCGCACGTGCGGGCGCACGTCGTCGGACATGGCGTACATCTGCTCGACCCAGCGCCGGTCGGCGGCGGTGGGCAGGTGCAGCCGCTGCTGTCCCCGTCGGGGGAGGAAGAGCCGGACGAACTGGTCCTGTCCCAGGAACTCGAAGCCGTTCAGCTCCTCGCCGCCCAGGACGACCGAGACGAAGTTCCTGCTGACGCGCTCGGTACGCACCACACGGGTGCGGATCATCGTGCGATGGCTGGGCTGTTCGATGCGCACGGGGCCTCTTCCTCGTCGGCGCGGGCGGGATGGCGGGGGTGTAGGTAAGGCTAGCCTCACTGTTGGGGCGCCGTCGAGTCGGGGGCTCGTGAATCCGGTGGATCGGTTCCGGGTCCGCGGCCGCCGGACGCGGTCCTGGGGGACGTTGGCCTTCCGATCCGCGGTGAAAGCTCCCCCGGGCGGGCGGAATGTGATAGAAGTTCCTCAGGAACGAAAACCGTTTTCATTTCCTCGCGAAGGAGGCCGCGCGTGCGACCGCCCGGCGCCACGGCCGCCACCGTGACCGCCCCTCGGGCGACCGGCGGGCTGGAGCCCTTCGCCGAGTCCCCGCGCGAGCGCGACGCGTCCCCGCGAGAGCACGACACCGGCGCCGCCTGAGGCGCCCCCGAACCGGTGGGGCCGGGCTCCGCGATCGCCCGGCCCCACCTCCCCCGCCCCGCTCCCGACCCCCGGATGGGAGCGGGGCACCCCCAAGTCCTTCGCGTCAGCGGACTCCGCGGCCCGCCTCCCGCCGTGCCGACCGGGTCGGGGCGCACGGGCGGAGAGCGCGTCCCCGCGTCCGCCGGGCCGCCCGCCGCGCTGACCTCGGAGCGTGATCACGCGAAAGGACGAACGCCCCTGACCTGGTGGCCGGTCGCCAGGTCACGTCTCGGCGTCGTGACCGCCCGCACTGTTGACGTCCTCGACTGTGCATACCAATGATGTCAGTGTCGATGGTGTCGCGATGTGCGACGCAGGAGTGGTGCGGGTCGGGGGACGGGTCGGCCATTCGGGGGAGGAGCTTTCATGCGCTCACGATGGCGGTCCGTCGCGGCGGGGGCGCTGGGACTGGCCCTGCTGGCCTCCGCGTGTGCCGGGGGAGGCCAAGACGGGGGAGAGGGCCGGGTCGAGGTCTTCTCCTGGTGGACCGGCGGCGGTGAGGAGGCCGGACTCAACGCCCTCATCGAACTGTTCGAGGACCGCAACCCCGACGTCGAGTTCGTCAACGCGACGGTGGCCGGAGGATCGGGCACCAACGCCCAGGCGGTCCTGGACGCCCGCCTGCAGAGCCAGGATCCCCCCGACTCCTTCCAGGGACACGCCGGCGCCGAACTCCAGGACTACATCGAGGCCGGGTACCTGCAGTCCCTCGACGACTTCTTCGACGAGCAGGGCCTGCGCACGGCCCTCTCCGACCGGCTGCTCGAACAGATCACCTACGAGGGCAGCGTCTACTCCGTGCCCCTGAACATCCACCGCTCCAACGTCCTCTGGTACAGCCCCTCCGTGCTGGAGGAGGCCGGGATCGACGGCCCGCCCGAGTCCCTGGACGAGCTGATCGAGGCGATGGAGGCGGTGCGGACCGGGACCGACGCCGTCCCCCTGGCGGTGGGCGAGCAGTGGACCGTCGACCACCTGCTGGAGTCGGTGCTCCTGGGCTCGCTGGGCACCGAGGCCTACAACGCGCTCTGGGAACCGGGCGCCGACTGGGACACCCCCGAGATGGCCGAGGCACTCGCGACCTTCGAGGACGTCCTGTCCTACACCCAGGAGGGGGCCGCCGACGAGGACTGGCAGGAGGCCGCGCGCCGCGTCCCCGAGGGTGAGGCCGCCTTCAACATCATGGGCGACTGGACCGTCGCCTACTACGACGAGCTGGGCGCGATCCCGAACGAGGACTACGCGTGGGCTGCCTCCCCGGGGACCGAGGGCACCTACCTGTGGCTGTCGGACAGCTTCACCCTGCCGGTGGACGCGCCCCACGAGGAGCACGCCCTGGCCTGGTTGGAGCTGGTGGCGAGCCAGGAGGGCCAGGACACCTTCAACCCGCTGAAGGGCTCCATCCCGGCCCGTGAGGACGCCGAGGCCGCCCACTACGCCGACAATCCGTATCTGGAGTCGGCCCTGGCCGAGTGGCGGTCCGATCCCCAGCTGGCGGGATCGTTCTGGCACGGGGTGACCGTGGGCAACCGGTGGAAGAACGACATCGACACCGCGGTGGGCCGCTACCTGCGGAACGGTGACCTGGAAGCGCTCAACGCCGCCCTGCACCAGGCCGCGCAGAGCGGATGAGGGGCCCGACGCCCCGGTCCGGGCCCGCCTAGGGTGCTGGAAGCGGCACCGGCCCGGCGGAGATGCGCGGGTCCACCGAGGGTGGCGGCGGCCCTCCGGGCCTGCCGGGCCCGGTGGAGGGGCGCCGTCAGGTACCGGAGTCGGCCACGCGGGTGAGGAGTTCCTCGAACAGCAGGCGCTCGCCGCGGCTGAACTCGGCCCCGGACCCGTCCAGGACCGCGCGCAGGGCGACCGCGCACCGCGCGGGCTCGCTCCCGCCCGCCGGGGCGTCGCCGGTGACCGCCGCGATGACCGCCTCCCGGGTCCGGACCGACAGCGACGGGTCCCGCCGCTCCGGCGCGGTGCCGATGAGACTGAGGGTGACGCCCATCCCGGCGGCGTGGAGCATGTCCGCGGCCTGCTCGACGCCGACGGCGAGGCGCCCGGCACGCGCCGTCCGCTCCACGATCGAGAGCAGGATGCCGTGCGCCCGCGCGGCGACCGCGTTGCGCTCACCCGGCGCCGGTTCGCCGTACATGAGCAGGTAGTGGGCGGGGTTGGCCAACCCGAACTCCACGTGCAGGTCCCAGCCCCGGCGCAGGTCGTCCACGGGGTCCTCGGAGGCCTCCTGGGCCGTCTTGCGCTCGATGTAGCGCGCGAACCCGTCCGCCGCGACCGCGTCGAGCAGCCCCGTCATGTCCCCGAACAGGCGGTAGATGGTCGGGGGCTGGACGCCCGCGGCGGTGCTGACGGCGCGCGTGGTGACGGCGGAGCGCCCCTCGGATCGCAGGAGCTCGGCGGCGGCTTCGACGACCCTGTCGCGGTGGTCGGTTCGGGCTGGCATGTATCAATGGTAACAGAATGGTGATATCGGTTATCGCCACCTGGTGTCGGACCGGTCCCGGTACGGCGCCCGCCGGGTCGGTTCCGATGCCGCGCCTGCCGGACCGATCCCTGCGCCCGGGCCGCCGGACCGGTGCCGGTACGGCGCCCGCCGGACCGCTCCCGGGGCCGCGTCCGGTGTTCACGTGCGGACGGGCCGCCCCGCCGTGATCCTGCGTCCGGTCAGCCGGTCGGGGGTCACCCGGACGTAGGTCTCCCGCTCACCGCCCGCCCACGGCCGCACCGGCGCCAGGGCCCGCAGCGCGGCGTCCTCGTCCGGGTCGTGCACGATCCGGGCCAGGCCGGTGACCAGGACGCTCCACCCCTCGCTCATGGTCTCGTCGAAGCGGTCGACCTCGAACCCGACGTAGCCGGGGAGCTCGTGCACCACGTCCGCGTCCGCCGCCGTCCGAAAGACGATGTCGCCGTCGGTCACGGCGTAGTTGACCGGCAGCACGGCCGGTCCCGACCGTGTCCGGGAGACGAACGCGACCCGGCCCACGCCGCCGGGCTCGATCAGGTCCAGGCACGCGCGCCGGGACAGGGCGCTCAGCCTGGGCCGGGGCACGGCCGTCGAGGCCGCACCCGGCGGAACGTCGGTGTCCGCGCCCAGCAGGTGGTCCGTCGAGGTGCGCAGGGCGTCGGCCAGGCGGTACAGGGCGCGCTTGGTCAGCAGGGGCGGATGTGCCTCCAGATAGGCCACGTAGCCCGGCGCCATGCCCGCGCGTTCGGCGACCTCCTCCTGGCTCAGCCCGAGTTCCGCGCGCCGCTGGGCGACCCTGCGACCGAGGTCGCCCCTCGCCCGCTCCGGCTCCTGACCGTTCTCCATGGCTCCCCCGTGTGGATCGGCGACCGGACCGGCGCAACGCCGCGCACGGGGCACGCGGCCGCAACGGGCCCCGCGCCGACGCCCACCGTTTCGGCGTCCTTTTCTCCCATGCTCGTCGGGGCGCGGCCCGGGCGGAAGGGCCTTCGGGTTCATACGCGGGGGTCTTGGGTCCCCGGCGGGCCTCAGCCACCCGTGTCGCCGACGGCCTCAGCCACCCGTGTCGCCCACGGTCTCCGTCACGGAAGCGGCAGGAACTCGGCCAGACGGGCGACCACCTCCGGCTCGCCCTCGGCGCGGACCCGCGCGCGGGCCCCGCGCCCGAAGGCGAAGAGGACCAGTTCGCCGGGCCCACCGGTCACCGTGACCGACGGTTCGCCCTTGCGCGCCAGCACGGTGCGTCCGTCCGGGCGTCGCAACACCAGGCCCACGGGCGCCTTGGGGCCCGTCTCCAGCCGCGCCAGGGGAGAGAGCTTGCGCCACAGCGCCTCGGTGAGGCCCGGGTCCACGTCCTCGGCCGCATCCGCCGCGTCACCGGGGCTGGTCGTCCAGTCCGGCGCCGCGCGGCGCACGTCCTCGGCGTGCACGTAGTACTCCACCGTGTTCGCGCCCTCGTCCGCGCCCGGCAGGGCGAACGGCGAGAGCAGCGGCGGCCCGTCGCGGAACGTCGACAGCAGCCACTGGTAGGGCCGACGGGCGTAGCGCTCCTGGACCTTCGCGGTCCAGCCCGCCAGGAAGGGGATCCTGATCCCGGCCGCCGCGTCCATCCGGTGCTCCCGCAGAACCAGGTGCGCGGCGAGTTCGGTGGTCGTCCACCCCGCGCAGAGCGTGGGTGCGTCCGGACCCGCGGCCGCCAACAGGTCGGCCAGACGGTGCCGTTCGTTGCGGGCGTGGTGGCTCATGGTCTCCGCCTGTCGGGGATCGTCGGCGCGCGGCGTCGGCGGCGGTCCGGCCGACCGGCGCCGCGGTGGCAGGTCGCCACCACGCTATCGGTGTCCTCCCGAGCGGGCTCGGCAGGACACCGCGTGGCGGCGCCGACCGTCCGGAAGGAGCCCGTGTGTCCGGTGTCGGACCCGTCGATGTCTTTCCGGTTCCGGTGGCCCGGCCAGGCCGGGGACGGGTTCCCGCCGCGCTGCCGTCGCCGCTGGCGGTTTCCCTGTCGACTGATGAGAACCCGGTGACAGTACCGCTGGGGCGAGACGCACCAGTCCGCCGAACACGCCTAGGCTCCGCACTCGCGAGCCTTCTCTCGCCAGCGTTCCAGATCGGCCTGGATCGCGTGCGTCTTGGGGTGGTCGGGTCCGAGGATGCGCAGCTGGTCGGGCATGAGCGCTTCGATGAGCTCTGCTGCGAGGGCGGGGTCACCCGCCGCGCCGTGGAAGCGGGCCTGGCTGTGCCGCGTGGTGAGGACGTGAGGGTGGTCCGGTCCCAGGTGCCGGATCTGGTCCGTCATGAGCACGTCCAGCTCCTGGAGCGCACGGGCGTGGTCACCGGCCACACCCCGCCAGGCGGCGATCTGCCCTCGCGTGCTGAGGGTGTCGGGATGGTCGGGCCCGAGAACGCGGATCTGGTCCGGCAGGAGCGCCTCGAAGTCCTCGATGGCCGCTGCGGCGCCGTCCACCCGTCCGCGCCACCGGGCCAGCATGCTCCGGGTGAGAAGGGATCCCGGGTGGTCGCCGCCGAACATGCGGCGCTCGTCCTCCAGTAGGGCGGCGTAGGTGTCGACCGCCGCCCGGGGGTCGCCGGCTTTGCCGCGCAGGGACGCCAGATGGCCCCGTGTCGTCAGCGTGTCGGGATGGTCGGGGCCCAACAGGCGCATCAGGTCGGGCAGGAGGTCCTCCATCACCTGCCGTGCGCTCTGTTCACCTCCGGTCCGGCCGAGCCAGCGGGCGCTCTGCACGCGCGTGGACATGGTCTGCGAGTCGTCCGCGCCCAGGACCCGCGTCATCTCCTCGGCCAGCGAGGCGAAGGCCTCCGCGGCGTAGTTCGCCTCACCCGCCATTCCGCGCCAGAGGATGACCTGGTGGCGGGTGAACAGGGTGTCGCGGTGGTCCCCTCCGAGTCGTTCCCGGGCCGTGTCCAGGACCGATGCCCAGTGGTCGATGGCCTGGGAGAGCGCGCCCGACTTGCCGAGGCTCTCGCCGAACCGGGTGAGGACCGGGTGCAGCCCGTCCTCCCACAGCCACTCCTCGGCGTGTTCGACCAGGGCCGTGGCGTTGGCCCGCAACCGCTGGCCCAGCGCGCTGGCGTGGACGCGCATCGGCCAGACCCGCACGAGGGCGTCGGCCGCGGTAAGGGCGGTGTCGCGGTCGGGGCGCGTTGCGCGCTGCTCCCGGGTGGCCCGCTGTACCAGCCGGTGGACACCGACCACGGCGTCGTCACCGAACCCCGAGCGGGTGACGAGGTGCAGCCGGGCCAGCGCGGACAGGGCGTCCTCGGCGTCCTGCCCGGCCGGTGCGGGACGGCCCGGGTGCGCCCGGCGCAGGTGGTCCAGGACGGGCGGCGAGGTCAGCACGGCGACCGGAACACCGGTGGGGTCCAGCAGGCTGAGCAGGCGCATCATCGGCAGGGCCAGCCCGCGCGGGGTGAGCGTGTCGGCGTGTTCGACCGACATCGACCACGTGGTGGCGACCGTGCGCGCGTAGTCGTCGGGCAGGCTCTCGCGCTCGGGGAACATCCGCGCCAGCGCGCCGCGCTGGTCCTGGAGGCGTGCCCGGTAGGAGGTGCAGGTCATGCTGTCGCGGCGGTCGCGGATGTAGGCGGCGGCGTGGGAGAGGGCGAGCGGCAGGTGGCCCAGGTCCTCGGCCAGGGCGGCGAGGTCGGCCTCTGCCGGAGGGGTGGGAAGCCCGGCGAGCGCGGTGGCCAGGTACGTGCGGGCCTCGTCCGGCGTGTAGGTGCCGACGTCGATGAACGAGCGGCCCCGGCCCGCCAGGGCGGTGTCGGTGCGCCGCGTGGTGACCACCAGGCGGCCCAGCGGACCCGTGCCGGGGGCGGGAGCCGAACCCTGGTCGGCGGAGGGGGTGGCCGTGGGCGGCCACAGGCCGCGGACGTGTTCGGGCACGTCGAGGTTGTCCAGGACGACCAGCCAGCGCCGGTCGGTGGTCTGGAGCCAGGTCAGGAACTGGCGCGCGGCCCGGTCGGGGTCCTCGTCGACGTGGCCGGGCAGGACAGCCCGCGCCGCGTCCGCGTAGGCCTGCACGATCGTGGCGCGCTCGGCCGCCGGGACCCACACGGCCAGGTCCACCGCCCCCCTGGCCAGCAGCGAGCGGGCGTGGTGGGCGGCGAGCTGGGTCTTGCCGACGCCGCCCATGCCGGACAGGACCTGGCCCAGGACCACGGTGGGGTGGCCGTCGGAGGTGTGCGTCAGCCGGTCGGTCAGCTCCCGGTGCTGGAAGTGGTCGGCCTCGTTGGGCAGGACACCGACGACCACGGGCCACTCCGGTTCCGCCGCGGAGGAGTGCACGATCTGGGTGTCGATGACGGTGTGGTGGGTCGGCTGGTGGATCGTGAGGTCGCGCCCCTGGAAGACGGTGCCGCCGCTGACGTCGCCCGCGACCGTGTTGTCCGTCGGACCCGTGACCGATGCGACGGGCACGGGTGCCGGTGCCGGGGGTGGCACCGGTGTCGCCGAAGCCGCTCTCGGGACCGGCCCGGGCGGCAGCGGTTCTGACGCCGATCCGGGGGTCGCGGCCTCGGAAGCCGTCGGTCCCGGCGCTTCTGATATCGACGTGGAGGCCGCCGCCCGGGGAACCACCGATCCAGGCGTCTCAGAGACCGCCCCGGACGCCTGCGCCCCGGACGCCTGCGCTTCGGCCGCCTCCGTCGCCGGGCGGCGCGCCCGGACGATCGCGGTGACCGTGAGGGCCAGCACGGCCGCGCCGCCGCTCGCCCAGACGGCGGGCCCTCCTGCGGGGCCGCCCACGAGCCAGGCGAATCCGGCGAGCGCGCCGAGGACGGCGGCGGCCACGAGCCCGATCCGGGTCCACTGTGCGGTTGTCATGGCGCACATTGTGGCGCGCGAACGCCCTGTTGTCAGGTGTCCTGGTCAGGCGGGTACAGGTGCAGTTCTCCGATGTGCGAGCCCTGGACGACGGTGCCCGAACACGGCCGTCGCCGACCGGGTTCGGCCCCGCCCGCGTGCAGCCCCGCCCCCGGGAGGACGGCCCGGGGGCGGGGCGGTCAGGGGGCCTCAGACGGCGAAGACCTGGGAGTCGTCGGCGAAGGCCTTGAACTCCAGCGCGTTGCCGGCCGGGTCGAGGAGGAACATCGTCCACTGCTCGCCGGGCCGCCCCTCGAAGCGCAGGTAGGGCTCGATGACGAAGTCGGTCCCGGCGGCGCGCAGGCGGTCGGCGAGCCTGTGGAACTCCGGGACCGACAGGACCAGCCCGAAGTGCGGGACGGGGACGTCGTGGCCGTCGACCGGGTTGTGGACCCTGCGCTGTCCGGCCGGAGCCAGGTGGGTGACGAACTGGTGGCCGTGCAGGTTCCAGTCGACCCAGGTGTCGGAGCTGCGGCCCTGCTCCAGGCCGAGGACCTCGCCGTAGAAGCGGCGCGCGGCGGCCAGGTCGTCGACGGGCATGGCCAGGTGGAACCGCGGGATGGGGGAGTCGAGAACGGTCATGGTGTGGTGGCTGCCTTTCTCGGAGAGCGCCCGGCGACCTCCGGGCTGCACTTGTCCGAATGTTAACATTGCGACAAGTGCTCGAACAGTAGGGTGGCCTCGACACAGCGTCGAGGGGAAGGGCCGAGCGTGACCGACGAACTGGGCAGGGTGGCTCCGGCCCGGCGCAGGGGACTGGCCGACGAGGTGGCGGACCGCATCCGCGAGGCCGTCTTCAGCGGGGCCTACGCCCCGGGCGCGCAGCTGCGCGAGGTCGAGCTCTCCGGCGCGCTGGAGGTCAGCCGGGGCCCGGTACGCGAGGCGCTGCTGCGGCTGGAGCGCGAGGGCCTGGTCCGCAGCGCCTGGCACCGCGGCGCCACGGTCACGACCCTGACCCCGCGCGACATCGTCGAACTCGACAGCCTGCGCGACGCGCTGGAACGACTCGCCGTCCAGCTCGTGGTCGCCCACGCCTCCGACACCGACATCGCCGCCGTGGAGCGGGCCGCCGAGCGCATGGAACGCGCGGAGGACGAGCACGCGATGGTGCGGTGCGACATCGACTTCCACGACGCCGTCTACGCCGCCGCCGGGCACGGCCGGCTGGAGGAGGCCTGGCGGGCCATCCGCTCCCAGGTCCACCTGTTCCTGCTGACGCGCGTCGGCCGGGAGTCCCGGAACTACCTCGCCCACATCCCCGGCGAGCACCGGGAGCTCGCCGCCGCCCTGCGCGCCCGTGACGCCGACCGCGCGCTGGAGCTGTTCGCCGCCCACCGCCGCACGGCGTTCGACGTGCTCACCGCCGAACCGCACACAGAGCAGGCGGCGAACGCGGCGACAGGCGAGGAGTAGCCACCCGGGTCGCCGCTGCCGTCGCCGTCGTCGCTGTCGCTGCCACCGGGGTCGCCCTTGCCGTCGCGGTCGTCGCCCTCGCCGTCGCGGTCCCGAGGCCGCGTCCCGCCGCACCGCGGGCGGGCGGGCGCGTTACGGTGGCCACGGACCGGACACCCGTACGAGCTTGGAGCCGACCGTGGTCTTTCAGCGTTCGAGTGTGGTGGGGGCGCCCGTCGACGAGGTCTTCGACTGGCACGCCCGGCCGGGCGCCTTCGCCCGGCTCGCGCCCCCGTGGCAGCCGGTCCATCCGGTCGCCGAGGCCCGCTCGCTGCGCGACGGCGCCGCCGTGCTCGCGCTGCCCGGCGGGCTCCGCTGGGTCGCCGCCCACGATCCCGACGCCTACGATCCGCCCCACCGCTTCGCTGACCGGCTCGTCTCGCCGCCGCTCTCGACCGTCCTGCGCTGGGTCCACACGCACGACTTCGCGGCGGAGACCGAGCGGAGCACCCGGATCACCGACCGGGTCGACACCTCGCTGCCCGGCGCGGCACTGCGGTCCATGTTCACCTACCGCCACGCCCAGCTCGCCGACGACCTCGACGCGCTGAGGCGCAGCCGTGCCTGGGGGAGCGACCAGGTCACGGTGGCGGTCACGGGGTCCGGCGGGCTCGTCGGATCGGCGCTCACCTCGCTGCTCACCACCAGCGGGCACCGCGTGGTGCGCCTGGTGCGCGGCACACCGAAGCGGCCGGACGAACGGCACTGGGACGTGGAACGGCCGGCCGAGGACCTGCTCCGGGGGGTCGACGCCGTGGTGCACCTGGCGGGCGAGCCCCTGTTCGGCTGGTTCACCGACGCGCACAAGGCGGCGGTCCGCGACAGCCGGATCGGGCCCACCCGTGCCCTGGCCCGGCGCGCGGCGCACACCCCGGACGGCCCGCGCGTGTTCGTCTCGGCCTCCGGCATCGGCTACTACGGCGCGCGGCGCGGGGACGAGGTCCTCACCGAGGACAGCCCGCGCGGTGAGGGGTTCCTCGCCGACGTCGTGGCGGACTGGGAGGAGGCGGCGGCGCCCGCGGCCGAGGCGGGGCTGCGGTGCGTCCAGGTGCGGACCGGCATCGCCCAGTCGCCCCGGGGCGGCCAGCTCGGGTTCCAATGGCCCCTGTTCGCGGCGGGGGCGGGCGGACCGATCGGTGACGGCCGCCAGTGGTCGTCCTGGCTCGGCCTGGACGACCTCACCGACATCTACCTGCGGGCGGTCCTGGACACGGGGCTGTCCGGCCCGCTCAACGCGGTGGCCCCGCACCCGGTACGCGGGCGCACCTACGCCCTCGTCCTGGCCTCGGTGCTGCGGCGGCCGGCGCTGCTGCCGGCCCCCAGGTGGGCGCCGGGGCTGGTTCTGGGAGCCGAGGGCGCGAAGGAGCTGGCGCTGGCCGACCAGCGCGTGCGCCCGGAACGGCTGCTCTCCGCCGGGCACCACTTCCGCCACCCCTGGCTGGACCGGGCCCTGGCTCACCTCTTCGGCCGTTCCCGCTGAGCCCCGCCCCGGCCGGGCACGCCCCCCGCGAAGCACATGGGGCCCGACCGGTCAGGCCCTTCGTCATCGAGATCACCCAGCGGTGCAGGTCTTCGTGGGGGGCCTGCCACAGGCTCGATACGTCCGGCCCGCCGTTCGTGGGAGGCCGGGTAGCGGGGCGGGCGCCCGAGGAACACGTGTTGTGGGCTCGACCGGCCCGGCCCGGGCGCTATCCCTGGCGCTGTTCCGCGAGCCACGCGTCGAAGGTGGTCGGTGCGAGCCGGGCGTCCTCGCCCGGCAGGAGCACGTTTCCGGCCATCGACGGACCGAAGAGTCCGGACCAGGTCGGGACGAGCCTGACCTCGCGCCCGCGCGCGGCGTGGGTGCGCCGGGCCATGTCGACCAGGTCCTGGGTCTCGGGCCCCGCGACGTCGCGGTAGCGCCCCCGGGGCTCGCCCGCCGCGACCTCGGCGAGCACGTCGGCCACGTCCGCGGGCGCGATCGGCTGGACCAGCAGCGGCGCGATGGCGGCGACGCCGTCCCGTTCCGTCCACGAGGCCACCATGGCGGCGAAGTCGTGGAACTGCGTGGCCCGCACGATCGTCCACGGCACCGGCCCCTCGGCGACCAGGCGCTCCTGTTCGCGCTTTCCGGCGTAGTGCGCGTTGCCGTCGACCGTGTCGATTCCGACGATCGACAGCACCACGTGGTGGCGCACGCCCGCCTTCTCCTCCGCGGTGAGCAGGGTGCGCGTGGTGGTGCCGAAGAAGGCCACGGTCTCCGACCGCTCGGTGCCGGTGTGGTTGGTGGCGTCGACGACGGCCTCGACGCCGGTGAGCGCGTCGTCGAGTCCTTCCCCCGTGGTCAGGTCCACGCCGAGCGAGCGGCTGATGCGGACGGTCTCGTGACCGGCCCGTTCCAGGGCCGCGGCGGTCAGGGATCCGATGTTGCCGGTCGCTCCGGCGATGGCGATGCGCATGGCGTGCTCCTGGGGTTCGACTACGCCGGAGCGTATCCCGGACTAAAAAGATCCGCAATATCTTCGATATCATCACGGGTATGAAGCTTCCCGCGAGCACCGAATGGGTCCTGCACTGCGCCACGTCCCTGGCCCAGCTCGATCCGGGCGCCACCGCGTCCGCGGCCCAGCTCGCCGCCCACTTCGACCTGCCGGCCGCCTACCTGGCCAAACAGCTCCAACCGCTGGTCAAGGCCGGTGTGCTGGCCGCGACCACCGGGCCCCGGGGCGGGTTCCGCCTGGCCAGGGCGCCCGGCGAGATCACGATGCTCCAGATCGTCGAGGCCGTCGACGGCGCCTCTCCGCCCTACGAGTGCCGTGAGATCCGCCAACAGGGCCGCGGCGCCCTGCCGCCCGAGGACTGCCGCCACACGTGCGTGCTCGCCGCGAAGATGGCCGAGGCCCACGACGCCTGGCGCGCCAGCCTCGCCGCCGTCTCCCTCGCCGACATCCTGGCCGACCTGCCCGCCTGGGCGCCCGCCCGCACGCGCGCGCTGCTGGGTACCCCGCGCTGAGCCCGCGTGCGGGCGGGCTCGGGGCCGCGTAGCCGGGGGCCGCCTCGGCTGTCGACGGTGTGTCGTGGGATGATCCCCTGTCGTGTCCGGGTGACTGACGGAAGCGCGCAGGGGGCCGGACGGGAGGGCACGGAATGGCGGGAACGCGCGCGAGTACGGCGGGACGGTGGCTGTGGCCGCTGCTCGCGAGCGTGGTGTTCACCCACACCGCCCTCAACATCGCCCGACCGCTCATCTCCTACCGGACCATCGCCCTGGGCGGCGACGCCGTCGCGGTCGGCCTCATCACCGCCGCCTACGCGCTGCTGCCCCTGCTGATCGCGGTGTCGGTGGGCCGGGCGACCGACCGCTCCCGGCGCATCGCCTGGATCGTGGGCGTGGGCGGGGCGATCCTCGCGGTGGGATGCGTCCACCTGGCGGCCACCACGGGCCTGGTCTCCCTCGCCGTGGCCAGCACGGTGGTGGGCGTGGGCCACCTGCTGTGCATGGTCGCGGGCCAGGGGCTGATCGCCCGGTTCTCCCCGGCCGAGCACCTGGACCGCGACTTCGGATGGTTCACCGCCGCCGCGTCCCTGGGCCAGCTCTCCGGACCGCTGATCTCCGGAGCCCTGCTCGCCGACTCCTCCGGTCCGGACCTGCTCACGGCGACCTCGACGGCGCTGGGCGTGGCCGGTGTGACGGCCGTGCTGGGCGCCGCGTCGGTCATCCCCCTCCTGCGGCTGCGCTCGGCGGCGCACCCCGCCAAGGGCGCCGTCCCGGTCGTGCCCGCCCGCGAGATCCTGACCCGGCGCCGGATGCCGTCGGCACTGCTGACGAGCCTGGCGCTGCTGACCGCCGTGGACATCCTCACGGCCTACCTGCCGCTGATCGCCGAGAGCCGTGGCATCTCGCCCATGCTCGTCGGCGTGCTGCTGAGCCTGCGCGCCGGATCCTCGCTGCTGTCCCGCCTGTGCCTGCCCTGGCTGCTCACCCGGTGGTCGCGCAAGGCGCTGATCATGGCGAGCACGGGGGTGGCCGGGCTGTCCCTGGCCCTGGTCGCACTGCCGGGCGGCGGCCCGGTGACGCTCGGCGCGGTCCTGGTCGTCGGCGGGTTCCTGCTCGGCCTCGGCCAGCCGCTGACCATGGCGGAGGTCGCCACCCTGGCGCCGCAGGGCGCGCGCGGCGCCGCGCTGTCGCTGCGGATCTGGGCGAACCGCCTCGGCCAGGTCGCCGTCCCGGCGGCCGCGGCGGGCATGGCGGGCGCCGTCGGCGCGCCGGGAGCCCTGCTGTTCTCGGCGATGGTGCTGTTCGCCGCCGCCGCGGTGGCCCGGTAGCCGCTCGGGCCGCCTGCGGCCGCCGGGACGGCGCTGACGGGCCGCCGTCGGCCACCGCCCCGGGGGAAGTCGGATCAGGGTGTCCGCCGCGCCTCGCGGAGGTGGGTGCTCACGTGGCCGGTGCGGCCGCCAGCCGGAACTCGTTGCCCGAGGGGTCGGTGTACAGCCGCCAGGGCGCCTCGGGATCGGACTCCGCGGGGCGCGCCCCCAGGTCCACCAGCCGCTGGTGGGCGTCGGCCGCCCGTTCGTCCTCGCCGAGTCCCACCACCAGGCCCATCGCGTTGCGCGCACCGGCCGGTTTGGGGCCGAGTTCGGCGCAGAACACCAGGACCGGACCGGAGCCGTCGGGGTGCCGCAGCGCCGGGTCACCGCCGGTGTCGGCGTCACCGACGGGCGTCCACCCGGTCACCCGCGCCCAGAAGTCGCGGCCGGTCCGGGGCGCGGCGGAGTCGATGGGAAGCGCACCGAGCCCGGGGCCGGGCCCCTCGTAGCGTGTTCCGGGCATCACGCAGAACAGACGGTCCTCGGTGTCGGCCAGCACCTCCCAGGGCGCGTCGCCCTGGCCCACGTCGCGGCGACTGGCACCGAGCGAGAGCAGGCGTCGGGTGAAGGCGACCTGGTCCGGGCCGCCGTGCAGGTCGAGGTGGAGCCGGGTGACGGCCGCCTCCTCGCGCTCGGTGCGTGCTGCCGGGACGGGGACCAGCCGGAAGGAGACACGGGGAGTGCACAGCTCGAACCCCGCGACCCCGCGCGAGCGCGCCGGGACACCCAGGGCCGCGGACCAGAAGCGGGCATGCGCCAACGGATTCCGCGCTTCGAGGGCGATCGCGTCCAGGTACATGCCGCGCAGCTTAGCGGCCGGAGGCCGGCAGCGTGCGCGCGACCAGGCCGAACCGGACCGGCGAGGTCACGCGGGCGCCCAGTCGTGGTGCGGCGTGCGACTTCCACCCCTTCGGAGCACAGTGAGGAATGGACCAGGCCGCCGTGCGGTCCGCTTCCGTGAGACCACGGACTGCGGGCAGCACATCACCGTGACCATCAGCAACTTCGGGAACCTCGCCGCTGTCACCTCGGGTCGGCCCGGAACCCCTGAGGGGGAAGAGGGCGACGAGGTCTTCCAGACCGTCGACCGTCCCCGCGTCGAAGACGAACTCGAAGCCCTCGGCTACGTCAGCGTCTCGGAGAACCTGCTCTGAACGAGGTTCGACCGTGACGACGGCTCCGCCCCCTACGGCCCGCCCAGGTATGTCGAAACGTGGTGGATCCGCTTCTTCGACTACCTCTGAGCCATTCGCGGGGCCCGGCTAACATCGACGGATGTCCCCCCGTGAAGCAGCATTACCCTCGCGCCCACTCACTCTCGCGGCAGCACTGACCCTGCTGTGGCACGTCGTGCTCTTCACAGCGGCCGAACTGGTCCCCTCGCAGGACGCGCCCCATCTGGGGGCCACTCTGATCACCCTCTGCACGCTGCCGGTGCCCGTGCTCGCTGCTCTGGCCATGCGCGACTGGCGCTCCACCGGGTTCGCGCCGACCCGCACGGCCGAGTCCGGTTTCTGGGTCACGGTGCCCCTGTTCCTGGTCAGCGCCGTCTATGTCGTGCCCGGCATCGAGGGAGACGGTGCGGCGCTCGTGCGTCTCGCGGTGTTCTGCCTGGTCGTCGGTGTCACCGAGGAGAGCCTGTCCCGAGGGGTCGTGCAGCACGTGCTCGCCCGGTTGGGGCGGCTGCGCGCGGCGGTCTGGGTGGGCGTGCTCTTCGGGCTCGGCCACGCGCTGTCGGGCGTCTGGTTCGGCCGCGACCTCGGCGACACGCTGTTCCAGGTACTGAGCACCGCCGCGTTCGGCTTCGGCTACGCCGCCGTGCGCTTCCACCTGGCCACGATCTGGCCGCTGGTGGCGGCGCACGCGCTCTACAACTTCGCGCAGTACGCCAGCCCTGGTGCCGCTCCCTGGCCGGTGCAGCTGGGGGTCGCCGGGGGCTTCGTCTGTTACGGGGTGTGGCTCCTGCGCCGCCTCGACCGCCGGGCGAGCCCCGATGAGGAGGCGCCCGCTCCCGCCGAGTCGCACTGACGATCCCCTGAGAAGGGATCCGCATGGGCCGGGCGCAGGGTAGGCGTGTGACCGGGCGGCTGCGGCTGGAGCCCGTCGGCCCGGACCGGGCCGGGGACCTGTGGCTCCTGCACCAGGACGCGGGCATCGCCCGGTGGTACGGCCGAGCGTGGACCCCGCATGAGGCGGGGGAGCGCGCCGCGGCGATGACACCGGCAGGAGCGCGACCGGTGGCCGCGGCCGGCGCGGGCCCGGCCGTCACGGGATCGGCGGAGCGTGCTTCGCCTCCGCCGGTGGACGCCGGGCCGGGCCGCCGGCCTGGGTGATGCTACGAGCGGGGGACGCCCGCTAGGTGCGGCCACAGGGTACGCAGGTTCGCGTACATGCCCTCGGGCAGCAGGCCCAGCGCGGTCAGGACGGGCTCGGGCGCCCCGTGCTGGTCGGCGGCGGCGATGATCTGCGTGCGGGTCATCCCGCCTGTGGTGAACGATCCGTCGAGGTAGTCCGCGATCTCAGTTCGGGTGACCAACGCCAGTACCTCCAGGAGTGTGCGCGCGGGGCGCACATGAGTGGGTGGCGGAACGGACAACGCGACGCGGTGGAGTCCGTGCCGCCACGGAAAGGGCGGTGGGCGCGGATCCGCGGGTCGGTCCCCGGGCCCGGCCCCACCCTCGGGGAGAGTCGGGTCCGGCTCGGCGTGAACGCGCGGGTGCGCCCGCCCTACTCCTGAGTGTGCGCCATCCCGGACCCCACTCGCGCCCCTGCGGCCCCCGGGAGGGGGCCAATTCTGGGTGAAACCTTCGTGCGAGCCCGTCGGCCGGCGGGCCGAGCCCACCGTCGCGGGGCGCCGATCGTGGTCTCCGTGGAGGTGTCGCGGCAGAACACCGTGCCCGGAGCGGGTTCGCCGAGCAGGTTCACGACCCGTTCGAAGAGCACTGTGTGTTCCGACACCATGCGCCCGCAACGGTCATCACGGCCTGGAACGACCGCTCCGCCGGGCTTGGCCGGACCCGCTGCCCGGCCTTCCGCTCCGCGGCCCGGGCGGACCGGGGCCCGCGCGCGGCTGCCGACGTCCGACTGGCGCCCCTTCGGGCTCCGAGGGGCCTTTCGGTCCGACCTCCCGGATCATGCCCGTTCGCGAAACTGCTAACTTAGGCGAGCCTACCCTCATTCCTCCACGAGTGGGATTACTTCTGATGCGCACATTCCGGTTTCCGGCCCTGACCACCGCCGCCGTCGCCGTCCTCCTCCTGTCCGCCTGCGGCGGCGGGACCGAGGCGGAGGACACCGCGGCCGAGGAGGGTTCCGGCGAGTTCCCCATCGTCATCGAGCACGCGCTCGGCACCACCACCATCGAGGAGGAGCCCGAACGCGTTGCCACGGTCCAGTGGGCCAACCACGAGGTTCCGCTGGCGCTCGGTGTCGTACCCGTCGGCATGGCCGCCGCCGACTTCGGCGACGATGACGACAACGGCGTCCTGCCGTGGGTCGAGGAGGAACTCGACGAGCTCGGGGCGCAGACACCGGTCCTCTTCGACGAGAACGACGGCATCGACTTCGAGGCCGTCGCCGACACCCGGCCGGACGTCATCCTGGCCACGTACTCCGGGCTCACCCAGGAGGACTACGACACCCTGAGCGAGATCGCCCCCGTCGTGGCCTATCCCGACGCCCCCTGGGCCACCCCCTGGCGCGAGATCATCCGGCTCAACAGCCAGGCCATCGGCATGGCCGACGAGGGCGAGGAGCTGATCGCCGACCTGGAGGCCGAGATCGAGGCGACCATCGCGGACTACCCGCAGCTCGAAGGCAAGTCGGCCATGTTCATGACCCACGTCGACGCCACCGACGTCAGCGAGATCGGCTTCTACACCACCCACGACACCAGGACCCTGTTCTTCGAGGACCTGGGCATGGTGATCCCCGACAGCGTCGAGCAGGCCTCCGCCGACACCGAGCAGTTCTCCCTCACCCGCAGCGCCGAGCAGATCGACGAGTTCGACGACGTCGACATCATCACCGGGTACGGCGACGAGACCGGCGAACTCCTCCAGACCCTGCGGGAGGACCCGCTGGTGTCGAAGCTGCCCGCCGTCGAGCGCGACTCGATCTACCTCCTGCCCGGCAGCACGCCGCTCGGCACGGCCGCCAACCCCACCCCGCTGTCCATCTCCTGGGTCCTCGACGACTACGTCGCGGAACTCGCCGCGGCCGCCGACAAGGTCGAGTGAGCATGGTCGACACGCGTCCCGCACCGGGCGCCGCCGTCGCGCGGCGCCCGGTCCGGGTCAGGATGTTCTGGCTGCTCGTCTGCCTGGCCGTCCTCGCGGCGATCATGCTGGCCTCGGTCGCGTTGGGTTCGCGCGTGGTCGGCGCCGACGACGTGTTCGCGGCCCTGGGCGGCGCGGACGAGACGATCGCGCAGGCCGCCGTCACCAAGCGGATCCCGCGCACCCTGCTCGCGGTGGCCGTCGGCGCGGCGCTCGGCCTGTCCGGCGGGGTCATGCAGGGCGTGACCCGCAACCCGCTGGCCGACCCGGGGATCCTGGGCGTGAACATGGGAGCCTCGCTCGCCGTGGTCACCGGCGTGGTCTACTTCGGCCTGGCCGCGCCGACCTCCTACATCTGGGTGGCGATCGCGGGCGCCGCGGCCGCCGCGGCGTTCGTCTACACCGTCGGATCGCTGGGCCGGGGCGGGGCCACCCCGCTCAAGCTCGCCCTCGCCGGGGCCGCCACCTCCGCCGCGTTCGCCTCGCTGGTCAGAGCCGTCATCCTGCCCCGCAACGACGTGGCGGGCGGGTTCCAGCTGTGGCAGATCGGCGGGGTGGGCGGCGCGTCCTTCGACAACATCGCGCACGTGCTGCCCTTCCTCCTGACCGGCCTCGTCCTCAGCCTGGGCTCGGCGCGGGCCCTGAACTCCCTCGCGCTGGGCGACGACCTGGCGGCCGGGCTGGGCGAGCGGGTCGCCCTCGTACGCGCCACCGCCGCGGCCGGTGCCGTGCTGCTGTGCGGAGCCGCCACCGCGGTCGCCGGGCCCATCGCGTTCGTCGGCCTGGTCGTGCCGCACGTGTGCCGACTGCTGGTCGGGGTCGACCACCGGTGGCTGCTGCCCTTCTCCGCCCTGCTCGGCGCGGCGCTGCTGACCGCCGCCGACGTGATCGGCCGGATCGTGGCCCGCCCGAGCGAGGTCGAGGTCGGGATCGTCACCGCGCTGATCGGGGCCCCGGTCTTCATCTCCATCGTCCGCAGGCAGAAGGTGCGAGCACTGTGAGCACACGAACCACGGCGTCCGCGCCGCGCGGGGAAGCCACCGACGCCGACGTCGCCGCCGTGACCCGCGGCCGGGTCCGGCGCACGGCGCGCAGGACCGCCGTCCTGTCGGTGCTCGCGGCGCTGATCGTCGCCCTGTTCGCCACCAGCCTCATGGTCGGGCGGACGTTCTACCCGCCGGCCGACGTCGTCGCGGTGATCCTCGGCGAGCAGGTGCCCGGCGCGTCCTTCACCGTCGGCACGCTCCGTCTGCCCCGCGCCGTCCTGGCGGTGGCGGCCGGGCTCTGCTTCGGCCTGGGCGGCGTCACCTTCCAGACGATGCTGCGCAACCCGCTGGCCAGCCCCGACATCATCGGCATCAGCTCCGGCGCCAGTGCGGCGGCGGCCTTCGCGATCGTGGTCTTCTCGCTCGGGCGCACCCAGGTGTCGGTCGTGGCCATCGCCGCCGGGCTCGCCGTGGCGCTGGCCGTCTACGGCCTGGCGTTCCGCGACGGGGTCGTGGGCACCCGGCTCATCCTGATCGGCATCGGCATCGCCGCGATGCTCGACAGCATCACCGCCTACGTCCTGTCCCGGGCGGCCGAGTGGGACCTGCAGGAGGCCCTGCGGTGGCTGACCGGCAGCCTCAACGGCACGACCTGGGAGGAGGCGGTGCCGGTCGTGCTGGCCCTGGCCGTCCTGGCGCCGGTGCTCCTGAGCCAGGCGCGCAACCTGTCCGCGCTGCGGCTGGGCGACGACACCGCCTCGGCGCTGGGCGTGCGCGTCGAGGCCACCCGCGTCGTCGTCATCGTGGTCGCCGTCGGCCTCATCGCCTTCGCGACCGCCGCGGCCGGGCCGATCGCCTTCGTGGCCTTCCTCGCCGGTCCCATCGCCGCGCGGGTGGTCGGGCCGGGCGGTTCCCCGCTGGTGCCCGCCGCACTCGTGGGCGCGCTCCTGGTGCTGGTCGCCGACCTCGTCGGCCAGTACGCCCTCGGCATCCGCTACCCGGTCGGCGTCGTGACCGGTGTGCTCGGCGCGCCCTACCTCATCTACCTGATCATCCGCACCAACCGCGTGGGAGGCTCCCTGTGACCGCGACCCACTCCCTGGAGATCCAGGACCTCGCCCTGGGCTACGGCGACCGGACGGTCATCGCCCAGCTCGACCTGGTCGTTCCGCCCGGCCGGATCACGGCGATCGTCGGCGCGAACGCCTGCGGGAAGTCGACGCTGCTGCGCTCGATGTCGCGCCTGCTCGCGCCGCGCAGGGGCCGGGTCGTGCTCGACGGCAAGGAGGTGCACCGCACGCCCGCCAAGGAGCTGGCGCGCACGCTGGGCCTGCTGCCGCAGTCGCCGATCGCGCCCGAGGGCATCACCGTCGCCGACCTCGTGGGTCGGGGGCGCCATCCCCACCAGGGGATGTTCTCGCGCTGGAGCAGGGAGGACGACGCGGCCGTGGCCTCGGCGCTGGCGGCGACCGAGACCACGGACCTGGCCGAGCGGTCGGTGGACGAGCTCTCCGGCGGCCAGCGCCAGCGCGTGTGGATCGCGATGGCGCTGGCCCAGCGCACCGACCTGCTGCTGCTCGACGAGCCGACGACGTTCCTTGACGTGAGCCACCAGGTCGAGGTGCTCGACCTGCTCACCGACCTCAACCGGGAGCGCGGCACGACGATCGTCATGGTGCTGCACGACCTCAACCTGGCCGCCCGCTACGCCGACCACCTGGTCGCGCTCGCCGACGGGCGGCTGCACGCGGCGGGGGAGCCTGCCGAGGTGCTGACGGAGGACGGCGTGCGCGCGGTGTTCGGGCTGGACAGCCGGGTCATCGTCGACCCGACCTCGGGCAAGCCGCTCATGCTGCCCCTGGGCCGCCACCACGTGGCGCCCGACCTGGTCGGCGAGGCCTGACCCGGCCGCGGGTCACGGCGGCGACGTCGGCGTCGGTGGCTTCCCCGCGCGGCGCGGACGCCGTGGTTCGTGTGCTCACAGTGCTCGCACCTTCCGCCTGCCGACGAGTGCCACCAAGAACACCTGTTCCAGGCCGCGTTCATCCGGGTCCGCCGCCCCCGGGGCCGGGCGCGCCCGCGCTGGAGCGGTTGCGCGACTCGGGCCGGCCACCCTGCGCCACGAGCGCGACCACAAGGACCTCTGCATCGCCGCGCACGAGGACGTCTTCCGGCGTTACACGGCCCCCGCCTACCGGCTCCGCATCGCCCACCTGTCCATGCTCCTGCGCGAGGCCGGAGTGGAGGGCGACCTCGAACTCCTCGCCCACACGCTGCTGGGGTACCTCGAAACCCCGCTGGTGCGGCACCTGCTCACCGACCGGGACATGTCGGTCGAGCGCCTGGAGGCCGGCTGGGACGCACTGGTCGCCCGCCTGGCCGGGGCGGCGTAGCCCGTCGCGCGGGGCGGCCCTGCATCGTGTCTCCCTGGGTGATCGTCGTATAACGTCGAGTCATGGCGAAGGGGAGTACGCGGGGGCGCCCGTGGAACCGGACACTCCTGCTGGCGGAGATCGCGGCGGTCGTCGCCCTGTACTACCTCCTCCCGCTGGAGGAGGCGGGGTGGCACGTGGTCCCGCGCTGGGCGCTGTTCGTCCTCGGTGTCGGCCTGATCTGCTGGTCGGTGGTCTTCACGGCGCGGCGGCAGGCGCGGGTCAACCCCGGGGAGCTCTCGCCGCACGGGCCGGTCCTGCTCGCCGTCTCCGGGCTCGCGCTGTTCGCGCTCGCCGACTACGGCGTGGCCACCGCCTACCCCGGAGAGTTCGACGGGCTGGAGACCCGGACCGACGCCCTCTACTTCGCGCTGACCACGCTGGCCACGGTCGGCTTCGGCGACATCCACGCCCAGGGGCAGTACGCCCGCGCGCTGCTGCTGGCCCAGATGTCGTTCAACCTGGTGGTCATCGCGGGCGCGGTCTCGCTGCTCACCACGCGCCTGCGCGCCCGCGCCCGAGGCGGGGTGCGCTGACGGGCGCCGTCAGTGGATGCGGTCCCGCCAGTCGGCCGGCACGCGGTCGACGGGACCCGGCACCGGCTGGTCCTCGGGGCGCGAGGAGGGCGGCGCCAGCTCCGGCCCCCGGCCCGCCCGGCCGGAACGGAAGTCGAAGAACCAGTCCTCGCCCGGCTCGAAGCTCTGCATGACCGGGTGTCCGGTCTCCTCGAAGTGGTGGGTGGCGTGCTGGCCGGGCGAGCTGTCGCAGCAGCCCACGTGACCGCACGCGGCACACCGGCGCAGGTGGACCCACCAGCCCCCGCCCTCCAGGCACTCCCGGCAGCCGGGGCCGCTCGGCGGAGCGGACGGGTCGATCACGTTCGCGGAGTCGTCCATGGGTCCACGGTAGCCGCGCTGCGCCGGATCCGGCGGACGCGACGGCCCCCGTGTCCGGTCCCCGGTCCGGCCCCGTGTCCGGCCCCGTGTCCGGTCACCGTGTTCCGGCCCTGTTCCGCCCCCGTGTCCGTTCACCGTGCTCCCGGCCCAGTCTCCCGGCCCCTGTCCCGGTCACCGTGTCCCGTGCCCGGTCACCGTGTTCCGGCGGGTTCACATGGCGGTGCGGGCGTACTCGTGCAGCGCGTCGCGGACGAAGGCCGCGCCCTCCGGGCCGTCGTAGGTGTCGGTGAACGCGGGGTCGTCGGCGTAGAGGTCGCCCAGGCCCCGCACCATCGCGATCGAGCGCTCCCGGTCGCCCTCCGCCGTGGGGGTGCCGGGGATCCCGCTCAGCCACTCCACGTGCCGGGCGGCCATCGCCCGGGCGCGCTCGGAGGCGGGGCCGGCCCCGGACCGGTGGGTGTCGACCCACGCGGCCACGAGGTCGTCGACCTCCCGTTTCCAGGCGCGCTGCTCCGCCAGGCTCTTGCCGTGCCACCAGTCGTGGCTCGCCCGGAACGCCTTCTCGCCCCAACGGGCGACCACCTCGTCCTCGAAGCGGTCGTTGAAACCGTCCAGCATGACGTCCATGTGCGGCTCGGCACCGGATCGCAGCGCCTCCAGGGTGTGCCGTACCGCCCGGATCCGCCGGTCGACGCGGTCCCGCTCGGCCTCCAGTTCGGCGACGTGGGCGGCCAGCTCCCGCTCCTGGTCCACCTCCTCGGACAGGACCCGTGCGATCGCCGACAGGCCCATCCCCAGCCGGCGCATGAGCAGGACGCGCTGCAGCCGCACGACCGCGTCGGGGCCGTAGTAGCGGTACCCGTTGGCGCCCACCCGGGTGGGCGCCACCAGCCCGATGTGGTCGTAGTGGCGCAGGGTGCGGCTGCTGACACCCGCCCTGGCCGCCAGCTCGTGGATCATCCACTCCACGGAAGGCCCAACCGGTCCAGTGCGGTGGAGACCACCGCCGCGCCGTCGGCGTGCACGGCCTGGGCCGCCGTCCGCCCGGTCGCCGCCAGGTAGGCGTCGGCGAGCCGGTTGCCGGCCGAGTACCCGGCCCCGGTCGGCAGGCCCACCGGGGTGCCGCCGACGTTCCGCGCGATGGCGTCGCCGAGCACCCAGGACGCGAAGTTCTCCATCCCGGTCACGCCGAGCCCCGACACCACCCTGGCGAAGACCGCGTCGTCGTGCAGGTGGGGCACCCCGATGCGGGTGCGGCCGAGGTCGTCGCCGTACAGCTCGCGGGCGAAGGCGTCGGCCAGGCCCTCGGACACCACGTGGTCGCCGACCGTCACCGTGGCCGGATCCCACACCGCCCCGCCCGGGGCGAAGCGCACGTTGTGGTGCAGCTCGTGCACGGCGGTGGCCTCCAGGCGCGCCACGTTCTCCGGGAACGGCCAGAGGGTGATGAGGATGGAGCCCGAGATCCCGCCGAACCCGGTCACACCGAGGGAGGGCCCCGTGAAGACGGCGTCGGCCGGGTCGCCGAGCACGAGCAGCACGGTGATGTCGGGAACCGCCAGGCCCGGCGTCCCCTCCCTCAGCACGGCCAGGCCGTCGTCGAGGGCCCGCCGGATCCGGCCCAGGGCGTCGGCCTTCGCCAGCGTCTCCAACGCCTCCAGGCAGGTGCCCTCGTCCCGGTCCAGGGAGAACCCGGCCGACCGCAGGTGCATGTCCACCGGGTCGACCTCGCCGGGGGCGTGGCGGTACATGGAACGGACGGGCTCCAGCATGGAACGCAGCAGGCCGGGGCGGTCCGCGGCGGGGGCACGCAGGATGCCGCGCATGGCCGACAGGGTGTCGGGAACGGTGATCGTCATGGCACCCGACCCTAGACATTGACGCGGCGTCAAGGTCAAGCGCAGACGGCGGCCTGACAGAGTGGGAGGCGGTGGACCGGTGGGGGAGCCGGTCCGCGGCGGACCCGGTCCCCCAGGCGAAAGGACCACCGAACGTGGCCGAGACAGCCATCCGCGTCGAGGAGCTGGAAGTCACCTATCCGCGCGCGGACAGGCCCGCGGTCGCGGGCCTGTCCTTCGACGTCGGCCAGGGGGAGGTCTTCGGGTTCCTCGGCCCCAGCGGCGCGGGCAAGTCCACCACCCAGAACGTGCTCACCCGGCTGCTGCGGCGCTACCGGGGCGGGGTCCGGGTCCTGGGCCGGCCGCTGGAGCGGTGGAACGCCGACTACTTCGAGCGGGTGGGCGTGGGGTTCGAGCTTCCCGCCGGGTTCGGCCGGCTCACCGTCCGCGAGAACCTGGCGGCCTTCGCCTCCCTCTACCGCGCCCCGGTCGAGGATCTCGACGCGCTGCTGGCCTCCGTCGACCTCGCCGACGCCGCCCACCGGCGGCTCTCCGAACTCTCCAAGGGCATGCGCATGCGGCTGAACCTGGCGCGCGCCCTGGTCAACCGGCCCGAACTGCTGTTCCTGGACGAACCCACCACCGGGCAGGACCCCGTCCGTGCCGCGCTGCTCCGCGACCTCATCCGCGCCGCCGCCGACACCGGCAGCACCGTCTTCCTCACCACGCACGACATGGCCACGGCCGACCTGCTGTGCGACCGGGTCGCCTTCGTCTCCCGGGGGCGCATCGCCGCGGTGGACACCCCGCGCGGCTTCAAGCTGCGCCACGGCCGCCCCGGACTCGTGGCCGAGATCCGCGGACAGGGGCGGCGCGAGCTCCGGGTCGAGGAGCTGGCCGACGACACCGCCCTGCTCGCGCTCATCCGTGAGGGAGCCGTGGAGACCCTGCACACCCGCGAGGCCACCCTGGACGACGTCTTCGCCGCGGTGACCCGGGAGACCCTGTGAGGCGGGTGCGGGCCGCCCTCCGGCTGGAGTGGGGCATCGAGCTGCGCTACGGCATCGTCCCCGTCGCGGTGGGTCTGGCCGTGCTGTGGACCGTGGTCCTGTCGCTGCTCCCGGCCGGGACGGCCCGGATCCTCGCGCCGTACCTGCTGTTCACCGACACGGCCGGGTTCGGGGCGCTGTTCGTCGTGGTCCTGCTGATGTTCGAGCGCACCGAGCGCGCCAGGGACGCCCTGGCCGCCACGCCCCTGCGCACCGGTGAGGCCGTGGCGGTGCGAGTGCTCGTGCTGACGGCGCTGTCGGTGGGGGTCGCCGCCCCGATGATCGTGGCGGCCGGACGCGACGATCCCGCCGGACTCCCGGCGGCCCTGCTATCCGGGCTGTCCGGCGTGGCACTGATCTCCCTGTTCCTGCTGCCGCTGTGCCTGGCCGTCAGCGCCCGCGCGCGCACCCTGCAGGACTTCCTCGTGGTGCTGCCCGTCGTGGCGGTGCCGCTGGTCGTCGTCCCACTGGTGCACATGACCGGAGTCCTGGAGCACCCGCTCCTGTACGCGGTCCCCACCACGGTGGGTGCCGACCTGGTCCGGTGGGGCCTCGCGCCGGAGTCGGTGGCGCGGCCGCCCGCCGTGCTGGCGGCAGGAGCCGGGTACGCGCTGGTCTGCGTGGTCCTGGCCCTGGTGTGGGCCCGGCGCGCGGTGGACGCCGGAGCGGTGGCACCGCCCGCGCCGCGGTCCCGCACGGTACCGCCGGGGTCGGGTTCCTCCGTGGCGCCGCCGGGGACGGGGCCGGGGGTGGTGCGGCCGGGGTCGGGGAACGGGAGTGTGCCCCGGCGGACCCGGGGCGGGCGCGGGCCGGTACCCGCGGTTCTGCCCTTCGCGCGGGCCGACCTCTTCGGGACCGGCCGGGACCCGCGATGCTGCTCATCGTGCTCCTGGCGCCGCTCCTGCTCGCCCTCGGGGCGCGGTTCGGGTTCGGGTGGGCGACCGGCTACGTCCGGTCCGCCTACGGGGCCGATCTCACCGCGGTCGCCCCGCTGGTGCTCGCCCTCTTCCTGCTGCACCTGCCGCTGATGTTCGGCGCGGTGGGCGCCATGCGCGCGATCGAGGACATCGACGAGCGCGTGCTGACGGTGCTGCGGGTCTCCCCGCTCACCGTGCGCGCCTACCTCGCCTACCGCATGGGCCTGGTGGGGGTCCTGTCCCTCGTGGGACTCCTGGTGGCCCTGCCCCTGAGCGGCCTGATGCCCGGCGGCTGGTCGTCGGGCACGGTGGCCGCGCTCGTCCTGGGCACGGCGCAGGCGCCCCTGCTCCTGGTCGCCGTGACCGCGTTCGCGGCCAACAAGGTGGAGTCCCTGGTGGCGGTCAAGGCCGCCGGAGCCGTCATGGTCGTCGTCCCCGTGCTGGCGTGGGTCGTGCCGGAGCCCTGGAACCTCGTACTCCTGCCGCTCCCGCCGGTCTGGCCCGCGCTGGCCGTCCCCGGGTACGCGGCGGGGCCGCTCGGCGCCCCCGCGCTGCTGGTCGGCGGACTGGTCGTGGCGGTGCTCGTGACGGCGCTGCTGGTCCGGCGCACCGCGCGCCGGATCGACGGGGTGTGACGGGTCGATTCGACCGTCGCGTCGACCAGCCAGGCCGCCGGGTCCACGAACCCGTCGAACTCAACCGCCGGTTTCGCTGGGGATTCCGCACGACTCCGAGCGAGTTCCGGGCGCAGGCGACGCCCTCGACCCTCCGCTGGTCACGTGGGCGCCCCTCCCGGCCCGTGGCTGGGAGGGGTGCCCGGGGGTCAGCCGTTGCCGAACTGGTCGCGGGCGGCATCGGCCGCCGCGCCACCGGGGTCCTCGACGATGCCGCCGACGGTGTCGGCCTGCTCCTGGAAGCCCTGGACGCTCTCGGCGGCCCCGCCGGCCACGTCCTCGCCGTAACCCTGGACGGCCTCGGTGGCCCCGCCCAGGGCCTCCTCCCCGTAGCCCTGCGCGGCCTCGGCCGCGCCGCCGAAGGTGTCCTCGCCGAAGGACTGCGCCGTCTCCTGCGCGGAGTCCAGGCCGCTGCCCTCCAGGGTGTCGGACACCCCTTGGGTCGCCTCCTCGGCCGCGCCGCCGAAGACGCCCTTGAACCACTCGATCACGTCGTCGAACATCGTTCTCAACTCACTCCGTAGGTGTGGCCCATTCCTATCCACTCGGGATAAGCACGCGGTAAGGGACGGGTGCGCAGGGTGATCGGCCAGGGGAGCAACGACCCTCGTGGGACACGCCGGGTGTCAGGGTGAAGAGCGGCTTGGACGCGCTCTGACGTGGCACGATGTGGTGCATGAAGGCGTCGGCGTACGACGACGCGTTCTTCCGCGTGGCCACCAAGGTGCAGATGATCGGCGTGCTCGTCATCACGCTGGGACTGCCGCAGCTGTTCCACTCCATCGACGAGGGCCGGCACCTCGACAACGGGCTGCACGTGGCCGCCCAGGCCATCGGGGGCGAGGCCCACCTCGGCCCCACGGGGCGCTGTTGACGGTGGTCGTGCCGGTCGCGGTCTTCACGGTCGCTCTCTTCGTGCTCTACACGCTGCTGCTGCGCGAGTTCGATCCGTTCCACGTACTGCTCTTCGTCGTCGCGATGCTCGCCCCGGTGGCGGCGGTGATCGCGGTGGCGGCCGGTGCGAGCACGGGCGTCGGGATCGTGGTCGCGGCCGGGTCGCCGGTCGCCGTGATCGTCGGTTTCGAGACCGTCGCCCACCGGCGCCAGGCGGCGGCGCTGGAGCGCGCGCTCCCCTGACTCCGCGGGCGGCGACTGTGACGCCGACGACGGTCCCCCTCTCTTTCCGTCCCGTGGGGGAGGGGAGGAGTATGGCGCCATGGTGAGTGAACCGGATGCGGCGACGACGCGGGCGTGGACGGCGATCGGCGGGGCGCCGGACCTGATCGAGCGGGTCTCCTACCGGAGTGCGGGACGGGTGCTGCCCGCCGTGCTGCCGGTGCGCGAGCTGGCCCGCGCGACGGTCGGGGCGTGCTCGCTCGCCGGGGCCGAACTGATGGCCGCGCGCAACGGGGGACCTGTCCCCGAGGTGAGGGTGGACGAGGGTGCCGTGGCCACCGCGTTCGTCAGTGAGCGGCACCTGCTGGTGGACGGCCGCGCACTGACCCCCTTCGCTCCCCTGTCGGGTTTCTGGAGGACCGCCGACGGCTGGGTGCGCACCCACGCGAACTACCCCCACCACCGGTCCCGGCTGCTGGCCGCCCTGGAGATCGACACCGGTGACGCGCATGACCGTTCCGTGGTCGGCGGTGCCGGGGCCGGACCCGAGGACGACCGCGGGGCGGGGCTGGTCGGGCGCCTCACCGAACGGCTGGCGGCGCTCGGCGCACGGGAGGTCCAGGAGAGCGTCCACGCGGCCGGCGGTCTGGCCGTGGCCGTGGCGCCCGCGCCCGAACGTGAGCCCGACACCGGGTCCACCGCGCGCGGCCTGCCCCTGGCCGAGGTCGGGACCGGCGGGGCCGGGCGCCGCCGACTGCCGCCGGGGGCGCTTCCCGCGAGTGGCGTACGCGTCCTGGACCTGACCCGGGTCATCGCCGGACCGGTCGCCACCCGGACCCTCGCCCTCCTGGGGGCGGACGTGCTGAGGGTGGACCCGCCGGGCCTGCCGGAGGATCCCGACAGCCACGTCGACACGGGGTTCGGCAAGCGCTCCGCCCTGGTGGACCTGGACTCCGCGGAGGGGCGGCGGGCCTTCGCGCGGCTGCTCGACTCGGCGGACGTGGTCGTGACCGGATACCGGCCCGGGGCCCTGGACCGGTACGGTCTGACACCGGAGGCGCTGCTCTCCCGGCGCCCCGGGCTGGTCGTCGCCGGGCTGTGCGCCTGGGGATGGTCCGGACACTGGTCCGGGCGCAGGGGGTTCGACAGCCTCGTGCAGGCGGCCCGCGGTATCGCGGCGATCGAGGCGGCTCCCTCGAACCCCTCGAACCCCTCGGACCCCTCCGGCCGCCCGGGCGCCCTACCCGCCCAGGCCCTGGACCACGGCACGGGTTACCTCCTGGCCGCGGGCGTCCTACGGGCTCTGACCGATCGGCAGGCCGACGGACGGGGCCGCGTCCTGCGGTTCTCGCTGGCGGGGACCGCCGACTGGCTGCTGCACGGCATCGCCCCGGAACCCGTCGGCACCGGTACCTACGACGCCGCCGACCATCTGACCGAGGCCCCGTCCCCCTACGGTCTGCTGCGCCACGCGCTCCCGCCGGTGCACTACGAGGGAGCCCCAGAGACCTGGGCCGACCCGCCCACCCGCTGGGGCACCGACACCGCCCTCTGGAGGTAGCGGCACCGGGGCGGCGGGCCCCGGCCGTGGTCCTGTCCCGCTCCCGGGAACGCCGTGCTGGAGACGCCTTCCGCTCATCCGCCGCGCCCGGCCACGGGGCGGCGGACCGGCCCGGGCGCGGGATGCGTAGGGTCGGACCCAGTGCCGCCGGTCCGAGGTCGGACCGGCCGAGGAGGAGGACGTCGTCCATGCAGAACAGCGCTGACCGGGACCCCGCCCCGACGCCGGCCGGGCCCGTGCGCGTCGCGGTCCTCGACGACTACCAGGGCGTCGCCACCTCCTTCGCGCCATGGTCGGAGGCGCCCCTGGACCTGGAGCTCTCCGTCCACCGTGAACCGCTGGCCGACGACGACGCACTGGTCGCGGCGCTCGACGGCTGCCAGGCGGTCGTGCTCATGCGCGAGCGCACCCCGCTGCGGCGGGCGGTCGTGGAACGGCTCCCCGACCTGCGGCTGGTCGTCACGACCGGGCGCAAGAACAGCGCGATCGAGGCGGATCTGGGCGTCATGGTCTGCGGGACGGACTCCTCCTCGGCGGGCCCCGCGGAGCTCACCTGGGCCCTGGTCACGGCGCTGCGCCGACACCTGATCGCCGAGGACCGCGCCGTGCGCGAGGGCCGGTGGCAGTCCACGGTGGGGGAGGCGCTGGAGGGCTCGACCCTGGGCGTGATCGGGCTGGGCCGCATCGGCACGCGGGTCGCCACGGTCGGGCGGGCCTTCGGCATGCGGGTGCTGGCCTGGAGCACCAACCTCGACCCCGGCCGGGCCCGTGAGACGGGCGTGGAGCCGGTCGCCAAGGAGGAACTCCTCGCCGCGTCCGATGTCGTCTCCCTGCACCTGCGGCTCAGCGAGCGCTCGCGCCACACCATCGGGGAGCCCGACTTCGCGCTGATGAAGACCGGCGCCGTGCTCGTCAACACCGCCCGGTCCGGGCTGGTCGACACCGCGGCGCTGTGCCGGGCGCTGGAGTCGGGGCGCCTCGGCGGAGCGGGCCTGGACGTGTTCGACCGCGAACCGCTCGGTCCGAAGGACCCCCTGCTCGACGCGCCGCGCACGGTGCTCACGCCGCACCTGGGCTACGTCACCCGCCAGAACTACCAGGTCTTCTACGAGCAGGCGCTGGAGGACATCGTGGCCTTCTACGCCGGCGCCCCGGTGCGCGTCGTCCAGGACGCCGGAACCCGCTGACCGCCCGCGGCCCCGTCCGTCGCGCCCGCCCTTCCGCCTACCGCTCGCCGCTCCTGCGCGCCGTCCGGTTCGCCGCCTGACCCGGTCGAGCCTGTTGACCGCCCCGCGGCCTCCTCCATCGCGCCCGGCACCCCTGATCACCGACCGACCCCGGCCCCGCCTCCGAGCGACTTGGCCCGGAGCGCCCGCGTCCGGACCCCCGATCCCGGGCACTCCGGCTCCACCATGGCCCGTGCGGACCCCGTACGGACGCCGTACTGGCCCATTTCGGCCCAAAGTATGGAAATGATAATCATTTCCGACTAAGCTTCCTCGGGACACCGACCCCCGGAGGAACTCCTTGGCGCCCATCGGACACACCGTCGTCATCGGCTCGGGCCTGGCCGGGCTCACGGCGGCCGCCGCGCTCGCCCGCCACACCGAGCGGGTCACCCTGTTGGAGCGGGACCGGCTGCCCGAGGACGTCCGGTCCCGCCCCGGCGTCCCGCAGAGCCGACACCTGCACTCGCTCATGTGCTCCGGCCAGGAGGCCCTGGAGCAGCTGCTGCCCGGCTTCGGCGCCGACCTGCGCGCCGCGGGAGCCGTCGAACTGCGCGCCCCCTGGGACCACCTGTGGCTCAGCGCCGCGGGATGGTGCACCCGGTTCGCGCCCACTCACGTGGTCCCCTCCGCCAGCCGCGAGCTGATCGAGTCGGTGGCCCGCTCCCGGGTCGCCGCCCTGGAGGCGGTGCGGGTGCGCGAGGGAGCCGAGGCCGTCGGACTGCTCGGCGACGGCGCCCGGGTGCGCGGGCTCCGCGTCCGCGACCGGGCGGGCACGACCGAGGAGGTCGCCGCCGACCTGGTGGTCGACGCGAGCGGCCGGTCCTCGCACGTGCTCGACTGGGTGGCGTCGACGGGCCTGGGCCGGCCGCGGTCCACCGTCGTCGACTCCCGGGCGGGCTACGCCAGCCGCTACTACCGGGTGCCCGAGGGCTTCGCCGACGACTGGCGGATCATCTCCCTGGGCAACCACCCCGCCCAGACCCTGCACGGCGGCGCCCTGGTGCCGATCGAGGACGGGCGCTGGCACGTGTCCCTCTTCGGCTACCTCGACGACCACCCGCCCACCGACGAGGCGGGCTTCCTGGAGTTCGCGCGCGGCCTGCGCGACCCCGTCCTGTACGACACGATCCGCGAGGCCGAGCCGCTCGGGCCCGTCCGCGGCTTCCGGCGCATGGCCAACGAGCGCCACCACGTCGAGGAGATGGAGCACTGGCCCGCCGGGCTGATCGTGCTGGGCGACGCCCTGTGCGCGCTCAACCCCGTCTACGCCCAGGGCATGTCCGCCGCGGCCCTGAGCGCCGTGGCGCTGGGGGAGTGGGCCGGGGGCGGCGCCACGGCCGACGACGCCGCGGCCTTCCACCGGAGCCTGGCCCCCGACCTCGACCGCTTCTGGCAGGTCGCCGTCGGCGCCGACACCGCCTACCTCGCCGACCCCGACACCCCCGTCACCGAGGAGGCGCGCCAGGCGGCCGAACAGAGCGGGCGCCTGCTGCACGCCGCCATGGTCGACCCGGTGGTCAACCGCACCTTCTTCGACGTGATGATGCTCGTGGCGCCCCCCGACGTGCTGGCCGACCCCGACATCGTCGAGCGCGTCGAACGCGCGAGCCGGATCCCCGCCACCGCGTCCCCGCCGTTCGAGCGACCGGCGCTGTGACCGCCGAGGCCACCGGGCCCGCGCTCTCCGTGTCCGCGCACCGCGCCGGGCGCGCCGCCGCGGGCGACCACGACCTGAGCGCGTTCCCCGACCTCGCCCGCCGACTCGACCTGGCCGTCCTGCGCGCCGTCGCGGCCGGGGTGGGCGCCGCCGCCGGCCCCGGCCCCTGGACCGCCGACGAGGTCGCCGACGCCTTCGGCGCGGCCGAACGCCACCGGTGGATCCCCGGCCACTGGATCGCCGCCCTGGCCGACGAGGGGATGGTGACGGCGGAGGGCTCCGCATTCCGGCTCGCCGCCCCGCCGCGACGGCGCGACCTGGCCGCGGTGCGCCGCGACCTGGACCGGGCGCGGGCCGGACTGGGCTTCCCGCCGGCCCTGACCGCGTTCCTGCTCCGCACCCTGCGCGAGCTGCCGCGCCTGCTGCGCGACGAGGTCAGCGCCCAGTCCCTGCTCTTCCCCGGCGGCGACACCGCCGTGGCCGAGGCCGTCTACCGTGACAACCCCTTCAGCCGCTACCTCAACGCCGCGGCGGCCGACACCGTGCGACACCTGCGCGCCGCCGGGCCCGACGGCCTGCGCGTCCTCGAACTGGGGGCGGGCATCGGGGCGACCTCAGCCGACCTGCTGCCCGCCCTGGACGGCAGGACGGCCGAGTACCGCTTCACCGACCTCTCGCCCTTCTTCCTGGACCTGGCCCGCGGCCGCTTCCCCCACCCCTTCCTGAGGTTCGAGGTGCTGGACTTCGCCACCGGCCTGCCCGAGACGACCGGCCCCTTCGACCTGGTCGTGGCGGCCAACACCGCGCACAACGCGCCGCACGTGCCCCGCCTGCTTGGCCAGGTCGCCGACCTGCTCGCCCCGGACGGCCGGCTGCTGCTCATCGAGACCTGCCGCGAGCCCCACCAGTCGCTCACCTCGATGCCCTTCCTGCTGTCGGGGCGCGCCGCACGCCAGGACCTGCGCGCCGGGACCGAGCGCACCTACCTCACCCGGCGGGAGTGGCGCGAGGCGCTCCACGGCGCCGGGCTGCGCGTCCTCGTCGACCTTCCGCACCCCACGGAGCCGCTCGATGCACTCTCCCAGCGGCTCCTGCTCGCCGCACGCTGATTGGAGCCACCCATGACCACCCCCGCCGCCGACTCCGTCGACACGGAACTCGCCGACATCTGGGCCCGACTGCTGGACCTGGACCCGGAGGCGATCACACCGGACGCGAGCTTCCTGCGCCTGGGCGGCGACTCCGTCCTGGCCGTGCGCATGGCGGCCCTCGTCCGCACCCGCCTCTCCGTGGTCCTGGCACTGTCCGACGTCACAGTGGAGGTGACCTTCGGCGAACTCGCCGACCTCGTCCGCCGCCGCGCCACCGCGCCCGGCGAGGTCCGCGAGCTGCCCATCGACGTGGTGCGACGGCCGGACCCGACCGCGTCCTTCCCCCTCATGCCGCTGCAACAGGGCTACTTCGTCGGCCAACAGGGCGGCTGGGAGCTGTCGTACGAGTCCGCCCACTTCTACGGCGACGTCGGACTGACCGGCGTCGATCCGGAGGAGGCGGCCGACGCGCTCACCGACGCCATCGAACGCCTCACCGAGCACCAGCCCACGCTGCGCGCCCGGGTCACCGCCGAGGGGCGCCAGTACGTCCTGCCCCCCGACGCCCCGGGCGCCGTCCCGGAACTGCGCGTGTACGACCTGCGCGAGGAGACCGCCGCCGACGTCGAGGCCACCCTCGACCGCGTCCGGCGGGAGATGGCCACGCGCGGGCCCGACGCCACGCGCGGACCGGGCCTGGACGTGCGGCTCTCCCTGCTGCCCGGTGACCGGGGGCGGCTGCACACGGCGATGAACCTGCTGGTCTTCGACGGGTGGTCGGCGACCGTGCTCAACCGCGAACTGCTCACCCTGTCCTCGGACTGGAACGCCGCCCTGGCGCCGCTGGAGATCGACTTCGGGGACTACGTCGACGCCCTCCAACGGCTCCCGCAGACGCAGGCGTGGAGCGACGACCGGGACTGGTGGTGGTCGCGGCTGGACGCGCTGCCCGACCCGCCCGCGCTGCCCCTGCGCACCGACCCCAAGGACGTGAGCCCCACCCTGATGGGGCTCCGGGAGGCGCACCTGTCCACCGCGCGGTGGGCGGCGCTGAAGGAGGCGTGCGCCGGCCGCGACGTCACACCGTCCACGGCGCTGCTGACCGCGTTCTCCGTCGTGCTGGCCCGCTGGGCGGGCCACCGGGACCTGCTGCTCAACTCCCTCCAGCTCAACCGCCTGCCGCTGCACCCCGACATCCACCGGGTGGTGGGCGCCTTCGCCTCCACCATGCTGATCCCGATGGAGCTGCCCTCGGGGGCGACCTTCACCGACCTCGCGACCCGCGCGCAGCGGGTCTTCGGCGAGCACGCGGCGCACAACCTCGTCTCCGGCGTCGAGGTCTCGCGCGAACTGGCCCGGCGGCGCGACACCACCCGCCCGGTCGCGCCGATCGTGTTCCAGAGCACCCTGGGCATGGACGCGGCGATCGGCGCCCGCCACCCCTCCTCGGTGGGGCCGCTGGGGGAGATCTCCTTCGGTGACTTCTACCACCAGCTGCGCACGCCGCAGGTGGCGCTGGAGGCGCGGGTCTACGAGCTCAACGACGAGATGGCCATCGTCTTCTCCCTGGTCGAGGAGCTGTTCGACCCGGCGGAGGTCGACGATGCCTTCCAGGAGCTGGTGCGGCTGGTCGAGGACCTCGCCGACGGGCCCGCCTGGGACCGGGTCGTCGCGCTGCCCGCGGAACGGGAGGCCGGTGACGACGGCCTGCGCCTGGGCCGGCTGGACACCGCCCGGAGCGAGGTGGTCGCCGGGCCGCCGCGCGACGACACCGAACGGCTCATCGCGCAGGTGTGGGAGGACGTGCTCCAGGTGCCGGTGCTCGACCGGAGCACGGACTTCTTCCAGCTCGGCGGCGACTCCCTGCTGGCCGTGCGCGCCATCGCCAGGCTGGTGAAGGAGACCGGGGTGACGCTGGGCGTGCGCGACTTCCTGGACGCGCCGACGGTCGCGGGTGTGCGCGCGGCGCTCGGGGAGACCCGGTGATCGGGGTCCTGGGCGGATCGGGGACGGTCGGGGCGGTCACCGCCGACCGCCTGGTGCGCCACGGGCTCGGGCCGGTGCGGATCGGCGGACGCGACCTCGGCCGGGCCGCGGCCGTCGCCGACTCCCTGGACACCCGGGCGGAGGCGGTCCGGGTGGACCTGGCGGACCCGGATTCCCTGGCGGCGTTCTGCGCGGGAACGTCGGTCGTGGTGAACTGCGCGGGGCCGTCCTACCGGGTGCTGGACACCGTGGCGCGCGCCGCCGTGGCGGCCGGGGCCGACTACGTGGACGCGGCGGGCGACGCGGTGGCCATGGCCGCCCTGACGGAGCACGCGCCCGACGCCCTGGCCCGGCGGTCGGCGGTCTTCTCCGCCGGACTGATGCCGGGGCTGTCGGGCCTGCTGCCGCGCCTGCTGGCCGAGGAGGGCCCGCCGGCGCGATTGGACGCCTACGTGGGCGGCGCGACCGCCATCGGGGCGCTCTCCGCGGTTGACGCCCTGCTGACCCGCGGACCCGGTTTCGGCACCGCGCAGGCGCTCTGGCGGGACGGGCGGGTGGTCGAACACGGCCTCGCCCCGTTGCGCGGTGTGGTGCTGCCGGGGTTCCGCGGCCGGGTCCACGCCGTACCGTTCCTGTCCGCCGAGGCCCGGGCGCTGGCCGAGTCGCTGGGAGTGGACGAGCTGCGCAACTACACCGTGTACGTCTCGGAGCGCATCCCGGAGGCGCTGGCGCGGGCGTGGGCGGACATCGACGCCGGAGGGGACCTCGACGCGCACGTGCCGGAGGTCGTCGCGGCTGCCGACGGCGACGTCGCGGCGGGCGGCTCCTGGTACACCCTGCTCTTCCACGCCCGCGCGCGTGAGCGGGGCGCGTCCGGGCCGACCCGGCTGCTGCTGCGGACGCCGGAGTCCTATGCCCTGAGCGGGGTGGTCGCCGCCCTGACGGTCGGTGCCCTGGTCGCCGGAAAGGTGCCCGCGGGGGCGCACGCCGCCGCCGACGTGCTCGATCCGCGCGCGGTGCTCGACGCACTGCGCGCCGATCCCCTCGTCGACGAGATCGACCTGGCCTGAGCCGGGTCGGCCGCGCCGCCCCTGTCCCGGTCGGCCCGAACTGTTGGTCGGTTCGGGCCGACCGTTCGCCGCCCCGACCGGTCGTCCCGCCCGGTCGTCCCGCTCACCCGCCTCTCACGTGCCCACCGGCTCGGCGGCCGCCCGAGTGACCGCACGGGTGCGGGCGGCGGGCCGGACCGGCGGGGCCGCGCGGGCGGCGGCGTCGCACTGGGGGCCGGGCGGGGACCGGCGGGTCAGCCGAGGGCGGCGGCCACGGCGTCGAGGGTCTCGGCGCGGTGCGGCACGAGATAGAAGTGGTCGCCGGGGAACACCCGCAGGTCGGTCGGCCCGGTGGTGGACTCCGCCCAGCGCGAGGCCCGGGCCGGGTCCAGATCCGGGTCGGCGGCGCCCAGGAAGACGCTGACCGGGCAGGTCAGCGGGGGCCGGTACGGGGCCCGGTAGGTCTCGATGAGCCGGTAGTCCTCACGGACGTAGGCGAGTATCATCGCGCGCAGCTCGGGAACCCGCAGGACCTCGGCGTCGGTGCCGCCCAGCCGCCGCAGCTCCTCGGCCAGCCCGTCGTCGTCCATCAGGTGGACCTTGCCGCCCTCCTCGTCGTGCGGTGCCTCGCGCCCCGACGCGAAGAGCCGCAGCGGTTCGGGTCGGCCCCGGTCGCGCAGGGCGTGGGCCACCTCGTGGGCGACGGTGGCGCCCATGCTGTGACCGAACAGGGCGTAGGGCCGGTCCAGCAGGGGCGCGAGCTCGTCGGCGATCAGCGCGGCCATGGCGGCCAGGTCGGGCGGGAACGCGTCGGCCACCCGGTCCTCGCGGCCGGGGTACTGCACGGCGATCACCTCGGTTCCGGGCAGGGCCTGGGCCCACGGCCGGAAGCCCGTGGCGCCCCCGCCGCCGTGGGCCAGGCACACGATCCGGCGTTCGGCGTCCGGCCGCGGGACGAAGCTCCGAAGCCACGTAGCGGATCCGTTTTCCATCGGTATCTCCCTGTCGCTCCGGGTTCGGTTGTGCGAGCATATCGATGGTAACGGTTTTCATTATCACCAAGGAGGCGGAGTGTACGACGTCATCGTGGTCGGCGGCGGCCCGGCGGGACTGAGCGCGGCGCTCGTGTTCGGACGCCAGCACCGCAGGACGCTCGTCGTGGACGGCGGCAGACCGCGCAACGCGCCCGCGGACGAGATGCACATGATGCTCAGCCGGGACGGCTTCGATCCGGCGGAGCTCCTGGCGATCGGGCGCTCGGAGCTGGCCGCCTACCCCACGGTCGAGGTGCGCCGGGGAAGCGTGGTGTCCGCGGGCGGCGCGATCGACGACTTCGAGGTCACCCTCGCCGACGGCTCCAGGGAGCGCGCCCGCCGCGTCGTCCTGGCCACGGGACAGGTGGACGAGCCCTACGACATCCCCGGCCTGGCGGAGCGGTTCGGCTCGTGCGTCTTCCACTGCCCCTACTGCCACGGGTGGGAGGTCTCCGGCAAGACCCTCGCCGTGATCAGCGCGGACCCGGCCGAGGCGATGCTCGCCGGCTACCTCGCCGACCGCTTCAGTACCGACGTCGTGCTGTGCACGCATGGGATCGAGGAACTGCCGGAGGAGGTCGCCGCGCACCTGGCCGCGCGCGGGGTCAAGGTGGACACGGCGCCGGTGGCCAGGGTCACGGGGCAGCTGGAGGAGGTGACGGTCGAGTTCTCCGACGGCCGCACGCTGACCCGCCAGGCCCTGTTCCACAAGGCGCCGACCCGCCAGCACGCGCTGCTGGCCGCCGAACTGGGGTGCGAGATCCTCGACGACGGCACGGTGCGGGTGGACGAGACCGGCCAGACCACGGTCCCAGGCGTCGCGGCCGCGGGGGACACCGCCAAGCTTCCCGGCATGCCGGTGGCCACCACGCTGGTCGTGCTCGGCGCCGCGGACGGGGTCAGGGCCGCGGTGTGGATGGACGGCGGCCTGTTCCGCGCCGACCTCGAAAGCGCCGCGGACGGCGCGGAGCGGTGACTTCTCGCCTCCGGGCCGGCGGCACCGGGCCGCCCCGCCTCCCCCGTGGGAACCGGGGCGGTCCGTCAGTCCGTGGGAACGAACGGTTCGGCCAGCGCGGACAGGTCCATCACGGCGCTGGAGCCGTCCAGGGCGATCAGGGTGACGGCGATGTTGTTCATGGAGAAGGTGTGCGGCTCCCGTCCCTCTTCCGGCGGCGGGATCTCGCCGGAGAGTTCGATCCCCGGGCCGTGCCCGCTGACGCTGAGCCCGTCCTCGTCGACCCCGTCGACGACGAACCGGTCCACGCCGTAGCCGCCGTCCATGGCGAACTCGTCGCCGTGCTCCACCAGGACCTCGCAGTCGGCGTCGGCGCAGGCGTCGAGGTCGGTGCCGTCGGCCGCTTCCGGCAGGGGTGCGGCCGACGGGGAGTGCGACGCGGCCCCGGCCGACGGGCTCCGCCCGGGCTCGGCCGGATCGCCGTCGGGGGAAGCGGCCGTGCAGCCGCTGACGAGGGCGACCACGGCAGCGGCTGCCAGCGTGAGGGAGGGTCGCGGGGGGCGGATGGCGCTCATGGGGACCTCGAGTCCATGATCCGGCCGCGGGGCCGGGAGGGGTGGCACGGCGGTGGTCTGGCGACCGAGGGGGCTGCGGTCGTGTGCCACCCTATCCGGCTCCTCTTCAGGCGTCCCGCCGCGCGGCGAAGAGCGTCACCGAGACGGCGTCGAGCGGGTGGTCCGGGCCCGGCGCCGACGCCAGCGGGGTCAGTCCCGCATTCCGCAGCGCGGCCTCCCATTCCCGCCGGGACAGGAAGACGCGGTCGGTCCCGGCCCGGAAGTCGTGGGACCCGGGCCCGGGTCGGCCCTCGCGCGGCGACATCAGGAACTGCATCGACGCCAGGATCTGCGGCAGTTCGCGGCAGGTGTCCACGCACAGCAGCAGCCCGCCCGGGGCCAACAGGTCCCGCACGCCCCGCAGGCACGCGTCGACGGAGTGGGCGTTGTGCAGCACGTTCGCCGCGACCACCAGGTCCCGCGTGCCCGGGTCCACCACCCCCTTCCCGAGCGGGGTGTCGTTGGCGTCCAGGAACGCGAACCGTGTGCCCGGACGCCCGCCGAAGCGCTCCCGGCCCAGGTCCAGGAAGTACGGGGACACGTCGGTGAACACGTAGTCCACCGGGCCCCGCGCCAGCGCGCCGAGCAGGTCGGTGGTGGTGCCGCCCACGCCCGCGCCGATCTCCAGGACCCGGACGGGCGCCCCCGCGGGGCGGCCCTCGGCCGCCCACCGCGCCGCCTCGGCCGCCGCGGCGTTGACGTAGCGGTTGACGGTGTTCTCCCGGTAGGCCCCGTCCGCCGTGTCGGCCTCGCCGTCCGCGAACAGCAGCGCCTGCACGGCCACGTCGTCGCGCAGGAGCGCCGGCAGGTGGCTGAAGGCGCGCCGCAGGAACGCGACCATGGCCTCGGGGTAGCCCAGTCCTTCGCCGGACGCGGCCAGGCCGTGGGCTGCCTCGCGCAGCTCGCGCCGCCCCACGGCGCGCAGCCGGGTGAACGTCGAGCCGTCGCCCCACAGCATCCCCGCCCTGGAGAGCGCACCGAGCCAGCGGCGCAGGATCCAGCGGTGCCGGTCGGCGGTGCGGGTGGCCGCGGCGATCTCCGACTCGGTGTGCGACCCGCCCCGGAACAGCCCGTGGCTCCGCAGCGCCCACGCCATGGCGAGCAGGGCGACCTGGTCGATCTCCCGCATGAACCCCGGCAGGCGGTCCACGTCCACGTCCGTGACGGCACGGTCGGCCGCCGCGCGGATCCGGTCGTTGAGCCCCTCGGCCGTGGTCACGCGGCCTCCTCGACCGCGATCCTGACCGCGCGGGCCTCGGGGCGGTGCCTGCGCAGGTGCGAGCGGGCGGCCTCACCGAGCCTGCGTGCGACGAACGCGTGGAACGGCTCGTGCGCCTGTCCCGCGCCGACGTGTTCGGCCACCGGGCGCGGGGCCGCCGACGCGGGGGAGCAGACCTCCAGCACGCGCGGGTCGGCCGGGTCCAGGGCCACGCACGCGTCGAGCCCCGCCAGGGCGCTGCGCAACCCGGCGGGCGTACGCGCGTCCGGGGACCGTACCAGCAGCGCGTGGGGGATCCCCGCCACGCGGACCGGGCCCTGGGACAGAGCCTGTGCCAGGCGCACGTCGTCGGTGGCCGCGGTGGCCGTGGCGGACCAGGCCACGGCCCGGGGCGCGACCGGGGGGTCGGCCGCGTCCACGTGGAAGACCGCGTCGAACCGGTACCGGGTCAGCTCGGTGTCGGCGCCCATGGTCTTGGCCCGCACGCCCAGGCGTACCTCGCGCGGCGACGCGGCGCCGATCGCGGCCAGGCAGGCGGGGTCGAAGAGCAGTTCGTCGTCGCGCTCGCCCCGGCGGGCTGCCCGCCGGGCGATCTCGGCGTCCGAGGCGTCGGGGTCGGCGGCGCGCTCGACCCAGGCGCCGTACTCGGTGAGCAGGCCCGCGTGCCGGTTGTCGCCGACCACGACCGTGCCGCCCGGCCGCACCAGGGATATCGCGTCCAGGAGGACGGCCCGGAGGTAGCCCAGGTCGGGGAAGCACTGTGTGACGGAGTTCAGCAGGACGCAGTCGGGGCGTGCGCCCGCGCCCGCCACGCGCTCCAGGGCCCCGGCCACCGGCGCGGACGCCGCCTCGTGCGCGGCGGCGCGGACGAAGGCGGTGCCGGGCAGCCCGGCGGCGGTGAGGGTCGCCACGGCGGTGGGGGCGACGTCCGTGCCGACGTAGCCGCCCACCCGCCCGTGCAGTCGGTGGGCCAGCAGGCCGGTCCCGCACCCGAGTTCCAGGACCAGGTCCGGCCGCGTCTCCAGGACCAGGTCCACCGTGCGGTCGACCCACTCGCCCATGTGCTCGACCGGCAGCGGGTCGCCGGTGTCCGAGGCCCGCCAACCGGACAGGTCCAGGTCGCCGGAGTGCCGGCCCTCGGCCTTCTCGTAGGTCCAGTCGTAGAGCTCGCCCCAGTGGTCGAGGTACTCCGACACGAGCGCCCCGATCCGCGGCCGGGAGGCGAGCGCGTTCGGGTGCGGGCGGATCCGTACGACGCCGTCCTCCACCCGGGCTCCGGCGATCCACGGATGGCCGGCCAGCGCCTCGGCGGCCCGGGCGGGCAGGTCGTGCACGTCGTTCGAGTCGGCCTGGCCGGACAGGGGTTCAGGGCCTGGCATGGATGGTCTCCGTTCGACGGGGTTCGGTGGGCGGGAGGCGCAGGGAGCGCCCCTCGACGGTCAGGATCCGGTCGGCGCGCGCGGCGACGCCGGGTTCGTGTGTGGCCACGAGCACCGCGAGCCCGGAGCGGCACAGGTCGCGCAGCAGGTCCAGGACCGCCGCGGTCGTCCCGGGGTCCAGGGCGGAGGTGATCTCGTCGGCGAGCAGGACGTCCGGCCCCGCGGCCAGGGCACGGGCCAGGGCCACGCGCTGGCGCTGTCCGCCGGAGAGCGCGCCCGGCCCGCGGTGTCCGGCGTCGGCGTCCAGCCCGACCCGGTCGAGCAGTGCGGCGGCCCCGGCACGCGCGTCGGAGGCGGACAGCGAGCGCAGGACGCGCAACGGTCGTGCCACGGCCGAGGCGGCGGTGTGCGCGGGATTGAGCGCCCCGGCGGGGTCCTGCGCCACGAACTGGATCGCGCGCAGGCCCGCGCGGTCGCGGGCGCCGACGGTCGGGGCCAGCGCGCGGCCGTGGAGCAGGACGCGGCCCGAGGAGGGGGTGTGCAGGCCCGCGACGGCGCGGAGCAGGGTGCTCTTGCCCGAGCCGGAGGGGCCCGTCACGGCGACCATCTCCCCGGGGCGCAGGTCGAGGCGGACGCCGTCCAGGAGCGGGCGCCCCGGGTGACCGACGTCCACGTCCACGAGGCGCAGGACCGGTGGGCCCTCGGGCCGGCCCCGGGAGCCGAGTGCCGGACGTGTGCCGTTCCGTGCCCGGTCGTCGTGCCCCGCCCGCACGTTCGCCAGGCGCGGGACCGGTGGATGGTCGGGTTCGTCGGGCGTCCCGTGTGCTGGATCTGCACCGTTCCGGGCCCGGCCCTCGTGCCCCGCCTGCACGTCCGTGAGGTGTGGGGCCGATGGGCCCGCGGGCTCGTCGGAGGTTGCGTGCGCCGGACGGGTGCCGTTCCGGACTCGGCCCTCGTCGGTTCGCGCGGACGCCATGGCCCCACTGGTCAGCCGCACGGCGGGTCGGTCGGCTCCAGCGGCGGACACCGGTCGCTCGACGGGTCGTGTCGCGGCCGGACCGAGCGCGAGGACCCGGTCGGCGACGGCGGCGGTGAACTCCGGGTCGTGCGAGACGACCAGCGTGAGGCCGCCCCGAGCCCGCCTGCGGCCGATCTCCCGCGCCACCAGCGCGACCGCGGCGGCGTCGAGCCCGCTTGTCGGTTCGTCCAGGACGAGCAGCGGCGGATCGGACAGCACCGCGCGGGCCAGTGCCACCCGCTGGGCCTGGCCGCCGGACAGGGTGTGCGTCCGGCGACGCACCACGTCCTCGGCGTCCAGCCCCAGCGACGACAGCAGGGGGACCAGAGATGCGCGGGCGCCGCCGCCCTCGCGCACCGCGGTCCCGACCGTGGACAGCGGGTTGAGACCCTGCACGGGGTCCTGGGTCAGGACGCCCGTGTGGGTACGCCGCCAGCGCCGCGCGGCGCGGCCGGGCCGGACCTCGGCGTCCCGCCACCGCACGCGGCCGCGCACGCGTCGGGTCCCGGGCGCCAGGGCGTCCAGGAGCCCGAGCACCGCCGTCGTCTTGCCGCATCCGGAGGGCCCGGTGAGGGCGACCGTCTCACCCGCCCGGGCGGCCAGCGAGAAGCCGTCGACCAGGACGGTCCCGTCCGCTCCCGTGACGGTCAGGTCGTCCACCCGCAGAATCGGTGCCGTGGTCATGGGGCGGGCTCCCGGAGCCGGGTCCGCCGCTCGGCCGTGCCCCGCGCGAACGCGGCGGCGACCAGGGCGGTGACGGTCAGCGCGGCGGCGGGTGCCACCAGGGCCGGAGGGTTGAGCGCCGCCCCGGCCAGGTTCTCGCGCAGCATCAGCCCCCAGTCGGGGGCGGGCGGCTGCGCGCCCAGCCCCAGCATGCCGAGCGCCGCCGCCAGCTGGAGGGCGACGACGAAGCGCAGCCCCAGGTCGGCGGTGGCCACCCCCGCCAGGCCCGGCAGGACCTCCCGGACCAGCAGGACCGGAGTACGCTCGCCGCGCCCGAGCGCCGCCTCCACGTACCCGGTCCGGCGCGCGCGGCGCACGGCGTCGCGCACCACGCGCAGGGTCAGCGGGGCGCCGCCGCAGACCGCGCCGGCCACGACGGCGGCCGGTGCCGGAAGCACCACCGCCAGCACGAGGGCGACCAGCAGCAGGGGCACACCGAGCAGGAGGTCGGCGGTCCCCGACAGCAGCCGGTCGGGCCAGCCCCCGTACCACCCGGCCACCAGGCCGCCCAGAGTCCCGGCGGCCCCGGCGGCCACGGCGGCCAGCACGGAGGTCAGGACGATGCCCCGGCCGCCCGACAGCGTCCGGGACCACACGTCACGGCCGGCCGCGTCGGTGCCGAGCAGATGGTCGCCGCCGGGCGCCAGCCACGGCGCGGCGACGGTCGAGGACGGGTCGTGCGGGGCCAGGGCACCGCCCCACACCGCCAGACCCAGGACCACCAGGGCGGCCACGCCCACCGAGCCCCTCATGCCGTCACCGGCTCGGTCAGGGCCGCGGCGGCGTCGGCGGCGGCGGTCCCGGCGACGACGACCGCCGACGCCAGCAGGGCCACGGCCTGGACGACCGGGACGTCGCGGGTCGCGATCGCGCTGACCAACAGCTCACCGAGCCCCTGGTAGCCGAACATCGTCTCCACCACGGCCGTGGCCGCCACGAGCGCGCCCGCCGACACGGCCAGCACCCGCAGGGCCGGGGCGAGCAGGAACGGCGCCACGTGCCGCGTGGCGATCCGCCACCGCGGCACCCCGCGCAGCTCCGCGTCCCGCACGTGCGGGAGCGCCCGGGCGTCGGCGAGCGCGCCGCCGAGCAGCCCGGCACCGTAGGCGGCGATCGGCACGGCCAGGGCGAGCGACGGCAGGACCAGGAGCGTGGGCTCGTCCAGCGGCGAGCCCCCGGCCCGCACCAGCGAGACCGGGGGCAGCACGCCCCAGGCGACGGAGAACAGCGCGACCAGTCCGGCCACGAACGCCGGCTGGGGCACGGCGGCCAGCCCGGCCACCGCGCCCGCCGTCCAGCTCCGCGCCCGTGGCGGGGCCGCCCCGGCCGCCCACGCGAGCACCGCGGTCAGCGGCACGGCCACCAGCAGCGCGGCGCCCGCCAGGGTGAGCGTCGCGGGCAGGCGGGCGCCGACCAGCACCGCCACCGGCCGGTCGTTGACCAGGGAGGTTCCGGCGTCGCCCGTCACCAGACCGGCCAGCCAGCGCGCGTAGCGCTCGTGGGCCGGGGCGTCCAGCCCCGCGGCCGCCCGCATCGCGTCGAGCTGCTCGGCGGTCGCCCCCGCCCCGGCGCGCACCGCGACGGCGTCCGACGGCAGCAGGTCGCTCACCGCGAAGACCGCGACCGAGACCGCCGCCAGCAGGGCGCAGGCGCGCACCACGGACGTGAGCGCGCGCGTCCACCGCGAACGCCGAGGGGCCGTGCGCATCAGCCGGTCAGCCGCACCTGGTCGATGAACAGCTTGTCGAATCCGGGCCCGTCCGGCAGATCGGCGACGTCGTCCGTGGCGAGGTCGATGCCGTCCCCGGTGCCCCACACCACGTAGCCGCCCTCGTCCCGCAACTCCAGCATCAGCTCGGAGAGGATCCCGTCGCGCTCCTGGGCGTCGGCGGTCGACAGGGCCTCGGCGAAGGCCGCGTCCCACTCCGGCCGCTCCCAGGCCGTCTCGTTGGTGGGCGCGTCGCTGAGCAGGGCGACGGTCGCGATGTCGGTGAACGGGATGCCGCCGTAGAAGCCGGTGTAGAACGGCTCCTGCGCGAAGACGTCGGTCCAGTAGGTGTCCGGCGGATCCATCGAGATCTCGACGTCCACCCCGACCTCCTCCAGCTGTTCGGCGTAGAGCGTGGCCGCGGTGTCCATCCCCGGATAGGACGTGGTCGTGTGCAGCACGACCTCCAGCCCGTCCCCGTGCCCGGCGTCGGCGAGCAGCTCCCGGGCCCGATCCACGTCGCGCTCGCGCGCCTCGGTCTCCGGACTCGCGGGATCGGCCGGGGCGATGACGTCGTCGCCCACCTGCCCGTACCCCAGGAACACCGTCTCGACCAGCTGGTCGCGGTCGGCGGCGAGCCGGAAGGCCTCGCGCACGGCGGGGTCGTCGAAGGGCGGGGTGTCCAGCCGCATGACGAACGGGTACATCGTCACGGCCGGGCGCCGCACGACCTGCAGCCCCTCCTCCTCGGCGGCGGCCACGGACGAGGGGGCGACGCTGCTGCCCACGTCGGCCTGTCCCGAGCTCACCGCCTGGGCGCGCGCCTGCGGGTCGGCGACCGCCGAGATCTCGACGCGCTCCAACGGCGGCGTCGGCCCCCACCAGTCGTCGTTGCGCTCCAGGACGGCGTTCTCGGCGTCGCCCTCGGCGAAGAGGAACGGCCCGGACCCGGGGACGGGCTCGCTGAAGTCCTCGGTGCCCTCGGGCACGACGAAGGTGACCGCCTCCAGGGCCCGCGGGGCGGCGGCGTAGGGCTGGTGCGCGACGACCGTCAGGGTGTGGTCGTCGACGACCTCCGAGGCCGCGAAGTCGAACATGCCCAGGCGGCCGAAGTTCTCGGCGGCCTTGTCCTCGATGCGGCGCAGTGAGTAGAGCACGTCGGCCGCGCGCACGGGGGAGCCGTCGCTGAAGACCGCGTCGGAGCGCAGGGTGATGGTCCACTCGACGAGCTCCTCGTCGGCGGGCTCGACCGACTCGGCCAGGCGCAGCTCGGTGGTGCCGTCGTCGCCGGGCACGGCCAGGACGTCGTAGAGCAGTCCGAAGCGCAGGGAGTCGGACTCGTTGCCCACGCCGCCGTGCGGGTCGTGGGTCGCCGTCGAGGGGGAGCCGGTGGCGGCGTAGCGCAGGGTGTCGCCGCCGGCGTCCGGCTCGGCGGCCGGATCCGCGCCGGAACAGGCCGAGACGGCCAGCAGGGCGGCGCTCAGGAGCAGGGCTCCCGGGCGGGGGATCGTGTGCGGTGTGTTCACTCGTGTCCTTCGGGGTGTCGGGGGATTCACCGGGAGCCGTCGTGGCCCGGGTCGATGTGGGGGAGCAGTGCCTCGTTCACGAGGTCGGCGAGCCGCGCGACGGCGGGCGGCCGCATCAGGGAGTAGTGGTCGGCCCGCAGCCCCGCGACGCTCGGGGGAGTGGCCAGGTGGCGGCCCCAGCCGAGGTCGTCGAGCCCGGGCGGGGTGTCGTCCACGCCCATGCCGATGCCGGAGTTGCGGGAGGCGGGCAGGTCGGCTCGGACGACGAGGGCGGCGGTCCGGGCGGCGGCCAGCCGTCGCGGCTCGAACGCGGCCAGGGCGCGCATGTGCCGGTCGAAGACACCGACCCGTTCGCGCAGGACCGTGCTCCCGCCGCCCAGCAGGCCGTGCTCGCGCAGTCGCTGCTCGGCCTCGGACCACCGCTCACGGGGTTCCCTGGCGATGAACGCGGCCCGTTCGGCGCCGTCGCCGATGCCCAGGTCGATGCCGAGGTAGCCCTCCAGCGCGGCCAGGTGCCGGGCGAGCGTCTCGCCCTCGGCGTCCCGGGGATCGTGCAGGTCCACGGAGGTGATGTGGGTCGGGTCGTTGGAGTCCAGCAGCAGGAGCAGGTCGACGGTCTCGCCCTGTTCGTGGAGCAGGCAGGCCATCTCCTGGGCGAGGTCGCCGCCCATGGACCACCCGCCGAGCAGGTAGGGGCCGCGGGGTTGGCGGCGGCGGACGAGCGCGAGGTGGTGGCGGGCCAGGCCGGTGATGGTGTCCGGTCCGGAGCCGCCGACCAGGCCGGGGTCGGTGACGGCCTCGACGCCCACGCGCGGGTCCAGGGCGCGGGCGAGGGCGGTGTAGCAGAGCACGTCGCCGCCGGAGGGGTGCAGGAGGAAGAGTGTGCGGTCGCCGGTGCCGGACCGGAGCGGGAGCAGGGCGTCCTCGCACACCTGCGGGTGCGTGGTGTCCGGACCCTGTGCACTCGTGTCCGGCCCCGGGCCCACGTCCGAGTTCTCGTCCGCCTCCGTGGCCGTTCCGGTGCCCGAGGCGGACACGGTGTTCCGGGGCCGCGGGTCCTCCGTGGTCGGTCGCGCCTCGGCGACTCCCGCCCGCGGGTCCAAGGCGGACCACTCCCCGGTGGCCAGCCGCCGCACCCGGGCCACGTGGTCGGCGAAGGCGCGGTCCACCTCCTCGGCGGGCAGCGCCGGTTCGAGGGCGTCCCACTGCAGGAGGAGTTCGCCGCGCTGGACGAGGACCTGGTGGTCCAGGACCGTCTGCGGAGTCTGGCTCAGGGCGTGCACCTGGGTGCCCACCCACTGCAGGTCGTGCTCCGAGCCCAGCGCGTCCTCCAGGCCGACCGCGCTGGTGAACACCACCGGCACCGACTCGACCCGCCCCGTGCGCGCCGCCCGCTCGGACAGCAGGTCCAGCGCGGAGAACGCGCGGTGGTCCAGGTCCTGGAAGAGCCGCCGGTGCACCGCGCGGACCCGGTCCGCGAAGGGGGCGTCCGCCAGGTCCACCTCGTGCAGGAGCAGCGAGGTGAAGTCCCCGACCACGTCGTTGACGTCGGGATGCACGTCGGGCCGGTCGAACAGGGTGAGCGTCAGGGCGAAGCGGTCCTGGCCCGACCACGCGGCCAGCGTCTCCGCGTAGGCGGCGAGCAGGACGGCGGTCGGGGTCACCCCGTGGCGCGCGGCCCGCTCCCGCAGGGCGTCCCACTCCGCCGAGTCCAGCCGTGCGGTGCGGCGCTCGAACCGGTGGTCGGCCGCCTCGCGCGCGACCGGCAGGTCCGGCGCGCCGGGCAGTGCGTCGCGCTCGCGCCAGTACCGGGCCGCGCGCTCCCATTCGGCGGAGCCCCGGCCCGCGTCGATCGCGGTGACGCAGGTGGCGAAGTCGACTCCGGGCTCGGGCAGACCGCCGTCGGGGTTCTCGTAGAAGTACTGGACCTCCCGGTCGATGATCCAGTAGCTCGCGGCGTCGCAGATCAGCACGTCCACGCCGATGAGCAGCCGGGTGCGGCCCCCGGGCAGCCGGACCGCCTGCACCTGGAACAGCGGCCACTGGTCCGCGGGCCCGGACTCGCGCGCCACGCGCTCGCGCAGGCGGGTGAGACGGGCCTCGCGCCGCTCCGGGGGCCGGGTCGACAGGTCGTGCACGCGGATCCGGTAGCGGGGCAGCCGGTCCAGGACGGTGAAGGTGCCCTGGGTGGTGGTGACGGCGCGCAGCATGGCGTGCCGGTCGATCACCCGGTTCCACGCGGCCTCGTAGCGTGCGACGTCCAGGTCGGCGCAGTCGTATTCGAGGTAGAAGCGGCAGGCCAGGTCGCCCAGCTCGTAGCCGCCGTCCCGGCCGACCCAGTAGGCGTGCTGGACGCGGGTCATCGGGATGGCGGAGCCGTGCGCGGCGCGCACGGGGGCGGGGCCGGACGCGTGCGCGTGGTCGGGCGCGGGCACACCGGCCCTGCCGCCGACCAGCGCGGCGATACCGCCCAGTGTGGGTTCGGCGAGCACGTCGCGCAGGCCCAGTTCGACACCGAACCGGCGGCGCAGGGCCACGAGCATCCGGGTGGCGAGCAGCGAGTGGCCGCCGAGCGCGAAGAAGTCCGCGTCGGCCGAGCGCACGGGGACGCCGAACAGGTCGCTCCACAGGTCCGCGAGGACCCGCTCGACCGGGTCGAGTTCGTCGGCCGACCCCTCTCCCGCGGCACCGGGTTCGGGCCGCGGCACGGGGCGGGCGGCGTCGGCCACCCGCACCCGCAGGTCGGTGGCGGACACGGCGACCACGGGCGGCGCGGTGCCGGTGGCGCACGCCGCCAGCAGCCGGTCCAGCGCGGACATGCCGGTCGCCGCGTCGAGCGCGAAGTCGAGGTTGACGATCCGGTCCGCACCGAGCGGGCCCACCCGCCAGGCGTCCCACACCACGCTGAGCCAGCGTGTGCGGGGATCGTCGACGGATGCGGCGGCCAGCGCGTCCAGGAACGCGTTCGACGCGCAGTAGGGGCCCATCCCGACGCCGCCGACGAGGGTGCCGGCCGAGGACATCAGGACCACGGAGGAGGGCCGCCGCTCGGGCTCCAGCGCGGCCACGGCCGCACGCAGGGCGAGGGCGCCCCGGATCTTGGAGTGGACGTGTCCGGCGACGTGCTCGGCGGTCACCGAGCGCAGCGGTGCCAGGTCGGCCGTGGCCACGACGCCCGCGGCGTGGACGACGAGGGCCAGCCCGGGGCCGCCCGGGTCGGCCAGGTCGGCGAGCAGCGCCGTCATGGCGCCGGTGTCGGCGGCGTCCACCGCGCGCACCTCGACCGGTGTGCCCCGCTGGGCGAGGGTGCGCAGCGCCTGTACCCGCTCCTCGGCTCGGCTGCCGGGCTCGGGGGAGTCCGGGGGAGCGGAGCGGGAGGTGACGACCACGCGCATCCCGCGCGCGGACAGGTGCGCGGCCGTGGTGAGCCCGACGTCGCCCAGCCCACCGGTGATGAGCGCGACCGGCCGCTGGTCGAGGGGCAGGTCGGGGCCGCCCGCCGAACTCCCGGGCTCGCCGGGTGCCTCGGGCGCATGGTCCGCGTGAGTCGCGAGGGACGCCTGGGGTGCCTGATCCGCGTGTGGGACCTCGGGGGCAGGGGGAGTGCGGGATGCTCCGGCCGCGTGTGTCGTGGGGGGCGCTTCGGAGGCGTGCGATACGGGGGACACCTGGGGCGCGTCGCCCGTGTGAGATGCCGGGTCGGCATGGGTCGTGTGGGACGCTGCGTGCGCCTCGGGCGCACGGTTCGTGAGCGCTTCCTCGGGCGTGTGGGTCGTGCGGGATGCTTCGGGCGGCTGGGGTGCCGCGTGCGTGTGGGTCGGCTGGTGCGGCAGGTGTGGGCTGAACGTGGCAGACACGGGGGACGTGCCCGGCCGCCAGGGGGCGACGCCGCGGATCCACCGGGTGGCGCCGCGCACGGCGGCCTCGGTGCCGCTGGTCCGGGAGCGAGCGAGGTCGGCCAGCTCGGCGACGACCGCCGGGCCGATCCGCACGCGCTCCCCGACGTCGAGCGTGCGCCACACCAGGCCCGGGGTCTCCTGGGCGAGGACACGGGGGAGCACACGAGCCGTCGCGCCCGCCGCGTGGCCGCGGTCGGCGCTCTCCACCCGCTCCACCGCCCGGCCGACCTGGAGGACCACCGGCACCGGCGGGTCCAGGTCGGCGAGTGCACGGGCGGCCCCGGCGTGGGCGAGGACCTGTTCGGTGACGGCGTCGGGGTCGTGCTCCCGGCCGGGGACGGTGTCGAGCAGCAGCACCGCGCCGTCGAACGGTCCCGTGTCCTCCTCGCCGGGGCCGACGACCGTGGCGCCGGCGTCGGCCAGCGCCGCACGCAGGGCGGCCGCGTCAGCCGCCGCTCCGGTGCCCTCGGCACCGACCGTGTCGCCAGAGCCGTCCGGGGTCTCCGAGGCGTCCGTGGCGGCGGGTCCGACCAGCAGCCAGCGGCCGGTCAGGGGCGCGGGGTCCAGCGGTGGGGACTGCGACCACACCGGGACCTGCAGGGGGTCGTCGGCGTCGGGGACCTCGCCCCCGGCCGACCGCGGCCGCTCGGGCGGGTCCACCCACAGCCGACGCCGCTGGAACGCGTAGCCGGGCGCGGCGACCCGGTGCCGTCCACCGGCGTGCAGCGCGGTGAAGTCCACCTCGGCCCCGTGCGCCCACAGCGAGCCCAGGGCGGCACGCACGGCCACCGCGTCGGACTCCTCCGGCTCCGTCGCGAGCGTGGTCAGCGCGGTGGCCAGCTCCGGCAGGCCGTTGCGTCGGGCGAGGGAGGCCAGCGCCGCACCCGGGCCGACCTGGACCAGCACCGCGGACCGATCTCCGACCGCGGCGCGCAGGGCCCGGTCGAAGCGGACCGTGCCGCGCAGCTGGTCCACCCAGTGCTCGGCGGTCCCCAGCGCGTCGGAGACCGGCTCTCCCGTGACGGTGGAGACGATCGGCACCGTCGGCGGTGCGGCGGCCAGGCCGCGCGCGGCGTCGCGCACGTGGTCCATGGCGGGCTCCACCAGCCGGGAGTGCGCGGCCACGTCCACGTGCACGGTCGTGCACCTGTGGCCCGCGGCGGACAGCTCGGCCCCGACGGCGGCGACCGCCGCGCGCGGTCCGGACACCACACAGGAGTCCGGAGCGTTCACGACCGCCAGGTCCACGTCGGGGTGGCGGGTCAGGAGGGCGACCGTGTCCTGCTCACCGAGGGGGACGGAGAGCATCGTGCCCTCGCCCGCGCTCTTGGCGACGGCGGTGGAGCGGACCGCGACCAGGCGCACGGCGTCGGCGAGGGCCAGCGCGCCGCTGACCACGGCCGCCGGGTACTCGCCCAGGCTGTGGCCGAGCACCGCGTCGGGGCGCACGCCCCACGACTCCAGGAGCCGTGCGGTGGCCAGGGAGACGGCGAACAGGGCGGGCAGGCCGACGGCGGCGTCGCGTGCGCGGTCGGCGGCCCCCTCCGGGCCGGTCACCACGTCGCGGATGTCGGCGCCCAGCAGCGGCAGGAACAGTTCGGCGCAGTCGTCGACGCAGCGCGCGAACACGGGTTCCTGCTCGTAGAGTTCGGCGCCCATCCCGGTGTGCTGGCTGCCTCCGCCGGGGAAGGCGAAGACGACGCGGGCGCTCGCGCCGGAGGCGGAGACCGGCACGGCGGCGCGCAGGGCGTCGGAGACCCGGCCCTCGGCCGCGACCGCGGCCATCCGGTGCGCCGTGGGGTGGGCCCGCCCGGTCTGCAGGGTGAACGCCAGGTCGGCGGGGTCGGCGGTCCGCGCGGCGGGGGAGTCCGTCCCGGCCGCCCGGGCGTCGCGGGCGAGGCCGTCCGCCGTCGCGGTCAGCGCCGCACGGGTGTGCGCGGCGAGGGGCAGGATCTGGGGCCGCCGGTCCCGCGGCGCCGGGCCGCGCTCGGGCGCCGGGCCGAGGATGGCGTGGGCGTTGGTGCCGCCGATCCCGAAGGAGCTGACGCCCGCGAGTTCGGGGCCCTCCCACGGCCGGGTGCGGGTGACGACCTCGAAGGGTGACCGCTCCAGCCCCAGGAGTTCGTTGACCGGTTCGGCGTGCAGGGAGGCGGGCAGCGTGCGGTGGTGCAGGGCCAGCACCGTCTTGATGAACGACGCGATGCCCGCGGCCGAGTTGGTGTGGCCGATGTTGCTCTTGACCGAGCCGAGCCCGCACCACGACGGGCCGGACTCGCCGTAGACCCGCTTCAGCGCGGCCGTCTCGATCGGGTCGCCGAGCCGGGTGCCGGTGCCGTGGGCCTCGACGTAGCCGACCTGGCGCGGGTCGGCCCCCGCGACCGCCAGCGCCTCGACCAGGACACGGGCCTGGCCGCGCATCGAGGGCGCGGTGAAGCCCGCCTTGGCGGCGCCGTCGTTGTTGATCGCCGACCCGTGCAGCACCGCCAGCACCGGGTCGCCGTCGCGCTGGGCGTCGCCCAGGCGGCGCAGGACGACGGCGCCCGCCCCCTGCGTGTAGACCACGCCGGACCCCTCCGACGAGAAGGGTCGGACGGTGCCGTCGCGGGAGTAGATGCCGTCGGGTGTGTACAGGTAGCCCCGACCCTGGGGGACGATCAGGGACACGCCGCCGGCCAGCGCGGTGTCGCACTCGCCGTTGAGCAGGGACTGGGCGGCCGTGTGCACCGCCACCAGCGAGGTCGAGCAGGCGGTGTTGACCGCGACGGCGGGGCCGGTGAGGTCGAGCCGGTAGGCGGTCTGGGCGGGCAGGTAGTCGGTCTGGGTCGCGATCGCCGTCTGAAGGGTGCCGACGGGGTCGTCACCGGCCCCCGCGGAGTCCCAGCGGTCGGCCAGGTTGGCCGCGAGGTAGGCGCTCTGCGCGGCGCCGGCGAAGACGCCGACCGAGCCCGCGCCGGTGCCGCCGCCGTGGCCCGCCTCCTCCAGCGCCTGCCAGGCGCATTCGAGGAAGAGCCGCTGCTGCGGGTCGAGCAGGGCGGCCTCGGCGTCGGTGAGGCCGAAGGGGTCGGGGTCGAACAGGTCCTGGCCGTCGATGATCCCGGCGACCGGCACGTAGGCGGGGTCGCGGAGCACCGCGGGCCGCACGCCCATGTCGGTGAGCTGGGCGGGGGTGAGGCGGGTCAGGCCCTCGCGTTCACCGGCGAGCAGGTCCCAGAAGGACGCGGCGTCGGGTGCTCCGGGGAAGCGGCAGGCCAGACCGGTGACGGCGATCGCGGTCGCGGGGTCGGGGGCGTGGGGGCTCATCCGGCGACCTCCGTGGCGGCGGCGCGGGCGCGGCGGCGGGCGTCGGCGCGGGTGG